>NZ_OY763408.1:0-1200000 GCF_963667405.1 uncultured Sphaerochaeta sp. | reverse complement strand
GACTCCGGAATATAGAAGACTGTAAAAGTATTATGAACTTAAAAACTCTATATGATGAAGCACTTTTTAAGGCATCTTCAGTATTATGTAAACATTCAGAATCGTATGATATCACGGTATTTATGAAAAACTTGTCTGAGAGTGCATGGTCTATGACGTTTGCGGAAGCTACGAATCATTTTTTCATAAATGCAGGGGCTTTTGAAGCCGAATGGGGGAAAATCGTGGCTATTCTCAAATTTCAAGGCGATGTGTCGGTTTTTAAGGATAGAATCGATTTCATTAAAAAAGTTGAAGCAATGTTTTCTGTTTTCTCCAGATGGGCAAAATTCCGTATGGAAGCTAACCAATTTAAGTATCGAGATTCGCTACCTGAGGCATATGACTTATTTCTTTCAAATGTTCCATTTGAAACGATGTTTAAATCTTTGCAACTCTCGTACTATATGACATATATCAACAAACTAATATCCAAGGTAGATGCATTTAGAATTTATAATAACGCTGAATTTGACAACAAGCTGAGGTTACTCAAAAAAACTGACAATGATTATAATGAAATTCTAAAAGAAAATATTCCCAACAGGCTTTCTGAAATTTGGGATAAGAAGATTGATAGAGAAGCTAGGTACAACATCGGTAAATATTGCACTTCCAAAGGGAAAAAGGTATCAATAAGGAAATTCTTTGAAAGTTATTCTTCTGCAATTACGAGCCTTTGCCCATGTTGCCTGATGAGTCCATTATCAATCGCACAGTATTTGGATCCCTCCACCGAGAAATTTGATCTTGTAGTATTTGATGAGGCCTCTCAAATTCCTACTTGCAAAGCTGTGGGAGCAATTGCTAGAGGAAAGGAGACTATCATTGTTGGGGATCAAATGCAGATGCCCCCGACAAGTTTTTTTGGGAAATCTACTACCACTGATGATTATGATATTGATGAAATGGATGATTTGGATAATATCTTGGAAGATTGTTCTGTACTTGAAATGCCTGAGACATTATTGCGTTGGCATTATCGAAGCAATCATGAAAGTTTAATCAGTTTTAGTAATAGAAAATACTACAAAGGAAACTTACTCTCTTACCCTTCGGTTGATAGTAATGTACCTCATGTTCATATGCGGTATATTTCATCCGGATACTACAGTTCTGGTGAGAATGTTCCAAACCAATTCGAGGTTACTGCCATTAGGAAAGAAGTACGAAAAAGACTATCTGATCCTGTACTTAGGGAAGAAAGCATAGGGATTATTACCTTCAACGAGAAACAGCAGCGTGCAATATACAATGAACTTGATAGTTTTTTTCAAAAGAATCCAGAATTAGCCAAATATGCATACTGGGGTGATGATGAAGTATCGAATCCTAAGACTCTAATAGTCAAGAATCTAGAAAACGTTCAAGGTGATGAAAGGGACATAATTATGTTTTCAATTACCTTCGCCCAAAACAAAGTAGGCAGACTTAATCTGAATTTTGGACCTATTAGCAAACCTGGTGGAGAAAAGCGGCTCAATGTTGCCTTCAGCAGGGCAAGAAAGGAAATGATTATCTTTACTTGCATGAATTTAGGTACATTTCGCTCAAAACCCTTATCTTCACGAGGGGCAAAGGATTTGCTTGCATTTCTTGAGTATGCAGAAGGAAGTGCTAACCCGAGTATTGGTAGAGGAAGAAGTCTAAATGAATACCATATACTAGGAAAACTGAAAGAAGCATTGGAAGCTGATGGTTGGGAGGCTGAAGAAAATATCGGTCTTTCAAAATACAAAATTGCCTTGGGTGTGCGGGCAAAAAATGATACCACATATTTTGCAGGAATAATTCTTGATTTCACAAGTATTCTGAAAACTTCGAAAGATCGGGATCTTCTGCAAATCAGTCAACTTGAAAGAGTAGGTTGGACTCCGATTCTTTTCAAATCACTATCATGGTGGAAAAATCCTGAAAGTGTCAAAGATGAGATTATCTCAAAAGTACACGAAGCTTATACTAGATATCTTGAAAAAGAAAAAGTAAAAACTCAAATAATTCAAAATGAATACTCTGACAAAGCAAAAGTCGATTTTGATGATTCTTTTGCAAAAATTTCTAAGGAATCCTATATATCTATAACACTTGCAATTAATAATCTAATCAAAA
The DNA here is from genome assembly GCF_963667405.1 of uncultured Sphaerochaeta sp. Taxonomy (NCBI): domain Bacteria; kingdom Pseudomonadati; phylum Spirochaetota; class Spirochaetia; order Spirochaetales; family Sphaerochaetaceae; genus Sphaerochaeta; species uncultured Sphaerochaeta sp. The sequence goes on along the minus strand of NZ_OY763408.1, from coordinate 1,197,852 downwards.
TAAGCGATTTTGGAAGTGATAAAATGCTTCCGGCAATAAATTTCAAGATTGACAATCTTATTGATCAAGAAGGGCCAATTCTTGATGATTGGTTGGAAAAAAAGCTTGTCTATTCATTTGGGATAAAGAAAAGAGGGGGAATTATCCAAGAGAAACTTAATGCAATCATGACAACGAGGAATGATATTTTTACTATTCAAAGTGATATCTATGGATTTGAACACAAAGTGTATTGGCCACCAGAATATGACTCTGTAGATAAACGATTGGATTACTCCAAATTCAGGGTTTATGATAACGCTTCTTCAGTTGAATCTAAAAGAGACATTAAGGATATTCCTGAAGCCGAAATCCAAAATTGCATGAGATATCTATTACTGAAAAATGGAGAGATGATGTTTAGCGAACTTTGTAATGGAGCAGCTGAAGAATTTGGATATAAAAGACAAGGTCAAGCTATTAAAGAAACTATGAAGAAAGTTCTTGAAGCACTTGTACGAGATGCTTTTTTTGTGCAGGAAGCTGGAATAATTCGAGATCAATCGGATAGTGTAGAACCATTGGATGAAACTCCTTCGGTTGATGAAGTATATTCAACCTAAATAACTTATTGAACTCAATACTGATATTACAGCAGTACCAAAGAATAATGAATTTATTATACAAGGAAAGGAATTCGGCGCATAGAAATACATAAGGACCAGTCCGAAGACTGGTCCTTTTCTATGGGCGCGATTGGGTTTGAACCAACGACTTCTACCGTGTGAAGGTAGCACTCTCCCGCTGAGTTACGCGCCCGAGTTACTTTGACTATAATACGGAATATTGGGGATGCTGTCCAGTGGGTTTTTTCAAAATATATGATAGTATGGATGGCAATGGAAACACTAGTCGTAGGAAGCAGAGTCTCAGCTGGACAGGATGGTATCAACGTGTTCAGCTTCAACCCGAAAACCGGCGCACTGAGTTACAAGGCAGGATTCTCCGGAATCGAGCAACCGACCTATCAGTGCTATGACCACAGCCGGAATATCCTCTACTCAGTCAGTGAAACAGAAACTGAGGGGACGGTGCATGCATTTTCGGTGGAACCCGATCTTTCGTGTCGCATGCTGTACGCCGTTCCGAGCAAAGGAGGGTCTCCCTGCCATCTTTCACTCAATACCCCTGAGAATTGCCTTGGCGTAGCCAACTATGCGGATGGTGTGTTCACGGTGCTTGATGTTGCTGACCAACCTTCCTATTTGCTCTCTGACTCCTTTGCAGGCAAGGGCCAAGCCCATATCCACAGCAGCCTCTGGACCAAGGACGGGAAGACGCTGTTTGTTGCTGACTTGGGCTTGGACTGCATCCACTGTTACCAAGACAATCTCAGCAAGCGTACGCGTATCGACGCTCCCAAAGGATCGGGACCCCGGCACATGGTGCTCTGCTGTTTCGAGGATACCCTTTTTGTGGCAGCGGAACTTTCCAGTGAAGTGTTGGTCTATCGCCTTGATGAACCAAAGCCACGACTCATCCAATGCATCTCCACCCTCCCCCGGGACTTCCATGGGGAAAACACGGCTGCTGACATCCATATCAACAAGGAACACCGCCAACTCTACGTCTCCAACCGAGGTCATGACAGCATAGCCATCTTTGCCATTGACCGTCCTTCTTCCACCCTGCATCTGATCACCCACGCCAAAACTGAGAAAGAACCGCGCAATTTTACCTTCTCCCCCGACGGTTCCTACATTCTGGTCGCGAACGGCTCAAGCAACTCGGTCTGTGTTCACCGAATGGAAACAAGGACCGGCATCCCCAGACCCTGCAGCAATAGACTGCGCATCGAGCAACCGGTCTGCCTGACCTTTCTCTGAAAAAGAGGGCCGGCTGTGCCGACCCCCTTCCTACTTGCTTGGTTCTTTTCTCGCTTACCAGTTTCTCCAGATCGTCACCTGGGTGACCGGTCTGTCAACAGGAACGCTTGTAGCAAAACGATGAAGCAATGATGTACCGAAAATGACGCTTACCAGAAGATAGATGACCAGGAAGAGTCCTGCACCCATCAACATCCTGTTACTCTTCTTGTGACTTGTCTTCATGATCCTCTCCCTTCTGCTTCAGTTGGTCTGCATACATCTGCAGATCTTCCATCGTAAGGCCCAGCGTCTCCATGGTGAGAAACAAAGCCGGGACTTCTTTCTTGAGGAATCGCTCGCGGCGCTTCTTGAGCACCAAGGAACGGGCGTCCTTTGCCGTAAAATATCCGATACCCCGCTGGTTCTCCAGAGTTCCTTCCTCCTGGAGCAACGCATAGGTGCGGATAACCGTATTGGGATTCACCTCCAGCTCCATGGCCATGTCCCTCACCGAGGGTATCCTCTCACCGTCTTTCCACACACGATTGAGAATAAGGTCATGCATATACTGGGCGATCTGCAGGTAAATCGGTGAAAGCGTATTAAACTGCATCGGTAGCTTGGACCTCCTCAACCCTGAAGTACGCAGTGATCATGCAGAACACAGGCAATACTGCGTAGTAGAGAATCTTGCCTATGACCAGGAAAACCTGCAACGAGCTGACCGTCTGTTCCACATAGCGTGCATCCAGATAGCTGAACGCATCGAACATCGGCATCTGGCTGCCAAACCGGATGGCAATCATGATTCTGGCGAACAAGAGGGCCAAACCACTCAGAGCCAAACCGATGACACCGATAGCCAGCACCGTCTTGATGAAATGTGCCTTGTGGAAGTATGTTGCCCCCAACAGGAAGACCGAGTTCCATACCCAGTACTGAGCCAACAGCACCCAAAGTTCTGAATCCTTGAACGGATTGAACAGGGCCATGGGGTTGCCGAAGATAAGCAGCTGGATAGGTTCGGTGACCAGGCTGGTCAAAAAGAACAGCAGCGTCAGGGCGATGGGATAGGCTACGGTGGCCAGGACGGCCTTCGATGCAAACTTCTCCAGATTGGTTGCAGGCAACATCAGCCAGTCATGCTGGGTGTTCTTGCCGAACATATCCTCAGCAAACATCAGACTGGTAATGATGAAACCACCAAGCAGAAGAAAACTGGGAAACATCTCGCTGTACACTTCCAACGGGAACGTTGAATGGGTATAGCGAGCGACAAGACTCTGCAGCGTCTCAAACCCAAAGAGTATCAGCACAATGACCAGTGCATAGGTATTCAGATCTTTCTGACTGGACTTCACTTCACGTTTCAGCAATGCTTGAAAGCGATTCATCGTACACCCCCCTTCCCTTTCTCGATCACTACATTGAACAACGTCTCAAGGTCCAAGGGCTGACCTTCCGACTCATCACTTCTCTCATTGAGCACCATCCAGCCACCCAAAACCTTCTCAACATACATCGCCGTTGCCATGTCAGGCTCTTTCGTGGTCAGGTTGAGCACGTACTTGTCGGAAACCGAAGCCACCGCATCATTGAAGATGACCGAACCGTCATGCAGGATGATGATCGGGTCGATCAGGTTCTCCATATCCCTTACCTGGTGGGTGGAGATGATGAAGGTCCTGTTCTCCGTCATTGCGGAAGCAACCGTCTGCCTGAACTGCCGCTTCGAAGGGATGTCCAAACCGTTGGTCGGTTCATCGAGGATCAAAAGCGCGGTGTTTGAAGCAAGCCCGAAGGAGAGCAAGGCCTTCTTCTTCTGGCCAAGGGACATCTGGTCAAGCCGTTGCTCTAGATCGACATCAAACTCCTTGCAAAAGGAAGCGAATTGGGCGTGGTCGAACCGGGGATAGAAAGGAGCGCGCATCTTGACGTACTCGCTTCCCTTCATCTTGGGCAAGGGGAACTCCTCAGGAAGGTAGAAGATCTCCTGCAACAGGGAAGGCTTGCGTTTGGTGGGGTCTTCGCCCAACACCATGGTGGAGCCTTCCTGGGGGAACAACTGCCCACTCAGGATTTTCAGCAGGGTTGTTTTGCCCGCCCCGTTTTTTCCAAGCAATCCGTAGATGTTCCCCCGCTGGATCTCAAGATCCAACTGGGAAAACAGGGATTTGCTGCCGTATGAGAAGCCGATATTCTGCATCCTCACCACCGTATCGGATATTTCGATCTCGGCACGTGCTGTCTGTGTCATGGATGCCTCCTTATAATCTACTGTACTAGCTAACTAATACACCAATTATGTAAAGCTGTCCAGTACTTTGTCAGAGATATTTCGCAAAAAACCATACCGAAGGAGATCCTCTCTGAACTTTTTCGCTATTTCCTGACAAATGCCAAACAATCACTAGCAAAATCGGGAATAAGTTGGTAGTATCGGTTCTTGCGCGTTGACGTTGTTCAAGGCGCATTTGACCATCCCCACACCTCTCTTGAGAGAGGCGGGAAACACTTTGTAGAAAAAGGGCTAGATACAACATTTAGTACAAAAATCACCATGGTATAGAAGGAACTAGGGTAATGAACGAATCCACCAACCAATTCTATCTCGATCGCCAGAACAACACCGAATCCAACGCACGCAGCTACCCCCGCAAATTTCCCATCGCAATAAAACAAGCCAAAGGATCCTACCTCATCGACGTAGAAGGCAACAAATACCTCGACTTCCTCTGTGGAGCAGGTACGCTGGCCCTTGGTCACAACGACTCTGAAGTCAACCAGGCAATGGTGGAAATGCTTACCCAAGACGCTCCCTTGCATACCTTGGACCTCACCACACCCGTAAAAGATACATTCGTAGAAACGCTTCTTTCCTTGCTCCCCGAAGAACTCAAGGGACATGCCAAGGTGCAGTTCTGCAGCCCCAGCGGCACCGACGCTGTCGATGCAGCCATCAAGCTGTGCAAAACCGCCACCGGCCGCTCATCCATCATAGCCTTTGGCGGCGCATACCATGGGATGGGTCATGGAGCCCTTGCCCTTACCGGCAATCTCAACGCAAAGAACCAAGTCAACGGACTCATGCCCGATGTACACTTCTTCCCCTACCCCTACTCCTACCGCTGCCCGTTCGGTCTTGGCGGTGAAGCCGGGGTCGATGCTGCCTGTGCAATCTTCGAGCGGACGCTCAAAGACCCCGAAAGTGGCATCACCAAGCCCGCTGCAGTCATTCTTGAGACCATCCAGGGTGAAGGCGGTGTAATTCCCGCTCCCATCAAGTTCCTCCAGACCGTGAGAAGGGTCACCAAGGAACTTGAAATCCCCATGATCGTTGACGAAATCCAGTGCGGCATCGGACGCTCCGGCAAATTCTTCGCCTTCGAATATGCAGACATCGTACCCGATGTCATCCTTGCCTCCAAAGCCATCGGCGGGTCACAACCCATGAGCGTGGTCATCTACCACAAGGACCTCGATGCCTGGCAACCCGGTGCGCATGCCGGCACGTTCCGCGGCAACCAGCTGGCCATGGCAGCGGGAACAGTGGTCATGAACCGCGTTTCCAAACCGGAGTTCCTTGCTGAGGTAATCGAAAAAGGTGCTATGATCGAAGAACGCATGGAAGCGCTCAAGCAGGAAGTCTCCATCATCGGCGATATCCGCAGCAAGGGCCTCATGCTCGGCATCGAGTTTGTCGACCCCCAAGGCCAGAAGGATCAGCTCGGGTCGCTTCCTCCCAGTGGCGTCATCGCAGCCAAAGTGCAGAAAGAGTGCTTCACCAATCACCTCATCATGGAAAAGGGTGGTCGCTATGGTTCAGTCATGCGTTGCTTGTGTGCACTGAACGTTACCAAGGATGAAGTTCAGCTCATGCTCGATATCACCGAGAAGGCTATCCGCAAGGTGGATGAAGATGTCAAAGCCCATCATTGACCTTCCCTCCATCCTCTCTCATACAGCAGAAAGCAAGGAGACCTACCGTTCGGTCATCAACCAAACGGTAGACGCCATTCTTGACTCCCTCCAGGACGGAGGAGCCTACCAAGGCTCCTCGGTCCTGGAGCTGAAAGACCTCGTCCAAAAAGAGCAGATGCTCCCCAAAAAAGGCCTTGGATGGGATGCTGTGCTTTCACAGGTCAAAACATCCATCCTCCCCAACTTTCTCAGGACTTGGTCGACCAACTACATGGCGCACCTGCACAGCCCTGCCCTGCTGGAGTCCATTGCTGCAGAGCTGATCATCTCCACATTCAACCAATCGATGGACAGCTGGGACCAGAGCCCGATCGCCACGGAAGTGGAGATTGAGGTCATCAGGCAGTTGTGTACCCTGTATAATCTTGGAGAAACCAGTGACGGTGTTTTCACCAGTGGTGGCAGCCAGTCGAACCTGAGCGCCCTCACCCTTGCCAGGGACTGGTATTGCAATACCGTGCTTGGCCATGATGCGAAAAAGTATGGGCTTCCTGCAGAATATCGGAATTTGCGTATCTATACCTCTGAAGTCTCCCACTTCTCCATGGAAAAGAGTGCCCACCTGCTTGGCCTGGGGTATGATGCGGTACGCAAGGTTCCTGTCGATGCTGCGTGCAGGATGGACACCAAAGCCCTCTCTGCAATGCTTGCAGAAGACAAGAAGGCAGGCCTTCTGCCCTTCTGCGTCGTGGCAACCATCGGTACAACGGACTATGGTTCTGTGGATCCTGTCAAGGAGCTGCGCGCCATCTGTGACACCGAGCATCTCTTCCTCCATGCAGATGCCGCCTATGGCAGTGCAGTACAGCTCTCCGATACGTACAAGCAACGTTTGGGAAATCTTGGACTCTGTGACTCGATTACTGTCGACTTCCACAAGATGTTCCTGCTTCCCATCAGTTGCGGTGCCATCCTGATCAAGGACAGCGAGCTCTTCTCCGTCTTCACCTTGCATGCCGATTATCTCAACCGTGAGGAAGATGAGGAAGATGGATACACCAACCTGGTTGGAAAGAGCCTGCAGACAACCCGGCGCTTTGATGCGCTGAAAGTATGGATGGCATTCCAGTGCAGGGGCAAGGACGGCTATGAACAGATCGTGAACACCTGCATCGGCAATGCGACCTACTTTGCCAAGCAGGTCGCTGCCGATCCTGGGTACGAGCTTGCCATCGAGCCGGAGCTTTCCAGCGTTGTCTTCCGCCTGAAAGGAAGCTGCGAGGTGAACAAGCAGGTACGCAGACAGCTCTTGCACCACCATCAGGTGGTGATCGGGCAAACGGTGTATGCAGGAAAAACCTTCCTGAAGTTCACCCTGCTCAATCCCTTGGTGACACACGAGCATCTGGATGAGTTGATCACCTTGATCAAGCACCTGGGCAGCCAATTGCAATAAACACGGAACGGTCGAAGGAACAAACACTTCGGCCGTTTTCATTTTCCTTTATGCATCTCTGTCTTCACCACTGGAAGACGAGGAAATAAAGCGAAAGGGTTGCAAGGATGCTTGAGAGCGTACCCACCAGAAAGTATTCGGAAAACGCCTGGGAATCGGAAAGCTGTTTGCTCCGGGAAAATGTCTTTGCAGCGATGACCCAGCCGATGACCCCATACTGCCCCACGATCAGAAGGATGGCAAGGATGAGCCGTTCCAGGTACCCAATCACTTTCCCTGCCCCTTCCGTTCCCGTTGCCTGCACGCTTCGATACCGGTCGAAGAGCTCGGTAAACATGACCGATACCGGCTTGGCTACCCACAAGAGCAACACAATGATTCTCAGCACATACTCACTTCTTTGGGCAAGAAAGAGATGGGGGAGATAAACCAGCGATACTGCGGCAAGCACCGCACCATGGCAGAGCTGGTCGACAATGAAAAGCATTGCAGTTTTCCGGAAGATCTTCTGATACAGGAATTTCAACGTATCGATCAGCAGATGCGAAATGACAAGTATGCCAAACACAATCGGGGGAGCAAGGAAAAGCAGGGGCACAAACGAAAGGGCATACAGCAGCGAATGCTGTACCAGTGCACCATACTGCTGCTGTTTGTTCCGGGCAAGCTTGTCGCTTTGCAGATAGAAATCACCCAATGCATGCAATCCAAGCACTAACAGGGCTGCAGTGTTCATAGAGCAGAACCTCCAAAACCGGCTATCAAAATCTGTTCGGTCTCCCTTCTCGTATCCAGATACGCAAAGAAACCCATGGCTTGGATGGTTGTATTCACTTGCTGCACACGCAAAGACATCTCTTTCGCTACCTGCGTCTGGGAAACCTTTTCAAATCCATGGTGCATGAGATAGTGCTTGGCAAGTTCTAGTTGGGTATTCTTCCACCTTGAGGTTACCTGATCCTGAAGCACCAGCACCTGATTGACCAAGCCGGTGATGGTTTGAAGTCCCTGTACATCCGTGTACAAGGCGGTGGTGCGCGTATCGTAATAGTCTTGCTCACGGACCAAAGACAAGGCTTGCCGTGCGTTCCAGAAGGCAGGACCGTCGGATAATATGCTCTGTGTACGTTCTATGCTCGTTTCGATGGCACCAAAGCCGATGCCCATGCGTACGCCGCAGTAATCTGCCAATGCATACCTGATTCGGTCACAAATCTCCAGCATGGGAGCCGGGGACAGAAACAAGCCCTGGAATGCATCACCTGCATTCACCATCAACTGCGCTGCCACATGCTCGGCATAGGTGGAGTTGATGGCATCCACCTGTGCAAGCAACACTTCCTGCAAGACTTTTCGATCAGGAGATTTTCGGGACTCTTTCAGGTCCCCTACCAAAGCATAGTAATTCATATCAACACTATAGCATTGATTTTCTATTTTTCAACTTATTTTCGTTGATTTTCTTACTTTCAATATATTTTTGTTGAATGTAGGCCTTACACCCGCTTCTGAACCAACGTACCCAGCTTCCGCCAACTCTCCAGCAGGTCCTCATGCTTGACGGCCTTGGGGTCAAAGCGAAGCAGACGGAACGTAATCTGGATGCAAAATCCTATCAAAACAGCAGAGAGCAAGGTTCCCCACCCAAGCAAGCCTCCCATGAGATAGCCTGCCAAGGTGACACTCACCTCGATGGCACCCCTACAGGTTCCCACCGAGAAGCGGGTCTTGCGGGAAAGCAGGACCATCAGGCTGTCCCGAGGACCTGCCCCAAAGCCTGAGGAGATGTAGAAAAAGGAAGCAAGGGCGATCACAAAGAGACCTGCTACCAACTGAACCACCCCAAGCACCGGGTTGGTGAGTTCCTTGATCAGGTTGGCATCGAGGAGGATGTTCATGAACAGACCGACAAACACCATGTTGCACAGGGTTCCCAAGCCGATCCGTTCCCCACTGGCCATTACTGCCAAGCCGATCACCACCCCAACCCAGATGGTTACGGTGCCGATCTGCACCCCCATCACCTTGGCAAGCCCTGCATGGAAGACTTCCCAGGGGGCGTACCCGATATGGGCCTGCATCGTCAACACGATGCCCAATGCATAGAGAAACAGACCGAAGGACAAGCGAACCAACCTCAGCAACGTTGCATGCATATGCTCCACCTTTCGCCTACCATACCGAAACCCGCAAAAAAATGATAGAGAGAACTCACCAGAACTTTTTCAGACCTTCGCTTCGCACCACCCACCCCTCTTTGGGAAAGCCGGGTGCGTTGCCCAAACTACCCTCCCAGCCTCCGGCCATCAGGGCAAGTGCCAGGAGCAAGGCGCCGTTACCGGGCAAGTAGAGGGGAAGATCTGCCTTCGGCAACTGGGCATTGTGCCCGTTGGGGGTATAGGTGTTCTTCGGCGAATCGGCAAGCAGCAGGTCAATTGCCAATTCCGGTTTTCCCAACCTTGCTGCGCACATGGCCATCAGGGGGAAGTCCCAGCCCCAGAGTTCTTCCAGCTTCCAGTGCTTCATCACCCCTTCCAAAGAGGCTTCCATGAGGGCTGTGTCAATGCCCTGCATCCCTAGAAGCGAGAGATTGAAGAGCAGGGATGGATGATCGTAGGCATACGCACCGTAGGTGTCGGGACAGTGCTCCTGGGCAAGGTAACGCCCCTGCGCTACCGGCAAGGGAGCAAGATGGTTCTCAACCTCTTCCCATACCGGGTCTGGTTCTCCTCCGAGTTTTCTGAAGAGCCTGATGCCCTCTGCAAAAGCCCAACGGAAATAGGAGAGCTCAAAGCTTGGGTTCAGCGTCGTTTCAGCATCATGATTCTCCTGCACCGGAATTACCGGGGGACCGAGCACATAGACCTTGCGCTGCTCATCCCATAGGACATAGTCGGCCATGAAGGTCAGCGTCTCTTCGATGATGGGCTTCCAGGCAGCAAGCAAGGGTGAGTCCGGCTTCGTCTTGTCCAGCAAGCTTGCATAGAAAACCGGATGGGGTTGTTGCCAGATGAGCAGCGTTCCAATGGAGGAAGGGCTGTCGTTTCCGCTGGCGTCGGTCATCTTCGGCCATCGGGCTCCCCGATAGCCTTGCTGGCGGGCCCGCTCGATGGCTGAGGGCAGAATGCTGAGGTAATACGCAAGCGAGCGTTCAAACAGCGAGCTTTGGCCGAAGAGGCAGAAGTGCGCTGCATGCAAAAGGTGCATCTCCAGATGGAATTTGCCGTACCAACTGTTGCAGGTAAGGCCTGTCTCAGGGGGAGGAGTGTTGCCACTGCACTGGATCGCAAGCAGGTAACGAGAAAGCAGCATGCGGCGCTGCAGTTCCTTTGCACGGCTGTCACTGCTTTGGGAGACGTCGATGAAACCACCCTCTTCCCAGAACGAAGCCCAATGACTGCGTGTTGCCTCCAGCGATTGCGCATACTTGGTCGGCTGTTCTGTCTTCTCACCCGCTGAGAAGCGAATGCACAGCGTGAGGGTCTCTTCGTTTGGATACAGCAGATAGGTGTGGTTCCCCACAGCCTCAAGGCTGAATGGCTCTTCTGATGCACACCCAAGGCAGTAGGTGGTTGCATCCATGCTATGCACAAGCGTACAGGTGGTGGGAGCGAGGGCGTCAACCCTGCTCTGGTGTGCATCGGCCTTGGTGTAGTCCGCTCCGCTGATCAGATGCGAGGCATAGGGAAAGGATATCTTGAGCGCCAACTGCTTTGTTCGGAACAAAGGACTGGAAATGGAGAACCCCAGCTGGTCCTGATGGGGGTCGCAAAAGGTGGTGACCTGCACCCGCTCCGTGTGGAAGGTGAAGGTACTGCCGATCACGCCCTGGTAGAGGTCGAGCTCCTGGGAAACGGCAGAAATTTCCTCAGCTGCGATGCCTTGGGGGGAATGCAGGCCGATGTGTGCCAGGTTGAACCGATGGGGATTGACCCTCAGGTCATTGAACAATGCTTCCTGGCCTTTGCTGTCGCTCATGTACCCTACTGTGCGTCCGCCCGCCTGATACTGTTTCAGCTTGAGCTGCTTGTAGTGAGGCACCTCCTTGCCCGGATAGCAGTGCATTCCCCATGTGGACATGGTGCATAGCGGGGTCTTCCCTTCCCGCTCATGAAGGACGGTCTGCAGACCTGTGCAATCGACGGTATAGGCAAAGTTGCCGTTTCCTACCGAGAGGAAGCTGTCAGGGTCGTAGCATTCAATCTTAGGATTCTGTTGTCGTACCAGTTCCTTTCTGTTCAAAGGCATGCCAAGCTCCCGTCACGCTCTTCCAGCCGGGCGAAGAATGGTCGTTCATTCGGCGTCTTGTTCGGACTGTGGTACGTCAGATACCGCAGTCCTTCGAAGGAGGTGAAGATCATGCCATGTCCTCCGTCGCAGACGATGAGCGGTTCTTCTGATTGTACCCACGGTCCCAGGATCGATCCGCTGGTGCTTGTGGCATAGCCCATGACATACCCTTCCTGACCAACACTCGACCAGAGCATCAAGAGCGTTCCATCCTGTGCAGTGTGTAGAAACGGTCCATCGGTAACGCGTGCATCCACCAAGCCGGAGCCATCACGACGGGCCAGGCTCTTCGTCCAGGCAGCGTCGCTTGCATGAAACAATACAACCGGTTCGGCGATTGGTTCAGATAAGTCATCACACAGCGGTGTGGCACAAATCTGTCCGTCGTTGACCTGCACCCACTCATGGCAAAAGACGATCCATGGCTTGCCTTTCTGATCAATATGCAACGTACCATCCAGGCACTCCCAGCTCTCCGGGGTGGCAGGCTTGGTACTGACCGGGACGAAGGGACCCAAGGGGGACGCTGAGCTGAGGATCTGGGTCCCCCTGCAGCGGTTCTCCGCCTTGAACGAGGCAAACAGGTAGTAGTGGCCCCTATACCGGTGTACTTCCGGTGCCCAGAAATTGTGGGTACCCCAGAACGCCTTGTCAGGAGAGAACACCTCAATAGGTCCTTCCCAAGCAAGAAGGTCCTTGCTCTGGTATGCATCGAACCCTACGCCTTTTGCTTTCCAAGGATCCTTGTCAGTTGTTCCATACAGGTAGTAGGTTTGGCTCTCTGGATCTGCCAAGACAAACGGGTCTCGCATCTGGATATCGGTTAGTTGCATACCAAAAGATCTCCTATTCGGTCTCATCTTCTGATACACGAGTATACTCCAGCTTTGCAAAACGCGAAAGAGTGCATTTGTGCCCGTTCACGGTTAGGTAGGACGTACGCATCAAAATCTGCAACTGGAACTATATGGGTGTGTGTCTCAGGCTGACCATTCCTGATCAGCCTTGTTGGTTTATGGAACTTCCTCCCGGAACCCATTTCTTGAAAATCCTTATCAAGACCGCCATTTGACGATTCCTGCGGCCGTTGTGGAATTCCTTCCTGGTACCGATTGTCGTCAAATTTGATAAAATCGTGATTCAAGCGGCAATGTCGAATCCCTCCATGCTCTCCATATTGACGGAGATGCTTCACAAGATGGGCAAGTGTGTGATAGCCGAAGGTGTTGAAACAGAGGAGCAACTTGCTCTGATTAAGAGTGTCGGTATTGAAAGGGTACAAGGCTACTACTTCTCGAAGCCGCTGAAAGAGGATGTCGTTCGTGATTTGATACATCAGAAAAGAGAAATTTCATAGCAACAGTATCCAGGTATTTGTAGAAAATTGACCCCCCCGATGAAAAATCCTCAGTGACTGGAACCTTCCAGGTTCGGATGTAAGTTCAAGGAGTAGGCTTGAAACATTTGATCATCTCATATTGGTCGAGGTAACGCTCCCATCCGTCTTCTTCCAAAAAACTAATGAATGTTGAGGAATCGTCAAGGTTGATAAATTTTACGCTATCGGCCATTGTACAGGTTCTTACAAGCGACAAAAGTTCACTGTAGAGAGAAGGCGATCCCTCTAATGCTGACATTTGCAAGATATGTCCCGTTTGGGGATTCAGCACAAAGTAGCCGACCGGTTTCCCACCGTGGATCAGCACACGCGTGATGAGATGTTCAAAGATACTGAGTACGGACGAATTGGTGTTCTGCCACGAAGGGATGTACGGCAAAGAAAGAGATTTGGAAACCTCTTTATACTCATCAATTTCAGGAGTTTTGGTTGTATAGGTGGAGGATCCCATCAAAGGAATGTCTTTCAACATTTTCTTATAGCATCGAAGATTCCGGGAAATGGAAAAACCCCGTGATTCATAAAGCTTTCGTGCTTTTAGATTATCTTGAATGACCTCAAGGACAAATTCGTAAGCACCTCGTGATTTTGCATCGGGTAACACCGTATCCAGAATAAGCCCCCCAATGCCACGTCCACGCCATTCAGGAATTATTGCAGTTCCACCATCATAATATCTCAAAGTCCCTTCATCGTTTCTGACTCCGCAGAAGAGAAACCCAACAAGTTCACCATTGTCCGCAAAGGCTCCGAATGAGGCGTCATAGTCAATGCCCCTTTGCATGTTCTCCACTGCCATCTCTTCCAACGTTTCCTTCACCGGTATTTGATAATCGCTGAAGGCACGCAGAAAAGCGGCGTGTATATCAAGATGAGAAACTTGAGAGAGTCTGGCAATTTCCATAATGCAGAGTATAGCAAGAAAAGCGAATAAATCAATATTCGCCAATCTTCATCAGCTCCAGTACCGCAAATTGACTCAGCAAAAGAAAAACCAGATAACCATGGTATGCGAATATTCACCAATGACACTCAATTTTTCGTGAAGGAACCACAGTGAAAACTGGGAAAATCGAAATCTGAGAAGACTGAAAGAAATAATTTTGACTATATCTTGGCTTATGGCTATCTATTTGAGCTGAATTTCACATATTTATTCCTTATGTTCCAATACTATAACTGCGTACCCCTCTGAGCCTCCGTCAGAGGAAACATTCTATGTGCATTTTACGAGGTTCAATCGAAGATGTCCGCACAGCCACTCTACAAACACCAACCACGGAATGGAGGGAACGGCCAAGAGAAAGGCAACAGCCTTGTGAGCCGTTGCCTTTTTCCTTACATCACGAAGTACCCTATTCCCTCGTGGTCGTACTTCTTCTTCACCAACTCAAGGGCTGCCTCAATGCGGGTGAGCAACCCATGCTCACAGTAGATGATGAGAATGAAATTCTCCTCCGGCCATACATCGTCTCCCAGTTTGGGAATCGTTCTGCCTCTGCCATGAGCAGTTGGGATAATGGTATATTGCATCGGGATCTCATAGTGATCCAACGCTTCCAGTACATCGTCAAGGATTGCCTGGGCGGCAATGATTTCCACTCTTCTCATCTCACAGCTCCTCTGCATAGGTTTCGATGCTCTCTACATCCTTCTTCTTCTTGTCCCTGTTGAACAGGGCATAGAGTACCGGAGTGAAGAAGATGGTCATCAACGTGCTGATCGCCATACCACCGATGATGGTCTGCCCGATCGGCTGGATCTGCTCCGCACCCTGTCCTCCGAAGAAAGCAAGGGGAATCATACCGAAGATGGTGGTCAGGCTGGTCATGAGAATCGGCTTGAGCCTGTTCCCGCCCGCTTCAATGCAGGCTTGCCTGATGGGAAGCCCACGCTTGCGCAGCAAATTGATGTACTCGATGAGCACGATGCCGTTGTTAACGACAATACCGGCAAGAATGACGATACCGATGGCGCTGATCAGGCTGAAGGTCTCCCCGGTGATAAGGTACAGTCCTACTACACCTACCATCATAAGCGGCATGGACAGGAGAACGATGAAGGGGTTTCGGAAGGACTCGAACAACGAGGCCATGACACCAAAGACCAGGATGACAGCCAGGATGAAGATCATGATCACCTGATTGAACATCTGGCTCATATCGGCAAAGTCACCGCCATACTCAAGAAACACCTCATCGGACAGGGGAAGCTTCTCAGCAAGCAACGCCTTGATGTCAGTCTCAGCCTGACTGGATGCATACCCTTCTGCCAATCCTCCGATTACATGCACGGTCCGCATCTCATTCTCACGACTGATGGACACAGGTCCTGTGGAGCGTTCCAAGGTGGCAAGGTTGTCCAGGCTGATCTTCTCACCCATAGCATTACGCACAAAGATACGCTTCAGATCCAGCTCGCTGGAACGGTCGGACTTCTGCAGCATCACCACCACATCGGTGTCATTTCCGTTCTGCTTCAGCTGGGTGGCGGTCATACCGTTCACGCTGTTGCTGATCTCGGTGGCAATGGTTTGCATGGTAAGTCCATACGCATACGCCCGTTCACGGTCGATCTTGATGTGCAGCTCGGGAAGCCCTTTGCTGAAATCAGTTCGGATCTCCTTGATGTTTGGCAGGTTCTCCTCAATGAGATCCCTTATCTGTTCTGCAGTCGCGACAGCAAGATTGAGGTCATCACTCTTGACCGTCACATCAACCGGGTTGAGATTGCCCAACCCCATGGACATCTGCGAGAAGGAGAAGGATGCTGCTGGATAGAGATCGAAGTAGCGTCTCAGCTTCTCCTGGACCTGCTGCATGGTATCCACCCCCTCCTCGTCTTCGAGCAGGGAGACTTGCAGCGAACCGCTGCTGGTTCCACCTCCGCCGAACATGCCGCCTCCGCCAATGGTGACGATGATGTCCTTGTATCCCTTGATATCCACCTTCGCCTTTTCTTCCAAATCCCTGAGCAAGCTTTCGGTGGTTTCCAGGGTAGTTCCCTGCGGAAGGGTGACCGTCAGGGAGACTGAATTCTCACTCATGGTCGGATAGAGCGAACGATGCATGGCTCCGAAAGCCTGGAAGGTCAGCACCAGAATCAGGACGACCAACAGGACGGTGAGCCACTTGTAGGAAAGCAACAAGCCAAGCACCCGCTTGTAGCCACGGTCAAGAGCCTCGAATGCGGCTTCAGCCTTCTCATCGATGAACCGAAGCAGGCGGACCTTCAGCGGCTTCTGCTTACGGGTATAGACACGCACATAGCTGCTGGTAAGAACAGGAATGAGGGTGACCGAGACAATGAGGGAGGCCAACAAGCTGATGATGATGGTGCCGGCCATCGGGGTTATCATCTCACCGAGCATCTCAAGATTGCTGCGCAGCATCACCATCGGCACGAACACGCAGACAGTGGTCAGCGTGGATGCGGTGATGGAAACAATCATCTCCTTCGTACCGAGGATGGCTGCTGCATGCAGCTTTGCCCCACGTTCACGATAGCGGAAGATGTTCTCCAAGACTACGATGGAGCTGTCGACGGTCATGCCCAGGCCCAGAATGAGGCCTGTAAGGGTCATAAGGTTCAGGGAATAGCCCATGAAGTACATCACCAGAACCGTGAGCAACATGGAAATGGGGATGGAGATGCCTATGATGAATGTGGACTTCAGGCTCCGAAGGAAGATGAAGAGCACCACCATGACCAGGATGACACCATAGAGCAAGCTCTGGTAGACGGTATTGATCGTCGACTCAATCATCGAGGTGGTGTCGACGATGACCTCCAGGCTCATGCCCTTCGGCAACTCGTTGTTCAGTTCCACGATGAGGTCGTTGATGCGCTTGGCAACCTGGACACTGTTTGCGTCCGACTCCTTGGAAACGGAGATGTACACCCCCGGTTCTCCGTTGATATACACCTTGCTGGTTGCATCACGGTATGCATACGAAACGGTGGCGATGTCAGAAAGACGCACCACATTCGAGCCGATCAGCGTCCCCTTTGCATCATACTTGGGGAAGGAGGTGACCATGGTCTCTTCTATCTGCTCAAGGGAAGTGAACTGGGCATCGGTGCGCAAGAGATAGGACAGGTCGCCTTCAATGAGCGAGCCCGCCCCTACCTGCAGATTCTGCGGGTTGAGGGCATACGCCACCTGTGAAAGCGTCAGGCCGTAGGCGTCCAGCCGATTCTGGTCGATGGCTACCTGGATGAATGCATCCTGGCCACCGTTGATGGAGGTGGAGGAGACACCGCCTACCCGCTCCAGTCGGTTCTGCACCAAGTCCTTGACCACCTCCCTGAGCTCATTCGCATCCTGCCCGTCAGAACCGCGCAATGCGATGTTCATGACCGGCATCATGTTGGTGTTCAGTTTGAAGATCGAGGGTTTGCTGGCATCCTCGGGAAACATGTCCCCGAAGAGATTGAGGTTGTCGTTGATTGACTGGCTGGCCTTGTCCAGGTCAGTGCCGTAGGCAAACTCCAGCATGACCATCGAGACCCCTTCGGAAGAGGTGGAACTGATGGTCTTTACCCCTCCGACATTCGATACCCCGCTCTCTATGAGCTTGGTGACCCTACTCTCCATGGTCTCAGGACTCGCACCTTGGTAGGTGGAATAGACAATGACCATGGGAAGGTCCATTTCAGGAAACAGTTCCACAGCCAAGTTTGGATAGACCACCAAAGCAAGAGCCACCAACAGGAGGTAGATGACAATGATGGTGGTTGGCCTGCGAACTACAGTATTGGTAATACTCATACATTGATTCCTTTGTTACTGAAGAACACGCACCAGCGTACCTTCGGTAAGGAGGCTCTGGCCTTCGACGACCAAAAGGTCCCCTTCATTGAGACCTGACTTGATCTCAATCATATCATCCACCTGCAACCCTACTTCGACATTGACACGATGTGCAACATTCGAGTTGTCAGCAATGTAGAGATAGGCCTGGCTTCCGCTGTACAGCAGTGCCGACCGGGGTATGGCAATGACCGAGTCAAGGTGCTCCGTGAAAAGCGTGATGGTGGGGAACATGCCACTCTTGATCTTTCCTTCCGCATCCTCAAACGTAAGCCCGATTTCCAGGGTTCTGGAGCCGGGGTTGAGCACAGGACTGAGCCGGGAGACCTCTGCACTGAAACGCTGCCCAGGATAGGCCTTGAAGGTAAGCTCGGCCTTTGTGCCGATTCCCACCGATCCGATGTGCCGTTCAGCAATGTCGGTAACCACTTCAAGGTTTTCAAGCATACCGATGCGTGCCAAGGGCGCCTGCATGCTCACCCCCGCCCCCACCACAAAGGGAAGGGCAAGGATAGTACCGCCGGCAGGTGCTTTCACTGCAACTTCCTTGTAGACCACCCCAGGACGGGAAGGGTCTATGGTTGCAATCACCTGATCCTTCTCAACCCGCTGTCCTACACTGACTGTCAGGCTGCTCAAGGTCCCCGCTACCTCAGGATATACGTCGAGCGAACTGGGATCGATGACACTTCCGTTGGTACGGATGGTGTTCTGCAAGGTGGAGGTTGCGGTCTGCAAGACCCTGACAGGTACAGCTACCTGTTCCGTCGAAGTCTCTGCCACCGCTTCGGGGGCAAGGCTCTTGAGGTACTGGAACGGGTTGATGACCACCAATGCGGTGGCCAGAATAATGAGAAGAATCAGGACCACAAGTCCTGCTATGCGCTTTTTGGATCTTTGCTTTGCCATGATCAGTTCGACTCCTTCGCTTGGAACGTGTGTTGGATGTTCAGGTCGTACAGCAGATCGATCAGACCGCTGACATATTGGTATTCAAGACCCAGTATGTTCTGCTTGGCCGATACCAGGTTGTTCTGTGCTTCCTGCAGCTGCAGGAAGGTAACATAGCCGCTCTCATATTGGATCATATGCATGACGTACAGCTTCTCGGTAAGTTCGAGACTCTGCTTGGCAAGCTCTGCCTGGCTTGCCAGCATGTTCAGGTTCTGTACCTTCGAAACCACTCCCAGCTCCAGCTGCTGCAGTGCCTGCCTGCGCTGCAAGGAGAGCTTGTCCAGTGAGTCCTGCAGCTTCGCCAAGCCCACTTGCGTGCGTGAGTTGGGGATGAAGCCATCGAGGGGGATGCGCACTCCAACCGAGTAGGTGACAGAGTCGCTGAACGTATTGGAGTAACTCTCATTCCAGGCGGAGACGTCGTAGGAGGTGGAGAGGGAGAGCGAAGGCATCAGAGCCTGCTTCTTGTTCGACTCCAAGCTGCTTTTCAGCTGGGCCATGTTCAGGTCGATGAGCGTCAGCGAGTAGCTTTTCTGCAGGTACTCACGCAGCTCGGAGACTTCCAGCTCCTTGACCATTGCAGGGATATCGCCGGAAACTTCCAACTCTTCAGCCAAGTCCAAGCCGAGCAAGGCTTTCAGGCTCAGGAGATTTGACTGGTACTGATTCTTGGCTTGCTGGATGGGGGTCTTGAGCTGCTCGTAGCTCAACTGGCTGGAGAGCATCTCCATCTCCGAAGCAAACCCGCTCTCAAACTTGGTCTGCACCTGCTCGTACTGCTTCAGGGCAAGCTCAAGGTTCATCTCCTGCACCTTGATGTTCTCTGCTTCCATCAGAAGGTAGTAATACAGCTTGGTGACATTGCGTTCTACCTCAGCCTGGGCTTGGGCGAACGTCACTTGCTGGATCTGGTAGCCGAGGTTGTAGGAGTCCAACTGGTCTTT
This sequence comes from uncultured Sphaerochaeta sp., assembly GCF_963667405.1. NCBI lineage: Bacteria > Pseudomonadati > Spirochaetota > Spirochaetia > Spirochaetales > Sphaerochaetaceae > Sphaerochaeta > uncultured Sphaerochaeta sp. The sequence continues at coordinate 1,178,228 of NZ_OY763408.1, read as the reverse complement.
CACTGCTGGATTGAGGGTGAGGGAGACACCAAGGCTGAGTCCGAGGCCCTGATTTGTTGAACCCATGGGGATATCTGAGGTAACACCGGTAAGAGGGTTTGTGAACGATGTAGTTGCTGCATTGAATCCAGGCCCTCTCCCCGCATTCGAAAGCGTCAGGGAGACCGAAGGCACAAACAGATTCCACGAAGTATCGACATCCCGTTTTGCAGCAGCTACGTCAATTGCATTGGAGGCAAGTCCGAGGTTGTTTGCCTTGGCAAGCTGAAGCGCTTGCTCCAAGGAAAGGCTTTGCTTTGCAAAGAGGGGAGAAAAGAGGGTTGCAAGCAGCAATCCGAATATGAACATCTTTTTGTACATAGAAAATTCCTTACGTAAGTAAACAGCGTAAACATACTCATGTCGAAGAAAAACGGCAACAGATGCTACCAGATAATGTCATGAAAATCATAAATCTTCTATGACCTATCCTTTGTGCACATGTGAAAAAGAACGGAATGTAGGTGATCTGTTGCTTTTTTGCTCTCACGCTTCGCCACATACATACTCTTGTCCAGCTGTACCAGGAAAACATCAAGGTCTGTGTGCTCCCGTTCAGGCAAGCACGCGCACCCTACACTGACACGTATACTGCCACAGAACTGTCCTGCTGCATTGGTGGCAGCGAGCTTCTGCTCAAGGTCATCGAAAAACTGGGCGACCTCATGTTCGGAAAGCCCGGGGGTAAGCAGGGCAAACTCGTCTCCCCCGTAGCGACTGACCACGGTGTGCTTCGGAGCAACCTGTTCCAAAAGTCGGGCAATGCCGATCAATGCCTCGTCACCTTTTGCATGACCATAGGTGTCATTGATGGCCTTGAACCCATTGATATCCAGCAGGAATGCCCATTGGGCCTTCCCTGCCCTCTTTTTCGCAACGGCAAGTGTTGCCATTCTCTGAAAATACCGACGGTTGAACAGACCGGTCAGATAATCACGGTTGACCTGATTCGATTCCACGTTGAAGAAGAGGATCAGAAGGGAGAGGGAGAGACTGATCCACAGCACTTCCAATCCATAGAACATGATCTGCAGGAACCCAGCAATGGCTACAGGAAAAGGAAAAATCAACAGCGTGCTGTAGGTTTTCCGTTGCAGCTGTTCATGGTGCATCAACAGATAGAGTGGCCCGAAAAACAGATACGAATAGTTGGTGATAACCGTCAGGAAAAAGTACGGACCCCTGCTGTACTGCGACAATGCATCGACTGCAAACAACCACCCAGTCCAGGGACTGACCAACGCGAGCATCGTATGAAGTGAGGCAGGTAACAAAACCAAAAGCAGAAACCGCTTGGAGACTCTCTTTCCCATCATATGCTGAATATAGAGAAAGTAGAAAACCCCTGGGGCGGCATTCAGTACATAGAAGATTGCAGTGAGGAAAGAGAGAAGCGGAGCAAAAGAGGCCCTTGGGATATGGATACCCATCACATCGATGCTAAGCTCCAAGGCCAACAAGGCAAAATTACTTGCCCAAAGGGCAAGAAACATCCGCCCTGCCATTTCCAGCTTTCCTTGCTGCTTGAGAAAGAAGTAGAGCAGGATCAGCAGGAGCAACATACCAAGTACACAGTTTTGCACGTAATAGATAATCAGCAGGGACCTCCTACGTCAGCCATCTCTCTTTGAAAAAGAGTATCCTTCCTTGCCGGATAAGTCCATTGCACCATAGCAAATGAAACGGATATTGGTTATCCAAACCGAACTATGTCTGATTTTTGCTCATTATTGAAGGCAGGAAACTTGCGTACGCAGTTTTGCGCTTGTACGATTAAGCATGAGCGAATGCATGATAGACAATGAATTTCTCTGCAAGCACAGCATGTTCGGAGGGCTGACCGAAGACGAGTTGCTCCTGATCAAGACCTTTCTTGTCGAGCAGGAAGTTCCTGCCAACACCACCTTGCTCAAACAGGGAGAACCCAACAACAGCGTCTACTTCATCGTTGAGGGTGAGGTTGCCATAGTGAGGCAGTCGGAGACCAGCAAGAAACAATCACGCATCATCACCACATTGCATGCAGGAGACTCCTTCGGGGAGATGGAACTGATCGACATCCAGCGGTGTGCAGCTTCCGTCATCACCACCTGTGCCACGAAAATCGTCACCCTCTCCAACCGCGACCTCTACAAGATATCGCTGCAGAACCTGAAGACCTACACGATGCTCATCCTCAATCTTGCACGGGACATCAGCAGACGATTGCGCAGTGCCGACGAGATGCTCGCTTTGGCGAAAAACAAGACTACGATGCCATCCTCGTCTCATCCAGACGGTGCATCTTCCTCAGGAATATGACCATCAGGATCGGGAATATCGTCCCTAAAAGCATCCCACTTCTCAGAGCTGACTCCTGTAGGCTCAACGAGCTGAGCCAAGGTGCGATGCGTACCAAATTCGGAGATACGTCAGCAATGAGACCGATCATCCAGGGACCGAAGGCAGCCCCGGCATCCCCTCCTGCAGCCAAAAAGGCAAAGAGCGAAGACCCGGCCAAAGGAAACCGATTCGCACCGTTGACAACCGACCCCGGCCAAAGCAAGCTGCTGCCCAAACCGCTGAAAATACAGGCGACCAGACTCAGCATGGGGAAAGGGCTCAACGCCGCAACCAAGTAGCAGACGATACAGAGCACCGATCCGAAGAGCATGGTCTTGTACAGGGGAAACTTGTCCCCGTATGCTCCATAGATTGCCCGTGTGGTTCCCAAAAGCAGGGCGAAAAGGCAGAGTCCCACAAGATCGCCTACCTCCTTGGGCAAGCCCAACGAGGACTCGACAAAGGCACTGGTCCACTGGGACATGCTTACCTCGGTGGCTCCGCCTACGGCAATGCCCAACAGGACAAAAAGGAAATAGCGGGAGGAGAGCAGCTCCCGGATCTTGGTCCTATGCTCCTCCCCCACGGCAGGGGCAAGGGGAACACGAAGGAAATTGAAGAAGTTCAGCAACGGGAGGATTGACCAGAGCAAAACCACATACATCCAGTTGCTCCTGCTGAAGAAGCGCAGTCCTACCGTCGTGCCGATGACCACTACGATGAAGCCCCATGCATAGAAAGAGTGCAACAGGCTCATTGCCTTCTCCTTCGAGTCATTGGGAATCGCCTGAACGATGGCACTGAGCAACAGCTCAAAGAGCCCTCCCCCGATCGAATAGATGACCGTAGCCACCATCAGCCCACCATAGGTATTGTTCGGAAACAAGCTTGGGGCGAAGGCCAACAGCAAAAAACCGAAAAAGGCCAGAAGGTGGCCGAGGGTGATGAACGGCCGCACTCCCCAGCGATCGACCGGACGGCTGAACACCAGATCGGTGACAATCTGGGTGAAGAAATTGAGCAGGGTAAGGCGACCTGCCTGCTCGAAGGTAATGCCAAACTCAAGCATGAAGGTCACATACAGCAAAGGAGCCAGATTACAGGTCAGGGCCCCAATGAAACTTCCCAGATAGCAGGCTTTGATGGTCGATCGGTACATGAAGCTGAGTATACGATGCAAATCCGAAAAAGGGAATGTTAATTCTCCAAACCCAAGCTCTCCAGATACCGAGCACAAACCAGATGCTCCTCACTGTCGATGCGAAGCTCTGGATTGTCCAGACAAAGCTCGGAGAGAATCCCTTTGGGTGAAAGAGGCTTCTCGTTGGTTGCAAAATCCTGTTCAATGAGAAACGATTCCAGCGCCTCACGGGCGGTTTTGCTGAACCTGCCCAAAACCTTCTCATCAATTGCTTTCAGAATGTCGTTCCCATTCCTTTCCGCTTCATCCACATAGACCAGCAAACCTTCAAAATAGGCTGCCGAGCGGTTCAGTTTCAATCGTTCATCAGCCAAGTCGGCAACACTCAGCACCTTCGGCCTGCCGATTCGGGCAAGCTCTTGTGTACGCTCAAGCAAAGAGAACCGCGTCTGATACCGTGCATGCACCTCTTTTGCCTGTCCACAGGTGGACAATCCTCGGGAGAGCAAGGCCTCCAGCTCTTTGCTTGACGTGCACAGATACCAACTGGACAGTTCCCCCAGCGGGCCGTGCAGGGCAGGACTCGCCACGGAGCATGCCTTTGCGTACTGGTTGTAATCGTCGCTGAAAGGAGGGAGGCTTTGCAGGGTACTCTTGGGAGCAATGAAGGGGTGGCGCTGAAGCGCATATCCTTGTTTCGCATCCTCAAGATCAATGACATGGACCAGATCTCCCGCCTCTTTGGTGAGCTTGTCCACCTCATCGGCCTGAGCTGTACAGTAGAAAACCTGCCGGTTTCGTGAAATCTCGGCAATTGACCTGGCTATCGCCAGCGAACGCTCATCGTCACTGTTTGCCATCAGCTCATCGAAGAAGACGGGGAACCGATACCCCGAAGAGACTTCCTGCATTTCCAGAAACGCCATGCGTACGGCAAACAGCAGTTGTACCTTCGTACCGCTGGAAAGTTCGTCAAGTGAGAAGCTCTGCTGAAGCACCGTATCATGTGCTGCAAAGCCTTTCGGTCCAACCGAAAGGGTATAGCGCTGTGAGGTGATGCGGGCCAGCCAATCACTGGATCGCCTCAGCACTTCGGGCCGGAACGAGCGTTCCGTCTGTGTCCGCACCTGGGAGAACAGGAGATGCACCATACGAGATTGCACTTCTTCTTCCCTGCGCTCTTCAAGTTCCGAACGCTTGAGGGCATAGCTGAGTTCGGCCTGTTCCAATTGGGCATCATGCTTCGCCTGCTTGATGAGTGCCATCTCACCAGCAAGCTCAGCTTTCAGCGCATCAAACTCCTTCTGCATGGGTTCGAACCGTTCCAATTGGGCTTGGATAGCCTCAACCGTCAGACTTTCAGCCTCTGCTTGGACATCCTGTGCATACGTCTTCATTCGGAGCTGGACCAGCTTCACTTTGTCCTTGAGCTCCTGATAGGCAGGCAGAGCGGTGACCAGTTGCCTTAAGGTAGCCAGGTCATCGAATGCAAGACCCAGCTTTTCAAAGATTGCCTGATAGCTGGCTTGTTTCCTGTCGGTTTGCTCACGCTGCTCTTCGATACGCGATTGCAAACTCTCCCTGGTGCGCAGCAACGTATGGCTTTTTTCGATCTGCTTGAGCAAGGTTTGTGCATGCGCAACCAAGCTTTCATTGGCTTCTTTTTCGGTTGCACACAAAGCTTTCAGCGTATGCAGAGCAACTTCACGTTGCTCTTCTGCATCCTTGAGGACGGAGCGTGAGGAGTGATGGGCAACAAGGGCAGCATGCCACTCCTTCAGACGTTCAGCTACCGGGAAGAAGGGGGCACCTTCCAAAGCGGGGGAATCGGAAAGATAGAGCGCCTTGCTCGCATCCTTCCATTCGTCCTTCCATGCCTGATACGCTTGTTCAGCTTCAGTCCTGGTTCGGACGGCTTGCTTTCTGATCCTATTGCTTTCGGCAATGCGCTCACTGTTTGCAAGATCCTGCAACACGGTGGCGGTAAGTTCGGTCATTGCCTGCAGGTCCTGGGGACTGCCTGAAGGATAGCCAAGCTTGTGCAGAAGCGCATCAAGTTGCGGTGATTGCAGGCCGGCCTTTGTCGGGCCGCTTTTCATCACGGCAAGGGCGATGAGTGCCAGTGTGGAACCCAGGGCAAAGAGCGGATGTACGAACAGTGCAAGCAGAAGCGACACAAGGCTGATCGCCAAAGCCATCAGCACCACGATTCTTTGCTGTCTTGAGGATTGGGCTTTGGTTTGGTCATACGCTGCAAGCAGTCGGATCAGTTCGCTTTTCAACGACCGAAGTGCTTCAAGCTGCTCCGCATCAAAGTTCTCCTCTTCGCCCAATTCGCCAGCTACCTGTTGTGCACTCGCCAATCTGCAACGAAGTTTTTCCACCTCCCTGGCCAATTGCCCAAGCGTCTGAAGCTTCTCTTTGAGGGTGTTTGGCTCTGGGGTTTGGGAGATCAACCAGGAGTACTGTTCTTCCCAATCGGTGAGCTCTGATCGCTTTTCCCTCTCATCTTTCTTGGCTTGCTCAAGATTCTGTTGGACTTTGGCAAGCAAGGCAAGCTGGTTTGCCAGAAGTTCGGGCATCGTCACATCATCGAGCAAGACTTGGGGTACCGCCAGGCCAAGGAGCTCAGATTCGCAGGAGGCAAGCTCATCACGGAGCTTCTTCAGCGAATCCTCAGCACTTTCTGCTTCCCCTTTCCGACTCTCAGCATCCCTGAGGCTGTGAGGATCGACCAGCTCCAAGCGTTCGTCAAACAACTGCTTCTGCTGTAAAAGCGCTGCCAACTCTTCTTGTGCCTGCTTGCACTGCAAGAGCAGATGTACCTTCTCTTTGGCCTTCAGCTGTTGCTCGAGTGTTTTGATCGTTTCTTGCTTGCCTACCCCAGCCTGTTCAAGCTCAATGAGCCTGGCAATCTCCTTCTGCTTTTCATCCACCTTGTCCCGCAGCGTTTTGACTTGCTTGACCAATGAGAGTCCTGCAGTGGAGAATGAGGGAAGTGCTTTGGCCAGGATGGAGGCCTTTTCCAAGTCCACCCCACCCTGCATCTGTTTCTGGATCTCTTCCAAAAAGGAGGAGCCAAGGCCCTCTTGCTGGCTGAGCAGTTCATGCAGCGCCAACGAGTAGGCGTCGGCAAACTCCTCATTGTTGCCGGGGAGGGCAAGTTCGGCATTATCGCTCAGTCGCTTTTGTTTCAGCTTGCCTTGGGAGAGTGAGAGCTGCCAGAGCTCATCACCATCCTGCAACTGCGCTTCGGCCTCATAGTCTGCCTGAAATTCCGTTTTTGCGATCAGGGACCTCAGGGTTCTGACCAGCGTGGTTTTCCCCACCCCGTTCGGCCCATGCAAAATATTCAGGTGCTCACCCAAATCCCCGATGGGGGGGAAGGCTTGGCTGGTGAAGGCAGGAGCCTTGGCTAGGTGTATGCGGACAAACCGATATGCGTTTCCCATCAAAAGCCCCCTTCGGTTTGCACCAACATGGCTTTGAGCAACTTTTTTCCTGCCTGTCTGCTCTTCCGGATGGCGTCATCCGTGTCCAACACCGTTCGTTCCAAGATGCCGAACGCTGAACTGTTGTAGCTCTCACGATCGAGACTCTGATACTTTTGGGCAAGCGAAGCCATCTCATCCTCGTCCAAAAGCATCCTGGCAAGCAAAGCTGCCGGTCCCTGCCCCTGAGCCAAGGAACCAAGATCAACCTCCAGCTCAGTTTCATCGACAGACTGGCTCACTAAGTATACTTTGCTCCTCTGCTGCTCAAACAACAGTATCTCCCGCTCCTCAAAGGAACCAAAGAAGAGCGAAAGGTCGACTGAGGGAGAGAGCGTGCCTACAAACACCGGCGTGAGGTATAGGTTTGTAGGTTCTTGCAGCGTGGATACATAGTCACGGGCAGAGGAGGTGACTTTGCTTCTGACCTGTTCCAGGTCACGCAAGCCGCTGATATCGACAGAAAGTCGCTCATACCGATAGGGGCAGAGGGTAATACACTGCGGCTCGTCCCAGGTACTGTCCGCAATTGTCTTCAGAAGCCAAGCGCCGTGCCTGCCCATTTCGCTCTTGTCCAAGGCAAACGGGGAGCCGCAGTAGTACGCATTGCTGTTTGCAACCCTATCCGGCTTGTGAATATGTCCCAGCATCCAGAGCCCTACCGTACTGGAAGTGAAATCACTTGATTGGGTGGGTGCATACACACTGGTTTGCACCCCCGCATCGGTATGCAGCAAGCCCAAGGTAAGATGTGCACCCTCGAGCAGGGATGCATCGAACTCCTTCAGCGGATTGGTGCGGGTATGAGAGGAAGGAAATGACCAGCCGATGATTCTGAGAGGCCCCAAGTCACACCTTTCCCAAGTGCCCCCGAGCCCAAGTAGCGTAATTGCATCACTCTCCTGAGCCAAGCGAGGGAAGACATCGTAGTCATGGTTGCCACCAACAGCGATGACTTTGATGCCGGCTGCTTTCAACTGATCCAGACCACTGAGAAGCGGTTCATAGACAGAGAGCCAAGCATGTTCCTGCTCAACCACATCCCCACAGAGAACCAGCGCGTCGACCTCAAGCTGGATGGCTTTTTGTACCACAGCCTCCCAACTGCTGCTTCCGGTTTGCTGCTCATCCTCCCCTACCAGGGGAATGCGTCCCAGATGGATATCAGAACATGCAAGGATTTTCATGCTGCCTCCCGTTCGGTACTATAGCACAAAATCGAGCCTGTCTGTCAGCAAAGATAACCTAATGGTCCCACGCGCTTCGCTTGGTATAGTGCGTATGCAAGAGGTGGTGGCTTCTCTCTGAGAGCGGCTGGGTGAGGAATGAGGCGTATAGTTCCAGGATGGAAGGATTCTCGTGGGACTTTCGCTGGGGCTTTCCCCTATCCTCCTGATAGAGGCTCTCGATCCGTTTCTGCCGCTGCTCGGCATGGCTTGGAATGCTCTGCCCTCCACCGCCGATGCAGCCGTCGGGGCAGGTCATCACCTCAATGAACGCATACTCGCTCGTTCCCTCCTTGATCTGGTCCAAAAGCACGCGAGCATTGCCCAAGGTATTGGTCACCGCCACCTTGCAAGCCAAATCACCAATTTGGATGGTTGCCTCCCGAATTCCCTTGCGTTCGCGGAGTGCGGAGAACTCCAGATCCTCCAGACTGGTTCCTGTCAGCTTCTCATAGGCTGTTCTCAGTGCCGCTTCCATGACCCCGCCCGAAGCACCGAAGATGACGGCCGACCCGGTCGATTCTCCCAAAGGATCGTCAAAATCACTCTCTGCAAGCGAAGCAAAGTTGATGCCTACCCTCTTGAGCATCCTGGATAGCTCCCTCGTGGTCAGTACGTAATCGACATCACAGAAGTGTTCGTCCTCTCCCACTACCCCCTTGTGTTGCCAATAGGTGTGGGAGCTGTCCATCTCACTGCGGCCTGCCTCGAATTTCTTGGCGGTGCAGGGCATGATGGAGACTACCTTGATCGTGCGTGGGTCAATACCCATCTTCTCTGCATAGTAGGTCTTGGCTATGGAACCGAACATCTGCTGGGGTGACTTGCAGGAGGAAAGGTGGTCGGTCTGCTCGGGATAGAAGGTCTCAATGAACTTGATCCACCCCGGTGAGCAGCTGGTGATCATGGGCAGGACGCCCCCTTTCTGGATCCGGTCGATCAGCTCATACCCTTCTTCCATAATCGTAAGGTCGGCACTGAACTGGGTGTCGAAGACACGGTCAAAGCCAAGGGCACGAAGGGCACTTACCATCTTTCCGGTCACCAGAGCCCCCTCTTCCATGCCCATCGCCTCGCCCAGCCCTACCCTGATCGCAGGGGCTGTCTGGACCAACACCACTTGATCTGGATCGGCAAGGGCTGCAAACACTTCCGTTTCACTGCTGCGCTCGGTGATGGCCGAGGTGGGGCAGACCAACGAACACTGACCACAGTTGGTGCATACCGAATTGCCCAGGCCAAGATCTGCAAACGTAGCAACCTTTGTGGAGAGCCCGCGCTTCGTCATTTGGATTGCGCTGACGCTTTGCATTGTCTTGCACACTTCCACACAGCGATTGCACAGGATGCAAGCATTGGGGTTGCGTACCAGACTCAGGCTGGTGAGATCCAGAGGCAGTGTCTGCTTTCTTGTTTTCACAAACCGCTGCTCCCTGATACCCATCTGCTGGGCAAGTTCCTGCAGTTCGCAGTTGAGATTTCTCTCACAGGTTGTGCAGGTCATCTCATGATTCGCCAGCAGCAACTCCACGTTTGTCTTGCGGGCAGCAAGTACGCGCGGCGTATGCGTGTGGATCACCATATTGTTCTGCACAGACTGCATGCAGGAGCGTACCAAGCGCCTTGCTCCCTCCACTTCCACCACACACACCCCGCAAGAACCATAGGAGGAGACATCCTTGAGGTAGCACAGCGATGGGATGTGGATACCCACCTGTTCGCAGGCTTCAAGGATTTTCGTTCCCTGAGCCACTGAGAGTTCAATCCCATCAATTGTTATGTGCACTTGGTTGCTGTCCATTGAGTACCTCCTCCAGGTGAATGTCGCAGCGCAGGCACCGGCCTGCTTCCATCCTCGCTTGGCGTCCGCTATAGCCCTTGTTCACCTCGGCAAAAGAGTGTTTGCGTTGTGACAACTCAAGCTTCTCTGCCTGTATCGCCTTGCCTTCATGCAGCGTCTTGGCCACACTCTTGTCGTAGGTGAAGGAGGAAAAGAGTGATGCAAAGCGCTCTTGTCCCATCAGGCACCGGTCAATGCTGTTGGCAACTTCCTTGCCATGCCCCATAGCTTCAGCCGCAGTGGAGGGTCCGGTGATGACATCCCCTATTGCCCAGACATTGGCTTTGGAGGTCAGGTAGGAGTGTCTCTGTGCTGCAAGCTGGCCACCCTTGGTGACAGAAAGTCCTTCACTTGCCAAGAGATCTCCATCGACACGTTCTCCGACAGCAATGACGATAGTATCGCAAGCAAGGTCCTCAAAGGTGGAGGTTCCTCCCCGCTTGCGTCTTCCGCTGAGGTCGTACACTCCGGGAAGCAGGTGTTCACAGCGTAAGGCGATGACGTTCTGCTGTGCATCCCGAATAACTTCTGTCGGTGCGACATTGAAGAGGAACGTGAGGCCTTCGGCCTGGGCTTCCTCAATCTCGCTGCGGTTGGCGGGCATCTCATCCGCCTCCCTTCGGTAGGCAATGACCACATCCTTGTCCAATCTCCACAGGGAGCGGGCGACATCGATGGCAACATTTCCCCCACCGATGATGACCACCCGCTTTCCTATGGTATCGGGTTCATGCAGTGCCAGATGCTTGAGTACGTCGGTCCCCTGTACCACCCCTGTTCCTTCCGAACCAGGGAGTTCCAGGGATGCATGATGATAGGAGCCGAGTGCGAGAATGACTGCATCTGAACTGCTTCTCAGGTCCTCCAGGCGAACGTCCCTCCCCAGCTTGGTGGAGAAGGCAAACTTGACTCCCAGCAACCCGAAGAGTTCCAGCTCCTTATCCAGGATATCTTTTGGAAGGCGATAGTCGGGTATGCCGTAGCGGAGCACGCCCCCAGCCTCCTTCTCCTGCTCGTAGATGATCACCTCATGGCCAAGACGGGAGAGGTAGAAGGCGGCACTGAGTCCTGCAGGCCCACTTCCGACAATGCTGATTCTCTTGTTTGTCCGCTTGGGTATCCTTCGCTGGAGATCCTGATAGACATCCTGCTCCTGGCCCATCTTGTAGAGGGTGTCGGCCAGATAGCGGTGCAGTTCGCCCTGGTGTACGGGGTTGTCCAGGCTCTCCCTGCGACAGCGCATCTGGCAGTGGAAGTGGCAGATCCTTCCCAAGGTCCCGGGAAGCGGATTGTCTTCCAAGGTTGAGGTGAACGCCTCTACCAGACGGTTCTCACGCAGCAGCGCGATGTAGGTGGGAATTCTCATGCCCAACGGGCAGGAGTTCGAACAGAGCTCGCTGACTATTTCCTCACAGGTTCCCGCCTCACAGTGCTTCTGCAGGATGTGCTCTTCGTATTCGCTCTGAAAGTAGTGCAAGGTGGTGGCAACCGGATTCATTGCCGATTGTCCCAGCCCACAGAGCGAGGTGTCGCTGATATGGGTGCACAGCTCCGAAAGAAGAGCAAGGTCCTCCATCCGCCCTTCACCGGTGGTGATGCGATTGAGAATCTGCAATGCTTGGGAGAGTCCTTCCCTGCAGGGTGTGCACTTTCCGCAGGACTCCTTTGTCGTGAACTCAAGGAAGTAGCGGGCGGAGTCAACCATGCAGTTGTCATTGTCCATGACCACCATGCCTCCCGATCCCATGATGGCACCCAATTTTGTAAGATTCTCATAGTCGATGGGGGTGTCAAAGAGTGAGGCGGGGATGCATCCGCCGCTGGGACCTCCGCTCTGTACAGCCTTGATGCGCTTGGTGCTCTGCACCGATCCCCCTCCCGCCTCATAGACGAGGGTGGTCAGCTTCTCACCCAGAGCAAGTTCCACCAAGCCGGTGTGCTTGACCTTCCCCACCAGAGAGAAGACCTTGGTTCCCGGACTCTTGGGGGTTCCGATTCTCTGGAACCAGTTGCTCCCCTTGCCGATGACCAGGGGAATGTTGCACCAGGTTTCCAGGTTGTTTATCGTAGTAGGATAGCCCAGATACCCTTTTTGTGAGGGGAAGGGAGGTTTTGCCGTGCTGCGGCCAGCCTTGCCCTCCAAGGAAGCGATGAGTGCAGTCTCCTCCCCGCAAACAAAGGCACCGGCTCCTTCCACCACCGAAAGATCAAACGAGAGATGACTGTCCAGGATGTGCTCTCCCAACAGATGGTGCTCATATGCCTGGGCAATGGCTCTCTTGAGCCTTTGCACGGCCAAGGGGTATTCGGCCCTCACGTAGATGATGCCTTCCTTGGCACCGGTTGCGTAGGCACCGATGAGCATTCCCTCTATGACCATGTGTGGATCGCTTTCCATCTCGTTGCGGTTCATGTACGCCCCGGGGTCGCCCTCATCGGCGTTGCAGATGATGAACTTGCGGTCTGCTTCCTCTTTTGCCATCAACTCCCACTTCAGCCCGGTGGGGAACCCAGCCCCGCCTCTTCCCCGAAGATGGGAGTCCTTGATGACCGAAAGCACTTCTTCCCGGCTCATCACGCCCACAAGCGAGGCGAACGAGCGGTAGCCGCCCACTGCGAAATACTCCTCGATGCTGTCAGGGTCTATGAGACCTGCATCGCGCAGCACCAGCTTGGTCTGGGAGTGGAAGAACGGCAACTCATTCCACTCCTTCAGTTCGGCAAGGCCTTCCCCGTAGGAGTGGAAGCTCAGATGATGGTCCCATGCCGAGATCTTGCAAAGGAGGCGTTCTCGCCAGAAGCGTCCTTCGTTCAGGTTGTCCGCAAGGAACGGAACGTCAGCGCTCTCAACCCTGCTGTATACCACCAGGGGGTGGGAAGGAAGGTAGAGCATGACCAGCGGCTCTTCGCTGCAAAAGCCGAAACAGCCGACAGAGCGCAGGAGAATGGGGAGGTTGTGCTTTTCGATGTAGGAGGCAAAACCTTCATAGAGAACATCTGCACCGCTTCCGATGCCGCACGTTCCCATGCCTACCGTTATCATAGGTCTGTTCGGGTAGAGGCGTTGCTCTCCCTCATGCATCATGTGAGCAAGTTTTTCGATCATACCACCACCTCCTTGGGTTGTGCCAAGGCATCAATGAACGAGAGCAACTCCTTTTCGGTAACACGGGAGTGAATCACGCCATCCACACTGACCACCGGAGCAAGTGCACACTGGCCGAAACAGGCTACCGTATGCACGGTGAAGCGGCAGTCCGCCGTGGTGGCCGAACCGTCATCCTCCAACGTGATGCCAAGATAGGTAAGCACCTTCTCAAGCAGGGGCTTGGAACCGCGGGTATGGCAGGCGGTTCCACGGCAGACGGTGATGACATGCTCACCTTGGGGTTTGAGGTTGAAGAATGCGTAGAAGGTGGCTACCGAATAGACGTCAGCAAGCGGAAGTTCAAGATTTCTGGCAACCTGTGCCAATGCATCCTTGCTGAGATAGTTGTGCTCGCTGGTGCGCTGGACTTCCTCCAGAATGGAGAGCAGTGCACCATGTTCATGCCGATGCTGGGCAACAATGTGCTCGATGGCAGCAAGCCGATCATGCATGAGGACCTCCTTGGAAAAGAACAAAAAGCACGAAATTCCCGTACTATGTGCATAAACTGCCGCCAAAACGGCAAATATTATTCCTGAAGATCTTTTGCCTATACTATTCTTGGATTTTGTATAAAGCAATCTAGATGATTGCCTGATAATGAGTAATTAGTTAAATTTTTGATTTTTAATACATAGTTATTGTGATGTTTGGAATATTATTTGACAGCTTTGTCCGATACTCGTGCAAACATTCACCTCAACTATGCCCATGCATCTAGAACGAACGGACTGCACGCACCGATTGCTGGGCATTCTTATAGTACTGCGATGCTTTCAGCGTTGCAGGATTCACCTGCCAGGCAGAGGTGGCGGAAACCTCTGAGGAACTCCAGTACCTGTCGGCAGAGAGTCCGGCAGTATCCCTGAATTGCAGTAAGGTCGTCAGCTCATCACGGGACGGCAGGAACCAATCATCATAGAGGTGCGAATCATAGGTAACCGTCTTTTCCTGGCAGGCGTAGAGGGCGCAGTCTATCGGCATCTCATTGTATCCAAGCTTCTGGCAGTTGAGCATTCCCTGCCCATGTTCCACTGCGCACATATCCTGATAATACCCATACTGGCCCCATCGATAGGTTCCCGCTTCATCCTCAGGTGCCGCTTCGAGATATCTCCAGCCGTCGGCATAGTAGCCTTTGTCATAAAAGATGAATCCCCCTGCCGGCCCGATGTCGCCTACTTTCCATGTTTGTGAATCTGAGTTGTGGAGGGCAAAGACAACCTCCCGAGGCTCTTCCTCTTCGCTCAACTCTGTCACCAGGCTTGCGCGCAGGACATCCTTGTCAGCCTCCAGATACCTGAAAACCGCGTAGGATGGCTGCATCCCGAGTTTGGAAGCAACAGCCTCCAGCGTTGTGCCCTCCTCAATCCTGAACGGTCCGGTATACGGGTAGGACTCCCCGTTGAGGGTGTAGCGGATCACTGCAGATCCTGTCGCCGAGGCAAGCGACACCTCATACTCGTCTGCCGAGATTCTCGTCGCAGTGATGGTCGGGGCCTGGGCACGGATGCGGATACCATAGGTGATCGGCTCGGCATCCCCTTCGCCGGCAATCTGGACGATCGTATCGCGTTCTATGATCAGGGGCTTGTCCATCAGGACAGCTTCCCTTCCATTCAGGCTTACCAGCTTGGGATTCCCTGCAGTGAAGGCAAGCTGTACCGGCTGGTCGAAGACAGCTCCCTCCAAGGTCAAAATCGGCTTATCTTCTCCTTTCGACGCCGGCTGAGCCAAAGAAGAGGTCTGCGTCTGGACTGCTTGGCTTGCAATCTTCAGGGTTTTGGGGACCGGGGGGATCTTCTCCGTTTCCTTTGCGGCTGCAGGAGGAAAGGGCCCCACTACGGCATGTGCTGAGGCAAGGCCCTTTGTCCGTACAACAACCGGAATGACAGAGGAGGAGAAACAGTACTGGGCCTTCTCATCGAGAGCCTGCACCGTAAGGATCCACATTCCTGCATCAACATCCTCCAGCAGGAGCGTTCCCTCTGAGAGCGGCACCTCCCGGGTAAAGCTCGCCCCACCCGCCTCGTTCCCTGTTATGCGAAGAAACTGAACCAGAGGTTGCATTCCAGCTCCCTGCTCCACTGACCAAGTTACTTCGAGAGTGCCTGTCTGCTCGGGCTCAACAAAGGGAAGAACCAGAAGGAATGCAACAATGATGAGCAGTTCCACATTGATGAAGAGAATGGTTTTCAGATCACGACTGCTCATCGGTAGGTTCCTCCCAAGGCAAGACTGTGCAAAGAGTGTGCAAGATTCGTATGGATTGTGGTGAAATATGGCATCGTCTGGTTCCTTCCCTATATCTCAATGATGATGGAACCATTGATGATGAATGTCTTGGTTATGACGGCAGAGTCATCACAGCTATCCTTGATGGCAATGGCCTTGATGGTGGTGGTTTCGTCCACGGTGATGGCTCCTGAATACAAGGGGCTCGAGGCGTTTGGATCAGAGGGTACCGCATCCCCGATTGCACTCGTGTAATGGATTGCAGCACCAATGGTTTGGCAGCTGATCGTAACCGACTGGGCTGCGTTGAAGCCGCTTGCAACCGGTTCGGGCGAGAATACCGGGTCAGCTACTGTTGAGCGCAAGGTATAACTCTCGCTTGCCGTCAGACTGTCGAGCATCCCTTGCTTGACGGCGATTGCCTTCACTACGGCACTATCGGTGAGAAGGATCGGCCCCGTATAGGTGGGACTCGATGCACTGGGTATTGATCCATCCAGGGTGTAATGAATCACACTATCCGCAGTCGCAGCGGTAATCCGGACTTCCAGGGAACCGGTAAAAACGGACCCTGCAGGGGTGATGACGGGAGTGGCTGTCCTGGATTGTTTTGTATAGGTGGCTTGGGCGACCGAAGAAGCTTCCCACCCACTCTTGATGGCAATGGCTTTGATGGTGGTGGTGTCAAAGATCGTCAGCGGAGCGGTATAGAGTGCGCTCGAGGACGTCGGCGTGGTTCCATCAAGGGTGTAGTGGATAGAAGCGCCCTCGGTAGCGCAGGCAAGATTCACCGTAGCCTGACTTGCAAAGGTGCTCTCAGAAGCTGATATCGTGGGAGTGGCTACCTGTACAGGAGCGAGGGTGTAGGAGGCCTGGACTGGCACTGAGGAACTCATCCCCTCTTTCACTGCAATGGCTTTGACCACTGCACTTGCTCCCAGCAGGAAAGGTGCGGTATAGCGGGTGCTCGATGCGGTAGGTTCACTGCCGTCGAGGGTGTAATGGATCATGGCATCGGGTGTTGCACAGCTAAGGGAGATGGGTTGACTTGAGGATATCGTCCCAGGAGCCGGAGAAAACATCGGACTGGAAACCTGGTTCTCCGCGGTAGGCAAGGAAAGGGTGACAATCAGCTCATCAACAGAACCTGGACGAACCTCCACCATGCTGTTGCCTTGCAGGACGACATCGCCCACGGCATCCTGCACGGAGAATTGCAGTGTCCAGCTGCCGACAGGAAGCCGGTGTACCGCCCAGGGAAGTTTTGTATGTGTCCGTTGTACCGAGTACCCTCTTGGACCAGTACCAATGAGTTGAAACTCCGTCTCCTCTCCACTGAGGGCTTGCTCAAGCAGTGCACACACCTCATCGCACGAACCGGCTACGGTAAGGTGCACACCACCTACAAGATAGTCCGGCATTCCGGGCTGACTGCAGCTTGCGAACAAGAGAACGATAACCATGATGAGGAGAGAAACCATGATAAGCCGGTTCTTCATCTGCAAACCCCTCCGTTCATTTCCGGCTCTGTAACGCTCGGCATTCTCACTGTCATCATGCAACCTCATCCTTCCACCGGTATGGTGAAGTATTCTGTGTGGGTGAACGTATTCAGGCTCTGGTCCCCTTTCTGGACCTTGGCCATGATGCGAAACCTGGTTCCCGGTGCGAGTCCGGCCAAGGTGATGTGGTAGTCATGCTCACCCTCTTGCAGAATGCCATTGACATACCAGCTGTAGTGGTTCTCATCCAGACCGGTCTCTTCCAGGATCACCACAGCGTAGGTCTGGTAGTCGCTGGTGATGATGTCCATCTCCCCTATCTGCGGCGGTGTGGTGATGGCAAAGTTGCTTGCCGTGTAGACCCCGGTGGAAATAGCAGAATCCGCATAGCCATCAAGGGCAGCAACTGCCTTGACCGTAGTCGTCCGGTTTAGGATAAGAGGTGCGGTATAGAGGTTGCTGGATGTGGTGGGATCGCTGCCATCGGTCGTGTAATAGATGGGGACCTCAAGGGGAAATGCACATATGGATATCTGAACAGGGGTATCGGATGCAAAGGATGCACTTTGCACCATGTGCGAGATGGTAGCGGAGGGAAATGAGAGAGGAAGGGTTCCTTCGGAATGTCTTTGGCTGAAAATCCGTATGCTTTCCAAGTTGGGAAACTGGATCCGGGTACCCGACCGATTGGTCAGCACGACATCCAAATCGTATGTGCCGACATCCACCACACCCTCAGATGCACACCTGCCGGTATATACGCCTTCGGCAAAGGCAAAGGGGCTGGAATCGGTGAATGTGAAGCGTGTTTGGTCTTCCTGGGTGAGCGAACAGGAGAGTGTGGAAATGGATGGCGCTGCCGCACTCCATGAGAGCGAGACGGCGCAGGTTCCAAACCCATCGGTCAGGTAGGAGAGACTGAAAATTGCACGCGAGGTTTGGCCGGATGAGATGAGGATAGACTGTCTGGCTTCCCTGGTGACCACCGCTTCGCCATCATCTGAACCCAGACCGCACACGGTAATCTCCCAAGTACCTGGCAGCAAGCCATCGATGACGATGGGGCTTCCCATCTGTCTGACCTGTGGGGGCAACGAGGCATTGCCGGCACCGCTCTGACTGCAGAGTATCTTCAGGTGGGTGATTGCAATATCCTCATCGGATGGCTGGATGGTCCTCACCGCTGCACAATCAATGGCAACCGAACCATACAAGGACTCATACGAGGCCCTGCAGGAAACACACAGAACGGAAAGCATGCACAGAAGCGCACAACCGCATAGTGTGATGCTCCTTACGTCCCTGTTCCGCATTGCACGCTCCCAATCAGGATTTTACTTGTGTCCAAAGCTCTGTGTGTAGAAAAGTACCTGATTGGCAACAGGATACGCTTTGCATTTCGCCACACCGCACACCAAACGATTGTTACACACCTTCAACGAGAAATACATGTACAATTTATAAAGTTTGTCTAATATCACTCCATGAATTCACTACAAAGATTTATATTTTCCTTGAAATTTCGCATTGAGCAACTATACTGACCCAAGCATCAAAGAGTTTGGGGTATCTCATGACGAAGCGGTTTCTTACGTTCTCATTCCTATGCATCTGCTGCAGTGCACTGTTGTTCCCTGCACGGATTCAGCCCATGGTCTCCCTGTCAGCACACTATTCGAATGTCGAAACATCCATCACCGGCTTTGTGGATGAGGCTATTGCCGTATCACACTTCAAGCAGTCTCAAGGACAAGATCCCTTGGTCTGCCTTGGATTCCAGCTCACCTCTGTGAACCTTGATGTGGTCGGGGCTTTCAATTTGCACCAGAAGCTCTCCATACTCCCCGATTCGGAAGGCTTTCTCTGGTTCCAAAGCCAGCCAAGTCTGGCTATGGATACGAATTCCCCCCGTCTTGGATATGCTGAATTCCGCTACAAGGGATTCTTGGCTTCGCTGGGAAGAAGGCCATTGCAATGGGGTCCTGCCTTGTATGACTTTGGACTCTCCTCAGAAGTGCCGTTCTATGACGGCTTGTGGATGCAATATCGCTTTGACCAAGCGTATGGGGCTTGGTGGTATCAGCTTTTGGCAACAGATTTCGGGAGCATCCATCAGTCTGATGCCTTTCCGCTCTCCAAGCAGCTCTATGCACACCGCATTGGATTCGAAAACCATCAGGTCCGCGCCACATTGGGCGAACTTTCCATGAATTGGGGACCGAACTCGTTGATCGGACTGGTTCCCTTCGGCGTATGGCCTTCGGGCTTGCATGACACGGCAAACGTACTTATCGAGGCTACAGGCGAAATGCTTCTGGGAGCATCACGACTCTATGGCTCGATGATTGTGAATGACCGGACGCTCTTCGGAATCGGCGAAAGCGAAAAACTGGCCTTGGGTGGAATGCTGGGCCTCGATTGGCATATTTTTCGTGACACTTCGTTTCAGGAAAAACAGACCTTCACATTGGCTGAGAACACCTTCAGGACACTTGAGGGAGGACTCTCCCTCGGCTTTGAATGCTATTACACCTCAAACTACCTGTACACCGGCAAGGTGCATGAGGCTGCATACACTGCCTTGCTGAAACAGTTTGCCTATGGGGGTGCCTTGTACGGTGACAGTCTTGCCTACTACATCGGCTTTCCCTACGGGCCTGGTTCGCTTCTGGTCCAGACGTTGCTCGACTATCGGAATGAAAGCATCCACATCAGTGCCCTCCTGGGAGTGCTGGCAAAGACAAATGCCTCGGCTGCAACCTTGCAAGCAAGCATGGGCATGGACGAACTCTCCTTGTCCGGTGCTGCCTACCATCTGCTTGCCACAGTGCAAGCTGAATATCGAGTACATGAGGCTCTTCAGCTTACTGCCCATCTGAACCATGATTGGAATATGCATACCAATGCAAATCAGCTGGTGTTTGGAGTGGGGGCACGCCTCTGTTGGCTTGGTATTCCCTAGTCTTAAGGTAGATAATTGTATCTGTTTTTAGCCATTAATATATACATTTTTGAAATATTGTCTGTATATTTGCTCCAAAACATATGACATACTTTTTTCAGAATTTGTAGGGGTGACATCAGCGTCAGAACGCAGAAGAACTCTTAATCATGCACACAGGAAGGTTCGGTTCAGATGCAGACAATACAACCTACTCAGTCCCTGAAGCGCTTGGTTCTTATTGCCCTGACAAGCCTATTTCTTCTGATCTCATGCACAGGCATGGAACAAAGAAGCGGCACCCTGTCCTTGGTGCCGGACCAAGAAGGGGCGAAGTCCATCCTCCCGGACAGCGCAAACATATCGATCAGCGTCATACAGGTCTCCGGTACAGGTCCATTGGGAGCTGTATTGGAAGCACAGAATTTCCTGCTCGGCGGGAGGATTGCCATTGATGGCCTCACCCCTGGAACCTGGACCATCCAGATAACCGGGTATAATGGGACGGTGGAACATCTTGGTACCCAGCTTACCACACTTGCTTCGCAAACAGTGGTCATCGCTTCGGGAAGAACCACCACCGCTTCGTTCAGCCTGCAATTCCTGACTGAAGGCAACGGAAGTGCCTCCATACAAGTGAACTGGCCGTCGACCAACAGCTCCATTGCTTCGGTGACGGGAGTATTGGGGGACGCAACCTCTCCCGTGGCAACGGCACATGCAGATGCAGTTTCAGGGTCGGCAACCCTGCTCTTCCCTTCCCCTGTTCCTGTAGGCAGTTATTCCCTTGATGTGGCATTTTCAAATGCTTCGGGGACCACCATCTCCCTTCCCATGATCGAAACGGTGAATATCTACAGCAACCTTGTCTCCACCGGTTCCATCTCCCTGGTACAGATGGATGTTCCTCTTGCAGCAAAGCCAGTCATCAGAGCAGAGCGGCCAACCGATGCGGACCCACTGACCATCACACTCACCAGCACCACAACCGGGGCATCCATACGGTATCTGCTGCTTTCCGCAGAACCGACCGGCGCATTTGACTGGGCTGCAAGCACAGCGTATGCAGGACCATTCACCGTTGCCAGCAGCGAAACGAGGCGGTATCTGATAGCAGCTGCTTGCAAGGGTGGGTACCAAGACTCCCTTGCTGAAACGTTTGTGGTGGATGCCGAAGATGAAGGTTCGGGTACCATTGAGATCATCCAACCTCCCCTCATTTCCCATGTAATCGTAAGCAGGACGAACAGTTCGGCCCTCAGCCCATCGTTTGCGGCTACCTACAGCATCCAGGGCAACCTTACCGTCGATGCATTCACTTGGTATATCGACGGGATTGCACAAACAGATGGGGATGGGGATGGGGATGGGGATGGCAACACCTTCACCTACGATGGAACGCTTTCGCTGGGCCAGCACCAAGTCATGGTGGTGTTCTCCTATCATGATGCGCCGGATACGGTGCGGACAGCCAGCGGAACGCTGCGTTTCGCAGTTGATGGGGTTGTTGCAACCCCCACCCTTTCGACCCAGGATGTCATCGGGGGCAAGTTGATAAGCCTTGCATGTGCAACGCCGGATGCAACCATCCACTATACGCTTGATGGTACGACTCCCTCTTCTGCCAGTCCGCTCTACTCTTTGCCGTTCACCATTTCCAGCACGACCCAGGTCAAGGCCATCGCGCTCAGGGAAGGTGTGGTTGACTCTCCAATCTTCATCAGTGCCAGCCTTTTGGTGGAACGTGCAGCTACCCCAACCTTTACGGAAGATGCAGAAGCACATACTGTGCAGATCATCTGTTCTGATGCAACTTCGGTGTACTACACACTCGATGGGACAATTCCTGATCTCACAGGCACGCTCTATGAAACACCACTCTCATTTGAACAGACTGCCACCATCAAAGCGATTGGGGTGGCATCGGGAAAGGCTGTGTCCTTGGTGGGAACCACCACCCATACAGTCTCCTATGCCTTGGGAGACACAGGACCGGGGGGTGGCCTCATCTTCTTGGTGAATGCTGATGCAGCACATGATGGCTGGACGTATCTTGAGGCAGCCCCAGAAGAGACGGGAAGCTATGCCTGGACACCATCTTCAGTGATCATCGGCGACACGCACACCGAGGTGGGGACAGGAGCATCCAATACCCTGTCCATCACAAGCAAATCAGCTGAAGGTGCGGCAAAAATGTGTCAGGACAAGGTCTTCGGGGGGTATGAGGATTGGTTCCTTCCCTCTCGTGATGAACTGTTGGCAATGACCGACCTGACTGAAGGCGTGTACTGGTCCTCCTCCGAGGCCAGTACCACCTCGGCATGGGCGTTTGACCATACCGAGGTTGTTCCTTCCCAAAGCGTAGTGAAGACACAGTTGTGCAAGGTTCGTGCCGTAAGGGCTTTCCTATAGAGAGGAGTGACAGAAGATGAGACGTACATCCTATCTGCGTGCAGCACTACTGTTGGTATCGCTGCTTTGTGTGTTGGTGGTTCTGGTATCATGCAATGAGGCTCCCCTCACCGGTGATCTTGTCATCGATTTCGGGTCAAAGGGATCGAGGGCCATCACCCCGGAAAACCTTCGGGTGACGTGGGTACAGATCAGCGGCAGCCTGGATTCGGATCCGACTGTTGTCATCGGCCCACAGAACTTCCAATTGGGCGAAGCAATTGTCATCAATGGTCTGAAGATCGGCACCTGGACGATCAACGTGGTTGGCTATGGCGTCGATCCAGCAACAACTGGAGCGGTGGCACTTACCCCTGCAGCTACACAAAGCGTCCAGATCCGCTCAGGGCTAGTCACCTCCGCCACCTTTGCACTGCATTATCAGACCGGAGGTAAAGGGCGTGCAGAAGTGACCGTGCTCTGGACAGGTACTCATTTTGTGAAACTTCAGGCAAGGCTCAGCAATGGATATGAGCACTCGGGAAGTAATTTCGGCAATGAAGTGGGAGTTCTCATATTCGATGATATCGCCGTCGGTGACTATGGGATTGACATCATCATGCGAAACCAATCGGGAACCTACTTGACCGATCCTATTCTCATGGCTGATACGATCAATGTGTACAACGGTCAGATTTCGAAGGGGACTATTGACTTGAGAAGCGTGCCATTCCCTGCCTTGGATCGACCCATCGTCACTGCTTCTGCAGAAGCCACTCATGAGGATCCACTGCAGTCATACCGCACAATCACCATTGAAAGTCCGGTCGAAGAGGTTCGCATCTATTACACATTGGATGGAACAGTTCCTGGATTTAGTGCATTGATGACGCCAAACAGCTCCACATTCCTTTATACTGATCCTTTTGAGATCACCGAAATCGGAGACACAGAGATCAAGGCCATAGCGTGTAAGGATGGGTATAGAGATTCATATGCAACCTATGATTGCATTTACACCATCACCGGCGAAGGCCCAGGCGGGGTCATCATCACAGAGCCTGCACTGGTGAGCAATGTAGCCATCAACCAAGCCGATGCTACGCTTGCCAATTTCCTGGTGACCTATGAGGAATCCGGGGATCCGACCATCACCGCCACGTGGTATCTGGATGGCAATGCAACTGCTGCGGTTGATACCGATGGGGATGGCAATCAATTCACCTTCACCCCAGAGCTGACTACCACCGGCAGCCATCAGGTCACCGTCAGCCTCGCCTATCTGGATGGCACCACACCCAAGACCGTCTCCGCCATGAAGCTCTTCACTGCCAATCAGGTAGTGACGCCGGTGCTGACCACAACTGATGTGGTGGGAGGGAAACAGGTTACCATCAGCAACGGAACCAGTGGTGCAACCATCCATTGCACAATCGATGGCTCCATACCATCCACTTCCATCAGTCCGTTAACAGTACCCATGCAATTCCTCGAATCTGCAACGACTACGGTAAAAGCCATGGCAGCAAAGAAAGGTATGGTGAGTTCTGCTATTGCTGAAACGACGGTCACGGTTGCGCAAGGTCCTACCCCTACCTTCAGTGCAGTGGGCGGGAGCTATGTTGATGCTGTCGGCATTCTCATAAGCAGTACTGCAAGTGGAGCGACCTTCACCTATACGACGGATGGCTCCACCCCAACGATAAGCAGCAATGAATACAGTACCTATATACCGATTACCGACTCCACTTCCCCTACGGTGTTGAAGGCAATGGCGACGTACTTGGGTATGGCCAACAGTGAAGTGATGAGTGCAACCTACACCATCACCTCGTCGCATCCTGTGGGAAGCACAGGACCTGCAGGTGGGGTGATATTCCATGTGAATGCCGATCCATCCATCACAAGTTGGAAGTACCTCGAAGCCGCATCAGCGGATGAAATTGGCACGCATCCCTTCGTAGGAAGCTTAACGTCATATGAAATTGGTGAGGGGGCCCGGGGAACCGCAGTCGGAACAGGAAAGACAAATACCCGTACCATCGTCGACGTGATGACAGCACAATCAGGGTATGTGGCAACTGGTGCTGCCGATATTTGTGACAGTAAGAGCGTGATATATGAGTCCACCACTTACGATGACTGGTTCCTTCCCAGCCGTGATGAATTGCTCTTGTTGTATCAGATGAGAGATTCCATCGGCGGGTTTGTAACGGAAGGAGATACAGCTCCATTAGGCTATATTTCTTCCACTGAGGAGTCAAATTCTTTTGCTACAGGTGTTGTGTTCAGCACGGGTGCTGCTGTAACCAGGGCTAAAGATAATCTATGCTATGTACGCGCCATTCGTTCGTTCCTCTAGGAGAGACAGGAAGAGCCCCCTTTGACTGGAGCTCTTCCTTTGCCTATGCTCAAGAGAGGAGACAATGATGAAAAGCTATCGCAAGGAACTGCATTTCCATCTGCCGAGCAGAAGAGGCTTGGTGAACATCACCGGCATGGTTGCCCAGGCAATCGCAGAGAGCGGGGTACAGGAGGGGCTGGTACTGGTCAATGCGATGAACATCACCGCCAGCGTCTTCATCAACGATGATGAGAGCGGCCTGCATCAGGACTATGAGCGTTGGCTGGAGAAACTGGCCCCGGAAAAGCCCTACTCCCAGTACCACCACAATGGATATGAGGACAATGCCGATGCACACCTCAAGCGTACCATCATGGGTCGGGAGAGCGTGGTGGGCATTACACAAGGAAAGCTGGACTTCGGCACCTGGGAGCAGATCTTCTATTTTGAGTTTGACGGGAAGCGGGACAAGCGGGTCTTGGTGAAGATCATCGGGGAGTAGGTTCTACTCCTCTTCCGGTTCTGATTGCTTGCCGTAGGTAGGCGAAGTCTCTCGGAGCATCTCCTGCCTGAGAACTGCATTTATTCTTGTCTGATATCCTTTTCCTCCCGATTTGTAATACTCGAGTACATCAGCATCAAGTTTGATGCTGATGGCTTTCTTGATTGGAATCACTTGATAGTACTCTCTGGGTACTACCCTCCTAAGTGTTTGTTGAACACTTGGAGTAAGTTCTGGAATATCAGAAAAATCTATAGACCTATCTTTTATCGCCACAAGTTCATCTTTCTTCTTATTTTCTCTATCCCTCATAGTACAATCCTTCTTCCAATTTTGATGCACGGCGAGCAGGACTGATCCGTGTTCTGTAACCCGATTTGTCGAGCTCACCACCATCAGCATGACTTTGCTTTTTGATGTATTTCCCAGGGTAATATACCGCGGTTCTTGCACCGAGTGCGACACGTCAAAGAATTCAATTCTTCTGGGATCAAGAAAAACCAAGGAGGCCTCATGGAAGGAAATTCCATGGTTTCTTTGATTAGCATTGGACTTCTCCTCATCCCATGCAAATAACCCACGCTTACAAACCACTGTCTTTCCCATGCAGACTCTCCACCAGCAGTATACATGTTTTGATATATACTTCATAGTATATTTTTACTAAGCATATCTTCCTGCAGCATCTTCATCAACAATGATGAGAGTATTTTGCATCAGGACTATGAGCGTTGGCTGGAGAAACTGCCCCGGAAAAGCCCTACTCCCACTACCAGCACAACGGGTATGATAACAATGCCGATGCACACCTCAAGCGTAGCATCATGGGCCGGGAGAGCATGGTGGCCATTACACAAGGAAAGCTGGACTTCGGCACCCGGGAGCAGATCTTCTATTTTGGGTTTGACGGGAAGCGGGTCCTGGTGAAGATCATAGGGGAGTAGGTTCTACTCTTCTTCCGGTTCTGATTGCTTGCCGTAGGTAGGTGCAGTCTCTCGGAGCATGCCTTCCCTCAAAACCCGGTTGATTTTTGTCTGGTACCCTTTTCCTTTCGACTTGTAATGCTCCAGTACATCGGCATCAACATAGATGCTGATTTTCTTCTTGATTGGACGAAAATTTGCAAGATTGCCTAGAAGGGAAGGCTGCAATTGTGCAAGTTGCTCGTCTGTCATCTCAGGAATATCGGAATAATCAATTCCACCATGTTTCGTCGTATCTTTCTTTTTCATAGTCATGATATGCCCTCTTTTCTCGTGGGGAAGCCTCTCTTGCCGATATCAGCTCTTCGGTGTCAGTGGAGACTTTAGAACAATCAAAGAGCTCCCATGTCGCCCAAGACATTAAAACCTTGTCTCTTGTTGATTCGAGTGTTCCCAGTCAACCCTTTCCAGTAAATAAGGATCGTTAAACACATCAAGGATCTCTTCGAATGAGAACCCGTGTTTCAACTTGTTTCTTTTACTCTTTTCAGGGTCCCAAGCGTACATGAACACTCCTATATATCTACATAGTATTATATAGACATTTTTGTAGGTTTCAAGTTCGATGACCATCCTCTTGAAGCCGAGATGAATGGTTTATCACTGCTTTGTTTTTCATGAGAAGCAGACAGCCGTTGCCAGCACGAGTGGGAACCAATGCCATCCTTTGCAGCCAAGCCAAAGCCTTGCTTGGTGATCCTTATCGTCCGTTGACGTAGTACACCATCGGGATGATATCCTCATAGGTCCCATCATCCTTGGCAAAACCCTCTCTGATGGTTCCCAGCTTCTGAAAGCCCAAGCGCTCATACAGCGTGATGGCCGCGGTATTGGAAGCAACCACCGCATTGAACTGGAGGATGCGAAAGCCATGGAGGGGAAGCTGGGCCAGGCTGTGCTCCACCAGGAGCCTGCCCACGCCCTTTCCCCTGCTTGCCTGGCATACCGCGTAGGAAGCGTTGGCGATGTGGCCTACCCTCCCAATGTTGTTGGGATGGAGAATATACAAACCAAGTACTGTCTCCTGTTCAACAGCGACTGCACAGAAGGTTTGCGATGCAAAGAATCGAGCTGCCGATGCTTGATCAAGCAGGTCAGTCTGAGGGAAGGCATTGCCCTTCCTTACCACCTCATTCCAGATGGAAATCATCCGATCCAGATCCTTGCTTTGGTATTTCCGTACATCCATGCATGCAGTCTAGCACACCAAGCCTTGCCTTGCATCGCTCATTTGCGATAGGCTTTCGGCACATAGCGTTTGGAGGCTCCTCATGTCGCATTGCACCTTGTTCTGTACCTATGCTCTTGCCAAGACCTTGTCAGGTCTTGTCCTTCCATCCTGTATCGGAAGGTGTGTGATCTCCCCTGCACAAGAAGAGACGGTACAGGCAAAAGCACTGTGTGAAACCAATGCCCTGTTTTCCCTGACCAAGGAACAAGAGAAGCAAGCCATGCTTGCTTCCTCTTCTGATTTCCATCTTGATGAGAAGGGAAGGCTGAGCTTTTTGTGCAAGCTGGACAGCTCTGAAGATCCTCTGCAAACCCTGTACTTTCATACCACAGATGATGCACTGGCTTTCATTGCCGAGTATCCAGAGCCCCAAAAGCAAATCCCTCTCCTGATCGAAGCGTATGCCTCCCTGCTCAAGGAGGGCAAGCTGGTGGCTTTCCCCACCGAGACCGTCTACGGTCTGGGTGCCGATGCAACCAATGAGGAAGCGGTAAAGCGCATCTTCTCCGCAAAGCAAAGACCCTTCTTCGACCCCCTGATCGTCCATATTGCTGACCTTTCCCAACTGGATGGCTTGGCCGTTGACGTCAGTGAGCAAGCCTACACCCTGATGAGGACCTTCTGGCCGGGCCCCTTGACCCTGGTGCTGAAAAAGAGTGCACTCGTCCCCTCCATCGTAACAGCAGGCAGCGAGACCGTTGCAATCCGCATGCCTTCCAATCCCCTGGCACTCAGCCTGATCAAGGCAAGCGGCCTCCCCATAGCAGCCCCCAGCGCCAACCGTTTCGGCTACACCAGCCCGACCACCGCAGCCCATGTGAAAGAACAATTGGGGGAGAGGATCGAGGCGGTGCTCGATGGTGGAGCCTGCACGGTGGGCATTGAGTCTACCGTACTGAGCCTCTGCACTGCCGTACCCACCATTCTCAGGCCGGGGAAAATCGGAGTGGAAGAACTGGCGCCCATTCTGGGAAACGTTGAAATGGCCAAGAAAGCCGGCCCTACTGATACCACCCTGCCCAGCCCGGGACTTCTGGACAGCCACTATGCCCCCACCACCCCGTTCTATCTTGTGGACGATGTCTCCCTTTATCAGGACCGCAGTGATGTCGGAGTCATCCTGGTGGAGAAGAGTTCGGTTCCCTTCAAGGGACCGGTTGTCACCATCAGCGAAACCGATGATGCAGAGGAAGTGGCCCGTCGCCTCTATTGGGCTATCAGGCACCTGGACACCATGCACCTGACCTGCATGGTGGGCTCGCTGATGGAAGAGAAAGGCATCGGGGTGGCCATCAACAACCGACTGCGCAAAGCCGCCACCAAAGCCTGACGATTTTTCCTTGCCATCGGTGACAGCGGCGTCTACACTTTGCCTACCATGGATGAGCTTACCGCGCAACGATTGGAACGACTGAACCATTTGCAGGGCACCGACCCTGGTTTCTTTGTGCTGGCAGCCCACTCCTTCATTGAGGCATCCTTGCGGGAGCGGTATGCCATGGAGGACCTGCAGTGCAGCTTCTCCACCCTGCTCAGCCAATTTCTTGAGGAGATCACACGGGATGCAACCGAGTTCCTTCCCGAAATCCCGGCACTGAAGCAACTCAAGTTCTCCCATATCCAGGCCAATGAGGTACGCCACCGTTTCAGCTTCTCCTCTGTTGAGGAGGCTCGTGCAGCCACCTTCCATCTTCTCCACTTCTGTCGTCTGGCGAATTTGGGAAGCGTTGGACAACTTGAACAACTCTCCGCCTACCTCAAGGCATGGGAGAGCACCGACAGTTATGCGCAGTTGCTCGATGAGCATGCCCGCCTCAAAGCACTTGCAGACAGACTGCTTGCCTCCAACCAACAGCTGGAGCAGACAGTGTTGGAATATCAGGATCTTCGTGAGCAGATGCGGACTGCCTATCATGAACTTGGAGAGAAGGAGCGGCAGCTCAGGGAACTCGATGCGGCCCAGGAGAAATCCCAAGAGAAAATCGATGAACTAAGAGGCCAAATGTTTGCCTTGAAGTGCAGTGTCAGGAAGAAACAGCAGCAACTGACGGCACAGAAAGAGATCGGCAGCTATGTACAGGCCCTCCGCAGCTTTGCTGTGTGCACAAGAACCAGGCACCAGTATGAGAGCCAGGCCATCCGCCTCACGGCCGAACAGCGCTCGGTGCTTGCAAAGCTGACATCCGAGCAAGACAGCCTTATCAGCGGTGGGGCTGGGAGCGGGAAGACCCTGGTACTGCTGAAAGCCCATGCCCAATGCATGTCCACATTTCCACAGAGGCGTTGCCTTTTGGTGACCTATACACGGACCTTGGCGAAGTACAACCAGTACTTGGGAAGCCTGCTCTCCGACCCTGCAAGCGAGCGGAACATCATGACCGTTGATGCCCTGCTCTTCTCCCTTTTGCAACACTTCGAACCGGAGGCCAAGCTCGATGGGGAGATCACAAGACGGCTTCTTGCCCCATTCGCCACAGAAACACTTCCTCTTTGGCTGCTTGAACAGGAAGTTGAGCACTTCCTGTTTCGCCACGCTGTCAGCGAGGAGGAGTACACGCAGGCCAAGATACCGCGTGCCGGCTTGAAACGCACATTGGGAAAGCAGCAACGCAAGGCAATCCATGTGATCAAGGAGACGGTGCTTGGGCAGATGAGGACGCAGCACACCTACAGCTTTTGCAGTAGTGCCGTGAGACTCAGCGAATACCTGATGCAAGACCTTGATGAGAATATTCTGTTTGACAATCTGTTTGTTGACGAGGTGCAGGATCTCGGCAGGGCGGCTCTCACCATCCTGAAAAAATTGACCCGAACAGCAATGGTCCTCAGCTGTGACGAGCAGCAGCGGCTCTACCAAAAAGGCCTGCCGCTCATCCAGAGCAACATCCAACTGGGAAGAAGGAACTTCCGCCTGCTGGCAAATCATCGCAACACCTTTCCCATTGAAAGACTGGACCAGCAGTATCTCGGCCAAGCGTTGGTATCATCAGCCTTCAGGGATGGGCCTCCCCCAACCTTGGTTCAGTGCAAGGGAAGGAAAGCGTGGTTGGACAACCTCGTTGCCCAACTGACATTTTATCGTTCGGTGCTCTCCTATGAGTGGGAAAACATCTGCATCCTCACGCCGAGCAAACAGGATTTTCCTGCCATCCTGGACCGTGTACGAAACGCAGGGATGGAGATACAGGAAATGCTCTCCCCTTCCTTCTCTTTCACGGAAGAACAAGGGATACGACTGAGCACCATCCACTCAGCAAAAGGTGTCGAATTTCCGCTCGTACTGCTGTGTCTGACCAGTCTCCCGAGCAATAGCAATGAGTATGAAACGACGGAACAGGAACAGGTCCTGACGAACCTGGTGCATGTCGGAATGACCCGGTCAAGCGAACAGCTGGTTGTCTTGGTCAATACGCAGGATCTTCATCCTGCGTATGTGAGACTGATGCACTGCTTTGTCAGTGAGCAAGAGCCTGAGCAAACTCATTGATTGCATTGGTACGAATCTTTTTGATGTCCTCTTTGCTCTTGCTCATCTTTTGCATGAACCAACGGGTTATGGGAGCCATACGGGAGAACAGGAGCTGGCCTCCGAAGCTGGTCTTTGCCACCGCATGGGAGAGAAGATCCTCCGGATAATTGAGGGAAAGTTGCTTGTTGATCTCTTCCTCTTTGTCTTCCATGCCGCAGATGAACAAGCCAAGCTTCTTCTTGAGCAGCTGGTCCTTGTGCTCCAAGGAGAAACTGCGGATCTTGCCATCGAGCCGGCCGGCATGAATGGCACCACCGAGTACTACGGTATCATACGGATCCATATCGATGGTCTTCTGCTCCTTGAGATCGAGCATCATCACCTCTCCCGCCAGCTGCGAGGAGAGCATTTCCACACACGTTCTCGTAGTCCCATGTTGGGTGGCATAGATAATGAGAGTTTTCACCGTACAGTCCTCCTTTGTCTTGCATACAAAGATAGTATGAAGGCAAAGGAGGAAAAACGATAGCGTTCCTACCGCATTTTCTTGACGATAGTTTCCGCTGCCTTGATCAACGGATAGCCTGCCGGGGAACCGGTAAGCAGGGGCTGGGTGCCGATCTGCATGGTCAAGAGCTGCTTGACCGTAACACGGTTCTGGATCAGGAAGCCGATTGCATTGGTCAGCTCTCCTGTGCTTGCCCCTCCATAGACTTCGGCACCAAGAATCATGCCGCAATCACTGGCAACAATGAGCTTGACCATCTGCTTGTGCGAATGCTCGAGGTTGCCCGGATGGGTATCCATTCCGGTGAAGCTTCCGCAGATGACGGCAAAGTTCTCTGCAACAGCCCGTGTCTCGGTGATGCCTGCGGTCCCGAATGCATGGCAACCGATGGCCGTTGCATAGATGGCGATGGTACCGGTAAAGGGCTTGCAGGGACTGAGCGAGTACAGGTTCAGCCCGGCAGTTCGTGCTTCTGCACAAGCGGTGGAGGCGAGCATCGTTCTGTCAAGCTTGCGGGTGATGAAGTCCCGTTTCTCGGCACAGTCTCCGACGGCTATGATGTCGCTGGTGCACGGCAGTACGCGCATGTACTCACAGGTCTTGATGAATCCATACTCATTGAGTTCGATCCCAGCTTGTTTGGCCAAGGCGGTATTGGGTGCATATCCCATTGACAGAATGACAGCCTCGGAAGGGATCTCTTCTCCGGTGCTCAGCACTACGGAAGCCACCTTGCCATCCTTGCCCTTGATTTCCGCAACCCCCTTGCCGGTGATGACATTCACCCCGCGCTCTGCAAGGTGTTCCTGCGCAAGTACTCCGAACTCCTCGTCGAAGGCCTTGTTGAGGATGGTGTTCTCAATTTCCAGCAGGGTGACCTTGTAACCCTTCTTGTTCAATTCATCGGAGACTTCCACACCGATGAATCCTGCCCCGATGACCATCACTTCTTTCAGGGGAGCAAGGCTTTCGAGCATCTGGTCAAGGTATACCTTGTTCTTGGGGATGGTGAACACATGCTTCAGATCCCCGCCCTTCAGCCACGCTGGCTTGGTGGGAACAGAACCCAGGGCAAGGATGAGTTTGCCGTACTGACAGGTTTCCTTACTGGCAAACACGCACTGGTGGTCGTTCACCCTGATTTCCGTCAGTTCATCGACCACAATCTCAACCCCTACACTGGTGAGCAGCTTATCGGGCAGGATGTCCTTGCTGCTGTCGCTGAGTGTTCCGAAAATATAGGGGATGCCACAGGGAATGAGCACTTCCTTCTCTTTGCGTACCAATACCACTTCCTTCTCCGGATAAGTGGTTTTCGTCGTGATAGCAGCCTGCAATCCTGAGGCGCCTCCGCCAATGACCAATACATCAATCATTCTCATGGCACTTCTCCTTTTATGTATATCAGTATGAGGTCGAAGTGACGGTTTCTCAAGCGAATTCAAGTCTTTTAATATTGTTTTTTCATTATATTATATATAATTATATATCATTTACAATCATACGCAACATCTATTCATATCTTGACATAATGGCTTTAAACCAGAAAAAGAGGGCCTTTCGGCCCCCTCACGCTCACGCAAAACCTTTTACCAGTTCCGGTTCGGTCTCTGGCTGTTTGCCTTGCCATATCCGACCCTGTCAGCCTGATTCGCTGCCTGGCGAGCCTCGGCTTCAGCCCTTCGTGCAGCTACCAGTTCTTGCAGTTCGGCAGGAACTTCTGCAAGGGTCCCATCCTCAAGGATGCAATCCTGGAGCATCTGTCTCTGCTGCACGGCCTGTGCTTGCATCATCCTGCCCTGTGCGGGAGCTGCTGCCATCCTGCCCTGCATCGGGGCTGCTGCCATCCTACCCTGTACAGGTGTTGCTGCGGCTCTTCCCTGTCTGGGAGCTGCGCTGAGTGCAGCAATACTTACGATAAGAACCACGGCTACGATAACGATACGTTTCTTGTTCATCTTGACCTCCAGTCAATTTGGTTTGTTGTTTCTGACTGAATAGTCGCACCCCAGCATTGAGGTTGTTTCAACGCTGGGTAAAGATTAGGTAAAGCGAATGATAAATCGCGTGGTTTGATTGCTTTCTGCCTGAATGGTCCAATGATGAGCCTCCGATATCCTTCTTCAGCAGAGCTCATGACACACAACATTCATAGGTTGTGTCATCCGAACCAAACCCAAAAATGAGGGCCTTTCGGCCCCCTCACGCTCACGCAAAACCTTTTACCAACTGCGGTTCGGTTTCTGGCTGTTCGACCTGCCATATCCGACCCTGTTTGCTTGGTTCAGAGCCTGACGCTGTTCTGCCTCTGCCATGTGCTGAGCGATCAACTCCTGCAGTTCTTCAGGAACTTCTGCAAGCATCTCATCCTGAAGTACCCGAGCCTGCACCATCTGCTTCTGCTGTACGGCCTGTGCATTCTGCATCACAGGCGCTGTTGCCATTCTGCCCTGCATGGGAGCGGCTGCTACTCTTCCCTGGACTGGGGTTGCAACTCTCGCCTGAACGGGAGCAGACACTCTGGTTTGTGCAGGAGCTGCTGCGACTCTGCCCTGTCTGGGAGCTGCGCTGAGTGCAGCAATACTTACGATAAGAACCACGGCTACGATAATGATTCGCTTCTTGTTCATCTTGACCTCCAGTCAATTTGGTTTGTTGTTTCTGACTGAATAGTCGCACCCCAGCATTGAGGTTGTTTCAACGCTGGGTAAAGATTAGGTAAAGCGAATGATAAATCGCGTGGTTTGATTGCTTTCTGCCTGAATGGTCCAATGATGCGTCTCAACAATGGCTTTCACAATGGAAAGGCCCAGACCGCTTCCCTGTGTTGAGCGGGAGTGTTCTGATCGGCTGAGACGATCGAAGACATGGGGAAGAAACGCGTGGTCGATAGTCCCTTCATTCTCAATGCAGAGCCAGGTTGCCTGATCCTGCTCATCGGTTTCGAAGGTGATGGCAATGGTGCTGTCTGCCTTCCCGTAGCGGATGGCATTGGAAAGGAGGTTGTCCAGTGCTCGGGTAAGCAACATACTGTCTGCGACCACAAAAGCTTGGGTAGAGGGGATTCCCAGACACATCCCCCGCTTTGCAGCTTCCGCCTCAAAACGCGCCTGTAGTTGTGCGAGCAGATCAGAAAGACTGAAACGGGTGGCATCCACCTTGAAATCAGGACTTTCCAGCCTGGTGAGCAACGATAAGCTCTGTATCAGGTTCTCCAGCCGTGCCGTCTCACCAAGCAACAAATCCAGTCTCTTCCGGTCTGCAGTGAAGACACCGTCAGCTATCGCTTCCAACTGCCCTTTCAGCACGGTAACCGGGGTTCTCAGATCATGGGCAATGTCGGCTGTCCACTGCGAACGGAGTCTTTCCTCTTTGGAAAGCGTATGCTGCAAAACCAGGGAAGCATCGGCGATAGTCTCAAACTCAAGCACTTTCTGCTTGGAAAACGAAACGTTGCGCTCACCATTTGCTATGCGCTTGAGTGCTGACGCAAGCGTTTCGCTCTGTCGTTTCAAAGGATACAGCACAAAAAATGCAAGGACCACTGCACTAAGAAATGCAACGAGAAAGGAGATGAGCAACACCTGCCATGCAGCGGAAAGGAAATACCCATTGCCCTCCATTTCTGCAAAAGAGGGAAGATGGGTGGAATACCGGAATGCTACGCTGCCATCAGAAGCAAGAACCGTCTGCCAGTGCTCCGGTTCCGAAAGCCCCATCTGAAGGCCCCTTGCCCTTCCCATGCCACGCTCGGCCGTCCGATAGGTATAGAGCACCCGCCCCAGTGCATCGGTGATGGTCAGGTATGTCGGACTGTACGGAAGCCCCTCAAACGCTTGTTGCAGCGTCTCTTCCGTATCAGGACCATTGCTTTGCCCGACCTCCTCCAAGCGTGTGGTGATATACCGGTTGAGGCTTGTCAGTTCCTGCTCATGCCAGGACTCCATCAATCCATCAAGACCAAAGGCAAGCAAACCGGCAAGCAAGACCATGAAGAGAAGAAAACTGGCTATGACCAGCAACAGATTGAGTTTTGTCAGGCTGAATCGCATATGCATGTTACGGTTTCTCCCTCTCTCCCGAGAAAGAGTAGCCGAAGCCCCGCACGGTCTTGATCCACTCGGCATTTCCCAGTTTCGAACGCAGATTCTTCATATGGGTGTTGATGGTGCGGTCCGATCCATCATGCACATACCCCAGACACTCCCCAAGCAGGCGTTGGCGCGTGATGAGTGTCTTGGCGTTCGAGGAGAGGAAAAAGAGCATCTTCCATTCCAAGGCGGTAAGCGATACATGCTGTGCATCAACACTCACCTCATGCTTGTGCTCATCAAGCATCATGGTATGTTCACCCAGCTTGTATCGGATTCCCTCTTCCTCACCTTTCAGGCTCTTCTGCACCCGCCGCAGGATTGCCTGCACACGCAGGACCAGTTCACGGGGACTGAACGGCTTGACGATGTAATCCTCACCGCCCAGCTCGAGGCCGGTTATCCTGTCACTTTCCGCCTCACGGGCGGTAAGGAAGAGAAAGGGAATGGCCGGATTGTGCTGGCGAATCTGCTTGGCAAGCTCAAACCCGTTGCCATCAGGAAGCATGATGTCCAGGATCACCAACTCCGGTTGCTTGTAGATCAGGCTTTCCACGACGTTCGCAACCTGGCCGAACTCCTCGACGGTATAGTCGGCAAGCTCCAGATAGGCCTTGATGGTCTCCCGTATTCCTTGGTTGTCTTCAACAAGATAAATCATAGTCAGATGGTAGCCCCAAGACCATGCCAACTCAAGAGCGGCAACTGCATCTTTACCAACTCTTCATATCAGAGTGCTGTCCAACCGCCATCCACCAGCAGCAAGGTGCCGGTCACCATGTCCGCATGGTCGCTGGCCAGATAGAGCACTGCCGAGGCCACATCGTCGATGGTTGCCACCCTTCCCCTGGGAATGTTTGCCAATACCTTGGAAAGGAAAGCTGGATCATCCAGCCGCTCTGCTGTTCCAGGGGTATGGACAAAGGTCGGCCCCACCGCGTTCACGGTGACACCCCTTCCCGACCACTCCACCGCAAGGGTTTTGGTGAGCATGTTGAGTCCTCCCTTCGAGGCGCAGTAGACCGCCTCCTGCGGGATGGCAACGACACTTGCCTGACTTGAGATGTTGACGATCCTTCCCTTTCCGCGCTCCAGCATTCGTTTCCCTGCTTCCTGGCAGCAGAAGAAGGTTCCTTTCAGGTTGAGATCCATCATCCAGTCCCAGTCTTCCTCGGTGATCTCCTCCGCAGGTATCGGGTTTCCCATGCCGGCGTTGTTCACCAGCACATCGATGGGGCCGAGCTTCTCCTCTATCTGGGCAAAACACTCCCTGATGGAGGAGACCCGCCTCAGGTCGAGCCCAAAGACATGGGCCTCGCCGCCTTTTTCCTCGATCTCGGCCTTGACCAAGTGCAGGGTATCGGTATCGCGGGCGGCAAGCGCCACCCGTGCACCTTCTTCTGCCAGGATGGTGGCAAGCCCCCGTCCAATGCCCCTGCTTGCGCCGGTCACCACCACAAGCTTCCCTTCCAAATGCGATCCAAACCTTTGCATGGCAACTCCTTTCCTATGCTTTGAGCGTAGTACAGGGTGCTTGGGCGGTCAAGCCAGGTATGCATCCAATTGGTGGAGAGCCGTCTCAATCCTTGCTTTTGCTTCAGCGTCCAACGCCTTCATGGGTTTTCTGCAAGGACCGCACGGAACCCCCAGGAGGGTCATGCTGTATTTGACTGCAGAAAAGATTCCTTCCTTCACCATTGCCTCAATGTAGGAATTCAGAAGGTGCTGCCTTGCCTGAGCCGATGCCATGTTGTTGGAAAGGAAATCTTCGTAGATCGCCTTGAACAGTTTCGGGCAGACATTCACGGTCGTACCGATGGTGCTCTGTGCACCGGCTGCAAGACTGGAGAGGAAAATCTCATCAAACCCATTGAACAAGGTCTTTTGCGGAAAAGCCTGTCCCAAGCGTTCAAGCTCATAAAGATTCATCGACGTATGCTTGATACCCACGATCTTGGGATTCATGAGCAGCGGACTCCCCTTGGAAAACGAGATGCCGGTGAACTGGGGAATATTGTAGACGATCACCCCCAGGTCAACCGCATCCGCCACATCCTGATAGTACCCTGCAATTTCTTCCTGGCTGTAGTGGTAGTAGATGGGGGGGATCAGAGAGACGGCTTCGGCCCCGACTGTCTGTGCATGCACCGACAGTTCGATCGCTTCCCGTGTTCCCAATGATCCGGTATGCACATACATCGGAACTCTTCGGGAGCTGGCTGAAGCCACACGCTGTGCGACTGCCTTCCGTTCATCCACGCTGAGCAACAAGCCCTCACCGGAGGACCCGCAGCAGTAGAAACCTTCCACTCCCTGGTCCATCTCAAACTGTACAAGTGCTTCCAATGCGTCGAAATCGATACTCCTGTCCTCGTTCATGGGGGTAACGAGGGCAGAGATGATGTGGGGATTTCTGGTTACCATGCTGTCCAACCTCCATCAACCACGAGGTTTGAACCGGTCATGTAGGAGGAAGCATTGCTTGCAAGGAAGATGACCGCACCATTGAATTCATCGGCTTTTGCCATTCTTCCCATCGGCATCCGTGCGTGGTAATTGGCGTGGAAATACTCATCCTGGGTCTCACGCCATACACCCGAAGGGGTAAGGGTGTTTACCCTGATTCCCTGCTTCGCCCAATACGTGGCACAATAGCGGGTAAGATTGTAGATTCCGCTCTTGGCTGCACTGTACGCTACCGGCTTGATGAAGGGTATGCCGGTAAGTTCCTTCTTGTATGCATAGATATCCTGGACAGGACTGAGCATTCCATAGATTGAGCCAACATTGATGATGGACCCCGGCTTTCCTGATCTGACCATGCGAGCCCCAACGGCTTGCGTCATCAGGAACGTACCGACAAGATTCGTATCTACGACCTCCCTGAACACTTCCACCGGGAATTCCTCGAAAGGACCACTGACCTCGGGGGGTGCACTGGGCTGGGTATCGAGGCCTGCATTGTTGATCAGGACATCAGCTACCCCCCATTCGGATTCAAGAGCGTCGAGCGCTTGCCCGATGGATTGCTTATCGGTGATATCCGCTTTCAAAACCATAAGGCGATCACTCTCGCCAAGCTGCTTTCCCAGAATCCGTATAGCTTTCTGTCTATCCGCCGAACGGGAAAAGACAGCCACTTTGGCGTCTCTTTCAAGGAACGCTTTCACGAACTCAGCCCCTATCTGGCCGAGACCACCGGTAATCACCACTACCTTATCTGAAACATCAAACAATGAGTCATGCATGCAACTCTTCTCCTTCATGTAATACTACGGTTATGCGTGAAGCAAAGCACTCGGCAACCACGTGACGAGTTGGGGAACATAGGTACAAAGAAACAATACCACCACCAAGGGAATGAGAAAGGGCAATATCGCCCGATACATCCGGTTCAGGGATATCTTGGAGACATCCGCTATGATGAACAGACATACCCCAAAGGGTGGGGTTACCTGCCCGATCATGAGATTGAGAACCATCACCACACCGAAGTGCACCAGGTCGATGCCCAACGCCTTCACGATGGGAAGCAACACCGGCAGCATGAGGGTCAGGATCGCCCCTGGCTCCATGAACATGCCGAGTATCAGCAGCAGCACATTGATGACCAGCAGAATAAGATACGGGTTGTCACTGATGCCGAGGATGAAAGTTGCCATCTGGGTGGAGACACCTTCCTTGATCAGCACGTAGCTGAACAACATCGAGGTTCCGATGATGAACAACGTATTGGCACTGGTGATGGCACTCTCCAGCAGGCACTGTTTGAAGGTCTTCCAATCAAGGCTGCGATAGACTGCGATGGCAATGATGAGCGCATAGCCTACTGCAACGCTGGACGCTTCCGTCGGGGTGAACAGGCCAAGGGTGAACCCACTGAGGATGATCAGCGGCGTGATGATGGAAAGGATGGAAGCAAAGAATTGCTTGATCAGCAATCGCATGCTGAACCCAATCCGTTGGTACGATCGTTTGATGGCAAACAAAAAGACCATGACCATAAGTGCAAAAGCCATGAGCAGGCCGGGGACCACACCACCCATGAAAAGCTGGGAAACACTGACTGAGGCAACAGAACCATAGATGATCAGCGGGATGGAAGGGGGGAAGATGGGGCCGATCACTGTCGAGGCTGCCGTGACTGCTGCAGAGAAATCCTCATCATATCCATTGGTTGTCATCGCTTCCATCTCGATGGTTCCCAATCCTCCCGCATCAGCGGCCGCACTGCCGCTCATCCCTGCAAAAATGAGGCTTGCCACGATGTTTGCATGCCCAAGACCTCCAGGTATCCAGCCTACCAACCGCTTTGCAAAATCGAAGATCTTCTCCGTAATCTTTCCTGCATTCATGAGATTGCCTGCAAGAATGAAGAGCGGAATGGCAATCAGGAGAAATGAATCGATGCCACTTACCATCTTCTGGCCAATGACCATCAGCGGATAGCCAAGATTCAGGCATCCCAGAATGGCGCTTGCGCCGATTGAGATGCTGATGGGAACCCCGATAAGAAGGAAAAGCACAAAACTTCCAAAAAACAAAATCATCGGGACCTCCCCTTCTGCACCTTCGCAAGAAGGTCATACGCTGATTTCACCGCCAAAAACGAACCGGTCACCACCATGGGAACATATTGCCAGACCTTTGCAAAATTCGGCATGGATGAGTAATACTCAGTGCTGACAAATGGGTACAATCCGATGAAAGCTATCACCATGATGACCCCAAGCGCTGCGGCTATGAGCTTATGCAGAGTCCAAAGGACGGTCCGAACCATGCCTTTGGTATGCACATAAAACATGTCCAGGCTGATCATACGATTCTGGTCATACAGTACGATTACACCCAGGAAAGCCATCCAGAGGAACATGAACCCTGCAAGCTCAGTCATTCCCCGAAACGAGGTGCCAAGGATGTTTCTCAATACCAACTCATTGAGCATGAGCAGGACAATCCCGGCCACCAGACCCATGAGTACAACAGATACAAGCTTCACGAACAAATCGAGAAAGCGTTTGATAGTTTGCATGAAGCACCTTCCAAACAAAAAAATAATTGGGCGGGGGATAAGCCCGCCCTCGCGAATAACACCTTACTTTGCCAGGATGGCATCAACGATCGACTGATCGTACCAACTCTCAGAAGCATACTGCTGGTAGTAGGCAGCGCCGCCAAGCTTATCCTTGAAGCTCTGGATGTCAGGATTCTCGTTGAACTGGACACCGGCTTTCTTCAGCACCTCGGTAGCGGAGACATTGTCCTGCTCGATGGTATCGAACGAGTATTTTGCTGCCACGATGGCCATTTCCTTTACGATTTTCTGCTGGTCGGCGGAAAGCTTGTTCCAGGAGTTCTGGTTGATGGCCATGGTGCATCCCATCCACATGTAGTTGATGAATGAGAAGTGCTTGATGTCATCATACGTTGCGTTTGCGACAAGATGGTAGGTTGCATTATCCTGCGCCTCAGCGGTGCCGTTTGCAAGTGCTATCGCCAATTCATTCAGGGCAAGGGCAACCGGTGTTGCACCAAGAGCACTCCAGACATCAAGATACATTTTGCTGGTCGGGACCCTGATCTTCAGGCCGCGGACATCCTCAACACGATTGATGGGACGGGTGGTGGTGGCGATGTGGCGCATGCCGTTGTCACCTTCACTCAGATACACCAATCCGGACTTCGGAAGATCTGCAAAGATTTGTTCACCAATATCGCTGTTGACCACCTCATACGCTTCCTTGGCGGATTCGAACAGGAACGGCAAGTCGAGTATCTTCGCCTTGTCATAGAAACTGGTGAAACCACTCGTTCCTGCAAAGATTACGTCGATGGTACCCATACGGGTTGATTGCAGGGCCTCTGCATCATTGCCAAGCTCCCCACTATGATGTGCAACCATCTGGATTGAGCCGTTGGATGCCTCTTCCACCAGTTCCTTCAGCTTCAGAATGGTCTTGGTGGGTACGGAATTCACGTTACCCGGCGAGTACACAGTAAGGGTAACACTCTTGGAAGCTGCAGGACTCTCTTTTGTTCCCTGCGCGAAGGTGAGGGAAAGGCCAACCAAGAGAATGACCAGTACGAGCATTGTTCGTTTCATAGAAAACCTCCATAATTTGTATGATGCCAGATTGTCAGACAATCTATGCATCTCAATTCGAGCATACCATACATACAAAGGTTGTCAAGCGTAAAATTGCCCAACTTCCTTTTGACTTGTACATGATACTATGATAGTCTGTTGTCAGACAAACAACATGAAAGAGATAAAACGCGTTTCCGTCACCACACAAGTCATCGATTCCATCAAGGAATCCATCCTGAATGGCACCTATGCAGTAGGCACAAAGTTGCCCCCGGAGGTGAAACTCTGTGAGCTTCTTGCTGTCAGCCGATCGACCGTCCGTGAGGCGATGCGCTCCCTGCAGGCCGAAGGGTATGTTGAGCTGGTCTCCGGCAAAGGGGCCTTTGTCAGGGACAACCACAGCCATGACTATGATACGATTCGCAACTGGTTCATCGAAGCTGCCCCTACCCTCAAGGACACCACTGAAGTGAGGGAGGCCCTTGAGACCCTGCAAGTCCGAATGGCCGTCAAGCGTGGCAAGGATGAGGAAATAGATCGCCTGGTGGAGATACATCAGCTTTTCATTGCAGAGAACAAACAGAACAACGTTGCAGCGCTCGCTGCCTTGGACGAGCAGTTCCATACGCAGATCTGCCTGATGGCTCACAATCCCCTGCTCTCCAAAATCAATGAGTTGCTGGCCATGGAGCTCAAGCGTTACCGCGTTCTCTCCATTTCGGTGAAGACCAACTCTGACAATACGATCAGGGAGCATGAGCTTGTCCTGCATGCCTTGCAGGAGCGCGACAGCCAGAAAGCGGCTGCATACATGCTGGCTCACCTGGGCAGTTCCCTTGCAGACATCAACAAGGTGCTTGACGGGCAAAAGTAATTGCATTGCCCAAACTGTTGTTGACAACAGATACGAATCCCAGCATAGTCCTCCCTAAGGGCACATCACGTCCATTGAAGAGGTCAGCATGCAGTCAGAGAAACAATCGATCTATCGTGGTGACAAGGCGGTGAGAACCTTCCTTGCCACGATTCTCTTTTCCGGTCTTGCCTACGGGTTTTACCGTGGCATCCAAGACAACTATCTTGCAGAAATCATCAAGATCAGTGAGTTTGAGAGAGGAATCGTTGAATTCTTCCGTGAAATCCCCGGACTG
Source organism: uncultured Sphaerochaeta sp. (assembly GCF_963667405.1). Taxonomy (NCBI): domain Bacteria; kingdom Pseudomonadati; phylum Spirochaetota; class Spirochaetia; order Spirochaetales; family Sphaerochaetaceae; genus Sphaerochaeta; species uncultured Sphaerochaeta sp. The sequence goes on along the minus strand of NZ_OY763408.1, from coordinate 1,135,585 downwards.
TTGCTGGTCTTCATCCTTGCCGCCATGTACCGATTCAGCGAAACCAAGGTCTTCAAGATTGGAACCGCCATCATGCTCAGCGGCCTACTCGGCTTGCTCCTGCTTGGCTCAAGCAAGGTGGTGGTCATCCTGTTCATGGTGGTCTTCAGCACCGGTGAGCACATCGTCATGCCGATCAAGAGTTCCATGTCCCTTGGCTTTGCAAAAGGGGACAAGGGCGGGGCAAGCCTGGGTGTCACCTCCTCGATCAGCCACGGGGGAAACATCCTTGGCTATTTCCTGGTCTCTGCCCTCTTCTTCGTATTTGCCCGCATCGGGTATGCAAGGGACTCCATCGTAGGGTTTCGCACCGTCTTCATCATAGCTGCCGTGCTCATGCTGCTCGCCACCCTTATTGTTTTCACCATGAAGGACCAAGGGAAGCCGGTCAGACGAAGCAGGCTCTACATCAACAAGAAGTACCACAAGTTTTATATGCTCGAAGTCTTCTATGGTGCCAGGAAACAGATATTTCTTACCTTTGCACCCTACGTGCTCATCCTCTTCTACGGTGCCGACACTTCCATCATTGCATTGCTTCTCGCAATCTGTGCAGTGTTCGGCATGCTGCTCTCCCCTGCCATCGGCATTCTGGTAGACAAGCTCGGCTACAAGACGATCATGGTAGCCGATACCCTCATCCTGGTGGTGGTCTGCATCATGTACGGCTTTGCGCACAGGATCTTTCCAATGCACATTGCTTTCATTGTGGTGTGCGTCAATTTTGTCCTGGATTCCATCATCAGCCTTGCAAGCATGGCGACAAACGTCTACGTACGGGATCTTTCTTCCAGCAGGGAGGAGCTGACGGCTACCCTGACAACCGGCATTTCGGTCAACCACCTCATCAGTGTGCTCATCGCCCTGCTCGGGGGCTACATCTGGAAAACACTGGGCATCGAGGTGCTCTTCTCCCTCTCCGCCGTCCTTGGCGTGATCAACTCAATCTATGCGGCAACGATCAAAAAGCCTGCAGAACGGACGATGTTCTGAGCACCTCGAATCCGAACGAAAGCAGGAAGGAGCAGCAGTAGAGGACATAGGAGCGCGAGGCAAATCCCATATGCCGGCTCTTGTGCTCCTCGTGCATTCCCAGCTTGAGCATCTGCCGATACGATTTGATGAAAAGAAAGAAGCTGGGAACAAGAAAGAGCAATAGGTGCAGGGGGTAGGTGCCCGTCAGGGCAAGCACCCCACTGGCAAGATAGGCAAGGATGCCTTCAACACCTACCAAGACAGGCGCACAGCGCTTGCCAAGGAGTATGGACAGGGTCCTTCTGCCGCTTGCCTCATCCCCGATGCGGTCACAACCATTGTTTACCGAGAGAATCATGGCAATGAGCAGGAAGAACGGTATGGTTGCCAACAGTGCTTGCAGGGAAAGCGTGACATCAAGCACAAACAAGGTGATCAGGAAGAGAACCGAACCAAGAAACCCTCCTGCAAACAGTTCTCCAAACGGGGTCCTGCTGATCGGGAACGGGCCTGCCGTATAGAAGAACCCCACCAGCATGCACACCGAACCTACTGCGATCAGATACCAGCTGGTAAGGTAGGCAAGAACCAAGCCAAAAAGACCGGCAAGACCGAAGAGTCCCACACTGACAAGCAAGGCTGAGAGAGGACTCACCTCCTCGTGTACCAAGACTTTCTCTTTCTCCTTGGTATAGAGGGCATTGTCTGTGCCCCGGTAATAGTCGAAGAAGGTGTTGAAGCCGGTGGTCCCCATGTCCACACACAGGGTAGCCACAATCATGAGCAGGAGCTTTGCCATGGGCAAAGTCCCCTGCAACAGAAGTGCATACAAAGCAGCTGAAGCAACCGTGCCCATACTGATGAGCTTGGTGCGGATTTCCACAATATGGAGAAATTGTTTGCGTGTCATGCGGCTATAATAGCGATTCCCACGCGCTTTTTCCAGCAGGTATATCTTTGCGCTTGATTTTCACCCATTCCGTAAATTATGCTTATCCTGCATATTGATACAATCTCTATGCATCTTTATACTCTAGATTCTGGGATTACCTAGAAGATCCCTAAGAGAAGCCGCAGGACTTGCATCCTGCAAGAATACTTGTTAGGAGAAATTCCATGAAAAAAAGACATCTTGTTCTTATTGCCCTGATTGCCTTGTTTCTCAGCACAGCCCTCTTTGCCTCAGGACAGACTGAAGCGGCAGAGACCGAAGGTCTCGACCGCAGCAAATATTTCATAACCGTCGCCACCGGCCCGACCAGCGGCTTGTACTACCCGATCGGGGGAGCCTTCTCTTCCGTCTTCCAGAACAAGCTCGGCTACAAGTCCTCCGCCCAGGCAACCGGTGCTTCTGCAGAGAACATCACCCTGATCAGGGAGAACCGTGCTGAGATGGCCATCGCCATGTCCGATGCAGTTGCCCAGGCCTACCAGGGCTTTGGTGCCTACGAAGGGAAACCTGCAGCGACTGAACTCAGAGCCCTGCTCGGCCTCTACCCCAACTATGTACAGCTTGTCACCACCGACAGGACGGGCATCACCAAGTTCACCGACCTGAAAGGCAAGCGTGTCGGCGTTGGCGCCCCGAACAGCGGTGTTGAGCTGAATGCCCGCATGATGTACGAAGCGCACAACATGACCTATGCAGACAGCAAGGTCGACTACCTCAACTATGGTGAGGCTATCGGTCAGCTGAAGAACAACCTCGTTGATGCAGTGTTTGTCACCAGCGGCATTCCCAATGCAACCATCATGGAGCTGGGAACCACCGCCGAGATCGTGCTCATTCCCATCGAGGGAGAAGGCCTGAAGAACCTGAAGGCAAAGTATCCGTTCTTCGTCGAAGCCACGATTCCTGCTGACGTCTATGATACCAAGTCCGATGTCATCACCGCCACCGTCCGCAACATCATGATCGTCAACGAAGACCTTCCCGAGGAAGTGGCCTATGACCTGACCAAGGGCGTGTTCGAGAATATCGGGGACATCCAGGCTTCCCATGCAACTGCACAGAAGCACATTACCTTGGCAAACAGCCACATTGGCGTGGACATCCCCTTCCACAAGGGAGCGGAGCGCTACTACCAGGAAGTAGGGATGTAAGCTTCCCGCTATGAAGAGCAGAATCAAAGTCCTGATCATGTTTGTTGTCCTCGCCCTCGCGGCGGGGACACTGCTCTTCTTTCTTTCCCCGAAAACGCTGATGCTTGTTCTCGTGGAACAAGAGAGCGGGCAGGTTCTGAAAACCGTTCCCATCACAGAGGGAGCGCAACTCACGTTTCACTGGATCCATTCGTTCGAACACATTCCCTGGATCGAAGAGTATACCATCAGCCCTGAAGATGGTTTCTTGCTCAACACCATCAAGGTAGCCGGGTTTGGCGCAGGCATTCCGGAAAACAAAGGCGTGGTATCTTTGGAAGACGGCATGGTGGTGATGCGCTCCATCGACCAAGCGTTTGACAAGATATCCTGGATACATTCCCAAACCGCCCTTGTTTCCATTACAGTGGAAGGGCAAACGTTTATGCACGGAATTGAGATCCCACATCACGTACCTGTGGAACTTTACTTGAAAGGAATACGCACTATATGGCCAAGATCACTCTTGACGAACTGAAACCCGATATGAAAGCCAAGCAGGAGCACCTGCTGGAGAAATTCGAGAAGGAGTCCAAGACCAGGACGTTTGACCACTTCCTGCTTGCCCAAGCTGTCTATTGGATAGCCATCGGCATCGCACTCTACCATTTCATCACCAGCTTCATCGGGTACCCTGCCACCCACCTCCATCGCTCATTGCATGTCGCGATGATTCTGTTCATGACCTTTTTCATCTATCCTGTCAGCAGGAAGTCGAGCCGGAAGACCCTTCCTTGGTACGATATCGTCTTTGCCCTGCTCTCAGTGGCTGTGGCTGTCTATGTCTGGGTCGACTACATCAACTTCATCAACCGCATGGGCTCTCCCAACACGATGGATGTCATCATGGGAACGCTGCTGATCGTACTGGTGCTTGAGGCAAGCAGACGCATCAGCGGCTGGCCGCTGGTCATCCTGAGCCTTCTCTTCTTGTTGTATGGTCTCTTCGGTCGAAATCTTCCCGGCATATTCATGCACCGCGGCTACGACTGGAAAGCACTGGTAAACCATATCTTCATCAACACGGAAGGAATATACGGTACCTCGGTGGATGTTGCGGCTTCCTACATCTTCCTGTTCATCATGTTCGGTACGGTCATGAACAAATGCGGCATGGGCCGTTTCTTCAATGACCTTGCCCTGGCATTTGCAGGCTCCACCAAAGGTGGGCCTGCCAAGGTTGCCGTCATTGCCAGCGGATTTCTGGGTTCCATCAACGGCAGTGCCGTTGCCAATGTAGTCACCACAGGAGCCTTCACCATCCCCCTGATGAAGAAGACCGGCTACAGCAAGGAGTTTTCCGGGGCAGTGGAATCATCAGCATCCGTGGGTGGACAGTTGCTCCCCCCCATCATGGGAGCTGCCGCCTTCATCATGGCTGAGATGCTCGGGGTCAAGTACGGCACCATCGTCATCAGCGCGGCCATTCCCGCCCTGCTCTACTACCTTGGCATCCTGGTCCAGGTACAGCTTCGTGCTTCCAAGAACAACCTGCAGGGCATTCCCAAGGAAGAGCTTCCCAAGGCACGTGATGTCATGCGCGAGCGCGGGCATCTGCTGCTTCCCATTGCCTTCTTGCTCTACATGCTGCTCTTCAGCGGAGCCACCGTCATTTTCAGTGCGTTCTGGGCAATCGTGGCGACCATTGTGGTCAGCATGGCACGCAAGTCCACCCGCATGACCTACAAGCAGATCCTTGACGCCTTTGCAGAAGGGACGCGTGCCGTTGTATCCGTTGCGGTTGCCTGTGCAGTGGTCGGCATCATCATCGGGGTGGTGAGCCTCACCGGTTTCGGCCTGAACATGGCAAACGCCATCATCCAGCTCGGCCAGTCCAACCTGATGCTCACCCTCTTGCTGACCATGGTAACCTGCATGATCCTGGGCATGGGACTTCCTTCCATCCCTGCCTACCTGATCACGGCAACCATGGCAGCCCCTGCCCTGGTGAAGCTTGGCATCCCTCCCCTTGCGGCACACATGTTTGTTTTCTACTTTGCCATGTTTGCCAATATCACCCCACCGGTAGCCTTGGCTTCCTTTGCAGCCGCTGGCCTGAGCGGAGGCGATCCCATGAAGACGGGACTGCAGTCGGTCAAGCTCTCCCTCGCCGGTTTCATCGTCCCCTACATGTTCATCTACAATACGGCCTTGCTGCTCATCGAAACCACACCTCTGGTTGCGATAAGGGTCACCGTTACGGCAATTGTGGGCGTTTGCATGATAGGCATGGCTACCGAAGGGTACTTCCTCTCGGAAATGAAGTGGGTGATCCGTATCCTTGCGTTTGCAGGTGCGCTGCTGCTGATCACTGCCAATGTGGTGCAGGATGCAATCGGGCTCTCCTTGCTTGCAGTCGTCTTGCTCTACCAGTTCCATGCAAAGCGGGTACAACAGCACTCCATACCTGCCTAAGCAGTTGAAAAGCCGTTGCACACGCATGCAACGGCTTTTTATCATGAAAGGCCATCTGCTGACAGCCTGTGGAGCTGAATGCTCTTATTCCTCAAGCACCCACATAGCTGAATGCCCCTTGTTGTCTCCCCTGCAGGGAGGAAATCGTTTCCCCACTTCCATGGAAACCTTTTTATCAGGATGGTCTTGGCAGTGATACTGTCCGCTCACCTCACAGGTGGCTCCTGTCTTGGTGGAAACAGTCTCCTCTTCTGCAAGCTCTGCTTCCGGGGCTTTCACTTCCACCTCATCCGGTTCATCCGCCCCTTGTTTCCCCAACAACAACCACTGCACCACTATCGCAGCACAGCCCACGAGAAGAATGAGGATGATGGCGATGGTTTTGACCTTCGGATCCTGTACAGCGATCAGAATCAATACCACGATGAGTACCATTACCACGATATAGACAATGGTGGTTTTCTGGACACGTTCTCTTTCCTGACTCTTATTCATACCTTCTCCTACTAAAGTTGATACCCCAGGAGGGAAGAAATCATCTAGGTCGTATATAAAGCATACAGTAATAATTGCCAATTCTCAATCTTTTTCCTTATCAAGCAATTATATGGAGAAAAACCCAATACAGAAGGTTTTGGTTACAAAGAAAACCACAATACATATTTTCCATTTCTTTATTTTCCTCTATTATATTGTCCTCAATATTATTGACATATCTCAAGCTTTTTCCTATACTCATACCATCAAACGGAGGACATCATGAAACGAATACTACCAACCATTCTGATTGTTATGAGCATCTTCTCTTTCTCACTCTCAGCAAACTCTTTTGCCCCCTTCATCGAAACCGAACAGGGCACCATTGCCCTGCTTCACCACACCTATCAGAACGGGAACTCGTACGACCCAGCCCGCGAATTCGACTTCATCGCCCAAGGTGGTCAGGACAACATCTACCCCTTCAGCCGCTATACGGTCGGTGCAACGGTCAATGAGAAACACCGCGTCTGGTTCACGTACCAGCCGCTCCGTCTGGAGACTGCGGTGAATTTCCAAGAAGAAGTGAATATCGGAGATCAGAAGTTTGCTGCAGGCAATACCCCTCAAGCCATGGAACTCACCTACAGCTTCCCCTTCTACCGTGGCACCTACACCTACGACCTTCTGGGAAAGTATGAAGAGGCTTACCTGGGTGTCGGCCTTGCCTTGCAGATCAGAAATGCTTCGATCCAGTTCAAGTCGGTGGATGGAACGAAACTGTATGTGGGACAGAATGTCGGCCTTGTCCCCGCCCTTGCCATCTACAGTGAGTACCGATTCCCCTTCGGCCTGACTCTCAGTGCAGACATTGCAGGGTCCTATGCAAACCTTGCCTACATCAATGGCGCGGACTACGAGTTTGAGGGTTCCATTCTGGATGCTTCCCTTCGCATGAGTTATGCAGTACAGGAGGACCTTTCCCTCTTTGCCAATGCACGCTTCTTCGGTGGCACGTCAAACGGTTCCAGCGAGGCAGGAGGAGAGACCTGGACGGAGAGCAAGCAGAAGTACACCAAGAACAACATCGCTTCCCTTACCTTCTCGGCAGGCCTTACCTACCAGCTCTAGGGAATTCCCATTCCGGATGCAATGCGCAGACTCACCATCTGCGCACTTTTTTTGTTGTCAGGCTTCCTCTTTTCCTAGGCAAATGAAGCTGGGGTGTGTACGATAGGAGTATACAGGAGGGTGACGTGCCTGCACATGCAATCGTAAACATCTTCAGCCTGCTTCCCCTGCTCTTCACCATCTATCTGGCAAAACGTCACCTTGCCGGGTCAAGGCAAAATTGGTACTACATACTTGCTTCAGTGATTACCATCATCATCCTGTTGCTGGAGGTATTGGAGACTGCGCTGACCGGAAGGGATGGCGTACTCTTTTTGCTGATGCACCATCTTGCCTATAGCACGGCATTTGCCCTCACTCCAGCCATTCCTCTCGTCATCCTCTTCTATCTGGGCTTCTCTTCGTTTACTCTCCGCTCAAAAATCCTGATATCCGTTCCCTTTGCTGCAAATGCAATCCTTTCGGTACTCTCAATACAAAACGGCTGGGTGTTTACCATCAATGAGGCGAATACCTACATTCGAGGTCCTCTCTTCTTGTCAGCTACCATCATTTCGGCAGTATACTACCTGCTGATGCTCATGCTCCTCAAGAAGCTTGAAGCCACCATCATCGTGCCTTCGCGCATTCTTTTGGCCATGGTGTATCTTCTGCCCATTTTTTCCACCCTGTATCAATTGTTTTTCAACGAGGAAATATTCATTTTCAGCACGGTAGCCATTGCTCTCCTGCTCTACTATCTGATCATGCAGGAGGCAAGCTTTGACTATGATCTGCAGACAAAGGTGCGAAACCGCGTCTCATTCGAACACGAAATGCGTGCCCTTGAGCAGAGACTTCATCCCTTGGCACTCTTCGTCTTCGATGTGAACAACCTGAAGCAAACAAATGACGCATGGGGCCATCAGGAAGGTGATGCACTGTTGGCAAGCGTAGCCGATTTGCTCACCCGGGTTTTTGCTCCAAAAGGCAAAGTCTTCCGTGTCGGTGGGGATGAGTTTTGCGTCCTGGTCGAGACACAAGAACCTACAGATTGCCTGATCCTGCTGCAACGCTTCAAAGCCGCTGTTGCCCAGACCAATGAAATCCGGGTACCACCGATCAGCATTGCCTGCGGCTATACTTGTCTCGACCGTACCAACAAATTGTCACTTTCCAAGGCCTTCCATCTTGCCGACGATGCCATGTACCGCGACAAGATGGAACAAAAGCAGAAGTTACGTCAGTAGACCGAGCAGCTGCATCTGCAGTTCGCGTAATTCCAGTTCCCTCAGGGTAGTCAGTACAGCAAACGCCGACTGATACCAATCCAACTCCTTCTGCCTGAGTGCAGCTGAATCGATGAGATTTGCCTCAAACCTGATCTGGTCCGCTTCATGGATGTCTCGTTTCAGCTGGTAGTCCTCGAGCTGGATCAGAAGATCTATCAGGTACGAACGTATCTCCTGCACCAAGAGATCGAGGTCATCAGAAGCCTGTTCATATGCCTGCTCCACCTTAGCCTTGCTGCCAAGCAGGGCAAGTTCTGCACTCTTTTGCTGAAGGGCTGAAGAGCGTCTGAACAAATCCGTTGCACTGAACCCAATGGAGAACGAGAGTGCTGGGTCTCCATCGGAGAAAAGCTCCGAGAAGGAGTTGAAGAAACCATTGCTGTTGCTGCCGGTATAGTAGGGGGAGAGGGAGAACGAAAGTTGCAGTTGCGGTGCATCACTGAGAGAGTAGTACCCACTGTCCAACGTCGCCGACCTCAGTTCAAGCAAGGCATTCTGATAGGCAGCACTCTTGGACAGATACCGTTGCAGCAACAGTTCGGTATCCTCAATGCGCTTGGCAAGCAAGAATGGGTCGAAATCGAAAGCGATGGAGACCTCAGCCGGGATATCACCGGTAAAGGTCTTTTGCAAGGTACTGTTGAGATTGGAAAGCTCCTGATCCAACTCATCATAGGAGGAGGCAAGCTGATAGAAGGCAAGCAGCCTGCTCTCATATACCTGCCTGCTGACCAGGCCTTGCTCAAGATCCAAGCCGGCCTTCCTGACCGCCTCTTCTGCAAGCAGGGCACGCTCTCCAATGAGATAGCGATTCTCCAACAGACTCTGGCGCACATGCAAGAGCCGCGCATTCTGCACAACCAACGTTCTTTTAAGCGAATCAGCTTGCATCGTGGCAGAGGAGAGTTTCAGCACCTGCTTCTCCAGCTGGTCCTTCTGGTAGGAGGTGGCAAGCGGGGAGGAACCCACAAACAGCGGTTGCTGCAGCGATACGGTCACCGAAGGCGTCTGGGTCCAGGCAGATTTGTCTATATTGTAGGAGCTGCTCTGTTTCACCCCCACGCTGAGTGTTCCAGCAGTGGGAAGACTCTGTGTCAGCGTTCCGCCAACGGAGAAGCTTTGAGTCTTTGTCGGGCTGCCCACCGGACGACTGTCGGTGTAGGCGTACGGAGTGGCACTCAAGCCAAGTTTGGGACGCGCACTCTGCTTGGCAAAGTCCAATTGGGCCTGCTGCAGACCGACCACATACTGCAGCTGGTCCAAATCGAGACTGTTGGCCTCCACTTCCCTCTCCAACTGCTGTTGCAAGGAGGAAAGAGACGTGAGCTCTTCCTTGGCCCAGAGCGCAAGGAAGGGCTCGAGGGAGGGGGATCCAAAGGCTACCTCTGGAAGCACAAATGAGCTTTGCGCAGAGAAATCCGGATAGGAGGCTCCCAGGGGAAGCACCAGAGCAAGGAGCAGAAGGAGAGTAAGCTTGGCAGGTTTCATTGCGCGTTCCTCCGTGTGCGATCGTAGATTGCCCCATAGAGCAAAGGAATGATGAAAAGGGCGCTGATGGTGGAAAACACCAAGCCCACCATGATCGTGCTCGCCATGGGTGACCATACTACCGAATACCCTCCTACCCCGATTGCTGTGGGAAGCAGGCCGGCTATGGTGGTCAGACTGGTCAGCAGGATCGGTCGAATCCTGGTGGACGCGGCCTCCAGCACGGCTTCGGAGGTATCCACCCCTTCAGCCCTTCTCTCGTTGATGAAGCTGATCAGGACGATGGCATCGTTGACCGCAATACCGGCAAGTGCAACCGCACTGTAGATGACAGTCGTGGAGAGCGGGGTACCGGAAACAAAGAGATAGAGGACCACCCCGATGAAAGCAAACGGGACGGAGAGGAGAATCAAAAAAGGCTGGCTGTAGCTGTTGAACTGCGTTCCCAGAATGAGATACATCAAAAATATCCCGAGGATGAACACCCGAAGGATATCAAGCAACAGGGTTGAGAAGTCGCTGAACTCACCACCGACAACCAGATCAACATCCTGGAATTGGGAAGCAAGCGTTGAACTCCAATAGGCTTCCATCCCAGCATTGATTGCCTGCTGGTCGACCTCACCCAACGCATCGGCAGTGATGGTTATCTCACGCTTGCCTTCAACCCTGCGGATGGTGCCGATGGAGGACTCCCCTCGGATCCTTGCAACACTGGAAAGGGGAACAAGACGCCCATCGTCGGTGGGAATCAGGATCTGCTCCAGATCCTCAAAAGACTGCCCACCAGTACGGGAGAATCGGGCGACTATGTCAATTTCCTCGTTCTCCAGGAAGAACGTACCAACGGTCACGCCTTCAAAGCGACTGCGCAGATACCCAGCAATCGTGGAGACCCCGATACCCAGACGGCTCGCATTCTCCTGGTCCACCTCAATGCGCAAGGCAGGATTTCCCGGGACAAAGTCACTTTGCACGTTTGCCACATCCTCGAAGGATGCGAGTTGAGCGCTGAAGGCCTCGCTGGCCTGCACCAAGCGTTCATAAGCATCCCCGGAGAGACGGAAACTGAAGTCTGCAGAAGTTGGGGGTCCGTTCTGGGCTTTGGTGAAAAGGACTTGTTCCGTACCGCCAATGTAGTAGGTTTCCTGTTTCACTTCCTCGATTATGGATTCGATGCTGCGCATCCTTCCCTCATCCATCTCAGCAAGATCAACCGTAATCTGGGCTTTGGTGGTGTTCTGGGAACCCGATTCACCCCCACCCACACTCGTGCTGATGGAAAGAATCTCTCCCTTGCCCACCTTGGAAAGAAGAACCTCCTCATACTCGGAAACCACGCGGTTGGTTTGCGCGAGCGTAGACCCCAGGGGTGTAGTGAGTTCAATGTTGAAATAGCTGTAATCCTCTGCGCTGAAGAGATCCTGGCGAAGCGAACCTACCAAGGAGAACACACCGACAAGCAGAATGAGGGCCACCACGAGCCAGAGCCCTTTCCTTGTATAAAGACGTTTGAGCAAGGCAACATAGCGTGCTACCAAGGGAGCGAAAAAGCGGGAGGTTTTCTCCTTCACCGACTCTCTCGGCCCCCACTCAGCGTAGTGGCTGGGCAGGAAGAAGAGAGCCTCGATGGTACTGACGATGAGGGCAATGGTGACCGTCAGCGGTATGACCCGCAGGAATTTGCCGATGGTGCCGGGAATGATCATCAGCGGAAGGAAGGCTGCAACGGTAGTCCCTGTGGCAGCGATGATCGGCCACACCACCTGGTTAACGCCCAAAATGGCTGCATCATGACGTTTCATGCCCAGATTTTGCAGTCGGAACGAATTCTCGATGATGACAATCCCATGGTCAACGATCAGGCCGAGTACCAATACCAACCCGAACAACGTGTTGGTGTTGATGGTTTCTCCCAACAAGTCGAGCACCAGGAAGGTAAGGGCAAACGTGACAGGAATGCCAAGAGCCGTGATCAGGGAGTTGCGCACCCCGATGAAGAGCGAAAGAATGATGACAAGAAGAACCAAGCCCATCAGGGCGTTCGTGGAAAGCACCGAGAGGCTGGAGGCTATCTGTACCGTAGAGTCATTGAACAACGTCAGGGTGGCTCCACTGCTCTTCTGGGCCTCATCAACAATGGATCTGACCCGATCCACTATGGCAACCGAGTTGCCTTTCACCACTTTGGTGACCTTGAGGCTGATGGAAGGTTTGCCATTGAAACGGCTGAAGGCACTGTCTTCCTCAAAGCCATCCACCACCTGGGCAACATCATCCACGCGGACCAGCCCTTCCCCTTGGCTGGACCGGCGCACGATTACGCTGCCGATATCCTCAACACGTTGGATGGAACCGAGCGTTCTCAGAAGGTACTCGCGGGAGTCGGTGGTAAGATTGCCGCTGGGAGAAGTTCGGTTCTGTTCGGAAATGGAACGTACCACCTCATTCACGCTCAAACCAAGACTGGAAAGGGTTGTCGGGTCGAGGTTGACCTGGATCTGCCGCTCAGGCAGGCCTATGATCTCGGCATCCTTGACGTCCGGGATGCGGAGGATCTTGTTCTGCAACTCCAATGCCTGGTCACGAAGGTCTGCATAGGAAAGGTTCCCGCTGATGACCACCTCGATGACCGGCAAAAAGTCGGAGGAAGAGAAATCGTCCAGCACCGCAGGAAGCGTTCCCTCGGGCAACTGCACCTGGCTGAACCGTGTCTGGGCGTCCTGAAAAAGGGATTTGAACAGTTGGTCGTCAATGCCATCACTGAATTCCACCCTGACAACAGAAAGCCCTTCGCTGGTGGTGGAACTGATCTGCTTCAGCCGGTCCATCCCCTGGAATGCATTCTCAACGGGTATGGTCACCGATGCTTCCATATCCTCGGCACTCACTCCCGGGTAGGGAACAATGACATTCACCCAGTAGAACGGAACCTCAGCGAATTGCTCCTGGGGAAGGCGGACCAAGGAAAAAAGGCCCAAGGCCAGTACGGTGATCATGAGAATATTCACCAACACCGGTTTGGTGACAGAGAATCTTCCGATGGAAAGGCGTTTCGTCTCGTCGTCCATAGCATCCCCTCCTATTGTATGCTGATGGAGGAGCCATCAACCAGCCGTGAAAGGCCACTGACCAAGACACGCTTGCCCGCAAGGTTCAGTTTTGCATCCATACTTTCAATGGCAGTATAGTCACCATATTGGTCAACAATACGGACTTCCACCAAGGAAGCGGAGCCTCCCTCGGCCAGGAAGACATAGGTCTTTGCATTGCGGTAGACCATTGCCTGGTTGGGGACCAGTTGGTACCGGGGTGCATCGTCCTGATAGATGGTGACCTGCGCAGTGATACCCGCCTTGAGCATTTCCGGTCTGGGGTTCTCAAAGTCGACATAGACGGTCCAGCTGCCGGTTCTGCTGTCACTGGAAGCACTTACTGCACTCACCGTGCCTTGGGCTGTGATACGCTCAACGGGCGTCTCTATCACTATTTCGGCGCGCGCTCCCTCTTTGATCAAAAAGAGCTGGTTTTGTCCTACTGCGAGGGTGACCCGCAAGTGCTCAAGATCGACAATGCGTGCAACCTGCGCACCTGCAGAAATCAGGTCGCCTGGAACAAGCTTGGTAAGTTCGGCTATGCTGCCGGAGATAGGGGTGGTGATTTTGGTATTGGAACGAGCATTGCGGGCATTCTCAAGCTGGGCGGCAAGGCCGTCAGCACTCGATCTGCTCTGATTGAGCTGCGAGAGGGAGATGGCACCCTTGGCATACAGCTGCTCATTGACCGCAAGTTCCCCCTGGGCGTTCTTGTACTGGTTCTCCAATTGGCTGAGATTGAGATTGGCAATGGTATCATCAAGGACAATCAGGACATCTCCCTTCTGCAGGGGAGAACCCAAATTGCCGTATACATCCCTGATCTCGCCACTGGTTCTGGCTTTGATGCTCACTTCCTGCTGCCCTTGCACGGTTCCGCTTCCGATGACCCTGTCACGAAGCGGACGCACCTCAATGGGAACTGCCGAAGCAACCACCTGGGTGTAATCGGTGGCGGAGGCAACAACATCAGCAGCAGGTTCTGCGGTTTGTTCGGTCCCAACCGATTTTTCCTTGGTGCAGGAACCAAGAAAAAGCGTGGCCACAAGAAGTACTGCAAACACATATCGCAGAGAAGAAATTCGTGACATAGACACCTCAATTTGGAATATCAGAATTAGGAATTTGTCTTAATAAGCTTACTGTATTTTCATACCCGCGGCAAGAAGCCAGACACGTGTCTCCTTGCAGGAGATGGATAATTGTGGTATCATACGAACATAAGCATACAGCATATCACCTGATTTGACCGATAGGTCTGTCCTATGCGTAGGACCATAAACGGTGATCGTGGGCGAATGAACGCCATGACTGGATGCGAAAACACAACCTATGAGTACCAAAAAACAGGAACTGCAACTACTTCGGTTGACTACGCTCGTCTGCCTTGGCTTCGGCGTGCTCGGTCTTCTCGCTTCGTTCTGGGCACAGTCCAACTCCCTTCTGCTCGATGGACTTTACTCCCTGATCCAAAGCCTTTTCATCATTGGGTCGGGCAGAGTGGTCTTGCTCTTGTTCAAGAAGGACGATGAGCGTTTCCCCTTCGGGTATGGGTCGTTTGAGCCCTTCTTCCTTACCCTGCGTTCGGTTGTGTTGCTCACCATGATCCTGACCATAGGCGTCAATGCCGCCAAGGCCTTGGCTCATGGGGGCTATGCAATCTCCGTCCCCATCGCCCTACCCGTCTCAGCGTTCTCCCTGGTAGTCTGCTTTCTCGTCTGGATGCTGTTGCGCAAAAAGGCAAAGACACTTGCCAGCCCCTTGCTTCGCTCCGAGAGCAAAGCCTGGATGCTTGATACGCTGCTCAGCCTGGCATCGGTGGTCGCAATACTCTTCGTGATGCTTCTTTCCCACCTACGTTTCTCTTTCCTTACTTCCTACATTGACCCTGCCCTTACCCTGCTGTTCGTCATCTTTCTCTCACCCTCCCTGGTGAAAGACATTGTGCACTACAGCGCTGAGTTGCTCGGGGCCGCCCCATCACAGCAGGTCCAGCAAGCCCTGGAGAAAATTGTCAACCGTTTTGTGAGGTCTCACCACTTCATCAGCTCAGAGGTGTTTGCCTCCAAGCGTGGCAGGAGTCTCCAGGTAGTCATCTATATCCATCTTGGCGAAGAGCGTCCATTGCTCGAGCTCGATGCCATTCGTCTCCAGATGACAAAAGCACTGGTCTCCTACTGCACATGGTGTGATGCGGATATCATCTTCACCGTTGATGACCGCTGGATGGACGCCTCATCGCATCTGCGCATCCAAAAGGCCTGAGAGCTGTAATCTTTTCAGCGGTTTGGTGTTTTACCAAGTGAAAAGACTGTTCCGGGAAAGGAGGGGAAAGGTATGCGAACACGAGCGACTCAGATCACGTTGCTGTGCATACTTGCATCTCTGCTCTTCTTTGGTACAGGCTGCGGCGTGTACAGCAAGGTTCCTGCAGTCCAGCCACAAGGCCAGGAGTGGGAAGGACCTCTGCTTGACCAAGCGGATATGGAGCATATCCAAGTCACCGTCAAGGCACGAAAGACCTCGGTTACCCTCAATCTGGAAGAACTGGATGCAGACCTTCCGCTTCTGCTGACCTACGCGAAGCAAGCAGAACAAACCAGCTCACCGGATGATGAGCTGGAAGCTGACTATATTCTGGTCATAGCAAAGCAAGAATAACAGGTCCTCAGAGAATTACGTGGGCACTGATCGGTTCAAAACTCACTCCCACCTCATCGCCTACTCTGTACAACCCCTCTTTCACCGGATTATAGGAAATTGCCACTATCACCTCAGAGCGTCCCTTCACCTTGATCTCATACTCTACCGTTGCACCCAGATAGACCGCTTCGGTTACCGTACCGTTGAAGAAGGCTTGTTCATTGGGTTTCTCGATATGCAAGCCCTCGGGGCGGATGACCACCGTAGCCCGCTTGCCGGCCTTTACGTCCTTGTTGAACGAAGGAAACTCGTACTGTTTCTGGTTTATCTCAACAACCACCATGTCGGCAACGCGCTTCACCATGCAAGGGAAGAAGTTCGCTCTTCCGATGAAATCGGCCACAAAGTGATTGGTCGGCCTGCTGTAAATCTCAAACGGGGTGCCGATCTGTTGGATTTTGCCCTTGTCCATGACCATGATGCGGTCGCTGACCGTCATCGCCTCATCCTGATCATGCGTCACATAGATGCTGGTAATCCCAAACTGTTGCTGGATTCTCCTGATCTCCGTCCGCATCTGGTCCCTGAGTTTTGCATCAAGGTTGGACAGCGGTTCATCGAACAGCAGGACTCGCGGCTTGGTGACTATCGCCCTGGCAAGCGCTACGCGCTGCTGCTGGCCGCCTGAGAGTTGGCTGGGCTGTCGGGATCCAAGGGCGGAAAGCCCCATGGTCCGCATGATCACATCAACCTCACTCTTGATCTCGCTCTTCTTCATCCCCTTCAGTTCAAGCCCAAACCCTATGTTCTGTTCCACCGTCAGGTGGGGAAAGATGGCATAGGACTGGAAGACCATCGAGGAGTTGCGCTTGTTGGCAGGCAGGTCATTGACCAGAGTCCCATCAATGAACACATTACCCTTGGTCTGCTTCTCAAACCCGCTGATGATCCTGAGCGTGGTGGTCTTGCCACAGCCGGAGGGACCGAGGAAGGTAACCATCTCCCCTTCCTTTATCTCAATATTGACATCATCGACTGCAGTGAACTCCTTGCTCTTGTCATCCTGGTCGGTGAAAATCTTGGTTACGTTGACTAAGGTTACGCTCATGCTGTGCTCCTACTGTGAGAGAATTGAACTGGTGGTATGATACTTCAGCCGCAGGATCAGTTTGATGACCGCCATGGCTACCAGGATGATGGCCACGAGAATCAGGCTGAAGGCTGCCGCCGCTCCGATGCGCCCGCTCTCCACCTGGCTCATGATCTGGACGGTCATGAGTTTCCACCGTGCCGATACCAGGAAGATGGCTGCACTGATGGCAGTCATGCTCCGCACAAAACTGAAAATGAGGGAGCTGAAGAAAGCAGGAACCATCAAAGGCAAGGTCACCCGCTGGAACGTCTTGTTGCTGTCAGCCCCCAGATCGATGGCAGCTTCCTCTATGGAAGGATCTATCTGCTTGAGCACGGCCACGCCTCCCTGCACCCCGACCGGGATGTAGCGGAAGATGAAGTTCAGCAACAGGATCAACAGCGTCCCGGTCAGATAGAGCGGATGCTTGTTGAAAGCCAGAATATATCCGATGCCAACCACGGTACCAGGCAAAGCGAAGCTGAGCATGGACGAAAACTCCATGAACTTCCTCCCCCAGAACTTCTTGCGAACTACCAAAAAGGCGATGATCATACCCAGGATTCCTGCCATCGGAGTGGACAGTCCTGCAATTGCGAGGGTATCGAGCACCGATTCAAAACCAACACGCCAGACATAGACGAAGTTCTGAAGGGTAAGCGCGTAACTATTGCCCCACGATTCAGCAAAAGCCCCAAAGACGATGCTTGCATAGACAAGAATGATGAAAAAGGCTATCAGGCAGCAGACCCCGAAAAGAATCCACCGGGCCTTGGCACTGACCACATCGTTGCTCGATTGCGTGGGTTTTCCGGTAACCGTCACATACTGTTTCTTGCTCACCCAATACTTTTGGAGGATGTAGGCCGAAACAGAGGGAACGAGCAGGATGAAGGCAAGCGCTGCGCCCTTGGCGAAGTTGCCCATTCCGGTAATCTCCAGGTAGGCCTGCACCGAAAGGATGGGAAACTGAGCTCCTGCAAGCACCAAGGGATTGCCGAAGTCGGCAAGCGACTCTACAAAGAGTACGAGCATGGAAGAGGCAATCCCGGGAATGGAAAGAGGCAGGGTGACCTTGCGAAAGATGGTGAACCTGTTGCCTCCCAGATCCATGGCAGCATCCTCAAGGGTTGGACTGATGGATTCGAGCACACCTCGCAAGGTGATGTAGGCAACCGGGAAAAAGGTCAGCACCTGGGCAAACAGCAACCCTTTCGCCCCGTAGGCATTGGCGTCCTGCATGCCCAGCAACGTGGAACTGACGAATCCGTTCCGACCGAAGAGCATGATGACGGCCAGAGCCCCGATGAAAGGGGGGCTGATGATCGGGATGGTGGCGATCAGATTGAAGAATCGGCGCCCGGGGATGTTGGCCCGAGTCAGCGAATAGGCAAAGATATAAGCTATGAGAGTACCCAATACAGCGGTAGCCACACCCATCCAAAGCGAATTGAAGAGCGCTTTGAGATAGTAACCGTTCGAGTAGGTCAATACATCGGTGAAATTCCTGAATGAGAAGGCCCCATTCACCTGGAAGCTGACAACCACTACCTTGTACAAGGGGTAGATGATGAAGAGAACCAGGGAGAGGAGCAACAAAAGAATGACACCCAACAACAGCGGGTCCTTGCTCAATTGGATGAAGTTGTGCCATGAGGCTATGATGCGTTGTTTCATGAGGACCTCGTAGATACTGAGGAATCTCCGGCAGGAGTACTGCCGGAGATGAAAAAAGCAGCGTTACTTCTTGGCTGAAAGCACTTCGCTTACCCAGCGCTCCACCAGTTCAGCCTTGCGGCTGCTGTAGTAGGAAAGATCGACTCCCACCACATCAAGGGTTGAGAAAGCGGGCATGACAGGATCGATCTCTGCATCGTCGATGACCGGATAGAAGTAGGTTCCGGTTGACTTCAGGACATCCTGTCCCTTCTTGCTGACCAACCACTCCATGAAGATTTTTGCAGCCTCATAATTCTTAGCTCCCTTGAGAATGGAAGCGGCGGGGAACTCAAAGCCAAAGCCTTCGGAAGGGAAGACAATCTCGATGGGCTGGCCGTTGGCCTTCATCTGGAAGAAAGCGGGAGAGAACTGGATGCCGATGGCAGCATCACCGACATTCACGCCCTTGGAGGGGCCGGTGCCGCTTGAGGTGTAGGTCTGGATGTTGGCGTTGAGCTTGGCCATGTAGGCAAAGGCCTCGTCTTCACCCATGATCTCGATGAGGCTGTAGACCATGGTGGTTGCCGTGCCGCTCGCCTGCGGAGTCGGTACCTGGATCAGGTTCCTGTACTCAGGCTTGAGCAGGTCAGCCCAACTGGTGGGAACCTTTGCCCCAGCCTTTGCAAGGGCCGTGGTATTGACACCAAAGCAGAGCGGATTCATGTAGAACCCTCTCCAATAGCCTTCACTATCCTTGAACTCTGCACCCAATGCTTCGAAAGCGGGACCTTTGTAGGGAACCGTCAAGCCTTCTTTCTTTGCGATGACATGGTTGTCACTGGGAGCACCAAGCCATACATCTGCCTGGGGTCTGCCACTCTCGGCCTGGATCCTGGTAAGGGCCGGGCCACTGGAAAGCTGGACAAAACTTGTCTTGATGGCGGTATCCTTGGTGAAGGCATCGAGGATCTTCACCGCATTCGCCTCATCCACACTGGCGTACACCACCAGTTCCTTCGCAGCCTGTCCGTCTTCTTTTGAGCCTTGGGCGATGACCGGACTGAGAACCGTCAAGAGGACCATAAGAATCACTAACCACTGTTTCATGCAAACCTCCTGTTGAATATCATGATAGGTGTCATTTCATTCTACCATTGATTTGGGGAGGGGCAAGACAAGGTTTTGGCTATCGCGAGGCAAAATCGTTGACGAATGAGAAGTTATGGTCGGTCAAGAGTAAGGGAGAGAAGGAACATCCTGCCATGTTCCTCCAGATACCAGACACAGGAACCGGTGGCAGCCGTGTCTGAGAGAATGCGGAAGCGAACCTCATAGAGAGACCCGCGAAGCGTTGCCTCCCCTATGAGCACCTGCTTGCAAGGAAGCAGCGATGAGAGCACTTGGTCATAGGTATAGACAAAACTCTGGTGCAACTCCACCGGCACATACCGATCCAGCCAGGCAAGATCATATGATGACTGCAGAGCCTGGGAGGTAAGCAGTTCGACACTTCCCTCTGCTGGGTCCACCACATGTCCGATGGTGGTGTCAAGCGGAAGGAGATAGGAGAAAGCACTCTGCACATCGGCCGCCAAGGGCAATACGAGCAGGCAAAGCAACAGGGACAGCAAGGCAAAGCGTTTCGTGTGCATACGCTCATACTACCAATTCCTGTCGGTTTGTCAAAGGTTTGTGATTGTGTACAGATTTTTGTATACATAACCACAATTTTGTTTGACATTCCAACGGCTCGTGATAAGGTTTAGTAAATGATGTCATGAAGACACAGAAAAAGGAGAATAATTACATGAAGATGGGAAAAGTACCGATTTTTGACACGATCAACAAGATTCCTGGCGGCATGATGGTGGTCCCTTTGGTTCTCGGTGTGATATTCAACACGTTCTTCCCCGGAGCACTGAGCATCGGCAGTTTCACCACTGCGTTCTTCAAGACTGGTGCATTGACCCTCATTGCACTGCTCTTCTTCTGCAGTGGCGCCCAGATCAACCTCCGCACAGCCGGTATTTCGCTGTACAAAGGTGTGGTACTCAACTCCAGCAAGGTCTTCTTCGGCCTCATTCTGGGCGTGCTTTTTGCCAAAGTGGCAGGACCCGGCGGCGCACTGCTCGGAGTAACTCCCCTTGCCATGATTTCCGCCATGTCCAACTCCAACGGCGGACTCTATACAGCTCTTGCTTCCAAATATGGTGATGAATCTGACGTTGGCGCAATTGCCGTCATCAGTTCGAACGACGGACCGTTCTTCGAGATGATGTTCATGGGTATCGCAGGCGTTGCAACCATTCCCCTCATGAGCCTTGTGGCCGTCATCGTACCGATCATCGCGGGCATGATTCTTGGAAATCTTGACGAGAAATTCCGCGACTTCCTCAAGCCCGGTATGTTCATCGCCATCTTCACCTTCTCCTTCCCCCTTGGTGCAGGCCTGAGTTTCCAGACCATCATCCAAGCAGGTATCCCGGGTGTCATCCTCGGTCTGATGACCCTCATCATCACCGGTGTTCCCTCCTACTTCATCTACAAGTGGTTGGTACCCAAGAAGACCAGAAGGACCTCTGCTGTTGGTGCTGCCATCGGAACCAGTGCAGGCAACTCCATCGCAACCCCTGCAGCCATTGCTGCAGTAGATCCTTCCTGGTTGCCGTTTGCTGAGAAAGCGACTGTCCAGGTTGCTGCATCCATCATTGTCACAGCCATTCTGGTTCCCTTCCTGGTAGACTTCTTCTACCGCTGGGAGGTCAAGCGCGGCCTGGTGAACGAGAGTGCCAATGCAGCCGTAGCCGTTGACGCAAAGGGACAACAGCTATAAGCTGAGGGTACTCGTTTTGTATACAATCTTCGGATGAGAGACGAGCCAAGCTCGTCTCTTTTTTGAATATCAGGAGGCACCTATGTATGTACACAATCCCATAGATCCAGCGCACAAGGATCTTCAACTTCCCGATTCCACTGTTTGCTATGCAATGCAGGCACCGCCTGCCCTCCCAGATCCTGCAAAAGCGGTCGAGCAAGCACTGGCACATCCTATCAAAAGCAAGCCTCTCTCTGAGATTGCAAAAGAGAAGCTGGCAAAGAATGCAGACGCACACGCAGTCATCGTCATCTCTGACAACACCCGACCCGTCCCCTACAAGGGTGAGGGCAATATTCTTGTTCCCCTCCTGCAGACGTTGCTTTCCGTCGGATATCGGGCAGATAACCTGAAGGTACTCATTGCAACAGGAACCCACCGCCCGATGACCGCAGAAGAGATTGACAAAATCATCGATCCCTGGGTATTCGCAAACAACATTGAGGTCATCAACCATGACTGCAAGGATGATGCGAACCTGACCTTCCTGGGGAAGACCGAGCGCGGCAGCGAAGTGAAGATCAACAGTCTGTACGTCAATGCAGACCTGAAGATCCTTACCGGACTGGTGGAGAGCCACTTCATGGCAGGAGTGAGCGGCGGACGCAAATCCGTCTGCCCCGGCCTGATCAGTGAACACGGCACCTTCCTTTTCCATGGTGCAAACCTCATGGGGCATGCAGATTCCCGTGACCTGAATCTGGAAGGAAACCCCGTACATGAGGAGTCGCTTGCATTTGCCAAGATGGCCGGTGTGGACTTCATCATCAATGTGACCCTCGACCACAAGTTCGCCATCACCGGCGTCTATGCAGGGGACCTGGAAGCGGCTCACCTTGCGGCCTTCGAGATGGTCAAGGGCTATGCAAAGATACCGGTGGCCGAGGAGGCTGACATCGTCATCACCCACGGGGGGTTTGTCGGTATCAACCACTACCAGACTGCCAAGGCAGGCTTTGCAGCCATCGGGGCACTGAAGAAGGACGGGTATCTGATCAGTATCGCCAACTTCACCGACAAGAAGGATATCATCGGTTCGGTCATGTACAAGACCGTGCTTGCCCTGCTTGCCCTCACCAGCAGCGAAGAGCTGGTTCGGGTGTTGCACAGCAAGGACTGGCCGTTCATTCCCGACCAGTGGCAGGTGCAGAAGTGGGCTTCCCTCTTTGACAAGATTCCGCTTGACCACTACTTCTACTATGCACCACAGCTGAAGGGCATGCAGACCAACGGATTGCCGGGTGTGGATGCTCAAGCATTCTGTAAAGATGAGGATTTCAGCAAGGTGGTGCTTGCAACCATCGAGCACATCAGAAAGCTTGAGGGAAAGAAAGACCTCAAGATTGTCTGGCTCAGTGATGGACCCTATGCAATTCCCTATGTGAAATAAGGAATTGCTGTTCGGTTTGCTGGAGAAGGAGAGGGTTTCCCCCAATGTCATTAAGTTAGCAAAATGACATTCTTGTGAGACCAAAACAGCAAGGCAATATGTGGCTTCGGCTATGTGTTGCCTTCTTTTTTGTACATTTTATAGTATCAAAATAATATAGATATGATATAATTAAATAGAGGTAAACAATTATATCATGAGGAATTATCTAGAAAACAAAATCGCTAAATCCGTCGCCAGATTGGACCTTGACCCTGATGATTTCCGGATGCATTTCAGCAATCCCAAAGCCGATTTCACCCGGTTCAGGCGTCAATCTTTCAGTGATGTTGTCAAGCTCGGCTTGCTTTCTCCCGGAAGCTGCATGAAGGAGAACCTGAGGCATTACTTCGGTGTCGGTCCTGACAGGCCCTCAGCGTCAGCATACATCCAGCATCGTGACAAGCTGGGCGTACAGGCATATCGGGCCCTGTTCGACCATTTCAAGGATACTGATGTGCCGTTCACGCTGATCAAGAACAAGTATCTGCTGGTGGCCTGCGATGGTTCCGCCATCAGCATCCACCCGAACAAGGATGATGCGGGTACGTTGCTGCACATGACCAATAATCCGAACGGAAAGGTCTGCAACCAGCTTCATCTCAATGTCCTCACTGCCGTACCCGATGGGTATTTCCTGGACTACGTCATCCAGGACCACAAGGACATGCATGAGATACAGGCCTGCGAACAGATGGTCGAGCGGATGGCTGGATGCCCCAGTCCCTTGCCGAGCATCATCACCTGCGACAGGGGGTACGAGAGCTATAGGCTCATGATGTGGGTGTCCTCTCTGGGGTTCCATTTTTGCATCCGGGCAAAAGACCTCAACTCCCCAGGCATCAGCCAAAGGTACCGGAACATGGTAGGTGAGGACGGTCTGATGGATACTGTTGTCACCAGGAAATACACCCGATGCTCTACCGTGCACAGGAACCCAGCAATTTATCCTGACTATATTTATGTCCCACAGAACGTGATCAACGAGTTCATCCCTGCAACAAGGAACCCTTTGGGGAAGGTCCTGAAGAGCCGTCCGCTCATTATCGATTTCTTCGAGTATTCTTTCAGGCTCGTCAGACTGCAACTTTCCGAAACCTCGTATGAGGTCCTGCTGACCAGCCTGCCTCAGTCGGAGTTCTCGATGGCCGACCTCAAGGAGTTGTATCATTTGAGATGGGGCGTGGAGACCACCTTGCGCCAATTGAAGTATGATGACTGTTCGTCATTCAGCAACACCAGGAAGAAGGTTGCAGCCATTGGTGAAATAATCCTTTCGATGATCTTCCACAACATCTGCACATCGGTACTGGTCGCTTTCGGCAGGAGTCTGTCCCGTAGGATAAAAAACCGCAAGCTCCTGTACAAGGTCAGCTATTCCGACCTGTCCAAGACACTGAGACTGTACGCCTCGGGAAGGGACCCGACTATCACGATCAAGAAAATAGTCAAGGAGCTCACGATGACCATTCAACCGGTAAGGAACGACAGAGCATTTTCCCGAATTCTCGAACACCGTTCTTTTATCCCGTTCATCTACAGAGCAGCTTGACTTGTTACATTCTAGCGGAAACCCATGCCTCGCACAATTCCAAATGTTCGCAGGCTCGGATCATCATGCCCCTAATAATAACTTCGGAACTGAAAATGAAAGCTATCAAGTCAGAAACGTTGGTTTCTTCATTGATAGCTTCTTTCTTATTCAGCTTGCCGTTCTTAACTTAATGACATTGGGGTTTCCCCTCTCCTTTTCTCATGAAAGCTTATGACCGATTGAGATGGCCTCAAGCATGCTTTGCTCACTGGCCACCAGCTTGTCTGCTATATCGAATGCTGTACCGTGGTCGACGCTGGTCCGTACCACATCCAGTCCGACGGTGATGTTCACGCCACTGTCAAAGGCAAGCATTTTCAAAGGGATATGCCCCTGATCGTGATACATGACCACAATGATATCCCATGCACCCTTCAGGGCCCGTACGAACACGGTATCGGGCGGGATAGGGCCTTCCACGGAAAGCCCTTCTGCTTTGGCTGCCTCGATGGCTGGGATGATCTGTTCGATCTCCTCTCGGCCGAACAGCCCATGCTCGCCGGCATGGGGATTGAGACCGGCAACGGCAATGCGGGGATAGGAGATGCCGGTTTTCACCATGGTCTCCTGGGCAAGATGGATCACATCCAGCACACGGGCCTTGGTGCACCTGTCACACGCCTCACGCAGACTGACATGGGTGGAAACATGGATCACCTTCAGCTTTTCGCTCCACAGGAGCATTGCATAGGATTCCCCATGTGCATAGTTGCCGAAAATCTCGGTGTGGCCGGCAAATTTGTGCCCGGCCAGATGCAACGCTTCCTTGTTCAGGGGAGCGGTCACCACCGAGGCGATATCCCCCCGCAAGGCAAACTCAATGGCACTTTTCACGCTTAGAAAGGCAATCTCACCCCCAAGCTTGGTAACCTTGCCGATTTCTATTTCCTCAAGTATGACAGGAAGGGGATCATAGACATTGATGGCACCCTCTTCCCACTCATCAATACTCAGGATCTGGTGGAAGCGCATGGGATAACCCAGCCGCTTCGCATAGTAGTGCAACAGGGAAAGGGTGCCGAACAGCAGCACATCCTTCTGATACTCACGCTTCGCCTGCAAAGCCTTGAGGGTGATCTCCACCCCGATGCCACACGGATCTCCCAATGTAATGCCGAATCTGCTCATGCTGCTCTCTCCTGTCAATCCTGTTGTCTGAGCACACGGAGTGCATAGGAAATTGCATCCGTGTTGCCGAAAGCTCCAGCTTTCGTCACCATACCCAAGCCATCATACGTGCTGCCGACAATCCTCATCAAGGGAAGTCCGAGAACCACCTCCCGCTTGATAGCCACTTCCTGCACTCCCAACAGGGAGAGCAGGCCGAAAGCTGTATCCCCCCCTGTCAGAAACACACCTGAAATGGGGTGTGCGTCAAGCAATTGCTTGCCAAGCTTCCCCAGGTTCTCACGGATCAGATCGGCTATCTGTGCATCGGTCAAGCCAAGGTTTCTGCCTTCAGCCAGCGAACGTTCAAATTCTGAACGGTCCAGAACAGAGGAGACAACCAGAAGCACGTTCTCTTTGTTGTCCAAGGCAGCCTTCGCCTTATCCAGATAGGGAGACAGATCCTTGTTTCCGACCAAATCATCCACGTTCAGGACTATACAAGTACTCCCGTGGTCCCGTGCATACAACACCTGATGCTTCGTTGTCTCACTGAGGCTGGCAATCAGGGCAAGGGCCGGCCTGCTCGGTCTGGAGTACTCCACCAAAGCTTGCGCAAGCCCTGCGCTGCCGACAAAGAGTATGCGCTTGCCCAAGCTGGAAGCCCATGCCACCACCTTGTCCAGGTCGCTCTGCAGCTCGGCATCGCATACGACTACCTGGGCATCGTCGATGGAGAAGGAACCGGAACGCAGGTGGGAGGTATCGATGAGCACGGTCTTTTTCCTGCCGGAAAAGAGAGTTGCCAGATTGTCCTCGACCACAGGCTTCCTGGGATCACGGAAAGCTTCCGTCTCCCCCAACCTGGTTCCCTTGACGTAGACCACACCCTGCCTGCACGTTCTGCCAAGGTCAGGGAAGGCGGTTGCCACCACAATGAGCTCTGAGCCAAAGAAGGATGCAGAGGCTTCCACCTCAGCTACGATATTTCCCCGCAACGTTGAGTCGACCTTTTTCAGGATGGTGGCAAAATCGGAGGAAGGAAGAGAGGAAAGGCCCTCTGCAACCGCTTGTGCAGCTTCCTGCTCATCCATATTCCTCGACTCGGTGTCCAGAACCAGACTCAACCCGTCTTCAAGCGTTTCAGATGCTTGGCGTATCTGGACATGGGTGGGAAATGTATGGCGCACCAACTGGATGCCACTGTCATTTGCTCCGGTGAAATCATCCGCGATGATCAGGTAGGGGTGCATGCGTTCCTCCTTCGATACGAATATGATGCCATAGCTTGACGTCCAAAGCCAGCCTTTACAGACACATTGCACTGCTTTACTATGGCCGTATGCAAAGCAAAGCCAATACCCTGCTCGCCAGCCTGCTCAGCAGTCAGAGGGAGAGCATCCGAGACCCCTTGTGGAAGGACATTCACCTCTCTGCGCAGATGAAACGGGTGCTAAGTGTCCCCTGTGTCCAGAAGTTGGGGAGAATCAAACAACTCGGACCGACGTTCCATCTCTATCCTGGAGCCGTGCATACACGCCTGGACCACAGCCTTGGGGTGTACTACGTAAGCTCCCAGATCCTGATAGGCCTGCTGAAACAAGCAACAGGAAGCCATGCTGACACTCCTTTCACCGAGGAGGGTATGAACACCTTTCTCTGTGCAAGCCTTCTGCATGATATCGGCCACTTCCCCTATGCACACTCATTGAAAGAGCTCCCGCTCAAAAGTCATGAGGAGATTGCAGGAGACCTGATCGAAGGGGATGAACAACTCAGAGCTGCTATCCTGGAAGCAGGTCTCGACCCGGCAAAGGTTGCTGCCATCATCGATGAGAACCGAGCAAATCAGGAAGAAGAGATTGCTCTCTACCGTTCGTTGCTTTCCGGTGCCCTCGACCCGGACAAACTCGATTACCTGAACAGGGATGCTTTCTTTTGCGGGGTTCCCTATGGCATGCAGGACGTTTCCTACATCACCGACAAGCTCGTGGTTGCAGAAAGGCACATTGCCTTGCTCGAACAGGCGCTCCCCTCTGTGGAACACCTGCTCTTCAGCAAATACCTGATGTATCGCAATGTGTACTGGCACAAGACTACCCGCAGTGCCACCGCCATGATCAAGAAGGCCCTGTTGCTCGCGCTTTCCGAGAATCGTCTCAACGCGGAGCAACTCTACACACTTGATGATGAGCAGTTCTCCCTTTTGGGGAAGGATATCAGTCCGCTCTTCTCCCTGGTGCGTGACAACCAACTGTACCCCTGCCGCTATGAGAAGCCGTTTGAACGTGGTTCGGCATGGGAACGAGGCGCGCTGGGGTTGGCTGAACGAACCCGGTTCGAACAGGAACTCGCCGATCGGCTTGGTGTGCCCTCCCATCACCTGGTCATCGACATTCCCGAGCCGATCTCCTTTGAGTCTGACATTCCGATCCTCACTGAGGACGGTTCGGTCTCCTCATTCGCCCTCCTCGACCAGATTTTTTCCCATGATATCGGTAGGGTCTTTACAAAAAGCCTCAGAAAATTCAGAATCTTCACACACCCCTCGATCGCAACGAAAGATCTTGAGAGGGTATTGGAGTCCTGATTTCATGGAAATACTTTCCTATCGCTCCCTCATTGACGGAGACATCCCCCCATGGGTGATGCGTTTTGTCAAGCAGACGGGCAAAGCCATAAACACGTACTCGATGATTCGTTCCGATGAGACGGTCCTGCTCAGTGCAAGCGGAGGAAAGGACAGCCTTGCCCTGGCCCTTGCCCTCTCGATCAGAAGGGCATGGCTTCCCATCACCTACCAGCTGAAAGCAATGATGATCAATTGGATCGAGCATCCCATCCCCGATGAGTACCGCACCCTTCTGACCACCTTTTTTACCAATCTGGGGTATGAGTTTCTCATTGTCGACGAGCACCAGTACCCCGCTTCCTTCAAGGGAGAGTTCAACTGCTATCTTTGCTCGCGCAACCGGCGAAGGATTCTCTTCGACTATGCAGCCGCCAATGACATCAAACTCATTGCAATGGGACACCATCTCGATGATCTGGTGGAAACAAGCCTGATGAATCTCTGTTTTCGTGCAAACTTCTCAACCATGCAACCTGTCCAACCCTTCTTTGACGGCAAGCTGTCGATCATCAGGCCCATGATAGAAGTGCATGAACAGGTGACCAGCCGTCTCGCACAGGCATATGACCTTCCGGTGGTCAAGCCGGTTTGCCCGTACGACCAGACCAATATCCGTTCCCGGCTCAAGCCCATCATCAAGGAATTGTCGCAGTTGGACAAACTTACCCGCGAGCACATCTATCATGCCCACCAATTCCCGGGCAGGGTGTAACTTGCACTCTCCCAACCTGTTTACATCCATACAGAGTATGTGGGATGATAAAGGTGGAAGGAGGTTGGAAGCATGAGCAGTCGCGTTTTGGTACTGCTTCTGACAATGCTCCTTTTGGCCTTCCCCGTTGCCGGAGAGGATATGGGAGCGGATGATGCAGCTTCTCCACCATCGGTGGAGAACTCTGTTGCGTTCTCATTTCCCAGCTATATGAACAATACTCCGGAGAGCACTGGTGACGGTATCCTGGAAGGCGTCGCCACCAGCGACGGCTTCTTCAGCATCTCCTACATGCCTGACTTCTCTGTGGGAAAACTACTGTTTCAGCTGGACCTCAAGATCAAGGGACAGGTAACCACCGACCCCTTCCGCCTCAATCTCGACTTCACCGACTGGGAAATGCCCACCCGGGATGAGTCCATGGAAACCCTTGAGTACAGCCTTGGCATCCTCAAGCACTACACCCGTTTCATCCGTTCGATCCAGTATGGGGAACGGTACGACAAGATCTATGTACGCTATGGCAAGCTGCTTGGCATCACCCTCGGTGACGGTGCCCTGATCAATGGCTTTTTCGATCGTGGCGTCGGGGTCCGGGCCACCAGACCCGGTCTTGATGTGATGATCGACGGCAACAAGATGGGCATTCCCAATGCAGGCTTTGAGTTCATCACCAACGACATCTACGAGCCTACCCTTTCGGCTTGGCGCATCTTCACCCGCCCCTTGTATGAGTACGCCGATTTCCCCACCTTCTCCAAGATGCAGGTCGGCCTCTCCTTTGCAATGAGCCCGGAACGTGAGGAGGGGGAACAAGCAGCTCTGGGGCGCAAGCTGATAGCACTTGACTTCTCCTTGCCGCTCTACGAATGGTCGTCTTTCAGCCTTGATGTGTTTGCCAATGTGTTGCTGCAGACACCCGATGTGAAGACCAGGCAACCCGCTCTGGCCTACCGGTATGGATTTTGGGGACACGCCAAGAGCATTTTCATTTTCAATGCGAGTATCACCGTCCCCACAGTCGGCTACTACCATGCAGAGTATTTTGCCTCCGATTTCGAAGTCAGGAGCCAGGAAGAACTCGATGCACTGCATGTCAGCCTGGGCACGGCACACCTGGATGCCATGTTCAGCCTGAACTTTGCCCGGCAGGGAGTGTATCTCAGGGCAAAGCTGGTAAGTGATTATGCCAGTGGCTCCTACAGCAACCACCGATTCCTTGCAACTGCCCGCATTGATAAGCGTTTCCTGAACATCGTTTCGCTGGACTTGAGTTATGAAAAGCTTTATCCTACCTCTACAGGGGAAGGATTTTTTGCCGGCTTGGGCACACTGCGCAACGTAGTTGTCGGAGCCACCGCAGTCATCAAGGTCAAACCCTATACCTTTGATATCGGGTTGAGCATCCTGTATGACGAGTCAGCCCGATCAACCTACAAGCTGGATACCGCGGTCAGAATTTCCTTGCTCTGACAACCGCGTTGGGAGTGTATATGAATTGGTTGTTCAAACATGTCGGTCTTTTGCTTCTGGCCCTATGCCTCTCTGCAAATCTCGTTGCCGACGATTCGGTTTTCATAGGTGATGGTGATATCTCTTCCCTCAAACTCTATGACACCCAGGGCAATGCACTTGAGCTGACCGAAGAAGTGATCAGCCAAATCGGCGAAGGCTGGATCATCAGCAATCCCGATACTCCCCTGTTGCTGGTAACCCCACGTGGAACGATCAACGTCTATGAGAACTCCCTGCTTGTCACCGGAAACCTTGTCGGCAGGCAAGCCGAGCTGTATCTGGTTTCCGGCAAGGCAACCTTCAACACGTTCCCTCTGGAAGGAGGGACACTTACCGTGACCACGCCGGTCTCAAAGTATGTGCTTGAAGGCGAAGGAGAGATGCTGGTCATCACTACGGAGGATGAGGAGAGCGTAACCACCTTCTTGGGTGAGGTTGAGAGCTACAACGGCCTGACCAGGGTCAAACGGCCGGTCCGCACCTTCGAAAAGCTGGAGATGGCCGAAAAAACAGCCCGTGCCCAACGCATTGAGGCCGGATACTACCTTACCTATGCCACCTACCCCGACATGATGCTTGCCAGAGAGCTGGTACAGCAGATAGCCCAGCCGCTGCTGCCCCCCGCCCCCCGTTCGGTCCGTGCTTCCACGAAGCCCTACGTAGCACAGACTCCCCAACCGATGAACGTATCGATCACACCAATCATCACACCCGTCTCCTCCCTCTCTGTCGTAGAGCAGAAGCCATTCATTCCCTCCTCCTTGCAGAGCATCAGCGTGAAGGTTGAGAAGATTCCCGTACCCGCGCGTGTCACCACGCTTGTCAGCAGGATTCTCAAGGCTCCCAGCGACCGTATCGTAATCACGATCAAACCGGTTACGCCTGAGACACCGCAGGCGCTTTCAGCACGTGTGGCAAGCGATGTTCCTCCCCAGCCGACCATCACAGAACCGGAACGAGAACCCATCGCAGAAGAACCGGAAGTGCTTGAACCGGAGCCGGTTGCTGAACCGATCCCGATGGGAGTCCAAGCAGAAGAAGTGGTTGCTGAACCGGCCACAATCCCTGCAGAAGTGAGGCCCATCTCCACAGCCCTCCTCGCATTTGACGACCAGGCACAGGACATCGAAGGTTCGCTGGGCGTCGAAACATCCTACCGCTTCCTGCTCGATGGTCCCAACGCAAACGCGTTGAATCATATGCTGACCGTCAAACCGTTCTACGAAAAGGGGCCCTTTGCCCTCAAGCTGCAATTCTCAGCTGATACGGATGACTTTACCACCTTCTCCAACTCAATCACCGATTTTCCCTCAGGAACTTTGGAGACGCTCTCCTATGCCTTCACCTTTTTTGACCAGGCAAGGATAGGGTATCAGAGCAGTGCTTTTTATCTGGTTATGGATCACACCAGAAGCCTTTTCAGTGACCAATCCACCTTCTCTGCTCCTGTCTTTGGCGAGAGTGAGAAACTGGTTCTGCAAAATCAGGTCAGGCTTGGCAATCTGCGTCTTACCACCACCGTGGATGACCTCTATCTCACCGAGTTGCTTGCCGGCAGACACCAGTTCGGATCTTCCCTGCTCGAGTTCACCCTCCCTGGCGACTATCCGCTGGGAATAGCCATCGGAGCACTTGCAAAAATTGACAGGACTCCTGCAACCATCGATCTCTACCCACTGTTGAGTTTCAGTTTCCCGATCATCAATACCAGAACCACCAATCTGAATGCGCTTCTGATAGCCAACAGTTATCTCCCGACCTATCCCACCCTCGATTTCGATGCCTTGGTCGACACCAGTGTCGCCACCTTGTTCCCCAACCATCTCCTGGGGGCCGGTTTCCTGCTCAAGCATCATGATGTGGAGGCCCGCATGATCGCCTCCATCACCGAAGGAAAGAACCAGAGCCTGCTGGTCAACGACTTTGCCTACTCATCCGTAGACACCAGCTATGACGCTGCCTTCGATCTTTTGGTCGATGTGCACTATACCGGAAAGGTCATGCAAGCCAGAGCCTTGTACAACCTCCCGGTCACCAGTTCCTTTGGCATCGCCAAGCTGAGTACTGCCCATCAGGCCGACTACAGCCAGTTCACCTTTGCCTATGCCAAAGACCGTTTGGAATTTGGCGTCGGGCTCTCCTTCCTTGGCCTGTTCGATACGCTTTCCTCAGTCATTGGGGGAAGTGCAGATGTGCCCAGCCTGCTCGGCGGCAACTACTCCACCAGCTATCTCTATGCCAGCATGGAGTTCGAGCCTTTCACCC
This sequence comes from uncultured Sphaerochaeta sp., assembly GCF_963667405.1. Lineage (NCBI taxonomy): Bacteria > Pseudomonadati > Spirochaetota > Spirochaetia > Spirochaetales > Sphaerochaetaceae > Sphaerochaeta > uncultured Sphaerochaeta sp. Next base: position 1,102,989 of record NZ_OY763408.1, on the reverse strand, counting down.
TGCTTGCAAAGGCCAGCTATCCTATTACCAGCACCAGCGTGGATATTCCCATGCTGAGCCTCCAGGCAAAGCTGAATCTTCAGAAGACAATCTGAGGCGAAGGTTTTGCGCTTGTTCCGCTTCTGTGCTAGAGTCTTGCTATGAGAATCAAACTGCTTGACAGCTTGGTAGCACAGCGTATTGCTGCCGGGGAAGTCATTGAACGACCTGCTTCCGTACTTCGCGAACTTCTGGACAACGCCCTCGATGCCGGAGCCACCACGTTGGTGGCAAGTGTTGTCGATGGAGGTCTTGAGCAGATCAAGCTCATGGATGATGGGGAAGGCATCGACAAGGAAGATCTTCCCCTCCTCTGCGAGAGCCACGCCACCAGCAAGGTCCGTGAGCTCGAGGACCTCTACCACATCCAGACCATGGGGTTCAGGGGGGAAGCCCTGTACAGCATTGCTGCTGTCTCCTCCATCACCATCGAAAGCGGTCGCCAAGACCAGGATGCATTCCAGATTACCATAGACAATGGGAAGAAGGGAACCGTGCTTCCCAGTGGGGCACGCAAGGGAACCGTGGTGACCGTCGAACGGCTCTTTGCGGAAATTCCTGCCCGGAGGCAGTTCCTCAAGCGTCCGTCCACCGAAGCGACCATGTGCAGGCAGGTGCTGCAGGAGAAGGCCCTGGCCTTTCCCGAGGTCGCCTTCCGCTTTCTCAGCGATGGGAAAATTCGGCTCGACCTCCAGCCGGCCACCAAGCGACAGAGAATCCTGGATGTCTTGGCCTTGAACCAGAACATCGTTCCTTCTGAGATGATTGAACTCTATGATACGGCCGGTCGGTTCAGCCTGTACGCAGTCTGCTCATCCCCTGCCCTGTACCGTAGCGATCGGTCCCATATCAAGCTCTTTGTGAACAAGCGGCCTGTCGATGAGTATTCGCTGGTACAAGCGGTCACCTATGGGTACGGCGAACTGCTGCCGGGAGGCTCGTTCCCCTACTGCTATCTCTTCATCGATGTAGACCCTACCCTGGTCGACTTCAACATCCATCCCACCAAACGTGAGGTGAAACTGAGAAACAAGGCGGAAATTCACCATCAGATCGTCTCCATGGTGCAGAGCCAGGTCAGAAGAACCATTCCCAGACTGGTGAGCCAGGAGATCCGCTCAGAAGAGGAACCCTTGCTCTCAGCCCTTGAGCCAAAGCATGAGTACAGCAGCCATCACAGTTTTCCAGGGCACTCCTCCGCTTCCCCCCTGGTTGAGCAACACAAGCCTGTCGATCCACAGTGGTTCCAGAAAGCCAGGGAGATCCTGGGAAACTCCCGGAGTGTAGAGATGTCCCGTTCCAGCGAGACCGACGATATCTGGGCGATGCAGAAACAGGGCTCCTCGTACGAATACCTGGGTCAGGCTTTCAATCTCTTCCTGGTTGCACAGAAGGGAGACAACCTCTATCTGGTCGACCAGCATGCTGCCCATGAACGCCTGCTCTTCGACGAGATCAGGGAGAAGAAGCTGATACAGAACCTGATGATCCCCATCCCCTTTGAAGTTGAACGGGATGTGGATATCTATCTGTCAGAACATCAGGATGTCTATCTGAATCTTGGCATCAAGCTGGAGAGACAGGAAGACCTGGTATGGCAGGTTCTCAGTCTCCCCGCGCTCTACCGCTCGATCGAGAAGGAAGTGGTCTCCTTCATCCAGACCATGACCGGCGATTCCGAGGAAGTGGAAAAGGGCTTGTACGCCATCGTTGCATGCCATGCAGCCATCAAGGCTGGGGACAAGGTGGACCGGATGATGGCACTTGCCCTGCTGGACAAGGTCTTCAGCATGGAGGAACCGGTGTGTCCCCACGGGAGAACATTCGTGGTGCGCTTGGAAAAGAATGAGCTGGCGAAGGCGGTTGGACGAACCTAGGGTTCGATGCGGAAGAACAAGCCTTCCTCGGGGAATCCGACAAGCAGGCGCTGAATGGTTGCAGGAATCTCATAGACAGTGTCACCCTCAAGGGCAATCCTGCTTCCCTCTTCATCATATGCCTCAACGACGGCCAGCGGTGAACGTACCGTCAAAGTACGCGTCTTTTGCTCGTAGCTTACTGCATCCGAGACAGCTGTCCTCGGGATGGTGACGGCAAGGGATTCGGCAAGGGTTTGCCCATCCTTGTGCAACACATCCATGGTGTAGGAACCGGCGGGCAGATCGATGCCTGCACCAAGCGAGAGAGGCGGTAGGTGGTAGTTGCCTTCCTCATCAGCCTCAGCAGCAACAATCCATTGCTGCTGCTTGTCCGGGGTTTTCACCTGCACCTGCACCGTCATGCTTTCAGAGGCGAGGGTGAACGAAATGTTCAGCGTGGAAGTCTGCTCGTTGGAAGGCACATCAATCAGGCGATGCACACGTGAGGCAACGTTCAGCAACCTAAGCTCCTCCCGACTGCAAGAACAGAGAAACAAGCACAGGAGGAGCAGGAGAGCAACGCTCCGCTTAGGATTGCTGAGCCGCAAGATAGGACCTGACAGGGTTGGCATAGGCGTTGAGCGCGAAGGCACGCACGTCCTCACGGACTCCCTTGAAGCGATACAGGAACGCTTCCTTGTCGAAATCCTGATAGGAAGAAGCGAAGCGGGTGCTGTTCTCAAGATAGTCGTACGCGAACAGATTGGTCGGCCAGAGACGATACAGTGTATGGATCTGGCGATCCACCTCCTGGGCAACCTGCTCGGAGTTTTCGAACTCCCCTGCGATCGGTTTGCCGAAGGCAATATGCACATTGCCCTTGTGGCCTTTCATACCACGGGAGATGGAAATGAGGTCCTCATAGCGCTTCTTTGCATGTTCGCCCCGACTGAGTCTGGCAACTTCCTCCCCTGCCTTGATCAAATCACAGGGATCATACTCATAGCTGACTGCAACAGGAACGATCCGACAGCTGTTCACCACCTCACTGAAGGAGATGCCCTTCGACTTTTGCGAGAGATGGAGCATCTTGATGATTGCAGGAGTGGTTACATCCAGCCCGTCCTTTGCCCTTCCGCTCTTCTGGGCAACCCAGATGGACTTGTTCTCTTCGGTGATCAGCTCAACAAAATAGGAGCTGAGGCGAATCGATTCCAAGTATTTCTCGCGCATGGGAAGCGTCCGCTTGACCGTTACACCACCGTTGAGCTTGAAGAGGTCGGTGACAAACTGGTTGGTGAGCAGATTGTCCCCAATGGCCATCTCGCAGAGCATCCTGTCACCCTTCAGGAGAGCCATGTCGATCAGGGCACAGTCGAGCACGATATCCCGATGATTGCTCATGAACAGATACGACTGCTCCTTGGTGGTGTGCTCCATTCCACTGAAGCTGAAGGTATCGACGCTCTTCTGGATGATCGCAGGAAGAAAGATTCCTGCAGTGATATACTTCTGGAACTCATCATAATTGGTCACTTGCTCGAGGTTCTTCACGATGTGGTCGGCATACAGGGAAAGCAGCTTCTGCTGTTCCTCCGTTTCTGCAGGCCCTACCGAGGCAAGTATCTTGTGAATGGCATCCTTGTTCGCAAGAACGCGTGTGATGGCGTCACGAACATCCTGCCCCCGATAGGGGGCGATATCCTTATACTGTGTCAAATCCATAGGTCAACCCTTTTGTGCGTCCAGAATTGACTTCATGTACTGCACACGTTCCCACTTGGCGGGGTCGCTCATTCGTTCCTGTGCAAGTTTTCCGTTGAAGTCGGCAATCCTGGAGTAAGCATGCGAATCCATCCATTCTGTCAATTCCTCCTCGATTTTGGCAACAGAGCCCAGGCCCTGCTTGAGGAGAACGGAGCACAGCTGGACAGCCTTGGCCCCGGCAAGCAACTGCTTGATCACAGTACTGCCACTATAAATGCCGGTGGAAGCACAGATATCGTAGCGAACCTCATCACTCATCAGTGCGGTCCATCTGAGGGAAAGAGCATACTCATCCTTGCTGCTCAGCATCTGGGCAGGCACCAAGGTCATCTTGTTGATATCAATGTCAGGACTGTAGAAACGGTTGAAGAGCACCACGCCATCGATGGAGAGCTCATCAAACTTGCGCATCATATGTGCAAGCGAAGAAAAGGAAGAGCCCATCTTGAGACTGAGCGGCAGTTTGATCTGCTTGCGTGCAGCTTTGACCAAGGAGAGGTACTCCTTCTCGATGGCAGCACCTTCCACTTCCACATCAGCAGCCACCACATAGTGGTTGAGCTCGATGGCATCGGCTCCACATGCTGCAAAGCGGTTGGCATACTCAATCCAGTTGCCGCTTTGGCGGCAGTTGATGGAGGCAATGACAGGAATCTCCAAGGTGCGCTTTGCATCCTCAAGCAGTGTCAGATATGCGTCGATATGTCGCTCCATGGAGGCACTCTTCATGAAACCATAGGCATCGGCATGGGTCAGATAGGCATCATTGAGGTCTGCGGCAGACTCCCCGTCCATCTCGATCTGTTCTTCGAATATCGACTTCAGCACCACTGCAGACATCCCTGCGTCCTCACAACGCTTCAGATTGTCAAGGGAGGCGGTAAGGGGACTGCTTCCTGCGATCAGGGGGTTTTTCAGTTTCAATCCGAGATATGATGTAGACAGGTCTGCCATAGAATGCTCCTCAAAAACAAAGGTAAAATGTGCCTACCGGCACAGTCTGCCCCAGTATAGCATGAAAGAAATCAATTCTCCAGACACCTTGAGCAATTGGCATAAAGAAAGGGTGCCCCGAAAGGCACCCCAGTACAGCAGGAATCTGCAAAAGATCAGAGAATATAGGGAATCTTGAGGTTGTGGGATTGGTATACCACAAACGTCTCGACCTCGGAAATCTCGCTGATCTTATCCAATTCAAACTTGAAGAAATCAAGAAGACTCAACCCTTCTTCTTCGGAAAGCACAAGCTGGACAATGAGATCATAACGACCGGTAACCACCGCTGCGGAGATCACACCCCTGAGTTCACTGAACTCCTTGGCTTTTCGCTCCAGATCGAGTGTCTTCAGCTTCACCCCCATCATGACCACCTGCAAACCAGGAATGGTCTCAGGGTTGATGAGGCCGGAGATCTGCAGAACCCCTTCATCAATCAGCTTGTTGACACGTGCGCGAACAGTGTTCTCGGTGATGCTCAGCTCCTCAGCGATTGCGCTGAAGGGCTTTCTTCCATCACACAGTTGTCGAATGATCGCTTTGTTCGTATCGTCCATCTTCACTTTCATGCCGGCCTACCCATTCTTCCGTTCGAACTCTTTCATGAACTCGGCCAGAGCAACCACATCTTCAGTGGGAAGTGCGTTGTACAAACTTGCACGCAACCCGCCGACTGAGCGATGGCCCTTCAGACCAAGCATGCCCAACTTCTTCGCTTCGTCAACGAACTTGGCCTCAAGTTCCTCACTGGGAAGTCTGAAGACAATGTTCATCTTGGAACGGAAGGTCGGGTCGACAGGACTGCGGAAGAACGGAGAGGAGTCGATGGCCTTGTACAGAATGCCACTCTTCTCGATTGCACGCTTCTGCATCCCTTCGGTTCCGCCATTCTTCTTGATCCACTCAAGCACGAGCTTCACAGCCCAGATGGAGAAGACGGGAGGAGTATTGTACAAGCCTTTTTCCTTGGCATGCAGTGAGTAATCCATGTATGCGGTCAGGTTGGTGTTCTGCTTCTCCAGCATGCTCTTCTTCATGATGATGAAGGTAGCACCGGCAGGACCGAGGTTCTTCTGCACACCACCATAGATCATGTCGAACTTGTTCACGTCGACCGGGCGGCTGAAGATATCGCTGGACATGTCACCGATGAGGGGAACGTCCCCGGTATCAGGGAAGTCCTGCCATTCGATTCCCCCGATCGTCTCGTTCGAGCAGAGGTACAGGTAGCTGGAATTGGCACTGGGTTTGACCGTCTTGGCATCAGGCAAGGAGGTGTACTTGTTTGCCTTTCCGTCATAGTAGTAGTTGACCTGACCAAGCTTGGCGGCATCGTCAGCAGCCTTGTTGGCCCAGGTGCCGCTGCGGATGTAGTCAGCGACCGTACCGGGGCGGAGGAAGTTCATCGGGATCATGGTGAACTGCAAGGTGGCGCCACCGCCGAGGAAGTAGACATCATACTCATCGCTGATGCCCAAAAGCTCCCTGAAGAGACCCAGGCACTCGTCATACATTGACTCGAACATGCCACCGCGATGGCTTGCCTCGATCATGGACAAGCCCTGATTGTTGTATTCGACCATCTGGTCGCGCAGCTGCTCCAATACCTCAACAGGCATTACCGAGGGACCTGCAAAATAGTTCTTCTTCCGTTCCATCAGATTTTTCCTCCCTTCTTCAGTTCATCAATGATGTCAAAGGTCTCCTCGCCGATGCGAGCAAGATTCTCTTCGCTGTTTGCTCCGACGTGCGGAGTGAGGGTCACCCTCTCGCAGCCGAGAATCGGATAATCCGGGCTCGGGGGATCGGAGGGATAGACATCGGTGCAGTACCAGCTCACAGAACCCTCGCTGAGCATTGAGACCATGTCATCGGCGTCCACACAGAGTCCACGACCGGTGTTGATGACAACCGGGCTCTTCTTGCAGTGGCTGATCAAAGCCTTGTTGACCATGCCGCGGGTCTCATCGGTAAGCGGAAGGTGCAGGGAGATGTAATCTGCATCCGCAACAGCCAGCTCAGGAGTTGCCACCATCTGGGCGACAGGCGAGGAGGAGACATACTTGTCAAAAGCCACAACCTTCATGCCGAAAGCCTTGGCGCGTTCTGCGACCTTGCTTGCAATATTGCCGATGCCGAACAGGCACAGGGTCTTTCCGTAGAGCTCAGTGCGCTTGAGATTCTTCAGCCACTCGCCCTGCTTCATACCATTGTGGTAGGCAACCAGGTTGTTGGGGGTGCTCAGCATCAATGAGAACGCAAGCTCAGCAACTGCAATGGCAGAGGACTTGGGAGTGTTGCGTACGATGATCCCTTTGCTTTCCGCATAGACCTTGTCGATGTTGTCGATGCCGACGCCACCACGGATGATCAACTTCAACTTGGGAGCCTGGTCGATGTACTCCTTGGTGCATTTGGTCTTGCTGCGTACCAATACCACTTCGGCTTCGCTGAGGCGGTTCTTGTCGGAGGTCACTTCACCAAAAACGGACAAACGTTCGGGAAGCGAAGAGTCAAAGGCGTCAGAAATGAGAATAAGCATGGTTTTACATTCCTCTCTTTGCAATATGATGGGCTGGAAAGCCCCTTTACAATCTTCTGAGGAAATAATACACCAAAAAAGTGCCTTTTGTCTAATTTATTTTGCGATTTCTGACGTATTTATAAAAATTCCCTCCAAATGTTTCCGAATAAGAAGAATTGGAGGGGTTTTGATAAGAGTTTGCAAAGGTCGGATAGCAGCGAAAAGAAAAACCGCCGGAGTCCCGGCGGCGTGTATGAAAATCAATAGCCCTTTGAAACATGGAGCTTGCGCACCTTCTTCATCTGCTTGCGTGCAAGAGCTTTCTTCTTCCTGTTGAGGATGGTGGAGGGCTTTTCAAAGTACTCCCGCTTCTTCCATTCGCGGATGATGCCTTCCTTCTCAACCATGCGCTTGAAACGCTTGATCGACTTTTCAAGAGGCTCATTGTCGTCTACTTTTACGAATGCCATATATAAAATCACCCCCCTTCCCGATTACTGGGTTCATATTCACCTGCACTAGAATGCCCGAAAGACGGCAGGTGTGTCAAGTATGCCTAAGCGCTTTCTCCTGAAGACTTCAGGTCAATGATCGTCAACTGCAAACTCTCCTGGCTGCGGAAATAATTCCTGCCCAGGCGGAACACCACATCGACGATGGAACCCTTGTCAAAATCCTTTCCCACACGGTCCCCGGCCTTCCAGAAGACAGCCGGCCACTTGTAGGTGCCGAAACTGAGCGTGAGCTTCACGTGTTGGCTGGAACCTTTGGAGTTGTTCATGAACTGGATGTCATCAACAATGGCTCCCTCCATTTGCAGCACCAGAGGAGGATTCTTCTCACCGTATGGCTCGAAGAACTCAACCACCTTGATGATCTCAGGGGTCATGTATGGTTCAGGGAGTGCGCAGTCGATGACCACCTCGTCCTCAGTCTCCTCAGGCATGCAGTCCATCGTGTCAATCTCATCCATCACCCTCCTCTTGAATTCGGGAAGGTTCTCAACATCCATGGAAAAACCGCCGGCACACACGTGGCCACCGAAATCAAGGAACAGATCACTGAAACGAGAGAGAAACTCCCGTGCATTGAAATGGGTTGGACTGCGCATGGAAGCGGAGACACGCGTATCCCCTACCGTTGCCAGAACAATGGCCGGAGCATTGAACTGCTTGAGCAGCCTGCTAGCCATGACCCCGGTAATGCCGCGGGAGAGCTGGGGATCCTCAACCACCACCAATTTCGAACCGGTGGACTCAAAGCTGTGCTTCGCCTTGCTCAGCATCCGATCCCACGCATCCTCACCCAGCTTCTGTCGCTCCTTGTTGAGCTTCATCAGTTCATAGGCCAACTGTTCCGACCGTTCCAGATTCTCACTGAGCAGCATCTCCAAGGCAACCGATGGTTTTCCCATGCGCCCGGAGGCATTGATGACCGGACTGATCTGCCAGGAGATATCGCTGGTGGAGAGCTGCTTGCCCATCAGGTTCTGCATGGAGAAGAGAGGCAACAAGGATTGCCGCTGACCCAGGGTGAGCACCTTCAGTCCCCGCTTGACCAGAATGCGGTTCTCGTCCTCCATCGGCATCAGGTCCGCAACGGTTCCTATGGCAACCAGATCCAGGATTGACTCATACTCCGCATCAAGAGCGGGATAGCGCTTCATGCAGTAGGCATTGAAGAGCGTAAAGAGCACCTGCAGCTCATCCTTGCCGAATGGGGAGTACTTGATCGCCCGACTCAGGTTGGAAAGGGCAAAGAGCCCCTTGCCCTTGATCACCGGCATCACCGCTTCCATCTGGGGCCGCATGTCCATGAGATGGATGTCCACCTGCTTGCCGAAGGCATGGCGCAACTGGGCCAGCTCGCTGGGGGCATCGAGCACCAGGATGGGAAGACCGCAATCGAGGAACTGCAGCACCTTGCTCTGGCTGCTCTTGATGAGGCCGGGATTGATCTCCTCGATCACCCGGTCGATGACCAGCAGATTCTGGATGCGCATCGCTTGGATGATGACCGTATCCTTGCCCGGTTGTGCGTGCAGGAGGATGCACTCCTCCCGGTAGAAATCAGTGTGACTGAACCGAAGTGCCCAGATCACCTTGGCCACCACCCCGCAACCTGCAAGATGCTGGAACGGATAGCCGCTGCCGCTCATCTTCGGATCGATGATCGCAAGGGCCGGGGGAAGCTCATCCCCACTGATATGGTGATCGAGGACAATGGTATCAAGCCCCAGGCCGTGGGCATGGGCAATCTCCGCAACATTGGAAATGCCGCAGTCGACGGTAAGGATCAGGGTGACCCCATCTGCATGCGCCTTCTCGACCCCCCCCATGGTCATACCATAGGGATCATCACCTTCAGGCAACTGGTAACTCACTTCCAGCCCCAAGCTGCGCAATTCCGAAACCAGGAGTGCTGTGCTGGTTATCCCATCGACGTCACGGTCACCGAAGACACAAATCTTCTCCCCTTCGGCAACAGCATCGTTGATGCGATCAACCACCTCTTCCATATCGTCGAAGAGGAAGGGATTGTGCAGGTAGGTCAGCTCACTTTCCAAAAAGAACTTCACCTGCTCACTGCTTGTCAGACCCCTTCTTGCGAGAATCGAAGAGCACAGGAGATCCACCCCATACTGCTCGTGCAGATGGCGTATATCCTGCGAAGAAACCGGAGACTTTTTCCAAAGCATATATGTACAACCTTATAAATAATAATCACGTACCTATCCTACGAGCTCACCAACAGCCCATCGCTGAGCGTCTTCAGATAGCCGCCGCACAGAAGCAGGGCATACCTGAGCATATAGGATTTGATGCGGGCACCTGCAGCAGGGTTCAGCTGAACAAGAACCGCATCCTCAAACCGAAGGTCGGCAGTAAGGACAAGATACCGCCTCATTCCGGGGAGAAGCAACAGAGGAGAATCCAAAGAGGCACAATCCTTGCAACAGGGTGAGCCTAGGGAAGAGGAGAACGAGATGATCTCATCCTTTTCATACGGCCGCTCACAGACAGGACAGATGCGGTAGTCCGGACGCAAGCCCAGCAATTCACTCATCTGGTGCACAAACTGGATCAGGACCTGGTTTGCCTGGTCTGGCAGGGATGCAAGCAAATCCAGAGCCTTGCTCAACAGCGCATACGCCTTTTGGCTATCCCCTCCGTTTGTTTTCATCATCATCTCACAAAAGAAGAGAGCACGATAGGTTTGCATCAGGTCCGAGCGAAGCACTTCATGCTCATCAAGCACCTTCAGGTCCTTGAGGGTGTACTCCTTCTTCACCGGATTGTAGTAGAGGAAGAACTGGCCATCGGTAAGCACCTCGGCCTTCACCGCCTTCAGCGATTTGCGCGCCCCATAGCTGACGACATCAATGATGCCAAAGTCCACGCTCAGCAAGGTGAGCTTCCGGTTCAGCTGACCGTACCGCTGACTGTGAAGCACAATGCCCAAAGACGATACGTTCCGCTCCATGCATCCTCCAAGAGCAAGAGTAGAAGGAACAACGCAAAAAATCAACTGGTTGGAAGTTGGGTCAGCCTGTGATAAGCTATCGCTCATGAAACGTCCCCTACTCATGCTGATGGTGCTGCTTCTCATTGCCCCGCTCTGGGCCTTGAGCATAATCCCGCGTGTTACCGAACAACCTTTTGACAGCGTCAAGGAACTGGGCGCCGTGGATTTTTCCAAGCCGCTTGCACCGAATCAACAAGCCTGGGTGGACAAAACGGAAGTGCAGCTGCTCACCGTCGGCCCCGGCGACCCGCTCTATGCCTGGTTCGGGCACAGCGCACTCATCGTCACCCAACCATCGGGAACCAGAATCATGTACGATTGGGGCATATTCGACCCAAACCAAAAGCACTTCTACCTGAACTTTGCCCAAGGCAGGATGTACTACTATGTAGTGGCCAGTGAGGCAGGGTGGCGCATCGAAGAGGCACTGGAAGAGAACCGTGATGTGAAACTGGCGAAGCTCGACTTCCCGCCCGAAGCAAAGTTTGCGCTCATCTCCTTTCTGCAGCGGCATATCAAAACCGAATACAGCACCTATCTCTACCACTTCTACTATGACAACTGTGCTACCAGGATTCGGGACATCATCAACGCTGCCACAGAAGGCGAGTTCCAAGCGTGGGCTGAGGCCCAGGCAGCAGAGGACTCACTGCGTTCTGTCACCCTCCCCAACATGATCCACAGCCCCCTGGTCTTCTGGGTCCTCGATTTCTTGCAGGGAAAGACCATCGACAAACCGATGAACCGCTATGAGGAGCTCTTTCTCCCCGAGAAATTGCACCAGGCCGTGGTGGACTTTGCCGCGGAACAGCAGGAGGGGTTTGCAATCTCAACAGAGGTCTTGCAGGAAGTGGATGACCAAGCGGTCAGATTTCCCGTCCAGGAAGGAAAGGGTTCTTATGTGTGGGCATATGCGCTTGCAGGCCTTGGGAGCGGAGCACTCCTGCTTCTGCTCAAGCGATGGTTGCCCAAAGCCATGCGACTGCTGCTGGGCTTGCTGCTGCTTGCCCTGGCAGTGCTGGGAACCCTTCTGCTGTTCATGATGCTCTTCTCAGACATGGATATGACTTACTTCAACGAGAACATCCTCTTTGTCCACCCGCTGCTTGCAATCCCCGCCTTCGGCTTTCTCTTTCGCAAGAAGGATCAATCACGCACATTGGGTTTCTCTGTCCTGGTGATGGCACTCTTGGTGGCAATGAAGCTGTTAGTTCCCGCAGCAACCGTGCAGGACAATCTCAGAACCATTGCCCTGCTCTTGCCCATCTACTGCTCAGGGGCGTCCTTTCAGCGCCGTTCCAAGAGTCAGAAGGCCTAGGTCTTCCATCTCAAGCCGTCGGGCGACCAGAAGGGCGGGAAACCCATGTTTCTGGGTGTTGTAGTAGGCCGCCTTCTCATGATACAAGGCAGCAGCAGCAACCAGCTCCTGCTCGATGGCATACAGCTGTTCAAAGTAGGATTGGTAGACAGGGTATTCGCTTTTCCTGAAGAGGCTTGGCTGGAGGATGGCCAGCTCCCCGTCCAGCCGGCGATAGGCAAGGCTGAGCTCTTCAACCGAACTCTCCTTGTCAAAGAGCCTGATTGCTTCCATCAGGGACTTCGCCTGTTCGGCAGAGTCGAGAACCTTCACCAAAGCCTCGGCATACAGAAACCGATCCTCAATGAGCGCACGAACATCCTCCTGTGCCAGGAGGGCTTGCTGCTCGTACCGGTTGAGCCGGTTCACATTGTTTCGGTCTATGGCCAAAACAGCGAAGGCCAAAAGGGATATGACCACCGCAATGCTGATCACAGCACTGCGGCGGTTGGGAAAGTAGGGTTTCCTAGAGGACAATCTTGGTTCCCTTGCCCTCATAGAGCGCGCCATAGATATTGGCTGGATCGGTGATCAAGCCCATATTGCCGGTGGAGCGCACGAAATCAACAATGGCCTGTACCTTGGGGAGCATGGAGCCGGGGGCAAAATGCCCTTCGGCAATGTACGTCTCCGCCTCGGCAGTGGTGATGGTGTCCAGACTCTTCTGGTTCGGCTTGCCATAGTTGAGGCAGACCTTCTCCACTGCGGTGGAAATGACAAACAGATCAGCATTGAGCTGCTTAGCCATCAGGGCGGCAGCCAGATCCTTGTCGATGACAGCTTCCCTTCCGCTGAGCATTCCCTTCTCATCACGCACGACAGGAATACCACCACCGCCGCCTGCAATGACGATGATCTTGTTGTCAAGCAAGCTCCTGATGGTATCAATCTCAACGATGGCCTTCGGCTTGGGACTTGCGACAACCCTGCGGTAGCCACGTCCAGCATCCTCAACACAATTCCATCCATCGTGTTCGGTGTGATAATCGGCATCTTCCTTGGTCATGAAGGAACCGATCGGCTTCGAGGGTTTGCCGAAGGAGGGATCGTCATCACTGACTTCCACCTGGGTCACCACGGTAGCCACATTGGGCTTGAGCCCGATTTTTGCAAACTCATTGTGCAAGGCCATCTGCAACTGATAGCCGATTGCTCCCTGGGTATCCGCCACACAGCTGTCCAACGGGACCGTGTGAAGAATGGAACGGGAGAATTCAGCCCGAAGCAGGATGAATCCCACCTGCGGTCCATTGCCGTGTGCAATCACTACGCGATGACCAGCTTTTACGAGCTTGGCGATATGTGCCGCGGTTTTGCGTGCTGCCTCATACTGGGCTGTAACCGAAACGTTCTTTGGGTCCTCGATCAACGAGTTTCCCCCAATTGCTATGACAATCAACTTGCTATCCATAGTAGGAGCTCCTTCTGTACACCAGATGCTTGGTTCTGTACCTCCATCATAGCATGACTGCAACAAATTGCAACACATTATCTTCTGCCTTTGCGGTTTTTCTGCCAGCCATTTGACCCATGGAAGTTCTTTGGGTTACACTCTGCGCCAGAGAGGACACCATGGATTCACAGACATCAGGAATGAACAGAAAGGAGCTCTTTCTTTTTGCGCTCTACATCACCGGAATGATTGTCGTCAACACTGTAGGCAGCAAGATCATCAGCCTGTTCGGCGTACGCGTATCGGTAGGCATTTTCTTCATGCCGGTACTCTTTCTGGTCACCGATATCGTCGGCGAAGTGAAGGGGCATGAGCATGCCACCCTCTTTGTCAGGTACTCGATCATCATGCTGGTCATCCTGTTTGCCGTCACCGGACTGTTCATCAGGATTGCGCCACATCCCAGCTGGCAGTTGCAGGAGCAGTACCAGCAGATTTTCGGAATGAGCATGCGCATGAGCCTCGCTTCGCTGGTCAGCTTTGCGGTCAGCCAAACCGTGGATGTGAACATCTTCCTGCTCTTCAAGAAACTCAGCAATGGCAGGATGCTGTGGCTGCGCAACAACCTGAGCACCATGACCAGCCAGTTCATTGATACGGTCATCTTCATGTTCATAGCCTTCTACCACATGACACCAACGTTCACGGCAGCCTATGTCTTCTCCCTGATCATCCCCTACTGGCTTTTCAAGGTACTCTTCGCCCTCATCGATACCCCTTTCTGTTATCTTGGGGTACAATGGCTGAAGAAGGAACGCTAGTCCCTTTCCTTTGGGAAAAAGATTGATTACCTTTGGTTCGGACAAGCGCACTGCTTGTCCGAACGAATTTGTCATTTGGAGGCGCTATGTCTGAACAGGAACTGATGCCGATCGAGCAACTGCTTCCCAATAATCTGTTTATTCTCCCAGTCACCGGGAACCCTGTGTTCCCCGGACTGTTTACTCCCCTGATGATCACCGACAACCAGGATGTCGAGATCGTGAACCAGGCCATCAAGCATGGCGGGTTTCTCGGTCTCCTTCTGGTCAAGGATGAGACAGAGAATGAGGAATACTCCGCCCAGAACCTTTACAGCGTGGGAACGGTTGCCAAGATAGTCAAGAAGATCAAGCTCCCTGATGGGGGGATAAGCATCTTCATCTCCACCCTCAAGCGGTTTGAAACCAAGCAGTACTACCCCTCCGGCCCCTATCTGGTGGCTGAGGTGCAGTACCTTGAGGACATCGAGGATGAGCAGGAGGAACTCAGGGCCTGGACCCGTCTGCTGCTCAGCGAAATGAAAATGCTGACCAAGAACAACCAGCTCTTCAGTGAGGAGATGCGGCTGAACATGGTCAACATCGACCACCCGGGAAAACTTGCGGATTTCATTGCAAGCATCCTCAATGTGGATCGCAAGCAACAGCAGGCAATCCTGGAAACGCTGGTGGTCCGCCGCCGGATCGAAAAGGTCTTGGTCTTCATCAAGAACGAGCAGAACATCGCCCAGGTCCAGGCAAAGATCCAGGCCAGGGTGAACCAGAAGATCGAGAAGAACCAACGCGACTACTTCCTGCGGGAGGAACTCAAATCCATCCAGCAGGAGCTGGGTATGACGACCAACCCCAAGGTTGAGCTGATCAACCGGCTCAAGGCCAAATTCAAGAATCTACCGCTCACTGCCGAAGCGCAGGAGACGGTCGACCGCGAAATGAGCCGCCTTGAGGCCATGGATCCGTCCAGCCCCGAGTACTCCATCAGCCGCACCTACCTTGAGATCATCAGCGATCTTCCCTGGAAGGAGCCCAAGGCTGAGAACTTCAGCATTGACAGTGCACGCAAGATTCTCGAGCGTGACCACTATGGCATGAAGGATGTGAAGGACCGTATCCTGGAGTTCCTTGCCGTGCGCAAGAAGAAGCAGGACACCAAAGGCTCGATCATCTGTCTGGTCGGCCCTCCGGGTGTCGGCAAGACCAGCGTGGGCATCTCCATCGCCAGGGCGCTGAAGAAGCAGTACTTCCGCTTCTCCGTCGGCGGCATGAATGATGAAAGCGAGATCAAGGGCCACAGAAGGACCTACATCGGGGCAATGCCCGGCAAGATCATCCAAGGGCTGAGAATCACCAAGGTGAAGAACCCGGTCTTTTTGATCGATGAGATCGACAAGATGGGCGTCTCCTACCAAGGCGACCCCGCCAGTGCCCTGCTTGAGGTGCTTGACCCCGAGCAGAACTCCACCTTCCGTGACACGTACCTGGACATCCCCTTCGATGTGAGCGAGGTGCTCTTCATCTGTACGGCAAATACGCTGGATACCATCCCGCGCCCCTTGCTTGACCGTATGGAAATCATCCAGCTCTCCGGCTACACCAGCGAAGAGAAGCTTGCCATCGGCAAAAAGTACCTCGTACCCAAGTCGATGGAGAAGCATGGCCTTGCCAAGAACGAAATCAAATACTCTGCAGCCATCCTTCGCAAGATCGCCGATGAGTACGCCAGGGAAGCCGGGGTGAGAAACTTCGAGAAGTCGCTGCACAAGATCAACCGCAAGGTTGCCTTGCTCCTGATGGAGAACCCACAGACGGACGTGCCTGTGGTCATCGATGAGAAGAAGCTGAGCGAGTATCTCGGGGAGCCCATCTTTGCCGAGGATGAGATCGTGAAGGCCGACAGGCCGGGAACCGCCATCGGGCTTGCCTGGACCAGCATGGGTGGCGACACCCTGATCATCGAGGCACAGAATACCCCCGGCAAGGGCGAGGTCAAACTGACCGGACAGCTGGGTGAGGTCATGCAGGAATCGGTGAGCATCGCCTATACCTGGATCAAGGCCCATGCGCTGGAGCGCAAGATCGAACCTTCCTGGTTTGAACAGAACGCCGTACACCTCCACGTCCCTGAAGGGGCGACCCCGAAGGACGGCCCGTCTGCCGGCATCACCATGACCGTTGCCCTCTATTCGCTGATAACCGGCCAGGTTATGGCTCAGAATATGGCGATGACCGGAGAGCTTACGCTCAAGGGAAAGGTCATGCCGATCGGCGGTCTGAAGGAGAAAGTCCTTGCTGCAAGGAGGAACAAGATCGAAACGATCCTGATCCCTCAGTACAACAAGCGCGATCTCGACAAGCTCGATGACAAGGTCAAGGAAGGCATCACGTTCCATTTGGTCGGGACCATCGAGCAGGTGCTCTCCTATGCATTCCCCGAGGACGCTGACAGGCCCCAGATGGAGAAACTTGCTCCCCTTTCGCCGAATGGCAAAGAGGAGATTGCCGCCATCAGCGCTGCAGTTGCCCAGGCGGTCAGGGAGGCTCTTCGTGAGCATTGAGCTGCTCAGTCCGGCAGGAAATCTTGAGAAGCTGCGTCTGGCATTTGCGTATGGTGCTGACGCAGCCTATCTCGGGCTTTCCGACTTCTCCCTTCGATCGAATGCAGGGAATTTTACCGAGGCGGACCTGGATCAGGTCCGTCTTCTCAAGATGCAGAGCGGCAAACGCCTCTACTGCACGCTGAACATGCTCTTTGACGAGCAGAAGCTCGCTTCGCTCTCCCAAGAGCTGGAAACCATCAGGACCTGGCCGTTTGATGCCTACATCATCAGCGACATCGGCCTTGTTCCCATCCTTCAGGATGCCTTGGGACCGGAGGTGGAACTGCACCTCTCCACCCAAGCCAGTTGCACCAACTCATCCAGTGCCCGCATGTACCACAGGATGGGCTTCTCCCGGGTAATCCTGGGCAGGGAGACCCCCTTGGACGACATCCGTCGCATCAAGGATGCCAACCCCGACCTCGAGCTCGAGGTCTTTGTCCATGGAGCCATGTGCATGGCCTACAGCGGGCGCTGCCTGCTCTCCAGCCATCTGGCGGGAAGGAGCGCAAACCAGGGTGACTGCAGTCATACTTGCCGTTGGAACTATCGCCTTGCGGCTACCGATGAGCTGAGTCGCGTTTTGGCTAGTGGTGAACTTGCGCTTGAGGAAGAACAGCGCAAAGGGGTCTACTACCCCATTGCTGAGGAAGATGGCTACACCACCATCCTCAGTTCGAAAGACCTGTGCATGATAGACCACCTCAAGGAGTTGGTTGATGCAGGCATTGATTCGCTGAAGATTGAGGGTAGGATGAAAAGCTCCTACTATGTTGCGGTTGTGAGCCGTGCCTACCGAAAGGCCCTCGACTCCCTCAGCGATGAGCACCTCGACTGGAAAGCGTACCGCAGCGACCTCTTCAACATCAGCCACCGTGAGTACTCAACAGGTTTTTTCTTCGGGCACGGGCCGGTGGACCCAACCATGGGAAGCAGCATCGACAAGAGCACAGAGCTCGGCTACCTGAGGCAGTATCTCTTTTGCGGCTACATCGGAGAAGAGGTGGAGAGCGGCATCTACGCCCTGGACCTGAAGAACCAGATCCGAAGCGGCATGACGCTGCAGTTCATCGAACCCGATACCCCGTTCATCCAGGATGACAGCTTTACCCTCCTTGATGCACAGATGCAGGTCATCGCTCAGGCGGACCACGGCAAGATCCAATACCTGAAGACCGACAAACATCTGAAACCAGGCAGTATCATCCGTCGTGAAACTATGGTTAAATAGGCTATGCGAAAAACGGTAGTGCTGCTCGGACTGCTCCTCCTTTTCACGCCCGCTCTGTGGGCGAAGGATTTTGCAGACGACTTTGCCTTCCTTTCCACCCTTCCCTCCTATCAGGCATTTTTGGATGCAGCGAAGCATGACGGGGATGCAAGGAAAGCAAAAGCGATGCAGGAGCGCTTCACTTCCCTCGACCTTTCGGATGAGCAGGCATCGGTCCTGTTCATCCGCAGCTCTGTCATCCTTGCACGCCTGTATGCCGAACAGAAGGATGCAAACAAGGAACAAGCCCTGTCTCTTCTGGCGGAAGCTGAGAGAGAACTCTCCAACCTGGATGAGGATGGGTTTTATCACGTGATGCTCTCCGGTGAAATCGATGGTATCCACTACCTGGTCAATCCCCGCAATCTCTCCAAGGGAATCCGCAGCAGCGCAGCCATCAAAGAGGCATACAAAGCCTTTCCCGATCAGATAGCAGCAGTCCTGGCCAAGGCAAACAGTCTCGTGTATGCCCCCGCATTTGCAGGAGGTGATGTGGACAAGGCTCTCTCGTTGTACCTGCTTCTCCTGGAGGAAGCGGGGTCACAGCTATCCACATGGGACAGGGCAAGCATATACAGCGGAATAGGAGTGGTGACCATGAAACGCAAGGAGTGGGAGACAGCCAAGCAGTACTTTCTTGCAGCAAAGGCGCTGTACTCCTTCGACCCGGCAATCGATGGGTACCTCTCTGAAGTGGAGGAGAAGCTATGATGCTCATCCTCTCCTCTATCATCGCCTTCATTGGGATCTACTCACTGGTGCTCACCACATCGAATCTGCTCTACTTTCGTTCCCTCTCCAAACACTGGGAAAACCACACCAGCAAAGAGCTTGTCACCATAGCAGTACCTGCACGCAATGAGGAAGCAACCATTGAGGCATGCCTTCGCTCACTCATGGCCCAAAGCTATGCACATCTGGAGATCCTTGTGCTCGATGACAACTCAGAGGACAATACTGCCGCCATCGTACGCAAGCTGGAAACCGAGGACAGTCGCCTCCATCTGATCACCGGCCGTGCCTTGCAGGAAGGATGGAGAGGAAAGCTCTGGGCTATGGAGCAACTGTTTAGGCAGAGCAACGGCACCTACCTCTTTTTCACCGATGCAGACACGGTGCACAAGCAGGACTCCATTGCCTATGGCATGTCCCTGCTCAGCCAGAGGAACGCTGCCTTGCTCAGCGGATATCCGAAGCAACAGACCAAGAGCCTGGGCATCGGACTGCTGGTGAGTGCGATGCTGTTCAACCCCACCCTCTTCGTTCCCTTCGCCTTGCAGGAGCGCCTGCAGTTGCCGCTCTTCTCCATGGCCATCGGCCAGTACATACTGCTCAAAAAAGAGGCACTGGATGCAATCGGAGGATTTTCGTCCCTGCGTACGGAAATCTGTGATGATGTAACACTTGCCCGAGCTTTTGCCCGCAAAGGGTTCAAGCAGATGTTCGCTCCCATGACGGATGTGGTCGAGTGCGAGATGTTTCCAACCTTCAAAGGAGCCTTCAGCGGTTTGGAGCGTTCCATCAACGGTGTCGTGAAGCGGGGGCTCATCGGCTTTCTGATGATTCTGCTCATCGTCATCGTATTGTTGGCTCTTGCAGTTGCTCCACTGCTGACCTTGGGCCTTGCCATCCTCTCATTTTCAAACACTGCACACCTGCTTCCGGCACTCTGGTTGTTCTTGGGATCCCTCACGCTTTGGGCTTCCTGGGCTTGGGCCGCAAAGCGTTTTGCATTCAGCACTCCTGTGGCTATGCTTGGTCATGTTACCATCTTCTTGGTAGTGCTGATGTACCTGCATGGGGCATACTTACGCTCCACCGGTCGCGGTTTTATCTGGAAAGGACGGGTTTTACCGTAAAAATCCCTATTTTAACGCGTTATTTGCAGGTTTTTCCCTTGCGCATGAGTAAAAGCGTGGTAAAATAGGCTAACCTAGATACATGGAGGATTCAATGACTATTCACGAGCAGATTGTCATGCAGTATGAAACCTATCTTGCTGAGAACCAGAAGTTCACTGAGAAAGGTGTAAAAGTATCAGCAGCCAGAGCCCGCAAGGCACTCGCTGAAATTGCCAAACTTTGTAAGGAACGCAGAAAAGAGATTCAGGACGAGAAAGGCGAATAACCTTCCCCCCCTCATTTCTGGCGTCCTGCAAGGGACGCCCTTTTCTTGCACTCTACCCCACCTCACCATCACAGCAACCAAGCTACTGCTTGCTGAGGGGATGGTAGTTGCCCTCATTATAGACACAGCGCCCGGTTTCCCGGGCGCTGTGTTGTGTAATGGGCACTTTTCCTACAGGAACGTCTTGAGTAGCGAGAGGTGTTTCTCCCCCTTCTCGATCTTCTCCTCGAACTCCGCTTTCTTGCCCTGTTCCTTCTCGATCGCCTCAGCCTTGGCATTGGCAAGGAACTTCTCGTTGGAAAGCTTGGCAAGCACACCTTCCAGGCTCTTTCTGCTCTTCTCGATGTCAGCAGCAAGCTTATCAACTTCCTTCTGGACATCGATGGCCTCACGGACGAAGACAAACATCTCGTACCCGGTACCGGCAACAGGAAATGCAGTGCTCACATCGATGGAACCCGCTGCATCAACCTCAAGCGAGGAAGCCCCCACAAACGAAGCCATAAGCTCCTTCTGCTGGGTAAAGAAAGCGGTTGCAAAGAATGAATCATCAACCTTGATGACCACACGGATCTTCTTCTCGGCTCCGATGCCCAAGTCCGAACGCACAGCGCGCAGGCTGGTTACCGCTTCCTGCATCCGTTCAACCAAGGCAGCATCTTCTGTCGCCTGATTCTTCTCGCTGAAGGTCGGGTACGTGCTTTCGATCAGAAGGTCATGCACATTGGGAAGCTTCTGGTAGATCTCTTCGCTGATGAAGGAGACAAAAGGGTGCATCAGGCGCATCGATTGGGCAAGCAGATCGAGCAGCAGGGTAACCTGGCGCGACTTCTCCCCCTCTTTCTCGCTATACAGTCCCCGTTTGGCACTTTCCACATACCAGTCACAGAAATCATTCCAGAAGAAGTCGTAGATGGCCTGTGCCCCATCGTTGAACTTGTAGTTCTCCATTGCCACCTGCATTTTCAGGGCAGCCTCATTGAGCTGATGATACATCCACTTGTCCATGGTGGTGCGTTCAAGCGTTTCCACATCCCCAAGTTCCACCCCCTCAAGGTTCATCAGCAAGAAACGTGCTGCGTTCCAGACCTTGTTGGCAAAACGGGAACCCAGCTTGAAGCTGTCCATATCGATGAGAATGTCCTGACCCTGGGTAGCCATGTAGCAGAGGGTGAACTTCATCGCATCGGCTCCATAGCTCTGCACAACCTCCAAGGGGTCGATGCCGTTGCCCAGGCTCTTGCTCATCTTCCTGCCCTGCTTGTCCCTGACCAAGCCGGTGATGTAGATGTCCCTGAACGGAACCTCTCCCATGAACTCCAGGCTCGCCATAATCATGCGCGATACCCAGAAGAAGATGATGTCATAGCCGGTGACCAGGGTGCTGGTGGGGAAAAAGCGTGCAAGATCTGCAGTTTTCTCGGGCCAGCCGAGAGTGCTGAAGGGCCAGAGCCAGGAACTGAACCAGGTGTCCAGCACATCCGTCTCCTGCACGAGGTTGGTGCCCTTGCACGAAGGACAGGTGGTGGGATCTTGTCGCTCAACGATGATCTGATGGCAATCCTGACACTCCCAGACGGGAATGCGGTGTCCCCACCAGAGCTGGCGGCTGATGCACCAGTCGTGGATGTTCTCCAACCAGTGGGTGTAGGTGTTCTCCCAACGCTTGGGATAGAACACAACCTCTCCTTTCTTCCATGCATCAAGGGCTTTGTCCGCCATGCCTTGCATACGGACAAACCATTGGTTGGAGAGATAGGGTTCAATGACGGTATGACAGCGGTAGCAGTGACCGACATCATGGTTGTGCACCGTCTCCTTGATGAGGTAGCCACCTTCCTTCAGGTCGGCAACCACCAAGGGTCTCGCCTCTATTGCCCCGATGTTGCGGTACTTCTCGGGACAGTTCTCATTGAGGGTCCCATCGGGATTCAGCACATTGAGCTTTTCCAGGTTGTGGCGCATGCCGCACTGCCAGTCATTGGGGTCATGGGCGGGAGTGATCTTCACCATGCCCGTACCGAAGCTCTTGTCGACAAAGCTGTCTGCAATGATGGGAATCTTGCGGTCGGTGAGCGGAAGGTCAAGCAGCTTTCCCACCAGGTGGGTATAGCGCTCATCCTCAGGATTGACGGCAACCGCCACGTCTCCGAACATGGTCTCGGGACGGGTGGTAGCAACGGTGATGAACCCGCTGCCATCACTGTAGGGATAGCGCACCTCATAGAGGAAGCCGCCCAACTCCTGGTACTCAACCTCATCATCGGCCAAGGCCGTGCCACACTTCGGACAGTAGTTTACCAGATACTCACCCTTGTAGATGAGCCCGCGTTCGTACAAGGTCACGAAGCTTTCGCGCACAGCCTGACTCAGGCCCTCGTCCATGGTGAAGCGCTCGTGCTCCCAGTCGCAGGAACAGCCGATCTTCTGCAGCTGCTGCTTGATGATGGAGTGATGCTTCTCTTTCACCTGCCAGGTCCGCTCCAGGAAGCGATCGCGGCCAAGGTCCTGGCGACGAAGCCCTTCCTTGGCAATCTGCCGTTCCACCACATTCTGGGTGGCAATGCCGGCGTGGTCGGTACCCGGAACCCAAAGGGTTGGGCGACCGGTCATGCGGTAGTAGCGGGTAAGGACATCCTGAAGCGAGTTGTTCAGGGCATGTCCCATGTGAAGGATGCCGGTGACATTCGGAGGAGGCATTACGACGGTAAACGGAGTATCCTTGCCATCCTTCGGCCGAAACAGACCTTTGTCCAACCATGCTTGGTAGATGCGATCCTCAAACTCCTTGGGATCATAGGCCTTTGTCAATTCGACAGCCTTCATATCATTGCCTCCTAACGGGAAAAAGAGTCTACCCATAGTAGCAAAATAGGAAAGGCTCTACAAGTCAATGTAGAGCCTTCACACATGAGAGCGAGAGGAAAAACCTTATTCGAGAGGAGTCACCGCCTTCACTTCCAGCTTCACGGCATACCCCATTGCGTCGAGATGCTGGACAATCTGCTCAAGGCTGAACATATCAAGGGAAGGTTTCTGGACTTCGGTCACCTGCCGAATGTGAGCACTATCGATGGGGGAAGCAACCCCAGGAAGGATTTCCTGTCCCTGCTGGGGGTTGGTTCCAAAAAGAACAAACGCACCGATGAAAACAACCACAAAAGCTGCAGCACTGGTGATCAGTGCGGGAACAAGCTTGACCTGGATCTTTTTGCGAAAAATGTGCATCTTCTTGTTCGTCGAAGGAAAGCGTGTCTTCTCGAAGTACGCGAACACCCGCTCCTGACGCGCTTTGATTTCGCTGTCACTGAGCGCTGCATCCACCACCTTCTGATGGAGAGCCCGCAACTGTTCCAGTCTCTGGCGGCACGCATTGCAGTACCCCAGGTGTTCTTGGACTTGCGTCCTCCAGGGTTCTTGCAGCTCACCATCCAGATAGGTATTCAACAGTTCATCATCAACACACATGCGCTACTCCTGGCTGAGAATCGACTCGAGCATTTTTCGTGCCCGATAGACTCGTACCTTAACGTTACTCTCGGAAATATGCAGCACCTGGGCAATCTGTTTGTAATCCATGTCCGTGTACTCTTTCATCACGATGACCAAACGGAACTTCTCGGGAAGCTGGTCAATCGCCTCCTGAACGAGTTTGCGGGTCTCTTTCTCCATCAGTACCTGCGATCCATCGGAAGTGTTGGAGTGGTTGGCAGGCATTTTTTTCAGTTTCTCCACCATGCCCTGCTCCCGGGCCTTCCGCTTCACTTGGTTGATGGCCAGATTTTTCGACACCCGAATCAGCCAGTACTTGGCATCATCCAGGGTGGCAAACTCCATCCCCTTGTCAAAAAACCGGATGAAAGCCTCCTGACAAATCTCCTCGGCAAGATCCTGATTATTGGTGACGTGGTACACCACGCGCATCAGTATCGGGAATACTTCCTCGTATACTTGCTTGAACGCTCGCTCATCGTTGCTCTGTATTTCCATAACGTTAACAACTCACCAGTAACCAAGTTACATCTTTTTTTCCAAAGAGCTTCCCGAGGGTGTGTCTTTGACCAGGTACCCCATTGCATCCAATTCCGAACGCAAAGAGTCTGCCAGTGCCCAATTCTTCTCCTTTTTAGCCTGCACTCGCTTCAGAAGCAAGTCCTCGGCCTCAGGAGGGAAAGTCTCTTTCTCAGGGACCGTAATCTCGGACAGCCTCAGGCCGAACGCCTGATCGAACAGAAGAACAAGCGAATACTTTTCGTCATAGCCGAGCGTATCATCCTTGAGCACGCCCCACAAGTCTGCAAGGGCCCGAGGTGTGTTGAGGTCATTCTGGATGTGTTCCATGAAGGCCTGTTGATGGGCAAGAGCCTTCGGGGAGGCAAGCGGGACCTGTCTCGCCCCTTCCTTGAGAAGATTCTGGACACGATCATGGACATTGCTGCGTGCTGTACGGGCGGTGGCAAGCGAGTCGAAGTTGAACTTCAGCTGACTGCGATAGTGGCCCCCCAGGCAGAAATACCGGTAATCCATAGGATCGAAGCCTTTGCTCTGGAGCAGGCTGAGGGTAAGAAACTCTCCCTTGCTCTTGCTCATCTTGCCCGTCTCATCAAGCAGGAACTCCCCATGCAGCCAATACTTGACCCAGGGTTTTCCGGTAGCTGCCTCACTCTGGGCAATCTCGTTTGTGTGGTGAACGGGAATGGCATCGATACCACCGCAGTGGATGTCGAACGATTCGCCAAGGTAGTGCATGCTCATCGCCGAGCACTCAATATGCCAGCCCGGGAACCCTCTGCCCCACGGGGAAGGCCACATCATGGCCTGTTCGCCATGCTTGCTGTTGGTGAACCAGAGCACAAAATCCTTGCTGTTGCGCTTGTTGTCGTCAGCCTCGACATCATCACGCACGGCAGTGCGCAGTGACTCAAGATCCAGACGGGCAAGCTTGCCGTAGTCGGGGATGGAATCGATGCTGAAGTACACATTCCCTCCGCTGATGTAGGTATGCCCACCCTCTTCCAACCGCTTGATCAGGTCGATCATCTGCTGGATGTGGTCGGTTGCCTTGCAAACCGTCGTTGGGCGGATCATGTTCAGCGCATCGTAATCATGGAAAAAAGCATCGGTATAGTAGGAGGCAATCTCCCAGACAGTACGATTTGTCTTATGGGCCATACGCTCGAGCTTGTCTTCCCCGTCGTCGCCGTCACCGGTAAGGTGGCCGACATCGGTGATGTTCATGACATGGTTGACGGTAAAGCCGCTGAGCTGAAGCACCCGCTTCAACAAATCCTCAAACAAGAAGGTTCTGAGATTGCCGATATGTGCATAGTTGTAGACCGTTGGGCCACAGGAGTAGAGACCGACCTGCTGGTCATCCAGCGGTACAAACTCCTCGACACAACGTTTCATGGTGTTATAGAGAAGGACAGGCATTGAGAGCTCCTTTAGGTTGCCCACCCCAGAAAAAGGGGGTAAGATGTCTCCATGCCTACCAATGTACGCAATAGCGGTGAAAAAATCAACCTTGACCAACTGATCCTGAGGCAGGTTCCGCTTGCCCAGTATTCAAGCATCCATACCGGTGGAGTTGCCGATTTGACCGCCTATCCCTCCGATTTCGAGGAACTGCGTGAACTTTTGTGCTTTGCCCACGAACACGATCTTCCCATCACCGTCCTCGGTGGGGGCACCAACAGTCTGATCAGCGACGACGGCATCGAAGGGCTCACCATCATCACCAGTCACCTCAAGCGGCGTCATGTCCAAGGCGAGATGTTCTGCGTCCGTTGCGGCCTCTTGCTGGACCGGGCCATCGACCTTGCCATCGAGGATGGCCTTACCGGCCTTGAACTGCTTGGAGGACTGCCCGGAACCGTTGGGGGGGCCATTTACGGCAACAGCAGCGCTCACGGAACCAGCATCTCCGACCTGCTCTACTATGTGGACTACATGACCTTTGACGGCAAACTCCATCGCAGGCAAGTTCACCTGGATGAGTTCTCCTACCGCAACTCCCCGTTCTCCGAGAGGCGTGACATCATCCTCTATGAAGCTGGATTCCGGCTTTTCCCTTCAACCCAAACCAGTGAGGCGCGGAAAAAGAAGGATGAAGTCAAGCACAGACGCAAGACAAACGGCCAATATGACAACCCAAGCATCGGAAGCATCTTCGTCAATCCCGAAGGCCTGAAAGCCGGTGCCCTGATCGAACAATGCAACCTGAAGGGATACTCCATCGGAGGAGCCCAGATATCGCACCGCCACGCGAATATGATCATCAACTCAAACGGAAGGGCAACCAGCACTGATGTAAAAGAGCTGATCGAACACATCAGGAGCGCCGTACAGCAACAGTTCCAGATCACCTTGGTTGAGGAAATCCAGTATCTCGGCCGGTGGTGAAGCGGTAGAGAATGCGCACCTGGGTCGGATCTGAGCGCACCTGGAATTCCACAGCTCCCTGCTTCAGCTCCAGATGATACGAGAAGCCTTCAGGGGACCACTGTACAGAGGAGGCTCCGCTTTGCAGGCGCAGGCTCACTCCCTCACCCATCCGATACCCCAACTCCAGGGAGACTCCTGAGCGTGCCAGGCTGACCAGCACCTGTCGCTCCGCCCGGTCGCTGCCCTGCAGGTTCTGCTGCCAACCGAGCAACCACTCGCAACCCCACAGATCAAACCCAAGACGGGAAGCGTAGGCATGCTCAAGCTCTTGCGTCTCACCCCCGAATAACGGAGGGTATCCCAAGGCGGTGGAAGCAACGCTCATGATGCGAACAGCATGCAGATTGCTTTCCACCCCAAGCGAACTGATCCGTTCCCACCGATTGGTCCTATACGCGGTGTGATAGGAAAACGGACCGAACCGAACCGAGACGGAAGAGCTGAGATGCAGCCCCATCGAAGGAGAGAAAGAGGGCTCCAGGACAAGTGATGCCAAGCTGTGCCGTTCATGCAGAGAAACGATGAACGTGTTTCCCAGCATCATGCGCTGGTAGGGAACATATAGAGTTGTCAGAGCCTCGCTGCCCATATTCAGCGCTGCCAAGGAAAACCGGGGCCATTCCAACACCAGTCCTCGCTGTGAAGGTCCAGCCTCAACAAAACTCAGACTGGTTGCACCGTAGGAGAGGCAAACCGTATTCCAGAGACGGCTTTCCAGCGAAGGGAAGCTCTCCGAAAGTTGCCGTGCTGTGCTGGTGAGGCTCCAAAGTCCTGAGCGGTAGCGCAGGTGTTTCACCTCAAGGCTGAAAGCAGCCTTTCGGGCATCAAAGCCCAAGGAGAGATTCTGCTCTCCCTGCTGCATCGATACTTGGTATGTTTTGCTGGATGGGGTTGTCTGCAGTGTCCAGTATGCTTTGGCAGGCAAGGAGCACACACAGGCCAAAAGCAGAAGCGGAAACACTACCTTCATGATGGGAAAAGAACTATCCCTTCCTGTTTTGCTTCATGTTGATTATTCCCGCCAATAGTGCTTTAATGACTTGGAACCATCCAACTACACATTCATATCATATCGAATGAGAAATATTAGGAGACATGCATGGTAATTTTGACCTTGAACTGTGGCAGTTCGTCTGCCAAGTACCAAGTCTATGACTGGAAGAACAAGGATATTCTCGCTGTCGGTGTTGTTGAGCGCATTGGCCTTGAATATTCCACCATCGAGCACAAAGCAAACGGAAAAGAGGAGTACCACGCAGAGTTCTCCTCACCCACGCACAAGGAAGCCATCGAGCTCATCATCAGGATGTTGCTGGATGAAGAGTACGGCGTGATCACCGACCTGAAGGAAATCGGGGCTGTCGGTCACCGGGTGCTCCATGGCGGCGAAGTCTTCAAGAAATCCGAGTTGGTAACCGATGAGGTCATCGAACAGCTGAAGAAGGTCATTCCCCTCGGCCCGCTGCACATGCCGGCCAACATCATGGGCATCGAAGCAGCCCGCAAGGCTATGCCCGATGTACCGCAGGCCATCATTCTCGATACCGCCTGGCACCAGACCATGCCCGAAGAAGCATTCATGTATGCAGTACCCTATGAGTGGTACACCAAGTACAACGTACGCAGATACGGCTTCCACGGAACCAGTCACCTCTACTGTGCAAAGCGCGCTGCGGTGTTGCTCGGCAAAGAGAACAAGGATACCAACGTCATCATCTGCCACATCGGCAACGGAGCTTCCGTCTGTGCCGTGAAAAACGGCGTATGCGTCGACACCTCCATGGGACTCACCCCGCTTGAGGGCTTGGTCATGGGATCAAGATCAGGCGACATCGACCCTGCCATCATTCCCTACATGATGGAAAATACCGGCATGAGCGCCAAAGAGATGGACACTGCCCTGAACAAGAAGAGCGGCTTGATCGGTCTGTGCGGCAAGAGCGACCGCCGCGACGTACTCAAGGCAAGCCAAGAGGGTGACAAGAAGGCCCAGCTCGCCATTGATATGGAGTGCAGGAGAATTGCAAAGTACATCGGAGGCTATGCCACCTTGCTTGAGGGAAAGGTTGACGCCATCGTCTTCACCGCAGGTGTCGGCGAAATGGCCCGCCACGTCCGCAAGGGTGCTTGCCAGGGACTCGAGGTCATCGGCGCCCACCTGGACCTCCACAAGAACGAAGTCTGTTTCAGCCGCAACGGTGAGTTTGAGATCAACACCGATGATTCAAAGGTCAAGATCCTGGTCATCCCCACTGATGAGGAACTGGTGATGACCGAGGATGCCTTCGCCCTGATGAACGGCACCTACGATGTCCATACCAACTTCCACTACACCTTTGAGGAAAAGGACTATGTCAACAAGGGTCGTGAGCGGGATCTGAAGAAGAATCTTGCAAAGAATCCTGAGCTTGCCACCATTCTTGCCAGCAAGAACTAACGCAGTGCCCATTCACAGACAGGACGCCTCCGGGCGTCCTGTTTGCGTTATCGGCACAAATCTATGAGGAATGTGTGAAAATGCGGCTCCCCTCTTGCCTTGCGGGGAACTTGTGGACTACGGTTTTGTCATGAGTACCATACTAGTGGTTGAAGATGACGTGGATATCCGAGAATTGGAACGCTATGCACTTGCCAGCAACGGATACAAGGTCCTTGAGGCCGAGAACGGCAAGGAAGCTGTATCGATGCTGGAACAGGAAGACATCGATCTGGTCATCCTTGACATCATGATGCCGGTCATGGATGGGCTGTCCGCCATCAAGGCCATTCGCTATACCCTGCAAAGCAGTGTCCCCATCATCGTGGTCTCGGCCAAAGGGGACGAGAGTGACATCATCACCGCCCTTGAACTGGGCTGTGACGACTACCTTACCAAACCCTTCAGCATGAATGTCCTGAACAGTAAGATCCGGGCCGTCCTTCGCCGTCTCAGCGAGACGAATGCCAGCAGCACCGTACATCATGCCGGGCTGCTGATGGACAAGGAGAAACACCAGTGCCTGCTTGACGGCAACGAGGTGGAACTCACCGCCACCGAGTTTTCACTGCTCTATCTGCTCGCTTCAACCCCCGAGCAGGTGTTCACCCGCAACCAGA
This sequence comes from uncultured Sphaerochaeta sp., assembly GCF_963667405.1. NCBI lineage: Bacteria > Pseudomonadati > Spirochaetota > Spirochaetia > Spirochaetales > Sphaerochaetaceae > Sphaerochaeta > uncultured Sphaerochaeta sp. The sequence goes on along the minus strand of NZ_OY763408.1, from coordinate 1,073,174 downwards.
TGATCACCAAGGTGAAAGGCAGCGACTATCCGGTAACCGACCGCAGCATCGATGTGCAGGTTGCCACCATCCGCCGCAAACTTGGGGAGTACGGACAGCGCATCAAGACGGTCTGGGGCATCGGCTACACCTACAAGGAGAGCTGAGATCATCTCAGCTTCTCCAGCTCCCGATAGAGCTGGGAAAAGAACGACTGATCATCCTCCACACCGATTGTTTCTTCCTGTTTGTTTTCTCCTGAAAGGGTGTCATCCCTGCTTTTCACTTCCAGGCGCAAGGCTTGCTGGACCAGGTGCTCGTCCTCTTGCCCTGCAACCAGCTCCATGAGCGCGTTCCGGCTTGCATCACCGACGCGAAGGAGTTCCTCCATCTGTGCCCCTTGCATTGCCAGAAGCGCTTCCTGTTCCTTGTCATTGAGAGGTTTCGGCAACTGCAGTGAGGAGATGAGCACAAGGGAGGCAAACCGTGCCATCTTCTTTCCCCGGGCAATGCCGGCTTTCTCCCACACTGCATAGTGCTCATCCTCCCCCCGGAGGATGATCTTCTCCTCCGAATGGTGAGCGAGGAGGAAAAGGCCCAGGGGTGTGCTTGGGGCAATGACTTTCACTACCTCATCCACCAGTCTCAGACACTTTGCCTGCCCCTTTTTTGTATCACTGCGACCCTGGTGGTAGTGGGGATTACGTCCGTTCTCATCCACCAGGCAGACGACATACTGGTTTCCACTCTGATCGATCCCGGCATAGGTGTAGTTGGTTGGTTGCATACCCCTACCTTACACGAAATACCGTGTATGACCAGTTGCAGAAGAAATCCTCTCCTGTTGCACCACAGGTTTTCTGGTGGTATGGTATCGGCATGCAAGCGTTGCTAAGCCAGCTCACCTCTTTATTCAGATTACATGAGACGTGCATCTGCATTACCGGAAGCGGAGGGAAAACCACCGCCCTGATTGCATTGGCCGACGTGTACGCACGCGAAGGCAAGAAGGTGTTGGTCTCCACCACCACAAAGCTTCAGCTTCCCGGTGAACGCGCCTATGGGTGTGACCACTATTTTTTTACGGATGAAGAGGTCCTCTCCCATACTCCCCAACAAGGCGAGAGGGTGTTCTTTGCCCTGAAAGGGGAATACAAGGCACTTGCTCCTGACCTGCAGACCCTTGGGCAGTTGCTTTGCCGGTATGACGCAGTGTTGCTGGAAGCCGATGGGGCCCGTAGGTGCAACCTGAAACTGCATACCGAACGAGACCCCGTCATCCCCTCTTTCGCAACCGCCACGCTCGCCGTTGCATCCCTGGCGGCTTGGGGAAAACCCCTTGATGAGGAGTGTTTCGGCTGTGAGGCACAGAAAAACCAACTTGTTGCCTACGATACCTATGCGTACTTGCTTGCTCACAGCCAGGGCATCTGCAAAGGGATGCAAGGCACTGCCGTCGTACTGCTCAACCAGGCAGACACCCTATCGGACAATCAGAGAAAAACTTTGCAGAAACTGCAATGCACGCATACACTTCTCATTGGATCACTTGAGAAAGACACCCTGTACCCTAAGGATTGAATCATGGAATATACCGTCATCGAAGCCGCTTCCCGTCTGAGTCGGGAACAAAAACCGTTCATCTATACGGTCATCCTGAAGACCGAAGGATCTGCCAGCCGCAACAATGGCAGTATGGTCGTCGAGACCGATGGGACCTTCCACGGTACCATCGGTGGAGGGGAACTGGAAGCCTACGCGCTCAGTCAGGCACTCGGCATGCTTGCAAGCGGGCAGAAACAGCGTCATCTCTCCTTCTCCATAGACCAGGGAGGAGTGCAAGCGGCAGGGACCGTCTACCTCTACCTGCTTTCCTGCACCCTTGAGGAGGAACGGACCGCCTTCATCCGATTGCGCCAGTGGGAGGAGGCCGAACTCGACCATGTGCTTGGTCTGCAGTTGCAGCCGCAAAGTGCAATCCTTGGGCTGTGTGAGGGAGGCGCTACCATTGGGGACGTGCATCCACGCTTCCTCGAAACGGCAAAAAAGGTTCTGGAAGAGAAGAAGCCCGTGTTCCTGGACACCCCGGCCTGGACCTGCCATCTGAGCCTTCCGGTCAATCATCACTCCCTGCTCCTGGTCGGAGGTGGCCATGTGAACCAGGCCATCGCGCAGCTTGCCCATTTTGCAGGACTTCCTGTGCAGGTGGTGGAGACCCGTGAGGCCTTTGCCACGAAGGAACTCTTCCCCCATGCCCGGACCATCGTGGTGCAACCCACACTCAAGGAGGCGTTCAGCCAGGTCAGTACCAACTGCCATACCGCCTGCATCATTGCCAGTCACGCGTTCGACCAGGAAGCCGCCCATGACCTGCTTGCCCGCACTATTGCCTATCTGGGTGTCCTTGGTTCGCGGCACAAGGCGAAAATACTCCATGAGAAGCTCAACCTCCCCCCAGAAACCCGGGAGACGCTGTTCTGCCCTATCGGGCTGGATCTTGGCAGCGAGACGCCCCAGGAGATAGCCATCTCGGTACTCAGTGAGGTGATGAAGGTCTTCAACAAGCGCAGCGGCAACTCGCTTCGCAACCAGGCCTCCCGTCTGGTAGTGGTGCGCGGGGGCGGAGATCTGGCTACCGGTGTCATCATCAGACTCCATCGGGCCGGCTATCGGGTCATCGTGCTGGAAATCGACAAACCCTCGGTGATCAGAAGGACCGTCAGCTTTGCCGAGGCAATGTTCAGCGGCGAAATTACGGTGGAAGGGGTGACTGCAAAACGAGTTGAGTCGGTCAAACAGGCTTTTTCCGCCTTGGAAGATGGGTTTGTCCCCATCCTCTGCGACCCTTCGGGGGCTACGCTTGGAGAGATCAACCCCATCTGCATCGTCGATGCCATCATTGCAAAACGAAATCTGGGCACCAGGATTACCGATGCCCCCCTCGTCATCGCCCTCGGGCCTGGGTTTGATGCGGGAGTGGATTGTGACGCTGTCATTGAGACCAAACGGGGGCATAGCCTGGGCAGGATCATCCGCAAGGGTTCCGCCCTCCCCAATTCGGGCATTCCCGGAATCATCGAGGGGTTTGGCGAGGAACGGGTGCTCCACAGCACCACCAGCGGCGTCTTCTTCTCCACCTGTGCCATCGGCGATCTGGTGACCAAGGGGCAGGTCATCGCCAAGGTTGGTGAGGAAGATGTCATTGCCACCATTGACGGAAAACTGCGGGGCTTGCTGCACAACGGGCTTTCGGTTCCCCCGAAGTTCAAGATTGCCGATATTGATCCCCGCTCTGAGCTGGCCGACCATACGACCATCAGCGAGAAAGCGATGGCCATTGCCGGCTCTGTTCTGGAAGTGTTGGACGGGTTTCTGCACAACTGCTGATGCATTCCATTGCTTTTTTTATAAAACAATGGATTTTTGCACACTGCTGCGGTAGAATGCTGCCATGCAACAACGCATCTATCTTGATAATGCCGCCACCTCCTATCCCAAAGCCCCGGGAGTTGCCCAGGCGATGGCAACCTATCTTTTGGGCAACGGGGCCAACCTGGGAAGAGGAAGCTATGAAAGCGGCTATGCGGTTATGGAGCAGGTGCAGGGTGTCAGAAAGCAGCTTGCAGATCTCTTCGGAGCCAGTGATGCCCGCCTGGTGACATTCAGCCTGAACGTCACGCACGCACTGAACGTATTCATCACCGGCATGCTCGATCCCGGCGACCACGTACTGATCAGCGGGATGGAGCACAATGCCGTGGTGCGGGCCCTCGTAGTGCATGGCATCGCCTACACAGCCATTCCCTGTAATGAGATCGGAAGGGTGCGCGCCGAGCTGTTGCCCTCCCTTGTCACCAAAAAGACGAAAGCCCTCATCATTACCAGCGCGTCGAATGTCACCGGCACCATTCAGAACGTAGCCGAGCTGGGCAGACTTGCCCACCAGTACGGACTTCTGGTCTGTGTTGATACCGCCCAGGGATCCCCCACCGTGGAGTGCAAGCTGGAAAAGGAGTGCATCGACGCCATTGCCTTCACCGGCCACAAGGGCCTGCTCGGACCTACCGGTACGGGAGGTCTGGTGCTCAGTGAGCTGGTGGCAGAGCGCATCAGGCCCATGATCGGAGGAGGAACCGGCAGCTTCAGCGACCAACTGACGATGAGCCCTACCTTTCCCGATCGTCTGGAGGCAGGAACCCAGAATATCGTCGGCATCCTGGGCCTTGGCAAAGCCCTGGAATTTGACCAAGGAGAGCAGGCCAAGAGAATGACCGACCGGTTGCTGCAGTACCTTCTGCAGGAGAAGCGTGTGCGTGTCATCGGCTCCAACCACATCGAGGATCGTACCGCCACCATCAGCATCGACGTGCCGAATGCCGACAATGCACACATTGCCTTTGCACTCAGCCAGGAGTGGGGCATCGAGACACGGGTGGGGTTGCACTGTGCCCCGCTTGCCCATAGCACGATGCACACCCTGCACACAGGAACCGTCAGATTCTCACCCGGGTATGCAACAACCGAGGATGAGATTGATGAGACCATCAACGCACTGCAGACAGTGCTTTCCCGTACATAAGGATTGAACCATGAACCAAAAAGCGTATTATCAGACACTGCTTGAAACACTGAAGCGCACAGATGTACTGCGTCGCACCACACTCAGTGCTCCCGATGCAGGAAAGGAAGCCATCTTTGCAAGCGGGCAATTGCTTGCGGCCACCGATGCATCTGCCCTTCCCTTTTCCGACGGGCAGGTGCTGGAAGAGACCTTGGGTTGCGAAGTGCAGCTGGTCATCTTCGGTGGGGGGCACATTGGCCTTGAGTTGTATCATATGGGAGTCAGGCTGGGACACTCGATCACCATCATCGATGACAGGCAGGAGTACTGCAACACGGAACGCTTTCCCGAGGCTCACTGCATATGCGCCGCGTATGAAGAGGTGCTCGCTGCCGAACACCCCTGGATACGCCCCTACTTCATCATCACCACCCGTGGCCACGCCTACGATGAGCTCTGCCTGCGCGGTACCCTTGCCCTCCCCCACTCCTACATCGGCATGATCGGCAGCAGAGCCAAGATAGCGAAGACCTTTTCCAATCTCACCCGGGATGGATTCTCCCAAGAGCAGCTGTCTGGTGTACACGCCCCGATAGGCTTGGACATCAATGCGGTCACCGCAAGCGAAATAGCCCTTGCAATCCTCGGCCAGATTATAGCGCATTACCGCCTCAGCAAGAGCAGTGTCCGCCTGGACCAACAGATCCTGCTTCGCCAGGCAACAGGAGAAAGCCATATCCTTGCCAGAATAGTGGCAAAGAGAGGCTCGGCTCCGTGCGAGATCGGTTTCCAGCTGGTCCGCTTCGCTGATGGCTCGCTTGCAGGAACCGTGGGCGGCGGAGTCATTGAGGCACAAGTCATACGTGCACTCCACCACATGGCGGGAAACACCCAGCTGGAGGACCACATCCAGAAGTTCTCACTCAATGCCGAGAAAGCCGGGGCGCTCGGCATGATCTGCGGAGGAGAGGTTGAGGTGCTGTTTCAGCGCAGGTGATACCCTTCTTCCACCATCTCATGGGCAAAGAGCAGGTCGGCCTCTTCCTGTTTGAAGGCATAGTCCCAGCATCCCATGCGGTGGAGCAGATTGCCGCCAAAACCTTTCTTGAAGGAGTGGAGCCCGCTCATCGGATGGTCCTTCGACGATGTGGGGGAGACCCCGAACAAGTCATACTCGCTGCAATTCCAGCTCTTTGCCAGCTGGATGGCACTCCATTGCAGGGCATAGGTGCTCATGCTGTTGCGCAGTGAGGAGGACGAAGCCCCATAGAGATAGGTGGCACGGTGGGCACTGCGGCTGAGAAACATTGCACTGAGAGGAGTCTGGTCCAGAAAGGCCATCAGCAGGGTTGCAGAGGCACTCTCATCCTCCGGCCCGTACAGCGCCTCAAAGAAGGAGAGCTTGTGCAACTGGATATGGTTGCGCTCACACGTCTCCTTGTACAGTTCGTAAAAGGTCAGAAGATGGTCATGGCCGACTTGGCGCACCTGCACCCCCTTGCGGAGGGCAAGCCGGATATTGTAGCGCGTCTTGGGATGCATGCGTGCAAGAATCTCTTCTTCGGTGGGAGTGAGGTCGATGAGCATGGTGTCGCTGGGCAGCTGATTGGAAACAGAACGCCTGAGCGCCTTGGTGCTGGTCCCCCAATTGAGTCGCAGGTTCTGCAGTTCGAGACTCAGGTCATCCTCCTCCCAGACATTCTTCCACGGCAGATCGTAACGAAGCAGGATGCAGTGGTCGGGAAGCCGTTCGCGAAGGTTCATGGACAGCTCTTCAAGGAAGATCCCCATTCGGTCCTCCAGCGGACTGAGGACGGGACCATAGGGTACATAGCCGATGGTCTGGTGACGATTGACAGGAATCAGCTGAACCAACAAATCATCAAGCAGGAATGCTGATCCAGTCTCCCGCTTCAGGTCGCTGATCCTGGTCTTCATGTCAAATGCCTTGGTCTCATACCCCTGGGTTTGCTTAACCTGTGACCAGAAGAAACTCTGGTGGAGCAAGGGTGTCTCAAAGAGAAAGGCAGGATCCTTCTCCTGCACATTCAAATACATATACTACCTCGTATTGCGATTATCCCTTGACCATAGCATGAAACAGGGAAAGAAGAAAGCCGTTGCAAATATGTGAGAAAACCATGAAAAGCGGGTGAATTTCTTGTCTTTCTGTTTCCAACCTTGCTACAGTGATGCTATGAACTTCAGAAGCATACGTTCCCGCCTTACCCTGGCCACCCTGCTCATCCTCCTGCTCTCCCTGTTGGGCAGCATGTGGATTGCAAACCGCTCGTTCTCCACCACCTTGCGGGAGAGCACGTATGCCGAACTTGCAAACCATTCGGCCTATCTCTCCACGCTCCTGCACGAGAACAGCCAAGCGTGGACCGAACCCGTATTTTCCTCCTACGCACAGGCAACGGGAACGAGAATCACCCTCATCAATGCTGAGGGTGTGGTCCGTTATGACTCGGACTACCCCATAGCGGATCTGAACAACCACCTCTACCGCGAGGAGATCCAGAGCGCTTTGCTCAGCGGCAGGGGCATCAGCGAGCGACCCAGCACCACCGAGCAACTGCCGGTGCTCTACTATGCCCTTCGCCTGGAAGGCCATCCTGAGCTTTCGGTACTCAGGCTCTCCAAGACACTGGTCCAACTCGATGCGTATCACCAACGCTATCAGAGGCTCTTCTTCTCCGGTCTTGCGCTTCTGCTTGCGCTCTGTCTTTTGATCACGGCATTGAGCGTTACCATGCTCACCAAGGGAATGAGACAACTCAAGGGCCTTGCAGACAAATATGCACAGGGAGACCTGAAAGCCCATGCCCGGATAGACGGGCCCCAGGAACTGACCGACCTCTCCATCACCATGCAGGAAATGGCACAGACGGTGCGCTCAAAGATGGAAGAGGTTGAGGCTGGCAAGAACCAGCTTGAGGCGATACTCGACAGCCTCAGCGAGGCGATCATCCTCCTGGACAGCAATCTCATGGTCAAGGTCGCCAACAAGGAAGCAGCCAGGCTCTTCTCCACCGACAAACTGACGGGCCGGAGGTTGAGCCAGATCGTCTCATCCTCCCAACTGCTCAGCCTCTGCTCGGAGTGCCTGCAGGATGACCAGATCCATGAGTTGTCCATCAGCCAACACGGCCATCTGTTCGGGGAAACGGCACAGGTGGTTGGGCGCAGCAAGACCCGCTCGCTGCACATCACAGGACTTTCCATCCACGCTTCTGCAAACCAACGTGTGGGGGTGGTGCTTTCGATCAACGATATGACCGAGCTGAAGCGTCTCGAGCAGATCCGCAAGGATTTCGTGGCCAATGTCAGTCATGAGCTGAAGACACCCATCACTTCCATCGCAGGATTTGCCGAGGCCCTTGCAGGATCGCAGGAGAAGGCCGACATCATTCATTTCAGCCAGATCATCAACCGCCAGGCCATCAACATGCAGCACATCGTGGAAGACCTGCTGCTGCTCTCCAGTCTGGAACAACAACAGGCAAAGCCATCGATGAGCTGGGTACCCGCCGCTCAGATCATTGCCGAGACGGAAGCACAGTGTTCCTACCGGTTCCAGCAAAAAGGCAGCAACCTGATTGTCCATCTCTCCAACCCCGAGGAACTTGAGCTGTTCGTGAACGGCATGCTGGTAGTGCAGGCGCTGACCAATCTGCTCATCAATGCCCTGACGTACTCGGAAAGCGGTTCTGTTGTCCAGCTTGACATTGAGGTTGGCCAGAAGGAAGTGGTGATGCGGGTTCGTGACACCGGCATCGGCATTCCGCTGGAAGACCAAAGCCGTATTTTTGAACGGTTCTACCGGGTGGACACCGCCCGCAGTCGCCGCCAAGGGGGAACCGGTCTTGGCCTTTCCATCGTCAAGCACATCGCTGCGGTGCACAACGGGTCGGTCTCTGTACAGAGCGAGCTCGGGAAGGGAAGCACATTCACCCTTACCCTTCCCAGGGCAAGCAAGGAGCTGTCAAGCATGCAGGAACGCAGCACTGCACTGTACACGCGTTCCTGAACCTTACATCCTCTTCGGTCCATTGAGGTGGGGTTTCTGCCCACGTTCCATGTACACGATCCACCTGCAGATGGTGGTCACATGATCGCCGAACCGCTCCATCTCCTTGGTCAGGTAGAAGAGATTGAGAATACGCTCCATCTCCTTCTCTGAGGTGGGCTTGAGCGCAAACAAATCATGATTCATCGTATCACGAAGCTCATCCATCTGGTCATCCATATGCGCCACTTCCATGGCCTTCTCGGACTTCACATCGATGAATGCCTCAACAGCCATGCGCGTCATCGTCGCACCGAGCAACGCCATCTTGCTGATGCGTTCCACGTAGGGCATGAAATCCTCGGGCTCCTTGTCTGTGCTGGCCATCTTTGCCAGATGTGCGGCATGGTCGCCCATCCGCTCCAGTGACCCCACGATCTTGATGCCGGCAATGATATGACGCATATAGTGACCGTACGGAGCCTCACTGACCAGCAGGCGCACCCCGTCGTTCTCGATCATCTCCTGGAGCTGGTCGATGAACCAGTCATTCTCCATGACCTTTCTCGCCAACTCCACATCATGGTTGCGGAATGCATGCTGTGCCTGGTAGATAGCTTCCTCCACCCTGTTCACCATCTGGATGAGCATCTCCTGGAAGAAATGCATCTTCTCATCCAACATACTTGTCTTTGTAGTTTCCATCTGTCTCTTCCTTTCGATCAACCGAATTTGCCTGAGATATACTCTTCCGTCTTCTTGTGCCCCGGGTTCAGAAAGAGTTGCTCGGTAGGAGCATACTCCTCAAGATAGCCTTGCCGTTTCTCATCAACCATGAAGAAAGCGGTATGGTCGGAAACGCGGGATGCCTGCCCCATGTTGTGTGTCACGATGATGATGGTGTAGGAGTTCTTCAGCTCGAGAATGAGCTCCTCTATCCTGCCCGTCGCTATGGGGTCCAGGGCGGAAGCCGGCTCATCCATGAGAATGACCTGCGGCTGGACTGCGATGGTCCTGGCAATGCACAGCCGCTGCTGTTGGCCGCCACTGAGGCGCAGCGCATTCTGCTTGAGCTTGTCCTTCACCTCGTCCCACAGCGCTGCCGACCTGAGGCTCGTCTCCACCAGTTCGTCATAGTCTCCCCGAAATCCGTTGATTCTTGCCCCCCATGCGATATTCTCATAGATGGACTTGGGAAAGGGATTCGGCTTTTGGAAGACCATCCCGATTTTCCTCCTGATGAGGACGGGATCGACATCAGCTGCATAGAGGTCGTGGTCGTGAAAACGGACACTTCCTTCGATGCGTGCACCACGGATCATGTCATTCATCCGGTTGATGCTGCGCAGCACCGTACTCTTTCCACAGCCCGAGGGCCCGATGAAGGCGGTCACCTGGTGCTCGTAGATCTCCAGCGATGCTTGTTTCACCGCCTGGAAGCTGCCGTAATAGATGTTCACATCTTTCAGCTCAATGATGGTCTTCTGCTCTTGGCTCTTCTCATACAGATGAGGCAAAGCCTCGGCAAGGTTGGTGGTATTCATGATTCCATCCTTTTTTTCTTGGAAATTTTGTCACGCATGATGATGGCAAAGCTGTTCATAGCCATCAGCAGGAGCAAGAGAGTGATGATTGCAGCCCCTGCAACATTTCGGTACGCCCCCTGCGGTCTGGCAGACCATTGGTAGATCTGGATCGGCAAGGTGGTGAACTTGGAAAAAATGCTCGACGGGTCGACACTGATGAAGGTCGAGGCGCCGATGACCACAAGCGGTGCGGTTTCGCCCAACGCCCTGCTCAGGGCCAGGATGGTACCGGTGAGGATGCGGTCGATGCTTGCAGGCAACACATGGCTTGCAATGGTCTGCCACTTCGTCGCCCCCACCCCGTAACTGCTCATCCTCAAGGAGTCGGGGACTGCCTTCAGGGCCTCCTGGGTGTTGATGATGATGATGGGGAGCACCAGAAGGGCAAGGGTAAGGCCACCGGAGAGGATGGTCCGTCCATTTGCCGTCGTGTCAGCAACGGAGCTGAGAAAGGAACCGCTGGTGATGTGTTCCATGCTCCGGACAAAGACTGCGAGGCCCAGAAGCCCGTAGATGATGGAAGGAACGGCACTGAGGTTGAAGATGTTCAGCTGCAGCAGGCGGTTGAGCTTGTTGTCCTGGGCATACTCCTCAAGATAGATGGCAGCACCCACCCCGATGGGAAAGGCAAAAACGAAGGTGATCATGATGATCCACAGCGATCCGAGAAAAGCGGTGCGCACCCCTGCATTCAGGGGGTTGGCCGACTGGTCCGAAACAAAGAACGACCAGTTGATCCAGCTTCTGAAACTCAGGTGCAAGCCTTCGTTCGCAGCCATGAAGGCCCCAATGCTTTTCTGGTCGAGCAAGGAGTCACCCAAGCCCCACGACCGTACCACACTCGGCTTGATCACGTACTGCTCTGCAAGGGAGACCAGGTCTTTATCCGACCGCTCTTCCAAGGGTTTTTCATGAATGACCCGCCTGAGGATGCCGGACGAGAGGTGCTCTTGCAGCACCGATTCAAGCTCGATTCGGCTGAATTCACTGACCTCAGCTTTTCCTTCAACCAGCTGATGAGGCTCCACCTCATTGCGCACCGCCACATAGCCGAAGGTCGAGTCGATCACCGAGACGAGCAACAGCAGGAGGAACAGGATGGCAAGGGAGGTGGAAAAGAGAAAGACTACCTTCCATACCACACCACTGGTCTTTCTTTTCTGCATGAGTGAGGTCATCATCTCATCGGTTCCAAACAATGTTTCACTTAGCATATCAATCATACTCCTGATGGAAGAGGCCCGAGATCTTGCGCGAAATGAGGTTGAGGGTGAAGGTGATCACAAAGAGCACCAGGCCTAAGGCAAAGATGCTGTTGTAATCCACTGAGTTGTAACTCACATCCCCACCGCTTATGCGCACGATGTACCCGGTGATGGTCTCGGCCGCCTTGAATGGGTTGGCCGTAAGATTCGGTCCTGCCCCTGCCGCAAGGGCTACGACCATCGTCTCCCCTATGGCCCGGGAGAGGGCAAGCAGGAATGTCGCGGACAAGCCGCTGAGAGATGCAGGTATCACCACCTTGAAGGTGGTCTCAATGCTCGTACCCCCAAGGGCGTATGCAGCGAGCCTGAGGTCCTTCGGTACCGACGTGATCGCATCCTCTGCCATGGTGGCTATCATGGGAAGCACCAGGATCCCGATGACAAGCCCTGCACTGGCAGTATTGTAGATGTCCACCCTGCTCTCGCCGAATATCGAGCGCAGCAACGGGGTCATGAAGGTCAGGGCGAAGTAGCCGTACACAATGGTGGGAATCCCGGCAAGCACCTCAAGGGTGGGTTTCAGAAAGCCCCGCACCCGGTCGCTGGCATACTCTGCCAGGTAGATGGCGACAAACAAGCCGAGGGGAATTCCCAGAAGCATTGCAATGAGGCTGGTGGTGAGCGTTGCGTTCAGAAGGGGCAAAAAGCCGAACAGCCCGATCATCGGCTGCCAGACCTTTCCGGTCAGAAAGCCTATGAGATCGACCTTGGGGTCGGCGAAGAAAAGAAAGGACTCCCGCACAAGGATGAACGCTATCCCGACGGTGATCAGAATGGAGAAGAGAGCGAACAAAAACAGCAGTGTCTCTATGACCAGTTCATGGGGACGGTGTTTCTTGCCAAACGGATGGTTCTTCACATGTTGCATCATCTATCATACCTTTTCATAGGCGAAGAGACCGCAGGCCCTCCGGCCCGCGGTTCTTCCCATTCGATGGACTCAATACGTACCTTGCATGGCCTCGAGCCAGAGCTTCCTGCCCGTATCGATGTCTTCTTCACTGGCGGGGAAGTATCCGACCTTGATCACTTCCTCATTCACATAGCTGAGGTAGAAGTCGATGAAGGCTGCAACCTGGGGTTTGTTTCTCATCACCTGTGCATCGCTGTAGAGGAAGAGCGGACGGGCCAGCGGATAGGTGTTGTTGTCCACATTCGCCTTGACTGCCTCGACCCCGTTGATGCTGAGGATGTTCAGGGAAGATTCGTTCTCCGCATAGTAGGCGTATCCGAAGAATCCGACGGCGTAGGGACTGCCCTTGATTCCCTGTACCAGGATGTTGTCATCCTCACTGAGCTGCAGGTTCTTTGCAGAGAGCAATGGTTCGGGATTGCTCTTGAACACTTCCTCGGCAAAGTAGTCGAAGGTGCCGCTGTCGGTGCCGGGGATGAAGCGCTGGATCGGCTCATTCGGCCAAGCGGGGTTCACGTCCTTCCAAGTGGCTGCCGTGCTGAACAAGCGGGCAAGTTCTTCCTTGGTGACATTCTTTGCAAAGGTGTTCGCCTTGCTCACCACCACTGCCAGGGCATCGGTACCGACACGGAACTGGATGGGTGTCCTGCCGATGGTCTTTGCTGCTTCGATTTCCTTTGCCTTGATCGCACGGCTTGCGTTGGCGATGTCGGACTCACCGGCAACCGTGAAACGCTCAAACCCTGCACCACTGCCGATGGAATCGATCGTGATGACGCCGCTGTATCCTTCTTCCTTGAAACGCTCGGCCATGCGCTCGGAGAGCGGATAGACGGTGCTGCTTCCTGCAGTGATGATATTTCCCGTTACCTTGAGAGGATTGACCAACGGAAGCCCGTGGATGCTGCCCTCTTCGATCCAGGCAAGACCGCTTTCGGTCTGGGGAGCCTGTTCACTCTTTCCCCCAGCATACAAACTTGCAACGGCAAGTGCCAGAATGGTAACCATCAATACTTTTTTCATGTGTTTCCTCCATAGTGGGAACGTTGATGGGCTCACCCTACGCCTAAAGTATGAGAAAAGTGTGCAAAGACCATGAATAGTCAGCAAGTTTGCAAACACTCCACACCCCTTCCCTCTTTGGCGGATCCTTAGTACCCTAGAGGGAGGAGAACCTATGGCGAAGAAACTGCTTTTCTACCGATGCCCGGTCTGCAAATCCCTGGTGGAACTCATCGACAACGGTGGGCACTCATTGACCTGTTGCGGACAGAGTATGGAACTTCTGGTCAGCAAGAAGGAAGGAGAAGGGGATGAGTACCACGTACCGCTTCTCAAACACCGCAACGGCCTCTTGTATGTGGAAGTGGGCTCCAAGCCCCATCCACAGAGTCCTGATCACCAGATCACCTGCATCCTGTTTGTGACCAAGCAAACAGTACGTCGAAGCGACATCAAGAGCGGGAGCAGCGCAACTGCGGTGTTCACCGACAAGGAACATGGAGATGTATATGCCTACTGCAATGTCCACGGACTCTTCAAAACCTCATTCTGACAAGCTGCTGGTCGTCATTGACATGCAAAAGGATTTTGTGACAGGAAGCCTGGGGTCCTCTGAGGCACAGGCTGTTGTCGAGAAGGTGCGCGAGACGATCCTGCAGTGGGACGGCCGGCTTGCCTATACCCTGGATACCCACGCTGACGATTACCTGAAAACCCTGGAGGGCAAGGCGCTTCCGGTCGAGCACTGCATGGCAGGAAGCGAGGGACACGAGCTTGTTGAGGAGTTGAAGCCCTTGCTCAAGAACGCCACGGCCTTTGAAAAACCCACGTTCGGCTCGGTTGCACTTGCCACATGGATAGCACAGGAAACCGAGCTTTCCCAAGTGGTGCTCATCGGTGTCTGCACCGATATCTGTGTGGTGTCGAACGCGTTGCTCATCAAGGCGATGCGCCCAGAACTCCCTGTACGGGTCATAGGTTCCAGTTGTGCCGGCTCAAGCCCTGCTAGGCATCTCGCCGCTTTGGAAACGATGAAGTCTTGTCAAATTGAAGTATTTTAGTTCCTTTCTCCGTAACCTAATGGACAAAAGCAGTCCGAGCCTTGTAGGATACGTCATACAGACATCTTAGAAGGAGGCTGCTCATGGAACAGTCCTTATCGTATGTTCTGGTCACCCCCTATACGGTCGCGAAAAGCAGGACCGGTGGGGTTCTCTCCAGACTTCTCTCCCGTATCTCCTTGGAGCTGGTTGGCGTACAGATGATAGCCATGGACCAACAGATAGCCCAAGCGTATGCAAACGTCATCAAGACCCGCAAAAAAGACGAAGGTTTCAAGATCTCGGATCTTCTTTCCAGTTACATCGAACAGAGCATGGGCCCCTCCGGTGGAGTTCGCCATCGGTCGCTGCTTCTGTTGTTCAAGGGCGAAAACCCCTGTGAGCAACTGGCAAATGTGGTTGGATCGTTCCAGAAAGAGACCAAAAGCGTGGAAACCGTTATCGGTGAGTCCATCCGCGATACCTATGCCGACCTGATTTTCACCGATGAAAGCCAGAACGAGGTCCGGTACTTTGAGCCTGCAGTCATCACCGCCCAGACACAGGAAGAAGCTGATGCAACCCTCAGTCTTTTCAACACCTGGCTAGGCAAGCAGGGCAACATCATCGTGAACAGGCCTGCAGAGTACTATGCTGATGTCGAGCGTACCCTGGTCATCATCAAGCCGGACAACTGGAAGTACGCATCTTCCCGCCCTGGCATGATCATTGACATGTTCTCCCGCAGCGGGCTGAGAATCGTAGGCATCAAAGTGCTCAAGATGTCGGTCAACCAAGCCCTGCAGTTCTACGGCCCCACCAAGGATGGATTGAAAGCCAAACTGGCTCCCATCTATGGCATGCAGGCTCGTGAGTTGCTTGAGCATGAGTTCAATGTGCATCTGAATGCCCAGCTTCAGGATATCATGACCACAAGCTTCGGCGACATGTACAGCGAAGAGCAATTTGAGCGCATCGTTGAGTTCATGGCAGGCATCAAGCCCAGCGATTGCAAGGCTGAAGACCTGGATATGCCCGGTCTGGTCAAGTGCATGGTACTGGTCTATGAGGGCAAGGATGCCGTACAGAAGATCCGAACCATTCTCGGGGCAACCGACCCGAACAAGGCTGCAGCAGGAACGATTCGCCGAGAATTCGGCTCGAACATCCGCGTAAACGCCGCCCACGCTTCAGACTCAGCGGAAAACGCGGTACGTGAAATGGGCGTCCTCAAGGCAGAAGAGAACTCCTGTTCCTCCCTTATCGAAAGCTATCTTGCTACAAAAGACGCTTCTCCCCGCTCAGATTCCTGAGGTGAGTAGCATCCTGGGTAACCTCCAAGGTACCTAGATATGAACCATCCATACTACGCACTGCGTAGTACTGGATGTGGACGAACTTTCCTTGCATATGCAAATAAAACTCGGCGGTATCCTCCCTTCCTTCCTTGAAGGAGTCGAGGATGGCCTGTACGGTGCCGACACTCTTGGGTGGGTGGCAGTTTTGCACGAGCCGTCCGATCACCTGTGGGCTGCGGGGAAAGATGCGATGCGGGGGATCTGAATAAAACTTAACCCGGTCATCACGGTCGATGAAGGCAATATCCAAGGGAAGCACCGAAAAGATCTGTTCCAGCTCCTGCTGGTCCAGGCTCCCGGTGATGGTGGAGAAGACTCCACGCAAGGCTGGGTTCTCCCTTGCCTGCTCGTTCGGTGCAAGCGAACGGAACGCTACGGGAAAGAGAATGTAGTGCTCCCGGTAGCGAAGCACCTCCACATTGAAGTAAAACTGACTGTAGACTCTCCAGAATGCTGCGATATCATCAGCTGTGAACGAGGCAACGGCTTTCTGATAGGCGAGAGCCGTGTCTTGGATGGACCACATCAGCTTCACGCATGCATGTTCTGCAGTGCTCTGTTCAAAGAGTGGGAAAAGCTCATTCTGCAACCGCACATAGTGCTCCCGCACCAAGGTAAACGAAGATACGAGCCCCTTCAAAACGGAAACGTCCGTACCCATCCCCTTCTGAAGCTTTCTTCCCTCCTCCTGCAATTTCCGTGTCATAGCCCCAATGGCTTCGTTTTCCTTCTCCAACTCTGCAAGCAAAGAGCCTTGGGGATAGGCAGGAAGCGGATACGACTCCAATGCCTTGCCCAATGAGCGGATGAAGCGGGCTGTCGCGGTGGTGAGCGAGGTGACGTCCTCTGCCTTTGACAGCACCGCATCGAGGGCGCTGTTCACCTCAAAGGGTGTTGCGGTCTCCAAAATGTCGGCATACGAGTCGTAGGTACGTTTCTCGGTGGTCCCCTTGATGAGCATGGCAAAGTACTCGATCAGGCGCAACACCGTTGGATTGGGATGCTTCAGCAGTTCCATGATTTCACTCCTGGTGCAAGTGTGAGGCAAAGGAAGAGAGGAATCAAGTCTCATTGAGCAAATGATCATAGTCCAGCTCTTCCGTTCCGCATCTGTTGGGCGTATGCTGGAAATCAGAAAAAGTTTGTTGGGGATTGGCTGCACATGTCCTGACAACACGCTGCACCAGGGCCCCAGTCACACAAAGGGGAGAAGCAATGAAACATTCACAGCTTTTGTCAGTGATTCTGACGGTACTGCTCGTTGCCTTGGTATCTGGTTGTACTTCCGGTTCGTTTGAGCTTGGCCCAGGCGGCCCGAATCTCTTTCTGGAGTACTCCAGTCAGAGTCCTGAAGAGGAACTTGATGAAGTGGAGAGTCAGGAACTTCCTGATCTGGAACAGCCTACCCTCATCGCATGGGAACGCAATGCCGAGGACTTTTCCAACCGTGTGGGAGACATGATCACCTTGAGCCTCCCGCCTCACGGATATGCTGGTGGTGTGTGGGGAGTCGGCGTGTATACCACTGACAGCAGCATTGGGACTGCGGCAGTGCACATGGGCCTGATCACCTTCGACAAGGGAGGAGAGGTCACCATCAAAGTGACTGAAGGCAGGGAGTACTACGGCGGCCTTCTGGTCAACGGAGTCTCTACCGCCGCCTACGGATCCTGGCCCCTGAGCTTCGTCTTTGTGGACAAGAGCGGAAGAATCATCGGCAAGGAGAAGCTGGAACCCATCGAAATCTCCTACCTCACCACTGCAGCTGATCTGGGACTCGAACCGGGGGAAACGATGCGCGTGCGCATTCCTACCGACAGTCCGGCACAGGATATCTTTGGTTCTGACCCGTACACCTTCGACAGCAGTATTGCGAGTGCTGCGGCCCACAAGGGCCTGATCTCCCTTGCCCAAGGGGGAATTGTCAAGGTGAAGATGCTGACGAAGAAACAAGCGTTCATCGGCGAGGATCGCAACGAGATATACAGTTACGACTATGAAGGTGCACTGGAAGCCTTCACCCTGGAATAGGAAAGAGCATAAGGCAAGAGAGGGAGGCCTGCCTTCTTCTCTTGCCAGCCTATGTGGCAACGTGTACAGTAGCTGCAGGAGGCTACCATGCAGCTGAATCGAAAAGCCTTACGTTTTTCCCTCATTGCCTTTCCGGTAGGGGTGGTCACGAGCATCTATCTGGCACTCTCCAACCTGAACGCAATGCAGCAGATGGGAGTGGAAGCTCCTGCGTTCGTACTGGTGCTCAGCTCCCTCATCCAGATAGCCGGGTTGTATACCTTGGCTCTTGGCTATTTGGGCTTTGTGCTGAGCGAACGGGTCGGCCTTGCCCCTGTCAGGACCTTTGGGAAACGAAAGGCAGTGATTGCACTGGCAGCAGGGTTTTGTTGCGCCCTTGTCATGCTCAGTGATCTCGCACTCTTCGCCCCGGTCATCCCCCAGATCAAAGCAACCTATACCAGGGACGCATTCTCCCTTCCGGCCCTCCTCTTTGCAATGCTCTACGGCGGTGTCATAGAGGAGATCATGCTGCGACTCTTCTTCCTATCCCTGCTGGTCTTCCTCATGGACAGGATCTTTGATGCAAAGCGGGGGGAAAGACCCATCCGCCCGCTCTTCTTTCAGATCGCCAATGTGCTTGCAGCCCTGCTGTTCGCCCTCGGCCACCTCCCTGCAACCCAGGTTGCGTTCGGTACCCTCACTACCCTGCTGGTAGTACGCTCGCTCGTCCTGAACGGGGTGCTGGGCTGGGTATTCGGGCTGCTCTACCTGAAATTGGGCCTGCAATACGCCATGATGGCTCATGCCCTGACCCATCTCTTCAACCAAGCAATTCTCTTGCTGTTCATTCTTTGAGTATGGAAAGCCTGCTGCTCGCCACCGTCACCCTGGCGCTCGTGCTCTTCGTCCTGATCATCAGGATCCGGGAGCAACGTAGTGCAGCAAGCTATATGAGCGAGCGGCTCCTCACCCTCATGATACGGCAAAGTCTCATCCCCATCCGCAAGAGTCTGGACCAGTTGGCTGTCATAAGCAGCCAGCCCTACACGCTTCCACTGGGCCTGCAGCGGTTTGCAAACATCACAGAGTCTTCGTTTGAAGGCATGCAGGTGTTCACCCTGGGAGACACCACCTCAGCCAAGGTGGTGCTCTACCTGCATGGAGGGGCGTATGTGGAACAACCCTACTTCGCCCACTGGTTCTTTTTGCAGCGTTTGGCAAAACTTGCCTCATGCACCATCGTTGTACCCCTCTATCCAAAGGCACCCCATCAGGGTGCAAGCGAGGTGCTCTCCTTGTTGGCACGCTTCACATCCACCCTTTCGTTCGAGCAACTCATCCTGGGGGGAGACTCGGCCGGGGGAGGTCTTGCCCTTGCCCTTGCACAACTGCTCAGGGATGAACAGCACCTTCCCTTCTCCCAACTCTTTCTCCTCTCCCCTTGGCTGGATATCGAGCTGAAGCACATCGCCATCGACTATCTTGCAGAGCGGGACCCCATGCTTGACCGCGACAAGCTGGTCACGTACGGCAAAGCTTGGAGAAAGGAGCTTTCCGGGCAAGACTACCGGGTCTCGCCCTTGTATGGCTCATTGAAAGACCTCTGCCCGATCACCCTCTTTGTCGGTACCCATGAACTCTTCCTGGCAGACGCCCGAGCCTTGCGGACCAAAGCAAAACAGGATGGGGCAACCCTGGAGTACCACGAGGGGAAGAAGATGAATCATGACTATCCGCTCTTTCCCATACCTGAGGCCAATCGGGTCATCAAACGCATTGCAAGACTCATAGGAGAAGAGATATGAAACGCACTCGTCTGGTTGTACTGGTAGTGCTCACGCTGCTGTTGTGCTCATCCTGTCTGGCGACAGCGGTACCTGAAGGGGCAAAACCGGCAGGGTTCTTCCTAGGCATTTGGCATGGGTGGATTGCCCCCATCGCCCTCATTGCGCGTCTGTTCAACCCCATCTACCGCATCTACGAAACCAACAACACCGGATGGTGGTATGAGTTCGGATTCTATATAGCTCTTGTCGGGGGGTTCGGATCAATCGCCCTGTTCAGGAGAAAACACGGGGACGATCATCGATGAGCAAAGCCTCGTAATTGGCAATTGCCAACGGTTCGCTGAAGTAGAATCCCTGTACTGCATCGCAGCCGAGGTCGGTGAGCATGCGCACCTGCTCCAAGGTTTCAACACCCTCAGCAACAGTGGTGATACCCAGGCTCTTGGCCAGGTTGATGACATGCTGGACCACCACCGTGCCTCGCTTATGGTTATCCGTACCTTTGAGAAAGCCCTGGTCAAGCTTGATGACATCAATGGTGACATCCTTGAGCATGGTCAGCGATGAGTAACCCGATCCGAAATCATCCAGGGAGACGCTGAAACCATAGCTGCGCAAATTGGCCATCACCTGCGAAAGGTGCCTGATATCATGGGTGAACAGACTCTCGGTCAGTTCAAACTCCATCAGCTTGTGGTCAATCCCATACTGATCCACCATGGTGACCAGCGTCCGCTCATAATCGGAACTGAACAGGTGCGAGCGTGACTGGTTCACCGAGATGGGGAACAACGGCTTTTGTTCAGCCTTCCAGCGGGTCAGCAGTTTGCATACCTGCTCCAATACGAACATATCCAGTTTCACCAGAAGATTGTGCTTCTCCAGCAGGTTGATGAACTCAGTGGGGGGCACCAAGCCCTTGGTCGGATGGTTCCACCGGACCAACGCCTCAGCACCCATCAGATGGGTGGACGAAAGTGTATACTTGGGCTGGAGCATGATGAAGAACTGGCCGTCCTTGAGCGCGTTGGTGAATACCTTCTCCAGCTCGCTCTCCTCCAGCAACTGTTCCTTCAGGGCCAGGTCGTAGTAGTTCCAACCCGAATTCTGCTTGCCCTTCAGCGAAGAGAGTGCAAACAAAGCACAGTCTATCGCTGCATCGATGCTGGATCGCCCATTCTCAATCAGGGAGATGCCGATGAGGATGTCGAGCTGGAAGGGAGAGGAGTGAGGAAACGAGAACTGCTTCAGCTCGGTGTACAGGGCTGCGATGCGCTTTTCCAGGACCTTGCGCTCACGGTAACTGCACAGCAGGATGAACTTGTCCCCGGAAAGGCGTGCACACACCCCATCCTGGGTGGTGAAGCGGGGAAGCACCTTGGCAATGTACATCAGCAGGGTATCGCCGAAGGTATAGCCGAACTGATCGTTGATAAGCTTGAACTTGCCGATATCAATGACCATGACCGCATAGGAACTGCCGGCGCGTTGCAGCAATTGGGAAGCTTCATGCACGAAATGGTTCTTGTTCGGCAAGCCGGTCAGCTCATCCTCGAAAGCAAGCTTCTTCAGCGATTTCTCATAGAGATGATCGCGATACAAGAGGAAGAAAAGCAGAACCAACAGGATCAGCATCACCAGCACAGCCATGGAAAGGCTTGCCTGCAGGATGGAAAGATACGCTTTCTTGAGCAAGGTATCTTCTCTTTCAACATAGAAATACCCATAACCTGAACCAAGTTTGTGAAGAGAGATGTAGTTCCCTTGTTCCACTCTGCTTTCTGTTCGGCTTGTACTGCTCTCCAAGGAAGGGACCAGCGCAAACAGGGAAGATGGACCACTAGCTACCAATGCATCATTGACGAACTTCCAAATGATCTCACCCTGCTCATCAGCCCATATCATGGTCGTACGAGCCTGGGTTTCGGGGCACTCGGGTAAGGCTTGGTAGGTCAATGCAGGCACAGAGAACTGCAACGACACTTGGGTACCGTCAGCGAGACTGAACTGCTGATGGAAGGTGACCATACCGTTCTCCGCCCGGAAAGGGGAAGTGGGGACTTCCTCCCGAGTATACGAGATTGCAGGGTCTGCAAGTGCGGCAAGCAGTGCAAGAACCTCGCTCTCCGAATGGCCGGAGAGGGTTTTTGCCAAGGAAGCAAGCCCCTGGTGATCATGCTCTATCTTGTACAAAAGCAAGTCTGCACACTGTTCACTGATGGTTTGGTACTGGCTGCGTTTCTCTTGGTCGAGGAGCCGCTCGAAGTGGGCATAGAACTGAAAGAAGGCAAATCCGATGACCAGGACAATGGGAATACCCAAAACAAAGAGTTGCAGGGCAATGTGCGTGCGACTTCTGTTCTTCACCCCATACCCGGATTTCGTTGCCCAGCGGTTATACCCTTGCGTTTTGCGCATGCTGCTCCTTGTCCACCAGATGTCTGGTTCCAGTATAGCGAAATGGGAACAGGAATCAAGAACCCCTTGCGCAGAAATTGTCGGGAAGGGCACCATCTCCTACTGACAGGAGTGCATTTCCCCCTGTATACTGGTGATGGGAGAACACCGTATGAGAAAGCCAGCTTTGCTCCTGACTCTCCTCTTCTTCGTTTCCTGCAGGGCTCCGAGCTACGAGCAACTGTTGATCTGGGAGCTTCTCACCACGTATGGCCAAATCTTCACCTATGCTCGGGACGACAAGCCGGTGGAGTATACACTTGCAAGCACGAGCTCACCAGCCTACACGGTCACCCACACATTCACCAATCTGACGACACCAAACGGCAGTTTCGCACACGGCACCGATACCATGACCTTCTCCGGCACCGGCCTTCCTCCCTCCTCTGCAACGTTCTCGATGCGGATCCGCACAGGATCGGGGGGGACTGAGCATGCTGTGTACTGGGAGATGAACCGGGTGGCAGGCAGGCCGGTCTTCAGCAACTTCTCCATTGATGGGGTTTCCTATCAGGATCATGTCACAGAACTTGCCGATTTCTATGAGCACACCTTCTGGTTGCCACCCCTGAACTGAAGACACTTGCCTTAGGTTGGGCTTTCCCCTATAGTACCTGCCATGATAGCCTCCTCATTCGTACAGATGTTGCCGATTCTCCTGGTAGTCCTGGGTGGATACGTGCTCAGTGGAATCTACTCCATCAAGGTGGAGGACCTGGTGAAAATCGTCTCCGATTTCTTCATGCCGGCCCTCATCTTCATCTCCCTGGTGCAGAGCGATCTCTCGGGTTCCACCATTGCCGACATAGCCAAGGCATCCTCCTTGGTGTGCATCCTGCTCTTCGCGCTTGCACTTGCGTGGGCCAAACTCTTCAAGCAGGATATCAGGAGTACCGTACCCCCCTTGGTTTTCATGAACTCCGGTTTTCTGGGCATCCCCCTGATGAAATTGTGGGGAGGCATGGAGGCCATGAATCTCATCCTGATCTATGACCAGGTACAAGGTATCTTCATGTTCACCCTCGGTATTCTGGTCATTACCGGCGGGCTGAGCAGGAAAAGCCTGCTTTCCATGCTTCACTCGCCCATCCTTTGGGCGGTACTGGTGGGCTTTGGAGCCCGGCTGGTATCACTCAGGATTCCCGTTTCCCTGGGAAACGCATTCTCCTTTGCAGGGGAAGCAGCCTCGCCATTGGCCGCATTCACCTTGGGTGTCTCAATCAGAAACATCAGGTTTTCCTTCAGTTGGAGCCTTATCGGGGCACTGGTGCTCCGCTTTGCAGGAGGCTACGCGATTGGGTACGTGGCAGCATTGGCATTCGGCTTGTCAGGCATGGCAAGGACGGTGGTCATTGTCTCCACCGCCCTGCCTTCAGCAGTCTTCACCAGTGTGTTGCCGCTGCGTTACAATCTTCCCAACCAGTTCGCCAGTACCATGGTACTGACATCCACTCTGCTGGGAGTATTCACCATTCCCCTCTCCTTTGCCTTGGCAGGCTAAAGAGCGGCTATTTCTGCTTTTACTGCAGAGAACTCAAGGCCCTGACTCTCTGCAAGCGTCTTGACCGAGGAAAGCTTGTTGTCAATCTTTCCCAGGATCTTTTCCAAGTCGCTGAGCTGGTAGCCCGCATTGAGCAGGTCCTGTACCGTTGTTTTTCCTGTTACGGACACCACAGTGGTCGTCGTGACAGGGGCCGCCTCAAGTCCTTCGGGAAGAGCAACGGCACTCGCCTTGAGCTCTGCAAACCGAGGATCGGTATTCTTTTGCAACTGTTCAAGCACCTCGATGGCGCTGACAGGCAGCAGGGTGCCTTCCTCTGCTTCAAAGGCTATCCCGGTATACAGGGCTACAAACAAGCGGACCGAATCGGTTCCCACCTCCGCTCCCTCGGGGATGTTTCCAAGCCACAGCGCCTCAAGATCCCCAATCCTCTGCGCCCCGTTCTGTGACTGGAAGGCAGAGAGCAGGACATCCACAGGAACAGCAAACGCATTGGTAACATCCTGATAACTATAGGAACCGCGGATATCTGCAGGATCGGGCATGCCGGCGAAACTTCCTGTCTTGATGAGTACAGGTTGTTTGGAACTGGTGGTTTGCCAGAGGCCAAAGGCAACCGAGAGCAAGATGCCGCCGATCAGAATCCCTACCGTAAGCAGACCAACCTTGTTGACCGAAAGATGGCGGCCACCCTTTGCCGTGCTGAAAACCACGGTCTTGTCCACAGGGCACGAAGTATCGCTGGTGCACTCCATACAGGAGATGCACTGCACGTCCTTCACCGTCTCCTTGTGTGCCACATCAATGTTCATCGGGCACGCACGACTGCAGGCATTGCAACTGATGCAGGTTGAGCTCACCCTACGGATCTTGAAGATGCGGATGCGGTTGAACAAGCCAAGGAACGCTCCATACGGGCAGGCATACTTGCAGAAAGGTCGTTCCACCACCAAGGAGAGGAGCAGGATGATGACCAGGATCACCATGCCACCGATGGCAACCTCGCCATGTATGATTGAAAAGAGAGCATAGTAGGGGTCATACTCCTGGAAGACAAGCGTTGCCGTGAGGGCGGTCATCACCAACACCCAGACCAGCACGACATAGCGCAAAAGTCTGAGTACGCGATCGATCTTGGCGGGCACAAAGGTGTTGTACCTGCGCTTGAAAAGTTTCCTGCCCAGTTTCCCAACCCACTCCTGTACCGTCCCCAAGGGGCAGATCCAACCGCAGAGCACCGGTCCGAACAGAATTGCCAGAACCACACCCAAGCCGGCAAGCACCACCGCTGAATCGTGGATTTTCTTGACCAGCACCCCGGTTTTCACCAGGTTGTAGAGTGTCACCACCCCGCCGAAGGGGCAGAGGGCATGCAAGCTGGCTGTCTTGATATCAAAGGGAAGATTCCATCCCCGCTCGATTGCTTCGGAAACCAGTACGATCAGAAGTACCCAGACAAAAAAGGCGATTTGCACTACAGACCGCAAGCGACCATGTCGTTTCTTGGAAGTTTTCATCCTCTATCTCTCCATTGTCCCTTAGCCTAGGGGCCCAGTTTGTGAATCATGTGAAGCTCTGCTTCAGAGTGGATAAAACCTTTGAGCTCTGTACGCTCCGTGTTAGAATACATCCACCAAGGAGAGAACACCATGCGTAGGCACATCCTCATCTTATGGATTCTTTGCATACTTCCCACCCTAGCCTTCGGCATGCCCATAGCAGAGCCATTGCCCCCTGCCCAGCACGACCCGCAGGGAAGTCTCGCCTTCGGTTCGTCAGTGAGGCAGTTTTCCGACAAATTGTTTCTCGATGGGCTTGGGCAGGATGCAAACAGGATGATCAGCCCACTCTCCGCACTTCTCGTTCTGGCCATGAGTGCAAACGGAGCTGAGGGAGAGACGCAACGAGAGATGATCGAAGTCCTGACCGAGGGGCATCTGGATAAGGATGCGCTCAATCGGGAAAGCCTCTTCTACCTTTCCCGTCTTCCTGAAGAAGTCTCCATCGCAAACAGCCTCTGGGTGAACCAGCGTCTTTCGCTCTCCCAAGCCTTCGAACGGGAAGCAAAACACTACTATCAGGCCGAAGCGGCCGGGCTGGACTTCTCAAAGGCCTCCAGTGCCAAGAGAATCAACGACTGGGTGAGCAAGGCAACACGCAACGCCATCGACTCCATCATCGACGCAACCCGGGAAGATATGGTGCTCTACCTCATCAATGCCATCTCCTTCAAGGATGACTGGAAATCTCCCTTCGAAGCGACGGCAACCGCCAAAAGGACCTTTCATGCCAAAAGCGGGGATGTTCGGGCCCCATTTCTCAACCAAACAGGGTTTTTCCCCTACGCAAGCATCGATGGGGCATCCCTGCTGACCCTTCCGTACCAGAACCAGCGCTACACCATGGTGCTTCTGCTGCCGGATGAGGAAACAGACATCACCACGTATCTGGAAGGTTGGAATGATTCGCGCTTCAGTTTTTTCCTCCTTGACCAAGCGAAGCAAAGCAAACACACAAGAGTGCGCCTGAGCCTGCCCAAGTTTGAAAGCACCTACAAGGACAGCTTGGTTGACAACCTGAGCCGACTGGGGATGAGTGAGTGTTTCAACCCCATGCAGGCTGACTTCTCAGCCTTGCTCTCCCCAAGCAGCAAGGAAGTGGTGATCGATGAGGTGCTCCACAAGACGTTCATCAGGGTTGACGAGCAAGGTACCGAGGCCGCTGCAGTGACTGCGGTGATGATGAGAGCCACCAGCATGGCACCCCAGGATGAGCTGGTGCTCATCTTCGATCGGCCTTTCTTCTACGCAATTCTTGATCTTGAAGCACACATTCCCCTTTTTATGGGTGTCCTGGACAGCCCGCAGCTTAGATGACACCAACGAGGAGGCACCCCATCAAAGCCATCACCCTACGCACCAAGCTCGGATTCGGCATTGGCGATCTGGGCGGGAACCTGTTTTTCACCATCATCGGTTTCTACCTGCTCTACTACTTCACCGATGTGGTGGGTCTGCTTCCGGCCCTTGCCGGCACTGCCCTGATGATAGGCAAGATATGGGATGCCGTCACCGACCCGGTGACCGGGTACCTCTCCGACAGGACCCGCACCCGCTTTGGACGACGCAGGCCCTATATGTTCGTCGGCGCAATCATCTCCTTTTTCTGCATGGGGCTGCTCTTCACCCCGGTGGAACTCTCCAGCCAAGGGCTTCTCTTTGTCTACCTCACCTTTCTCTATTGCCTGCTCAACACCGCCTACACCCTGGTGAACATTCCCTATGCGGCACTATTGCCCGAGCTTACCGATGACTACTACCAACGGACCATCCTCACCGGATACCGGATGAGCTTTGCGGTGGTCGGCACCTTTGTCGGGGCTGCTTTGGTCATGCCCATCGTCTCTGCCTTCCCAACAGAAAATCTGGGTTGGTCGATGATGGGGACCTTCATGGGAGCAGTGATGCTCTTCTCCACCCTGGCAACCGTGTTTGCCATCACCGAGCCCGCACACCCGGAGAAAGAGGTGCAGGAAGGTTTCTTCTCCACCTTTGCAGAGGTGCTCAAGGAGAAAGTCTTCCTTACCGCACTGCTTCCCTGGACCTTCTTCATCACCGGAACTTCCATGGTGCAAGGGTCTTTGGTCTACTACTTCACCTATATCTTCGGCAACGAGGGCCTGTTCCAGCTTGCCTTGGTGGCACTGCTCTCCTTCAGCCTGCTGTGCATACCCATCTGGGTGCGCATCTCCCACCGCATCGGCAAGAAGCGGTGCTATATGATAGGGATGGGCATCATGAGCATGGGTGTCTTGCTCTTCAGCCTGTTGGGCCAGCGTCTGGGGCCGGTCTTCGGGGTCATCATCATGGCTGTTTCGGGCATCGGCTTGTCCACCCACTACGTCATGCCCCATGCCATTCTCCCCGATATTGTCGAATATGATGTCACTTTGCATGCAAAAGGACGCCGGGAGGGGGTGTTTTCCAGCCTGTGGACCTTCTCAAGCAAGCTGGGGCAGGCCTTTGCCCTGGCGCTCAACGGCTGGATCCTTGCACTCTTCGGCTACCAGAGCGAAGCGGTGGGATCTATGGCCAAAACCGGCATCATGCTGCTGTGCGGTCCGCTTCCCCTCATCTGGTATGTCCTGGGCATCATCATCCTCAGGCACTACCCCATCGACCAAGCATTTTACCAGCGTATTCTTTCTCAGCGGAGTGAGCAGTGAAGCACGCGAACCAGAGTTTTCCCCAACCCCGCTACTCGCCTGTGATGAGAGCTTTGGTGCGCATGATAGGTCCTAGGTACCTGCATCTCGGCGAGGGCATCAAGGGTCTGGAGATCCACCGCAAACAGGTTCTCGACCAGGAGCTGACTGCCTTTCTCCAGGGAAAGCAGCGCCTCATCATTGCGTTCCGGCACACAGCCAAGGAGGACGCACCGGTCATTCTGGTGGGAGTCAAGCAGCTGCACCTCCGCTTCCTCTACGGCAGGGATGTCCTGAACTGGGCGGGAAAGGTCACGCGGTTTCTCTTCCCCCGACTTGGCTTCGTAGCGGTGCAGAACCGTTTTTCCAACCGTGAGGGGATTGAACTGCTCAAGAGAGAACTCAAGGAGGGAAGATTCCCGCTTTGTCTTGCCCCTGAGGGACAGGTGACGTATCACATGTTCCATTGCGCCAAGCTGCAGGCAGGGCTTGCGTCCTTCGCCTTGTGGGCGATGGAGAGCGGCAAGGATGTGACCATTCTTCCCATTGCCACCGGGTATGAGTATCCCCCTACCCTTGGGGAGCTCTTGTCGGTTTGGCAGCAAAAGAGCTCGCATGCGTTGGCAGAAGAGAATGCTCTCGACGAAGCCTTCGACCATACGCTTTCCCTGGTTGCACGTGCATTCGGCCTTGAGGACTGCAAGGATTGCCCGTTGATCGAGCGAAGGGACAGCCTTTGCAGCCAATTGCTGGAAAAGGGGGAAGCCTTGGCCGGTATCGAGCACAGTGGGAGCAGCACCCTCGACCGTCTCTTCGCCCTGCGGTACGCCGGGCAGGACATCCTGTTCGGAGCCGTCCCCTTCGACCAGGCAAGAAAGGATGAAGCCTCAATATTTCTGACCTACAGCCAAGTGGTTGATGTTCTTGAATATCTTGACAGGGAGTACGGGGAGGGAAGAGATGAGGAAACCAGGCAAAAGGAACTGGTCCTGAACCTTCTGGACATCATCAACCGCATCGAAGGCGGCTCCATCAATACCCGATACTCACCCAAGGGGAAGCGGGCCCACCTGCTCATCGGTGAACCGATCCGGGTCAACGCATTGCTGCAAGGAACGGAAAGCCGCAAACAGCGGCTCTCTGTCATTGACCATGCAACCTATGAGACGCTTGAGCAGACCAGCAAGGAACTGGAAACGATCATGCGTCCTTTGTGAGGGTGAAGGAGATGGGCATGCCTTCGTAGTGCCCCCGAAGGGAGGGCGGCATCAAGGCAGCCAGGCGGAGCATGATCTCATCAGCCAGAGCCTGGCGGGTATCGGCATCAATACGGCCACCCTTCTGGACAATCTCAAAAACCTCACCAACCTTTACGGTGATGACGGTTCTTCTGAGGCGTTTGATATTCTTTTTGAAATCGGTGAAGCCCATCACAGCGACAGGAATCATCGGGGTGCCCTTCTTGTGGGCGATGAATGCAATCCCACCCTTTCCTTCCTGCAACTTGCCGTCATGGCTGCGCGTCCCTTCCGGGGCGATGGCAAGGATGTGCTGCTCATCCAGCACCTTGAAGCAGGCATCCATGGTTGCCCTGCCCATATTCTGCCGGTCAACAGGGATGGAGCCCCAGAGCTCCATCAGATAGGCCATGAACTTGTGGTCCCAGAGTTCCTGCTTGGCCATGGCATGCAGTTTCCGTGGCTGCAGGAAAGCATAGAGCATGGGCCCTTCCAGATTGGAGGTATGGTTGACCATCATCAGAAGAGGACCTTCATGGGGAATCTTTGAAAGTTCACTTCGGTCGATGCGGAAAAACAGGCGGAAAAAGGTTCTGAGGAGGCTGTTGATGAGACGCTCGGTTATCTTCATTGCCCCATGATAGCAGAGAGGTTCCCTCCTGCCAAGAAGAGCAGTGCCCAGCCTCAGAGCTTTCTGCTTTTCTTGTTTCGGGTGATGATCACCAGGTACGGGACAACCAACACGGTGGCCAGCGCTGCCATGAGAGCGAAGGCAAAGGGAAGGGAGTACAGGCTTCCGATCAGGCCGACGAGGGGGAAGATCATGATCATGAAGAGGCTGTATGCCATGCTCTGGAAGCTGAGGATGGTCGCCCGGAACCGCGAGGGGATCAGGCGGTTGAGATAGGTTGAGATGGTAGGGGCCAGAAGCCCTTCCAGGCTCCCATTGAGGATGTAGAAAAAAGCCGAATAGGGAGTGAGTGCTACCGTCCAAAGCGTGAACAGCAGCAATATCGGACAGACGATGAGGATGCCCTTCTGTCCGATGATGCGTTCTATCCGGTCAGCATTCACCGAAAAGATGGCTGCAACCAGTGCATGAAGGGAAAAGATGATCCCGATGACATCAGTCGTATACCCGAGGTTCGTCCAGTGGTTCTGCAAATAGAAGAAAAGGCAGATCATGAAGGCAAAGAGCGACTCACTGAAGATGATGAGGAATGCTATCCGAGGGGTGGAAGCAAAGACCTTCATGCTGTCTACCAGCTGGCTTCTCAGCGAGGATGCTATGCTTTTCACCAGACTGGGCCGCTGCGCATCCTTGTGCTCTTCGCGGATGGCAGGCTCCTTGAAAAAGAGGGCTACAACAAACCCGATGAGGCCGAATAGTACCGTAAGGCCAAAGGCCAACAGGTAGTCAACACTGGCAAGGTATCCTCCGACCAGGAAAGCGATGATGGAAGCAACGTTGTAGAGCAACTCATCCTTCCCTTTCACCGAGAGGTACCGGCTCTCATCCGCATCGAGCAGCAGCGAATCGTAGAGCAGGGCATCGCCGGCTCCCGACTCCAGGTTGTACCCCAGGGCACTGAGGACAAAGGCAAGGATCTGCAGCCAGAAGGTAGGTCCCCAGTACATCAGCACCAGACTCAACGCATAGCAGACTCTTCCGGCGAGCCGGCTTGCCTTGCGTCCCCAGATGTCTGCCACTGAACCGGTAGGAACTTCCATGAGGAAGCTGGTGATGTGAAAGATTGCCTCAAGCGCTCCGAGTTGGATGAGAGAGAAACCCCGGCTTGCAAGATAGATCATCCAGATGCCGTGGGTAAAGGAGAGATTCATACATACGGTGAAGGCATACGAGAGCCCTATGTTCTTGCTGTACTGCTTCAGAGCCACGACAAACCTCCCCAAACCTCATCAAGCATACAAGCACACGTAGGGACGGGCAAGCCAAGAATTGGAGCTTTTTTCCAAAATCCCGAAAAATTCATGCTACAATACCAGACAATAAACTAAATCAGGAGCACCTACATGGAAGAACGACTGTTTGAGAATATGGACATCAGGACGGCCTTGCTCGGTTTTGGAGCCATGCGGCTTCCGCTTGACGGCAAGGGAGCCATAGACAGGGCTGAGGCTGAGAAAATGCTCGATCTGGCCTACGAGAATGGTGTCACGTATTACGATACTGCCTATACCTACCACAATGGCGAGAGCGAACCCTTCCTGGGCGCGTACCTCAAAAAACATCAGCGCTCCAGCTACCTGCTTGCCACCAAGTTGCCGCAATGGCTGGTCAACTCCCTTGATGATGCCAAACGACTCTTTGAGGAACAGCTTACACGGCTTGGCCATGAGTACATCGACTTCTACCTGATCCACGCCATCGATAAGACGGCCTTCGTCAAGATGGTGGACCTTGGGGTGGTAACCTACCTGGAAGAGGAGCAGAAACGGGGCAGGATCAAGCACCTTGGGTTCTCCTTTCACTCCATCTATGAGGACTTTGACTATATCGCTACGTTCCGCAGCTGGGATTTCTGCCAGATCCAGTACAACTATCTCGACACCGAGGAACAGGCAGGGGACAAGGGATACGAGCTGTGCACAAAGCTGGGCATTCCCGTCATTGTCATGGAACCGATCAAGGGAGGCTCGCTTGCATCCCTTCCCCCGGACCTTGAGGGCAAGCTGCAAGCACTGGGTACAAAGACAAGCAGTGCGGCCTACGCCTTGAAGTGGGTGGCCGACCATCCGAATGTGAAGGTAATCCTGAGCGGCATGTCCACCTACGCTCAGGTGCAGGAGAACCTGGAGACCTTCGCTGACTATACCCCGCTTACCAAGCACGAGGTGGAAACCCTGGAAGAGATCGGCTCTATCATGCGCGGCCGTGTCGGAAACGGGTGCACCGGATGCAAGTACTGCATGCCGTGCCCCTTTGGGGTGGATATTCCGGGAAACTTCGCACTCTGGAACAAGTTCAGGATGTTCGACAACTATGCGGTGGTGAAACAGATGTGGGAGCATGAGAAGGAACAGGACAAGAGACCGAATTCCTGCACGGAGTGCGGCCAATGTGTTCCCCTGTGCCCACAGCACATCAACATCCCGATGGATCTGAAACGGGTGCAATCTGAGTTGGAGCAAGCGCAAAGGTAGCACAAAGGGCCTCGTCTTTTTTCCTTGGTTCGGGTATCGTGGATACAGAGAGGGACAACATGGAAGAGAGAGCATATGGAGCACTGTTGGGCTGGTTCACCGGAGACGGGTTTGGAAGCCAGAGCGAGGGACGGGATGTACAGGAGATAGCCGACCTTGCTCCGGACGGCCTCGCCGAGGTCTATACCCTCGAAAGCCTGAATGAGCTGTGCGGCATGAGCGGTGAGGCCAGTGATCTCTCCGTCCTTCTGGCCTTGAGCATGCTCGACAACAAGGCTTTGCTTGCCGACCATGTGAAAGCAAGCTACCGCAAGTATGCTAAGTGTGAGGATGCAGAACTGTCTGCAGCGCTTGCCTCCAGTCTTGCGAAGGAAGCCTCCAACACGGAATCGGCTGTCATGCTTTCACGCTCGGTGGTGATGGGTTTGGCACTGGTGGGCAAGAGCACGAAACAGCAAGCAATGCTCTCACGCACCGAGAGTTCCCTGTTCAGTACGTCCTCCCTGGCTCAGGACGCCGCGTTCCTCATGAGCTTGGCCTACTCCCTGGTCATCGCAGAGAAGGCTGAGAGTGCTCCTATGCTGTTGCGCCTGCTGCAGCAACACTGCACAAAGCTTGGCATGGATGAAAAGCTTAACATGATGCTCAAGACCTGTATGGCAAGAAAGGCCATACCCCAATACGAGGGAAAGCAACAGTCGATGATCCTTCCTGTCATGGATACCGTTTTCAGCACCCTGCTCCTGTCGGACTCCTATGAGGCGGGAGTAAGCCTGCTTGCATCCAGGGGTGGCAACGCACGCCTGTGCTGTGCTCTCTTCGGTGGTCTTGCAGCGGGATTGGCAGGCTCTGGGGCGGTTCCTGAACGATGGGTGGATGAATTGTTTGTTTCGCCTGCCCTCGATGAGCTGATCAAGAAACAGACGCTCTTCAAGCGTGAGACTATACGGATGGAGAAGCTTGCCCGCACGCTTGCCGGCAGCCTTCTGGATTTGGAGATCTGAGAAAGGGAGCAACCATGGAGTATCGCACATTCGGAAAGACGGGAATCAAGGTATCCAGACAGTGTTTCGGCACCATGAGCTTCGGGCATCGTGCCGACTACCAGATGGCCGGGACAATGTACAAGCTGTGCAGGGAGCATGGAATCAACTTCTTCGATTGTGCGAATGTCTACCAGTCGGGAGTGGCCGAGGAGTACCTTGGTTCTTTCATCCATGCCGAGCGGGAAAAGGTGGTCATCACCACCAAGGCGTTCAGCCCGATGGGCGATGATCCCAACCAACGGGGGAGCTCTGCAAAGAATCTCAGAAAAAGTCTTGAAGAGAGCCTGAAGCGTCTGAAGACAGAGTATGTCGATGTCTTCTTCCTCCATGGCTTTGATGACCAGACCGACGAGGAGGAGATCCTCCGTACCCTGGACATTCTGCACCGGGAGGGAAAGTTTCTCTGCGTAGGGGTGAGCAACCACGCCGCATTCCAGGTGGAGCGCTTGCTTTGGACGGCAAAGCTCGAACATCTGGCAGGCATCCACGCCATCCAGCCGATGTACAACATCGCCAAGCGCATGGCGGAAGTGGAGTTGCTTCCCATGGCTCAAAAAGAGAACCTTGCAGTTATGACGTACAGCCCGTTGGGGGGCGGCCTGCTTACCGGGCGGTACGGAAAGGGGAAGGAAGGCAGCGGACGCCTGGTGGAGAACCCTGCCTACAGCAAGCGCTACGGTGGACCGTTCTATGAGCAGGTTGCCACCGATTTTTCTGAGCTGGCGCGAGAACTTGGGCTGAAGGAAGCCACCTTGGCAGTTGCCTGGGTCATGGCAAATCCGAAGGTGACCTGCCCCATCATCGGCAGTGCAAACGACACCCAGCTGCGAGACTCCCTTGCCGCCCTCGAGGTAGTTCTCCCTGTTGAGGTAATGAGGAAAATCGATATGATCAGCCCACCGCTTCCCCCTGCCCACGACCGCAGCGAAGTCCAGAACTAAAGCAAGAGGGTTGCTGAGCTTTCTTATCTGGTATGCAACCCAAAATTGACATCAACCTGTTGGCCAAGGAACGTTTTGGCATCCCTACCCTTCGGCCGTACCAGCAACTGGTCATCCAGCGCATTCTGGAGCTGGATGGCAGTGAGAGCGATCATGAGGGGGTTGTGGTGACACTTCCCACCGGAAGCGGGAAGTCCATCTGCTTCATGCTCCCCGCACTGGTGGTGGAAGGCCTTACCATCATCGTCTATCCCTTGCTCTCGCTGATGAACGACCAGATACGCCGCTTCACAGAGCGGAGTATCGGCTGTGTATGCATCCAAGGAGGACAGACTCCTGCCGAGCGAAACGCACTGTTCGCATCCCTTGCCAACAAAAGACCCCGGATTGTGGTAACCAATGCAGAGTGTCTTGCCCAAGGGTCGGTCTTCACTGCATTGGCGAGGTTTCCCATCAGCCTGCTGGTGCTTGATGAGGCCCATACCATCGTACGTTGGGGAGAATGCTTCCGACCCGCCATGGCCAGCCTTGGCCCGATCATAGCCCACCTTCCGCTGAGACAGATCCTCTGTTTCACCGCTACCGCCGATGAGCAGATCATCAAGGGACTCTCACGCCTGATCTTCAGCGGAGAACAACCCCATCTTGTCCGAGGCAGCAGCGATCGGCAAAACATCAGCTACCATGCCATCCATACCCTGTGCAAGGAACAGGCCGTCTCCGCATTGCTTCAGGATCCAGCACATCGTCCCGCGGTGGTCTTCTGCTCCACCCGTGAGAAAACCAAACTGGCCTGCCTCTCCTTCCTGCTCTCCAACCCATCCCTTCCTTGCCGCTACTACCATGCAGGACTGGGCAAGGAGGAGCGCAAAACACTGGAAGCGTGGTATCAGAAGCAAGAACAGGGAGTACTGTTCGCGACCAACGCGTTCGGAATGGGTGTCGACAAGAAGTCGATACGGATGGTCATCCATCACGACCTTCCTTCCGATGTACTCTCCTTCTTGCAGGAGAGCGGGCGTGCAGGAAGGGACGGAAATCCAGCTCGCTCTGTGGTGCTGATGGACGGGGATGAGACCCCATCAGAGCTGTTCTCCCTCTTTAGCTCGACATCGGTGTGCTTTCGCTCAGCGTTGCTCAAGTCACTGGGAGAAACAATGGAGAGTTGCAGCGGATGCGATGTATGCAACCATACCCAGTTCAGATCAAGGGAGGGAGAGCAGGTGATCATGCGCTGTGTTGCCTTGCATCCATTTTCCTACAGCATCCATGCCCTGGCTTCGTTTCTGCAGGTAAGAAAACCCTGGTACGCAGACAGCGGCCTGCTCGATACATGGAGAGAACGGGAGATACAAAGCGCAATCAGGAACCTTGCAAAGCACGGCATGCTCTCTTCTACGAAGGGGAAGGTACCTAAGCTCTATCTCTCTCCATCCCAATGGGTTGCACACTTGACAGCAAGAAGATATGCACTGACGATGAAGGTATGAAAACCACAAAGCCAAGCACTGAGCAGCAAAGACAAACCTACGCAACGCTTCCCAAGGCTTTTGTGACAAAGCCTGACAAGTTTGTGAGGCCTCCCCAAGAGGAGCACAAGAAAGAAACGTTCACGTGGAGAAAATTGTTGCTCTTTCTTGTTGCGCGTGCACCAAAACAGGTGCAATGGTGACACACCGCTTTTCTTCTCCTGCAAGCAGGGAGAGCAACATACGCCCGGCTTCCCGGTAGATGGCACCGCTATCCAGATTTATGCTTGCCACTTGCGAGAGAAAGAGCGAGTGGTAGGGCGATGCATCATACCCAACCGAAGGTACGCCCAGCTTCTCATTGAGCAAGATGGAAAAGAGCGTGAGATCGTTCACTGCGGCCAGGCTGTCAAACTGATGGGCGATCTGTTTCACCTTCCCCACCAACTCCCGCCGAGCTTCAGCCGAACCGATCTCAGTGGTAAGAAGCTCTGCCTCAGGATACAGAGACCGAAAACCTGCAAGCCTCTGGCGATGGGGTTCAACACTCTCCAGATAGCCGCTTACATATAAGGGGTGAGTGCATCCAAGACTTTTCAGGTACTCAGCTTGCAGCACTCCTCCCTGATAGTTGTCAGTCCTGACGCATGCAATGTCACTGATGCCGTGCAGATGATGGGATGCCACCACAGGAATCGGGAGGCCTGAGAGAAAGGAGAGTTCTTCCTCTGTGTCCACATCATAGGCAATGATGCCATCACACTGTTTTGCAAGCTCCTCCACCTCCTCTTTGGTGCTGACCGAATAGAAGCGCACTTGATAGGAGCTGTGTTCAATGACTTGCTGGATACCCCGAAGGGCCCTGCCAAAGAACCAGTCAAAACTGTTCAGGCTTCCCCAGTAATAGGCTCTTCCCTGTTTGGAGAACTCCACAAAGGCAAGATTCCCCGTTCCCTTCCTACGCAGCGTCGCCGCACATGAGTTGGGCGTATACCCCAACTCCTGTGCCGCTTCCAGCACCCGGGTTCGCAGATCGGAAGAGACTGTTTGGGGAGTGTTGTACACCCTGGATACCGTGGCACTGCTCACCCCTGCTCTCTTTGCTACACTATCGCGGGTAATCGGCATATCAGTTTCCTTTTTTCTTGACAAGTGATGCTTGCAGGTTTAGTGTACACGTGTACATTCCTGATTGCAAGCACTTCTTGCAACGAAGAAAACCGAGGAGGTTTCTCATGGCAACCATACGCGAAGTCGAACGTGGTGAACTTCACCCGTTGTATCCACAACTCTATGGAAAGGACTGCGACACCGAACAGATGGACTCGCGTTACCTCTCTTTGATCGGGCAGCATACCCGCCTGTTCAACCAAGAGAGCCCCAGCCTGTACTCCACTGCCGGCCGAACGGAACTGGGCGGGAACCATACGGATCACAATCTGGGAAAGGTGCTGGCAGCCACCATCAACCTCGATACCATAGCAGCGGTCTCTCCCCGCTCCGACTCCAAGGTGATCCTGGACAGCGAAGGATATCCGCGCGTGGAAGTTGATCTTAAGGATCTTTCCATGCACGAGCAGGAAAAGAACACCACTGAGTCGCTCATCCGAGGCATCGCGCATGCGTTCAAGCAGCGGGGTTTGACCCTTGGAGGCTGGCAAGCCAATACGACGAGCAATGTCCTCAAGGGCTCAGGCCTCTCTTCTTCTGCCGCGGTTGAGATTCTCTGCGGTACCATCTTCAACCATCTCTACAACAACGATGTGCTCTCTCCCGTTGATCTTGCGATCATCGGCAAGTACAGCGAGAATACCTATTTCGGCAAACCCTCAGGTCTTATGGACCAGATGGCCTGCGCTTATGGGGGAATCATCGGGATAGATTTCAAGGATGAGGCACAGCCAGGAATCACACCCATCAACTACTCGTTTGCAGACCATGGGTATCATCTGGTCATCGTGGATACCGGTGGAAACCATGCAGATCTCACGCCCGAATATGCAGCAGTCCCCAAGGAAATGCGCCAAGTAGCCTCCACTTTTGGAAAGAACAATCTCAGGGAGGTTGGAGAGGAAGCCTTCTTTGCAGCCCTTCCTGAACTGAGAAAGCAACTTGGCAATGATCGCTGTCTGCTCAGAGCCATCCACTTCTTTGCTGAGAACAAGCGTGTCGATTCCATGCTCGCATCCCTTGACCAGCATAATTTCGAAGGATACCTGAAGGCAGTGAGGGAGAGTGGGGAGAGTTCCTTCTGCTTCCTGCAGAATCTCTACCCTTCCTTCTATCCCCAGGAACAGGGATTGAGCCTGGCCATTGCTACCACGAAGGCCATCCTTGGTGATGATGCAACGGTGCGTGTACATGGGGGAGGCTTCGCCGGAACCATCCAGGCATATGTGCCGGATGAGAAACTTGCCTCCTATACCACGCAGATCAAAGCGTTGTTCGGAGAACAAAGCGTTACCCGGATTGCAATCAGAAGCAGGCAAACCTGTTGCCTTGCAGAATAACCCAATACAGAACGGTAGCTAAAAGCTACCGTTCTTTTATGCTCAGTTCGGAATAGTAATAGAGTTTTATAAATATTTTTCTATTCCCATTTAAATCGGATACGACGAGCATTCCCAAAAGACTCTGCATTAAAAGTGATTTTTTCATACATTTGGCTATACAGACACTTGTATATTCATGTGAGCTTTCCTATACTTTTTCAGTCAATTGTATCTCATTACTCTACCAATACACATCATTTGTTCAGATGCAAAAAAAAGACATACCACTTCTCTTGGAGGCTTGTATGCGTCATGTCCGTCTGTTCATGTTAGGTGCGCTCATGTGTGCACTCACTGTCTTGTCGTTTGTCGGTTGTTCCATGGAATCAGAATCGAGTATTCCACCAGAATCATCTCCCTTGACTCCCTATGAAGCATCGGGATTTGATGATCTTCTCCGTCTTGAAAATGTTGAGGTGGATCCCGGTAACGAACTTGACGATATTGATATGAGTACCTATTCTCTTACAGATGATGTGGTATTTGCTTTGGGAACATCCAACCAAACTGGGTTGCTTGGATTACTGCATACCATCATTCCCTCGAAAAAATCGATGAGTGCAGAAGTAACCATGCAAGTACGCGATGAAGTGATTGCTTGGGAAGATCTTCCGTTTGCCTATACCGCCACCATCGATCATCTTGATCTGGAGCTTGGGGGAGCCATCAGTTCCGTAAGTACCATCCTGGAGCTCATACCTGAGACCCTCATACCGGACAGCATTACTGGAGCGGCATCTGTTCAGCTCTCATCCAAAATCCATACATCGAATTCGGCTATCATGACCCCAGCCCTCGAATTCTCGGAAAGCATCTATTTGTCTTTGGGTGTTGAGCATACAGAGACAATCACATCCAGAACTGATGATTCTATAGAAATACCCGTATCCGGTCCGATTGACCTCGAATTCAAGTACAGTCTGGCCTCCCTGTTCACTCCCTTGCCAGAAGTTTCCGATCCTATAGTCATTCCTTCCGTGTTTGAAATAGAACTCAAGCCCATCAGAAATCTCACCTTACAGTCCATTGTAAATGCTCTGATAGCTGCAGAATTCCAAGGTCCTTCCGTTCCCGATCCTGATGATGCAAACTATGAAGAGGATTTGGAAACCTATGTTGCCTCTATTGAAGAGCTGTTCACCATCATCAAACCGATCATTTGGGGGGATTCCACTGAACCAGCCCTGCGCATCACCCGCAAGGTCATGAAAAACAATAGGGATGTTGTAGTCCTCAAGGAAGCAACTGATGCAGAGGCCTTTGTTGCCCTGATGCTGACTTTGCATAGCTTCAACTAAGTTTCCCCAAAAAAAAGGTTCTCATCCTGCAAACAGGGAGAGAACCTCTTTTTTCTCATTCAGATCAAACCAGTGTTGTGCTCAGGCAAACAACAGCTTGTGGTCACAGCCGATCGGGGTGAAGCTGGTTGGTTTCTCAAGAAGGACTGCCAGATTCTCCGGTATTTCGACTGTGGTATTCAGAAGCGGCTCCACCACTTGCTCAAACTTTGCAGGATGGGCTGTGGACACCACGATGGTTGGCTCATTGGCAAAATGGTCACGGCGTACCCTCTCTCCGGTTGCGGTGTGAGGACAGAGCACATAACCAGTCTCTTCATACACCTCTTTGATGGTCTTTTCTATCGTCTCGTCATCCACCGAATAGGCGCTCACCATCCGCTTCATTGTCTCGAAGTCGGGATAGAGGGAGAGCAGGCGCTCCATATTGCTTGGATCGCCTACATCCATGGCGTTTGCAAGTGTTGCCAAGGAGGGCCTTCCTTGATAGGTGCCAGACTTCAGGTAGTCGACAATGGTGGTGTTTTTGTTCACCGACAGCACAATCTTTTCCATGGGAGCTCCCATGGTCAGGGCCCAGTAGGCAGCACAGCTGTTTCCCACATTCCCGCTTGGAATGATGAAGGTCGGCTTTTTGCCTGTGCTCTGGGCAAAAAGGTGTGATGCAAAGACATAGTAGATGGACTGGGGAAGCAGGCGTCCGAGGTTGATGCTGTTTGCACTGCTCAGGTTGTGCTCTTTGGAAAGCTTGGGATCCATGAAGGCAGCTTTGACCATCCGTTGGCAGTCATCAAAGCTGCCGTCCACCTCGTAGGCTTGGATGTTGCCGCCCCAGCAGGTCAGTTGTGCCTGTTGGCGCTTGCTTACTCTCCCCTTGGGAAACAGGACCTTCACCGTGATGTTCTCACGATTCGCAAAGGCAGCTGCCACAGCCCCACCCGTATCCCCGCTGGTGGCTACCAGAATGGTGAGCTTCTTTCCCTCCCGCTTGAGAATTCGTTCCATGCTGAAGGCAAGAAAGCGTGCACCAAAGTCCTTGAATGCTGCGGTAGGTCCATGGAAGAGCTCAAGGATCATCTGCTCCGGCTTGAGGGGTACCAGGGGAACAGGAAAATTGAAAGCATCCAGACAGATTTCCGCCAGCTCCGACTCAAGCGGGTCATCCTTGAAAAACGGGGCAAGCACCTCATAGGCAAGCTCAGGATATGAGGATATCTCATGAATGTTCAGATTTGCGAGCGAGGGAAAGGACTCAGGTACATACAAACCACCATCGGGGGCAAGCCCCTGGATGATCGCGGTACTTGCATTGACAGGTTCCGAGCCTTTGCGTGTGGAAACAAATTTCATAGAGCACTTCTCCTTTAGATCCGGGCTCCCAAGTAGGCAGCCAAACGAAGTATATCACTGAACACCCCACCAGCGGTTACTTCGCGGCCTGCACCCGGTCCCTTGATGACCAAGGGTTGGGAGTAATACCGGTCGGTGGTGAAGCAGATGACGTTGTCGGTACCCTGCGCCTGGGCGAAGGGATGGTCGAGCGGGAAACTCCTGAGCGAGGCGCTGCACTTTCCCTCCTCATCCACAACCCCGACATAGCGCAGGCGGTGGTTCAGGCTCTGTGCCTTGCGGTATTCAGCCTCAATGAGTGGATCAAGCAACTCAAGCTGGTCAAGGAATTGCTGGACGCTCCCCATTTCAAGCCCTGCAGGAACCAAGCTCTGGATCGGGATGTCGGCAACCTCCACACGGTAGCCAAGCTCGCGTGCAAGTATGACGGTTTTCCTTCCCACATCCATACCGGAGAGGTCGTCACGTGGATCGGGTTCGGTGTAGCCCATTTCCATAGCCTCGCGAACAAGCGTGGAGAACGGCATGGATGCATCATATGAGGAGAAGAGCCAGGCAAGAGTACCGCTGACGATGCCCTCGATGCGGTGCACCCGGTCGCCGGTCTGCACGAGGTCTTTCAGCGTCCAAATGACCGGAAGCCCGGCTCCGACTGTCGTCTCATAGAGGAATCGTCTTCCTGTCCTCAGGCATGTATCGAAGAGATGGTCGTAGTAGGCCATGGGAGCTGTCCCGGCTTTCTTGTTTGGGGTGATGACATGGATGCCCATCTCCATCCAGGATGCATAGAGTTCAGCCAAGGCGCTGCTGGTGGTGCAGTCGATGATCAGGGAGTGGGGAAAGTAGGTTGCCCCGATATGGCGGGTAAACAGATCCAGGTCCATCGGAACAGACTCCGAAGCAAACCGGTCCTTCCAGTTGGCGGGATCTATTCCATCCTGATCGAGAATCATGGTTCGGGAGTTGGCAATTCCCCTGATATGGATATCCAGGCCGAACTGCTCCTTGAGCCTGATGCTCTCCTTGGCAATTTGCCCAAGCAGCGTCCCTCCGATGCTTCCCGGTCCGATGAGGCCTACAGACAACGCCTGCTTGGAGAGGAAGAAGCGTGCATGCAAAGCCCTGAGGGCCTTCTTGGTATCCTGGCCTTTGATGACTGCACTGATGTTGGTTTCGCTGGAACCCTGGGCAATGGCAATGACATTCACCGAAGCTTTGCCCAAGGAGGAGAAGAATTTGCCGGCAACTCCGGCCTGGCCGGTCATACGCTTGCCGACTGCAGCCAAAATGGCCAAGCCACCCTCGCCTTCAATGCTTTGGATCATGCGGTTCTCCAG
Source organism: uncultured Sphaerochaeta sp. (assembly GCF_963667405.1). Classification (NCBI taxonomy): domain Bacteria; kingdom Pseudomonadati; phylum Spirochaetota; class Spirochaetia; order Spirochaetales; family Sphaerochaetaceae; genus Sphaerochaeta; species uncultured Sphaerochaeta sp. The sequence goes on along the minus strand of NZ_OY763408.1, from coordinate 1,031,100 downwards.
CTCATGGGAGAACTCCATGCGTGCGGTGGCACAGGCTTTCTCCATCTCTTGCTCGGGAACAGCAAAACAGATGGAGTACTCACTGGAAGCTTGGCTGATGAGTATGACAGAGATGGAAGCTTCCCGCATGGCAGAGAAGAGACGGCTGGCAATGCCGATGACTCCGCTCATGCCGGCCCCTTCCACGTTGATCAGGGCAACATTGTGGATGATGGAAAAACCTTTCACCCGGGACTGCTCCTCCCCGTCGCCATCCTTGCTTACCAGTGTTCCTGCATCGTTTTCATCCCCCCACCAGCGCAGTTGTACGGCAATGGAACGGGTGATGGCAGGCAACAAAGCTTGGGGATGAATGACCGGGGCACCAAAGAAGGAGAGTTCGGTTGCCTCTGCATAGGAGAGCGAGCGGATGACCAAGGCGGAAGGAACTTCCAAGCTGTCTGCATTCTTCAGCAAGCTGGTGTTGTTCCAAAACGTAACCCCGTCAGCATCCAAGGCCCCTGCCAGGGAGGAAGCGGCATACTCACTGAGCCCCTCCTTGGTCTTGAATCCCTCGGCCTGGGGAAGCTGTCCATATACAAAGAGTATCTGGTGACGGAATTCCTGCATGGTGAGTACGGAATCGTAATCACAAAGATCAGCAATGAGGCCTTTGCTGCTGGCAATATGGCAGAGCAAATCGGCAACCCAGCTGTTGCACACCTTTTCCAGGTAGCGCTCAACACCAGAGGATATCTCTTCAACCAACCAGACGCTGCGAAGCAGATCCTCAATGTCGGCAAAGCCCTGCTTGATTCGTTCCAGCACCTTCTGTGCGGCACTCAGGTCCAAAAGCTCCTCGATGAGGGTGGTCCAACGGCCGAAGCGCTGCTCCTGAACCGACCACAGACGTTCATCACGGGCTTTTGCATAGGCAAGCAGGCTGGTAAGCTCAAGATCATCATGTGTCAGCGGGGAAAGGACAAAGAGTTGGTGATCTTCCTTAGCCTGTGAAACGATACGCATCAGTTTCTCGTATCCTTCCCTGCAGACCAGATTGCTGCTTTCGACTGCATGTACCCTGACTGAATTCACAGTGGCCTCCTCTGATAAACGTTCAAGATAGTGAACAACTCAGTAAACTTCTCTGTTGTAAGGATATACAAAAAGAGCCCATGAATGGGCTCCTCTGTGATCGAGCTGTAACACAAACAAATGTTATACGAGCTTCTCGACCTTTCCGCTCCTCAAGCAACGAGTACAAATCTTGATCGTGCGGGGAGCTCCGTTGATCAACGTCTTGATCGTCACGAGATTAGGGCGGAATACGCGCTTTGTGGTAACGCCAATGTGCTGACCAACACCACCGTGCTTCTTGGCCTGACCTTTTCTCGGAACACTATTTCCTGCAACCGTTCCTTTTCCGCAAATCTCACATCTACGAGCCATAGCTATATCCACCTTGTCATAATAATTCTTTTTTGGGCCGACTCAGGCCTGTCAAAGTCATGGCTTTCCTTGTACGGGCACATGCATGTCCGTGAGCAGTAACACAAGGTCATCGCGTAGAAGACTTCAACCTTTGCCAAATTACCAGATAACGGCTTTTGTGTAAAGACAAAGGGGCTATCTTTTCAACTTTTTCCCTTGTAGAGCCTTTTGCGCTTCGCTATGCTGGTGTTATGGAAAGCCTGTATATCCTTCGTCTGCCCAAAGAACTGCAACGAGAGCTGGGCAAACTCAGAAGCGAGTTGTATGCACTTCATCCCGACCCCAGCCTCCTGACCCTTGAACCGTGCATCATTCTCGGCAAAGCCAAGGATGGGGATTCGATCGGGTACGTGACGTGCCCGAAGCTGCCGCTTGTCTCCCTTGGTGAGCTGCGATACACCGATCACCACCTCTATATACCGCTGGATGAGTCCGCACTAGCTCCCCTGCGGAGTGAACTGGATACCAACTACCCCTACAGCGGCATCCATCTGGGAGACATTGAGGTGCAGCATACGATGGAGCCTGTGGTAATCAGGGACCTTTGGATCGCCATGCTCACCATACAGGAAGAAGGGGACCTCAAGCTTTGGCGCGTCTCTTCAGAAAAGCATCTCGACTCGGGCAAAGGTCGCTGAACGGACACTCCTCACACTCAGGCTTCTTTGCATGGCATACACTCCTGCCGAACAGATTGGCCGTCATGGAGAATCGGTAGTGCTTAGATGCATCCAGAAGCGAGGCAATCTCTTTCTCAACCTTTGCAGGCTCCTTGGTCTTGACCAACCCAAGACGATTCACCACGCGGGCAAAGTGGGTATCGACAATGATGGCAGGCTTTCCGTAGATGTCACCCAGGACACAGCTGGCCGTCTTTCTTCCCACTCCGGGCAACTTGACCAGCTCTTCCATGGTATCGGGAACCTGTCGGTCAACCAACTGCTGGGCACAGGCAATGATGTTCTTGGCCTTGTTGCGGTAGTAGCCGGTTGCATAGATGATCTCTTCCACATCCTCAGGCTTTGCCTGGGCAAGAGAACGGGCATCCGGGTACGCCTTGAACAACTCTTTCACCACCACATTGACGATCCTGTCCGTGGTCTGGGCGGAGAGAATGACACTGATGAGAAAGCGAAAGGGAACCCGCTGTTCCAGAAACTGAATATCCCGGGGCAAAAGCTCATCCAGGCGCTTTGCCACTTCTTCTGCTCGTTGTTGTATATCCATAGGTTCTGAGTATGGTACCCCTTGACGCTTCGAAGCTCAAGTGCGTATACTCCAAAAGATTTCGGGGCGTAGCCCAGTGGCTAGGGCACCTGCTTTGGGAGCAGGATATCGAAGGTTCGAGTCCTTTCGCCCCGATTCAATTCCGGTCTTGCAATTACAAGAAAAGATTTGGCAATTTGTTTGTAAATAATAAGTTACAAACAGGTTGCCAATTTTTTTCACCTATTTCATTTCATTTTACCCTTCTTGCTTATACTTTGCTGTTCGGCCCTCCATGGAGCCGGGTTGAAACTTCCCGCTGGAGACAACCCAACCAACAATCAGTTGAGAATGCTTAGGGAATTTTCTTGTTCCTCGGCAAGAATGGGCTGACCACCCAATGCAATGTATATACATTGTATTGACTGCAGTACATTCGAGTGATAGATTTTCAAGAGGGAGAATCTCTATGGCAAGCACAACAATCAGTTTGAGAACGGATACGGAACTCAAGGCACAGGCCGAGGAAATCCTCGATCAGCTTGGAATGACACTGAATGGAACCTTCAACATGCTCCTTCATCAGATTGTGAGGGAAAAGTCAGTGCCACTGAGTTTGTCCTTGGCTTCCCAGAATTCAATGTATGCAGATTTGCTTGTTGCAGAAAATGAACGCATAAACGGTTATGTCGGCAGAAGTGGAGATGAAATACTGAAGGATTTTGACTTGATCGTGGCAGAGGCTGAAGCCAACTATGAAGTATGATGTCATCGTCTCAAGAAAAGCCGATGAAATGCTTGTCAGTCACGCAAGGTTCCTTGCACAAGTGAGGATCCCTGCGGCCAAAGTATTGAGACAGGAGTTCTATTCTGTTCTTGTCAGGTTGAAGGATAATCCCTTCCAATTCCAACTGGAAGAGGATCTTGGATTACCTGGTGGAAAATACAGACAGGTTGTTTTTGCCAAAAGGTACAAGGCTGTCTTTTCCGTTTATGAAAACAGCGTGTTTATTGATGCCATCATTGATAGCAGACAACAAAAGTGACCATGCATTGCAGGAGACTGCTGCATAGATAAGCATGGATGGAATCGAAAGATGTTCAGACAGTTTTTTCTTTGGAGGAACCTGGTTGAGTCTTTATGGGAGTGCATGGGTACACAAGGAAGGAAAGCAGTTTCGTGTCCTTTCGTCCCGATCGTGCAGGCAACCAGTTTGGTTGCCTGTTTTCATATTCTGACCAAAATCCATCTTTACAAATGCTCACAATCGTGTAAACTATATACGTAACTGCGAACACCGTTCCTATATACGAACACAAGGAGAGAGAATGGCTTCTTCTGAGCATCGCACGACAGCCAGAATCCTGGATATCCTGGAGACTATAGCATCCGTACAGGATGGGGTCTCCCTCTCCGACCTCTCTCGTTCGCTCTCCATACCCAAAAGCAGCCTTCACCCGTTGCTCTGCACTCTTGCAGAACGCAGATACCTGCACTACCTGCAACGGGAAGAACGGTATTACCTGGGAGAAAGTGTCTTCGTCCTCGGAAACAAGTATGTGAACAACCACGATGTCCTGGAACAGATCAAGGATGTGCTGCAGCAGGTCAACCAAAAAACCGGGGAGACGCTCTATTTTGGGGTTCTTTCCAAACGGGACGTGCTGTACCTCGCAAAAGCAGACCTGCACTCTCAGTTCAGGGTGGTATCCAACCCGGGAAACAAGCTTCCTGCCTACAGCACCGGATATGGGAAGGCTCTGCTGAGCCAATTCCTCCCTGAACAGATACGTGAACTCTACCCCGAAGGGGATCTCAAGCCGCTTACCCCCCAAACCGTCAGGAATGTGGAACAGCTCAATACACAACTTGAAGGCATACGAGCCACAGGCTTTGCGTATGAGAAAGGAGAATCCACCACCGGCATCCAGTGTGTGGCGGTTGCCATCGAGGTGGAAGGACAGGTACTTGCAGGCATGTCCATTGCTGTTCCCGAATTCAGGTATACAAAGGAACGGGAAGAACAGTTCAAAACCCTGCTGGATCATGCACGTTCACAAATCCAGCGCATCATTGCCGGCAACAAAAGCCAGTGGATATATAGTGGAGAGTATAATCGATGAAATCGCGTGTTGTTACCATCGGCGAAAGTCTTGTCGCCTTCATCCCCAATGCCCATACCAAGCTGCGCTACGTACAGCAGTTCAGCAAAGTCGTCGTGGGTGCTGAGAGCAATGTCGCAGTCGGCCTTGCCAAGCTGGGAATTGAGAGCAGCTGGGTAAGCAAGGTGGGCAACGATGAGTTCGGCCAGTTCATCATCCGTGAACTCAGGGCTGAAGGAGTGGATACCTTGCAGGTGGGAATGAGCGACGACCATCCCACCGCCATCATGTTCAAGCAGTTTTCCGCAAATCTCGACTCCTCTGTCTTCTACTACCGCAAGGGGTCGGCCGCAAGCACCCTTACGCTTGCAGATATCGACCTTGAGTACCTGAAGCAGGCAAAGGTGCTTCACCTCTCAGGCATCACTCCGGCTCTTTCCGAGTCATGCAGAAAGACCGTTGCCGAACTGTTCAGGTTCGCCAAGCAGGAAGGAATCCTGATCAGCTTTGACCCGAACATCAGGCGCAAGCTCTGGAGTGAGGACGAGGCCAAAAAGACACTCAAGCCGCTGTTGCTTGCCTCAGACATCGCCCTCCTTGGTGAAGATGAGGGAGATCTGCTGCTCGGTACTTCCGATGCCCAACAGATCAGCAAGCTGTTGCTTGCCGCCGGGGTTCGGGCTGTTGGGGTGAAACAGGGAAACAGAGGCTCTTCTGTCGCAGATGCAAGCGGCTTCTACCGGATCGATCCCTACCCGGTGAAGGTTGTCGATACCATTGGTGCAGGCGACGCGTTCAACGCAGGCTTTCTTGCAGGGTTCCTGGAAGGAAGACCGATCCGAGAGTGCGGCACGATGGGCTCGCTGATGGGTGGTCTTGCCGTAAGCAGCTATGGGGACACAGAAGGGCTTCCCGACCGTTCCACCTTCGACCGCCTGCTTGCCCAGAAAGAGGAGATACACCGATGAATTCGATTGAACAGACACTAGAGGCCATTGCTGAGACAAAAGTCATCTCCATCATCAGGGGAATCGAGGAAGAACATGCTCCTTTGGTAATCGATGCACTCGCAAAAGGTGGTATCCGGTGCCTTGAGATCACCATGAACACAGAGGGAGCTCTCGACATGATCGAGGAAGCTTCCCAGAACCAGGAGCTTGTGGTCGGTGCAGGGACAGTACTCGATGTGGCCTCTGCACGCGAAAGCATCCGCAGGGGCGCACGCTTTGTACTCTCCCCCAGTCTGGATGTGCATGTCATCACCTACTGTCTCGACCATGGCGTACTGCCGGTACCGGGAGTCTTCACTCCCACGGAGATGTACACTGCCCATAAGGCAGGTGCACCGCTCATCAAGATATTTCCTGCCGGTTCGGTAGGTCCCCAATACATCAAGGACCTGCTCGGGCCGTTCAAGGGGATGAAACTGCTCCCAGTCGGTGGGGTTTCGGTGGATAATACCGCAGCCTTCATCAAAGCTGGGGCGTTCGCGGTAGGAGTTGGCTCCTATCTGGCGAATCCTGCTCTTGCAAAAGAAAATGCATGGGAAACCATCACGCACCGTGCTACACTTTTTCTTGAACAGGCTGCTCTACGGTAAATTCGCACGAGTGCGAATAGATAACACAAAGGAAAGAGGTGAGAAAATGAAGAAACTCCTAGTATTGGTAATGCTTCTGTCTCTGGTTCTCGGATCGGTGTTCGCCCAGGGTGGCACTGAGGTATCTGCTGATTCCTATCCCAGTGGACCGGTATCAGTGATTGTTCCGTATTCTGCAGGCGGTGGTACCGATCTGGTAGCCCGTGCTCTGGTTGATGCCGCAAAGGCAAACTTCCCGAAGAATATTGCTGTTGAGAACAGAACCGGCGGTGGCGGTGCTGTGGGCATGTCCTATGGTGCAAACGCAAAGGCCGATGGCTCTGTCATCAGCATGATCACCGTGGAATTGGTCACCCTTCCCCACACCGGAACCGGTGCGGGCCTGTACTATGACCAGTTCAAGCCGATCATGATGGTCAACAGTGCCTACAGTGCAATCACTGTCCAGAAAGACTCCCCCTACAACACCCTCAATGAGTTCCTCGCCGCAGCAAAGACCAAGACCATGCGCGTCGGCAACTCCGGTGTAGGAGCCATCTGGCACCTTGCAGCAGCTGGTCTCGCAAAGACCGCTCAGGTCACCTTCAACCACATTCCGTTTGACGGTGCAGCTCCTGCAATCACCAGCCTGCTCGGCGGCCACATTGATGCGGTCACCGTCAGCTATGCTGAGGTTGCAAGCCAGGTCGATGCAGGGAACCTGAAGGTTCTTGCAGTGCTTGCTCCCGAGCGCATTGCAGCAACCCCGAACATCCCCACCGCCAAGGAACTCGGCTATGATGTAGCCATCGGTACCTGGAGAGGCTTGGGCGTTCCCAAGGCTACCCCCCAGCCGATCGCCGACAAGATCGAGAAGATCTTCACCGAAGCTTCCAAGAGCGATGCATTCGTGAAGTTCATGAACAGCAGCAACAACATCATCGACGCCATGGACAGCACCTCCTATGGAGCAAAACTGGCCAAGGACAACGACATGTTCAAAGCTCTGATCGAGGAACTCGGTCTTAAGCAGCAGTAAGCACAGATTCATGCACCACAGCACCTTCGGGTGCTGTGGTCTGTCTCCTTCAGAAAGGAATCACCCCTATGAGAAAAGCTAATTTCATTGTGAGCGGTACATTTACCCTCTTTGCGATCTTCATCATTGCCATCTCCCTCGGCTATCCACCCAGCAATCACGGGGTGCCGGGACCGGGCATGTTCCCCATCATCATTGCCAGCCTGATCATACTCAGCGCCCTCACGCTGTTCATCTATACCTTGCGCATGCCCAAGGAGATGGATACAGCCATTGACCTGAAAAGCAAGAACGTCGTGAACGTCTATATAACGATGGGAGGCCTTGTCCTCTACTTCGTCCTGCTCCCCTTGGTGGGATTTGTGGTTACCACCTCCATCATGCTGATTCTCTACATCAAGTGGTTCAGCAAGAGGCCTTGGTGGAAAACCATCCTCATCAGTGTCCTGTTTACCGTGGCCATCTTCCTGCTCTTCGGTTCTGTCCTCAATGTACCGATGCGCTTCGGCCTGCTCATCTAGACGACGGAGGTAATCCCATGCTTTTAGAAGTATTGAACTCAGTATTCAGCGTACAAATATTCCTGTTCATCATCCTTGGGGTTTTCACCGGCATCTGCATCGGTTCCCTGCCAGGGCTCACCGCCACCATGGGTGTTGCGCTGGTTCTGCCCCTTACCTTTGGGATGGAGGCCACCCCCGGCATCCTTTTGCTGATCGGTGTGTATGTGGGAGCCATCTACGGAGGATCCATTTCGGCCATCCTGCTCAGAACACCAGGAACTCCTGCTGCGGCAGCAACAGTTCTTGACGGGTACGAATTCTCCAAGCGTGGGGAGAGTGGAAGGGCCATGGGCATTTCCACCGTTTCCTCATTCCTCGGAGGAGTGGTCAGCGTACTCGCCCTTTGGCTCATCAGCCCACAGCTTGCAAAGCTTGCCCTGCGCTTCAGCGCCCCTGAGTTCTTCCTGCTTGCTGTCTTCGGCCTCTCCATCATCGCTTCCATCAGCGGCAACAGCTTGGCGAAAGGCGTCCTCTGCGGTGCGCTTGGCATCAGCCTCTCCTTCATCGGCATCGACGGCATCACCGGCTATCCCCGCTTTACGTTCAACAACATCAATCTGCTCAGCGGCATGTCCTTCATCCCGGTCATGATCGGTTTGTTCGCCATGAGCCAGGCGTTCTCCACGGTTGAGAATATCTTCACCCCTGACCAGGTAACGCAAAAGATCAGCAAGGTGTGGCCCAGCAAGAAGGATTGGAAAGTCATTCTCAAGACCGCTCCTCTCTCCGGTGTCATCGGGACCATGATCGGTATTGTCCCCGGTGCAGGGGCTGAGATCGGGGCATTCGTCTCCTACAGCCAGGCAAAGCGAAGCAGCCGCCATCCCGAACTGTTCGGTACCGGCATTCCTGAGGGCATTGCAGCTCCCGAAGGGGGAAACAACGGAGTCACCGGCGGTGCCTTGATCCCAATGCTCACCATGGGTGTTCCCGGTGATGCTGTTGCAGCAATCCTCATCGGAGCCTTGACTGTGCAGGGCTTGCAGCCAGGTCCTCTGTTGTTCACCGAACACACCACGCTGGTATACTCAATCTTCCTGGGAATGTTCATCGCCAACGTGACGATGCTTGTGCTTGGTCTTTCCAGCCTCAAGCTCTTTGTGAAGGTGCTTTCGGTTCCCAAGGCTATTCTTACCCCCATGATCTTCGTCCTGTGTGTTGTCGGCAGTTATGCGATCAACACCAACTTCTTCGATGTCGGGGTGATGCTCTTCTTCGGTATCCTCGGCTACTTCCTGCAGAAGGCCGATGTTTCGGTTTCTCCTGCTGTACTGGGTCTCATTCTGGGACCGATGGCAGAGTCCAACTTCCGCAGGGCCCTGCTGATGAGCGAAGGTTCCTACTCAATCTTCGTAGCCTCCCCGATTGCATGGGTATTTGTCATCCTGACGTTGGTCACCTTGCTCGGGCCGGTGGTCACCGAACGCTGGAAAAAACGGAACATTGCCTGAGCGTAAAAGAAGCCGCCAAATCTGGCGGCTTCTCCTTTCTCTACGACAAAAGGTGGCATTGCCACCTTCTGAAGTACAAATAAACCCTCATTTTTGAAAAGACTTACGCTGCATGGTTGAGACTTGCCAACTTGGCGAAAAACTTACCGATGCTCTTGCCGTACTGTGCACTGTAGTCAAGGACCGCATAGTAGGGATTCACTTCAGCCTGCTTCTCGAGGCTCATGAAGTAGAGGTGGTCGCAGAGCTCGAAGAAGAGGTCTGCTTTTCTCCTGCCGGGGAAACTCATCTGAGTCGTCCAGGTTTCCATCATCTGGCTGAGCGGTTCATAGATGTTGCTCATCCAAGAGTAGGTTGCCTGATCCCAGGTGATCGGCATCTTCAGGTTCTTGCCCAAAAAGTACCGATGCCCCTCAATATGTGCTGCAAGTTTTGTATAGTCTACATCCAGGAACATGTCAGTGTTCTTGATGAGGAATTCAATGCTTTCTTTTTTCTGGATTTCGTTCTTTTCCATGGTGTTGCTCCTTTTTTGTATCACTCTTTTTATACTGATATATTAGTGAGAATCAGATTCTTTATCAAGCAACTCACTCAGATTTCATTTGCTTTGTTCCGCTCTCTTTTTGTATTTTTCCGTTCTCTCTTTGTTACTATACAAGGGTTTGTATATTCCTTGCATAGTTTTGACACCTTCACACAGAGAAACACCCACCCCTGGTAAAGAGGTGGGTGTTTCTCCTGTCCTACAGAAATCAGTACGCAACTTTCTGGTAGTTCAGCTCAACCAACTTCCAATCAAGTGCCTTGAAGAATGCCTTGATGTACTCAGCACGAAGGTTCTTGTACTTCAGATAGTAGGCATGTTCCCACACATCAATGCCAAGGATGGGAGTGCCACCCCCCTTGTCCATCAACGGGGTATCCTGGTTGGGTGTGTTGACCACCTTCAGGCTTCCGTCCTTGAATGCTACCAGGAAAGCCCAGCCGGAACCGAACCGGCCTGCGGCTTGCTTTGCAAGTTCTTCCTGCAAGCCTTCCAGGCTCTTGTACTGCTCCTTGATCTGGTTCAGCAGTGCACCGGTAGGCTCTGCGGCAGTATTGGGAGAAAGTGTTGAGAAATAGAGGTTGTGGTTCACATAGCCTCCCCCATTGTTTCTGATGGTTGTTCTCAATCCTTCATCCTTGATCGCTTCCAGATTGGAAAGGATCTCCTCAATGCTCTTGCCTGCAAGGGTGCTGTCTTTTTCAACCGCTGCGTTGAGGTTGTTCGTATAGGCTGCATGGTGCTTTGTGTAGTGCGTTTCCATGGTAAGTTGATCAATATGGGGTTCAAGGTCTGCAAAACCATAAGGGAGTGAATATTGGGTAAACATCTCTGTACCTCCTCAGGTGAATATGTTTATTTCCTAGTTGTTAACTAGGTAATACAGAGTATACACAGAACATCACCATTAGGCAAGTATAAATATAATGGAATCAAACAAAACATGACACCACACAATACCGCAACCTTCTTCTCCAGCCATCTTTACCTTTTTTTCAAATTACGGTAAGGTTTCAACGTTTTCAGAGCCCAAGGGCTTACAATGCGCCAATAGCTCAGTTGGATAGAGCAACTGCCTTCTAAGCAGTAGGTCAGAGGTTCGAGACCTCTTTGGCGTAAAACTAACAAACCACTATAAAGAAAGAAGATACTGGCAAGATAGCTGGTATCTTTTCTTTTTCTACCCTACTCACCTACCCCAGGTATACATCTGGATCTACATCAAAACTCAAGACCATGAGACATTGATACACCCTTTTCAAGCGCTACAAAGATGCTAAGAACAAGAAAGGCGTTGTTTGGTTCTTCCACTATTACGATGATGATGGAACGCGGAAACCTAAATCCACAGGCAAATCACTGAAGCATGAAGCCGTCGCCGTAGTGGAAAAGTTCCTCTCTCAGAATGACAGCAAAGACAGAACATTGAATGAGTATGCCAAGACATTCTTTGTATGGGCTGAATGTTTGCAGATCAAACGTCAACTGGCGAAGGGAAAGAGATTTTCCAAGACCAATGCAAAATTGCGAAGAGACCACCTTGTCAATTACATTTTACCCCAGTTCGGAAAGCGTTCATTGTCCTCATTGAATCGGGTGGAGATTGAGAACTGGCTGGTATCACTGAAGAGCATCAAGACCGGTGAGCAACTATCCAATCAGACGAAGAATCATATTCTTTATGCGTTCCGTACCATTCTCAGAGAAGCAGAGCGAGAAGGTGTTATTTCCTACAACTGTCTTTCGACTGTTGAGTCGCTGGCGGTTCAGCCGAAGACCAGAGATGTATTTTCCCAAGCAGAGCTACAAAAGCTGTTCCCGAGCGACCTCGACGCACTGATGAAGATTTGGAGAGAGGAAGAGTATGCATATTACTTTTTCATCCTGGCAACAACAGGGATGAGAAGAGGTGAAGCCAGAGCTTTGAAGTGGAAGCATGTAATCGAAGACAAGAAGCGAAATGGTTTATTGATTGAAGAATCCATCAAGAACGATGATTCCACTGGGAGCACCAAGACAGGAAAAAGCAGAGTTGTGGTATTGAGTCAGAGAGCAGAGGAGATTCTGGAACATTGGAAAGCGAGTACGCCTTTCCATGATCCAGAGGATTTGATTTTCTATGGGAGCAATGGCAGCAGACCAATCATGGGAAAGACGCTTCAGAATAGATTTCAGAAGGCTCTACAGAAAGCAGAGATTAAGACCGATCGTAGGAATCTGGTAATTCATAGTTTCAGACATACCTACAACACCCTACTCAGAAATGTTCTCCCGATTGATATTCTCCAAGCGACTACAGGTCATAGTTCAGAGAGCATGACTGAAAGGTATAACCACCCTTCTTTGAAGGATAGTTATCGGAGGTTTCTTGAGCACGAGGATGCATTTGATGGGCTTTTCTGATTCACACAACGATTAGCCATACGTTCCGCTACACTCGGTGATTTTGGTAAGCAAGCTCACTCAAAATATACCTAGCAAAAGAAGAGAAGAGTTTAGAGAATTTCCTACCAGAGCCTTGGTTATAGAGCCAAGGTTTTGTCTTTACTAGGAGGATGACAAAGAGTCCTGAATATGCCTAAACGGCCAGATATGGAGTAATAGATAAACCAGAGAGCTCCATATTCGAATTACTTAATACTTTCCAAAGAGACTATCGCTGAGTTGCGATCCCATTTCCTTAGCAACTAGATAAGCAATGCATGCACCTACTGGCGTCAATTGAAATCCGGACAATTCATTAGCTTCAAAACAATCAATGATATGCGTAATTGTTTTTACCCGTCTATCATTCTGCTTAACTAATGGCAATATCTGTTCCTTAAATAAGGTAGGATAACGCCTAGCCAATAAATCTTCAGCAGTATCTCCCGCAAACTCGTTACAAAAGCAAATCCCTAATGTTACTAAGTGGAATTTCATCGCCTTACTTAATTTAATATTTTCTGGTTCTGCAACAATAGTTTGTGCTAAAACATCAAGGATAAATGCAGGATATGGTTGCATAGTTGTCTCTGGTATGCCAATTGTTCTGACAAAATACAGAACACTAATTATCCCAATCTGTTGTTTCATCAATTGTGGTATTATCGCACTAGCGGAGGATGCGAGCAGTGCATTATCATCATTGTTTTCTAGAATGGCCTTCTTTATTGCCATTACCAATAACTTCAAATCACATGTATCCCCATACTTTGCAGCACTTTCCATACCTTCTTTTAATAAGTATTGGGCTCTTGGTTTCTTTAGGCTTTCTTGAATTCTCAGGATATCAGCTTCATCTTTCAATCCCGAAAAAAATTCTTGCTTAAACTCTTCCACTTGCTTTATTGCTTTTTCGCTTGCTTCTTGTACGATTGATGGAGTGTTTATTTTCAACAGACTCTCAACAATCCTATTAATTTCATCATAACTAGGGCCATGAATAATAGTAATATTTCCACCCGCTTGATAAGCTTGACTTTCTTTTTCAACCTTTTGTGTTTGCATCTTTTTTCTCTTTTTTCATATCTTGGATATCATTAATATTAATATCTCTACCGGCTTGATATCCTTTTGAATTTTTACTGACTTTTTGTTTTTGTAATTGGTCATATTTTCTTTTAATAAACAAACCTAATATGAATACTCCTAGCCCTGATAACGAAGTAAGAATTATATCCTTAATTGTAATGTCCATTTGTCTTGACTACTCCAATAGAATAGCTAGTGTCTAGCATATTTTATATAATTATATATTACTGTTGTTTTATGGACAAGAAATATCGCTATAAATACATTCCTTTCAAAATAGTTCACTTCCCGACCTCTACACCAATTCTACATCAAATATCCTAACAACCTCTAATATTGATGTATAAACGCTGATAGTTCCTGATAAAACCACCTTCTTTTGGAAGGTTCTATTTCTTTATACATTAATCGCTTATGATAGCATTTGATAAAGGTTGATAAACCTCAAATGGGGCCTTCTAAGCAGTAGGTCAGAGGTTCGAGACCTCTTTGGCGTAAAACAAACAAACCACTACAAAGAAAGAAGATACTGGCAAGATAGCTGGTATCTTTTCTTTTTCTACCCTACTCACCTACCCCACCCTTGTTTCTGGATCTACATCAAAACCGACGAGAGAGACATGATTATGCACACTTTCCAAACTCTACAAAATGAGAGCTAGGTTATTGAACAATGACTTTACCAATATTTGGAGGATGTCAAAGAGTCCTGAATAGGACTAACCATCATACTGCTCACAAGTTCCCTTACCTCTTTGGCATACACCTCCCCAGGTTGTTGCTTTGGCAGCATCCTTCTTTCATCTTTTGCTCATACCCTTGACGTGTGACACAGGCTATTCTACTCTAGGTACAGAATACAACGTGTGCAATTTCGCGTTTCGCCTCATGCTTGCGATACTCTGGCCAGCCAGAGCGAGAGTCTCGCAAAACACCTTGCTTTGCTTAAAGGAGAATCGAGTCATGTTGCGCTTTGATCTTCGGGTACAGACAAACCATCAGTTTGACTACTGCAGAGTGTACGACAATCCAAAAGAAGCAGATCTCTTGCGCTTCAGCCGTTTGATCTGGTTTGGCTATGATGAGCAAGGTCCTGCCGTCTACCGAGAAGATCCCAAGACAGGTGAAGTGGTGCGCATTGATTTCCTTCATTGATTGCCTTGCAGCCTTTTCTCGGGCGAAGCGAGTTTTCCTGGTGTTTTTCCCATATTGACAAGTATATGTAGATACTCGTTAATTTTATAAATTATAAATAGTTATCAATGGCATAAAGAATGTACTTGTTTTTGGGGCAAACCGCTTGACAGATACAGATAAATATTCGATATTCGCAGTGAATCGTGAAGGCTCCCGCTCTGTAAACATCGGGAAATTCTGTGCCTGAAACGAGTGGAGGGAATGGAAAAGATTGAAAGGTGTTGAAGTTAATGTTCAGCGGGTTTCCCGCTCCTATGGCGATTTCAAGGCACTCGACGATGTCAGTGTCACGATCAAGAAAGGTGAGTTCTTCTCACTCTTGGGCCCCTCTGGTTGTGGAAAGACCACCCTGTTGAGGATCATTGCCGGATTCGATTTCCCGGATTCAGGAAGCGTGGAGTTTGACAGCAAGAACATTCTTCCGTTGCCTCCTGACAAGCGCCAATCCAATACGGTTTTCCAAACCTATGCCCTCTTCCCTCACCTCACCGTATATGAAAACATAGCCTTCCCTCTGCGCTTGAGACATGAGGACAAAGCAACCATCGAAAAGAAGGTTCTTGAGTACGTCCGTCTCGTCCAGTTGGAAGACCACATCTACAAAAAACCCTCCATGCTCAGCGGCGGTCAGAAGCAACGAGTAGCCATTGCCAGGGCCCTGATCAATGAGCCCAGCGTCTTGCTGCTCGACGAACCGCTCTCAGCCCTTGACGCAAAGCTTCGGCAGAACCTTCTCATCGAGCTTGACCAGATCCATGACAAGGTCGGCATCACCTTCATCTATGTCACCCACGACCAGTCGGAAGCCTTGTCGGTCTCGGACCGTATCGCGGTCATGAACAAGGGCAAGGTCCTGCAAATCGGCACCCCCTACGAAATCTATGAAGCCCCATCCACCCGCTTTGTCGCCCAGTTCATTGGCGAGACGAACAGCTTCCCGTGCACCATCCTCTCCTGCGAACCCTATGAGGAGGAGTACCTGATGCGCGTTCAGGTCCCCGCTCTCAATGGGGAAGTCTCCGTCACCGACTACGAAGCCCAGCCGGTAGGCGCCGAGATGGACTTCACGGTGCGCCCTGAGAAGATAAGGATTACATCCAACCCACCCAGGAGCACCGTCAAGGAGCTGAACACCTTCAAGGGAATGGTTGAAGAACCGGTCTATTCCGGATTCCAGTCCAAATTCTACGTCAAGCTGGAGAATGAAGCCGCCACCATGGTGAAAGTGTTCAAGCAGCACACGGTGTTCCTTGAGGATGGTCCGGACATAGAGTGGAAGGATACCGTGTACGTCAGCTGGACCGCTTCAGACGGATACCTGGTGAAGGATACAGAGCGATGAAGAAGATCCTCAAGCCGAAAGAGCGGGAACAACTCCTGGGAACGATGTATGGCGGACCCATGGGCCTCTGGTTCACGCTCTTTTTCACCGTCCCCTTGGGAATCATCATCCTTTACAGCTTCATGAAGCGAGGCCTCTACGGCGGCGTTGAATGGGAGTTCACGCTCGATGCATATCGGCAGATGTTCAACCCCAGCTTCGCCATGGTTGTGGTGAGGACGCTGTGGATCAGCGTGCTCTCCACCTTCCTCTGCATATTGATCGCCATTCCCTGCGGCTATGCAATGGCAAAAAGCAAGCACCAGACCCTGCTGCTCTTTCTCATCATCATCCCCTTCTGGACCAACTCGCTCATCCGCATCTACGCCTGGATCTCGATACTCTCCACCGAAGGCTTCATCAACTCCCTGTTGATGCGCATCGGCCTGATTGATTCAGGGCTGAAGCTCATCTACAACAACGGGGCAGTGGTCCTGGTACTGATCTACATGTACCTGCCCTTTGCCATCCTGCCGTTGTTCACCACCATCGACAAGTTCGACTTCTCCCTCCTTGATGCCGCCCGGGACCTTGGCGCCACCAAGCTCGGGGCCATCGTCAAGGTGATGTTCCCGAACATCCGCAGTGGATTGAGCACCGCCTTCATCTTCACCTTCATCCCCATCTTTGGTGCCTATACCGTCCCCCTGCTCGTCGGCGGCAAGGATTCGACCATGATCGGAAACATCATCGTCGACCAGGTATCCAAAACAAGGAACTGGCCGTTGGCCTCTGCCTTCTCCATGATCCTGACCCTCATCTCACTGGTGGGCGTCTTCTGGATGCTTTACAACGGCAAACGTGAGCAGATGCAGAAAGGGAACAAGAAAACAACCCAGCAAGCACTTGAGCACAACATCAGGGCGCACCACAGTTTGCGAGGTGCCAAATGAACTACCATAAGTACTCAAGCAAAACCGGCTTCTCATTTTCCTACGTCATGCTGGCCTTGGTCATCGTCTTCCTGTTCATACCGCTCTTCGTCGTGGTCTTCTTCTCCTTCAACAATGCCAAGGGGATGCAATGGGACCATGCCTCACTGATCTGGTACAAACGGCTCATTTTTGAAAGCCCCTCCTTGTGGGCGGCTTTCCGAAACAGCCTCGTCATCGCCCTTACCAGTTCCGTCACCGCCACTGCGTTGGGCTCACTTGCCGCCATCGGCATCAAGTGGTACCGCTTCCATGGCCGGAGCTACATCACAACCGTCAGCTACCTGCCGATGGTCCTGCCCGAAGTCATTATCGGTATCTCGATGCTGATCTTCTTCTCCGCAGTCAAGGTTCGACTTGGCATGTTCACCATCTTTGCTGCACACACCACGTTCAACCTGCCCTTCGTCTTCATGATGGTTACCGCCCGTCTGGATGAATTCGACTATTCCACCGTCGAAGCAGCCCGTGACCTCGGAGCCAACGAACGACAGACCTTGACGAAAGTAATCATACCGACCATCATACCTGCAGTGCTTTCTGGATTCTTGATGTGCATCACCATGTCCTTGGAAGATTTCGTCATTACGTTCTTCGTCTCCGGACCTGGTTCAGGCACCCTTCCTTTGTACGTATACTCGATGATCCGCTACGGCGTCTCACCAGTGATCAATGCGCTCTCCTTTGTCATGATCCTCGGGACCATGGTCATCGCGTTCATGTTCAGGAAGTTCCTCAAGACAGTGGCGGCAAGCAGCTAGGAGGCACCACTACTTTCCGGAGGTACGTCGTGAAGAGGTTCATCAAGTTCACATGGGGTTTTCTGGTATGCATCCTGCTTGTGCTCAGCACAGCCTGTACCGGGAAATCGGCAGGAAGCGAAAAGTTGTACCTCTACAACTGGACCTACTACACCCCGGATGAGCTTGTTGCCAAATTTGAGAAAGAAACCGGCATTGATGTCATCATAGACAACTTCGCCTCCAACGAGGAGATGTTTGCCAAGGTCATGGCCGGGAGAAACAAGGGATATGACATCCTTTTCCCCTCCTCCGATTACACCCAGATCATGATCAAGCTCGGTCTCTTGTCTGAGCTTGACCATGAAAAACTTCCCAACCTCTCCTACATCTCCCCCCTCATCAGGGAAAAAGCCACGTATGACCCGGATTTCTCCTACTCAGTCCCCTACTTCATGGGCTCAAGCGGGATTGCGGTCAACACACAGCGCGTGGACGGAGCGTATGAGCGCAGTTGGGCCATCTTCTCCGATGCTCGCTTTGCCGGAAGGATGTCCCTCCTGGATGACATGCGGGAAGTGATGGGAGCCGCCCTCAAGCACCTGGGTTTTGAGGGAAACACCACCGACAAGGAACAGCTCGCCTTGGCTGCCAAGCTCATCAACGAGGAGTGGAAACCAAACATCGTCAAATTCGACTCCGAATCCTTCGGCAAAGCCTTCAGCAGAGGAGAGTTTGTCGTAGTGCATGCATACCCGGAGAATGTGTTTGCAGAACTTCCCCGCGAAACCTGGTCCTCCATCGACTTCTTCATCCCTGAGGAAGGGGGCATGATGTACATCGACAACATGGTCATCCCCTCTTCTGCCAAAAACAAGGACAACGCCCATACGTTCATCAATTTCATCCACGACCCCAAGAACTATGCACTGTTCCTTGATGCTTTCGGCTTTCCTCCAACCACCAATACCGGAGCCCAGCAATACATGAGCAACAAGGATTTTTTCTTCAGCGTGGAAGACCTCGCCAATTCTGACAACATCCAGGATCTTGGAGCTGAACTGGAAATCTACAACCAACTCTGGCAAACCATCCGATATGAGCAGTAAAATCTTGCATAAATATGCAATTTTTTTACAAACTGTTCCATTTTGCTCTTGCCTCCCATTTTTACAACAGGTATTCTGAACCAACATGCATTTGTAGAGGGGAGACTGTTTCATGAACACCTATCAAGTACTCACTGCGCTAGCCTTTGCCCTGTATCTCGGCCTTATGTTGGCCATCGGGTTTTTCACCTTCCGAAAAACAAAGTCCACCAGTGACTACTTCCTCGGAGGAAGATCGATCGGTCCTTGGTTCACCGCACTCAGCGCCGAGGCCTCGGACATGTCAGGGTGGCTCTTGATGGGTCTTCCCGGTCTTGCCTACTTCACCGGTTTGCAGGAAGCCTTCTGGACCGCAGTTGGACTGCTGGTAGGGACCTATCTCAACTGGCTGCTGGTTGCAAAAAGGATGCGCAAATACACCATCCATGCCAAGGATTCCATCACCATCCCCGAATTCCTGACCAACCGTTTCCATGACAAGTCGAAGGTATTGCAGACGATCAGCTCAGTCATCATTCTCGTCTTCTTCGTCGTCTACACCGCCAGCGGCTTCCTTGCCTGCGCCAAGCTCTTCACGGCAGTCTTCGGCATGAACTACTATGCAGCGCTCATTCTTGGGGTGGTCGTCATCCTGGGGTACACACTCCTCGGAGGATATCTTGCCGTTGTTGCAACAGACTTCCTGCAGGGTAGCCTGATGTTTGTTGCCTTGGTTGCCACCGGCCTGATCGCCCTCTTTGCCATCGGCGGTCCTGCCCATACCTTTGCCGAGCTCGCCAAATTCGGTGAGCACTTCATCAACCCCTTTATCACTCCCCCCGGAACAACCTACGGATTCCTGCAGATCCTCAGCGCCCTTGCCTGGGGCCTTGGATACTTCGGCATGCCTCACATCCTCATACGCTTCATGTCCATCCGCAGCAATGCGGAAGTGAAGACCAGTCGCAGGATTGCAATGGTCTGGGTAACCCTGGCCATGGCCGCAGCCCTTCTGGTTGGTGTGGTGGGAAAGATCTTCCTGCTTCCGCTTGAGTATGCCTCCCAGAGCGCCGCAGAGTCGGTCTTCATTGCCAGCATGCAGAAGATTTTCCCGACCTTCATCGCAGGTTTCTTCCTCTGCGCCATTCTGGCCGCCAGCATGAGTACCGCCGACAGCCAGCTGCTTGTTGCTTCCTCCGCCTTCAGCAAGGACGTCTACAAGGCCCTTCTGAGAAAGGATGCCTCGGACAAGGAGACCCTGCTGGTCAGCCGCATTACCGTCGTGGTGATCACCATCATCGCCATCTTCCTTGCCATGGACCCCAACTCATCCATCTTTGATGTCGTGTCCTATGCATGGGCAGGCTTCGGTGCCACCTTCGGCCCGGTGATCCTTGCCTCACTCTTCTGGAGAAAGGCCACCAAGAACGGGGCTGTTGCTGCCATGGTAGGCGGTTTCCTGACCGTCATCATCTGGAAGCAACTCTCCGGTGGTCTCTTTGATGTCTATGAGCTGCTGCCTGGCTTCATCATTGCAAGCATCCTCATGATTGTCTTCAGCCTGCTGGACAAGCATCCTGATCCAGAGATGCTCGAAGAGTTCGATGCCTTCGTGGCAATCGAGGACTGAACGGGAAGCCGGGGTTGATCCCAATGTCATTAAGTTAGCAAAATGACATTCTTGTGAGACCAAAACAGCAAGGCAATATGTGGCTTCGGCTATGTGTTGCCTTCTTTTTTGTACATTTTATAGTATCAAAATAATATAGATATGATATAATTAAATAGAGGTAAACAATTATATCATGAGGAATTATCTAGAAAACAAAATCGCTAAATCCGTCGCCAGATTGGACCTTGACCCTGATGATTTCCGGATGCATTTCAGCAATCCCAAAGCCGATTTCACCCGGTTCAGGCGTCAATCTTTCAGTGATGTTGTCAAGCTCGGCTTGCTTTCTCCCGGAAGCTGCATGAAGGAGAACCTGAGGCATTACTTCGGTGTCGGTCCTGACAGGCCCTCAGCGTCAGCATACATCCAGCATCGTGACAAGCTGGGCGTACAGGCATATCGGGCCCTGTTCGACCATTTCAAGGATACTGATGTGCCGTTCACGCTGATCAAGAACAAGTATCTGCTGGTGGCCTGCGATGGTTCCGCCATCAGCATCCACCCGAACAAGGATGATGCGGGTACGTTGCTGCACATGACCAATAATCCGAACGGAAAGGTCTGCAACCAGCTTCATCTCAATGTCCTCACTGCCGTACCCGATGGGTATTTCCTGGACTACGTCATCCAGGACCACAAGGACATGCATGAGATACAGGCCTGCGAACAGATGGTCGAGCGGATGGCTGGATGCCCCAGTCCCTTGCCGAGCATCATCACCTGCGACAGGGGGTACGAGAGCTATAGGCTCATGATGTGGGTGTCCTCTCTGGGGTTCCATTTTTGCATCCGGGCAAAAGACCTCAACTCCCCAGGCATCAGCCAAAGGTACCGGAACATGGTAGGTGAGGACGGTCTGATGGATACTGTTGTCACCAGGAAATACACCCGATGCTCTACCGTGCACAGGAACCCAGCAATTTATCCTGACTATATTTATGTCCCACAGAACGTGATCAACGAGTTCATCCCTGCAACAAGGAACCCTTTGGGGAAGGTCCTGAAGAGCCGTCCGCTCATTATCGATTTCTTCGAGTATTCTTTCAGGCTCGTCAGACTGCAACTTTCCGAAACCTCGTATGAGGTCCTGCTGACCAGCCTGCCTCAGTCGGAGTTCTCGATGGCCGACCTCAAGGAGTTGTATCATTTGAGATGGGGCGTGGAGACCACCTTGCGCCAATTGAAGTATGATGACTGTTCGTCATTCAGCAACACCAGGAAGAAGGTTGCAGCCATTGGTGAAATAATCCTTTCGATGATCTTCCACAACATCTGCACATCGGTACTGGTCGCTTTCGGCAGGAGTCTGTCCCGTAGGATAAAAAACCGCAAGCTCCTGTACAAGGTCAGCTATTCCGACCTGTCCAAGACACTGAGACTGTACGCCTCGGGAAGGGACCCGACTATCACGATCAAGAAAATAGTCAAGGAGCTCACGATGACCATTCAACCGGTAAGGAACGACAGAGCATTTTCCCGAATTCTCGAACACCGTTCTTTTATCCCGTTCATCTACAGAGCAGCTTGACTTGTTACATTCTAGCGGAAACCCATGCCTCGCACAATTCCAAATGTTCGCAGGCTCGGATCATCATGCCCCTAATAATAACTTCGGAACTGAAAATGAAAGCTATCAAGTCAGAAACGTTGGTTTCTTCATTGATAGCTTCTTTCTTATTCAGCTTGCCGTTCTTAACTTAATGACATTGGGGTTGATCCCCGGCTTTTTTTGACTTTTTCTCATTTTCTGTTGGAAAGCAGTTGACGCAGGGATGGGTGAACCCTATACTGCTTCATAATCCAGCCTTTAGGTAGGATATTTTCTTGGAGGAGGCACACCATGATGCAGATGCAAAGCAGCACTGATTCCTGTGATCCCATGATGTGCCACAACGCACTCGCCTAAGACTTCCTCCAAGGTATGTTCCATGAAACAAGCAAAACATCCCCGCTGTGGATCGGTAACCGACCACATGCGAAGCCCCTGGTCATATTCCCTGCCAACACAGGCTTTCGTCTGTGCACACTTCCCACCAGGAGCATCCCATGCCAAAGAACAACCGGACCAAACAGTTTGAAACCCTCGCCCTGCATGCCGGACAGGAACATGCCGACCCTACCACCGGAGCACGAGCAGTCCCCATCTACCAGAGCACCAGCTATGTCTTTGATTCCTGTGCCCAGGCTGAAGCCCGCTTCAACCTCTCGGAGCCGGGAAACATCTACAGCCGGCTCTCCAACCCCACCCAAGATGTCTTTGAGGCACGCATCGCGGCCCTGGAAGGAGGGGTGGCTGCACTTGCTACCGCCAGCGGATCGGCAGCCATCACCTTGACCATCCTCAATCTTGCCAAGAACGGGGAGCACATCGTCAGCGCACAGACCATCTACGGAGGGACGTACAATCTCTTTGCCAATACGCTCAGCGAATGGGGCATCACCACCACCTTCGTAGATGTTTCCGACCTTGCACAGGTACGCAAGGCGATCAAGGGCGAGACCAAGGCCCTCTTTGTAGAGACGATCGGCAATCCGAACGCAACGCTGTGCGATTTGCAAGCACTAGCCAACCTTGCCCACGAGCACAAGATTCCCTTGGTGGTGGACAATACCTTTGCAACCCCCTACTTGGTGCGTCCCATCGAATACGGGGCCGACATCGTGGTACACTCCGCAACCAAGTTCATCGGCGGCCACGGTACCGCACTCGGAGGGGTCATCATTGACAGCGGGAACTTCTCGTGGGAAGAGAGCGGCAAGTTCCCTTCCATCACCGAGCCCAATCCCAGCTATCATGGACTGAGTTTCAGCAAGGCAGTGGGTAAGGCTGCCTGGATTGCCAAGGCCCGGGCTGTCTTGTTGCGCGACACCGGCGCCTGTCTTGCCCCCTGGCACTCCTTCCTCTTTCTCCAGGGGCTGGAAACACTCCCCTTGCGGGTCGAGCGCCACGTGCAGAACACCCTCAGGATTATCGAGTACCTGAGCACCCATCCCAAGGTAGCGGAAGTCCGTCACCCAAGCCTTGCAAGCAACCCGTATCATGCGCTGTATGAGCAGTACTTTCCCAAGGGCGGGATCAGCATCTTCACCTTCGACATCAAGGGAAGTGAGGAGGATGCCAGGAAGTTCATCGACTCCCTGTCCATCTTCAGCCTGCTGGCAAATGTGGCCGATCTCAAATCATTGGTGATTCATCCGGCCACCACCACCCACTCCCAGCTTACCGATGAAGAGAAACAAAGCCAGGGCATCAGAGGCACCACCATCCGCCTTTCCATTGGCTGCGAGCATATCGATGATCTCATCGCCGATCTTGAAGGGGCTTTCTTCCAGGTACAGGGAGGCAGCACATGCCGGTAACCATTCCCCAAGACCTTCCTTCAGGAGCAGTCCTGAAGGAAGAAAACATCTTCTTCATGACCAGCGAACGGGCCATCCACCAGGACATCCGCCCCTTGCAGGTAGCCATCCTCAACCTGATGCCGAACAAGCGCAAGACAGAGGAGCAGTTCTTGCGCCTCTTGGGCAACACATCCTTGCAGGTTGAGGTCACCTTCCTCACCACGGCAAGCTATGAGAGCAAGAACACCCCACGGTCGTACCTGAAGACCTTCTACAAGACCTTCAGAGAGATCAGGGAAGACCGTTTTGACGCACTCATCGTCACCGGAAGCCCGGTAGAGACCCTTGAATTTGAGGATGTGGCGTACTGGAGGGAACTCGAGGAGATCCTGGACTGGGCAGAAAAGCATGTCTACTCATCGCTGTTCGTCTGCTGGGCGGCACAAGCGGCGTTGTATCATCACTACGGGATAGGCAAGCGCCTGCTCCCTTCCAAGCTCTTTGGGGTGTACAACCATTCGGTCCATGCTGCCAAGCATCCGTTGGTGCGGGGCTTTGACGACCAATTCCGCGCTCCCCACTCACGCCACACCACCATCGATGAGGCTGCGGTCAAAAAGAATACCGATCTGTTGGTACTCTGCGAATCAGAGGAGGCGGGAATCTACCTGGTCACCAGCAAGGATGGGAGAAAGGTGTTCATTACCGGCCACAGCGAATACGACAAGCAAACGCTGCACGACGAGTACCAGCGGGACCTGAAAGCAGGAAAGCCCATCGACAAGCCGAAGGGCTACTACCGCAATGACGATGAGTCATTGCCGGTGGTGATGAGCTGGAGAGGTCATGCCAATCTGCTGTTCACCAACTGGCTGAACTACCATGTCTACCAAGGAACGCCGTATCATCTGGAGGAGCTGGGAACAAGTGCACCGCAGTTCTGATGCTCAGTGGTTCCAGAACTCCTTGTGGTCTGCCACGATTGCCTCAAGCAACTGCACATCGGTGGCAGGCCCCACTACCTCCATGTCCTTCTGCCCATAGGAGAGGACCACATCACTGGGAAGATCGAAGGTAGGATTCTGCACGTCGCTGCCGGTGAGCTGGAGCAGCTGTTTTTCGGTAATGCCGAAGACAAGGCGTCGGACATTGGTCCAGTAGAGCGCTCCGGTGCACATGACGCAGGGTTCTGCGTTGGTGTAGAGGGTGCAGGCAGCCAGAAACTCTGCATCGTAGCGCTTGCTGGCCTTGAAAAGCAGGAGCGTTTCGGCATGCATCGCAGACCCGCCTTCCTCATAGTCGTTTCCCTGTTCCATGAGAATGGTGCCATCCTTGTCTGCAAGCAGGGCTCCGAAGGGGTGGTTTCCGTGCATCTTTGCCTCGTGGGCGATTCGGACGGTTTCGTACAGAAGACGGATATCGGTATCATTCATTTCCTTGCGGCTGATGGTAGGCATATGGCACTCCTATTCTTTACGTATGCCTACCCTAGCATGCAAATGCATGGATGGCAATCCGGAAAAAAGTCCACAAAACTTCAAGAATGGACCTATTTGACGATTGTGTAGTACAATAGCAACAATCTTTACCCAAGCTACAAAAATCCGGCATTGACGTTTGGGAAGAGAGACCGTACATTAGAGGGAAGCTGTCGCAGGACAGGGACCCTACAAAAAAAGGAATGACTATGAACAAGAATACCCGAACCAAGGTGATTGTGACCATGTTGGCCATGATCCTTATCGCTACTTCTCTCTTCGCAGCAGGCATGAAGGAAAGTAATCCTGATGCGATCACCGTCCGCATCCTGTCCTCAAGCGCTTCCGACGGCCAGCAGACATTTGCAGCCCGTACGCTCGAAGGGAATGAGATCAGTTTCATCGCCAACGATCTGACCAAGTCCAGCTATCCCGTAGGCTCGCTTGCCGTCGGTGACTACCTTGAGGTGGTGCTTGCCGGTTCGCTTGCCGTTGATATTCGTTACATCAATCCCCTGGTTGCAACCGGTGCACTTCCCTACTCCATCAGCACCGAACGGGCCACCAGCCTCGAGAGCCTCACCGACCGTTTCAGCTACACCTACGGGTATCTGCTGATCCAGTCCTTCTCTTCCCAGGGCCTCTTCTTTGATGCAGGCTACTATGTGAAGGGAGCCCTTGACGGCTATCGTGACTCACAGAGTGAAGTGCAGGCCGGCTACTACACCCTTGAAGAGCTGTACGCCAACGTCAATGCATACCAGGAAACCATCTGGAGTGCCGGGCTTGCCGCCACCGACTACGGCAAGAGCTATACCTCAATCGATCAGGTCCGCGACCTCGCCAAACCAGAATCCTTGAGCGATGCATTCAGCTATACCTACGGATACTTGCTTGCCCTGAACATGTCGGGCCAGGGAATCCATGTGAATGGCGACCTCTATGCTTCCGGTGCCCTGGACTTTGCCTGTGAGAATCCTTTGCAGATGAACGATGCCGAGATGCAGAGTGCCTTCACCGAATACCAGCAGATTCTTGAGGAAGAGTATGCACAGTGGCTGAGCGAAGTTGCTGCATCCAACCTCACGGATGCTGAGGCCTTCCTCGAAGCCAACAAGGCAAACGATGGAGTCATCACCACCGCAAGCGGATTGCAGTACCAGGTACTGACCCCTGCTGACGGTGCCAAGCCGACGCTTTCTGACACCGTAGAGGTAAACTACCAGCTGCAGATGATCGACGGATCGGTAATCGAGAGCTCCTACGACATGGGACAGACAGCACACTTCCCGGTGAATGGTCTGATCGAAGGCTTCACCGAAGCACTGCTTACCATGAATACCGGCTCTGTGATCCGCACCTGGATCCATCCATCCCTCGGGTATGGCGAAATGGGAACGGAAACGATTCTCCCCAACGCCCTGTTGGTCTTTGACATCGAGCTGGTCTCCATCGAAGCTGCCCAGACTCTGTAACTACGGATTTTTCCCCCTGAGGCCGCAGTCTTGGTACTGCGGCCTTTTCTTGTCCGCTCCTAGCCACGATGATTTGGTTTGGATATACTGCTTGTGTGGATACAAAGAGCCAACTGATCGATACAATCTATGAACATCTGAAGAACCAGGTGCGCCAAGGGTTGCTGCAAAATGGGACCAAGCTTTCTGAGAACAATCTTGCAAAACAGTTCTCCTGCAGCAGAACCCCCGTACGCGAAGCATTGAAACGTCTTGAGCAAGACGGATTTGTCGTCATCATCCCCCACAGCGGGAGCTACATCAAAGACATCACCATGACAGACTACCAGCAGTTGACCGAGGTCAGGGCATATCTGGAATCCCTTGCCATGCGCATTGCATGTGAGAATGGTGCAGACCCAAGCAACCTGGAAGCCATCCTGGACGAGATGGATGCACTGTGGAAGAGTGGGGACTCCTTTGATGTACAGGCCTTCAGTGCACTCCACTACCAATTCCATCTTGAGCTTGTCAAGCTTGCCGAAAATGAGTTGCTCACGCTCACCTACAGCAGGCTGAACCTCAGCGAGGCAGCACTGCTCTTTGCCCAGAGCATCAATGACCGCGGAATCGGGAAAACCCAAGAGGAACATCGCCACCTTGTCGAAGCCATCAGGAATCAGGACATAAAAGAGGGAGAGCGTTTCATGCTCTCCCACCTCTGGAAAAAACGTGATCGTTTCAAGAAACAGGTACAGGCAATCTGAAAATGACTTTCTTCACTGCTGTCCCCTCTCCTTGCGTCTGCTGATGACGATAGGGCTCATGGGGCTTGAGCAACAGGAACATTCCGGTTGTGAGCGGAGAGACCACGACAGGCTCCCCGCTTCTTTGCAGTGAGAAGAGTTCCTCTCCTTCCAATACCACGTGCAACTCCATGCCTTTGGGCTCAGCAAGCTGGCCGGAGGCTTGGGTCACGTAGCTTTGCACCTCATACTCCACCCCATCCTGTTGATAGATGCCGATTCCCTGCTCGTAGGGGAGACTTCGGTCGAGGATGTCAATGACAGATTGCAGCAAGGGATGCAGCTTCAGGTACCACTCCAGATGATCAAGCAAATCAAGCAGCATCAGATCACCTGTCCCTTGTGTGCCAGCCAGAGCTTCTCATACGCAATGATCTGCTCGGCACACCCATCAATACCCAATTTCCCGCTGTCCAGGCTCAGGTCATACGTACGGCACATGCCCCACTTCCGGTCACTGTAATAGTTGTAGAAGTTTGCCCTCTGCTTGTCGGTCTTCAGGCATACATCCTCGGCTTTGTTCTCAGGCACTTCATAGACCCGGATCGCCCGTTCGCTGCGGCTTGCGATATCGGCATGGATGAAAATGTTCAGCACCTGGTCCACATCCCTCAGGATGTAGTCAGCACAGCGTCCGACGATGACACACGGCCCTTCGGAAGCCAAGCGCTTGATCGTCTTGCTCTGGATGAGGAAGAGTTGGTCATTGAGCGGCATCTCCGTCACGCCGAGAGCCCCGCTCGCCATGGGATAGTTCCCCATCACCAGCGAGTAGAAGATGCTGCTGGTCGCCTTCTCGTCGGCATTGGTGAACAGTGCTTCGCTCAAACCACTGTCCCGTGCGCTGATGGCGATCAGCTCCTTATCATAAAACGGGATCCCCAGTTTCTGGGCCAGGGTCTTTCCTACCTGTCTTCCTCCGCTTCCGAACTGTCTGCCAATGGTAAATACGGTCTGTGTACTCATATGCAGGTTCCTCCACTGTCCATAGTATACCACAACCGGGCTGAAGGATGGCAAGAACTTGCAACAGAGCCCTCCAAAGCGTAGGATACAGACCAAGGAGATACGATGATCACACTAACCAATTCCCAGTTTTCCCTCTCCATCAACGAGGTGGGGGCCGAAATCAGCAGCCTCAGGAACCTGAAGACAAACACCGAATACATCTACAGCGGGGAGGCTTGGAAACGCCATACCCCCCTGCTTTTCCCCGTCACCGGACCACTGAAAAACGGCATGATCGAGGCGAAGGGTATGAGCCTTGCCATGCCGGTCAACGGCTTTGCCCGTGACCTGGAGTTCCGTCTGGTTGACAAGACGGAAACCAAGGCAATCTTTGTCCTGGAGAGCAATGAGAGAACCCGGGGCTTCTACCCCTTCGAATTCTCCCTGACCGTCACCCACACCTTGCAGGAGAGCGGCTACACCAGCTCTGCCGAGATCCATGCAAAGGAGGATCTGTGGTGCACCTTCGGTTGGCACCCGGCCTTCAGCCTGTCGATGAACGGGGAGCATGCAGAACTGGAAAGCTATTCCGTATCGTTCGACCAAGCCGAAACTGCAGACCGCCTGTATCCTGTCAACGGCATCTTCTCCGTACAACCCAAGTTCCTGGACAAGACGGACACTCTCTGTCTGAGCCGGGCGCTGACCGACACCGGCCCGACGGTACTCAACACCCTGAAGTCGGGCTCGGTTACCCTCAGAAGCACCGCAGGCGAACACGGCATCACCGTAGGACGCGGAGAGCTTCCCACCCTGGTCATCTGGACAAAGGAGCATGAGAAAGCCCCGTTTGTCTGCATCGAGCCGATGTACAGCTTCCAGGATGCCTCACGGGCGAGTGAAATCTCAGAGATGGAAGGCATGATGCACTTCTCTGCCGGAGAGACGAGAACGTTCAGCAATACCTTCACGTGCTTCTAGGAGCGAAGGGTTGCAACCACCCGAACCGGCGAACCATCTGCATCCTTGTAGAGCAGAGGCAGGCACACCAGTTCGACCCGCTTGCCGACGATCGGTCCAAGGTTCGCCAGGTTCTCGATGATGAGCCCATCCGCTGAAAGTATCTGGTGATGCAACGGGAAAGACAGGTCCCCTTCCCCATCAGGGTTGGGGATATCAAAACCAAAGAGGCGGACACCCATCTCCAACAGGTGGGTGACAACCTCTTGTGTAAGCGTGCATGCACGCTTTCCGTACTCGGTGTAGAAGATGATGGCATCATACCCAAGTTCTGAAGACGGGAGATCCTGTATCCCCAAACGGTCCAAGGTCGTGCAATCCAGGACATAAGCTGTGGCAAAGAAGCGATCGGGAGGATAGGTGTCCAGGCTCCTGTTGCCTTCCAGCATGTGGTGTGGGCTGTCCATATGGGTGGAAGAGTGCGAACCGAAGCTGAGTTGGGTCAGGTTCCAGCCCTCCTGCTCAAGGGTATGGAAAGCACTCAGGCGTACGGGAGGGTCTCCTGCGTATCCTTGCTGCCCATCGGTGAGCACTCGCGTCAGGTCAAAACGACGGACAGCAGCCTCGCTTTTCTTCTGCTCATACAGCTGGTGGCTGAACGCCTTGCGTGCACTTTCATAGATGACTTGACGCAAGGCATCGGAAGCCTCGTGCTCCTTGAGCTGATGATGGAGCCGATAGAGCAGATCCAACGCAGCCTGCTCGGCCCGATCCTGGATGAGCGGAACATCCTTGCGATAGGCAAGATAGGCGTTCACCTTCGCCACATCCGTCCCGATCAGGGAGAGAGCAACGGCTTTTGCCTCCTCCCTTCTCGGAAGAGGGAAGCTTTCGTAATCCAAACGCACCAGTGTGATTCCTTCCTTGCCAGCCAGACTGGGGTCGATATCAGGGACCCCGGCCAAGTCGATGAGCAGCAACGGACCCTTCACCTGTTCGTAGGTGAGCGTGTACTCCATCCCTTTCGTAGCACTGACAACTGCCGCTACCGTTTCAAGGGAAGAGAACCGCTGTTCATACGCTATGGCTCTGACATGATCAGGAAGCAAGAGATCGGCCTTCTCCATGTCTCGGAACGTCATGGTCACCTCATACCCTTTCGTTGCCAGATGGGAGGAGACCAGTCGTGCAAGCGAACTGCTTCCGATCACCAGAATCCTTTTTTGGAAAAGAGAAGCGAGCTGGGCTTCCACAAAGTCCGCCACCGTTTTGTCGGGTACCTGCAGGTCCACACTGGCCTGCACCCGCTTTGCCGTGGTAACCGCCTCCCGAAAGAGATACTCCAGCAAGGGAGAAGCACAGCCTGCCAGACGGGACCGGTCGATGCTTGCCATCAATTGGCTGATGATCTGGTCCTCCCCGAAGAGAGGGCTGAGCAAGCCGCACCCCAAGTGAAAGAGGTGATTCAAAGCTTCTTGCCCATGCTTGAGGTACACGTGGGGTTTCCAGGCAAGAATGGAGAGGGAGAGCGAGCGCAAGAACGGTTCGGCCACATCGGTCTTCGCTTGCTCGTACCATACTTCCACCCGGTCACAGGTGCACACGATCACCACTGCATTGCTCTGGGTACGCTTTTTCACCTGTACGCAGGCATCGAGCAGCTGTTCCTCGGAAAAGGAAAATGAGGCGAAGTGCTCGCTGCCCAATTGGTCAAACCGAAGACCGGCCACAGCCAAGGCATTCATACACTGCCTCCCAGTCGCTCTGCATGGAACAAGTACTGCTGGGCCAGCGCCGCATAGGGTGCGAAATAGGTGGCATCCTTGCCCGGATACCGGTTGCGCATCACTTTCAGCATCCAGGTGTCCAACGGAAACGCATCCATGCGATGAAAGGCAAAAACCAAAATGCATGCGGCAACCTTAGGCCCTACGCCTCGAATGGTCATGAGCAGCTTTGCAGCTTCCTGTGTGGCATGATGGGGAACCTCATCAAGCAGGGCATGGGATCTGATGGCATCCAGAAGGTAGGGGGCGCGGAACCCCATGCCCAGCGACCTCAGATCCTCTTCCGTTGCCTCAGAGAGTTGCCTGGGTGTGGGAAATGCAAACTGCCCGGGTTCCACTTCGCTGCCATACCTTTGGCTCAACGTGCGGTACATGGTCCGGATGCGCTTGATGTTGTTGTTCTGGCTCAGCAAGAAGGAGATGAGCACCTCCCAGGGATCTTGGTTGAGCAGGTGCAATCCCGCATAGCTTCGTATGCAGGAGGCAAGATGGGGATCGAGGGCGTTGAGATATGCCTGCGCGTTCCCATACTCCCAGTCCAGATCGAAATAGGCTGCCAGCTCAGGGTCTTTTGCGACAACCGAAGCAAAATCCTTCTCTTCAAAACGAATCACACGGCCAAACAGGACCGCCTCATAGAGCGATCCTGTTTTTGTCCAGGCAAAAGTTTGGCCGCAGAACAGCGTTTGTTCCAAGTTGATGTCCATAGCGCCACTCTACCAAAGGAGAAGCCTGAATGCAAGCAAACCTACTTTGCCGAGCGCGTGGAGATCGGGATGAATCCATTGAAGAGGGCCGTGAACTGCCCGTTTCTGCTAGGCAGCCCCAGGTTCTGATTCTTGGTGTTGATGAACATCACCGGAGCATAGAAGACCTTTGCATCCTCGCTCTTGGCATGATGCAGCAACTGACGCGCCACATCCGCAGCAAGATCGGGGGCATGCGGGTACATCGAACTCCCAACGATGATCCACCACAGGTTCTCACCCTCCCTGTACGCCTTCAGGTGCGGGTAGCGTTGCAGAGCCTCGCTTCGGAAGAGAATCTCGTACTGTTGTTGTTCCAAGATGCGCTGTACATGCGCAATCC
Organism: uncultured Sphaerochaeta sp.; assembly: GCF_963667405.1. Taxonomy (NCBI): domain Bacteria; kingdom Pseudomonadati; phylum Spirochaetota; class Spirochaetia; order Spirochaetales; family Sphaerochaetaceae; genus Sphaerochaeta; species uncultured Sphaerochaeta sp. The sequence goes on along the minus strand of NZ_OY763408.1, from coordinate 998,755 downwards.
CCATTACATGCAGAGCCTCCTGGCTCAACAGCTGGTAGGATGCTGCCGTCCGTGCTGCTTGGACAACCGGATATTTGAACAGCTCTCTCATACCCTATTGTAGCATAGAAACCGGGGTACTCAAGAGCGTGTGCATCATTCGCTGAAGAGCCAGGTCGATAGATAGCGCTCGCCGGTATCGGGAAGAACGACTACGATGGTCTTCCCTGCATTCTCTTCCCGGCGGGCCAGGTCGAGGGCCACACTGAGCGCTGCACCACTGCTGATGCCGACCAGCAAGCCTTCCATCCTGGCAGCAAGGCGGGCGGTCTCTCCGGCTTTGGCATCCTCCACCGTAACAATTTCATCAATGATGGTACGATCGAGCGTGGCTGGGACAAAACCTGCTCCGATGCCCTGGATCTTATGCGGACCCCCATGTCCCTCACTGAGCACGGGACTGGCAGCCGGTTCCACGGCAACAATGCGAATGGAGCTCTTCTGCTCCTTCAGGTATTTTCCCACCCCGCTGACGGTCCCTCCGGTACCGACACCGGCGACAAAGATATCCACACACGCATCTGCATCTTCCCAGATCTCAGGACCGGTGGTCCGGTAGTGCACTGCAGGATTGTCAGGGTTTTCAAACTGGGAAGGGATGAAGGAGTTCGCTGTATAGCGCGCAATCTCCTCGGCCTTTGCGATTGCACCCTTCATGCCCAAGGAACCATCGGTGAGCACCAATTCCGCTCCCAGGGCGGTCAAGAGCTTTCTCCGCTCCATGCTCATGGTCTCGGGCATGGTGATGATGAGATGGTAGCCTTTCACCGCACAGACGTAGGCAAGCCCGACACCGGTATTCCCGCTGGTGGGCTCGATGATGACCGAGCCAGGCTTCACAAGACCTCGGCTTTCGGCACCTTCGATCATGGCCAAGGCTATCCTGTCCTTGATACTGGACAGGGGATTGAAACTCTCCACCTTCACCAGTACGGTTGCACTGCCGGTGTCCAAGCGATTGATCCTGATCAAAGGGGTATGCCCGATCTTCTCGGTTATGTTCTGGTATATGTGGCCACTCATCGTCATCTGCCTCCAACTGCTGAATCTTTATATCCTAGTAAGTTTGTAGATATAATAGTATTTCAAGGAAGGCTGAGTGTCAACCCCCCTAGATCACATAGGTGAACCACTCTGCTTTGGTAACCTCAGCAAGCGTCAGGCCTTCAAACACCTTTTTCACTTCCTGGTCGAGCTTCTGGTAAAAGTGCAGGCGGATGGAACGTTCAATGGCACTTTCCTCGCCCTGGGGAACCTCCTCAAAGGCGATATTCCCCTCCAGGACATCCAGCACATCATAGATGAGAATCTGGTCAGGACTTCGACTCAGCAAGTATCCGCCACCCGAACCTTTGACAGAGATCAGGAAATTGCTGCGGGTCAGCAACAAGGCAACCTGCTGGAGGTATTTCTCACTGAGTTTCTGTCGCTGGGCGACGATTGAGAGGGCTATGGGCCCTTCCATGCCATGTTCTGCAATATCGACAAGCAGCCTCAGGCCATACCGGCCACGGGTTGAGATTTTCATATGCCACCCCCAGCTTCACTTTCGACCAGATGGGAAGCAAGATCTGCAATGGTGACTTGCTTGGAGAAATCAACAACGGCACTCTGGAGCAAGGCCCAGATCTGGTGGGTCTTGCAGGCATCGGTGCGTTCACACCCCTTGCACGGAGCGGGCTCAAAGTCACCCTCACTCGCACTGAGCACCTCATGACAGGTAATGTCCGGCCGGGCAAGACGATATCCACCCTGCACACCCCGTTCCGCTTCCACCAGCTCAGCCTTGCGAAGGGGAATCATCAGTTGCTCAAGATAACCGCTGCTGATGCCGGTAGCCTCACTGATGCTGCGGATACTGCAATTTTCCCTGCAGGTTGCCAAATACACCAAGGTTTGCAGGGAGTATCTTCCTTTTGTCGATAATTTCATATCTAGAAGGTATCAGTAGCCAGTATCCACGTCAATAGCAACAAAATTGTATACAAACTGTTCACCTTCCATAATTGCTGTGCTAAAATGCCATTGCTTACCAAGACCAGAACGTGAAATTTCACCTTATTTCACTCAGAACCAAGGAATCCTTATGAATCTGCTTCTTTATTTGCTTATTCTGCATGGTGCGGGGACTGCCGGAGGGCTGTTGTTGCGCAAATTTCGTCTTCCTGCAGGAGCTCTTGTGGGAGCCCTGCTGGCAGCAATGCTCTTCAACAGCGTGTATACAACAGATCTTTTGTATCCCACCGAGCTGAGAATTTTCATACAAATACTCTCTGGCCTTGTCATTGGTACACGCTTCACCCGATCAGACATCCGCTCCTTGCGAAGCATGGCACTTCCTGTATGCATCCTCATGACCGTGTTGCTTGCTACGAATCTCCTGTTTGCGTTCATCATGGAGTATGCAACCGAACTGAGCTTCATGACCTCGTTCTTTGCATGTGCCCCCGGAGGGGTCTCCGACCTTGCCCTGGTGGCCACTGACTTCGGAGCCGTCATGGAGCATGTTGCGCTGCTGCAGCTCTTCCGCCTGATCACGGTAATCCTTGTCTTCCCTCCCATGATCCGAAAGATGCTGGGCATCGGACCCCAACCGAAACAGACTGCAGTTCGCTCCATGGAAAGAGAAGGGACCGTGCCTGGCCATCTGGCAACCTTCGCCTGCGCTTTGGCAGGGGGTTTGGCCTTCCACTTGCTCGCCGTACCAGCCGGGGCAATCCTCGGAGCCATCCTTGCGGTTGCCCTGCTGAACCTCGGTACGGACGCAGCCTCCTATCCGCTGTCCCTGAAGGTGCTGGTCCAGATAGCTGCAGGAACATACATTGGAAGCAAGATCACCCTCAACACCCTCTCCTCACTGCATGTCTTGCTTGTCCCTGCACTGATTCTGGTTGTTGAGCTCTTTTTCATGGCATTTGTTGCTGCGGGCATCCTCAAAAAAGTCTGTCGCCTCAGTTGGGCGACAGCGCTCTTCTCAGCCACTCCCGGAGGAATCCAGGAGATGGGCCTTATCAGTGATGAGTTGGGATTGGAAACCCCCAAGATCGTCCTGATGCATACCTTTCGCATCCTGGCAGTCCTGGGGGTCCTTCCCATACTAGCCGGCCTGTTCGGATGAATCAGGCAGGGTTGTAGAGATTTGAAGTCGGGAAACGCGGGTCGCTGGTCACATTGAGCGCAAGCTTGCGCAAGCCTGAGGAGTCTCCTGAGCTGGGAATGTGCGTCATGTGCACTTCACACCCGTTCAGCTGGGGGAGCACTGCGGAAGCTTTCTTTGCATCCTCACTGATGGCACAGCTCATCGCAAGACAAATCAGCACCTCATCAAGGTTCAGGCTAACGCCCCTGCCCCTCAGCACATCTCGCTTCATGGACGTGACGGACTGCACGATGGCAGGGGGAATCAGATCCACCTCATGGTCGATATGGGCAAGCACCTTCACAGCATTGAGAATCAGGGCGGATGAAGCATGCAAAAGCGGAGAGTTGCACCCGGTGACGATGCTGCCGTCGGCAAGTTCAATTGCTGCAGCACATACGATGCCATTGATGCCCTTGCCCCGTTCAAGGCCTGTCTCCAGTGCAGCGGAAGCCGCAGGAACCACCGGCCGGTCGCCTGTGCTGAGCTTGGCTCCTTCCATGATGGAGCGGCTTCGCTCCACCGTTTCCTTGCTGCCGATACCCTGTACGTACTCACAAGCAGCACGGTAGTAGCGGCGGATGATCTCCTGCTGGCCCGCCTTGCGGACAACCTCGTCATCGATGATGCCGTACCCACAGCGATTGACCCCCATGTCAGTGGGGCTCTTGTAGATGCACTCTTCCCCGGTGATTTTGGTAAGAATCCTGTTGAGAAGCGGATACGCCTCAAGATCGCGCGAATAGTTGACCGTAATCTGGTTGTAGGCACTTGCATGGAAGTGGTCGATGAGGTTCTTGTCCCCGATATCGGCAGTTGCACTCTCATAGGCAATATTCACCGGATGGTCAATCGGAAGATTCCAGATGGGAAAGGTTTCGAACTTGGAGTATCCGCTGCGCAAGCCTGACTTGTAGTCATGGTACATCTGCGACAGACAGGTACCAAGCTTTCCCGAGCCCGGGCCGGGGGCGGTGACAATGACCACAGGCCTGTCGGTCTCGATATAGGGGTTGGCCCCGTAGCCCTCATCGCTTACGATGAGATCCACATCGTTGGGATACCCGCGGGTCGCCTTATGGGTGTACACGGTGATGCCCCGCTGCTCAAGAATGCTCTTGAATTGGATGGCTCCCGGTTCCTCGTCGAAGCGGGTGATGACTACCTTGGTAACCTTCAGACCCCACTTGGAGAAGTCGTCGATCATCTTGAAGACATCGGTATCATAGGTGATGCCGAAGTCACTGCGCATCTTTCGACGCTCGATGTCTCCGCTGTGGATGCAGATGATTACGTCTATCTGGTCCTTGAGGGACTGGAAGACCCGCATTTTCACATTCGGGTCAAAGCCCGGCAGCACACGCGCTGCATGATAGTCAAAAAGCAGCTTGCCACCGCATTCCAGATAGAGCTTTCCGTCACTCATCTTCACCCGTTCGAGGATGTAGTGCCGCTGCTCCTCGAGATACTTCTCGTTGTCAAAACCTATTGCTTTCACATTCCCACCTTCAGTATTTCACTTGCTGCGCAATTTTGTCTGCAGTCTCTTTGTCGAACAATTTGGCTATGATCGCCAAGGCAAAATCCAAGGCACTGCCGGCTGCCTGGGCGGTAATGAGGTTGCCATCGGTGACGACCTTCTCATCGCTCAGCTTCAGATCAGGACAGCAGCTTTCGGTACCCGGGTAGCCGGTGACACGCTTGCCGTCGAGCAATCCTGTTTTTCCCAGAACCACTGCAGGCGCAGCACAAATTGCTGCCACCACCCCCTGCTGGGCTGTCCTGATGACCGTCTCAAGGACTGCAAACGATGCGGCAAGATGCTCCGACCCCTTCCCGCCACCGGGAAGCACGACACAATCATACTCCTGGTCACTGCAGTCGGAAAGCAGCGTATCAGCATGCACCACAAGGGCATGCGATCCTCTGACCTCAAGCGCATCAAGGCCGGCAACCGTAACCTTTGCACCGCTTCGGCGAAGCAGGTCGATCGGGCAGATTGCCTCGATTTCTTCAAATCCGTCAGCGAGAATGACCAATACAGAGGGTACCATACTACCTCCCAACCTCAGAGCGGCTGGATAAAGCCGCCTTCCTTTCGAGCCTTGCGAAGCAGTTCGCAAGCATGCACCAGTATGCGTTCGGTCTCATCCCAGCCGATGCATGCATCGGTGACCGAGACCCCATATTTGAGCAGGGAGAGATCGGAAGGAATCTTCTGGCACCCCTGTGCCAGATTGCTTTCCAGCATGAAGCCCCGTATCGCTTTCTCCCCATAACAGACCTGATCGATGACCGTACGCAATACGCGTTTCTGCCGCTCATAGTTCTTGCGTGAATTCGCATGGCTGCAATCGACGATAATGGCGGGATTGACCGCCTCTTTCTCCATCAGCAGCCGGGCATTCTCGACATCGTCCTCATAGTAGTTCGGGCTGTCATCGCCACCGCGCAGGATGAGGTGACAGCAGTCATTGCCCGTGGTACGGAAAATGGCACTTGCACCATTGCCGTCCATACCGATGAAGGAAGCGGGTTGGTGAGCGCTCTTGATGGCGTTGATTGCGTTCAGCAAATCCCCGCTGGTGCTGTTCTTGAATCCTACGGCAACACTCAGACCGCTGGCAAGGTTGCGGTGTATCTGGCTTTCGGTGGTCCTGGCCCCGATGCTCGACCAGCTCATCAGCTCATCGATGTATTGGGGAATGATCGGGTCAAGGACCTCACACCCTACCGGCAAGCCGACCTCGATGATCTTCAGCAACAGCGAGCGGGCAAGCTCGATGCCCCCGGCAATATCGTAGGAGCCATCCATGCGCGGGTCGAGAATCAGGCCCTTCCAGCCGCCGACTGTCCTCGGTTTCTCAAAGTACGTCCGCATGACGATGAAAAGCTCATCGGAGAGGGAGTCTGCAAGAACCTTGAGCTTCTGTGCATATTCGAGGGCAGCGATGGGATCATGCAGAGAACAGGGACCTACGATTGCGAGCAATCGCTGGTCCCTTCCTTGTATGATATCGTTGACTGTCTGTCGTGAATGATGGATGAATGCAGCCATTTCCTCATCAACAGGAAACCGTTTCACCAACTCATCAGGAGTGGCGAGACTCTCCACCGCACGAATTCTGATATCTACGTTTGCCATGGTATATCCTTTTGGAAGATATACCATACTTGGGCGCACTACCTCAAGACGGTTCTTGCTCCTTCGGCCCGTCATCCTTGAGCCGTGAGTAGAGGAATCGCTTGATCTTCTGTGTGGGAGTGCGCTGGAACGGCTCTTCCTGCAGCTCAGCCGCACTGAGCCTGCTGAATGCCGAAAGCTCCTTGTTCACATCTTCCCGGATCTTAGCCACATACTTGAGGGCCTCAACCTTTGCATCGTTGACATTCAGTGCCATCTTTTGGGCAAAGAGCTCAATGTCAATCTTGACCAGGGCAATCAGGCCGCCCTTCTCGGGGATCACCAAAGATTCGGTAACGAAACTCTGGTTGTTGATGACCGCTTCGATCAGCTCAGGGTAGATGTTCTCTCCCCCGCTTCCCAGGATCATGGTCTTTGTCCGTCCCTTGATGGAGAGGCGCCCATGCTTGTCCAGATGGCCAAGGTCACCGGTTCGGAAATATCCGTCGCTGGTGAAGCTGGCCTTGTTGAGCTTATCATTGCCATAGTAGCCCTGCATGACGTTCGGGCCCTTCACGAGAATCTCCCCCACCCCGGTCTGCGGATCGGGATCCTCAAGCTTCACCTCCACATGCTCAACCAGCTTGCCGATTTTTCCCACAAAATGTTTCTTGGGGAGTCCTCCGGCGATCAGGGGAGCGGTCTCGGTGAGGCCGTAGCCGATTGCATACGGGAATTTCGCATCCGCGAGGAACTGCTCGACCTCACGGTCGAGCGGGGCCCCACCGATGCCGAAGAACTTGAGTCTTCCGCCGAAGGTCCCTTTGAGCTTGCGGCCGATGATGCGGGAGATGAACTTGCGGGTCACCGAGAAGCGCAGCCATTTTGCGATATTCTCGTTGTCACGCAGTACCGGCAACACCGATGAGCGGTAGACCTTCTCCATCAGCAGGGGAACGGTCATGACTATCCTCGGCTTGACTTCCTTGAGGGCTGGCAGCAATACGGAGGGGGCCGGAGCCTTGCCCAGGTACACAATCTCACAACCACGCATCAGTTCAAGGATCTGACCGGTGGTGAACTCATAGACATGGCTGATGGGAAGGATGGAAAGCACCTTGTCAGAGGGCTTCAGGTTGACATAGACATCAGTGGAGACGTCCGCATTCCATACCAGGTTCTTGTGCGTCAACATGACGCCCTTGCTGTTGCCGGTGGTACCGCTGGTATAGATGAGCGATGCAAGGTCATCCTCACGGGCCAGGGAGGCCTGACGCAACTGTTGCGCCTTGGCATCCATCTTGCGCCGGGTTATGTCGCGGCCGGGGGCTGCACTGAACTGTGCACGGTCCTCCAGCTGGGCGCTGATCGGCTCAGGGATGTGGAAGAGGTCTTCCATGCGCACAAGGAAGGATGGCTGATTCTTGATGAAGGGTTTCACTTTGTCAAAATGCTTGGCATTGACCACAATACCCTTCGCCATTGAGTGCTCGAGAATCTGGCAAGCTTCCTTGGAAGAAAAATCGGGCAGGATGGGAACCGCAACACAGCCGATGCTGGTGATGCCGAAGTAGGCGATCAGCCAGGTGGGACAGCTCTCCCCCATCACTGCGATGCGATCGCCACGGACAAACCCCTGTTCAAGCAGGAAAACCGAGATGGCATCCTTCATGCTCTTCAGCTGGGCATAGGTGACAGCGCTTTCCGGCTCAGCATAGGTACGCAGCGCTATGCGCTTTGCGTTTCTGCTGACGGTGCATTCCACCACCGACTCCATCGTGTACTCAGTGACGGCCTTCATTTTCAGACCATCATCACGCTTCAGTCCCTTGATTTTCTTGTAAGACCACACTACGGCCTTCTTTTGTTTCTTAGATTTCGCTTTGCTCATTTCGCCTCCCGTTCTGGACCATACCATTGGTTCTTTCGGCACACGGTGAATGGGGTGTTCACCATCTTGTGTGCAGCCTTCTCCAAGAGGGCGGGATCATTATTGACATCCGACATATGGATGAAATAGACATGATTGCCACAAAATCCACTCTCCTGCAAAAAGGAGAGGGCCTGGTGGTTGGAAAGATGGCCGTACTGGCCGTCGATTCGCCGCTTCAGATACACCGGATAGGGGCCGGTGGCGAGCATCTCCGGATCGTAGTTAGCCTCAAGGAAGAGTACCGTTGCACTCTTGGCGAGGCTTCTTTGCTCTTCAGTGGTGATGCCGGTATCGGTGAGCACCATGTACTGCTCGTCCTGATAGCGTACATGCCAGCCTACCGACCCACAGCTGTCATGGCTGGTGGGAAAACAGAACAAGGTGAAGGGGCCAACCTCAATCAGCTCAAACGGCGTGATGGGATTGACCAACTGATCGGGGATGCCGAGTTTTGCAAACTGGACCACCTCACCTTCACATGCATGTTTGTTCAGATAGACATCCACACCCTTCTTGCGGGCAAGCGTTCCCACTCCCTTTGCATGATCAGGGTGCAAATGGGTCACGCAAACAGCCTTCAGGGTGGAGTATTCGACTCCGAACCGCTCAAGACGCCTGCACAACTCCACTACACTGTATCCTTGGTCGATCAGGATGGAAGAAACCCCATCGCTGAACACATAGCTGTTTCCGCTCGAGCCGCTACCGAGAACTGCATAGGTGAGCATATCAGGCCTCACCCCAGCTCTTCAGGACTTCCAGATCGAAACAGGTAAGCACCCGACCCTTGCTTCTGAGGATCGGGGTTTTCAAAAGCTCGGGATGTTCGACAAGTTCCTCCCTGGGGTCGAACTCACGATAGGAGTATCCCTGCTTCTTATAATAGGCGCCCTCACTGTCAATGAGCGAGAGCGGCTCATAGGCTCTGAAAAGACTATCCCACTCACCTTCCGAGAGGGATCGCTGGGCCAAATCCACAAACTGAAAGGGAAGATTTCTTTCCTTGCAGCTTCTGATGGCTTTGGCTGTTTCCTTGCACTTCTTGGTGCCGATGATCTGAATCATGCATTCCCCTGGCTCAGCGTGTATCTTTATTATACTATCTGAGCCAAGGGAAAATTGCAATGAAGGAACAAATATCGCCTTCCGCACAGATTACCCGCCAAAAGATTAGCTTACAAACAATTCCTGTATCTCATCCTTGTAGATCCGGTTGATCTCAAAGCGCTTGAGTTCCTGCTTGGCACTCAACTCCTTGCCAACCTCAAAACTCTTGGTAAGCAACTTGAAGCGCACGATGTGCTCAAAACTCTTGAAACCCTGCTTGCTGCTGATGATCTCGCCGATGCTGCGCTCAATCAGATCCTTCACTTCCTGCATGCCGGCAAGCTTGTCAACAAGGTAGGGGATCTGCTTCTCTTTGAGGTACTCCTCAATGCGCTTGCGGTTCGGAACAATCAAGGCAGCAAGATACTTCTGATCCTGACCAAGCACGATGGCCTGCTCGATGAACTCACTTTCGCAGAGCTTTGCCTCGATGGGAACCGGCTCAAGATTCTCACCGCCGCTGAGGACAATGGTATCCTTGGCACGTCCGCACAGGGAGAACTCACCCTTGTGCGTCCACATACCCAAATCACCTGTGTCGAGCCAGCCCTCTTTGCTGAGTACCTTATCCGTCAGATCCTGGCGCTTGTAGTACCCCTTCATCACCTGCGGGCCACGGACCATAACCACGCCCTTGGCGCCTGGCTTGGCCTCTTCTCCCGTCTCATCGACGATGCGCACTTCGGTACCGGGAAGCGGGCTTACCGTCCGTTTCACCCCTGCCTTGAGCGGGCGAACCGCCACCACCGGGGCACTCTCGGTAAGTCCATAGCCATCAAGCAGCTTGACCCCGATGGAGGCGAAAAACATATCGACACCGGCACTGAGCGATCCACCACCGCTTACTCCGGCTATGAAATTGGTGCCCAGCTTCTGCTTCACCTTGGAAAAGACCAGATGGTTTCCGAGCCGGTAGAGCGGATAGAGCAGGACAGTCGGCAGGAAACCGACGAGTGCATCCAGGAATCTGCTGCGCTTCCTGAAGGTTGCCACTTGCCCGAACAGCAGGTCGCGGTTGCGGCTGTAGAGTGCAGCAACCTTGACGAAGAAAGAGAACAGCGACTTGGCTACCGGACTCTTGGTCTTCATGCTTGCAAAGACGCCGGCCTTGACGGCTTCCCAGATACGGGGAACCGAACCCATCCAGTGGGGATTGACGACGGCAAGGTCTGCCAGAAGTATCGAGCCCAAGGGCTTGGAGTAGGCAACCGTGGAGGCGTTGCTGAGAATGACATACTGCAGGATTCGCTCGAAGGAGTGCCAGACAGGAAGTACGCTCAGCCATCTCTGGCCCGGAGCGAATCTCTGGATAAGGCGGGGCACCGCCTCTAGCTGGTAAGCAAAGTTGAGATGCGTGAGCATGACACCCTTCGGGTCTCCGGTGGTACCGCTGGTGAAGATGATTGTCGCCACTTCCCCAATGGTACCCTTGCTGCGCTCTTGCTCAATGAAGAGTGCAACCTTCCGGTCGTTGAGCAAGGCCCTTCCCTCCTCGATGAGGTTCTGGTAGAGCAAGACTTCCACCCCTTCGGCAAGAGTGGTGTCAGCAAGCTGGGCCGGGGTGAACTCCCTGTCCATGACAATGAGGGTCTTCAGCTGAGGCAGCTTGTCGATCAGATTGAGAATCTTGCGAAGCTGTACGGCGTTCTCAACAAAACAGAAAGTTGCTTCGGTGACCGAGAGGATGAAGCTGATCTCATAGGGCATGGCATCCCGTCCCCGGGGAACATCCGCCGCCCCAAGGGTAAGAATCGCCAGGTCACTGGCAAGCCATTCGCTGCGGTTGTCACTGATCAGTCCAACCAGATCCCCCCGCCTGACTCCTCGCTTGGACAAGGAGGCTGCAAGGCTGTTCACCTCACTGTAGAGTTCGGAATACGATACCGATTTGAAGACGCCGGTGGCGTCCTTGCTCATCTGTACTGCGTAGGCAGGATAGCGATTCACGATATCGGCAAACATTTGGGGTATGGTTCTATACATATAGTCCTCCATGTAAGGTACTATCTACTTTATAAACATTATTTCACTATTTGTCAATCTGTCAAAATAAAAGCTTTGCGTCCCCTATTCCTTACAACACCTACACCTAAAACCAATCCTTGAACCAAATAGGCCAAAGAACGACGGAAGAAGGCACTTCCACGTCATCCGCTCTGCAAACAAAACCCCAGAAGCTGACAAATATTGACTCTTTGAGGCCAAAGGAACCATAATGGCCCAATACCATAAGGAGTGAGAATCCCATGAAAGAACGTATTTCCGCACTACTCAAACGAAAGAGCTCAGACGAGATGGTCACCGCAGAAGGCTGGGTCCGTACCAAGCGTGACAGCAAGAACGTCTGCTTTCTTGAGGTGAATGACGGATCGTGTTTGAAGGGATTGCAGGTGGTCATCGACAAGGAGAAGCTTGCAGACCAGAACCTCATCGCTTCCATCACCACCGGTTGCTCGGTCATCTGCAGAGGACCTATCGTAGAGAGTGCCGGCGGCAATCAGGATGTGGAGATGGCGAGCACCGACATCACCTTGGTCGGAGAGTGTCCGGTGGACACCTACCCCTTGCAGAAGAAACGCCATACCATCGAATACCTTCGTGAAATCGCCCACCTCCGGGCAAGAACCAATATGTTCGGCGCGGTTGCCCGTGTACGCAACACTCTCAGCTTTGCCGTACACCAGTTCTTCCAGGAATACGGCTTTGCCTATGTGAACACTCCCATCATCAGTGCCAGTGACTGTGAAGGGGCCGGCGAACAGTTTCTGGTGACCACGCTCGACCTGCTCAACACCCCCAAGACAGAGGAAGGTACAGTCGATTACTCCAAGGACTTCTTCGGCAAGCAGGCTTTCCTGACGGTTAGCGGCCAGCTTGAGGGCGAGACCTATGCCATGGCCCTGAAGAACATCTACACCTTCGGGCCCACCTTCCGAGCCGAGAACTCCAACACCAAGCGCCACCTCTCCGAATTCTGGATGGTTGAACCGGAAATGGCTTTCTGCGACCTCACCCAGAACATGGAGATCGCCGAGGCCTTCCTCAAGTATCTCTTCAAGACCGTCTTGGAGAAGTGCAGCGAGGATATGGCCTTCTTCAGCAAGTTTGTCGAAAGCGGCATGGAAGAGACACTTCGCACGATCGTGGACACCCCGTTTGCCCACCTCACCTACACCGAAGCTGTCAAGGAGCTGGAGAAACACAACGATGAGTTCGAGTTCCCCGTAAGCTGGGGCAGTGACTTGCAGAGCGAGCACGAGAAGTACCTCACCGAGGTGGTGTGCAAGCGCCCGGTCATCGTCACCGACTACCCGAAGGAAATCAAGGCGTTCTACATGAAGCTCAACGAGGATGGGAAGACGGTACGCGGCATGGACGTTCTGGTTCCCAGGCTCGGCGAGATCATCGGAGGCAGCGAAAGAGAGGCAAACCTCGAGGTGCTGACCAAGCGCATGGAGGAACTCAAGCTCGATCCGGAGGCCTATTGGTGGTACCTCGACCTGAGAAGGTACGGTTCGGTCCCCCATGCAGGCTTCGGCCTTGGCTTTGAACGGCTTGTCCAGTATGTGACGGGCATGGGAAACATCCGTGATGTCATCCCCTATCCCCGAGCTCCGAAACTTGCAGACTTCTAGACCATCAGGCGGTGCGATGCACCGCCTGTTCTTTTTTTGCCGAGCCTTGACAGCAGGGACAAACGGGTCGACACTGAACGTGGAGGCACGCCTATGGGGCTTCTCATCAGCGTTGTCCTGACATCTCTGCTCGGATTCTTTCTCTGCATCCGGTTCGTGCACCGGATCAAAAACCAGCGTGTGCAATCTGAAGCGGTACACCACATTGCTTCCCTGATCGAGGACGGTTCGCAAGACTTTCTGCGCCGGGAGATGGTGAGCCTTCTGCTCTTCTGTTCGGTCATGGCACTGTTGCTTGCCCTTTTGCTTCCAGAGGTTATCTTCCTCCATCCCAGCATTGCAAACCTCACCGTTGCACTCACCTACCTGGGGGGATGTTCCCTCAGTGCCCTGTGTGCGATGGTCGGCATGGGGGTTGCCACCAAAGCGAATGCACGGACAGCGGAGGCTGCACAGACGAGTCTTGGATCTGCATTCCTGATCTCATTCCGGGGCGGTTCGGTCATGGGTATCTTTGTCGTGTGCACCAGTCTGCTCGGCATAACCTTGCTGCTTGCCATCGGTGCGGACGCAATCCACCTCTTCTCCTTCAGCTTCGGGGCAAGCAGCCTTGCCCTCTTTGCCAAGGCAGGGGGCGGCATCTTTACGAAAACCGCCGATATCAGTGCAGACCTGGTGGGAAAGGTGGAACTTGGCCTTGCCGAGGATGACTATCACAACCCTGCAGTCATCGCCGACAATGTGGGAGACAATGTGGGGGATGTGGCGGGAATGGGATGTGACCTGTTCGACTCGTACGTCGCCTCACTCACCGCCTCGCTGGTGATGGCCTTCTCCTTGGGCAGAGCCTACATCTCCCTGATTCTGGCCTACAGTCTCTGCGGAATGGCTTCCACCATCCTGATGGTGGGCAGTGTGCGTCTGGGAACCAAGCACTCGGTCAGTACGACCCTGAATCGCAACACCTGGGGCACCAGCATACTCTTCCTTGCCAGCTCCCTGCTTGTCACCTTGGGGATGAACGCTCCGCTTCGGCTCTACCTGTGCAGTATGGTCGGCCTGGGCGTGGGGACCCTGATCGGCCTGATAACCAACCACTACACCGACGATCGCCATGCTCCGGTGCAAAAGGTTGCTGCCATGGGCAGGCAGGGGCCGGCATTCACCGTGCTGGGGGGCTTTTCCTATGGCTTGCTCTCCACCCTCCCCGCCCTCATCGGCATTGCCCTTGCAGCCTTGCTCTCCTATGTGCTGGCCTCACCGCTTGGAAGTGGCATGGGATTTTTCGGCATCTCCCTCTCCTCGGTGGGAATGCTCAGCATCGTAGGGATGGTTGTCTCCAACGATGCCTACGGACCGATCGTGGACAATGCCCGTGGTCTGGTGCAGATGTGCAACCTTGGGGATACGGCCCTCGAGCATACGGACAGCCTGGATAGCGCAGGCAATACGGCAAAGGCTGTCACCAAAGGGTTTGCCATTGCCGCGGCAGGGCTTGCGGTGCTCTCCTTGTTGGGAGCCTATCTCTCGGAGGTGAACGTTCATCAGCGATTGCTGGGAATACCGGTGACTGCAACGCTTGATCTCTTTGACCCGAGGCTCTTCTTCGGCCTGATCACAGGCAGCAGCATCCCTGCAGCCTTCAGCGCGATGCTCATCAGGTCCGTCCAGCAGAATGCCATGGAGTTGGTCGGCGAGATACACCGCCAGTTCTCCTCCATCGAGGGTTTGTCCGAGGGCAAGGAGGGAGTGCTGCCCGATTACCATGCCTGCATCGATCTTGCCACCACCCTCGCCTTGAAAAAACTGCTGGCAAGCGGGGTGTTCATCATCCTCTCCACGCTTGCCGTCGGCTGGATAGGAGGCCCGATTGCAGTGGGAGGCTTCATCATGGGCAACATCATCAGCGGACTGTTGCTTGCCCTCTTCATGGCCACCAGCGGAGGCTTGTGGGACAATGCCAAAAAGTATGTGGAGGCTGGGCATGAGGGGGGAAAACAGTCAGAGGCCCACCGATCGGCAGTCATCGGCGATACCATAGGCGATCCACTGAAGGATACTGCAGGGCCCTCCATCAACACCCAGATCACCTTGGTAACCTTGGTTGCCTCCTTGTGCGCCTCCCTGTTCCTTCGCTACTCCCTCTTCTAGCGGGGAACCTTGAGCATGGCCCATACCAGAAGCTGGCTCACCGAATGGGCCCCGCTCTTGAGAAAGAGATGCTTCTTGTGCGCGATGACCGTGGAACTCTGGATGCCCAGCTGCTCTGCCACTTCCCTGGTATCCTTGCCGCTGAGGTAGAGGTTGAGAATCTGCCGTTCCCTTCTGGTAAGGTACGCTGCACTCTCTGATGCCGAAGAAGGCTGCCTGCACAGCGCCTGCAAGGCCTCGCCGAGCACGGCTTCCGGACAGGCTAGATTGAGCGTGCGGCAATGCGTGTCCTCCAGGGCATCGAAGGTGGTGCCCAATTCCGGTGGGGTGAACAGCAGCAAGTTTCTCTCACAAGCTTGTTGCCTCAGTTGGCAGGCAAACAGCAGGTCTCGGCAGTAACAGATGAGCAACTCAGGTTCTGCCCGTGTCTGCCAGGACTCGGAGAGGGGACAGCAATCGATCGCAAGCGAAGGATGGCCGGAGAGACGGGAGAGAACCCGCTCGCGTTCAAAAGCATTGCGATAGAGAAGCAGGGTTGTGTGTTTCATCACCAAGGAAGAATCGGGTTCAGCGGTATTGCTTCAACAGGGAAGTGAGCAGGGTGTCGAAAGCATCACTGAACGCCTTGACCTGCTTGCCGTTCATCGGCTCGTGTTTCTCGGCAAAAATCCCCATCTCCCTGAACTCGGTCATGGCATTGCGCAGACTCAGACGCTGTGCCATGTTCTCACCGGTCAGGGTCTTCCCCCGGTCATCGAGCACCACCATCCCCTTCTGGACCAGACGGCTGGCAAGCGGAACATCATGGGTGATGGCAAAACAGGGCATTTCGCTGTGCTGGACGATCCAATCGTCCGCACTGTCCATGCCAGCCTCAACCACCACCATCGTGATGGGGCTCTTGAGGGAGCGAAGCTCCTGTTCGTCCAAACCCTGCTGCTTCTGGGCTTCACTGCGCAGTGTTGCCGTATGGGCCTGGTAGGCCGCCTGGACATCCTTGAGCACTCGGTCGGCTACAAAGAAGGTGGGGATGGAGTGGCGCATGACCGCCTTGAGCACGATCTGACGGAGGTTCTTGGGACATGAGTCGGCGTCTACATAGAGTTTGAGCATGCCTCAGCCTACCGTGAAATGCACTTCCTTGTCACCCAAGGGAGTGTACACCCGTACCACTGCATCACCAGCTTGGCCGATGGTCCGTACATAGATGACCAAACAGCCGCCCTTGGTGCAGTCCAGGCCAGGGCTTGCAAGACGCAACGCCCCTTCCACCTCAACGCGATAGGCGATGGAGGCATAGGGCAGCAACCGATCGTCCCCTTCCCGTTCGACCCGGACCTGGATTGATGCCATATCGTAGGTGGGACCGAGCAGGGAGAGCTCTGTCCTGACCGCCTTCAGCACCACCGTCGGCTGACCTCCCACCCGATAGGCCTTGGAGACCACCACCTTGCCGCCAATGAGGCCTTCCAGGACCCAGGTCCCCGCCTCACCGCCCCAGTTGCCGATGTAGGTATTGAAGAGATTGACGGCATCCTGATAGGAGAGCCTGTGTCGAAGCAACACCCACGCCATCCTGAGGGTGTCCAACCCCTTGAGCTGGCCGCCTTGTCTGCCCACCTTGCCCAAAAGCTTTGCCAGGTGCTTGCGCTCCGACTCGCCAAGATAGGCCTCATCCATAAGCCGGTTGCCGATGAAGTCATCAATGAGGACCGGAGGATGCATGAGATGGGGGAAACGCTTTCTGTCTGCAGCAAAGAGCCCCACTTCCTTGCCGTTGCGGCTGAGCCTGATGAGCTCGCAGTTGGTGGCAACGTACGCGTTCGGGAGAGCTGCCTTGGGATAATCTCCTCCCGAGAATGAGGAGAGCAGGGTGAGCACCGGGATTTGGGAGACCTGGCTGCGGTACACCGCTGCCGCAGGTTTTTCCACACGGTTGATATCCAAGACCCCATGATAACAGATCTGGTCCCCACTGCCAAAATTCGCATGGGTGAAATAGTCGTGCATGCACCACCCTATCACCCCTGCAAGGCCCTTCATCGCCCTGGCCTGATCGAGCACCTGATAGTGGCGCAAGGCATGTTCGGTGTGCAGGGAAGGCGGGTCCGCCTGCTTGACCGGATACATGTGGCCGCAAAACTCGGTGACCAGATAGGGAACTTGGGCACTGCAGACCTTCTTCTTGGGCAGCAGGGCCCTTCCCTTCCCGATAGAGGAGAAATCGTTGAAGGTGTAGACGTCCTCAAGGAAGCTGCTCTTCCTGAGGTTCCGCACTCCCCCTGTCATGCGATGCGGATCGAGCTCGCGGGCAAGTGCGTTGGTCTCTTTGTACAGCTCATCATCGTCGGGCGACTCATTGACCCGAACCCCCCAGAGGATGATCGAGGGATGGTTGCAATCCCTCCCTATCATCGCTCTCACGTGTTCAACACATCTCTTTCGCCAATGGCTCTCCTTGCTCACATGCTGCCAGCCGGGTATCTCCTCAAACACAAGCAAGCCCAGCTCGTCACAAGCATCCAGGAAGGAAGGGGCCTGGGGATAGTGGCTGGTACGCACGAGGTTCACCCCCAACTCCTTGAGGATGCACGCATCCTCAACCTGCAATGAGGGAGGAGCCGCATAGCCAAGATAGGGGTAGTCCTGGTGACGGTTCAATCCCACCAGTTCGATCTTCCTTCCATTGAGAAAGAACCCCTCCTTTGCAAAGTGTGCTGTCCGTACGCCGATGCGAACCGTTTGTTGGACCTGTCCATCCAGGGAAGCCTGCAGCGTATACAGGTGGGGATCATCCACCGACCAGGGCAGGAGGCCGGGAATGCTGAAGGTGTAGGAAAATGTGCCGTCCTCTACGACTGCACTCCCTTGGGCATGCAGGTTCTCCTTGTCCAGCAGTGCAAGCAGAATCTCCTGCCCGTCACACCCTGTCGCACGCCCCTCCACGGCAATAGTCTCCAGATTGGGGGTGGCAGCCTTCAGGGAGGAAACATACGTGTTGTCGTGAATCATGAGAGAGGCCGTACGGTAGATGCCGGCAAAACTGAGGTAGTCCATGCTTCCCCCGAAGGGAGGGAACAATGCGTTTTCCTGAGCGTCCACCACCACGGTGAGAACGCCGGTTCCCCGCTTTCCGACTTCCACGGTACACGGCAGATACGCTCCCTCGTGCTCGGCAACCAGCTGTCCGTCCCAGTAGAAGCGGGCACTGGTGGCAATGCCTTCAAAGCGGAAGGAGAGCGTCTCCTCCTCTCCCAAGACAACAGCGTACGCTTTTCGGTAGGTGTAGGTTTTGCAGTGGAATCCTTCCTCATGGTAGGAGGGAAGGAAGTGCTGGGGAGTATGCGGCAACTCAACCTGCTCCCAGTGATGATCATCGAACCCGACTATAAGAAAGGCATCATCAAAACCCTGATGAAACAGCCAACCATCATTGCAAGGCATCGTGCGGTACATACTCACCTCCTCCTTTGGTATACCAGCAGGTTTTGCAACAAGCAAGTGCACTCGCTTGAAACAGAGGCCCTTTTTGTTCTATGGTTAGCATGTTCGTACACCAACTATCACAGGAGTTCATCATGGACATTTCCCCTTTGCAACGTGTTCGGTATGCCTACCAGCCCAAGCTTCCGGCAATCCTGAGAGAGAACATTGCTGATGTGGCCCCCATCCTCGGGGAGAAGACCAGCTCGGCCACCGACCAAGAGGCCATCAAGGCTCTCTTTCCCCATACCTACGGCCTTCCCCGTGTCTCTTTCTCCAAGGGCAAAAACGACAAGATCGCACAGAAGCGCAATGTCGGGGTAATTCTCAGCGGTGGGCAGGCTCCCGGTGGACACAATGTCATCAGCGGACTTTTCGACGCCCTGAAGGCTGCAAACCCCGATAACACGCTCTATGGTTTCAAAGGCGGCCCGTCCGGCATCCTTGAAGACTCCTACAAGATCATAGACAGCGACTTCTTGCAGGCATACCGCAACACTGGTGGGTTTGACATCATCGGAAGCGGAAGAACCAAGCTCGAGACTGCAGAGCAGTTCGAAGTCTGCGCTCAGGTATGCAAGAAGCACGATATCAACGCATTGGTCATCATTGGTGGTGACGACTCCAATACCAACGCAGCGGTACTTGCCGAGTACTTCCTGGCGAAAGACCACGGTATCCAGGTCATCGGCTGCCCGAAGACCATTGATGGCGACCTGAAGAACGAATTCATCGAAGTCTCCTTTGGTTTTGACACCGCCACCAAGACCTACAGTGAGTTGATCGGAAACATCGAGCGTGATGCAAACAGTGCAAAGAAGTACTGGCACTTCATCAAGCTCATGGGACGCAGTGCCAGCCACATCGCCTTGGAGTGTGCACTCGAGACCCAGCCGAACATCTGTCTGGTAAGTGAGGAAGTCGAGGCTCGGAAGCAGAGCTTGGTGAGCATCGTCGACTCAATTGCACAGGCTGTTGCCAAGCGAGCGGACAACGGCAACAACTTCGGCGTCGTCCTGATCCCCGAAGGGCTGGTGGAGTTCATTCCCGAGATCAAGTCCCTGATCGAGGAGATCAACCACCTGCTTGCAAAAGAAGAGGCAGCCTTCAACGCCCTTTCCGAAACTGCTGCGCGCATCAGTTTCGTTGCCAGCCATCTGAGCAAGGCTTCACAGGGTGCCTTCACCGTGCTTCCCGAAGAGATCAAGGCCCAGCTTCTTATGGACCGCGACCCCCACGGCAACGTGCAGGTCTCCCGCATCGAAACCGACAAGCTGCTTGCAGCCATGGTTGAGATCCGTCTGAAGCAGATGAGGAAGGACGGAAGCTACAAGGGCAAGTTCAGCTGGATGACCCACTTCTTCGGCTATGAAGGCCGCTGTGCATTCCCGACCAACTTTGACGCTGACTACTGCTACAGCCTCGGCTACAATGCATACATGCTCATCGCCGGTGGTCTGAGCGGTTACCTCTCCTCGGTGACCAACCTCTCTGCGAGTGCAGACTCCTGGCAGGCCGGTGGCATCCCCATCACGATGATGATGAACATGGAAGTCCGTCACGGCGAGAAAAAGCCGGTCATCAAGAAAGCCTTGGTGGAACTGGATGGCGCGCCGTTCAAGTACTTCGCAGCCCATCGCGACACCTGGGCCGTGGAGACCTGCTTCACCTACCCCGGGGCCGTACAGTACTTCGGACCTGAGGAAGTGTGCGACCGCACCACCGTGACCCTGGCACTCGAACAGGCCAAATGATCCTATTCAACCAGGTTGCCATCCGGCAACCTGGTTTTTTGTTCCCCTCCCCCTACAAGATTTCAGACCAGCAAAACCGTTCCCTATGGTATACTCTCCTTCAGGAGATCATTACCAATGGACAGACTTTCCATCAACGGGACATGGCACCTCTCCCCGCTCAAAAGCGATGAGGTTGCCCAGTTTTGCCCCTATTTCCTTACCCATGACCATATCGATTGCACCCTCCCGGGTGACATACACTCAGCCCTGCTTTCACAGGGCCTTATCCCCGATCCCTACCAAGGATGCAACGAACTGGACATCCAGTGGGTGGGCAAACACGATTGGGTTCTCACCAAACCAGTGGATATCAGCGAAGAACAGCTTGCAGCCGGCTCAGCAGTCCTTACGCTCACCATGGCAGACACCTTCATCACCCTTTTGGTCAATGAGGTGGAGATAGGCAGGTGCGACAACCAATTCCGGCGCTGGCGCTTTGATGTGCAGCATGCACTCAGGAAGGGAGAGAACACCCTCAAGCTGGTGTTCGAAAGTGCCGAGAGGCGCGCTATCGAGGAAGCGGCAAAGCTTCCCTACCCCATTCCCTACTCGGTCTATCCGGTCTCAGCCAAACACAGGAATCTGGTTCGCAAGACCCAGTGCCACAGCGGGTGGGACTGGGGTCCGTGCATCCTCAGCTTTGGTGTGTATGAGGAGATCCATCTGCAGTTTGTCCAGGAGGGCTTGGTGGAATCGGTCAGTTGCACGACCAAAGAGGTGGATGAGGCAACCTGGGACCTCACCGTGGAAGTCATGTACAATGCAAAGGCCAGGCAGAAGCTCCCCTGCCGTGCAGAGATTGCCGATTCCATGCAGGAAGGAAGCATCGAAACGATTGTCGGCATGAACAAGATCACCTTCCGCCTGCTCTGCCACGATATCCAGAGGTGGTGGCCCAATGGGGAAGGCAAGGCTGTGCTCTATCCTCTCACGCTCACCATCGGGGGGCAGGAGGTGACCAAGCGCATAGGCTTCAGGACCCTCACCGTCAAAACAGAGGAAAATGGGGAAGGCGGCAAGGGCATGGTCTTCTCCGTCAACGGACGGGACCTCTTTGCAAAGGGTGCGAACTGGATTCCCATGGATGCGCTCTTTTCCAGAATCACCAGGGATCGGTATGACCAGCTGTTGCAAGCGTGTGTCGATGCCAATATGAATATGATCCGCGTATGGGGAGGTGGGCTCTACGAGCATGAGGATTTCTACGACCTCTGTGATGAGAAAGGCCTGCTCATCTGGCAGGACTGCATGTTCAGCTGTGCCATGTATCCCTCGAACCCGGAATTCCTCGCCTCGGTGGAGGCAGAGCTCCGCTATCAGGTTCCGCGCCTGAAGGATCATCCGTCTTTGGCATTGTGGTGCGGAAACAACGAAGACTTGGGAGCCATCACCTGGTACGAGGAATCGCTGAAGAACAGGGACCGCTATGTCATCGACTATGACCGTCTCAACGAGGGTGTGGTGGCAAAGGTCATAGCAGAGCTCGATCCCGAGCGGACCTGGTGGCCCTCCAGCCCCTCTGCAGGACCCGGGGACTTCTCGGACAACTGGCATGATGACAGCAGGGGTGATATGCACTTCTGGTCGGTCTGGCATGAGGGCAAGCGCTTTGAGGCATACTATGAGATCAATCCACGCTTTGTCAGCGAGTTCGGCTACCAGAGCTTCCCCTCCCTCTCCACGGTTGCAAGCTATGCACCACCTACCATGTGGAACCTGACCAGCCCGGTCATGGAACACCACCAGAAGAATGATCGGGGAAATTCAATCATCATCGAGAACTTCTCCCGCTACTTCCGCTTCCCTTCCGATTTTGAGCAGATGCTCTATCTCTCGCAGGTACAGCAAGCGATGGCGATGAGGATGGCGATCGAGTACTGGAGAACCACCATGCCCCACTGCATGGGGACCTTGTACTGGCAGCTCAATGACAACTGGCCGGTCGCCTCCTGGTCCTCCATCGACTACACGGGCAAGTGGAAGCTGCTGCACTATGCCGCCAAGCGCTTCTATGCACCAGCCCTTCCCATCGCCTACCAGAAAGAGGACGGCAAGGTTGAGGTGTATGTGGTCAATGATGGACCGAAGCCGATCATGGATGCCAAGCTTTCGGTCAAGTTCTGCTCGTTTGATGGACAGAAACTGGGAAAGCAGGAGTATCGTCTCGATGTCAAGGAGAAGAGCAGCACGCACTTGTGCACGCTGGACTTGCACCGCAAGCCCAAGCTGGACAAGACCAAGTCCTTCCTTTACCTGAAACTCAAGAGCGATGATCTGTACATGGAGAACTGCCTTTTGCTTGCAGAGAGCAAGAAATGCTCACTTGAGGACCCCGGCATCGAAACCGTGGTGAGCAAGGCCAGTGGGGGCTTCTCCATCACGGTCAGCTGCAGGAACCCGGCCTTTGAGGTTGCCCTGGATGCAGGAAGCCTGAAAGGGGTGTTCTCGGACAACCTCTTTGCCATCAGGCCGACTGCCCAGAAGGTGGTCCTGTTCAAGACCCAGGAAAAGATCACCGTCAAGCAGATGCGAGACAGTCTGAAGGTCTTTGACCTTTATCACGCAAGCAGAGCTTGAACAGCAATGATCCTGCAAGAAATCTTGCAGGATCAACGCTCTCCAAACAAAATGAGAGGGCCCGAAGGCCCTCCACAAGAACAGGAACAGGATGCTTACTGGTTCTTCTTCCAGGTATCCCATGCCTTCTGCACTTCGCTGGCAACCTGGGCGGGAGCCTTCGAACCAAGTCCGATTTCCTGCAGGCCGGTGTTGATGACGTTGTAGACATCGCTGTGAAGCACACCGTCGATAACCGGGGTGATCGTGGTGTACGCAGCATAGTATGCAGCGCGCTTGGCGATGAACGGCTCAAGATTCTTTTCCTTTACCACTTTCTCAACATCGACGTTGAGGTTGGAGGGGAAGGAAGCACCGGTGGTAAGGCGGTAGGTCTGCACATACTCACCCTGCAAGTACTTGATCAATCTCCAAGCAGCCTCTTCCTTGGCGGAGCCGGCAGGAATGTTGGCGCTCATGCCCCAACCGGTACCGACAACACCACTGTTGGAGTTGCTGATGACTTCGCCGGGGAGATTGGGAATGACCATGAGCTCGAAATCGCTCTGCTGGGAAGCGGGGCTGATCAGAGCCTTGCCAGTGGTGATATCGGTCTGGAACGAAGCGGTCGACCAGTCACCATCGATGTAGAAGGCTGCCTTGCCTGCTGCAAAACTGCCGCGGGATGAACCGTAGGGGCTGCTGAGGCTGTTGCGGTTCAGCATGCCGGACTTGTACATGTCATCAATCAGGGCGAGGGAGCTGACGAACCAGGGATCGGTGAACTTGATCGAACCGGCAGCAAGCTTCTCGTACCAGTCAACACCACCGAAGCGGCCTACAACCATCGAGAAAAGGCAGCTCTGCATGACCCAAGCATCCATGTTGTCCATGGCGATGAGATCGATGCCCTTTGCCTTCAGAGGACCTACCATGGCCTTCATCTCAGCATAGCTCTTGGGAATGGAAAGACCATTCTCTCTCAGCACCTTGGCGTTGACATAGAGCATGTGGGTGGTGGTCAGACCGTTGGGGAGTTCTCCAACAAACCCGGCAAACTGAGGAGCCAGGGCAGCCGGATTGTAGTCATCAACCATACCATCCTTCTCGAGGAACGGCATCAGGTCCTTCACACTCTTGGTGGTGTGGAGGCTTGTGCTGCGCCCGCTGGGCCACATGTACAGTACATCGGGCACCTGGCCGCTGGCAACATACGCCTCGGTCTTCTGGTGGAACGGCTCATTGAACAGGTCCTCACGAACCAGTTTGATATCCGGATTCTCTGCTGCGAACTTGTCCCAAACCATTGCAATCTCATTTGCACTGTTCGGCTCGGACATGTCGATGTAATTGAGCACGGTGAGTTCAACCTGCTTGCCTGCAGTCGCCTCTTCCTTGGTTCCCTGCGCAAACACTGATGTCACGACCATCAGCAACGCAAGAGCCACTACGGAAACTCTTTTCAGTCCAGTCATTTTTACCTCCTAATGACTTTTTCCATTTCTGTGCAGGGGTTTTATCCTCTACATCTTCTGAACATCCACCACCCCACAAGGGAGTGAAGCATCCTTACCTGATTAGTTCATACTTTGTACAAACTAATGCTACCATGACTTATACAGGCTGTCAAACAATTTTGCTGTCAGCCTTTTACTGCTCCTGCAGCAACACCCTTGGTAATTTCCTTACGGAATACAAGATAGAACACCAACATCGGAACCAGACCGATAACCAGCGCGGCGAACTGCTTGCCGAAGTCGGAAGAGAGTGCCCCGGCAAACTTCTGCACACCGACCGGAAGGCTCTTCAGCACATCACTGCTGGTAAGAATGTTGATCAGCATGAACTCATTCCAGGTACCGGTGACCGTCAAAATGGCCACCGTCACCCCCACAGGGGCCGCCATGGGTACGATGAGGGAAGCGAAAATCCTCAGATACGTCGCCCCGTCGATCCTGGCAGACTCCACCAAGGCATCGGGAATGGCCTTGATGTATTCCGTACCCAAATAGATGCCCATCGGCATTGCAATGCCGATATACGGGATGAGCACCCCAAGGCGGGTATTGTACAACCCCACCCAGTTGATGATGAGAAAGAGCGGGACCATGATCGATTGCAACGTCAGCAGCAAACCGATGACAAACGATCCATGGAGGTACTTGGTTGCCTTGTTCGGAATCTTGGCAAAGGCAAAACCTGCCATGAAGGAGAAACACAACGTTGCAACCGTGGTGATTCCGGTATAGATGACACTGTTGAGGATCAGGTTGGGGAACTTTCCCCGTACCCAGGAGTCCTTGTAGTTGATCGTCACCCAATCCTGGGGAAGCCCGAGCTTATTGAGCTGGAACTCCGTGGTTGTCTTGAACGAGTTCATGATCAGCCACAGCAGCGGATAGATGGCCATGACCGTGAAGAAAATCATGACGGCATAGGTCAGGACCAGGCCGACTCGTGAGCGTACGCTCTTGGTATCCTTGATATCACGCATCGCTTACTCCCTCCCGCCGAACTTCGCTTCGACCCACTTGGTAAGGCCGATGAGAGCAAAGCTGATGATAACCATGACGGTGCTGATGGCATTGGCCAACGGATAGTTGGGGGCCCCTTTGAACGCCTTGTCGAACATGTAGATGGAGAGCACACTGGTGCGGTTTGCAGGACCACCGGCTGTCATCACATAGATGAGGTCGAAACTCTTCAGCGAGCCGCTGATGGCGAGGATGGCGGTGGTGACCAGAACGCCGCTGAGTGCGGGAAGAATGATATTGCCAAGCACTTGCGTCTCGCTTGCCCCGTCTATGCGTGCAGCCTCGATGACCGCACTGTCGATCTTCTGCAGGTTTGCAATGAAGATGATCAGATACATGCCGGTGTACATCCAGAGGATGACGAACAGCACCGGAAGGATCGGATGGTTGGAAATACCGTATTCATAGGTTGGATTGAAGAGCCTGACCAGTTCGGGGAAGGCCCCGTACGGTGCAAAAAAGGACTTCCACAGAATACCGATGACAACGGTGGAGATGACCGTGGGAAGATAGATCATCGTCTGGAAAAAGTCCGCCTGCTTCACAATCCCACGATAGAGCACATAGGCAAGGAAGAAGCCCAAAGGGATCTGTCCGAAAACCGAGACAAGCACGATGTACAGGTTGTTTTTCAGGGCAAGATAGAAGTACTCATCGACAAATAGCCGGCTGTACCACTTGAGCCCCACGAAACTGATGGGTTTTCCTCCGAACAACTTTCCCCCGTTGTAGTCACTGATACTGAGGAAAATCGAAAATATGGTGGGGAAAGCCATCACCGAAATATAGATGAGAAACCCGGGCAGAACCAACGTCCAATACGCCCTCCGCTGTTCCTTCTTAGCATCCAGCAGCGTATGCGTCTTAGGCATGAGACACCTCCATCCTTGGCTTTTCGTAGGTTTTCTTCATCGGGTATGCCTGTGCTATCACATCTTCCCAGTCAAAGTGGGTCCTGCACTCAATTTCGGAGAGCTCGGGAACGGCAAACAGTTTTTGGAGGAACATCATCGCAGCGCCCTTTGCAACCACCGACTCGTCCTGGGTATCGAAAATGAGTTTGCACCCTACCTTCTTGAGCAAATCCAGGAACTGCGGGCACGCCTCGGAGAGAAGCGTACGGATCTTTTGCTCATCACTGAACGGCTTTCCATGGATGAACAACACCCTGGGGTCGAAGACCGAAATGACGGGAACCAACGAGCTGA
Organism: uncultured Sphaerochaeta sp.; assembly: GCF_963667405.1. NCBI lineage: Bacteria > Pseudomonadati > Spirochaetota > Spirochaetia > Spirochaetales > Sphaerochaetaceae > Sphaerochaeta > uncultured Sphaerochaeta sp. The sequence goes on along the minus strand of NZ_OY763408.1, from coordinate 972,050 downwards.
AGAGGTCCACCATCCAGACTCTCCAAGCATGCTCATCGCTGACACTGCTGATCAGAAGGTCCTCATCCAGACCAGTCTGTCCGATATTGTGGCCACGCCAGCTGAGGGTGCAGATTTCACCCGAACTGTGATGGGAACCATGGTAGACCTTCCCACCGATCGAAAGTCCGATACCCACGCCGATGCCGGCACGGTCGCCGAACTGGTAGCTTCCTTCATGATAGTCTGCGATCATGCACATGAAGTCACCCAGATTGACATTGCGGTTGATGGTCATCTCAAGCCAGGCAGTGCAGTTGGCGTCATTCTCCACGAAGACCAGCACATCGTAGCGTTTTGCAAAAAAGTCATACAGGTCATAGTTGTGCAGGCCAAAGGGCTCGGCATAGACGATGATGCCGCTTTCCGTATCCACGATGCCGGGAATGCCTGCAACCACAGCAAGCAGGGGAAGCCCCAACTTATACACTTGCTTGAGCACCAGATCCATCAGAAAGGTGAGAATCCCATCGAAATCGACTTCAGGCAGTTTTCCCTTGTCCTGATAGAGCAGGGAGCCGGTGATATCCATGATAACGGCGCGGTAGTGGGAAGGCTGGATGTCAAACCCCACCACACAGCCAAACTTGTCGTTGAGCCTGAGGATGATGGGTTTCCGCCCTCCCCTGCTCATGCCGCTGCCCTCTTCACCTTCATAGACGACTTCGTCATCAATGAGGGCACTGATGATGTTGGTTACGGTCGAGCGATACAAGTTCAGTTCTCTTGCAATGTCGACCCTGCTGATCCCCGGGCTCTTCCAGATCAGTTGTGAAACCAAGGAGGTGTTCGCATTCTTCTGGAAATTGTTGTTGTTGATTCTCATAGGCCTCTATATACTAGGGACATACCCACGTCTGAGATGAAAAGCGGAACAACCAAAAAGTTTGTTCGCTCTCTGTACAAACAAAGCCTAGCATCCCCCCACTCACCTGTCAAGCAGAACTTTCCACTTCATTTGTACACCCTTTGAACTTGACGTAGGCCAGCCAAGATGGTACCAAGTGTCCATGCGTACACACCAACCAATGAAAGCCAGTTCTCTTCTGTTCCCCCTCCCCAAGCACCTTGAGGAGAAGGAAGGCGTCTTTCGCCTCCATGAGACAACCAGCGTTGCAGCCGAGCCCCTGCTCAACGCCATAGGAGACCAGTGTGCTGACCTGCTTGGGTGCAAGCGAGGCGGGGAAGACATCCTGTTCAAGGTCCAGAAAGAGATGGCCGAAGAAGCCTACCGGCTGACCATTTCCAAAACCCAGATAGTAGTACGCTCCAGCACACCCACTGGAGCCTTCCGTGCACTCTCCACCCTGCGTCGCCTTGCCTTGCTTGGGGAGAACCTCATCCCCTGTTGCACCATCGAGGACGAGCCTTCCCACTCGTGGCGCGGCCTCATGCTTGACTGCAGCAGGCACATGTTCAGCGTAACCTTCATCAAGAAACTGATCGATATTGCCTCAATGGTTCACCTCAATCGCTTCCACTGGCATCTTACCGACGACCAAGGCTGGCGTATCCCCTTGGATGGCTATGACAAGCTTGCAACCATAGCAAGCAAGAGGACCGAAAGCCAGTATACCGACGGCAGGACCTACGGCCGGCTCTATACCAAGGAGGAGATTCTCGAAGTCCAGTCCTATGCCCATGCGCATCACATGCTCGTCATCCCCGAGCTCGAGACCCCCGGCCACGTCTCCGCCCTGCTTGCAGCCTATCCCGGGCTTGGCTGCACGAAAGGCCCCTATACGGTTCCTGACAGCTGGGGCATCTTCGACGAGGTGCTGTGTGCAGGCAATGAGGAGGTCTTCACCTTCCTCGAGGATGCAATCGGCCAGGTGGCTGCCCTCTTCACCGATCCGTACCTCCATATAGGAGGGGATGAGTGCCCCCACACCGCATGGGATGCTTGCCCTGCCTGCCAAAACAGAATGAAAGAACTGGGATTGGAGCAGTCACACCAGTTGCAGGCGTACATGACCAGCCGCATCTGCAAGCTGGTTGAGCAGGCAGGAAAACGTCCCATCGGCTGGGACGAAGTGCTGGAAGGAACCGAGCAACTGGGACTTCCCAAGGATTTGATCGTCATGTCTTGGAGAGGCATCGAGGGAGGCATCGAGGCGGGAAAAAGGGGTCATGAGGTGATCATGAGCCCAAACACCGCCGGCTGCTATTTCGATTACAAGCATCTGGACAGTGAGGATGAGATGGGGAACCTCGGGGTAAGCACCCTCAGGGATGTCGCCTCATTTGCATGTGCTCCCCCCTCTCTCGACCCTTCGGTGCAGGAGAATATCCTGGGAGGGCAGGCAAACCTCTGGACGGAGAAAGTATGCTCGGCAAAACAAGCGGAGTATCTGCTCTTTCCCCGGCTCCTGCTCATGGCAGGGCAACTTTGGAATCCTCAACAATCAGAGACAAATCTGCGGATGCGCTCACTATTGCAGCAGTTGTGCGATAGACTTGATGTACTGAGTTACCGAGGTCCTGTCTCTTAGCATATTGATGCAAAGACAAGGACGTGGTATGAATGCAGTACACCTTCTGGTGGATTTTCTCTAGTGCAGGCCCTGCTTCCGTTGGAGGACGGGCCTGCTTTTCATAAAAAGCACCAGGAGTTGATCCTGGTGCTATGGTGCTTCCTAGTCCCCTTTGGCTGCAAGTTCCCTGGGTATGTGGATCAGATGCTCCTCACTCTCCCGATAGAACGTTGCAATGAACCCGATGATGCTGACCAGGCTGCTGCCGGTCTTCAGGGCAAGATCCTCGGCCAAGGGTCTCACCTCATCCTTGAAGGCCTGAAACTTCACTTTCACCAGCTCATGGCTTGCAAGCGCCTCATCCATGGCTGCTATCACCCGCTGGTCCAACCCACCCTTGCCGATCATCACGACCGGCTTGAGCGTATGGGCCTGCGCCTTCAGAAAACTGCGTACACTGCTATTCATACCCGCAGTATACTTAGTCCTTGTACTTCTGTGCAACTACGAAGCGCTTCACTTTTTTCGTACTTGTCATCTCAAGCGGTTCATCAACAACGGTCACACGGGTAATTTTCTTGTACGCCTGCAACTCCTTGTTCACCTCACTGACAATCTGCTGTATGCGCTCCTCAACCTTCTGCTTGGCCTGGTCGCCGTGCTCCTTGGTCATCTCGTCACGATACTTTTCCGCAGGGTATACCAACGCCCTGATGCCCTCCACACTTTGACAGCTGCATAATCTGAACCACAACCCCAAAACCTACAACCAGCCACCCCAGGGTGGTTTTTTCACGCCCATACCCCTAGGGTTTGAAACATTTTATCATTTATAAGTATTTATAAGTTTACTCATTCACATGAATGTGCTACACTCTACCCATGGCATATGTACTGGTGAAGACACAGCTCAAGAACGGGGATGTCGCCTACAACATCTCCAACGCATGCAGGATCCCCGGCTCCAAGAACAAGCAGCGGAGGACCACCGTCGAGACCCACCACCGCTCCGACCTGACGGTCAGGGGGATAGACCCCGAGGCGTTCATCGCCCAGCGGATGGAGGCCCTCAAGCGGGAGGCGAAGGCCTCGCCGAAGGCGGTCGGCTACCAGGTCGACTTCGGCCTCGGGCTCAGCCTGTCCGGAGAAGGGGACCTCCGGGTCTCGGATGACTGCAAGAACCTCGGGTTCGCCGCCTACTCGAGGCTGTACCACCGCCTGGAGCTGGAAGAGTTCGTCAACAACCGGCGCAGGTACCTGGACTGCGAGTTCAACATCAACGTCATCTTCCAGCACCTGCTCTACTCCCGCCTGCTGTGGCCGGCCTCCAAGAAGAGCACCTGGGAGCACAAGGGGCGGTTCTTCGGCGACACGGGCTACGGCCTCCAGGACGTCTACCGGAGCATGGACAGCCTGCTGAGGTGGAGGACCGACCTGCTGAGGCATCTGGACGCCGAGGTGAAGGAGAAGTTCGGAAGAAGGGACACGGTGGTGTTCTACGACGTCACCAACTACTACTTCGAGCGGGACGAGGCGGATGACGAGAACGGGCTGAGGGCCAAGGGCCCGAGCAAGGAGCACAGGCCCGAGCCCATCATCCAGATGGGGCTGTTCATGGACGAGCTTTCCATTCCCATCACCTACGAGCTGTTCCGGGGCAACACCAACGACTGCGAGACGCTTCCCGAGGCCATGGACAACAGCATCATCGACTTTTCCGACAGCCGCAAGATCGTGGTGGCGGACAAGGGGATGATGAGCTACTACAACATCATGAAGATCCGGGATGCGAGGAACGGGTATGTGATCAGCCAGTCGGTACGCAAGTCGGACTCCCAGACCAAGGAGTTCGCGCTCTCGGCCGAGGGGTGGGAGCATGTGCTGGACGGCAACGGCAACGTGGTGTCCATGATCAAGGAGAGGACGATCCCCAGGAGGGCCAGCACCTACGGCGACGTCGACGACAGGAAGCACAGCGGGACCTACAACGAGAGGCAGGTGTTCATCTGGAGCAGGAAGTACAGCGACAGGGCGAAGCGCGAACGGCAGGCGGTGATCGAGAAGGCGCTTCAGTCCGAGGGCAAGCGGTCGAAGGACTACAAGGACTCCAGCTACGGCAAGAGCAAGTACCTGAGAAAGAGCCCCGTCAAGGAGGGGGAGAAGGTGGAGGCCGACTGGTGCCTCTACGAGTTCGACGCCGCGAGGCTGGAGGAGGACGAGAAGTACGACGGCTACTACCTCATCTGCACCAACGTCGTCGGGGTCGGGGACGAATCGCTGATCAATCCCGACAAGCCGTCCAGCCATGCTTACTACCGGGATTCGGACGGGTTCCTGGTGCTCAACCATGTGGTGCCGGCCTCGGAGATAGCGGACATCTACGGCGGGCTGAGGAAGATCGAGGAGACGTTCAAGGTGACCAAGACCGGGATGCTGTCGTTGAGGCCGGTGTTCCACAGCAGGCAGGACAGGATACGGTCGCACTTCCTGATATGCTTCATTTCCCTGGTCCTGGAACGGCTGCTGGAACTGCAGCTCGGCTGGAAATACTCGGCCAAGTCGATACAGCAGTCGCTTTCCCATTTCAACGCCGTGCAGCTGGCGAACTCGAACATCTACCAGGTCGCATACTATGACGTGATGGTCGACACCATACTCAAGACCCTGGACATAGACATATCGAGGAAGTTCCTGCAGCAGTCTGACATCAGGAGGATCCTCGGGCAGACGAAGAAAAAAGATTACGAGGACTGAATCTATATAAACATATTTGTGTTTTGGAAGGGCAAAATAAAAGCTTGTTTCTCAATGAGTTGCAAGCTTTTTTGTGGGTTTATGCTGTCAAAGTCAGGTTCTGTGCAACTACGAAGCGCTTCACTTTTTTCGTACTTGTCATCTCAAGCGGTTCATCAACAACGGTCACACGGGTAATTTTCTTGTACGCCTGCAACTCCTTGTTCACCTCACTGACAATCTGCTGTATGCGCTCCTCAACCTTCTGCTTGGCCTGGTCGCCGTGCTCCTTGGTCATCTCGTCACGATACTTTTCCGCAGGGTATACCAACGCCCTGATGCCCTCACTCTTGGTCTTCTTGTCCACCAGGTATCCGAGGACACAGATGGTATCAATCTCACTGTAGAGCTGGAAGTGGTCCTCGATCTCCTCGGGGAAGACATTCTTGCCACCCTCGGTGACAATGATGTTCTTCGCACGGCCGGTAAGGTAGAGGTATCCCTGGGCATCCTGATGACCCACATCACCGGTGTTGAGCCAGCCATCGCTGAGGACTTCTTCTGTTGCCTCCGGATGATTGTAATAACCTTGCATGACCATGGGTCCCTTGATGTAGATGATGCCATTGCCCTCGCTGTCAGGATTGACTATCTTGACCTCAGTCTGGGGAATCTTCTTTCCCACCGACGTCTCAATGTAGGCCTCAACCGGGTTGAGGTGGGTGATGGGACTGGTTTCCGTCAGCCCATAGCCCTGCACAAAGTCGATGCCAAGCTCATTGAACATCTTGAAGGTGGATGCAGGAAGCGGCCCGCCGCCGCTGATGCAGATGCGGTTCTTGTCCAAGGAGAGCTTCTTCAACAGGAAGCCGAACATCGACTTGCCGACATTCACCTTGAACAACTTCTTCAGCAAACCGGAAATTCCCATCAAAAAGCGGATGATCCCATACAGGACAATTCCCTTCTCCCTCACCCCGTTCATCAGGGCCGCGATCATCTTGTTGAAGAGCATCGGGACTGCGAGGAACATGGTGACCTCACCCTCTTTCAGCTCCTTGAGCACCTGGCTGATGATCAGCTTCTTGCCAAAGACGATGGAAGCACCAACACTGAGAGCCTCAAAGAAGACGGCCATCATGGTATAGGCATGGTGGATGGGAAGAATGGCATAGAAGACATCCGAAGGGTACAATTGCATGTTGCCCTGGGCGAGATAGCAGTCAGCAACCAGGTTGCTGTGGCTGAGCATGACACCCTTGGGGGTTCCGGTGGTGCCGCTGGTAAACAGGATGGCCGCAGTCTCATCCGATTTGGCCTGATAGCGTTCGGTTTCCGCGGCCTCAAGGTCAAGGACAAAGGGATGGGCGCTGCCCTCTTCCAAGCTGATCCTGTCGGTCAAGCCAAGCTTGTTTTCCTCATCAAAGTTCTCCAGGCGATCAGTATCCGCAAACAGGATCTTCACATCGGCAAAGCCCATGAGCTTCACCATATCCTTGTTGCTCAGGGTATTGTCCAGAGGTACCACAATGGCCCCTGCATACAGGATGCCAAGGTAGGCCATTGCCCATTCGGGGCTGTTCTTTCCACTGACAGCAACCTTGCTGTCCTTCCCTACCCCTTTGGCTGCGAGGAAGTTGGCGATGGTGAGAATATGCTCATGTGCCTGTTCATAGGTGAACGTCTCTTTTTTCGGAACAAAGGCTGTGAAGCACTTGTTCTGGGCGAAACGGCTGACTGAAATCTCAAACATCTGGACTACAGTCGGCCACTGACCGTCAAACATCTTTCCACGGTATGCATCCAGAAAATCCCAAGGCTTCGGGGTGTTCTTTGTAGTTGCCATCTTCCTTCTCCTCATATCCAGTGCAGAATAATCCAATCTACTTATACTATAGGCAGAAGAATCTGGAAAATCAAGATTATAATGACAGGTTTTCAGAATGCGTAATAGTGTAATACAGCTGTCGGGGGGTCTGAAAACCCTCCCTTGCGTTGACCAAAGCGAAGGATGCGACTACAGTTTACGACGAGGTATCGTTGAGTATGCACATTTCCAGTTTTGATGATGTGGTCTTCTTCATGGAGAGTTTCACCAACTTAGAGAAGCAGACCGACCACTATACAACCCGGAACTATCGCCTGGACAGGATGATTGAACTGCTGCGCCATCTGGGAAACCCAGAGAAAACCTTTCGGACAATCCATTTGGCCGGTTCCAAGGGGAAGGGCTCAACTGCCAGCTACCTTGCCTGCGCACTCTCTGCGCTGGGCTACAAGACAGGACTCTATCTTTCGCCCCATCTGATCGATTATCGGGAACGCTTCACCCTTGCCGGAACCTTTTTCAGTGAGGAACTGCTTGTGGAAACAGGCAGGCAACTGCAGCAGATGCTGTCGGACTTCACCTTCTGCGACCAGTGGGGAGAGACCTATCCGACCACCTTCGAGCTGTACACAGCCTACGCATATCTGCTCTTCAAAGCCGCAGGTTGCTCGTGGGCGGTCATCGAGACAGGCTTGGGAGGCCGGCTCGACGCCACCAATACCATCATCCCGGAAGCCTCCGTGCTCTGCCCCATCGAGCTTGAGCACACCAAGATTCTGGGAAACACCATAACCCAGATTGCAACGGAGAAAAGCAAGATCATCAAGCAGGGAGTTCCCGTCTTCATAGGATACGAGGAGGATGAGGCTCTGGAAGTCTTTCTTGCCGAAGCACAAGAACAGAACAGCAGGGTGCATCTGCTGGGCGACGAGCTGACCTCGCTCTCCAGCGAAACAACCACAGAGGGAGAAGCTGTCTCCTACGAGTGGCTGGACGGCAGAAAGGAAAGACTCCTGCTCGCCATGCGTGGTCAGGTGCAGGCGCAAAACAGTGCACTTGCCTTGCTGGTGCTCAGAACCCTTGGGCTGTATGACCCACGCATTCTGCCAGCCTTTGCAAAGAACCAGATTCCCGGGCGTTTCCAACAACTGAGTTCGGACCCCAATCTGTATGTGGACGGTGCCCATACCCATCACTCGCTCGCATCCCTGCTCTCCTCCTTCTCCCATCTGCACCCTGGATCGGACAACACCGTCATCTACGGCGCCTTGGAAGACAAGGACCACACCCATATGGTGAGTCTGGTCCTCGAACACTTTTCCACGATCATCATCAGCAAACCCGGCAGCTACAAGAAGAGTGATATCAGCATGCTGCATGAGCTGTTTGCACAACAAGCGGCGGCCAATATGAAACCTGCACACATCCATCTGGTCGAGGACAACGGGGAGGCGCTTGAGCTTGCCTTCTCACTGACCCCAAAGCATGCAGCCATCCTGGTATGCGGGTCTTTCTATCTGGCAGGCGGGGTAAAGGCGGCATACGAAGAACGAAAGGAGCACTATGAGTCTCAATTGGCGTGAAATTGCCCTGATCCTCGACGAGTTGCCCCTACTCGGCAGCTCGCTTCAGCAGACACTGCAGCATGACTTCCACTCCTTGAGCTGGCAGTTTTACCATCCACAGGCAGGTCGCTGGATACTCTACACGGAGTTCGGCACCTCGTTCAGCAGGTTGCACATGCTCACTGAGTCCCTGCAGGTCAACCAGCGGGGAAAAACAGCCAAACTGCAGCGATTCATCCAGTTTTGCAGGGCAAATCTCGAAGGCTCGAAAGTGGTGGGGGTCAAGCAAGCCACCGGCGATCGCCTGGTACAGCTCACCCTGGACAACCATGGCAGGCTTCTCCATCTCATTCTGCGGTTCTACAGCGGCCCGGGTGCAAACGTCATTGTCACCGACAGCGAACATACGATACTGGACCTCTTGTATCGCAGACCCGGAAGAGGGGAGCAGAGCTCGGGAACATTCACCCTGCCTGAAGAGCAGGAAGTGCGGGAGGACTCCTTTCCCGTACGCCAGAGAACTGAGCTCTCGTTCAACCGCCAGATCGAGCAGGAGTACGGCAACCAGAGCAACCTCCTCACGTATGAACAGCTCCTGGCCAAGGTTGAGGCAAAACGAGACAGGGTCCTGAAAACCTTGGGCAGCACCCTTGCCAGCCAGATGCGCACCCTCAAGGCGCATGAAGGGTATGAACTCTGGCGAAAGAAAGCGGACCTGCTGAGCGCCAACCAGCATCTTCTGGACGGAAGGAAAGCCAGCATCGAAGTCGAAGACTGGGAAACCCAGACACTGCTGACCATCGAACTCGATGAGAAGCTCAAGGCCAGGGAGAACATCCTCCTCTACTATGAGAAATACCAAAAAGCGAAGGGAACGTATGAGAATGCCCTTGGCGAAGTGGAAAAAGCAAGAGAAGCCCTGCTGCGCGAACAACTTCGTTACGAACACCTGCTCGACCCAAATCTGGAAAAGGATGAGGCGATACGCGCATTCAGGAAGGAGCTTGCCGACACGGCAAGCCAGACAAGCGCGCAGCAGAAAAGCCCGGGCCTTGTGATCCAAAGCGGTCAGTTCACCCTCCTGGTGGGACGCAACGCCAAGGAGAATGATGAACTGCTGCGCCACCACGTACGGGGCAATGACTACTGGATGCATACCAGGGATTTTCCCGGGGGATACGTCTTCATCAAGTTTGTGAAAAACAAGAGCGTACCGCTCGATGTCCTTCTGGATGCCGCAAATCTTGCCTTGGTGTTCAGCAAAGCCAAAAGCCAGGGTAAGGCAGACCTGTATTACACGCAAGTCAAGCATCTCAGACGTGCCAAAGGAGGCAAAACCGGACTGGTACTGCCCACCCAGGAAAAAAACCTGTCGGTTGTACTGGACGAAAGCCGTCTGGCACGATTACTTTTGGAGGATGAGCATGCTTGAAGCGCACCACCAAGTGATATTCTACCCGGAGGATCCGGCTGAACTGGAAAAGGCAACCCAAACAAGGGAGTCAGCTGAGCATCTCTGCACCCTTCCTTCCGCTTTGTTGTGTCCCCATGCAGCCTATGATCTGAGCATGGAAGCCCTGCATGCAAGTTTTTCCCTTGCTTCCGGCCTTCCATGCAAACTGGTGGTGGTGCTTGTTCCCCTCCATCAGGAGGTTCTGTTGTGCGACGAACCAGCCTTTGTCTTCAGTCCGACACAAGAGGGTATGGTTGTCGGAGGGATGCACATCAGGTTTGCCACTGGGATGCGTATGCATCTCCAAACCCTCCATGCTCCCCATCTGGCTCTCCAGGACAGCTATTTTGAGGAGGAGAGTGCCTTTGAACTCACCCTTCCCTTCATCCACTCCTACCTGCCTGACACCCCCGTGCTCGGCCTTGCGGTAGGGTCCTGCACCAAAGAACAGACAGCAAAATTGGCATACCTGCTGCGTACCATCACCGAAAAAGAACCCGATACCCTGTTTGTCGTCAGCAGCAATGCCAATGCACTGCTTCCCAGCGATGTTGCAGCCGACCATGCGAACACCCTTGCAGACCTCTTGCGCCAAGGTTCCGACCTCTGGGAAGCAGGGCAACATCATCTGATTAGTTGCTGCAACCTTCCTTCATTGGAAGCGATCAGACGCCAGCCTTGGGCCATCCGGCGATGGCAGCTCAACAGCTGGTACTGCAAAGGACAAGAGCATCCAGCTCCTTCAGTACTTGGGGAAGGAAAAGAGAAAGACGTTTGGCACCTCAGTGCCAGCTTAGGAGAAAGACATGCCAGTGAAACGAACCTTTGATCATCTGATCGAAGGAGAGCTGATGCGATGCATCACCATCGCACCCCAAGAGGTCGAGCTTCCCTCATACCTGCTGCAAGGAGAAAAAGAGAAAGGATATCTCTACGAGGAGGGAACTCTGACAAGCTGGTACTGGAAGGGAATCTCCATCATAGAGGGAGAACGTTGCCTTTACTTTGACCATCTGCAGCTGTTCCCGTTCGCAGAGATTGCAACCAAGAAGCGCGACAAGGCCCTCTTGTGGGTCCGCCGTCTTGCCGATGCCCTTTCCCGTCTCAGTTCCGAGTTCCTCGACCTGAGCAGCGGCATCCTGCCGCTGTGGAGAGTCTGGGGCATCGAGGACGGAAGGCTTCTCATACTTCCCCAAACCCTGGGAGACCTCTTCTCCTCCACCGCTGAGGAGGATGACCGATACCAAAATATCTCAGCGTGGGTGCATCATGGCATCCACGCCCCCTTCTCCCTTTGTGACCAGATGGGACAATTGCTCTACTATGCAGCACTCGGCTTTGCTCCCTTTGCCGACCGCCTGACGCGGGAGGACGCCTTCAGGCCCCTGCCCATCACCTCAGCACAGACCCCGCTTGCCCAGTCCACGGCGGCCTTCATCCACACCACCCTCACCCTGAGCCTCACCCGGCAACGGGATGCAGCAGGCAACAAGGAGAGTCAGGCAGCACTGTCCACCTTCCTGGAGCAGACCGAGAAGCTTGCATGGGATTTGGAAAGCTTGGACCAAGCCCCAGTGCGGGATGCCTATCTGTCGATCGAAGCGTGCAGGAAGTTTGTGGAAGCACAGACAAAGCGTGCCAACCGAAAGATTTTCTGGAGAAAGAAGGGATGGATTGTCATCACTGTCGTTCTGAGCGTAGGAGCTGTCGCCTGGTTCACCACCAGCCGCATCCAGCTTGCCCTTACCCCGCCCTACACTGCGGGAATGAGCCAAGTGCAGGTTGTTGAGGAGTATTACGCAGGTCAGAACTCACTTGATCTGCAGAAGATGGAAGCCTCCCTTGCAAAGGGCACGAAGAACCCTGCGTCCATGGAAGTGACCAACCTCTTTGTTACCCGGCAGACCCGCCAGGCCTACGAGGGCATCAACAGCCAGGTTGACCCGAACCGTTGGATCGCCGACGGAAAGCCGGCCCTGGTGGAGGGAACATTCCTCTATGGGGTTGCCGATCTTGGGGTGGTGCAACAGGATGAAACGACTTTCACTGCCACAGGAACGCTCTACACCCCCTACTCCTACGCTGATGAAGGGGAAGAACAGGTCCCGACTGAGGGAGTGCCGATCTACCTCTACCGCATAACACAGCAGTTTAGTGTGGAACTGGGCAAACGGGGTTGGTACGAGATTACCGGCATCAAGGCGGTGAACGTGGAATTTGTGGAACGTCTAGTCGTTCCTACCCAGAAACGGTTCTGAGGTACTCCCCGATGCAGTCAAGGATCTCCTGCTTGTCAGAGGGATCCTTCCAGAGCGCATCTGCAAAACTTCTGAAAAAGGTGAGCTGCCGCTTCGCATAGAAGCGGCTGTTTCGTTCTATCTGGTCGGCGATCAGGGAGCGCGACCACTCCCCATGCTCTCGGGCCTGGAAGAACTCACGGTAACCGATGCCCTGAAGACCCGGCCACCAGGACTGGGCGCCCCTGCGGATCAGGGAGCGGATTTCTTCTTCCAACCCCTCATCGAACATCATCTTGATGCGAAGCCCAAGCCGCTGGCGGAGCACTTCAGGCTCTCGCTGCAACCCTATGACCAGGGGTTGCATGCCATTCCGTTTCTCGGTGGGAATGCTGAAACTGGAGAGCGGCCGGCCACAGGTTTCCCACACCTCAAGGGCACGGGAGATCCGATAGATGTCGGAACTGTGGATGCGTGCAAAGGAGACGGGGTCGACTCGCTCCAGGTACTCATAGGCCCAAGCCCTTCCCTGCTCCTCAATCTGCGTTGCGATATGCTTGCGGATGAGCTCATCACTGGGAGGAGCCTCACTCAGGCCGAAGAGAAAATGCTTGAAGTAGTATGCGGTTCCCCCGCACACCACCGGCACCTTTCCCTCATCCCAGAGTTCCCGGCAGGCCTGATCAGCCTGTTCGATGAAGTCACCGACGGAGAACTGTTGCCACGGGTCCTGGATATCGATCAGATAGTGCTTGATTGCAGCTTGCACCGACTGGGGAGCCTTGGCTGAGCCAATGTCCAGATAGCGATACACTTGGATTGAGTCTGCGTTGATAACAGAAAACCTCTGCGGATCGAGATCCAGCAGAAGTTCTGTTTTTCCGACCCCAGTCGGGCCGAAGATAAAAATGATGGGTTTGCCGAAATCAGGCTTCTTCTGAGGCTTCGAAATGGATTTCACCTTTGAGAGCTCTGGTGAGAACCTCGCTGACGATTTTCCCATTGTTCTCCTCGATCTCTTTACCGCCACACCCAGGATTGCTCAGGATGTTCGCTTCCTTGATTGCCACGCAGGTAATTTGGTAGATATTGTCCTCATAATCAATAAGGCTGTTCAATGGAATGCTCACCGTATAACTCCTTGTCAGTCTGCAGAACAACTATCTGCAACTTTGATAGCATAAAGATTTTTCCACAAAATGTACAGACCTTACAATACATGCCGATAGCCAAGACGCACGTACTGGGCGAGCATCTTGTCCACATAGTCAGTAGAGGCACTGCCGTCCTGGTAGATCCAAGGCAGGTAGGACGCCTCGGCAAAGAACATGCCATGGCGGCCGAGGAACTCATAGGAAAGGCTGAGCACTCCCCCCAAGCCCACGGCATAGTAATCATCTTCCTGCCAACCACCCTGCGTCTTCACCCCAACGCCCACAACAAGGGGATTGAACTGGTGGAACCGGTAGAGCAGGTGTGCCGAGAGTGCGCTGTTGTCGATCCAGGAAGATGCATCCGTCTGCACCGTGGGAAGCGAGTATACCAGATTTTGCTCGAAGCCTCTGGTCAGGAACCCCACTTCAACCGAGCTTGCTGCCAGCGACTGGGAAACACCCACATAGCTCTTGGCAGACACCGACCCAAGAGAAAGCACCAGGAGAACCAGAAGCAGGCAAAGGCGTCTAATGTTTGTCACGCTTGTGCACCTCCGCAATGATGAGATCTGCAACCTGCTCGGGTCCGAGCTGTGAGGTATCGATCACCAGGTCGGCAATGCTTGTGTCGCTGTTGTCGATGCCATAGAGGCGAAGATAGCGCTTGCTGTCATTCGCATCACGGCGCTGGGTCTGCTCCATCCGCTCAGAGAGGCTTCCGCCCTCCCGTTCGGTGATTCTTCTGGCCCGCTCCTCGCTGCTTGCCGTCAGGTAGATCTTGAGATCTGCATCCTTGAGCATCCAGATTGCCAAGCGACTGCCAAGCACACAATGCTCCTGTGCCATGGCCATCTCCACCTGACGCCGGTCAACCTCAAGGTCGTACTCATCGGTATGCTCGGCTTGCTTGCAGAAGGTCCAGAACTCAATCCCCTTCTCCTCGCTGAGCGTCCGGAAAGTAAAATTGATCATCGTAAAGCCCAATGCATCGGCCACCAGTTTGCTCACCGTCGTATTGCCGCAGCCACTCTTCCCACTAATTGCAATGCGCACCGTTTCCCCCGTCACTCAATATTGCGGATTTGTTCACGAATGTTCTCCAGGCTGTCCTTCATGGCCACAACCTGGATGTTGAGCTCCACCATCTGGCTCTTGCTGCCGATGGTATTGATCTCCCGGTTCATCTCCTGGCAGAGAAAATCCAGGCGCTTGCCGACCGGCTCATCCAAGGCAAGCAGGGCGAAATACTCCTTCAGATGCACGGCAAGACGCTTGATCTCCTCGTTCACCGAGTATTTCACCAGCATGACCGCAACCTCGGAGAGGATGCGGTTCTCATCGTAGTGCTGATCGCCCAGCATCTCCTCAAAGCGCGAGCGCAGGTTCTGTTTCACCAGCGTCTCCAGCTCGTCCGCATGGCTCTGTATGATCAGGAAACCCGCCTCAAGGCGCTTGCCCAGGTTGATGAGGTCAGCCTTGGTGGAAGCGCCTTCGCGCTCCTTGCTTGCAGAGAACTGGACAAGGGCCTCCTCCAGCGTGGAGAAGAGCACCTGACGATACCGCTCGCTGTCACTGCCCTTCAGGCTGGTAAGAACCCCTTCACTACCCAGAAAGTCGGAGAGCTGGGGCTTGAGAGCTTTGCCCGAAAGCGCTGCAATGGTGCTGAATGCCTCGCTGTACTTCTTCACCGCCTCCGGATCGATGTACAGCTCAATGTCAGTGACCAGGTTCTTCACCCGTATGTTCACTTCGATATGACCACGGCTTGCCATTTCACCCAGGCGCTTGTCTATCTCCATCTCAAAGGGAGAAAGTATGTAGGGAATGTTGTGGTTGATATCAAGATAGCGGTTGTTGTAGGACTTCAATTCCACGGCAAGCTGGAATTGCTCACCTACGGATTCACTGAAGCCATATCCTGTCATGCTTTTCATGAGAGACTCCTTCGAAACGCAGCAATATGGGGCCCGAGCGGGCGGTTATTGCCCGCACCCATGGTAATACACAACCATCTCTCTTGCAACCACAGGCCGGCCAACTCAACGCAGGCTTGGTCATCCTTTGCATAGGCAACCGGCTTGCCTGAAGTTCCGATTGCCTCTTGCACCGCCTCCAACAAAAGGGCACTGGTATCCTCCACTGCACAGCTGTCCTGCCTTGCGGAGGCATAGGTACTCTGGATGATCAGCGCATCGGCTTGGGCGAGGGCGGAAGCAAAGGAAGAAAGGAAGGCTTTTGTACGGCTGGCAGTATGGGGGCAGAAGAGCACAAGCTGCTTACTATGCGGATATGCCGACCTCAGTTCCTCGAGGGAAGTGAGGATCTCACTCGGATGATGGGCATAGTCGTCCACGTACACCACACCCCCCTCTTCAGCCAGCACTTCGGTCCTTGCCCTGCATCCGGGAAAGGAAGCAAGTTGGGACATGAGCAGGCTGGTCACCGAAGGGAGGACCTCATCACTCAGAAGGCCCTTGTCCTGCAGGTAGAGTCTGGGTTTGGGCCGGTCAAGCAACACGGAAAGGGCAAGCACCACAGCGCCGATATGATCCAATACCAAGGCCTTTGCATGCACCGAAAAAGCAAACGACTGGTCAGGAAGGAGCGAGAGAGAGAAGGTGCTGTCCGGGTTTTCAAGGATCCGAAACGGGCCTGGGGCCGTGAACCCATACTCCAGGAGCGTCAGATCACTTCGTGTCCGCCGGGCATAGGAGAGCAGCTCTCTCGCTTCTCTGTCATCAGAGCACACAATGAGCATGCCACCCTTTTCCAGCTTGTCCACCAAACGTCGAAAACTGGCTTTGACAGCATCCAGATCCGCAAAATAGTCAGGATGATCATACTCGATGCAGGTGACCAGCACGCCTCTGAGATGATAGGAAAGAAAATGGTCCTGATACTCACAGGCCTCGAACAGGGCGCACTCACTGCCTTGGTAGAGAGCATCTTCCTGGTTGAGTGCGGAAGACCCATACAGGGCATAGAAGGGGAAATCCCCCTCGCTCGCCTCCTTCAGGATATGAGCTGCTACCGATGTCGTGGTTGTCTTGCCATGGGTCCCCGCCACCGCATAACTGTCCTGCTTTGTGCTGAGCAGGGCAAGAAACTCGGGGTAAGAGTACAGGGGAATGCGGTTGGCTTCCGCGGCCTGAAGAATGGGAAGATCCCGATGATATGCGCTGCTGTGGATGACCAGCGTCGCAGAGCCGCTCAGATGGGCAGGATCAAAACCGGTATCAACGACAATACCTCCCCTATGCAAGGAGAGGTCGGTCAGAAAGGTTTCCTGTACATCACAGCCGCGGACAGAGGCTCCCATACGCATGAGCAGAAGCGCCAGATTGGCCATCCCGGTTCCCTTGATCCCAACCAGATAACAGCTCTCTTCTCTCATTTCCACCGCCTGTTCTCCTCACACTGATAAAAAAAAGACTGTCGCCTAGGACAGTCTCTCTTCCAAGGAAAACCCTTAGTTGGCTGCTACAGCCTTGAGGTGTGCATTGCAAGCCTTGCAAATCTTGGTCTTCTGGCCTTCGATTGTCACTTCGTACAAAACCTTGACCTCAGTTCTCTTGCAAACGGGGCATTCACCACGTCCATGGTTGACCTCGCTCCTGATACCACTGCCTCTATGTGCTTTGGACATATACTCTACTCCTTACAGGTTCAAACGTTCTACCGTTTGACTATATAGTGGTCGTCTGGGTGTGTCAAGTAGCGTTTCATCAGAGCGTTACACTGGCTCCAATGAGAAATTTCGAACGCTGGATACTGTCCTTTTGCACGTACCAGGAAGTTGGCCAGCCATAGGCAAGCTGCACGTGCACCGTCTCAAACATGGCTGACAGCCCAAGGGTTTGCGCGCCTCGCTCGAAGGAGGTCTGAAGCAGGTCGGTAGGAAGTGGCTTGAGCTCCCGATACCCTACCAAGAGGCTGACCGACCACGTGGGAAGGAGCTGCAATTTCATCGAAATGCCGAGACGCACTTCCCTCTCCTCATCCGACCCAAGGTTCACAAAATCCAAGGCACCCTCGGCTTTCAGGAAGTGCAGCTGATTGTTCTCATCATAGGTTGGGCTGCTGAAGGAGAAGCCCCAGTCGAGTGTCTTGAGCAAGGAGTCTGCGCTGATGACCAGCGGCGCCTCAAGGGAGGAGTAGGCAAAGCTGTTGCTCACCACGGCAAGCTTGAACCAATCATAGTCAAGAAGCAAGCCCATTCCGAAGGCTACGCTCGATTGGTCCTCAACCGGTTCGTACCTGCCCACCACCGTCTCCACCGCATAGTCAAGCAAGGCATGGCCCTCACGCAGCTGGATGTTGGTCCGCTCGCTGCCTGCATAAGCCCGGGCGGTAACACCAAAGGAGAGGGGTTTCTTCCCCATAGCCCAGTCAAACTGAAACAGGGTTGTCATCGAACCGCGATACTCACTGTAGTTTGCCGTCACGCTGCGGTCGAGCAAGGTATTCCTGTTCTGTATGGAGAACGCAAGACGGCCTGCTGCAAAGCTGAGCGACCAGTCCGCCTGGGGACGCTGCAAAAAGGGGTTCACTTCATCCAGTCGGTAACTGGAAGCAGAGATCTCATCCAGATAGCGTACGGTTGCCAAAAAGGAGGTCTCGCTTCGCCCTTCCAAGGCAAGAAGTGCAGGATTGGCAGCAAATGAGTCGGGGAAAAAGTCCAAGGCAAGACCTGCATCGGCCATTGCCCAGGAAGAGCTGGAAGCATTGTCCAGCGGAAGGGCGCACAGCAGTGCTGTACCAAAAACAGCTACAGCAACGATTCCCATCCAACGTTTCATCCGCGCTTCTCCCTCCAGGACAGCATACCAAATAAATGCGTGCGAAGCCACCGGTACTTGCCCCAATCGGGCGAACCTTCCTATTGTTCTCACCCCACTTGTGCTGGTACCATAAGCGCATGAATACGTTACGCTCCCTATTGGAGGCTGTGGGCATCTTTGACGCACGTGTCCCCCACGACCTCAGTATTGCTTCCATCTGCCAACACTCACAGGATTGCAGGCCCAATTCTGTCTTTTTTGCATTCAGCGGTCTTCATACCAACGGGCTGTTGTTCGTCAGGGAAGCGGTGAAACGAGGGGCTGTATGCGTCATCAGCGAGAAACCCATCACCTCCGATCCTGAAAGCCAGGGCTTCTACGCGTACACGGTGGAGCAAGCACACACCTGCTTTGCCCTGATGTGTGCTGCCCTGCATGACAATCCCCAGGAAAAGCTTTCGGTCATCGGCATCAGCGGAAC
Organism: uncultured Sphaerochaeta sp.; assembly: GCF_963667405.1. Classification (NCBI taxonomy): domain Bacteria; kingdom Pseudomonadati; phylum Spirochaetota; class Spirochaetia; order Spirochaetales; family Sphaerochaetaceae; genus Sphaerochaeta; species uncultured Sphaerochaeta sp. Next base: position 953,305 of record NZ_OY763408.1, on the reverse strand, counting down.
AGACGGCAAGAGCACCACCTGTGACTACCTGTATCAGATGCTCAAGGCCAATGAGGTCAAGGTCGGTGTGCTTACCACGGTCAGCATGGATGATGGCTCGGGAAAGGTTGACTCCCCCTACCGGCAGAGCACCCCGGAACCTGACCAGTTGCAAGCCTTCCTTGCCCGCTGCGTGGACAACCAGGTCTCTCATGTCATCCTCGAGTGCACCAGCCACGCGCTGAGCAAGCAGTATGACCGGCTGGCAGGGATATCCTTCGCAGCTGCCATCATCACCAAGGTCACCAGTGAGCATCTTGAGTTCCATCACAGCCTTGAGGAGTATACCAATGCCAAGGTCAATCTCGTCAAAGCTCTGCAAGAAGGGGGCCTTCTGCTCACCAGTACCGACAACAGCCGGTATGAGACCTTCATCGATGCGCTGTGCGACTCATGTTCGGCCATAGTCCTTGGAAAGGACATTCCCATGCGCATTGAGTTCATGGGATACCAAGGGGTGGTCGTTGAGATCTATGGCCAACACCTGCCCACTCCCCTGCTGCTGCCCAGCCTTGCGACCAACGCCCTGCTCGCAGCCTTTACCGCCAGCCATCTGCTCAACAAGGAGCCGAAGAGCCTGCTGCAGCTCATCCCGCGTCTTCAGCCGGTCAAGGGGAGGATGCACCTCATTGAGAACAAGCTCGGCGTCAGGGTCATCATCGACTTTGCCCATACTGCCGACGCCTATGAGGGTGTCTTCTCCTTCGCCAAGCGAACCTGTGAAGGGGGAGACATCATTGCAGTGTTCGGGTGTGCCGGGGAACGGGACAGCACCAAACGCCCGGCCATGGGGAAAATCGCCAACAAATACAGTTCGGTGATCATTCTTACCGAGGAAGATCCGCGCAAGGAAGGAAACCAGGCCATTTTCTCCGATCTCAGGTATCTGATGCACAATCCCTTGTGCACCGTATGGGAGATTGAGGACAGGAGGATGGCCATCCGCAAGGCTCTCTCCATTGCCCTGGGCGGCGATACCCTCCTCTTTCTGGGCAAAGGCCACGAGAAGAGCATCGAACGAGCCGATGGCAAGATAGCCTGGGATGAAATCGCAGAAGTCCAGGCAGCCTTGCAGGAAGAGGAGCAAAGAAGAGGATGCAAGTAGCATTGCTTTTCGGCGGGCGTTCCGCCGAACATGATGTCTCAGTCTCCAGCGCAATCTCGGTGCATCAGGCACTGATTGAAGCGGGGCATACCGTACTCCCGATAGCCATCACACTGGAGGGAAAGTGGTATCTGCAGACCAAGTCTCCGGCAGGTGAAATGGAGAAAAACCTTTTGGTCTCCATCAGGCCAGGTGCGGGCTTTTTCCTCAATGATACACAGCTGGATGTGGATGCAGCCTTTGCAACCACCCACGGCTATGGTGGTGAGGATGGGAACCTGCAGGGGTTGTGCTTGCTTTCCGGCATTCCCCTCGCCGGCTGTGACACCGCCTCCAGTGCCATCGGGATGCACAAGGACCTTGCATCCCGCCTCTTCAATAGTCACGGCATCCCTACCATAGCCACCAGGGTGCTTGACCGGTTCAACCTCATGGACATCGAAGCCTATGTCATGGACCAATTTGCCTTGCTGACCAAGCAGCTGGGTCCGCATCTGTTCGTTAAGCCGGAGAATGCAGGATCATCGGTTGGGGTGAGGGCGCTGAGGGCTGCACAGCCGGACCAGCTGGTCGAAGCACTTCGGTACGCCGCCCTCTACAGCGAACGCGTCCTGATCCAGACCCTGATGGAAGACGTGCAGGAAATTGAATGCGCAGTACTCCGCACCAGGGAGGGAACGCTGGTTGCAGCCGGTCCTGCCGTGGTGATGGACCCCGCCAAGAGTGAGCAGGGGTTCCTCAGTTATGCACACAAATACGGGACCACCAACACTGCCTATCTCGAGTTGCCGTCCACCATCGGGGAGGAGACTGCCAAGGCTGTCAGACGCTATGCCAGGCAAGCCTTCCTGGCCATCAAGGCGGACGGGTATGCCCGCGTCGATTTCTTCCTTGCAAAAGAGGGCATCTTCCTCAATGAGATCAATACCAGCCCGGGCATGACGCAGACCAGCCACTACCCCAAATTGATGGCAAGCGTCGGCTACAGCCTTCCCGAAGTTCTCGACCACCTGCTCTTTGATGCCCTCAACCGGGCACACCTGGAGCGAGGGCGCATCTACACCCCTCCCACGTGTTAGGTGCCTATGGAACAAGTGTTCTTTCATGTGGATATGGATGCGTTCTATGCTGCGATTGAGGTGCTCGATCACAGCGAGTATCGTGGCAAGTGCCTCCTGATCGGGGGGAGCGGCAAGCGTTCGGTGGTTGCAACCGCCAGCTACGAAGCCCGAAAGTTCGGCATCCATTCCGCCATGCCCATGGCCCAAGCCCTGCGACTGTGCCCCCATGCGTTGGTGGTAAAGCCACGCATGGAACGCTACCATCAGATGAGCAGCATCGTCATGGATGTGCTCAAGCGCTTCAGCAGCTCGGTTCAGCAGATATCCATCGATGAGGCCTTTCTGGACATGACGGGAACCCAACGGCTCTTCGGCATTCCCCGTGAAGCAGGCACATTGCTCAAGAAAGCAGTCCACGATGAGACCGGGCTCACCATCTCGGTGGGCATCGGACCCAGCAGGTTCATCGCCAAGATGGCCAGTGACTACGATAAGCCCGATGGGCTGTGCAGGGTCTCGGTGGGAAAGGAGATTGCGTTCATCGATGCAATCGGATTGAAGAAGCTATGGGGCGTGGGAAAAGTAACCCAGCAGCTGCTTGCCAAGCATCACATCACTACCACAGCGGAACTGCGCAGCTATCAGGAATCCACCCTGCAAAACCTCTTCGGCTCCAGCATGGGCCACTATCTGTACCAAGCATGCAGAGGTATCGATCCGGGAATCTTCTCAAGCGAAGCGAAGAGTCACTCCATCTCGACCGAGACAACCTTTGCCGAGGATATCCGAGACGAGGAGACCTTGCATGAGGTCTTGCTCTTCATGAGCCATGAGGTGATGTTTCGCTGTCTTGATGAGAAACAGATCGCAAGAACCGTGTCGCTGAAGCTCCGCTCCCCGGACTTTGCCACTTCCACCATCCAGGTGACCCCCCAAGCAACCCTCTACAGCGCCGAGCAAATCTATCAGATCGCCACACAGCTGTTGGCCCAGAAGTGGAGCGAAGGCAAGCCGGTACGGCTTATCGGCCTTGCCCTCCAAGGGCTGTACAGCGGAACCCGTCCGCTCCAGGAAGAGCTCTTTGAGGACCCCTACCAGAAAAAACGCAAGCTCGAGGAAGTGGTGCTTGCCCTGCAAAAACAAGGCAAACAAGTGATGAAAGCAGCCAACCTCCCCTCCAAGGAGGAGTGAGCCGGCATCCCTGCCCGATTGCATCCTATCTCCTAGTACTTTACTATCTATTCAAGTTTTTATACTATACACCATCATTCACCGAAAAGATTTCTGATAGGGAGTAACCCAGTTGGTCAAAAACAAACCACTACGCATCCTCTTGATGTTCCTCGGCCTGCTCTTCACGGCAATAGGTGCCATCGGCATCGTGCTTCCGGTACTGCCCACCACCCCGTTCATCCTGCTTGCGGGCTTTCTCTTCTCCTTCTCCAGCAAACGGTTGGGGACATGGCTTGAGAGGAACAGGACCTTCGGTCCTTACTTGCGCCACTGGAAGGATGGCAGCGGCATTCCCAAGGCAGTGAAGATCAGGGTCCTGGTCATGCTGTGGGCCGGCCTGGTGGTCACCTTCTTCCTGGTTGCGGATGTGAAGCTGATCATCATGCTCTGTGTCATCGGAAGCCTGGTCACCCTGCACATCGTCACCATCAAGCCCAAGCAGTTGGAACAGACCAAAAACGCTTGCTAGCAGAACGAGGCAATCCAAGACAGCATCAGGGCTTTCTCTTCCTTCCCAAACCGAACAACAGCGCTTCGCTGCCAAAGAGCAGGATAAGCAGCACTACCTGCATCAGGGGCATCCAAGCCAGGCCGATCCAGTTCCCCAGGATGCCGAACAGCGGGGGTGAGAGCGTACTGCCCATGTAGGCAGAGGCCATCTGCAACCCTATGATCTTCTGGCTGTTCTCCCTGCCGAAATGATTCGGTGTCTCGTGGATCATTCCCGGGAAAATGGGAGCACACCCGATCCCCATCAGCAACAGGGAGAACCCGGCTGTCGCCAGATTCGCATAATGCAGCAAGCCGATGCTTACCAGGATCAGGGAAAAACCGCTGAAGATGAGTGTGGTATTGGAAAGACGATAGGAGAAGAAGCCACTGGCCATCCTCCCGCTGGTGATGCCCAAAAAGAAGAGGGAACCGTAGAACGCTGCATCGGTGGGGTTGAGGAGTTTCACTTCCACAAGATAGCTGACCGCCCACATGCCGGTGGAAATTTCCAGAGCACAATAGAGAAAAAACCCGAGCAGAGCAAAAGGAAGGGCTCCTTTTCGCCGGGCAGCAGGGGAAACAACCGGAATTTCCGCCTCCCCTTCCCTGTGCTGCTTGCCATCCTGCCAGAGCCGCTGACTGAGAAAGAGGGCAAGGACGAGCACCAGCTGCATGCCACCCAAAACCCGGTACCCCATCCTGTAGCTGAGATCCAGGGAGAGCACAATGCCCATGACAGCAGGTCCGCTGCTGGCTCCCAAACCCCAAAAGGAGTGAAGCCAGTTCATATGCCGGGCCTTGTAGTGCAACGCAACATAGTTGTTGAGTGCGGAATCGACAGAACCCGCACCCAAGCCCAGGGGAATGGAACAGAGCATCAGCTGAGGAAGAGATGAGGACACCGAAAACCCGAGCAGGGCCAAGGCTGTCATCAGCACACTGACAAGGGTCACCTTGCCTGTCCCAAAGCGGTGTATCAGCCGGTAGCTGGACAAAGCGGAAACAACCGTCCCGATCGAGCCGATGGCCCCGATGAGACCCGCCGTATACAACGGGAGGTCAAGCGAAGCGCGCATGACCGGCCAGATGCTGCCCAACACCCCATCGGGCAAGCCCAAGCTGATGAACGCAATGTAGATGATCAGCAGAAGCGCCATATCAGATTCCCCTTCCCAGGAAGAACATGGCTACCAGTATGGCCAAGCCTACCCGATAGTAGCCGAAAACTGAGAAATCATGCTTGCGTACATAGGCAATGAGCGCCTTGATGCAGAAGAAGGAGACGATGAAACTGCTGACAAACCCCACTGCGATGAGCAGGTACTCATCGTTGGTATAGGAGAAGCCAAGCTTGATGAGCTTGAGCAAGGAGGCTCCTGCCATGACCGGTATGGCCATGAAGAAGGAGAACTGGGCAACCACCGCCCGCTCGATGCCGATGATGATGCCCCCCAGAATGGTTGAGCCGCTCCTGCTCGTCCCTGGGACCAGGGCGAGCATCTGGAACAAGCCGAGGGTGAGGGCATCGCGGTAGGAGATGTCCCCAAGCTGCTTCACCTTCTTCTCCCGTGTACCCCACCTACCCTTCTCAAGAAAGATATAGAGCACCCCATAGCCGAACAATGCAGCGGCCACCACTTCCCAACGATAGAGATGGGTGTCCATGAAATCATCGATGAGCACCCCCACCACGCCCGCCGGAAGCGTTGCCACCAAGACCTTCGCCCAGAGGATGTACGTAGCCTTCTTTGCACTCTTGTCTTTGGAGGGTGAGAAGGGATTGAGGGTGGAAAAGTACAGGATCACCACCGCCAGAATGGAAGCAAGCTGGATGATGACCAGGAAGAGTTCCTTCGCCTCTGCACTGAGTGAGAGCTTGAGCAGTGAGTCAAGCAACAGCAAGTGACCGGTCGAGCTGATCGGAAGCCACTCCGTGACTCCCTGCACGATGCCAAGCATCAAGGCCTTCAGACTTTCTGCAACCATACCCACCTCCAAACTGAAGCAAGTCTAAAGCAACACGCACTCCTTTACAAGGTTGGTTCACCAGGCTTGCACAAGTGGGGTACCTTGTGCTGATTCCTCCCAAATGGTAGATTTGGTGCATGGATCTGCACATCGTACTCTTTGAGCCGGAAATACCCCAGAATACTGGCAACATAGCCCGAACCTGCGCCGCTACGGGGGCAACCTTGCATTTGGTGCACCCGTTGGGGTTCAGCCTTGGGGAAAAGCAACTGAAACGGGCCGGACTCGACTACTGGCATCTGCTCACCATTGTGGAGCACCCAAGCATTGAGGAGTTCATGGCAAGCCATGCCGACCGAAATCTCTTCTTTTTCACCACAAAAGCCGAACGAACGTATGCAGAAGTGCACTATCCAGCTGAGACCTTTCTCATTTTTGGCAGGGAGAGTGCTGGGATAGATGAGCATATTCTGGTACAACAGAGACAGAGATGCGTGCGCATCCCCATGCGTGGGCAAGCCAGAAGCCTGAATCTTTCCAACAGTGTGGCGATAGCTGCCTACGAATACCTCAGGCAAACTGACTTTCCCGGTCTGCAAGGACAGGGCGAACTGCACCATCTGAGGTGGGAGGAGTAAAGATGAACACACTGGGAATCATCGGATGCGGAGCCATGGGAAGTGCCATCGCACGGAGTCTGGAAGGAGCTGTGTACCTCTATGACAGCGACCTGGAGAAAGCACGCAGTCTCGCATCCGAAGGAAAGCGGACACAGCTAGCAAGCTTGCAGGAGCTGATGCAGAAGTCCGACTGTCTGCTCATTGCGGTCAAGCCCCAGATCCTGGCAACACTCTATGGCCAACTCAGGGAGCTGGGCAGTGCTGACAAAAACTGGATCAGTATCGCTGCAGGGGTCTCCCTGGACACCCTCACCGAAAAGCTTGGTACCGACGAGGTGGTTCGCTTCATGCCCAACATTGCAGCACAGATGCAAGCTTCGGTAACTGCTGTGGCACCCTCCCAGCGATGCTCGAAGGAGCACATCTCCTACGCCCAGCACGTTGCACAGAGCTTTGGGTCCGCCTTCATCCTCCCCGAATCGCAGTTTGGTGCCTTCATCGGCATCAGTGGCTCGGCCATTGCCTTCATCCTGCAGTTCTACCATGCCCTTGCCATGGGTGGTGTACAGCAGGGCATTGCCTATCCGACAGCCTTGCACATTGCCGTGGAAACAGCGAAAAGTGCCGCAAGCCTGGTAGCCGATACCGGCAGGAATCCCGTGGAACTTGCAACCACCGTCTGCTCTGCAGGAGGGACGACCATCGAGGGGATGCTTGCGTTGGCCGAAGGTGGTTTCGATGCCACGGTCATGCAAGCAGTACGAAAAGCCAGTGAAAAATCGAGCAAGTTGGAAGCACTTGCCAAAGATGCAAAGAGGTGAGAAACCAGAATGATTGACCTGAAAGAACTGAAAGAACGAAGGGACGAGATTGCCAGGAACATCGAAGTGCGCAACATGCGCGTTGACATCGATCTGATTATAGATTTGCAGGAAAAGCGCTCCGAATTGCTGCAGGAAGTCGAGAATCTGCGGGCCCGGCGCAATGAGAATGCCCAGAAGATGAAGGGCAAGCTCGATACAGAAACCCGTACCGTCCTCATCGCCGAAGGCAAGGCTCTCAAGGAGAGCATCGCCGCCAGCGAAGCTACCCTCAACGAGGTGGAGCAGCAGTACCAGGCTCTTGCCCGCACCATTCCCAATTATGCCCATCCCCAGGCTCCGGTCGGCAAGGAAGACAAGGACAACACGGCCATCAAGTTTGTCGGCACCGTCCCCACCTTCTCTTTCAAGCCGATGGACCATGTCCAGCTTGCTGAGAAACTCGACCTGATCGATTTCGACACCGCAACCAGGGTTTCCGGGGCAAAGTTCTACTATCTCAAGCGCGAGGCGGTCATCCTGCAGATGGCCCTGGAGCGATATGCGATGGACATCGTCATGAAGAAGGGTTTCACCCCGTTCATCACCCCGGACATCGCCAAGGAAGAGATCCTCTCTGGCATCGGCTTCAACCCCCGTGGCGAGGAGAGCAACATCTACACCCTCGAGGGAACCGGCACCTGTCTGGTAGGGACTGCTGAGATTACCCTCGGCGGCTACTACGCTGGCCAGATCCTCAACAAGGAAGACCTTCCCATCAGGATGGCAGGACTCTCCCACTGTTTCCGCCGTGAGGCAGGAGGAGCCGGCCAATACTCAAAAGGCCTCTACCGTGTCCATCAGTTCTCCAAGCTTGAGATGTTCATCTACTGCCTTCCTGAGGAGTCGGACGCCTATCACGAGAGCCTTTTGGCCATCGAAGAGGAGATCTTCGGCAACCTTGGCCTGGCATACCGCGTGGTGGATACCTGTACCGGAGATCTCGGAGCACCAGCCTACCGCAAGTTCGACATTGAAGCATGGATGCCCGGCCGCGGGGATGAGGGTGAGTATGGAGAGGTGACCTCCACCAGCAACTGCACCGACTACCAGGCCCGCTCACTCTCCATCCGCTACAAGGATGAGGAGGGGAAGACCCAATTCGTCCATATGCTCAATGGGACGGCCATTGCCCTCAGCCGTGCAATGGTTGCCATTCTGGAGAACTATCAGAACGAAGATGGTTCTGTGACCATTCCCCCGGCCCTGGTACCGTACACCGGTTTTGCCAGGATCGAGGCTCGAGGCTAAGGAAGCAAGCATGAACGTAAGTGCCTTGACTACGGATTTCTATGAACTGACCATGATGCAGGGGTATTTCTCGAACAACCACAACCCTCAGGTGGTGTTTGATATGTTCTATCGGACAAACCCTTTTGAGGGGGGCTATGTGGTCTTTTCCGGTCTCAATGACCTGATCGACAAGCTTGAGCACTTTACGTTCAGCAGCGAGGACATCGCCTATCTGGAAAGCCTGGGAAAGTTCACCAAGCCCTTCCTCACCTACCTGGAAACCTACCGGTTCGGTGGGGACCTGTATGCAATGCAGGAAGGCACGGTTGTCTTTCCCGGCGAGCCGCTTGTCCGCATCCATACCAATCTCATCGAAGCCCAGCTCATAGAGGGCTTGCTCCTGAACACCCTCAACTTCCAGAGCCTGATCGCAACCAAGGCAAGCCGCATGTCCCTTGCCTGCAATCGCGGCCAGTTGATGGAGTTCGGGCTCAGGAGAGCCCAAGGCGGTGATGGAGCGCTTTCTGCAAGCAGGGCGGCCTTCATCGGGGGATGCCAGGTCACCAGCAATACCCTTGCAGGAAGAACCTTTGACATTCCGGTTGCAGGCACCATGGCCCACTCCTGGATCATGAGTTTTGACAGCGAGCTAGAGTCTTTCCGAGCTTACGCCGAGCTCTATCCCGACAATACGGTACTGCTGATCGACACCTATGACACCCTCGGTTCGGGCATTGACAATGCCATCATTGTCGGTCTGGAGCAACAACGCAAAGGAAAAAAGATAGGGGTGCGCATCGACAGCGGGGATCTCTCCTACCTGCCCAGGGTCATCCGCAAGCGGCTTGATGATGCAGGACTCAAGGATGCTTCCATCGTTGTCTCCAATGACCTGACTGAGGAAATCGTGCAGACATTGGTGCATGACGAGGTTCCCATCGACAGCTGGGGCATCGGAACCCATCTGGTCACAGGTGGTGTGCAAGCCTCCCTCAACGGGGTGTATAAGCTGGCTGCCAAGCAAAGCAAGGAGGGGACCATTGTCCCCACCATGAAAATCTCCAACAGTTTCGAAAAGACCACCAATCCCGGCATCAAGCAAGTCTATCGCTTCTACGATGCTGAGGGAGGCGCCTTGGCTGATCTGATCACCCTTGACCATGAGAAGATAGTCGAAGGAAAGAAGTACACCTTCTACCATCCCTTTGCCGAAGCCGATTTCTTTGAGATGCAAAGCGACAGGTACGACCATTTTGAGAGTTTGCTCACCTTGCAGATGCACGAAGGCAAACGGGTTGCTGAAAAACCCCCGCTTGCACAAATCCAGGCGTATGCAAAACAGAGCCTGTCGACATTTCACAAGAGCTATCTGAGACAGATCAACCCGCATATCTACAAGGTCAGCCTCTCAGCAAAACTGAAGAAACTGAAGATGGACTTGTTGGTGGCCCAGCGCAAGAAGAGCAAGGAAGAGGCCTAACCTATCGGGTGCACCGCAAAACGGAGGACCGTCTTCAGCTGATCAGGTTCGGTCTTCTTTGGGTTGCTCAGATAAATCTCCCGATGAGAAGTGCTGCTTCGCTTCAGCTGATGTTCTGCACAATACTGTTCCATCCTGGCAAAGCTGGCATCCTCATCCTGGTAGGAACCGACGTGCAGCATTGTTACGCAGAGACCCTCCTCGATCGGGGAGAAGCGCACAAGAGAGGTTGAAAGACCTTTCTTGAAAGCCACTTGCTCCCTGACTTGGGAGACTATCTCCTCGGTTACCCATCCGGGTTGGGCGATCATGGCAGACCAGAGCCAGGTTTCCCGATTCTCCACCTCAACCGCATCCCAGATGCACTCAAGCGGGGCAACGGTGAAAGGCTTGTACCAGGAGTGCTTGCGGAAAGCCATCTTCAACGTGTAGCTCATGCTGAAAAGAAGCTCGACAGCCTCCGTATACGCTTGGTCTGAGGGGTCCCCTTCCCCATCGATGATGAGATAGGAAAGCGAAGGGACCTCAACCAGAGTCGGCTCCTTCGGGAGGTGATACAGCTGTTTCAGCTCCTTCTTCACATCATAGGTATCCATCCACATCCTCCTGCAAACACCGTTCGATCGCAAGGGCGATTGCCTGGGCCGCGCGCTGCCGCCATTGCGGCGAGACCAGATTCCGGGCATCCTCCTCATTGGTCAGAAACCCAACCTCCACCAAAACGGCCGGGACTCTGCTGGCATTGAGCACATACAGGTCGCGTTCCTTCACCCCACGGTTTTGGGTGGTGATGAGATTCTCCGAGAGGGTCTCGGCAAAGACCGATGCTACAACCAGATTGCGCTGGTTGAGCATCCGGTTCAGATTCACCGAGGAAAACCCTGCAAGCATGGAAAGATTGGTCAGGGGTGTGGTTTCATCCATGAGCTTGACGCGTTTGTTCTGCAGCTTTGTCAGGATCTCAAAGCCTGAGGCTTCGCGTGCTTGGGCACTGTTTACATGAATCGAAACAAACAAGGCACTGCTCTGGTTGCGAAGCTCGGTCGTGTAGGCGATTTCGCATCGCTCGGCAAGGCTCAGGTAGGTGTCATCGCTGCGGGTATAGACCAACTGAAGGTCGGGGTGCGAAACGGCAAGCAAGGCTCCCACCCGTTTGGTGATGTCCAGGGTCAGATCCCGCTCGTAAACCGTGCCACCGGCAAAAGCCCAGGCAAAACTGGTACCGGGGTCATGCCCCCCATGTCCTGCATCAAGAATGACCGTACCCACTTCCAGACTGTAGGGATCGACAGCGGCAAAGAGCAATGAAGAAGAGAGCAACAGCAGAAGGCAGAGGATCTTTCTCATGCCTCCTCCTTCGGCCAGCTGTCGCACAGTGTGGTGAAATCCATTTTCTGCAGCCAGAGCATCCGTTTCTTGACTTCGGTCTGATAGACTTCCTTGTCGAAGAACCCCTTGCTCTTGCGTGCGATATTCTTGGAGTTGACGTTCTGGACACCCAAGGCCTTGGTATAGCACCGCTCAAACCCCTCGGCGTCGCTACGGTCCTCGATCACACTCTCACGGTCAGGGAATTGCATCAAGAGGGCATCCCCGATGCAGTTCCTATACCCCAAAAGGTGGGTCCGGATTCCCCAGTCCAAAGCTTGGTAGTACTCGCTGTGAATCTGTTCATCAAAGCCACGAAGACGCTGGAAAAGCGCACGATCATAGAGGGCGAGACACATCACCGGGTAGAGTGTCTGTTGCAATGTTTCGTCGCCGAGGCGCGGAAAATCAGAGGCAGGGTCCAACTCTCGTTCCACCAAACGAGGAGAACGGCGACAGGGAACAATCTCCTTGTATGCATTTGCCAGGACTGCACAGTAGGCTGCAGGATGCTCGCCCTCAGCCATCAGGCGCATGAGCAACGGTCCATCAAACTTCACCAGCAGCAGATCGCTCCGTACGATGAGAAAGAGGTTGGTCCTGCACTCATTGGCGACTGCATTGATTTTTTCCCCGGTGAACGTGTGGGTCGTAAAGACAAGGAAGGTGACATCCTTGTATTGCTCCTGCATGCTGGGGATATCCAACCGCCCCTCCTGGGTGACCACATGGAGGCTGAAGTTCATCTGGCTCTGATACCACTCGAGACTTTCGTTGAGTTGTGCAAGCGTACCCGTATCAAGAATGCCGACCGCAAGTTGCTCCGTATTGTGCAAATGCGTGATGCGTGAGAGCATTTCCTGTTTTCTACGGTAGATACGATAGTTATTCAACATCGTCGAGCAACACCAAGTCCTCCGGCCGGAAGAGCACGTCCTTCCCACCCTTTCCCAGCAACGCCTCGATGTCCTTGCTGCTGTGGCCGGCCACCGTGGCGATGTCTGTGCTGTTGTAGTACGGTACCGCCTTGGCAAACGGCTTGCCGTCGGTGGTACAGATCTGGATCACATCCCCTGAACCAAACACCCCGTTGACCCGCACCACACCCTTCGGAAGCAGGCTCTTCTTGGCAAGCAGGGCCCGTTTGGCCCCCTCATCCACTTCCAACGAACCCAGGTGGGAGTTGTTCAGTATCCATCGCTCACGCTGGCTCAGCCTCGTTGAGGGATGGATGTAGGTTCCCAAGGCTTCCCCTGCGAGAAGTCGGGTCAGGGCGTTTTCCTCATATCCGCTTGCAATGATGGTGCCACACCCTGCAACAGAGGCAATCTTGGCTGCCAGCAGTTTGGTCTTCATGCCGCCGGTCGAGTGGGTGGATCCCGCCCCTCCGGCATAGGAGAGCACCGTTTCATCAAGTTTCTCGATTTCGGTGAGCAGATGGGCTGACTCATCCTTCTTGGGATCGGCGGTGTACAGTCCAGGTATATCGGTCAGGATGACCAGAAGATCCGCGTCAATCTTGCTGGCAACCATGGCGCTCATCCTGTCATTGTCGCCGAAGGCGGAACCGATTTCCGCAGTACTGACCACATCATTCTCATTGAAAACGGGGACCACTCCCAACTCAAGCAAGGTAAAGATGCTGTTGCGCAGGTTCACGTAGGTATGCCGGTTGTTGAGGTCCTTCCTGGTGAGCAGGATCTGCGAACAGACCAGTCCATGACGCTTGAAGGAGCGACGATAACTGGACATGAGCAAGGGTTGTCCGATGGAAGCACAGGCTTGGCGCATCGAGACCTGCTTGACCGGCCCCTTGTGATGCAACTCCTTGGCACCCATGCCGACGGCACCACTACTGACCAAAAGGACCTGATACCCCTGCCTGTGCAGATGTGCAATCTGGTCAACGATCGAATCGATGCACGTTTCATCGATTCCCTCATGTGCAGAGAGCAGGTTGGTCCCCACTTTTACCACCAGGCGATGTACGTTTGTCAGGTCACGCTTCATTGTTCGCCCCCGAAGGCAAGAGAGGATCCAACCTTTGCAAGCTCGGTGTGGAGGAACTGCTTGGGCTCCTTGCCACTGTAGGTGCTCACGACCTGCCCCTGTCCCTTGAGCAGGTATTTGCTGCTCATCAGGCCCTCAAGCCCAACCGGCCCGCGTGCATGGATCTTTGCCGTGCTGATGCCCACCTCGGCTCCAAGGCCGAAACGGAAGCCATCGGAAAACCGGGTCGAACAATTGGCGAACACGTCAGCGGAATCGACCTGCAGGAAGAACGTCCTGATCGCCATCTCATCCTCGCTGACGATGGCATCGGTATGGTGCGAGCCGTAGGTCTCGATGTGGTCGATGGCCTGGGCAAGGCTGTCCACGACACGGATGTTCAGCTCAAGGGCAAGATACTCCATGCCCCAATCCCCTTCTTGGTAGGGAGTGCAGGAGACCAGCTCCTGGGTGCGTGCATCGCCGTGCATCACCACGTTTCCCTGTGCAAGACGCTGGGCGAGCCTGGGCAGAAAGGAGGAAGCTACTGCTTGGTGCACAAGGATAGTCTCCACTGCGTTGCACGCTGCGGGGTATTGGGTTTTCGAGTCATAGGCAATCTCAACGGCCTTCGCAAGGTCAGCATGCTCATCGATGTAGAGATGACAAATCCCGTCCGCATGCCCAAGCACCGGAATGGAGGTGTGGTCCATGACATAGCGTACGAACTGGTTGGTCCCGCGGGGGATGAGCAGATCGATCTCTTTCTCCATCCCCAGCATCAGCTCCACATCGGCATGGCTTTCCACAAGCAGGAGCCATGCATCGCCCAAGACAGAACCGGCACAGCTGCGCTGGATGGAAGCGACCAACTCGGTATTGGTCCGCTGCGCTTCCTTGCCTCCCTTGAGGATGATGCCATTTCCGCTCTTCAGGCAGAGCGAGACGATCTGCACCAAGGCATCGGGCCTGGCCTCGAAGATCATGCCGATGACCCCTATGGGGAAGCTCACTTTCTCGAGCAGCAGACCGTCATCAAGGAGCCTTCGTTCCAATACATGCCCGATGGGGTCTTTCAATTCGGCGACTTGCTGCAAGCCGAGCGTTACCGCAGCGAGTTTCTCCTCGCTGAAGATCAGACGCTTGACCAGAGATTCTTTCTGGCCGTTTTCCACTGCTTGTGCAACATCCAACTCATTCGCCGTGCGTATCAGCTGATAATCCCTGGACAGGCCATCGGCAATGGCCAAAAGGAGTTGGTTGCGCTGCTCTATCGTGCTTGAGGAGAGGACTTTCGCTTGTGAGCGCAGGGTGCGAATCCTCTGGTGCAATGCGTGTGTATCCATGTTCCGATTCCTTCTGAATGGTATCTATACAGTAAACTGAATGGCAGAAGGTATCAAGGTGAAAAGAGAAAGTGCAATGGATGAAATCCGATTGCATTATCAAAAATATAATGGTAAACTGCAACCATTCGCAACATTAAGGAGCTCTTTCCATGAAAAAATCCCTGATCCTTCTCCTTCTTGTCCTGACACCGGTGCTTTTGTTCTCCCAAGGCAATGCCGAGCAGGCCATGCAGGAAAGTTCGTTCTACCAGGCGACCGATGCCAACAACCGCACCCTCAAGCTGGCCGAGAAACCCTCGACCGTCCTGATAGCCGGCAAGGCGGGCAATATGCCGGCCAATGCCCTCTTCCTGTTTCCTGAAGTGACAAGCATGGACCTGACCTTGCCGAAAACCGACCAAGGCCTGGGAGACTTCTTCTCGTTCATCAGGCCGGAATTGGATGAAAAACCCCGTCTCAGCCAAACAGCCAGCGTAGAGGAGATAGCCAGCAGGAACGCAGACCTGGTACTCACCAAGGCGACGCATTTCGAGTCGATCGCCCGCAAGCTGGATGTCCTTGGCATCCCCAACTATACCATGAACCTTGAGTCCTATGCGGATTGGATCAGCGAACTGGAACAACTGGGCAAACTGTTGAAGAACACTTCACGTGCCAACGAGATCATCTCACTGTATGAGAAGCGGATGCAACCCATCAGAGCGAATGCAGCGTCCCTAGCTTCCGACCAACAGGTGAAAGTCCTCCTGTTGCAGGGAGACCGCACGGACAACACCTTCTCGTACAAGATTGCACCGGATGACTGGATGCAGACATGGATGGTCGAGACCATCGGTGCCCAGCCCGTCTGGAAAGGGGCGAACAAGGCAGCAAACGGCTGGTCGACCATCAGTTTTGAGCAGATTGCCGCATGGGATCCCGACATGATCATCCTTGTCAGTTACCGGAACCCTGCACAGATGTACGTTGATGCAATCTACAATTCGCCGATCTGGGCTCAGCTTGATGCAGTGAAAGAACAGAAGGTGCTCGCCGGACCCCATGACATGATGAGTTATCTCCAACCGGTGGCTTCCTGGATTCTCGGTCTCCAGTGGCTTGGCAAGACCCTCTATCCCGAGCAGTACCAGAACCTTGACATGCAGGAGGAGGTGGCTTCCTTCTATCGCGATTTCTACCACCTGAATGATGCGGCAAAGCTGGACAAACTGGTTTCACTCTATGCTGATTCAGTGAATGGCAACAAGTGATGAACAGAGCAGGAGCCTTTGCCCATGAGCAGAGAAGAAGACGCTTGATTTTGCTTTCCTTGGTAGTGTTCACCTTCCTTCTCTCCCTGCTCTTCCTCTTCGCAGGAAGATATCCAAAACCTGGGTTCACCTTCTCCTCGATCTGGAATCAGGAGGGGATGGCCCAGAGCATCCTGTGGAAGGTGAGGCTCCCCAGAATCATATTGGCCTTGGTGGCGGGCAGCATGCTCAGTGCAAGCGGGTTCACCTTCCAGATGCTCTTCTCCAATCCCCTGGTGGAGCCGGGCTTTCTCGGGGTGAGCCAAGGTTCTGCCTTTGGGGCTGCGCTGATGATGGTGATCGGGGCCTCCACCACGGTAATGGTTCAACTCAGTGCCACCCTATTCGGACTTCTTGCCCTGCTTGCCAGCTACCTGCTTGCCAAACGGTTTCGCTTCGGCGGTTCCCTGCTTCGGCTGGTGCTCAGCGGCATTGCCGTGTCGGCAATCTTCTCCAGTGCCCTGGGGGTTGTCAAGCTGGTTGCCGAACCCACCAAAGATCTGCAGGACATCACCTTCTGGATGATGGGAGGACTTTGGAATGCCTCGTGGAAGCAACTCTTCTCCATCATCTGGACAGTCATTGCATGCATGCTGCTGCTCTTCACCTTCCGCTGGAAACTCAACCTGCTCTCCCTCGAGGAGAAGACGGCACACTCGGTGGGACTCAACCCCAAGCGCGACCGCCTCATCCTGCTGGTCGTCGCCACCGTCGGCACCACCCTGACCATTTCCATCACCGGCCTCATCGGTTGGGTGGGACTGATCACGCCGCATCTTGCGCGCAAGCTCTTCGGCTCGGACAGCTCCTACAGCCTACCCGGTTCCATGGTGCTCGGCTCACTCTTTCTCCTCCTGTGTGACACCTTGGGACGGACGCTGCTGCCGACAGAGATTCCCATAGGCCTGCTCACCAGCTTGTTCGGGGCAGTCGTGTTCATCATCATCCTCAGTCTCAAGCACCAAGGGGGAAAAGCATGAACGCACTGAACCTGGAGAGTCTCACCTACACCTACCCCAGCGGAACGCAAGCCCTGCAGAACATCAGCCTCTCCCTTGAAGAGGGCTCATCACTCGCCATCCTGGGCTCCAACGGAGCGGGCAAATCCACCCTTCTCGATCTGATTCTGGGGTACAAGCAACAAACCGGGATCCAGATCTTCGGCAAAGAGATAGGATCATACGGAAGAAAGGAGCTGGGGAGGACGCTTGCCCTGGTTCCCCAGACTGAGCACTATCACTTCTCCTTCACGCTCCTTGACTATACGCTGTTCGGCCGCTCTCCCTATCTGCAGGCAATGGGCAACCCCACATCTGAGGATGCTGACATCGCCTACCAGGCGCTTGAGGAAGTAGGGCTTGCAGCCTATGCCGATCGTTCGGTCACCGACCTGAGCGGAGGTGAGCACCAGCTGCTCTTGCTCGCCCGTGCCATCGCCCAGCAGAGCAGGATGCTGCTTCTGGACGAGCCGACGAGTGCGCTCGACCCTGCCAACCGCAAGAAGGTGCTTTCCATCCTCTCTTCCTTGCACCAGAGGGGGAAAACCTTGGTATTCACCACTCATGATGCGAATCTTGCCTACGCGTTGGCCACGCATGTGGCAATGCTCAAGCAAGGCTCGTTGCTCTGCTTCGGGAGAAAAGAAGAGGTGGTCAACACCGAAATGCTGACCACCCTCTATGCAACGGAGCTGACCGTATGCCAGCTGGGTTCTGATACGCTTATCTATTGAGCTCCAAGGGCACGAACGAGAACGACCGAACGTCAAAAAGCCCCATATCGGTAAGTTTGTACGCCGGAATGACGGGAAGAGACATGAAGCAGAGGGTCATGA
Source organism: uncultured Sphaerochaeta sp. (assembly GCF_963667405.1). NCBI lineage: Bacteria > Pseudomonadati > Spirochaetota > Spirochaetia > Spirochaetales > Sphaerochaetaceae > Sphaerochaeta > uncultured Sphaerochaeta sp. The sequence continues at coordinate 935,385 of NZ_OY763408.1, read as the reverse complement.
ATGGATCGACATCCTTGCTGACCTTCAGCTTCTCCTGTGCAATCGCATGCAATTGCTTCAGATTTTCGGCAATGGTTGCTCCATCCTCATAGCTGATGAGGCCGGCAACCGGCTGGTCGAAGGAAGCGAGTATCACTCCGTCCTGTACGATGACCATCCCGCCGCCTACCGCAATGAGATGGTTCACCGCCTTCTCCATATCCGCATCATTGTCACCGGCGACGATGATGTTGTGCGAGTCATGGGCAACACTGGTGGCCATCGCTCCACCTTTCAGGCCATAGCCCCTGAGCAGGGCGAGCGCCACATTCCCCGTTCCCTTATGCCGCTCGATCACGGCAAGCTTGATGATATCCTGCTTGGCGTCATGCACCCACAAGCCATCTTTGACAGGTACGGTGGCCTCGCCGGCCTCGGTGACCACGCCACCGGGAACAATGTCAATGACACGGACATGGCTATCCTGCAAAGGAAGGGCGAGCCGGGCTGCCGAAAAATCCCTGACCTGCATTTTCCCACTCACCCTGGAGTCATGACGGACTGCAGCCGGCTTGAGCATCAGCCCATCCTGGGCGACCAACTCCCCAGCCACATACACCTGGTGCATGGTAAAGGAGGAGAGATCGTTGACCAGGCAGAAGTCGGCCCGCAGCCCCGGTGCAATCGCCCCACGGTCGGTGAGGTGATAGCAATCACAGCTGTTGATGGTTGCCATGCAAAACGCCTCGATGGGGTCGAGCCCTGCATGGACTGCCAGACGGATGTTGTTGTTGATGTGCCCCTCTGCGAGAATGCTGATGGGCTGTCGGTCATCGGTACAGAAGATGCACCTTCGGCTGTTGCGCTCATGTACCCCACCGAGCAAGCCCAACACATTGTTGCATGCAGATCCCTCGCGAAGCATCACGTACATGCCACGCCTCACCCGTTCCTGCAGCTCCTGTGGCGTCTCACACTCATGGTCGGTGTGGATGCCGCTTGCACAGTACGCGTCAAGTTCGGAACCCGAGACGGCCGGGCTGTGCCCATCGATGATTTTTCCTGCTTTCTTCGCTTCGATCAGCTTGTCGACCACCAGATCACTGGCAGCAATGACTCCCGGATAATCCATCATCTCCCCAAGCCCGAGCACCCGCTCATGCTTCAGCGGCTCAGCCAGGTCCTCAGCGAGAATGGTCGCCCCGCTGTGCTCGAAGGTGGTTGCCGGCACGCAGGAGGGGACGACAAAGAAGGCCTGCAAGGCTGTATCTTGTGATGCATCCAACATATAAGAGAGCCCATCAAGACCGCAGACATTGCAGATCTCATGCGGATCTGCGATGACGGTGGTAGTCCCACAGGGGACCACCAGGTTGGAAAATTCCTGTGCTGTGGCATGACTGGATTCGATATGCACGTGACCGTCGATCAAGCCGGGGACCAGATAGCGTCCCCCAGCGTCAACGACGCGGGAGGCCTCCCCTTTTCCCTTTTGCGCGTAGGCGCAGATATATCCTTCCGATACAAGGATATCAGATTCAAACCATTCCTTATTATATACATCGAGCACATGCGCGTTCGTAATGCAAAGGTCTGCCTTCTTCCTGCCTGAGGCTGCATCGATCAGAGCTCTCAAGCGAGCTTTAGTAACCATGGAAGCTCCTTCTTGCAACATATTGCAACGTTTTTCTTAGTGTACCACTTCACACAAATACTTCAAGAGAAAAAATTCTCCCCGAACCATACATGTGTATAGGGATAAAAATTTTTGTAATAATTTCATTATATTGCAAATTTTTCAACAATAATTTATCCAGAATCCTCAATTTGTACCCATAAATTTGGTTATATAACAAATTTGACGATTTTTCTGTACGTTTGTACAGAGATGCGCTAGAATGTTCATATTCAAAACATCTGCAAGGAGTGCATCGATGGAAAAGTTTTTCAAGCTCAAGGAACGAAAAACGACCGTCAAGACTGAAGTTATGGCTGGTATCACCACCTTCCTTACCATGGCTTACATTCTTGCCGTCAACCCTGGCATCCTTTCCGACGCCGGAATGGATTTCTCAAAGGTATTTGCAGCAACCGCCATTGCGTCTGCAATTGCCACACTCGTCATGGCCTTGGTGGCCAACCTGCCGTTCGCGCTCGCACCGGGCATGGGGCTCAACGCCTTCCTCGCCTACACGGTCGTACTGGGAATGGGATACAGCTGGCAGTTTGCACTGACCGCAGTATTCGTGGAAGGTATCATCTTCCTGATCCTGACCGCAGTGAACATCCGTGAAGCGATCGTCAACAGCATCCCTGCAAACCTGAAGAAAGCAATTGGAGTCGGTATCGGACTCTTCATCGCTTTCATCGGCATGCAGAATGCAGGCATCATCGTCGACGGCGCCACGCTGGTCAGCCTCAATGCTGATTGGTTCATGGGAGCCCCCGGCCTTGCCATGATCGGCCTGATCATCACCGGCATCCTGCTCGCCCACAAGGTGAACGGCGCCCTGCTGATCGGTATCGTCATCACCACCATCATTGGCATTCCCTTCGGGATCACCAAGTATGCCGGCGGTTCGTTTGTACCTCCCGCCCCGTACTTCTTCCCGTTTGAGTTTGGCAACATCCTGAGCATCGACTTTGTCGTCATCATGTTCACCTTCCTCTTTGTTGATATGTTCGACACCGTCGGAACCCTGATCGGCTGCGCAACCAAGGCTGACATGGTCCAGGCTGACGGATCGATTCCCAACTGCAAGGAAGCCCTGTTTGCTGATGCAATCGGTACCACCGCTGGTGCTATGCTCGGTACTTCCACCGTCACGACCTTCGTCGAGTCCTCCTCCGGCGTTGTCGAGGGTGGCCGCACCGGTCTTACCGCTCTTGTGGTTGCAATCCTCTTCGCCCTGTCACTGTTCCTCGAACCCCTCTTTGGTTCGATCCCCAGTGCAGCCACCGCTCCTGCCCTGATCATCGTCGGTGTCATGATGATGAGCCCGGTCAAGGAAATCGAGTGGAACGAGATGACCGAAGCCATTCCGGCCTTCCTGACCATCATCTTCATGGTTGTGGCCTACAGCATCGCCGATGGTATCATGTTTGGTATCCTCTCCTTCGTGCTGCTCAAGCTGTTCACCAAGAAGACCAAAGACGTTTCCCCGATGACTTGGGTTGTGTTCGGTCTGTTCGTGCTGAAGATTCTCTTCGGCGCCCTCTAAGAGCACGTGCTCTGTTCTTGCAACTGGACCTCACAAGGGGTCCAGTTTTTTATGCATCTACCCACATAGCATGTTCTCGGATACAATGGCGGATGTGAGGAGTAGGAAATGCGAAAGGATTTGGTTCATTTGGATACTTCAAAGGTATATCTTGTCACCGGTGCTGCTGGTTTCATCGGCTTTCATCTTGCAAGAAAATTGCTCGCTCTCGGCTGTACGGTCATCGCAGTGGACAATCTCAATGACTATTATGAGGTAAGCCTGAAAGAGGAACGGCTGAGGTTGCTCGCTTGCGAACACTTTACCTTCTACAGGACTGACCTGACCAACTATGCCGAGCTCGATACCATCTTCAAACGCCATGCCGTGGAGTATGTGGTCAACCTGGCGGCCCAAGCCGGGGTGCGCTACAGCATCGACAACCCGTATGCCTATCTGCAATCGAACCTGGTCGGTTTTCTCAATATCCTCGAACTCTGCCGCCACCATGAGGTGAAACACCTGGTGTACGCATCTTCCTCATCCGTATACGGTCTGAACAGCAAGATCCCCTACTCCACCACGGACAAGGTCGACAACCCGGTAAGCCTCTATGCGGCAACCAAGAAGTCGAACGAGCTGATGGCCCACGCCTATACGCATCTCTATCACATCCCGTCCACAGGGCTGCGCTTTTTTACCGTCTACGGCCCCTACGGCAGACCCGATATGGCCTATTTCTCCTTCAGCAAACGCATCATGGAGGACAAGAGCATCAAGGTGTTCAACAAGGGGGACATGTGGCGTGACTTCACCTATGTCGATGACATCATCGCAGCGTTGGAACGCATCATCCCCAATCCTCCCAAAGCAAACGAATTCGGGGACCAGTACAAGGTGTACAACATCGGAAACAACAAGCCGGTACGGCTGAGCCGCTTTGTCGAGATCCTTGAGCAGTGCTTGGGCAAGGAAGCGGTGAAGGAGTACCTTCCCATGCAGGATGGGGATGTGTACCAGACCTATGCCGATGTGACCGATCTCATGGCCGACTTTGACTTCAAGCCCGACACCACGTTGGAACAGGGCTTGGAAAACTTCGTCTCCTGGTTCAAGCCCTACTACGGATACCAATCGTAACTAGAGATGAAAGGCAAAGCCCGCAGAGATGGAGAATGCCGAACCTGAATACAGCACCCTATACAGCTTGGTTGTGCTCCCATCATCGCGTATGATCCTCCCCTCCAAGGGGAGGGCATACTCAAGCCCTACGGTGAACATGCCTCCCTCAAGCTCCCCAACTCCCACGTTTCCCCCAATTCTCACATGGGTCGTCCGCACATCGTAGTGTGTTGTCCCAATGGTGTGCTGCAGATAGGTTGCCGATACGGCACACCCTATCTCCAGAAGCAACGCAGAATCCAAGGGAAGCACCACGCTGTTGCCCAGGCCGTAGAAGAAGGCATTGGGATAGGAGGAGACATCAGCGGGAACCCCATCCTCGGACAGGGAGAGGGCTTTGTTCACTCCCCCGAAGAAGGAAACCACATAGCTGTCATACACGAGGGTCCTGCTGGAGAGCAGCACTTCAAACTCAGTTCCGCTGTACTCGCTCCGACTTCCCTCGATCACCAGAGAACCTTGCGTCTTCCTGTACAGTGTTTGCACACCAAGCCCTTGGAGTGCACAAAGAGAAGAGAGCGGGACCAACAGGAGCAAGAGAAAGGATACAACTCGTCTCATAGACAGACCCTCTTGTTTCTATATACTCCTGTCCAGCCCAAGACACAAGAGACTGAGTCTGCTAGGATGAGCATATGTACGACGTGATCATCATCGGAGGAGGGGCTGCTGGCCTCTTTGCCTCTGCCAATCTCCCCACCCGCAATGCCCTTCTGATCGAACATACTTCGGAGGTCGGAAAAAAGGTGCTCATCACCGGAGGGGGGATGTGCAACATCACCAACACGCTTTCGGTCGAGGCGTTTCTCTCCCACTTTGGAGGCAAGGAGCAGAGGAATTTCCTGCTCCCCGCCCTGCAGAACCTCCCCCCTTCGGCACTCTTCTCGTGGTTCGAGCAACGGGGGTGTCCCTTGGTTGTACGGGAGGATGGGAAAGTCTTCCCCAAAAGCCTCGATGCCCACCAGATCCGTGACCTGCTGGTCCGGGAGAGCAGGGCTGCCATCATGCTCGATACCAAGGTGGAAGAGATCAGCAAGCCGGATGAGACCTCATTTCTTGTACGGACCAGTCGTGGAGTGTTTGAAACCAGGAACCTGCTGCTGGCAACCGGTGGGATGAGCTACCCTCGGACAGGCAGTGACGGCAGCGGCTACCAGCTTGCAAAAATGCTGGGTCATGGCATTGTACCCCCCAAGAGCGGCCTTGCAGCCATAGCCGTCGAGGACTATCCCTATCGTCATCTTGCAGGGAACTCCCTTCGGTCCGTCCAGGTGGAGTTTTTTCGCAAAGGGGAATCGAAGCGCTATGCACAAGCGGTGGGGGATGTGCTCTTCACCCACGACGGGCTCAGCGGGCCGGTCATCCTCACCGCTTCGCGATCAATCCTGAAAGGGGACCGTATCACGGCATCCCTGCTCAGCTGCACAAACAAGACTGCCCTGGAGAAGGAGATGCATGCGCTCTTGCTTGCCCAGCCAAAGAAGCAGGTCTCCACCCTGCTCAAGGAAGCTGGCCTCTTCTCAGCACTAGCTCAGACCTTGATCTCCTCGCTTTCCCTCAAGGTTGAGACCAAGGCAGGGGATTTGAGCAAACAGAACCGAATACAGCTGGTCCGCCTGATCACAAACCATCCGTTCACGGTCTCCTCGGTCAAAGGCTTCCAATCCGCAATGGTCACCGCCGGAGGAGTGAATCTCGCTGAGGTCGACCGCAAACGCATGGAGTCGACCCTGCAGAAAGGCTTGTTTTTCTGCGGTGAAATGCTCGACTATGATGGGGAAAGCGGGGGGTTCAACCTCCAAGCTGCGTGTTCCACTGCATTACTGGCAGTACATCATCTTTCGTTGTGAGGTATCTATGCAATTTCTTTGGACAACAATAACGGTTCGTGACATGGATGAGAGCTTGGCATTCTACCAGAAGATGGTCTCACTGCCGCTCATCAGACGGGTGAAAAGCTCTGAGGAGACTGAGCTTGCTTTCTTGGGCAGCGATGAGACGAAAGTGGAACTCATCCATCACCAAGGGGAAGCTATTGAACCTTTCTCAAAAAACATCAGCCTCGGCTTTGCCGTGCAGAGTCTTGATGAGAAGATGACCTTCATCAAGGAACAGGGCTTGGACATCTATGCCGGCCCCTTCTCCCCCAACCCATCGGTACGATTCTTCTATATCCTCGATCCCAACGGGGTGAAGATCCAATTCGTGGAGCAAAAGGCCTGAAAAGCATGAGAGCCGGAATTGCTTCCGGCTCCCGTTCAAACAAGATTGGCTGAGAATGCTTACTTGATCCTCTTCACAGCGCTCTCCAGCAGCTCCTCGAGCTTTGCGGAGGGGTTCTGGAACTTGGCCAGGAAGATCATGGCTGCGATGATGTACGGCTTGTAGCTGGCTTCCTTGTAGAGGGGTACCAGATAGCGGTCGAACACAGAAGCCTCAACCTCACCTTCCTTGCAGGAGAGACCGGAGATGTCGGCAGGCAGGCAGTGCATGTACAGGGCCTTTCCGTCCTTGGTGGTCTTCATCAGGTCTTCGGTGCAGGTCCATTCCTTGAACTTTGCATTGTTGGCCAGACAGGTCTTCTCAAGAGCCTTCAGAGCTTCCTGATCACCCTGCTCGACAATCTTGGTTCTCTCTTCCATGACGGCAAAGGGAGCCCAGCTCTTCGGGTAGACGATGTCTGCATCCTTGAAAGCCTCTTCCATGGATTCGACGCGCTTGTAGGAGCCACCGCTCTTCTTTGCGTTCTCCTTGGCAACTTCCTCGACCTCAGCCATCACATTGTACCCTTCGGGGTGAGCAAGGACGACATCCATGCCGAAGCGGGTGAACAGACCGATGATGCCCTGCGGAACGGAAAGCGGCTTGCCGTAGGAGGGGCTGTATGCCCAGGTCATTGCAACTTTCTTGCCCTTGAGGTTCTCGACACCACCAAAGTGGTTGATCACGTGCAGCATGTCAGCCATGGACTGGGTCGGGTGGTCGATGTCGCACTGCAGGTTCACCAGGGTGGGTCTCTGCTCAAGCACGCCGTCATCATAGCCATCCTGGACAGCCTCAGCAACAGTCTTCATGTAGGTGTGACCCTTGCCGATGTACATATCATCGCGGATACCGATGACATCAGCCATGAAGCTGACCATGTTTGCAGTCTCGCGAATGGTCTCACCATGTGCGATCTGGCTGGTCTTCTCATCGAGGTCCTGCACTTCCAGGCCAAGCAGGTTGCAGGCGCTGGCGAAGCTGAAACGGGTGCGGGTGGAGTTGTCACGGAACACGGAGATTCCGAGACCACTATCAAACACCTTGGTGGAAATGTTGTTCTCGCGCATGGCGCGAAGAACTTCTGCTACCTGGAATGTGGCAGCAATCTCATCATCGGACTCTTTCCAGGTGTGGAAGAAGTCGTTGAGATACATGTTGTCGGTTTTGAGGGTCTTAAGCTCCTCAATCATCTGCTTAATAGTGGCTTTGTCCTTCATGTTGGGGAAACCTCCAGTGGTATTGTTCATAAAGAAAATCCAGACAATGGCACTATACCATGACGGAGTGCCGTTGTCTAGATTTATTGTTGCAGTTTGTTGCAAGTATCCTTAGATCTTGCCCAATTCCTTCAGGATTTTCTCCGGTGAGAACGGCCAGTTGCGCATCCAGATACCAACGGCATCGTGAATTGCAATGGCGATTGCCGGGGCAGCACCATTGGTGGCGATCTCACTGATGGATTTTGCTCCATACGGGCCGACCTCATCGTTGATGTCGATCAGAACCGCCTGGAAATCCTCGGGCTTCTCACTGATCATCGGAACCCCATACTCAGAGAGGGTGGGATTCACGCACACCCCGTTCTCATCCAGGAGCATGTCCTCATAGAGGGTATGACCGATGGATTTGAGCGCAGCCCCATACATCTGGCACAGGGCGAGCTCGGGGTTGATCGGAGTGCCGGCATCCTGCAGGGCATAGTACTTCTGCACCTTGACCTGTCCGGTTCGCACATTCACCGCCACCTGAGCGAAGTGGGCGCCGTACGGAATGGAGTTGTGGCCGGTTGTGAAGGAAGCCCTTCCCATCACCTGCCCGCGTCCGGTACCCGTCAGGGCATCGTGGCTGAGCTGTGCGTAGCTGAGCGTCTTTCCTGTCTTGGTGCTGTACACCTCCCCAGGAGCGCGCACGATGAGATCTTCTACCTTTTCCCCCATCTGGTAGGCTGCCTCATCCAGAAGGTTCTTCTTCAGGTCTTCGGCTGCCAGATAGGAAGCTCCGCCGCTGAAGTAGGTACCACTGGAGGCATACGCACCGGTGTCAAAGGTACAGCTGTCGGTATCGCCGCTGGTTACTGTCACCAAGTCCATCGGGACACAGAATGCTTCGCTGATCATCTTGGCACTGATGGTATCGAGACCGGTTCCCAGGTCGGCACCACCGCTGAAAATCTGGAACGTTCCGTCAGTCAGCAATTTTGCCCAAGCGTTGGAGTGGTCGAGACCGGGAAGTCCGCTTCCCTGCTGGATCATGGCAAAACCCTTGCCGATCTTCCAGTCAGGATCATCCGACATCTCCTTCTTGCCCCATTTGATCATCTTGGCACCCTTGGTGAGCGCTTCATCCAGACCGCAGGAGCCGACAGGAACAACCTTGCCCTCACGGCCTTCCCCGAGACCCTTGAGGATCTCAAGCATGTAGCCGGGTTCAACCTTGTTCTTCATGGCCATCTCGTAGTAGTCGATGCCCAGCTCGTCGGCAAGTTCAGCCATACAGGTCATCAGTCCATAGGTACCCTTCGGCGCACCGTACCCCTGATAGGCACCGGTTGGCGGAATGTTGGTATAGTAGGTGATGACATCGAACTTCATGTTGTCGCACTTGAGCAGCGGCAGGGTCTTCGAGCATGCATTCATCGGTACGGTAAGGCAGTGGTTTCCATAGGGACCGGTGTTGGCCCGTACGTCCATGTAAACTGCAGTGATCGTACCGTCCTTCTTCGCTCCCATCTTCACCGTGACACGCATCGGGTGACGGGTGGAGTTGGCGATGAACTCCTCTGCACGGGTATTGCGGTAGAGAATCGGCTTGCCGGTGATCCAAGTGGCATAGCCTACCAGATCCTCAACCAGGATGTCTTGCTTGGAACCGTATCCGCCCCCTACCCGTTCCTTGATGACGCGGATCTTGTTCTCGGGAATCTGGCAGACCCAGGCAACAATGCGTCGTACGTGGTAAGGAACCTGGGTGGACGCGTGCACTACGAGGCGACCGCCATCAATCTTGGCATAGCAGATATGCGGTTCAAGCGGAGTGCATTGGATCTGACTGGTCTGGTAGGTCCGTTCGACCACAGCATCAGCTTCCTTGAATCCCTTCTCCACATCCCCGATCTTTCCGTGGGCGGCAGAGGCCACATTGTGCCTGATATCGCCGTGAAGCGGGAACTGGTAGATGACCTTCCCATCCCTGGGATCTGCACTCTTGTTGTACTGGTCAAGATCTGCAGGGGCTCCTGCACGATACTCAACCACCCCATTATGCACCAGGGGAGCACCCTCGGACATTGCCTCTTCCACCGTGAAGACCGGCTTGAGCACTTCGTACTCAACCTTGATCGCAGCACGGGCAGCAAGTGCCTGCTCTTCGGTTTCTGCAACGATGGCAGCAACACGATCGCCGACATGGCGAACCTTGCGGTTGAAGAGCCTGCGGTCGTGCGGACTGGGCTCAGGATTGCCCTGGCCGGCCTGCATGTAGAACACATCGGGGCAGTTCTCATGGGTGATGATGCTTATCACACCTTCCATGGCCAATGCTTTGCTGGTGTCAATCTTGGTGATGTAAGCATGGGCATAGGGGCTTCGGAGAAGCACCATGGTGTGGTAACCGGGCAGTACACGGTCTTCAACGAAAGAGCTCTCACCGGCAACCAGCTGAGGTCCATCCACCTTTCCCTTGGGCTTGCCCACATAGGTGAGATGCTCGCGGAAGGTGGGAGAGATTTCACTCTTGTAGGAACCGGTCTGCATCCTCTCCACTGCCAGCTTCACTGCCAGGTAGTAGTGCTCATACCCCGTGTCACGAATGAAGATGCCGCTGAGCACCTCATCAATCTGTGCACGTGTGGGGTTGCTCTCATGTTCCAGCAACCAAGCCAGCAGCAGTGCTGCCGCAGGAGCATTGTAGGCACTCTGGACCACACCCGCATCAATCATGGCCTGCTGGACCACATGCAGGTTGCGGCTGTTTCCCAGCGACTCCGCGGTCCTTATCTCAGCTCCTTCAGCCTGCTGGGCAAGCATCAGGTTCGCGTACACGGGCACATCATTGAAGATGACGGTATCACTTCCGGCAAAGCCTTCCTTGTCATCACTGTCCCGGACGCTTTGGTACCCCAGGCGCACCAAGACAGAGCGCAAGGACTCAGCCTGCTCACAGGTGATGCTATGGTTCTTTCCGTTCACAGAGAAGGAAATCTTGTTCATTTGGCGCCTCCTTTCAGAAATGCGGCGAAGAGTTGGGCGACACCCTCACTGGCGATGTAGCGCTTGTAGGCAGAACTTCCCACATGGTCATCCAGGGCGGCAACCGCCTGGTGTACGGCAAGTTGTACGTCTGCCGGGGTAGTCAGTTCTCCGTTCTCGATGGCATTCTCCACGGCATTGAGGCGTTGCACGGTACTGCCATGTACGGCAGCAAACACGCGGACATGGTCAATGACCTGTTCGCTGTTCTGGGTTGCCCCAAAGCCAACCGTCACGGCTGCACTGTTCTGTGCACTGTTGGAGAATCTCTTGGTGCCGACGTATCGGCTGTCCTTGGAGAGGCTGATTGCAAGAATCAGGGTCCCACTGAACTGCTGGTGATACGCATGGTATTCCCTGATGGGAATATTGTCCTCGTTGTACGCACCACCCTCGGTAAGGTTGGCGGTAAGCAAGCGACAGCGTGATGCAAGCAGAGCCGGGGCAAGATAGGACTGGTCGCTCATCAGGGCGAGGTTTCCCCCGATCGTTGCCATGTTCCTGCGGGTAAAACTGCCGCAGAAGAGAGCTGCATCCTTGAGCCACTGGGGCACCAGGGCCGACTCCACCAGCTTTTGCATTGTCACCATGCTCCCGATGCGGATATAGGAACCCTCATCGGTGATGGTGTCCAGCCCAAGCTTTGCCAGGCTGATGGCCACCTTTGCATCCACCTTCGAATGGAGGCGGTTGATCTCCGTCCCACCCGCGTAGAACACACTCTTATTCTTGTTGCGCTTCAATTTCAGCGCATCTTCGGTATCGGTTGCTACGACATATTCCTGTATCATACAGCCTCCTGTCTTTCTGCTTTCTCAAGCATGCGCTTGCTGATGGCATTCGCCTTGTCGGCAAGCTCCTGTTCATCAAAGCCGACCAACTGGCCGTGGTCGACCACGACTTTTCCGTTGATGATCGTATAATCGGTGTTGTGGTTGGTACCACAGAAGAGCAGACTTGCAACCGGATCGCTCTGGCTCCCTGCATACGGCAGCGTCGAGACGTCGAAGATGGCAAGATCGGCAGCCCAGCCCTTCTCAAGCCGACCGACTTGGGAGAAGTTGAGCAGCTTCGCTCCGTTCTCGGTGGCAATGGAGAAGGCCTCGTTGGCAGTCAGTGCATCCGCACCATACCGGACCCGCTGCAACAGCAGGGCCTGCCGCACTTCGGCAAGCATATCGGAACTGTCATTGCTGGCACTTCCATCGACGGCCAAGGCAACATTGATGCCCATCTCCTTCATCTCCTTGACACGGCAGATGCCGCTTCCAAGGCGCATGTTCGAACTGGGGCAGTGGGCGATGTGGGAACCGGTCTCTTTGAGCACCTTCAGTTCCTCATCGTTGAAATGGATGCCATGGGCATACCACACATCAGAGCCGATGAGATTGCACTCCTGCATCAGCTCCACCGGGCGCATCCCATACATGGACTGGCAGAAATCCGCCTCATCATAGGTTTCACAGAGGTGGGTATGCAGACGCACCCCATACTTTCTTGCGAGTGCTGCGGTATCCCGCATCAGTTCCTTGGTGACACTGAAGGGGGAACAGGGAGCAAGTGCTATCTTGTGCATGGCGTCGGGAGCGCTGTCATGATAGGTCTTGATGCAGCGTTCACTGTCGCTCAGGATTTCGTCTTCGGTTTGAACAACGCTGTCGGGAGGAAGTCCTCCGTCCTTCTTGCTCAGGCTCATAGAGCCGCGGGTCGGGCTGAATCGCATACCCAAGGTATCGGCAGCCTCGAACTGCAGCCCCATCAGATCCCCTTTGAAGGAACGGGGATAGAGGTAGTGGTGGTCAGTGGTAAGGGTACAACCGGTCTTCATAAGCTCAGCCATGGCAAGCATGGAAGAATAATATACGGCATCCTCATCAACATATTTCCAGACATCATAGAGGAATTTCAGCCAATCAAAGAGCTTGGCGTTCTGAACCGCCGGATGGTTGCGTGTCAGTGTCTGATAGAAATGGTGGTGGGTGTTCACCAAACCCGGAATGACCACGTGACGTGAGCAGTCGATGGTGCGGACCTTGCCGGCTGCACGCAAGCCCCCGTTCGGGGCAATCGCCTCAACCTTGTTTCCGACGATCAGAAGGTCGGCACCATGGTATTGGGGCCCGTCGAATGTCGGTTGGAGGCAGTATATGTTCTGTAAGAGAAGCGAGGAACTCATGCCTTCATATCTCCTTATTCTGCAGGATGCAAAGTGTCTTCAAAAATGATGGCTGCTCAGCAGCTGTCCTGCAATACATGGGTACGGCATGCGGGCTGTTCCGCAAGGAAGGCAGAGGCGAAAGGGGGTCGCCGTCATTGCCTTGGTGTCTTCGTTCGTGGTGTGGATGTACAGGGAAGAGCCCCTTTCCCAGCCTGTATCCCACACATCCCATCCATTATGTATTTGCATACATAAAGGAAGGGAAGCCTTAAACAGCCACAAGGCGAAAGCCCTGTGGCTGTAGTGTAGCATATCCAAGCAAAGCTTTGTACCGGTTGGCTTACTTCTCCAACGAGTACGGAAGCATGGCGTAGAATGCAGCGCAGATCTCCAGGTCATCGACACGGTTGATCTCGTTCGGTGCGTGTGCCTGGGCTTCATCGCCAGGGCCGAACCCGATTGCGGGAATCTTGTGCCTGCCGGTGGTTGCCACCAGGTTGGTGGAGAAGGTCCACTTGTCGACTACCGGCTTCTTGCCAAACAGAGCCTCATGACCGGCAACACCAGCTTCTACCAACGGATGATCGGCATCGATCTTCCAGGTGGGGAAGTAGAGTTCCTGCGAGTAGGGCTTCTTGGTCCAGCCGATCTTCTCGTAGTTGGGCATCTCGACCACGATGGAATCGGGATCGTCACCGGTTGCCTTGGAGATGTACTCACGAACCTGGCTGATGGCCAGATCTGCATCCTCACCCCAGGTCAGGCGGCGGTCACAGTAAATCATGGCATAGTCGGCGACAGCACACTGGCTGGGGCCCTTGACGTCCATCTGGCTGACAGTGATGGTTCCCTTTCCGAGGAACTTCTCTTCATCCGGCTGCAGGTCCTTGTTCAGCTGCTCAATGGCGAGAGCTGCCTTTGCTGCCTTGTAGGCTGCACTGACACCGCGCTCGGGAGCACTGCCGTGGCAGGAAATGCCCTTGAGGATCACGCGGATCTCCATGCGGCCGCGGTGACCACGATAGAGGCGGCAGCTGGTCGGCTCGGTGGAAACCACCAGATCGGGGCGGAAGTTCTCTTCCTCGATCAGGTACTTCCAGCACATGCCGTCGCAGTCTTCTTCCATGACGGTGAAGGTGAAGTACACGGTGTACTCACCACCGTAGCACAGTTCCTTGAGAATGCGTCCGGCGGTGATCATGGATGCAGCACCACCCTTCTGGTCGGAAGTTCCGCGTCCAAAAACCTTGCCGTCCTTGATCTCCCCACTGAACGGATCGAAATCCCAGTTCTTGAGGTTTCCGACTTCCACTGTATCAATGTGAGCATCGAATGCGAGCTTCTTGGGCCCGTTGCCCACACGCCCGATCACCGAACCAAGTCCATCAATGTACACTTCATCAAATCCGGCCTCTTCGCAGAGGGTGACGATGAGGCGGCAGACATCCTCTTCCTGGGAGCTGTAGCTCTTGGTCTGCACCATTTTCGAGAGATTGAGAGCCGTGTAATCACGGTACTCGGCGGCCTTGGCCCTGATCTGTTCCTGAATTGTCATCTTGCTATTCCCCTTTGACCGTCTGGTCATATGCATCGTCATCGCCCGTAGTTACGGAGCGATTTTGTCCACTTTTTCCCATACGCGCTTGGCAACCTTGGCCGCCTCAGCGTAGATACGCTCAACATCAAGTCCCGGGAACTGGTGGTTTTCCATCACCAGTTTGCCGTTGACCATGACACTTTCCACACAATTGCTGCTCATACCCCAGACAAAATGACTTGCGGCGTTGTCAGCTACGAGCGGGGTCGGTGCATGGTAGTCGCAGATGGTGAGGTCGGCCTTGTAGCCGGCTTCCACCTTGCCGAACTTTCCGTCAAAGTACTTTTCCACCAGCTGGTTGCCTCGGTTCAGTGCTGAGACATAGTTGCTCGGCCACCAGGAACCACCCTGGTCCTTGTGCTTGAAGAAGGCAAGCTTGAGCTCCTCGAACATGTTGCCACCGCACCCATCGGTGCCGATGACCAGATTCTTCACCTTCTGGATATTCTGGCAGTACCCGACATTGTTGTTCATGTTGCTGCGTCCATTGTGGGCGAAGAAACAATCGTGGGCATTGAGCTTCTCGATCTCAGCCTCGTTGAGCCAGAGGCCGTGCACCAACAGCGAGTTGTCGGTCAAGAGGCCGAACTTCTCCAGCCGGTCGACAATGTCGAGGTGGTACTTGTGATGGCTATGGACCACATCATACTTGTCCTCAGCCACATGCAGGTGCATGCCTGCCCCACTCTCTTTCATTGCCTCGGACATCAGGCGC
The DNA here is from genome assembly GCF_963667405.1 of uncultured Sphaerochaeta sp. Classification (NCBI taxonomy): domain Bacteria; kingdom Pseudomonadati; phylum Spirochaetota; class Spirochaetia; order Spirochaetales; family Sphaerochaetaceae; genus Sphaerochaeta; species uncultured Sphaerochaeta sp. The sequence continues at coordinate 920,042 of NZ_OY763408.1, read as the reverse complement.
AAACCTTCATCGGGAATGGTGAAGGGGGCATGCCCACCGATCATTCCCTTGACGAGCGTCCGGCTCTTGGATGCCATCGCAAAGCGAAGGTTCTCCTCCACCCCGGCCTCAACCTCGCTCATGCCACCATTGCGGTCGGTGACCTCATAGCAAGTCGAGCCACGCACCCCAATCTCTTCCATGCCCTTGGCAATGGTATCGAGCGAGCCCTTGATGTAGGCAGGGCTGGCATGATGGTCAATGCAGGTGGTCGTGCCGCTGGCGATTGCATCAAGCGAGCAGATGAGAGAGCTGTAATAACAAGCTTCCTCATCCAGCCCACGATCCAGGCGCCACCACCACTCCTTGAGTACCTGGATGAAGTCATTCTGGGGGCCGGCTGAAATCAGCATGCCCCGTGAAAGACCGGAATAGTAGTGATGGTGTGCACAGACATTGCCCGGGATCACTGTCTTGCCCCGGCCGTCAATCACCTTGTCGGCCTGGACTTGTTCAGCTGCTCCCTTGCCCACTGCCTTGATGACATCATCGGTGATGACAATATCGACATCTTCCTCTACGGAAAACGGCATCTGGGTCTGCATCACCCGTACATGGGTAATAACTGTAGTAGCCATGGCTTTCTCCCTTACGCTTCAACGTACCCAAGCAGGTAGCTGTATGAGGTATACACTTCCCCGATCAAAGCAGCCACTTCGTCGGTGACTCCTTCCTCATCCCCGGTCAGGATCCCATCAGCATCCATCGAGCAGTTGTAGATCTTGCCGTCAAGACGGATCAGGATGTCCTCACCCTCTGCATAGAAGCCGCTGTTCTCAGAGTTCTCAAAGTCTTCCTTGAGGCTGAACAAGGTGAACTTCTTGCGGTACGGACCACCATCATAGGGACAGAAGGTCTCACAGTTGCCGCATTCGTTGCAGTAGGCATCAAGGTGAAGAATCTGGAAAGGATCGGAAAAAACGCCGGTATTGCGTACATCAATGGCAACGTTTGCCCGGTTCGGGCATACATCGACACACTTGTTGCACAGGTAGGAACATTCAAGACAGCGTGCAGCTTCAGTTGCAGCGAATTCCTTGTCCCCAAATTTCTTTGAGGGAAGAATCATACGCTTCTTGTCAGCCACTTCAGCGAAGAATTCGTTCTCGTCTTTCTCCAGCTCGACACGTTCCTCGTCCGTCATCTCCTCATCATCGTCATCATCACAGTCACAACCATCTTCACAGGTGCATTCGTGATCCTCGTCATGGTCATGACCGCAACCACACCCTTCTTCCTCGTCCTCCTCAGGGCCAAGAACCTTGTCGATGGCTGCTTCCACTGCACTTCTTGCGCTGGCGATACAGCGTACGACGGTGGAAGGCCCGCTCTGGGCATCACCGATGACGTACACATTCTCCATCTTCGATTCCTTGGTCTCTTCGTTGGAGATGGGCCAGCCCTTCTCATTCACCGGTACGCCGTACCAGGTGAGCTTCTCGGTATCTGCATGCTCACCGATGGCGGTGATCATGGTGTCTGCCTCAAGGGTGAAGGTCTCGTCGGTTGCAACGGGTCGTCTTCTGCCACTGGAATCCTTTTCACCAAGGGCCATCTTGCGCACGGTAAGGACATTGCCGTCAAAGCGTTCAGGATTGGCCAGGAAGATGAAGTCAATGTGCTCCTTCCTTGCGAGTCCGTACTCCTCAAGGTCGGCAGGCATCTCGTTCTCGGTTCTGCGGTAGATGACAGAAACCTTTTCTACACCGGGAATGCGCAGGGCTGCGCGGGCGCTGTCCATTGCAGTGTTTCCACCACCGACAACCACTACGTTCTTGCCCAGCGAAAGTGTGGAGGGATCCTTGCGGAAGGAAGCGAGGAAGGAGAGCGAGGGCCGTACCCGGCTGCGGTCTCCCACCAAGGGGATGTCGTTGTCCACTTCGCTGCCGATGGCATAGAAGATGTAGGAATAGCCTGCATTGCGCAGTGCTTCTACGGTCATCTTCTCGGTCTCAACCCCAAAGTTGAACTGTACGCCGTGTGCCTTGATGAACTCAACATCGCTCTCAATTGCCTCAACCGGGAGACGGAAACCGGGTATGACATGGCGAACCACACCACCGGCACTCTCCTCACGCTCGAAGACAGAAGTGTCGAACCCTGCACGGGCGAGGAAGTAGGCAGCACTCAGACCTGCAGGACCTGCACCGATGACAGCGGCTTTCACATCCGTCTTATCGGTGGGACCTTCCCACATGCTCTTGTACTCATCAAAACCGTTCTCCACGGCAATGCGCTTCAAGTCACGGATATGCACGGCACCCTCATAATCCATACGGGTGCAATGGAGCTGGCACTGGTGGTCACAGATGTGGCCGGTGATGGCAGGAAGGGCGTTCTTGTCATAAATGAGGGCGAGAGCTTCACCATAGCGACCCTGGCCGACCAGCTGTACGTACTCAGGAACATCCTGATGAATCGGACAAGCTACCTGGCAGGGGGCGACATAACAATCGAAGAGCGGAAGTTTTTCCCCGATCTTGATCGTATCTTCCCCACGGAACTCCTTGCCGGTCACCTCAAAGTCGGTGGTGCGTGAAGTCTCGGAGAGTTTCTCAACCTTCTTCACATCGATGCCGTCCATCGACCAGGCCTTGCTGGTGTTCAGGATTTCCACCATCTGCTTGAGGCGGGTGTACCCACCGGGCTTGAGCATGTCGGTGGCCAAGGTGATGGGGCGGATGCCGCTTTCAAAGAGGTCCTTGACGGTGAATGCGGTAGCGCCACCACTGTAGGAGATGGGAAGCTTTCCGCCAAACTCCTTGCTCAGCAGGGTTGCAACCGTCGTGGAGATGGGAAGCAGGGAACGACCGGACATGTACATCTCGTTGCCGGGAAGCACGCCCTGGTCATTCACCGAGCCCAAGGTATTGGTGAGCTTGACGCCGAAGCCCCTGCCCTCTTTCTTGGCAAGGTCCACCAGGCGGTGAAGCATGGCAATGGCATCCGTATACTGCAGGTCATGCTCAAAGTTCTCACGGGTAAGGGTGATGTAATCGAAACCGAGGTCATCAAGGATCTTGCGCACTGCATCGAAGCCGAGCAGGGTGGGATTGAGCTTGACGAATGTATCGACCTTCTTTTCGGTGAGCATGTAGGTGCAGATGGCCTCGATCTCTTTCGGAGGACAGCCATGCATGGTGCTCAAGGTGGTCGAAGGGCTGATGTTTGCACTGATCTTGGTGCTGATGCCCTTCAGCTTCTTCTCGAGGCCTTCCCAGGGAGTACCTTCGAAGAGCCCTTCGTCGAGCATTGCCTCAAGTTCCTTGAGATACTCGTTGAACCGCTCATCCTTGCGTGCATCAATCATGGAATCGATGTACTGCTGCATCTTCGCTGTCTTGATGCCTTCGAGGTTGTACCCGACAGACATATTGAAGATAAAGGAAGGCTTCTCAAACTTGCCCTTGTGCATTGCTGCCTCGAGCACGTGCAGGATGATCCAAGCCTTGGCATACTCATCCCAAGCCTTGGGAAGGGTGAACTCGGTGGACCACTCTACGTTGTATGCCTCGTCACGGGCATCGATGCAGGGCTTCTCGATCTCCAGAGTATCCATGACCTGGACAGTCTTCAGTTCGATGAACCTGCCTCCGACGAGATAGCTGGCAATGATGTTCTGTGCCAACTGGGTATGGGGGCCGGCTGCCGGTCCCACGGGTGTTGAGCAACTTTGGTTGAAAACGCTGAGGCTGTGCTTGCCTGCGTCCTGGTAGAACTGTTCTTCGGCGATGCCGAAAATTGCATGATGGTTACGGTATTCACCGACGATACGACTGATAAGTTCCGAGAAGGGAACTGGGCGCATGATGTCTCCCATACTCACTCCTTCAAAAGGTGTCGCCGGGCGGAGGCCCGACCATATTCATTCTAATGCAGATTGAAGAGAAGTCAATAAAAAATGCAACATTTCGCAACAAATTGCATTGGTCTACAGGCGCATTCTCCAGACCGAATGCAAGAATGCTTTCATTCACAAAACGTACTTTCCGATAAATTAATTGTATTATACTACTACTTAACGCAAATTATTTTCTAAAAATTCAACTTTCACGAATTATCGCTTTACATTTTACTTCTTTACGGTATACTTGACTAATCTGAAAAAGCAACACAGTATCACCACGGAGGAAATAGACATGTTGATCAATCTGAATGTCAATGAGGAAGTGCGCGCAAAGAACATCCAACGCTGTAAGGAAAAGGGAATCCTGCTTCCTACTTTCAAGCAGATGGTGGATCCTTCTACCGTACCTGATGATATCAAGGAAAAGCTCAGCCACGTAGGGCTGTGGGATGTCGATCCCGTCAATCTTTTCAGGATTACCTGGAAGAACGAGCCCACCAAGCAGGGCGGCACCTTTGGTGGTGTCAACTATGTTGAGGTTCCCCGTGAACTTACCGGCATCAAGGCAAGGATCCTGTGTCTGGTCGGCAAGTGGTTCCCCACCGGTGCCCATAAGGTAGGCGCAACCTATGGTTGTCTTGCTCCGGCTCTGGTTTCCGGCAACTTTGACTCAGTGAACCAGCAGGCTGTGTGGCCCTCCACCGGCAACTACTGCCGTGGTGGTGCATACAACTCCTCACTGCTTGGCTGCCAGTCCATCGCCATCCTTCCCGAGGAGATGAGCCAGGAGCGCTTCAACTGGCTGAAGACCGTCGCAGGCGAAGTCATCGCCACCCCCGGTTGCGAATCAAACGTCAAGGAAATCTTTGACAAGTGCCATGAGCTCGATGCAGAGCGCGGTCAGCACATTGTCATCTTCAACCAGTTCGACCAGTTCGGCAACTACCTGTGGCATTACACGGTAACCGGTGCAGCTCTGCTCGAAATCCTCAAGGATGAGCAAGTCGCAGCCGAGAACGTGTGTGGCTATGTCTCCGCAACCGGTTCGGGTGGAACACTCGCTGCTGGTGATGCGCTGAAGGAACACTTCCCACAGATCAAGATCGGCGCTGCCGAAGCTCTGCAGTGCCCCACCTTGCTGCGCAACGGTTTCGGCGGACACCGCATTGAAGGCATCGGTGACAAGCATGTGCCCTGGGTACACAACGTACGGAATACCGATATGGTCATCGCTGTTGACGACCAGGACTGCATGGACATCTACCGTCTCTTCAATGAACCTGCCGGTATCGAGTACCTGAAGAAGATGGGTGTAAGCGATGAAGCCATCGCTACCCTTCCCCTGTACGGCATCAGCGGTATCGGCAACGTGCTTGCAGCCATCAAGATGGCCAAGTACTACGAGCTGAGTGAGGATGATGTGGTGCTCACTGTCCTGACCGACAGTTCAGAGATGTACACATCCCGCCTGAAAGAGCAGACTGAGATCCAGGGCGCTTTCGACGAGTACGCAGCAGTGCGCGCTCTCGCCGGTTGCTTCCACCACCAGACCATTGATGGAGCTCTTGAGCTCTCCTACTATGAACGGCTCAGGGTGCACAACCTCAAGTACTACACTTGGGTTGAGCAGCAGGGCAAGACGTACGAAGAGATCAACGCCCAGTGGTATGACAAGAACTATTGGAAGCAGATTCCTGCCTACGCTGAACAAATCGATGCTATGATTGAAGCGTTCAACAAGGAAGTTCTGGCAAAATAAGCCAACTGAGAATGCAAATGCCGGGCCTTGGGTCCGGCATTTTCTTTGAATCGGAGGAACTATGAGGTTTATTTACGAGTGTTGCGATTGCCATCAGGTGTATGAGACTGATGAAGTGTTTTACCAGTGCCCCAGTTGTGCACAGAAAAATGACGGGACCGCTTTCCCACTGGGAAATGTCATCGTCAAACTCAACGAGGAAGATCTTGCCAAGCTGAAGGAACAGGAACATGTCACCATGTACGACTTCTTCCCCTATCAGGTTCCTGACAAGGATGTCTATCCGGTGGGAGGAACCCCGATAGCCAGGCCCAAGCGGCTTGCAGAGAAGTATGGGCTGAAGAACATCTCCTGCAAATTGGACAGCGCCCTGCCCTCCGGCTCCTTCAAGGACCGTGCAAGCCAGTTGATCGCTGCCCAGGCGATTGCCCACAAGCAGAATCGTATCGCGCTTGCATCCACGGGCAATGCGGGGGCAGCCATGAGCTGTGCCGGTGCCGCCTACGGCCTGGAGATCATCCTCTTCGTCCCGGCAACCGCACCGGTGAACAAGCTGATGCAGAGTGTGCTCTATGGGGCTACCGTCGTTCCGGTCAAAGGCTCCTATGACGACGCATTTGCGCTCTCCATCGCATACACCAAGCAGTTCGGCGGTATCAACCGCAATACTGCGTACAATCCGATGACCATTGAAGGAAAGAAGAGCATCTCCATCGAGTTGTTCGAACAGTTGGGTCGCAAGGTTCCTGATGTGGTCTATGTTTCGGTGGGTGATGGATGCATCTACGCCGGAGTCTACAAGGGCTTCTATGACCTGAAGATGGCAGGACTCATCGACAAGATTCCCCATATCGTATGTGCACAGAGCAAACAGAGCAATGCAATCAGCCGCGCATGGAAGACTGGGGATTTCTCCAACCTTGAAAAGGCCACGACCCGTGCCGACTCAATCAGTGTCGAAAGCCCTGCCAACGGCAGAATGGCTGTCAGGTACATCCATGAGAGCGAAGGATGGGCAACCGAGGTTGACGACAGCGAGATCCTTGAAGCTCAGCTTGAGCTTGCAAAGGAAGCTGGCATCTTCGTAGAGCCTGCCGCCGCCTGCGCATGGGCAGCACTGAAAGCAGACCATACGATGCTTGCAGAGCGCTTCGGATCCGATGTCGATGTGTGCGTCCTGTTCACCGGAAGCGGTTTCAAGGATATGGCGGTATTCACCGGCAAGGTTTCGATCCCCGAGGCGATCGAGAACAGCAAGGAAGCGGTGATCAAACGGTTCGAGAAATAACGGAACTCACTCGAAAGGGCAGGCTGGCAAATTTGCCAGCCTGTTTTGTCTGTACTCAGAACCGAATCTGCTGCATCCGTCCTTCGGTCTGTTGCCTCAACAGGGAGAGCAAGGGTCCCCAGCGTCCTGCATCAGGGGAAGCCGCAAGCGCTTCGAATCCCTGCCTCACGTGCCCGGACATCTCTTCCAACAGGGAAAGCATATACCGCTTGCCTACCCCAAGCTCCTGGGCAAGCTTCAGGAAGTGTTCCTTTCGAATGGAATCGATACGATACTCGCCCCCTATTCTCATGGAAAGCTTTGGAGAAAGCTGTGCATAGCAACGGGTACTCACAAGGTCATAAAAAGGGGCTAGTGTTCCAGATGGGTTCTCCCCATCATACACAAACGAGATATTCTTCGCGTGGGCGTCACAATTGCCGATAAGGAAGTTGAAGATGGCCAGATGCAACAGTTTCTGCAACCCAAGGATGGGAGTCGCAGAGAGCTTTTGCATCAAGGATGCAAGTTGCCCCAAGCCGGGGCCACCGTCTTCCTCATACTTCCGGTCAGGCATGATGCCAAGCGCTTGGCAAGCATCCTCCTGATGCATACGCTCGATCACCGGGGGATCCTCGCTCACCCTCCTTCGATCATACCGCTCGGTGACAAAGACCGGGATGTCCTCCACCATCACAAGCTCTGTATCTGCAACAGGGAGTGCACACATCTTTGCCAACTGCATGCAGAGGTATTCATTCACAGCCAAATCCTGGAAAGGAGCCTTTGAAGGCTTGAGGATATGACTTGAGGCAGCCCCATCCAAGGGTACATGCCAATCACCGGAAAATCGGGCAAGCGCTATCTTTTGTTGGGCTCCGGCGAGGGAAAGACCTTTTGCACCAAGAAGCAACGGCCGAACATCCATGTGCCGAATCATTTCTGCAAGCTTATCCTCCTCCACTTTTCTGTATGTTCCCTGTACGGAATAGTTGGGTTCTGGATCCACTTCATCCTGCAAAACCAGCGAGCCGGCACACTCCCTTCCCAAAGCTTCAAGCAACCTCAAGGTGCTTGATTCAGCAAGATGGAGGTATTCACTGATTCTGCGCCTCATCTCCCCATCAGGAAGGAGGCCTGAGAAAAAAGGCAGACACTGCTTGGAGGAGAATTCTTGCTCCTGGAGTGGGAGAGAGTGAGAAATTGCCCTTGCGTTGGGATCGGCAAGATAGTGAGGATCATACAAGAAAACCACGCCCCGATCGGCTGTACCGACCAGAAGGCCTACCCTTCGATTGTTCTGGGACACAACCAGTGTCATACTCGTCCCTCCACCTGTATTTCCAGCCCCAAACGCGTAAGTACCAAGAGGACCTTTCCCAGATGAAGAGAGCTCTTCCCTCGTTCCAATTCAGACCAGAAACGCACACCTACCCCACAAAGCCCAGCTGCTTCCTTTTGGGTGAGTCCGAGTTCCTTTCTCTTTGAGCACACGAGCTTTCCGATATCACTGCTTGTTTCTATCCTACTCATGACAACATCTTACTTTCCCGTTCGGGAATAGCAAGGCAATTTTCTCAGTATTTCTTCAATTTTCCCGTTCGGGCAAATTTATAACAATGAAGCAACACCCGATACGATTATTCCCGTTCGGGGTTATGAGAGAATCAAGTGTACATACTGCCAGGAAGCGTACGAAAATGCCGATAAATGCGCACAACCGGTGATAACCTTTGACAAAAGCACCTGCTTACAGTATTTTTTGGCTGTGATGAGGAGATTCGCATGCAAAACTTTCTGATTGGACTTGGAGTCGGTGTCGTATTGGCCATCGTGCTCGTGGTAATCATGTCCGTCAAGCGCCATAAGGAAATGCTTGCTGTCAAACAGGAGTCCGAACGGCTGAAGCGGATGCTGACCGATCGCATGGACCTGGAAAGCGAAGGTCTCTCCAAGCTCAAGGAACAGAACGAGGATCTGAAAAAGCAGAATGAGAATCTCAGGATCAGCCTCAGCACCTACTCCCAGAAACCGGGAAGAAAGGAAGTCGCCCGATTGCATGTGTACCAGCTTGCCGTTGATAGACTGACGATCAACAGCCCTGGTTTTGGCGCTGCCTGGCAGGCTGCACTCAAGGAGAGTGAGGACGAGTTCCAGAAGACCTATGTTGGGGTGCAACCCTTCATCAAGCGTCTCATCCCCATCAAGACCGATGCAGCGGTATTGCCGCGTACGGTGGAAACAGAAGAACGATAAACAACAGCCGAAATGGTGGAATTGGTAGACACAAGGGACTTAAAATCCCTTGCTCGCAAGGGCGTGCGGGTTCAAGCCCCGCTTTCGGCAAAATATTTTTTCATATAATATTAAAGCATAAGCATTTAAAAATGCACACCTGCGTACAAGTGTACGTAAGTGTGCATTTTTTGGGTTTACAAACGTTAAGTTTTTACCCATAATTCGGGCATGGAAACTAAAAAAGCAAAGTATCGAATCACCCAAAGACAGGGGCGATGTGTCAATGTCATTAAGTTAGCAAAATGACATTCTTGTGAGACCAAAACAGCAAGGCAATATGTGGCTTCGGCTATGTGTTGCCTTCTTTTTTGTACATTTTATAGTATCAAAATAATATAGATATGATATAATTAAATAGAGGTAAACAATTATATCATGAGGAATTATCTAGAAAACAAAATCGCTAAATCCGTCGCCAGATTGGACCTTGACCCTGATGATTTCCGGATGCATTTCAGCAATCCCAAAGCCGATTTCACCCGGTTCAGGCGTCAATCTTTCAGTGATGTTGTCAAGCTCGGCTTGCTTTCTCCCGGAAGCTGCATGAAGGAGAACCTGAGGCATTACTTCGGTGTCGGTCCTGACAGGCCCTCAGCGTCAGCATACATCCAGCATCGTGACAAGCTGGGCGTACAGGCATATCGGGCCCTGTTCGACCATTTCAAGGATACTGATGTGCCGTTCACGCTGATCAAGAACAAGTATCTGCTGGTGGCCTGCGATGGTTCCGCCATCAGCATCCACCCGAACAAGGATGATGCGGGTACGTTGCTGCACATGACCAATAATCCGAACGGAAAGGTCTGCAACCAGCTTCATCTCAATGTCCTCACTGCCGTACCCGATGGGTATTTCCTGGACTACGTCATCCAGGACCACAAGGACATGCATGAGATACAGGCCTGCGAACAGATGGTCGAGCGGATGGCTGGATGCCCCAGTCCCTTGCCGAGCATCATCACCTGCGACAGGGGGTACGAGAGCTATAGGCTCATGATGTGGGTGTCCTCTCTGGGGTTCCATTTTTGCATCCGGGCAAAAGACCTCAACTCCCCAGGCATCAGCCAAAGGTACCGGAACATGGTAGGTGAGGACGGTCTGATGGATACTGTTGTCACCAGGAAATACACCCGATGCTCTACCGTGCACAGGAACCCAGCAATTTATCCTGACTATATTTATGTCCCACAGAACGTGATCAACGAGTTCATCCCTGCAACAAGGAACCCTTTGGGGAAGGTCCTGAAGAGCCGTCCGCTCATTATCGATTTCTTCGAGTATTCTTTCAGGCTCGTCAGACTGCAACTTTCCGAAACCTCGTATGAGGTCCTGCTGACCAGCCTGCCTCAGTCGGAGTTCTCGATGGCCGACCTCAAGGAGTTGTATCATTTGAGATGGGGCGTGGAGACCACCTTGCGCCAATTGAAGTATGATGACTGTTCGTCATTCAGCAACACCAGGAAGAAGGTTGCAGCCATTGGTGAAATAATCCTTTCGATGATCTTCCACAACATCTGCACATCGGTACTGGTCGCTTTCGGCAGGAGTCTGTCCCGTAGGATAAAAAACCGCAAGCTCCTGTACAAGGTCAGCTATTCCGACCTGTCCAAGACACTGAGACTGTACGCCTCGGGAAGGGACCCGACTATCACGATCAAGAAAATAGTCAAGGAGCTCACGATGACCATTCAACCGGTAAGGAACGACAGAGCATTTTCCCGAATTCTCGAACACCGTTCTTTTATCCCGTTCATCTACAGAGCAGCTTGACTTGTTACATTCTAGCGGAAACCCATGCCTCGCACAATTCCAAATGTTCGCAGGCTCGGATCATCATGCCCCTAATAATAACTTCGGAACTGAAAATGAAAGCTATCAAGTCAGAAACGTTGGTTTCTTCATTGATAGCTTCTTTCTTATTCAGCTTGCCGTTCTTAACTTAATGACATTGGGCGATGTGTTCAGGTTTTTTTCGATGGGACTGAAAAGTGGGTCTCTTCTGGTTGCCATACCAAAGAAGATGCAATCAAATGGGCTGAAGCCCAGCTAAGAAACACTGGAGACTATCTGCAACAAGCAGAACACAAAGACTTCAGATTAATCAGAAGGAAAGGACGAAACATTCAAGTACAATTCAAGGGATCAGATTCCTGGATATCAACAGGCTACTCCGATGAATTGAATGCGACGTATTGGGCTCGATGCCAGCTTAGGGAGAGGAAGAGCAAGGATATTACTTTTGGGGAATTCTCTGAAGGTTTTTACACCAGAACTGACGAAAGGTCATACAGAGCAAAAAACGAAAGAAAGAACCGTCGATACAACGAGTATTATTACTACACAATGGATGGAAGACTCCGCAATTATATCTTGCCAACTTTCAGCAACGTCTATTTGAGAAATATTGACCATATCATGATTGATGAATGGTTCATTTCTATGAGGAGAGCTGCAAGCGGAAAGCAGATGGCGTCCAACTCAAAAAACAAAGTTCTCATGTGCATGTCATACATCATGAAAGAAGCTGTCAACTTAGGCCTAATCGAATCAAATCCGTGCGAGAAAGTTGACAAAATTTCGGAGGAGTCGAATCCGAGACAGCCTTTCACAGAAGAAGAAATGGCAATAATGTTTCCAGAATTTGACAACACAGCTATTTGGGTTTGGGGAGGCCTCATGTGGGCTAGTTATTTCCTTATCATGAAATGTACAGGTTTTAGGCCAGGGGAAATTGCTGGGTTGACAAGATCAAACTACTACCCTGAACTCAAGGGAATCTATACTTCCCAATCTGTAAATAGTTTCACAAAAGAAGTAGTCAAGCGAATCAAAACGACTGACAAAGGCATGAAATCAAAAATCGGTCTGCTTTCTGACCAGTGTTGCAGGATTTTAGACAAACACATAGCAAGAATGCCAAAAGATCAAGAATATTTGTTTATGATTGATGGTGGCTATTTATCAGTTTTTACTTCAAATAAACACTTCAATTCTTTTGCTACGAAAGCAGGCATAGACCTCAAGGGACGAACCCAATACTGTCTACGCCATACTTTCCAAACAATGATTGCGGGCGAAGTTGAGAAAAGCCAGATTGAAGAACTTATGGGTCACACAAAATATCGACAAGGTTATGACCACAGAGACGGGAAACGAAGACTCGAACAACTTCAAGGTCTTCGTGATCGCCTAAGCAACATCATCTAGTCCCAAATGAATGGTCTTCCAAATTTCTCCCAATGCTCCTTCAGGTAGTGCGTCAAGTACAACAAGTCGGAGCATGGATGAAATTTGGCCCTTAGCATCGTTCCAATTTCCCGATCCATGTCTCTCTCGGCTTCAGTGATATCAAAATACTTGGCCTTCATCATGGTGTATGCCCTGTTGAAATAATCTGAACTACCGTTTCTCACGGATAGAATCAGATCGAAGAAGGCATACATTGGCATCCCATCCTGTGCATTGTAGAATGCTTCCTCGATGTGGATTTCCTTAGCTGCTTCATCTTCGTAATGTGAAAAGGCTTTGTAGCATTCGCCCAATGTAAGTATGGAATATACATCATCATCAGCCAGCAGGATAATCCGATCCTGGCCATCCTTGCTTTCAAGCTCTCTTGCCTGTTCATCTGCTTCCATCCACTTGCGTGAAATGCGGGTATTGAATAATTGCTGGTTGCATTTCGCTTGTTTGTCCAAATCGCTCCCCCAGATTTTGGTCTACCAATACTATAATATGGCATCAATGCTATGGGCCATACAAATAGCTTGATTGTTGCCTTACATATAATACACACATGTATGAATTGGGGAGTATACGGTCAAAATTTATGAAAAAAGGCTGCCATGAGAAAATCATGACATGCCGCTGCTCTTGTTGTATTTTGTCAGATCAGGATAATCAGCCTACAGGGATGTATTGCCTCATCTCCTTCAGCTCTTCCACCGTCTCAGATTCACTGGAATACCAATCCAGGGTGGTGTATCCATCTTTGAGGGTACACCCATCATTGATACGGTCAACAATGATTTTCTTGTTCACGCCATACGCAATGGCGGCATCCGCAATCGACTCAAAGATAAAGGTTTCCTTTTTCTCATATGCGACTACGGGGATTGCATGATGCAACCTATAGCACCTCTCTGATGTAGATTAAGCCCATCTTACGACAGGCTTGGCATTTGATACTTTCCGTGGAGATACCCACGATTCTTGTTGAATTCGATTTTGTAGGCGATATGCTTCTCTAGGTCTATCTCAAGATAACCGCAGAGTGTAGCGACCCTCATAACAATGTCAGCAAGCTCATCTTCCAGAGAATCTTTCACATAACATGCGAAACGCTCATCGGAGAATGTCTTCTCGTAACTCCTTAGATCTGCCCTCCTCTTGCTCTGCAATGCAGTGAGAGCCTCGCTTACCTCTCCGTGGACTTCGCACAGCATCTCCGCTATGTTCATATTCTTGTGGAGGAAGCCGTGAGAGAGTGCGTGTCCAAAGCATTTGTTCTGTAGCTGCTTGATTGTCATTCTGTTGCCTCGGTCAATTTGGTTGGTGCTAGATTTCCGTCAATCCAAGCATAAACATTTTTGATCTCATTGTGATTGAACGGATTCACGAACATCCATTCACCATACCTCTCCACATAGAATGCGAAGAATACATCCCCACAACCATTTGTCACCAGATACTTGTCGTAGTACCTATTGCAGAACGGAGGTGGGTAGGTAGGCTTCCTCCCAACAGGAAGCCCTTCAGACACAAGTGTCCAGCCCATCACTCATTTTCCTTCTGCTGTTTGGTGAATGCCCAATACTTTCTAAGCACTTCCTCTTTCATGACAGAGAAGTTCTTGTTGTATTCGACACAGCAACCAAACACACCAAATTCATCAATGTATTCGTCTGAATATTCGTCAACCCGGTAGAATTCCATTCTCCTTGGATCATCTTCAGCATACTTCGGCCTGTACCCAACCTCATAAATTACTGGATACTTCACCACATAATCATCAATGAGATAATCAGAGTAGTGATAGTTGGGATAGGGAAGGCCGACATTGTTGATATCGCAATACTCCTTCGCCTTCTCCTCGCTTGAGAACACAGCTTCTATTGAGAAGTCTTCATAGCCACCGCTTGTAACTACAAAGACCTTCCGATTGCCTTCTGCCATCATTTTGTCATAAGCCTCGGCCTTTGGCTTCAACGCTTCCACTTCTTCCATGAGCATCTTTGCAAGATAATCTACACCCATTTGCTACTCCATTTCATCTATATATCCATCTACAGTAATCTGCGTTCCGCTCAGTACGTCACGAAGAGCATCAAAACTCATGCAGACACAGAAATTGTGCTTGCTGAGGATAAGATTCTTGTCGTTGAAGTATTGAACCCTGCCCACACGCTTCGGATGGAAATACACCTCAACCTGGCTTTCATTTCTCACATCGATTGCAAAAATCATAGCTTCAATGCCGGGAGTGTCTTGAACCCCTGCGATGATCGGCAACTTTATTGACATGAGGCCTCCCTGCCACTTGGTTCTTCTGACTTCTTACTCAGCGAATCTCTCATTGATTCAAAGCTTTTCATGAATTATCTCCAGGTATATCAAGCTCTCTTCCGCAATTCGGGCAATACCTAATACTAAACTGAGCATCAACCGAACCAAGATTCACGTAGATATATCCTCTTTCCACGAAGGCTTCTCCGCTCCCAATCTCACAATGAAGAGACTTTGAATCATCTCCCAACTCACAATATTGACATGGCTTTTTCATGCTATCTCTCCTTCATAAATATGGTGTTTGCGTCCAAGGTACTCTTCTTCGTAGGGGCATCTGGTAGGAAGGCCTTCGCTCTCTCTCCAGACGTAATACAGGTCCCGGATGAAGCATTTAATCATGTACCTCATTGCTGCGTTGTGACGGTGCAGGTCGCTTGTCTCGTTCCAAGCCTTGTCCCTACCCTCAATCATGGTCTCCTTATTCTTCAGCCTCTCCTTGTAGTCGTAATAGAATTTGGAATACGGTGATTTGCTCTTGATGAAAGATGGGGCAAGAACGCCGATCATCTTTGTCCGAAGCCTCACATTGTACGGTGAGAGGAAGCCAGCGGTGAGCTTGTCGCCCTTGATGAGCGTATCGGTGACAACAATATTATCTCCAGACTTCTTCCTTCCATACACCATTCCCGGATTGAGGCCAGTGAACTGGTTCATTGCGGAAATGGTATGGGCCTTGTGAATGTCATACTCGGCAATGATGACTGCTGCCATCATGGGGCCGACACCCTTTACGTTCTTGAGGAAATCATCGTAGACCTTGATTCCCTTCAGTTCTCTCTTCAGCGACTTGACCAATGCTTCCTCGGTATCTTTCGAATCCTGGAAGGCATCTACAAGGGAAGGGATGTCCTCATTGTTGATTATCATCGCCGTTCCGTTGTCTTTCTGGTCAGACCCATCAGCCTTGAATCTCAGGCGGTTTCCCATCTTGATCCTGATATCTTGGTAGTCATAGATGGTTCTCACGATTCCTTTGATTCTCTGTCTCTTAACTTCGTACTCAGACATTTTTACTCTCCTTGGTTCACTTTTTAAATTCGATTTTCTTCGTTCATTACGGTCCACTCATTTGTATTGGAAAACTCGTCTCCGATTGGTTCACTCTTGCAGGTCTGCTTTGGTACTTTTTTCATTGGTCCACTTGTTATATACGCTTGAATTCTCAAGAAATGGTTCGCTTAAAAATTTTGCTGTTGTTCACAGTGTCGGCTCACTCAATATATATGCTCATCACTTAATGTTGGTTCGCTCCCCGCACTTGCTTTTGTAGTGGCTGTTGGCTCACTCCCGGCACTTGTTCTTGTAGTCGCTGTTGGTTCACTTCATGCACTTGGTTCTTCTATTGTATTGGTCCGCTCATTTGTTTTGATTTTCTTATGGTTGCAGGCTCACTCCCGGCGCTTGCTTTTCTCGTGGCCGTTGGTTCACTTTGGATTTATGCTTTTTCTATCTGTTTTCGGTTCACTCTGCGTTTTTGCTCTTGTATCCGTTTTCGGTTCACTTATGAATAAATGGTCTTTTCACTGAGATTGGTTCACTCGTACTTGGTTGCCTCAATTCGGGCTATCGGTTCGCTCTCATTACCTGTTCTCGTCTTCTGGTTGGCTCACTCTACGAATTCGCACTTATCCTTTCTTTTGGTTCACTTTTCTATTCTGTATATCTCGGCGTATCGGTTCACTCTCGCCTTTGCTCTTGTCACTACCTAATGGTTCACTTCCAAACGGTGCTTCTTTTTCCAATTTTGGTTCACTCACTTCAGATGCTCTTTTCTAAGGTATGATTCACTCCATTAACTTGCTTGTTTCTTTGGTTTTGGCTCACTCCGTTTACTTGCTGTTATTAGCTTGCGTGATTCACTCGTTTGACTTGCCTCATCAGCGTTCTTGGTAAGGTGGGGGTGGCCTACCCCCGCTTCTTGGCCATCGTCTCTCGCACTTCCTTAACCTCGTAATCAACCCTGCTGCTTGAGAGCAGACCGCTTGAGGTGATCTCCACAAGCCTCAATACCTCCAAGTCCTTGACTATCGTCCTCACCCTCCAGCAAGGCATTCTCAGAGCCTTTGCAAGCTCTTTCTCAAGGTCCTTGTTGTAGGTCAGAGTGTTGGTATCTTTTGAGTAGAGGCGCTCCAGAAGATACCAGTACAATCCGTACCCCCTTGCACCATGCCGCTTGAATAGTGCGGCGATGTTAGGGTTCTGAAGCTCTGTCATGTAGTGCCGGAAGAAAAACATCTTACGCATTTTTTATCAACTTCTCCTTCTCCAGTTCCTTTGCAAGCTTGTCATATCGCTTTGCAATCTCCAGATAATCCTTGTCCCTTTTCTTGGTGGTAATCGCTTTCCTATCCACCTCAGACAAGCTCTCCATCGCTTCCTCAGAGCCTTTGGAAGCCATGACCATATTCTCCAATCGCTGTAAACGTTCCATGCCGATGCGTGAGATCAGACGATTCCTATACGCAACGTGGTTCCCAGACAGCGGACCATTGCAATATTTGCATTGGGGCCATACGTTGTCCGGCTCAAGCTCCGTGGCCTTGTTTTTCCGGCTTTCGTAGTGACCTCCGTCCATCTTGGAAACATGTCCAACCTTGCCGCACGATATGCACGTGGCGTAACCATTCCCATCAGCAAGTAAGTATCTTCGGTATTTCTGGAATGCAGTCAGCGCCTTCTCTCTCGCACTCGGCATGAAAACTCCTATAGCCCAAGGGTCAGTGACCCGTTCTCTCGAATGATCCTGTTCGCCTTCTTGAGGGGAGCAAAGATTTGCAATGCCCTTGACCTCATCTCTGCGGCGAACGCCTCTATCTCAGCGATATCAGAGGTACGGTAGTATCCCTTGCCGTCTGAGTAGGAGACGATGATGAATTCATCACCAAAGTCCATCTGCCTCAATTCAGCAATGACCTGCCGTACCGCCCTGTCGCCCAAGTCCCAGAGCCTACTAAGCTCCTGCCTTGAGATTGCGTTCCTGGAGCCAATCGGAAGCATTCCATACAACGTCCGTGCTCTCTGTGGGGACAGATTTGGTTGCTTTGGCTTTCTTGGATTTCTTGCTGCTGACATTCTTGGTACTCCTAAAATCTTCCAAAATCCTGTGATTCTCAGGTGCTTCGGAGCAATACCGCATCACCTTTCCTTTCCGACCCTCTTGTTTGCATTTGTTCGGACATTTTCTGCACAATACTTCCATCACATCCTCCTAGAACGGAATATCATCCAAATCATCATCTTCACCCATTGGACCGCCATACATGTCTTGGGTGGTAGCTCCGCCGTAGCGTTGCTCATCTTGCTGTATGTAGAGAGGCTGGACACCAAACGAGTCTGCCATCAACACCCAACGGCTTCTCTTGGAACCATCGTTGGCATTCCAGAATTCCTGCCTCATCTCGCCACGGACAACAACAGGCTTGCCCTTGGTAAGCTTCCCGACCAGTGACTCTGCGTTCCTTGAGAACTGCACCACATCGAAGAAGGATGAAGTTGTCTGGCCTTTGTCGTATCGGCCAACCGCAACCGAAAACTTGAGTATCGGTGTCTGTCCTGCATATTTGATTTCGCTGTCAGAAGTCAGCCTTCCAGTAATCATGATTGAACACATATCTGCCATAACTAGTCCTCCAGACTGTAACCGTTCTCCGAAGCCAGCATATGAACGGCTTCGATCAGTAGCTTGCATTCCCCAACATTAGCTTGGCTGGATGGAATGCCCTTGATTCCGTATTCCCCAATAACAGGATTTCCTTCCTCATCGGTCTCAACCGGGTAGCCAAGTGAGACAGCCTTAGCCTTTGCCATCTCTTTCATATCCTCAGCCGTTCCCCCAGCCATCTCTGCCAAACGCTTGCAAAGCACATGAAGGTAAGCATTCTCCTTCAGCGTCCTCTGCTGGTAATTTGGCTCGATTGTGACCTTGATGTTCCCATCACCTTTCAGAGCTTGGGCAAGGATTGCCTCAAACTCCTTCTCGAATCCGGCAGGGACTCGGAAGTCCCCACCGTTGACCAAGAACGTCAGCTTCATGCGATTGCCCCGAACGGAACATCATCCAGAGGGTCTCCCTCGAACGACTCCGGGCCAGCCTCACCACCGGGAGACTTGATTGCCTTGAACACATCCAAGTAAATCTCGTAGGTTATCTTGTCGGATGAATCAGCACCGAACTGAGCGAACAGGCCCTTTGCAAATTCCTTGTCACCAGAGCAGAGGTCCACAATCTGGTTCCAGCCACGCTTGACCGTGAATACTCCTCTTACGATAGGGTTAACATCAGTCATGATTGCCTTGGTCGTGCTTGCCACTTGAGGCAGGGATGCCGTTGCAGGGTCATACGGCTTGCCTTCCGGCTTCCTTGAAGGCTCTGGTCTGTTCTGCTGCACAGGCCTTCCTGTATCAGGCTTCCTGGTACTCGATTCCGGCACCTCTGAATCGGGATCAACCATATCCTCGGTAGGAATGCAGAGCGTCTGGAGGAGGGCATACTTGTGAGCGATTGCCATACCCTTGTTGGCTCCCTTGTCACCGCTGTCCATTCCCTCACCAATGACCACAGCTTCAACGCTGGACCCATCGGAGGCAAAGAAAGTGTACTTCATGGTAAGGATGCGGTAGATGAGGTTTCCACCGCTTCTAGTCTGCCTTTCCTCCGTCCTCTCACTGAGAACGGTAGGAACGGTGAACACACCATGCTTGGCAAAGATTGGATGGACCGCATTGTAGACATCATCAATGCCACGGAATTTGAAGCCCTGTTGCTTGTTCTGCTGGTCCTTGCCGATTGCCTCAACATCCTTCATGACTTCAGCCATTGCTTGGTAAATATTGCTACTCATTGATGGTCTCCTCTTCTTTCCGGCCTTCCTCAAGCGAAGCCATGTACTTCTTGTAGAACGAACACTTTTCGGCACAGGTGCAGTAATCGGCACACTTCACAGGGACACCCGGCCGATGCTCGACATAGTGACCTGCTCCAAGATTCTCGGCGTGCTGGTCTGCACTGAATTGGGAGTCGTGGCGCTTGATTGCTGACTTGCGACCCTTCTTCATCACTGCCCAGCATTCGCCACGCTCCCAGCGCTCCTCAGCGGAACAATCGGGAATTTCTTCCTCCGGCTTGTCCTTGTAGTAGAGGATTTCTTGGATTTTCGCAAAAAGGTCAGCCATCATATCAGCGGCAACATCACTTCTGAAAACCTCGCTGAAATCGTAGTCGATGTTCAGAATCGGCTTCTGAGGATAGGAACGGTCCCGCTTTGCATTGGTCTTGCTCCAGTCCTTGAGGAAGACGGTGTTGCGAACACCCTTGACCGGGAAGCCAGCCTTGGCAAGAATCAGCCAGTAAATGCGAAGCTGCTTGGCCCAATGGCTCTCGGTTCCTTCCTGGAGTTTCATCTGATAGGAGAAAACACCAGTGGTCTTGTAGTCGGTGATAATCTTGGTATCGCCGTTGTAGAGGTCAAAGCCACCAGACACCCTAATGTCGCCATACTCGCCGCAAGGGACCAGCATTGAGATCCTTTCCTCAGCAAGCTCGTTCTCGCTCTCATGGCCCTCCATGACGCTGTGGACGGCTGTCCCGAAGACTGTCCAGATCATATCCACACAATCTTGTTCCAGCTCCTCCCAATGCCGTCTGGTGAGAATGATGTCTTTGGTCCCCTTCATCAGCTCAGTGACCGAAAAAGTGTCCCAGCCAAATCTCGGATGATTGTCTTTCAGACAGCTTTTGTAGTAAGGTTCGGGTAAGCCAAATTTATTGGTTATCAACATCAGATTGCCTCCTTGAGGTTATCGGAGGAGTTGGAAGCGGCTACTTCCTGCTCCTTTTTTTGTGCTTCAAGCTCTTCTCTGACCTTTTTGGTCTCGGCCATTTCCTCACGCCAATAGCGCTTGTATTTTTCCAACTCCTCTTGAGCGTGGTCTCTTGACCATTTCATGCTCTCAACCCTCTCAACCGCTTCTTTCAAGATCTTTTGAGTTTCTTCCAGCGTCTTCTCCAAATGCTTGATGTATTCACGCTCCATGAAATTCTCCTCGCCACATTAACCTTGTGGCTTCTAGTGATAACCTCCCGAAGGGAAGGGATGCGGTGTCCGGGAATCGAACCCAGATGCACCATCACCGCTAAAAATCATCCGATTGCTTGTACTCTCTGATCCTTTCCATTTCCGGGATTCCAACCCAATCCAGATATTCGTCGAATCTCCAAAACCTTTTCCTTCGCTTCACATCCGACGTCTCGTCAACCTTCCCGAAGTTGGGCAGTAGCCAAGGACGATTCAATGCGTCTTGTCTGCTGATTTCGTTTGCATTGGCAATCATGGCAACCGTGACGAACTTGGGGTCGTTTGCATAAATGAGTTTGGTGAGGTCAGAGAATTTGCGGTCAACCTCACGAAGCCTGTCAAATTCCTTTGCATCGATTGTGTAACTGAGAATGGTGCTCATATGGGGAAAACTCCTTAACGCATGTAAAGCATAAAATCACTGATGTGTTTGACATTAGTGAAATATGTAACTATTGTCAACCACTGATAAGCGAAATGGTTGTATACTTACATATAAAGAGGTAAAGCTATATGACATTTTGGGATAGGCTCCAAGAATTGCTAAGTGTCCACAAGATGAATCAGACAGAACTACAAAAGCGTCTGGATTTGTCACAGTCCTTCATTTCGATGTCCATGAAGAGAAACACCATACCAAGGGCAGATCTTCTCATGAAGGTTGCTGACTACTTCAAGGTTTCTCCTCGATGGCTCATGACAGGGGAGGAGGAAAGAGGGTTTGATGTCAAATACTCTGTTGTCATCAATGACAAGAAAATCATGGAAATCGGTTATCTGCTCACCTTGTGCGATAATGACTACGTTGGAATGATTGGTGAGTTTGTCGAACATGAAATTTCCCATCAAAAGACTATTTGGTAAATAGCCTTATTAGCGCTTAATTAGCCCAAAGAGCTTAATTGGCTCTTGGGCTATTAAGCTTAATTTTGATTATTGACCAATAAGCTTATTAGCCAATAGCTTTATTATATATAATTAAGCTTAATATATAATATAAGCATCCTAAAGAATAAAAGATAAGATAACTTGTTACTCAGCTTGTGGATAACTTGTGGATAACTCATCTTCCATGTTCCAAATCTTGTTGGAGAAGTCAATTGCACCATCCGTTCCCTCCTCTCTTCTCATTTGCACGATAGTGCCGCTCTTTCCGACAATCAGACCGCAGTTGTAGCCATAATCTTCATCAGCGTAGAAGCCACCGATATCGACCTTCGGGAACTGCCTTGCGATAGCCTCGAAGATTGGAATCGGCGTTGCCCAGAGTGTTTCGAACATGACCTCAAGAAGCGTGTTGGAAGTCCTGTCAATGAAGAAATCTTCCGGCTCGTGGCTTACACCCCAATGCTCGTTTCTCCAGTGATACCAGTTTGAGTGCCCTGTCTGGATATAGCAGCTTATGGACTTTGCAAACTCCTCCACTGTTTCATCATTGATTCTGGCCGCTCCGAAAGCCTCGCGGATTGCCTCAATCTGCTTGTCAGCGGTCTTCCTGACGATTGCTTGCTGGTCGATGGGGGTGAATGAGTATGACTTGATCCCAAGCGTCTCCTGGACCACCTGTGGCATCGGCACAAGTCTGCTGAAGAACTCTTGGGGAGTCCCATCGTTTTCACCGGCATACGTGTAGACCATCATCGATTGCAGCTTGTCCAAATCATCCTTCGGACCTTTGAATTTCACGATATGTTTCACATTGTTCGGCATGTTTCCCTCACCATCTGTAGCTCTGAGTCAGCTCAGGCCTGTCCTTGTCCAGAACCCAATGCTCTCCGGGCAATTCATTCGTGTTGTACTGGACTTGGTACGTTATCACATCACCCTTGAGGCCTCCCCACTCTGGAGAGGCGAACTCATGGTCATCATCAGCGCTGATTATGGAGGCTGACTCCCCATACAATTCCTTGATGTCCTCAACAAACCTGTCGGCTGTTCTCAACTCTTTCTCAGACAGTCCCGACTTGTCGTTGTTGACCAGATAACTGGCAAAAAATGAGTAATGCTTGATGTCTTCGAAATCTGTCATTTCATTCCACCTTCGGTACTGTATCAGTCTCGGGCGGCAACGTTTCGTCTTTCAGAAACAGGTTGCTGTACACTATCAGCTTCTCCAGTTTGCGGATTCCCAGCTTGCTCATCTCGTCTCTCAGATAAGAGACCATTTTCCTGCTCTTCCTGATGTGATCCGACACGACCAACATGAGCAAATCAACCTGCTCCTCCTCATCTTTGCAGTATCCAAACTCGGAGGTAAGGGCTTTGAAAAACTTGTGGCGCAGACAGTATTTGAGGTGTAGTCCCATCCCAAAATCATCGATAGCTCTGCCTGTTTTTCGGTTCCAAATGCTCTCGACTACCTGCTTGTTGGTATCCTGGAATACAAGAGCACCGCTGACCTCGTGGACAATCATGTATAAATCTTCCACGGCTTCACCTTGGGGCACTCTTGCAAACAGCATTCCATCAGAAGCATCAAGTACGTCCATATCCAAAGAAATTGCTTTTCTGTGCTTCAAGTTTAAATCTCCCATTCTGTGTAATAGGTGTCGCTTCCACCAGCCATGTCGTGGAATTCCTCAAAAGACAAATTTCTCAACTTTTCCATATCATCCCCATCGTAGGGGTCAAGCCCAGCACAAAGGGCCTTGTATTCCTCATCGGTGTAATTCTTGCGAAGACAATCATCGGAGCAGTAATACTCATCTCCCCCACCAATGCAATACCCTGCGGTCATTATCTTGCCGCACTCATCACAAACCCTGACCTGTATATCTTCCATGAACTCTTCCAAGTCCAAATCGAACGTATTCTCTATGGCACTCTGAACTGATTCGTACTCGCTCATGTCTTTTTGCATGACCTTCACCAATCTCTCGATGACCAACAACTGCTCTTCATTTGACAGATTTCTTACCAACATGGTAATCTCCTAAAGGTAGCCCCCTTTGGTTTGCTGTCTAGGGGGGCTATTTCACTGGTTATAGGCGGCTATAGAAATATGGCCGTCTTTTACATTCTCGTACCGCCGATCGATCCTGTGGATGCAATCACATCCAGCACATCATCACTTGTCTCCCACCACATGGCTTTCCTCCTTGTTCATAATGTAGTTTGCTGCCTTGCCAGCTTTGCTTGCCGCAGTAACGACCATCTGCGGGTCATTCCTGAGCGCTCTGAGCCAGCTTTTAACATAGGCTGCTGAATTCTTGTCTGTCGACTCGTTCGCAATACCCAGCGTGTTGAGTACGAATGCTGATGACATCTCAGCGACCAATTCCTCTCTGCTGTAGGTTTGGCTTCCGAACTTGTGGTCATCGCCTTCTTCCTTGAACCTGTTCAGCCTGGAGGGATGGCCTGTGCTGTGTGCAAGCTCATGAAAGAGTGCAGAGTACAATTCCTCTGGAGTGAAAAACGTGTCTGGAATCGTCACAACATCAAAGACCGGGGAGTAGAATGCTCCGTTACCATCTCTTCTGATAGGAGGGCATTTCGGCATGTTTGCAATGACTTTTTCAGCCTCCTCAATCGGGTCAAAACTCTGGACAGGCTTCACGATTTCGGGGAATTCAATGCCCTCAATCTGCTGTGCATTGAAGATGTGATACAGTCGGTAGAAGCCGAATTTCTTGGTCTTTTCCTCATCCTCGTCACTGTCCTTGACCTTCTTTTCAAGAGAGGACCAGAAGATTAGAGGTGTTGATTTCTCGCCTTTCTTGACGTTCCCGCCCATCTCTTTGACCTGCTTGAAAGTCATCCAGAGAGGGCTTGAAAACCCGCTCATTCCTGTGAGGACCGCATTGATCCCTTGGTAGGGCTTTCTGCTCTTGAAATTCTGCTGTGCCGATTCAACAGTAGCCCACGATTTCCTCCAGGGAAGCTCGTTGTTCTGCTCGATGAATTCAATGATTCTCTGTGTCACAACTTCATATACGCTCAATTTTTCACTCATCTGATTCTTCTCCTGTGAGCTGGTCCCAATCATCGGTCAGCTCTTCATCGTCCTCGATGCTGCTGTATCTTCCGTAGCACTTGTCGGTCTTGGTGTTGTAAATGAACACCTCGGTATCGAAAGGGTCCATGTTGTATTGGGCCATCACAAAATCACCGCTCCGGGCGAAGACGTGCATCTCCAGCTTGACCATGATGGTCTCCGGCTCGTACAGGTGGTCGTATCGCTCTCCCATCAGTCTTCCTCCAAGTAGCCTTCGCTCTTCAGGTGTGACAGAAATCCATCATCCAACAACTGCGATCCGTGCCAGTCTGTGAGGACCTGCGCCACCTGCTCCCCGGTGAGAGTACAAAGCAGGTCATACATAAGCTTCTGATTATCTCCCATCATGCCACCTCAAACCCAACGTTCTGCAATTCACGCTTGCCCTGTAGCCACTCCCACACCGCATCATAGAAAGGCTTGTTATTGCCTATCTGTGCCACGTGCTGGATAAACCCTTTCGTACCGGGCCTGTCATCAGATCCATCCATGTTCACAAGCTTCTGGTAGAAGTGTGTAATATCAATCTGCTCCAATCTGTACCTGTCGGTGTACTTCCCATCGACCAAGAAAATATCTGCGGTTCTCATGCTTTACCTCCTTACACGAGCTGCGTGGTCCATGACTGGACACTTGTTGCTTCAAAGCCCGATTCGTCACCTGCTACGATGTACAAATCCTTCACTGGCACGCCCATGCTGACTGCTGTCTCCAGCGAATCAAACTCATCCAAAAACGCTCCGTTCTCCATGCTCCAAATGCTCATATTGAGCCTCCTAGATATAAAAATTCCCCAGCCTAAACTGCCGGGGATTTACTACATTCTCACTGCTGAAACTAGTTGCTCAGTTTCCGTTCTTGTCTTCCCATTCTTTGTCGGTGATATAGCTCCAGACTGCGTTCTCTAGCCATTCCTCGATGGAGCGGTGAAGGTCATCGCACAATATATCAAGCTCTTTCCAGTTTCCGTCTGACTCCAGGATGCAAAGCAGCAAATCGGTCTCGTCACCATACACCTCATGCTCTGCCATTCCGAACGTCAAACCCATCACCTTTTCGGTCTCAATAATGCCCCATTTCCCTTTACGCCCTTGGATCTTTACGCTCTTTGTTTCCATGATTTTCTCCTTGCTAATTGACGCTGAAGCGTTCCATTCTTCCCTGCTATCCCGCAAGACAGCAAGGAAGTACATAATGCTAAAACGTAATAATTTCTGGACTTTACTTATATTTCTGAATACAGACCGTCTTGTGCTGAAGGCTTTTGCTTCGTGCAAGTTCCCAGCTATCCCACTCTGTAGACCTTTCAACCCCTACTCACGTTCCCTGAACGCTTTGGTTGGTATCCCACACTCACACAATGCAGGACATAGTAGCCTTCGTGCTCCTCACACTTTTCTGACTTGCCCCTTTCTACCTATCACTGTCTACACACCTTTCGGTGTCGTATCGTGCTCAGTAGTGGTCAGCCGTCAGCAAGGCCCTTGCGAACGCCTGTCGTACCCGATGAGTTTCCTCAAAGCTAACAGGTCATTCTGATGTCAATATTCCCCATTCCTAAAACTTCCGGTTCTGGTGTATGGAAAACAACTACGACTAGCACACTTGCTAGAAGGACAACCCGACTTTTCAAACCACACACCCAACCAAGCTCCCCGCAAGGACCAAAGCCGAATGCCTTTCGTATGCCCGACAACCCCGCAGAGTTGCGTGATGGACTGGAAAAATGGCAAGGCAAATCAGACTGTCAAAAAACGTTTACCCTAGTAGGGGAATTGAACCCCTACAAAGCGCCTGCCTAGGGTAGGCAAAAACCTTATGCGCTTGCTTTCTCGGAGGCCTTAATGAGCCGTGCAACAGGCTTTTTTTCGGTCTCTTCTTTCTGCTCGGCCATCGGAGGGACAATCTTTGCATAGCGCTTTTCAATGCGGGCTTTCTCTTGCGCTTGTGCATTCGCGAAAACCTGTCTGAAGGTCTTGCCCGCTACGGCCTTGCGCAAGGCAACGGCTTTTGTAAGGTCCTTTCCAGCCGCTACAAGAGCGTCAATATAGGCCTGTTGTTCCATAGAACGAACTTTTGCAGATGACACCAAAACCTCGGCTTTGCTGTCTTTGTCTACAATCTGTACTCTTGCGTTTCGGTCCAAGCCGGATACCTCTACCCACTGGTATTTCTTGCCGTCTCTGGTAAACGTGACAGGTGTCAAATCCAAGGCCCAAAGCTCTGATTTTTCATCGGCTTTTTTGACATCATCGGCAATTTTGGCCAAAACAGAATCAAGGGAAGAAAGCAGGTGTCCGGCTTGGCTTGTGACAAGCTCAATATTGTTGTTGGCTTCTTTCTGGATGAGAGCAAGAGCGTTGGCAATGGCTTGGCGCTTGGCTTCAGCTTCTTTCTTGGCTTGCTCTTTCTTGTCAATTACGAGTTCAGTGGTGTTGGTGGTGGTGTTGGTGTTTTTCATTCGATTGCTCCTAGGGGTATGTACCCCGATTGTTTGTTGCAACCCACTAGGTGAGTTGGTGTGTGGTTTAACCACATCACACTTGGAAGGTATACGAAACCCAAAAAACAATCAATAGGTTAAACCACATAAAACGAAAGAATTTTTATGGTTAAACCAATTGATGGTTAAACCTCTATATGCTATAATGAATTAGTTAAAAAAAATATTTTTGAGGTAGGTAACAAGATGGATAAAGAGCTTAGAAAAACATGGGAAAAAAACAACAAAGTGTTCTATGGTATCAATTTGCTTAAAAGCACAGATAGTGATATCATAGATTATCTTGATACAGTGAAACAAAATGGGGGTAGTATTCAAGGTACTCTAAAAGAAGCTTTAAGGTTTTTTCTCGCATATAAGGATAATCAAAAGACTATCCAATAGTCGCACAAAAGCCAAATTGCATAACCATGCAAGGAACCATATCTAGGAAGCAACAGGATGGGGAATATGGGCGGGGGGTAGTACCATGCCTATGCTCCCCTATCCCAATACCATTCAAGTACCATGTCATGCAGTCATTCAACACCCAATACCAGGTACTCAGCAACAAAAACCACATCACAATTGTATAGTACCAAGGATCATTGAATGCCCATCAAAGCCTTATTGGATAAGCAATAAGCCCCATTCCAATGTACTCAGATACCTGCTCAATTAACAGGCAATTCCCTCACACACACCATAGTTTAAGCGCATATTTATTCAATAAGGTGTGCCAAATTACCGGGTTTATACCAGACAATATTGCATAAGCATTGCATAATAGCCTTATTCTTGCATATTCATTGCATATTGGAGGAAAGGGGGGAGGGAGGTCAAAATTGGGCAGGGGGGGCGGCGGATGGATTGGGGGCGCGCGGTAGGATAGTGCCTCTACCAGTGAATATTGTTTGAAAGTTTCGGTTAGATAAACATATACTATGCTATATGATTAAATTTTTAAGAAATCTGTTCCTTCCAAAGGATACACCAAAGATTGTCACTTCTAGAGCAGCTGAAATATACGTAATTATTGTGAATTCAATCAAAGAATACTATCCCAAAAAGAGTGAAATAATCGGAGTAGAAATATCGATTTTTCTTTTCTTCCTCGCTGATTATATCGTTACTAAAAAAAGAAAGGAGGCTCAGTTGAACACTCCTTGGTTGTTTGCAGCATTTGGGGAGATGAAAGAGATCATCCTTTCAGAAGAACCATATTTATCTGAAGATCTATTAGCAGATTTGTTGGTCCAACGTATTCAGTTGTATAACAGAATCGTAGAAAATACCAATTTTGAAGAGAACTTTATTCCTAAGGTCGTCGAGAGTCAGACATCACTAATCGCAAATATCATTGAGGAAAACGAGATTTCCTTCTATCTTCCCGGCCCTCCAGATTATGAGGAATTCCAAATTGATTATGAGCCAGAAATAGTTTCTGCAATAACTACGATTCTTGAGCACGCATATAAACTGTGTCTAAATGATTATATTAAAATGTTACGGCGTTTTTCCCGATCAACGAACTGTAAGCGGTTTGATTTGCTTAATTAGTTCCAAAGTCCATTTTTCTTTTCCTTTGGCTTAATATCTGAATTCTTCTCTCGTTACCTCCATCCCCTTCTCATGAGGGGATTTTCTTTATGGTTACTCCAGGAGGGCTGAGATGGAAGAAGAAAAGGACCTTAATCTCACCGAGCTTACCCAATATCAGCTTCGGTTCATCGATGAATACATGAAGTGTGGGAACAAGCGTGAAGCTATGCTCAAATGTGGTTACAAGGGCAAAGGAAAACGCTCTACAGTGACCAGCAGCGCAGCCAAACTCTACAACCTTCCCAAGGTAAAGGAAGAGATCGAGCGACGGCGCAGAGAGCTTGCAGAAGAGAATCTGATTGACTCCAAGGCCATCGTGAAGCGCCTTACCAAGATGTTCAACGGAGAGTTGTCCAGCCAGTTTGTGACCAAGCAGGGGCAGTTGGTTGATGTACCCATCACGTTCAAGAACCAGATTGAAGCTGCAAAGGTGCTTGTGAATATTCTCGGACTGGCTGAGGCTGACAACAAACAGAAAGAAGAGAAGCCTGTTGAGCAGAAGCTTGCAGAAGACCTTGAGGAGCAGACCAAGTTCTTCCTTGAGCAGAGTAAGAAGAAGGCTATCGAGGTCAAGGGTATCCCCGAACCCAAGAAGGCAAAGGAATGAGATCCCTCTACTGCAAGGTGCTTGAGAGGCCTTCGCATTGACAAGGATTGAGTATCACCAACAGATCAGGTCCCTCATGGCTCAGGCAGAGCGAAAGGGGACTTTGACTGAGTGGATGCGGATGATGTGTCGCAATGACATCTTCTTCCTCGCTACCTACGTCCTCGGCAGGACTGACATAGACCATATCACAGACCAGAACGGCATTCCCCACTACAGAGATTGGCTGTACGAGCGCTGTATGGAGGTCCAGGCAGAACCGGATGGGTACATAGATATATGGGCAAGGGATCACTACAAATCGACCCTAATTACTTTCCTAAAAACAGTTCAGGACATTTTGGTGGACCCGGAGATAACGGTCTGTATCTACTCATACTCCAGTTCTACGGCCACCAAGTTTCTTCGTCAAATCAAGCTTGTCCTTGAAGGAAATCGCAAGCTCATAGACCTGTTCCCCGACATTCTCTTCGATGACGTGTCCAAACCCTACTGGATTGACTCCAATGGGGACCGTCAGAAAATGATCTGGTCTGAGGACGGTATCCGTGTAAAGAGGAAATCCAATGCGAAGGAAAACACTGTTGAAGCGTCTGGGTTGGTCATTGGTCAGCGTACTGGTGGTCACTACAATCTGCTCATTTACGATGACGTTGTTACGCCTGATTCTGTCACTTCCCCTGAAATGATTGCAAAGACCACGAAGCAGTGGCAGATGTCCCTCAATACAGGTTCATCCGGCAATCTTCGTGTTCGTATCATCGGGACTCGCTACCACTATGCAGACACCTATCAATGGATAATCGAATCCGGCTATGCCAAGCTTCGTATCTACCCCTGTGTGGATGAAAGGGGCGTTCCTGTCCTGTATGATCGTGAGACCATTGAGCTGAAAAAGAAGGCAATGGGTAGCGGCGTTTTCGCCTCCCAAATGATGTGCGACCCCAAGCAAGCATCTACAATGGGCTTCAAGCAGGAGTGGCTCCAGATATGGGACGGCCAAAGCCTTGCCAATCTCAATGTCTACATCATCGTTGACCCTGCTGGAACCAAGAGCAAAAAGGCTGACTACACCACAATGTGGGTGATCGGACTAGGTGCTGACCGAAACTACTATATCCTGGACCTCATCCGTGACAAGTTCGACCTCACTGGGAAGACGAATATGCTCTTCCAGTTGGTACAGCAATTCACCTACCGCAATCGCAAGCCGATCGTGTTCTACGAGAAGGTGTCCATGCAATCTGATATCGAGCATATCCAGTACGTCATGAACCAGAGAAACTATCGATTCGCAATCAATCCTGTCGGGGCGACCACTGCGAAGGGACAGAGAATAGATGCGCTTGAGCCAATTTTCCGTGAACGGCGTATCTGGCTGTGTAAAGATGCCTGGCACTACAACTGGGAGGGAATGAGGGAAGACATGATGTCATCCTTCATCCGGGAAGAGTACATCCCCTATCCTTTCTGTGCTCATGATGATGCCCTGGACTCTTTGTCAAGGATCGCTGATACGGAGACAGGTTCCCAGATGGTGTTCCCGGACCCGGTGTCGGTTGAGAACCAGATAAGGTCCATGCTTGAAGGTCGTGGGTTGAGGTTTGAGGACGCAATTCCTGTCTCTTATGAGCCAATCTGATTAGATTTTTTCTCCAAATCAGAAACCCTGTTAATAATTAATGTCATAGAATTGGGGAATGACTTAATGTGTTTCTCAATTTCTTTCTGATATTTTTCAAACAGTTCATTATCAATACTATCAACAACTACATACAGTATAATTGGAAGAGGATATGAAAAAAAATCAGCTTCAGATTTTTTCAAAGCTCGTGGAATACATTCTTCGATAACAGTTTTATAAAAATCTCCCTGGAAATACCGTATTTCGACAATAACATCATCACCAGTCTTCTTATCAATAAAATGTCCATCTGCACCTATAGAATCAAATGGTCCACAATTCAGCACAATATGTTTATTTATTCTCGTTTTATACTTTCTTTCCAAATCTTCAAAAACTAGATTCTCTGCATACGCAATTCTCCTCGCTAACTCCATTCGTTGCCCTGGTCCATCAATTATTGGTGGCACCTCCCCAAGGGCCTTCTGACGCGGCATAGGCGCAATTTCATCTATGTAAGCAAACTCATTTCCAATATCATTTTTTTTAGATTTTTTTGGAGTACTTTCTGTGTTACCTGATGTTGGCATGTCTTTTATCTCTGTGGGTGCATGAAGCCCAGCTATGGAGGTTTTCTGCTCATTGGCAATAAATAACTTTTCACTATTATCAATTTGTATGGTCATTGCTTTATTTTGAGTAATCAAATTGCGCTCAAAATTATTTTGATAGCGATAGAAACCTTCATCACTATCAAATTCAGAACGCGGATACAAACAATTGGGGAATTTCGTTACAAGAACAAAAAAAGCAATCAAAACCAATACTGGAAAAAAAACTATGAAACATAATAAAAAGAGCCTCTCTGAGCCCACTAACTCATTTATGCTAAAACCGAAAACTATTCCTGCTATGCTATAAACCAAGACGATAAACAAAGCAATTATACCTAATGGAGATTTTGATAAATCTACAGCTCTTTTTGAAAAATCAGAAGATAAATTTTTCATAACTGCCAACCTTTATAACTACACCTGAAGTATATATATCTGGACTTTTAAAAAGAATACATCATTGAAATATAGATTGATAGTCTCGTTACCTCGCAACAACATCGACTTGTTTCATTTTTCTAGACTGTGGTCATGAATACTGTAGTAGTTGGTCTCGACAATGGTTCCAAGGACTATCTTGGCCGAAGAGAGCCGATAAAAAAGCAGGGTGATGACCCGCTGGCGAAAGCCATTGCAGCCAAATGGAGCAGACTTCAGACCATTCGTCAGAAGACCGAAGCACTCCGTTGGGAGGCTTGTGCTTACGTCCAGCACAGGATGAATGAATTCAGCAACGAGAATAGTCCGATAAAGGCGGTGAAGCTGTATAACACCGCTGGTATTCTTGCCTTCGACACGTTCATCAACGGCTACCACGGTAATCTCATCACTCCCTCCATGCGTTGGTTCAAGCTCACTGTGGTCGGTGAGGACTTTGAGGAGTCTGACACCATCTACGGTGCGAACGACTACCTTGAGGTCAGCGAGAACCAGATGTTCGCAGAGCTGAACAAGACTAATTTCTATCCCCTGGACAAGCTTGCAACCAAGGATGCTGCCGTACAGGGAACAAGCGCTGAATGGGTCTATGACGATGTTGAGCATGGAGAATGCGTATTTGAGACTATTGCTCCGTGGGACTTCTGGATTGACAAAAACTCTCGTGGAAGGATCGATACCATCTTCATCCGATTCACCATGACAGCTTCAGATGCTCTGGATAGGTTCGGGGAAAAGACCCCTCCAGACTTGAGGAATGAGGTGGAGACCGATGCCGGGCATACCGAGCATGAATTCATCCTTGCAATCTATCCTCGCAAGAAGCTCAGAAGTGACAAGGGCAAGGCTCTCATTACCACCGAGAAGCCCTATGCAGCAGTGACCTACTACCCAACCCAGGATTGCATTGTAGAGGAATCCGGCTATGACGATTTCCCTGTGGCAGTCCATGTGTTCGAGCCAGACGGTTCCAGCGTCTATGGCAAGGGCTTGGTAATGAAGTTCCTCCCGGAGCTGAAGAGGCTCAATTCCATGTCCAAGGACGAGCTTGTAGCCATCCAGAAGGTAGCCGATCCTCCTATGGCCGTTCCCGAATCACTGAAGGGGCGATTCTCCCTCAATCCGGGGGCAAGGAACTATGTAGGCAACAGCGAACAGACACCTCAGATGATTCAGAGCGTACAGGACGTTGGTTGGCTCAGTCAGGAAATCAAGGAGCTTGAGGAGAAGATCGGACGACTGTTCTTCAATGATCTGTTTAATTTTTTGATGCGTCAGGACAAGGTACTCACCGCTACCCAGACACAGGCAATCAAGAGTGAGGAACTTGCACTCCTCGCTTCGATTCTCGGTACGACCCAGTACATGAAGATCAACCCCATCGTTAAGCGGGTGTTCAGAATCATGTCCAAGGGCCGAAGGATACCTACTCCTCCAAAAGAACTGCTGAGAATCAAGAACGCATTGCTGAAGATTGAGCTGGATGGACCTCTTGCAAAGAATGTGAAGATGTTCGCCATGCAGGATGGTCTCCAAGCTTCCCTTGAGTGGATGCAGAACCTCCACGCAATGCAGCTTACCAACACCTTTGACAACATCGACATGGACCTCTTTGTGAGAAAGGCCATGATTGCCGCCGGGCTTCCGCAGTCTGTACTGAGGGAGCTTGCAGATGTGGCTCAGATGCGAAAGCAGAAGGAGGCGATGATACAGCAGCAACAGCAAATGCAGCAGATGCAACAGGCTTCTGAAATCCAGCGGAACATGGGCGGGCAGGGAAATCTCAATAATGCGGCGGGTATGAACTGATGATAACCAATCATACCAAGCTGTCCAACGAGGACATGATTAACCGCCATGCCGTGAGGAAGGCCTACAACACCCCAGACGGAAGGCTTGAGCTTATTAGGCTTCTCACCGATCTGGGGACCTTCAGAGAGATAAATGTCGAAGAGCTGCCACTGAGGAATTACGGAATCCGCAAGTTGGAGGAACTCGGATTTCTTGACATAGAAGTGATTGTGGAGGTGGTGAACTTCCTGTTCTCGCTTCCTCTCGCCTTGAGACCGACCGTTGAAGAGACGGGCGAAGTGACAAACGACCTCCTGTAGGTCGATTGGAGATATAGATGCACGTTAATGGAGAACAGCAGAATGTTGAGACTCCTGCGGACCCGAACCCGGAGAGTACGCCGGATTTGAAACCCAATGGTGAGCAGACCGATGCTACCCCTGCAACCATGCAACCCACTGCTCAGAAGTGGATGGCACAGCTCCCTGACGAATTGAAGGGCAACGAGAACCTTTCCAAGTATTCCAGCTTGGGTGAGGCTCTGAAAGGCCTTCTGGATGGAAGCAAAACCGACACACAAGAAGGTGGAGAGGGATCACAGGAGACACCTCCTGCGATTGACTACAAATTCACGAAAACTTTCGTGGAGGGTGCTGATGCTGGTGGGATTCTCGCCAAAAAGCTGACCGAAACCCTCAAGTCGCTTGGCCTCCCGCAGGACAAGGCAGAACCCATCTACAACGCACTGGTGGACTACCAGAACGGCAACATCGAGACATTCATGAAGAATGGCAAGGAGATGTGCGAATCCGCTCTGAAAGAGAGCTGGGGCGACAAGTACGATGCGAAGAATGCCGCCATGAAGAGGGCCTACGACAAGTTGGTGAAGGAAGGCTCTGAGCTTGACAAGGGACTGAAGATGACCGGGGCGCATAACAATCCGTTCGTTGCACAGATTCTTGCAGAGCTTGGGGAATCAATCAGTGAGCATACTCCCCCGAACAACTCTTCCGTTGGAAGTCAGAAGTCTTCGGGGCCCTTCCTTTCGAGGGAAGGCGAAAAGTATCCGTGGCAAATGTAAGAAGGAAATAGCAAATGGCTTTTGAATACATGACTCTGGCAGAGCTGACCAAAGGTCTTGGCAAACCAGACATTACGAACGTGGTCGATGAGATCACCCGCACCACCACCATGCTCTCCGATGCTTCGTTCACCGAGGCTACCGGGATGCTGGAACACATGGGCTTGAGAAAGACTTCCTTGCCGACCAACGAATGGGTTGCAATCGACCAGGGTGGTAAGTCCAGCAAGGGCCACAAGGAATTGTTCAATGACAATCTGGGTATGATTGAGTCTTGGGCAACCGCACGTCAGAAAGAAGGCATGATTGCTCCCAATCCCGAAGCTGCTTATGCAGAGGATGAGCGGGACCACGTGACTTCGATGGCTCTGGATGTTGAATCCTGCCTCATCTACGGTGGTGCCAAGCCCGGTCAGTTCAAGGGTATCATGCCCCGGTTCAACAAAGTGACCGAAGCTGCCGACCTTGCCAATATCCGAAGCAAGCCGCAGTTCATCACTCTGGACAACGGCGGTGAGACCGATGAGTCCATGTCTTCGATTCTCATGGTCATCTGGGGTGCAGGTGCTACCAACATGCTCTATCCCCGCTATGCGGCGAACAAGGGTATCCAGATCACCAAGGGCCAGTGGCAGGTCATTGAGGAAGGTGGGGAGAAGTTCTTCCAGAGAGACACCCAGTTCCTTATGAGCACTGGTTTGAGCCTCATGAACCGCTTTGCAGCGCTTCGTATCGCCAACATCGATACCAGTGACGCGAAATTGGGTACTTCGATGCCGCAGCTGAAAAAGAATCTCTTCAAGGCTTTCACCCTGCTTCCTCAGCAGTTCAAGAGCCGTGTGCGCATTTACGCTCCCGGTTCCGTCCTCGCTGGTCTGAACGACTACTACGCTGGTCTGGTTCAGCCTGTCACCTATCAGGGAGCAATTCCTGTGAACGCAATCGGTGACGTTCGGTTTGATCGCTTCGTCCTTCGTCAGTGTGATTCCATGCTGGATGCGGGTGAAGATGTCGTTGATGGTGGAGTACAGGCATAAGGGGGACTGAATGTTGTACGAAAGAAAAAGAACCTTTGGGCGTGAACCCATTGACCTGAAAGATGCTGCTCTTGCGATGGTTGGTGAAACCGGGGCAAGCGCCGCTGTCTATGCCGGAAGTCTCGGTCTGAGTGGAACCCCTGCAACCGCAGGGACCCTCGACTACGAGTCGGACAATCAGCATTTCCCCGAAGAGAATACCCTTGAGGTAATCGGTTGGGAGGATGCTGACTCTGCCGCTGATGGGGCCACCCTCACCATCACTCTCCAGTCCAGTTCCGATGGGACTGTTTGGAAGAATGAGGTTGAGTTTGCCCTTGCGCAGGGTGACATCAAGAAGGATGAGTTGATTCGCAGATTCTCCATTCCCGCACAGGCAGGTCGGCACATGCGCCTGAAGTTGGTGGGTGGTGTTGAGGTATTCACCGCTGGCAAGATTCTTGCCCTCGTGAGACCTCTGTGATCGATTCTCTTCACAAGAAGTACGTCTGTGTCTCCTCTGTTTACAGGGGAGGCCAGTTGTACAACCCCGGAGATATCCTGCTCACCGAGGAGGAGTACACCGGGACGAAATTTGTTCCCGCTTCCTTTGATGAGAATGTGCCTCAAGTGGAAGTGAGACCGAAGAAAAGAATGAAGACGACCCCGGAGGTAGGGGCCTAGCTAAACTTTCCGTGGGTTCCTCCTGCCCACGGATTTCTCTCATTTTCGAGGTTGCCTTATGAACAAGCTGGCTTTGTACAATCTTGCACTCTCTCTCCTGGATATGAAGATCAGCGATCTCCAGACCCAGACGAAGGAGCTTACCCTACTTGAGCTGAATTACGGCAAGGTTGTCTCCTATTGTCTGAAGGCGTGGGACTTCCCTTTCCTCGTGAAGATGCTTGTCCTCACTGAAGTGCAAGAGGATTCTGACGGCTATCCAGTCTCTTGGGGGAAGTACCAGTACGGCTACACGGTCCCTTCAGACTTCAGCAGAGCAATCAGGATCAACGCAGACGAGCGCATATCCTACGCATACAGGTTCGGCAAGCTCTGGTGCAATGAGGACAATCCTGAACTTGAATACATGCCGAATGACCTTGAGCTGGACGATGATGGAAACTACACCGCCCCGAATGATTTCCTTGCTCTCGTTGCCTATCAGCTTGCCCTCCATGTAGCTCCCATGCTGGACCCGCAGAGCCAAGCGCAGAGTGTTGCAGCACAGATGTATCAACTCACCCTCACTTCCATCGTAGAGAGCGAGACCAGAAGCAACAACAGGCCAGCCAACTATGAGTCCTCTAACCCTTGGGAAGGTGAGCTTGTGATTACTACCCAAGCAGTGAGGGACGCAATCATCAGAGGGGAGATTTGATGGACCACCTCGTAAACAATTGGGTGTTTGGTGAGGTAAGCCCCAAGCTTGGCGGGCGATTCGACCTTGATATGTACTGGCAGGGTTGCGAAACCCTCCAGAATTTTCGCACGCTCGTACAGGGAGGAATCACCAGAAGGCCTCCTCTCAAGCATATCGGCACATCCAAGGATGGCAGGCTCATTCCTTTCACCCTCAGCTCCGGGCTTTCGTTCCTCATTGAGTTGAGCGAAGGGAAACTCCGAGTGTGGAAAAACTCTGCAAATGGCTTGGAGACGGCCATATTCGCCTCCACAGGCCTTGATTATGCCGAGACACCATATTCCTCATCCGAGGTCTGGAGCGTGCAGTATGCGCAATATTATGACAGGCTCTATCTGGTCCACAGGAATCACAAGCAGAAGATCCTTTTGTACAGTGCAAACGCATTCTCCTTCACTGATTTCAATATCACCAAAGACGCTACCACGATGTTCGGCCAGACGGCCAACAACTATCCGGGCGTGATTGGAATCTGTCAGAACAGGATTTGGCTTGCATCGACAATCAATAATCCTTACACGATATGGGTGTCCCGCCCTCCCTACGGTGGCTCCAACAATCACAGTGATTTCACCACCTTCGATGTAGTCCAGGTCGAGACCGAAGTCATCAAGTCTCCAGACGAGTGGCCGATGACCACTAATGACGAAGGGGATCAGATCATTGACTTCTCCAACAAGGAAGCCTTCATTGAGACCAAAACCGATGATGAGGAAGTGATCTCTGCAAAGTGCGCTATGGAAATTGAGCTTGCAAGCGGACGCAACGACACCATTCGCTGGATTGCGGGGATGGACAACATTTTCATCGGGACTGCTGCAAACGAGTGGATGTGTCCCTTTGATATTGACCCGACCAAACAAAGTGCCTCTCTCCAGTCTTCCTATGGGAGCATGGAGGGCCTTCCCCAGACGCTCCATGACGGCATCTTCTTCGTGACCAACGGCAATACGCTGAGGGAGTTTGCAAGAACGCAGAACGGCTCCGCATCAAGTGACATGACCTTCACCGCAGACCATATCCTTGAGGATGTTGTCATGCAGGTGGTGACACTCAAGGACCCGAATCCGATGGTCTTCTGTGTGCTAGCTGACGGTACCATTGCAGTGCTTGTCTACGAGAAGATGTACGGTGTACAGGCATGGGCCAAGTGGACCACTGATGGGAATTTCATAAGCCTTGCAGTCAAGGAAGACCAGTACGGCCAGAAGCTCTATGCAATCGTTGAAAGAGGCCTCCACTTCTTCTTGGAGCGGTTTGACTTCGAGGAGACGGAGTATTTCATCGACAGGCATACGGAGACCATTGAGGGTGACAAGCAGTACGTATCCCTCATGGTCGGGAACAGGTTCGACATGAATACCGAAAGCGGACCAAGTATCGGCAAGTCCAAGAAAGCAAGAGAGGTGTGGGTGCGTTGTCTTGATACCGGGAAGGTCAGCACAGGCGTTCTTGAGAACCAGATGCAGACAAGCCCCTCTGAGGTCGGGGACGGCGATTATCGCATTCCAATCTCAGGCGGTGCGATGAAGGAATTGAGGATCAGAATCCAGTCGGTAGGGGATGATCCCATGACGCTCCTTGCGATGACATATGATGTGGAGGTGAATTGATGGACCCGGTGACAATATCAGCCTTGATTGGTGCAAGCGTAAGTATCGGGCAAAGCTTGTGGGGTGCTGGTTCTCAAAAAGAAGCCAATAGAGCCGCCTCCGCAGAGAGCGCCAATGATGCAGTAAGGCAATACAATGAGCTTCTGAGGCAGAAAAGGTCTGCTGCGGAACAGTTCAATACAACCATTCAGCAAAGGTACGGACAGTCGTTCCTTGACAAGATCAGGTCTGGTGCTGATACCTCATCACTTATCGAGAGTCTCTCCCAAGGCAACACAGCCTTTGCAAAACAGCTCCAGGCATATTCTGACGATGCGAAGCAGTCGATGGAAAATTCGATGGTTGGCAATCAACAGGCGGGAATGCTTGCAGGAATGCAGGGAGACCAGAACGCTCTCTCAGTCTTGCAACAGGCAATACAGGCAGAGCAATCCCAAGGCGCTGCCATTGCTTCACAGGCGGCCAGTGGGATCAGAAGCGACAGAGGCACTGGAAGCAACTCTCAGACCATACAGGAACAGGCGAACCGGCTTGCCGAAGAGTCATTGCTGAATTCCATCAATGCGCAAAACACTCAGACGGTGTTTGGGATGAAAGAAACCCAGATGACAGCCTCTCAGACAGCCTCAAAGCTCAGAAGACAGGCTGACATTTCAGCAGAAGAGGCGAAGGAACAAGCCTTGATTGAATGGGGTTCCTACAATGCCAAGCAGGAAGACCTGTCAGCTTCAATGGAGTCTTTCAAGAATGACTATGAATATTACAAAGACAAGGCCAATGATGGAGTTAATTGGTTCAATTCATTGTTCGGTGCAGATGACTACACAGGTGATATCAAAGAAACGTTCGACAAATTTGAAGACGATGAGTTTTAAGGGGTGATTCTATGGCATATGTAGGTGTAAACAAGGCTCAGGACGTAAAAGAAGATTATCTCATTGGCGCAAACGCAATGAATTCCATTGTGGGGACAGTTGCCAATACTGCTCTGAATATTGGTCAGCAACTTCACCAGACGAAAATGATGGATGATCTGGAGGATATGAACACTACTGCCGAGCTTGCGCTTACAAAGGCAGAGAATGATGTGTATCAGAATACGCCAGTGGAAGAAAGGGAAGCGAAGCTGACCGAGCTGTACAACCAGTATTACGAGAACAACGTCACCGCCTACAAGACCAATGACACGGTGAAGAAGCAGTTCAAGAAAACCCTCAGCGCCAGAAGAGTGAAAACCTTGAGCAAGTGGGATACCCAGCATACCCAGGAAACCATCAGCCTCTCCAATACTCACAATGAGAATAGTGGCAACTCACTTGCTACCAGCCCCAATATTGTCGGCTTCCTCAAGTCCAATGGGCTGATCGCAGAAAAGGGGCAGGCACCCGCAAAGAAGGAACCCTCTCTTGCGGATGGATTCGTAACGGCAAAAGGCTCCACATTCGGATCGGAGGCAGATGCACCACAGGATATTGCCCTGTCTCCCAAATTGCAGGAGATGTATGAGAATGGGGCCAGTGAGTTCGAGTTGGCAGTCGCCGGGTTTGAGTATTACGCACAAAAGCGGCACCCGAACAACAAGGAAGCACAAGCCGATTTCGTAAGAACCCGCACCGATGTCCTGAGAGAAACCTTGCCGAACAATGACTTGAATGTTCTTTTCGACACCACTTTCTCAGTGAAAAATGCGGATAATTGGGATTTTGAGAAGAATTTTGCAGCTTATGAAGCAAGCCTTGAAGGTGAATCGTATGGGGGACAACCTCTTTCCGATACCAAGAAGGCAGAGCTTCTTAGAAGCTATAGCGACAAGTATGCAGATTTCGTCACCAGAAATACCAGAGCTGCAAAAGACATTGTAACAAGCAAGGTTGCTGAGCAGATCAATACCCTCAAGTCAGAGATGTTGCTTGATGGGAACAAGAAGGTGACTTCCGGGGAAATCTCCAAGATTTACGATGAGGCATTCAAGGACAGCCCTCACCTCAGACGATACGTTGCCGAACAGGAGACTGCACACAAGACGCTTGGCCTTCAGAGCGAAGTGCTTTCCCTTGAGCAGGAGTATAAGCGTGGCTTCCTCCGAAACGGCTCTGGTACGGCAGAGGAACAGAAGCGCTTTGATACCATCTCCACCTTGCTCAGTGACGATCAGAGGCTTGCACTCCAGCAAAGGGCTTTGCAGGAAGCCAACCTCAGTCATACTTACAGCCAGTTCGTAAATACTGGTATGAGCTACTCCGATATCCTTGGCAAGTCTGACCAGCTTGAGAATGCCTTGCGAACCGGCAATTACCAGTCATTGCAGGAATTCTATGACGCAGTTGAACAAAATCGTGCCGTACTTGGAGATGGTTTTGCCAACGGTCTTATCAGCGAAGGCAAGGGGTACTTCTCTGACAAGGAATCAATGAAGAACGATGCTGTCAAACAAGCTCTGACCAATGCAAACAAGGACCTCTCGTTCTCGCAATACAATAAGACGCTCTCCAAGACAAGGATTGAGGAGATTGGGGCAAAGTACGGCCTCACCAAGGAGGAGAATCCCGATTTCTACCTTGATTGGGAACAGCACGCAAAGAACGTGTCGATTACTAACGCCCAGAAAGTATTCAACAAGGAGAACCTCAACAACACCATCCTTCCTGGGCAGGTGGATGAGATTGCAAGACAGTATGGCCTTGAGGAAGGTGATGCTGTCTACAAGCAGATGCTTGATACTGCAAAGGCAAATGAGGCCAAGGTGCATGAACAAGCCCTCTATGCTGCAAAGGGGTTTGCAAAGGAAGGGGAAAGCACCACTGAAGCAGTCACAGACGCAGGGTCGCTTGTCAAACAGTACACTGAAGGAACGATGAGCCGGGCAGACGCACTGTCAAATCTTGCTGACATGAGCAACAAACTCACCGAGAGTGAGTATCTCAACGTCTATAATTCCCTTGCAACCGCCTCTACCATCAAGGGCGTGACCAACCAAGCCACTTTCGAGGAAGAGGTCTACAGGCCGTTTGTAGAGGAGTCTGAGACCATCATGCCCGGACAGAGCAGACAGCGGCTTCTTGATGCTGGCCTTGACCCCATCGATTTCGCCTCAGAGCTTGCACAGCTTGAGGATACTGAAGTCATCAACCAACAGAGGCAAGCGGTGGCAGAAGTTTCCGATGACATGTACTACCTCGCACTGAAGGAAATGAACATGTCCGATGAGCTGATTGCCTCTATGGGAATTGCCATTCCTGATACCTCCTTCCAGAGGACGCTTGAGTACATGCACAACCATCCAGATGAGAAAGAGCTGACCGCAGAGGAGCTTGCAAGAGCGAACGTGGAGAGTGCAAAAACCAAGATGATTGGCAGTACACTCCCCTCCGGCAAAGCAGCTCCCAGCGGTTCCAGCTATGAGGATATCAAGAAGCAGTTCACCGAATCTGCAAAAAAGGTCCATGCAGAGCTGACGAATGGTATGGGCAACTTTGCAAAGCACAACAACCCACAGTCGATAAGTAAGCTTGATATGCTAAAATTCGTCTACGATGACAGCGCTTATGACGGCGTTCTCTACGATATGGTCAGAAGCGGTGAGATCACGATGGACGAGTATTCAAAGCGTGTGGCCGAGGATATCTCCATCTACAAGGGGCCGGAATACAAGAAAGTCCAGGATGCCCTCAAGGTCTTTGAGGATTACGTCAGGCAAGACAACAACTACACCATCGATGCAAACGATGATCGCACCTACATGGACCCGATGGCAATCGACAAGACCATCGAAGGATACAAGGCGGCTTTCTTTAGCGAATACCAGATGGCCCTCTCCAATTCGAACGGCGGTTACGTTGACCCGAAGTTGATAGCCGAGCGTGTGTACACCAATCTCCGTGATACCTCCTATGCAAACAAGGCAAAGGATATGATGGAAATGCTCAAGGGTGATACCACGCAGATGTTCGGCTCCTCTGGTCTCTTCTCCTCTGGGGAGAAGGACATCTACGGTGCTTACAACAAGATATTCTCCAACAAGTCCATCTTCTTCGGTCAGCAAGAGCTTGAGAATTATCTGAGCGATCCCAATGGAAATGACGATGGGATATCCCAGACTTCAAGGACTGCATACTATCTTGGCATGGCC
The DNA here is from genome assembly GCF_963667405.1 of uncultured Sphaerochaeta sp. Taxonomy (NCBI): domain Bacteria; kingdom Pseudomonadati; phylum Spirochaetota; class Spirochaetia; order Spirochaetales; family Sphaerochaetaceae; genus Sphaerochaeta; species uncultured Sphaerochaeta sp. The sequence goes on along the minus strand of NZ_OY763408.1, from coordinate 876,776 downwards.
TCAAGAGGAGCTTCTGAGACCGAGATTGCAAATGCGGTTGCCCTTGATGCGGCAAGGTATCTTGGAATCGACATTCCGGCAGACGCAGGTGAATCAGATATCAAGTCGATTATGAACAAGCAGTCCGGGGGTATCAGGGCAAGATGGGAGCAGCTCAGCCTCATTTCCAAGTGGTCTGTTGACATCCAGAGAAAGGGAGCCAGCCAGATCAGCGAAGAGTTTGTCTCAATTGTCGGTGAAGATGCGAATGTGACCCCATTCTTCACACAGTCGGGTATGGGGGTATCAGTCGGTGAGACTCGGTTCTTCTATGAACCCGGCAACAACAAGGCAGACCCCTCATTCTACTACTTCGACAAGAACAACCAGAGACACACCCTTACCAGCACAAGCAAGGCGATGGAAGATGCCCAGAAGAAGTTCACGAATTCCTTTGGGAAGTCTATCCGCATGAATCCGAACCGCAGGGACATCTTCAGCAAGCAGAACGGACTTGTCATCAAGAATGATGATGGGACACTCCAGGCAAATGTCCCGGCAGTGGTGAAGGCCCTCCAAGAGCATATCAGCGGTTTACAGGCGGGGATGGAAAAAAATTCGGCCCAATATCTTGATGCACTGAACCGACAAGCCCTTGAGTGGAACTCCATCCTTGGGGAAGAGGTGAAGGAGTATTACACGAATGTTGAATACTTCGTTGACCTCCCCAAGCTCCAGCAGGCTTATGAATCCGGCTCGATACTGAGTAGGCCGATTGAAGACTTCATTGGATATAGACTGGTAGGCAAGCATGGGGCGACACAGGCCAAATAGGAGACGCAATGTACGATTTCACCATACAATACGATGAGAAGAAGTGGAAAGAGATTGAGGATGGTATCCACCAGATTTACAGCAACCACCCGGACCCCAGGTCAGCAGAAGCCTCCTATTCGGTTGCCAGCGTCATCTCTGATGCCTTCCCTTCCATCAACTTCAACGAGGCTATGCGCAATGCTCCCCAGATCGTAGAGAAGTTCACAGGCCACAAGCTGGACACCAACAACATCTTCACGGAGTTTGGGAACACCTTCAAGGCACAGTCGAAGCACCTGAAGACATCGATGGACTACAGCAATGCGATGCTTCTTGCTGCAAGGGAAGGTCAGGACTCGGACAAATTCAAGGCACGTATCCATGAGCTGATTGAGGAGGAGCGCCTCCAGCCTCCTTCCTACAGAAATGACTACAAGGACATGAGCATCTTTTCCGACCTGCTTGTAGAGAGCGCAAGGCTTGCCCCTTCTGCGCTTCCTACTATCGGTATCTATGCAGCCGGAGGAATGCTTGCCCCTTTCACTGGTGGAGCTTCCCTTGCTGCTGCTAGAGGTCTTGGAGCCGCATACAGCGGTATGATGGAAGCAGGATCGGTGGTCAAGGAGCTTATCAAGGCAGAGGACGAGCTTGGGAACAAGCTTGATGACGACTACATTCTCTCTGCTTGGGGCCTCACGATGGCAGGGATGACTGCTCTCAACTTCGCTACCAGTGGCTTTGAAAAGGTTATCGGGACCTCTGCTGAGACTGCAATGAAGAACGTCTTCAACAAGGGGGCGGTCAAGAAGCTTGTCCAGAGCGGTGCTGTGAGGAATTGGGGGCGCAAGGTACTTACTGACTATGTAGGCAAGGGTATTGTCGGTGAATCCATCGAAGAGGCTTTGGAAGAGTTCATCGGCATGTTCGTATCCAATTACGAGATGGACAAGAGCAACCAAGAGAAAGGAACCCTCTTCAAGGAAAAAACCAGAGAAGAGATTGTTGATTCAATGAAACAGGTCGCTCTCTCCACCTCAAAGGGTATGGTGTTCGGTGGTTTGCTTGCACCTCTCTCCTCTGCTGTCTCAGAATATAAGAGAAGCGATACCGGGACCAAGCGTAACGCAAACAAGTTCACAAAGCCCACTGATGAATCGGTCACTGTTGATATGAGCGAAATCAAGTACAAGGAAGTCAGTGCAGACAAGAACATCGACAAGGTTGACGCTCCCATCAAGGTCATGAAGATCGGGGATAGCTACAAGCCTGTTGATGAGACTGCCGCTGTCCAAGCCGCCTCACTGAAGAAGAATGGTGCAAGAGCGCTGAACGTTGAGGTTGTTGGAAGCCAAGCCGAATTCAACAAGGATTCTGTGAGTGCTGCAATGAATTTTGCAAGGTCTATGCAATATGACTACAAGGATGGAGTAGTCCTCTTTGACGATGCAGAGGCAATGCAGGAAGCGGCAAGGGCCTATTCTCTCAAGTTTGACAGCGTGAAGGGATACCAAGAGCAGGATGGGCAGATTGTCATTGACCGTGAGAATGACAACGGCACTCACAAGCTCGTATTCCAGACCAAAGACTTCCATCAGCAGAACGAAGGCCTCTATACCTTGCCAGAGGATATGGAGCCTATCCAAGCCCCCGCTGAACCGGGTACTGAGCCTCTCATTGAGACCAAGCCGGAAGAGAATATTACCAGAAGGAGTCTACAAGAAGAAGCCACCATGCTTGAGGGGGATGAAGCCCCGCTTCGCTCTCCCCAACCTTCCATGAAGCCGGAAGAGGTGGTCAAGCGTGAGTACAGCCACTTCCAGAGAACGCTGAAGCGCAAGGGAGCCACTGATACCGAGCAGAGGTACATTAATGACACCCTCCTTCCCAAAATCCATGACGTGATGAAGCAGCAGTTCCCAAACATGTCTGAGTCAGAGGTTTATCATACAGCCATTCCCTCTTCCTATTTTGCCTTTGTGGCTTCAAAGGTGGCTGGGATGACTACAGATGAATTCTTTGGCAAGCACTTCACTCCAGAGGCGTTTGTGGCCCTTACTGCAAAGGATCAGCAGAGTTTCCTCAAGTCACAGGCTGGCAAAAAAAGCATTGAGATTCAGACTGGTGATTCTGCAAACGAAGCAACTCTCTTTGGCCTTACCATTCCAAAGAAGGGGAAGAATACCATCGGTATCGGCAGTAGCTACTCACCTCTCACCGTTGTCCATGAGATGGGCCATGTGATGGTGAAGGTCATCAAGGACACCGATCAGTTCAAGCCCTTCATGGAAATCTACAAGGACCAGCTCACCCAAGATGGTGGGAAGGTTGGTGTCAACTTCCAGGAAGCGTTTGCAAAGGACCTTGAGCAGTATTTCATCGATGGGAAGGTAAGAGACAGCAGTCTGAAGACCATCTTCCAGAAGATCAGCGATGGTATCCGTGAGCTTCTTCACCTGCTCAATCCGATGCTGGACAACGAGACCCGCAAGGCATTCGACAAGCTCTTCGACTTCAAGCTTGAGGAGACCGCAAAGGCAGACACAAAGGCTACTGCACCTCAGATGGAGCTGGACCTATTCGGGGACCCGGAGAGTGTGGTGGAGTCGCTCGGCAAAATCGGTACGGCTGAAGAGAACAATACCCAATTGGGGACTGACCCATTCGATTCTTCACAGATACTTGCCAAGATCAGTAGCGCTGTCTCCCTTGACCAAATCAAAAGCCAGCTTGCCAACAATGAATATCCTGCCGACAGGGACCTTATGCAGCACGCCGGGGACCCGGACGTGGATTGGGAAATCCAATTTCGCAGAATCATGCTGCAAGACCCAGACGTATTCAAAGCCTTCAACAAGGCTCTTGATACGGCTATGGGCGATGCTGGAGATACGGAAGTCACTGCTGAACAGGTACTCAAGGTGCTTGGGGAGCAGAACAAGGACAAGGCCGATTCGATGCTTGAGGAGGTCGGAGACTCCAAGCGGTTTGTCGAGCGTCTCATGTGGCAGTCTAAGTTTGTAGGCCCGACAAGAGCAGACAAGATATTCTACACGAAACTCAGCAACCCAGACTTCATGGCCGATGTCTTGAAGGTACTCCTTGCCAATCACGACCCTGCAAACGAATATTACCGAAACAGATGGGAACACGAAAAATTCATGAGGGCGTACTATGACGGCACTCTCAGCGGGTACATGGTCAGAAAAATCAAGGAGGACCTGCGCTTCGAAATCCGGGAAGTACGTAGGAAATACCTTGGGTATATCGGTGAGATTCAGCAGCTCTCCTATGAAGATGCAGTAGAGGGGACCTATCTCGATGACGGCCTTGAAGTGGAAGCGTTCGGCAACGAAGAAATCAGAAACCTCATGGAGGATAAGAATACCGATCCTGTTCTCAAGGAGCTTATCCGCAAGAACCTTGCAACCGGGGACGTGCTTCAGAAACTTGTAGAAGAGACCACTGCCCAGATCGGACAGCTCCAGATGGAAGTCATGGACGCTGAAGGGAAAGCCGACCAAGCGATTGACAACCTAGATACTGTGCAGGGCAAATTCGATGATCTTGAGAATGAATTTGGCAAGCAGCAGAGGAAGTACAAAAAACTCCAGAAGACCAACACGAAGAATTATGAGAATTTCCGCATGATGGATAGGCTCAACAAGACGAAGGCCAAGAGAATCCAATATCTGAAGGCCCAGCGTCAGTTGGAGAAATCTCTTTCATCCATCAAGACCATTGCACACAGCAACAGCAATGCGAACGATGGAAGAATCATGTTCAACCTGAAGACGGCCATTGATGCACTCTTCTCTACGAAGGGAGAGGACCTCACTTTCCATTTCGCAGACAAGGGCCTGAAAGCGGACGCTATCCCTGATGCGCTCAAGCCATTCTTCACTGTTGATGTTACTGGAATCCATGCCAAGAACATCGAGAAGGAGATGGACCTTACTGACGTGTTCGCCATCCACCAAGCCGTAAAGGAAGTGAGGAATGAGGCGAAAATCGAAAAGGCTGCAAGGGATGCCCAGCTCAACAAAGAGGTGTTCGGTGTTGCCAGGGATTATGCCCATTCGACTCGTGGTGCTTGGTTCAAGACCGATGCAGAACGCAAGGCATATATGAGCAAAGAGCTTCTTGAGAACGAGGTCACTGATGCAAAGAACAAGGGGCTTTCCTTCTTTGAGAGAAACTTCCTCACTATGACAAGGCTCATCAACAAGATTGACCCCGAAGGCAATACCATCAAGCCCTACATACTTGGAGGGAAGGACAAGAACGGTGTGTTCCACCGTGGTATCGAAGGTGTCATTGACGATGAGAAGCGTGAGGAATTCAGACGCTACAGTGAGATGCGCAAGGTTATGAAGAGCCTCAAGATCAAGGAAAACGACCTTCTGAAGGAGCATATCGTACTGTCCAACAGCAATCCTCTGGATGCCAATGCGAAGACCGTAACGAAGAAGCTCACAGTACAACAGGCGATGGGTGTCTACATCTTCGCCAAGCAGCCGGACGCTTATTCCAAGCTCACCTCCCCTCATGGGAACAAGTTCCTCCTCATCAAGGACGACCAGGGGAATGTGCTTGTGAACGAGGTCCAGCAGGTCATCGACAGCCTCAGTGCAGACCAGAAGGCCTTTGCAAACTACATGCTGAAGGATATGGCAAGCAGGTGGAGCGAAATCGATGAGGTCTACTACAGGATCATGAACAAGCGCCTTGGGATGATTGCAGACTACTGGCCCTTGGTACGTGTGGATATGAACAAATCTATCGATGACCTTATGGAAGACCAGTTCCTCCGAATGCAAGAATTGCCGGACGACAGCAATACCAGAGAAAGAATCGGGGGAGACTACATGCTCAATCTTGACGCATTCTCGATCTGGAGCAAGATGGTCCCCAAACAGGAGCATTACATTGCAGGGGCAGAATACTTCCATAAGGTGAACAGGCTCCTCAACAAGAATGGAGGGGATGTCTACAACCTCATCGCCATGAATGTGGGGAAGGATTATGCAACCTCACTCCAGGACTATCTGAACCGGGTTGCACGTAAGCGCCATATCTATGAGGATGCTGATACCCTGCTCAACAAGGTCAGAAGCAATCTGGTTGTGGCAAGGCTCGGATTCAACATGCTCACCGTTCTCAAGCAGCTTCCGGCTCTTGGCCTGTTCGCAATGGAGTTCGGCCCCATTCGGCTCTTTGAGGCGATTACCCACATGACCACCGATTACAAAGGTACCTGTGAGTTCATCTATGACAAGTCTCCTCAGATGAGAAATCATGGCATGTCGATTGACTTCAACTCCTTCATGCAGATGGAAGCGAAGACAAAGCCCGGAAGGGTTGTGAAGAAGATTGGTGAGGCCGGGATGACTCCCATCCAGTTTGTTGACGGTATCATCAAAAACACCCTTTGGTACGGTGCTTATCAAAACAATATTGCAAAGGGTATGGACCCAGAATTGGCGGCAATGGAAGCTACTAAATGGATCAATGATACACAACCCGGAGGGACTGCAAAGGACTCTGCTGCAATCTACGAGACAAACAGCACCGCATTGAAGTACCTCTTGATGTTCACCAACCAGCTCAACAAGAACCTGAACATCATGTATGACATTCCTCACCAGCTCAAGAATAAGATGCTTGATAAGGTAATTAGGAACGTGATTGGTCTTGGACTCTCACTTGCTGGCATTGTTGCTCTGGAGGGTGGCTTCAAGGATGGGGATGACGATGACGATGATTTCTGGAATGAGGTGCTTACCAACTTTGCAGCACAGATTGTCTCAATGGTCCCCATCGCTGGCCCGGAAGTCTCAGACTACATGAGAGGCCGATTCTACAGTGACAGTGGCATCCCGTTGATCTCTGACGGATTGAGCCTTGTGAGTGCAATGAAGAGTGGCAAGCCGAAGAGGATCAAGGACAGGACTGTAAATCTTGGTCTTGGCTTCATGGAGTTCACAGGTCTCCCCGCAGGGCAGATGAACAAGATATGGGATGCGTTCACCGAAGATGGTGAGTTCAACCCCTGGTATCTGCTCGGAAGGGATTTTATAGAATAATTCATTGTAGGCAAAATTATTTTTATTTTACTCATACTCTGTGCTAGACTGCTAATAGAGACTAATAATGTGTAAAAAATTCTTTAAAAATATTGATAAAGTTTTAACAAGTAGTATAGCACTAATTCTCACTGCTGCTTTAGGCTTTATATATTGGATAGTTTCTCCAGATGAGCTGATTCCTTTTTATTTTCTAGTTATAGAAATTATCGTTTTTTTCATTATTTGTGTTGCATTCTATGCCTTTCTTAATGGAAGGAAAGAAGAGATAGTATATAGATTACCCAGAATAATCAATTTTCTCGAGGAAAAATCCCTTTTCATAGTAGAAGATAGTGACTTGTTATCACAAGATTTATTAACAACTATCTCGTATTACGATGAAAAAAGAGATGTTGAAACTTATATAGGAATTGGAATAGTACAGATACAAAATAGAAACCGATTTTTCCAAGTAGAATTTTTACCAAAGGAAGATTTGTCTGAAGACAGTATCTTTTCAAATGCAATTGAAAGAAAACAATATGATTTGTTAATCATTCGTCCTGGCATACATAAAATTAAATACACTCAATTATTAGGGGGAATAAACTAGATATGGGCAATAAAATTATGGAAGCAACAGTTGTTACGCAAATCGATAAGCATACAGTAGTAATAAATAAAGGGGCTGATGACGGAGTTACAGAGGATGATGTTTTCCTAATCTATTCCTTAGGAGATGAGTTGAAAGATCCGAAGTCAGGAATTGAACTGGGGAAATTGGAGATTGTGCATGGGAAAGGGATTGTTGCGCATCTTCAGCCAAGAATGACCACAATTATTTCATGTGTTTTCGATGAACAACCCACAAAGAAAATTATTAGGAAGCCTTCGTCTTTCTATAATCCATATTTTGCAGGAGACTCATCAATTACTGAAGAAACTTTTGATCCTCCAGTAAGAAAAGCATTTACTGACCTTAAATTGGATACAAAACCATATTTTGCCCGAAGAGTTGGATAAAAGATGGCTAATGTCAACAGTTTATCATAAAAACTCATTGCAAAGATAATATTATCAATAAGCAAGGAAGTTGATAGAATTGTCTCTGGGAAATAACTTAACAAACTTATTTTTACCTTTGAATTTCCAAGAATTGCAAGAAAAACTAGAGTCTTCAGTAGGTAAGGAGTAACCTATCATGTACTTTCTCGTTAATCATATTTTTCCCTTCATTTTGTAATCTATCTATCATCGAAATCCCACAGTTGATAGGAATTTCTCGAATAAATAGATCTTGAGGAATTTCTACTTCGAGCTGTCTCTTTCCAGATTCTCTTGATCCGTTAATTGAGAGAAGAACTTTTGCACCCCTAGCTTTACATTCACGTATCGAATTCCACAATTCTGTAATTTTAAAATCTTGTGCACCGTAAATAATTGTTTGGCTATGCGTATAAGGGGGATCACAATATACAACATCACCAGCTTTTGCCTGAGCCATTATTGTTTTAAAATCAGAATTTACAAATTCAGTTTGAGATATCAGTGAATGCCACAGCCTAACTCGTTTTTCAAAAGCTTCACCGGAAATTGGCATATGAGGTCCAACAGGAGTGCTCATATAACCATCGGATTTACGAAATCTAATAATCCCTGAATAACAAGTTCTGGACAAAATGCAGAAATCTTTTGCATTGTGAGTTCGATTGAATCTATCTCTCACTATTTCATAGGCATCTTTACAATTCTGCGGGAAATTTACAATCTCTTCTTTGTAATACTCGATTAATTCATCTGGTTGATCCTTGACGAGCATAAATATATCTACGAGAAAGGGTAAGATGTCTGATGCCACGGAGTTCTCGCATGAACGAATAGAAAATTTCCGAGTTTGATCGAGTAACTCGCCTAGAACTGCCCCACTCCCAAGGAATGGCTCATAATATGTGTTAATTGAATTAGGCATATAGGATACGATTTCCTCAGCGTATCGACCCTTGTTGCCTATCCATTTTAATAATGCAGGAATCAATTATTCCCTCCATTCAGCCATACTAATGCTTAATAATAATTAGTTCCAGTCACTTATAGTCTGTAGACTTATAGACTGCAATAATACACAATTTTTATTATTGTGAACACCCTGGAGGAAATAAATAATTGAGTGAAATTTTATTTCTTTTTGGAAAAGCAATTAAGCAATTGCGTATTGACAAGGGTCTTTCGCAAGAGATCCTAGCTGAAAAAGCAGGAATCCATCGTACCTATCAAAGTGAAGTTGAAAGAGGACTAAGAAACATATCATTGGTAAATATTGCCAAATTAGCTGTAGCTCTTGAAGTCTCTCTACAAACGATTTTTACAGAGATGGAAAGGTTGAGCAATGAAAGCAAATGAAGATTTCTCGGATATGAAGCAAGATTTTTGGGCGTATGTTCGATTACTTACTGAATCATTAGGGTATTCTTCAAACAATCTTGTTAAAACTTACGATATTTCGGAGATAATTCAAGCGCTTAAGCGACTTGGAATAAACATCTCGGAACCAACTCTCCATCAAGTTAAGAAATATTTTGACTATCGTGCAACGCTTTTAAACACCCAGGTTCGTAGCAGCCTGATGAATGCAACGGAAGCCTCTGAACAATTTTCAATTTTAAAAACTCTCCATTTGCAATCAAATTATTCATGTGATTTGCCCATGAATAAGCAAAAAGGAGATATGCGGCAGTATGCATATTTTACTTGTATTGCAAACATATTAGCTGAAAGAACGTTAAGAGAATATTGTACTGAAAATGGCCTTGTCTATGGAATAGATATTTTCTTCGATGATGATCCACGAAAGCTATCTTACTTAACAAATGACCAAGACTATTTAGAGGCCGTTTTTTCTAGACGTTTTGATGGGGCTTTTCCTGCAACGAAAAATCCTATACTTGTATGGGAAATCAAGGAATATTATTATAACAAGAGCTTTGGAAGTCGAATAGCAGATGGTGTTTACGAAACTCAATTAGATGGGTATGAACTAAATGAGATGGAAAGAAGCATGAAGAGAAAAATCTCACACATATATTTAGTCGATTCATATCATACTTGGTGGATTCTCGGTAAATCTTATCTTTGCCGGATAATTGACACTTTAAATATGGGATTGGTCGATGATGTAATATTTGGGAAGGAAATTTTCACTCATTGGCCTCAAATTATTAAAGAAGCATTATCTATGAATAACAATTATTCCTTATGATATTTCGGTCTCCCTCGTAGCAAATCGAAGAATTTTAATTCTCTAGGATTGGAAATAAACAAATTTTGATTAATCCCATGAATTATTGAGTTAGTATTCAGAAGCGCAAAATAGCGTCTATTTGAAGCAAGCAAATTAAAAGGATAGTCTTCTGCATGAACAATGGAAAGATCGATTATCATTTCTGATTTTCCATCAATCTTAAGCTCGTTAAATATATTCTCAGTGATAGAACAATGCGCATCAATGTTGAGAATTAGAAAGCCTAATGGATAGAATGATATTTGCGTACCTCCAAAAATTGAATTGGGATTATCAATAGTTGCCATTGTGAAACTTGGTACTATTCGTATCGAGTCGTATGGATGAATCCAAAACAATACTCTAATTTCCTGATAGAAATTATTATCCTCACCTCGAACAAATTTTCGCATTCTATTTGTATAACTGTCTTCATTTAAATCGATTTGCAATTTTAGCTCATCCTGTGTTCCGTAACAGGCAAGTATATGTCCCAGCAATCCACGAAGTACCTTTACTTTATCAATGAAGATCTTGCCTCTATGGAAAGTGGCACCTTCTGACGAACTGTACGCTAGATAATGGCTCCGAATCTGCGAAATGAACATCTTTAATTCTTTATCGTACATTCCTCCCAATAAGGTTGAGTTGCACTCAGCGCAAATTGATTTAATTTTCAGTCCTTTTTCAATTCTAGCAGAGTACGGCAAATTCACATAAACTGGGGTGGAATTAAAGCAACTTTCTGGAGGGATGTGATCGGCAGTAAGTTTCCGAAAATTACCACATATCCGACAATATCCTTGCTTTTCGGAACTGAAGAGTGTTTTTGTCACCTTTTTATCTCCCCAACGGTTCTTCCTGATTTATTTACAACTAATACGCTAGATGCATACGAACTTGGATTATTCCTAGTCAATTTCTTGCTAGAATATCTGCACTTCACTCAACCGAAAATTCTCCTCGTCAAGTTTCATTTTTGAAAGATGGATGCTTTGTTCTTGACAGATGGAATTAAGTAATCGCTCAAATTCAATGTCGATGCGGCATCCCATGATGACTTTATCTATGCAATCCATTGGATATTTATTTCCACTAACTGAAGGGATTATTGTTCTGTCAATAAATAGAAGCCTCCATTCATCCTCATACGACCAAATACTACTCTTCGTAAGAAAAGTACAAATCATATCGGCTAGATTCTCGTTACTCTCTTCTGGACTTTTAGGCAAGCCTAAAACTTCCCTGAACATAGCTAGAGGAAGCGAAGGTCTATTATCAGAATAAATAATGGGGAACAGATTAGTTATCAGAGCGGTATCTTTTGTTTTGCGAAAATTGTACTCAACACAGAATCCTTTATGTTTTCTTGCATAATGTGCCCACATGAGCGCATCATCACATTTTGTTGAAAAACATGTAATAAGAGCTTGATTTTGAATATAACTATTAGCTTCTTGCATCGCTTTATTCATTTGGGGTATAGAATCGCTGACTATTCCCGAAAAGCTATTAAGCAGTTCTTCTAATTCTGGGAATTTTCGTAGTAGTCTATATACATTTTTTGCATTTTTATCAGTAATCATGTCGCTTTTTACCTGACTCATAGAGACTAGTCTCTTCCCAGAGACATCAAACCAATACACTAATAGACTTTGCAATTCGGGAAGTGATAAAGCAGGGCTTGTAACTTTTTTCTGGAAAATATGCGGAAGAATATAATCAAAAAGATTCTTAATTGATAATGTGATATTTGTATCAAAAGGATCATTAAAGTCTTTGATATTTGATAGATAGACTACAGATTCTTTTAAATTACTTATTGAATTTTGAACTTTAGAGTTTGAGTCAATAGCACAGTACTGGTATAGCTTCCCATTGAAGGACTTAATTTTCTCTTCCATTAATTTTGCGGCTCGGGAAGTATCTCCAAACCCATCAAGTAGCATCTGCTTAATCCAGGTTGCTATTGGATTATCTGTACCATTAATTATGTACTTATTCGATGGCATCTTTAGCCTCTTAAAATTTTCTATGTGTTATCTGGAATTATAGCAGGTTCACAAAGCCAAAGAAATGATATTTCAATTTATTATGTCTAATAAATCTTTCCAACTGTTTCTATTCCTTTTACTTATGAGTGAACTCCCTAGAATTAATTATGATAAAACAATCATTGATTTGTCGCTAAAAGTGCCTATACTGTCTATAGGAGGCAAATCATGCCAATAGGTGAAAGGTACAAAACAGGACAGGACTCTCCTGCTCACGCACGTTATGCTTGGGATGGGTATACTGACGGAACTCGTTCACCATCTCCTACGGAAGCAGAGAAGAGTATCACACTTGAAACAGGAGAAAAATTTCCACCAATTAACTCATGCGACAAAGGTGCTTGGTGGAAGATGACATCCTATGTTTGATAGGCTGTTTACTTCTGAGTTACTTCCTTCATTTTGATGTAGGATTAGGGTTCAGTCCTTTTTGCTGAACCCTAGAATAGCACAATTTGTAAAATACTCATCCATTATCTGTTCCTGGCGTTCAGACTCTCCGTTGATACTGTTTTTCCTCAACGCTTCAAAAATCACCTTGTCATTACGCAACCCAATGTTCAATCCATCACCGATTCTATCCACAACCTTTGAGAGCTTGTTGATATCCTCTCTGATTTTCTTTGTCTCATCAGTTTTCTTTATGTGATTATTGAATATGGCAAGGAGTATTGGGCCATTAAGCAGCGCAATACCCCCTCCAATAAGAGTTAATATGACTGGTTCACTCATTTGTCTCCCCCAGACTCTCAATGTACCCATCGATATGATGATACTTCTTGGGATTGAACAGACCAACCAAACCAAGTTTATCCCCAATTCTCGTGAGTTTGCGAACATGCCTGAATCCAAGAACCGCCGGAGGGACACACGTTACGACATCGCTTCCATTTGCGTACAATACGGCGCCATTGAAGCGATTCTCGATACTCTTGAAGTTCTTTGCCCCAATCACTCTTGGTGATCCAAACGTAATCAAGCGCATGTTGGTTCGTGCGTGGAAAAAGTTGAACCAAAAATCCTCGTAGCAGAGCGTTGCCATAGCTCCCCCATATGACCAGCCTGTCAGAGTGATCGGTTTATCGAAGTCAGCAGCAGCCTTGAGGAAGAAATCATTGATCTTCTTCCATTCCTCCAAGAATCCTCCATGCACATAGAATGGAGTCGGCATCTGCTTGTAGGGCTTTTTGGGGAATGCAAAGTTAATCTTCCAATCAGCCTTTGAATTGGATGGACAGAAGATGATGACTACCTCATCGGGGTAGTCAAGAATGCGATATTGAGTATCGGTTCCGATGGTATCCCACTGGTCAATTTCTTTGAAAAGCTTTGCAAGCTCAAGGTGTGTCTTCATGTACTTACCCCAAAATCCTGAACAACAAGCCGTTGTCAGAGCAATCGAGATAGGTCCTCTCCTGACCATCCTCATCTTTGACTGTGCTGGAGAACACCACATAATTGTATGAATTGTAGATACCCTTCTTCACAATCGTCTGTCCGGGGAGGATGATTTCAATATCATACACACCCATGAAGACCATCGGGATATCAAGCATTTGCTTGCTCTTAATCCCAAGGGACAAGTTTCCCTCCTGGCTGATGAACCGGGAAAGAGGTTGCTCCATCAGGACGTTTCCATCCTTGAGGATTCTCATAGTCATCTCAGTGCCTTCAAATTCCATTTTCTCCTCCTTACATCACCCCAACACGCCCTGTGTTGAGGACTGCTGCTGTCAATTTCTCTCCGATGATCCGATTCCCGCTGGTGGTAGGATTGTCGTAATAGACCAATCTCCCCCCTACCCAACAGTTGTCTTGACCCCAATACATATCAATGTCTGCCCACCCTCTGTTGACCCATACTCTCGCACTGTACCAACCGGGACCATGACCAAAGGTCTCCATGTAGATGGTTCGTTCAATCGTTCTGCTCGTAGTATCGGATTCATACCAAAGAACATGTTCAGTGACCGCACCAACAGAGTTTCTGAAGTACACAATCCCATCCCCTTCAGCCCACCAATACGAAGTGCCCTTCGTCCGCAAATAGAGAATCCTGCCTGTTGTCTGGTGCATATAGGTGTAGGTTGCATTGATTGAGGCTTTACCCGCCGTATGTTCACAATGATAGTTGGTGTACTTGCCTGTGTTTTCAGCATTGAGTTTTGCCGCTGTAATCAGCTCACCAGTTACCCATGCCATCAGTTAGCTACTGCTCCCCATACCTTGTATGAATTGACAGCTCCACTAGCATCTCCATTTACGTATCCGGTGATTTTTTCTGAGGACTCAAGAGTGGTAACTTTGACAGGCGATTTGAATTCAAATGTTTCTGATATTTCAGCATCCAAAGAAAACCCGACACCCAACCCATCATTAGAAACAGTCGCCTTGTAGTTATCAACAATCAGCAATTCGTGTTGGCCATACGTACTCGATGCAATATTCGATGGAGCGATAGCTACAGATTGCTTAGCATAAGTAATGATTCTTGCTGTAAAATAATCACCCGCTCCAACAATCCAAGTATTAAAATAATTGGAGAACTGACCTGTTGAATAGTCATATATGGGAAATCCATAGAGACCTCCCATCTCAAGTGGTGAATTAGCCCCAGTCCGAGATAATGTGCAATTTATCTGAATACTAGTATTTTGTGATGACGCAAAATCCTGCCCTCTTGCAATCATTCCATCAATTACTATTGGGTTATCAATAAATGCAATGTTTACCTCAGTGATTCCAGACGCAGATACCTCAAAAATGCGATTATCGATGCGTGATCGCACATACAAAAGGTTATTCACATACATGAACCCATTGATATTTCCGATCAAATCAGTCTTCAGAGCAGAGCATGTCGTCAGATTGTTGCTGACGATTACAAATCCGTTCTCACCAAATATCACGGCGTTTGATCCATCAATATCCAGAATCTTGCAATGAATATTTTGTTTGCCAACCAACCCATTGAGGGAAACTTCTTCTTGAGCGGTAGTGGTGCTGTCTGAAGGCTTCTTCACCAGAACCAGAGTCCCTACCCCTTCCGCTTCAGGAGCTTTCATCATAAGGATCATGAACCTAACCGCGCTGTCATACGTCCATCCGTCAAAGGCCTTGAAATAATGAGAATGTGTTGTGCCAACCACACTATTCAATGCAGTGCCATAGCTACATATCAGAGCAGCAGTCCCGCTTTGCCCCAACCCCAGACCGTACTTCCTAGTAACATATGAGATATTTCCAGGGCTACCTACAGTCGAGACAGACCAACTAGAACCATTGTTGGTTGAAAGCATACTAAAACTAGGCGAAATTCGCTCCGATGATACGGAACTCCCATTCCACCATTCATGATCAACCGTAATCCCCGTTTTGAAGATTACACGTATATTGCTCCCATTCCTAAAAGCTCCAGCAATAGATATTCCTGCCAACCCCGAACCGCTAAGCTTATAATAATGGTTTGCGTATTCAGCAACCAACATTTCCTTTGCATAGACAGCAGAGAAAGACCTCGCATAGGATGTTGATAGCAATCCCGACCTATGCTGGCTCTTTAGATTCTGATACAGTACGGAACCCTGCATTCCAAATGTAATATTCTTGTATAAGTCACCTGACCCTTGAGAAATTGCCATGATGTTGTTTTGGAAAATGAAGTTCCCGTCAAGCTTGACCTGGAAAGCCGTTGACCCACCTACTTGAACAAGTATTCCGTTCTGCGGGTCCAACCGAATTGTAGTTTCTCCTGAAACAATCTGGAATGAGCCATCCTCTGCATCAAGCTTGAAACCCAACCCGGTGTCATACTTGCCACTTTTCAAGGCATATGCAACAGTAACCATATTTGCTACGAAATCTGCAATAAAGGCCTTGTTAGCCGTTAGCTCATCAATAAATGCTTCAAGTACAGCAATCTTCTCAAAGACTTGCGTAACACCATTTGCCTCTGCCCATTTATTAATGTTCTGCATATCCCCACTTGCAAGGATATCCATGAAATGTGAGCGCTCAAACTGCTGCGACCTTTCCGGGAATGCCATCTGGAGGTTGTAGATTGAAGAGCCGTTCTTGATGAACGAGCCAATTACCCAGAATCCTTCCCCAATGGAATCTCCTCCATTGTAAGGAATCCACCGCTTTGAAGTCCCATCAGCGACAAGCTTTGCAAATTGGACTGTACTACCATTGAAGGTGACATATCCCTGCCCATCGGCAGTGAGTGCTTGAGAATAAGCAGGGACAACAAGCCTCTGCGCATCGCCGTAAATATTCCCGGTAGAGGCTGTAAGCGTCCCATCATCAGCGAATCCCTTGAGATACAAGGTGGTGCCATTTGCATATAAGCCAAGTTGCCCAGGATTGCCCATCGGTCCCTGGGGGCCTTGCGGCCCTTGCGCTCCTTTATCCCCTTTTGGGCCTTGAGGACCAGTAGCCCCAGCATTGCCTTGAGGTCCTTGGGGTCCAGTAGAACCTGTATCGCCCTTCGGCCCTTGGGCACCGGGAGAACCAGAACTACCAGTTGCCCCGGTAAGGCACATCGGGGTACTCCAGGAAGACACCTCACCGATACTCCGAGCCATTCCCTCACGCCGCCAGATGAACTTGTTAGGTTCACTTGTAGGCATGGTAGAGGACCACCCTGTAGTAGGGGCGGTGGTGTTGCTGGTGTTCTTTGCGTATTGGTAGAACGTTGTAAGTCCATCAACAACATGGCTCAGAGTGATCGATGCAGAAGCCTTCATGTACCCTCCTCAGTTTACTTCACAGAAGAACGAGGCTTTAACGCTTACCATGTCGTGGGTGACAGTGAGTGTCTTGCCGGATTTCGGGAAGGTGATACCACCAATGCTGGTGATGTTGGTCCCATCCTTGTTGGTTGCGGTCCATGAGTAAGAGAGGGTTGTCCCCGCCGCATCGATTTCTGCTTCGTTCTGGTAGACCTTTGCAGTCAGCACAGTGCTCCCTGTACCATTCACAAAAAAGTTTCCGGCACTGGAATGCACCACCACCTGATAAGGGTCGCTCACATCAAGAATCGTTATTCCCTCAGAGATGAACGTCTGGCTATGTGTGTCGGACGAAGCGTCAGTGTCAGTGATCTTGCAGCGGAACATTGCAAAGCTATCTACCATTGCAGGGGTGACGGTAAGGGTGTTGGTTGTCTGCCCGGATACCACGGTCCAAGTGGAACCATTGGTGGTCTTCTCCCAAACATAGGTGAGACTGGTGGTATCAGCGGTAGTCCCTCTGAGAAGCTCTGCCTTGATGGGCAGGCTTGCAGGGAGGCTGTTCTTGAACTGGTTGCCAGAAGGAGCGTATGCCCTTGCGACAACAAATGAAGTACCGTTTGCTACCCGGTTGAAAGAGATGACCATTTCATAGGTGAGGTCAACATTGAGGATGGGGTCGTGGTAGACAGCAACGAACTTGTACTCGACCTGCCAGATACTCCCTGTCATCTTGTCTTGGTTGACGGTGAGAATCTTGGTGGAAGCAGCAATGGTTTCCCCATTGGAACCAGTCACCACGTCAGCCCAGCTACCTCCTGCAATTCGTCTCTTCCAGACACCAGATACAAGGGTTGCTACAAGATCGGTAGCACTCCCGGCTTTGGTCAGCTTGGGGGTAAGAGAGAGAGCGGTGGTAGCCCATGACGGATTGTACGTCTGGGTAGCGGTATCATACAGGACGGTACGAGGATGGTTTGCCTCAATGCTTCCAAGCAGGGTAATCCCATCGTTGTAGTCCATAATCGTAAAAGAGCCTGAAGCTTTCGCCATATCCTTTTTCTCCTATAGGTCAACGTCACATACAAAGACAGAGCGACTGCTTACATCATCGGGAGTGAGCAGAATACTCTTCCGTCCAACGGCCTTGCTTGAGGTATTCCACTGCTCATCAGCGATGGGGTCCCCACTGTTTCGGCTCCAGTTGAATTTCGATTCGTCCAGCGTGTGAGTGATATCCTCTTTGCCTTGCCACACGATTGCGGTCATGGTCGTGTAGCACTGTCCCGATCTGAAGGTGTCCCCATTGGAGGAGAATATCTGCACAGAGATAGCATCCTCAGCAGGGATTTCTTCCGAAAGACTGATATGACCAACACTCTGGAAATACATGGTGTCGCTGTAAAAATGTTTGAAGGTGCAGCTGAATGTAGCCGCTTTGGAAACGAGGTCGTCCTTGTTGATGGTGAGGATCTTCCCCGAAAGGTCATTGCCTAATCTCCAGGAAGCATCCAAGGCCCTGTCTTCGGTGATCCTGTGCCACGTGAAATCAATATCAAGATAGTTATCTGTTACATCCACACCCTCATGGTGGACAGAAGCTCTGAGGGTGGTGTCTGAGCCATCAGCAAGAGCGAAGGCCCCGGTGGAGCTGGTGATGACTACGGTGTACTTGGTCCTGTAATCAAGACCACTGAGCAACCCGGTCTCAAGTCTGAAGATGCGCTCATCAACAATAGTCTTGCTGTCATAGTAGGCTTGGAAAAAGTCCTTGATATTGCCGAGGTTGGTTATGTCGGTATTCGACTCCATCTTGGTAAGGTCAAGGACAATTGCAAGGAAGGCCTCAAGAGCGTGGAATGCTTCGTACATCGCAAGCGTGGTGGTATCTTCGCTGATATCGTACTCACCGATCTTCTGGATGGTGGAAGCTAGGGAAGAGTTGAGACTGATCCATTCCCGCTCAAGCGCCTTCTTCTCCAAAGGCGTAATGATATTGTCAGAACCCATCAAGCGGAGCTGTGAATACAGGTCGCTACGGTCAACTGCAAGAATCTGAAGGCCCGCACGCTCAAGCGAAGAGGAGGGTGTCTTCCTTGAAACGCCCTTCACCAATTTGATATTATCTGCGTATATTGTCCTTCCAAGCCTGTCATCAACTACTGTACTCATAGCATCCTCTAAGCAAAAGTTTAGTCTTTTGACAAGAGAATCTGCATGATTGGAGGTAACGAGACAGTGTACATTTGTGTATAGTGTACACGCCAGATATTGAGTATAACTTGCTCAAAGTTAGGAGAAAATCAGGGGGCTTGAGGCGGCTTCGATTATGTCGGAAAAGACAGAAATGTGGAATTTGTGTGAGTTTTGCCCGCTTTCGGCATTATTCTTTCTATTATAATGTTTTATCAACCAACTCACCGATAATGATGCGGGTGAGTTTTTTCGTATTCAGAGAGTTTCACCACCAAACACCATCTCCACACTCCTCTCCCACAACCTCTCTGCCATGGCTTGGTCAAGCGCATGGGGGGCAGGAGTCTCCAAGGTGGTGAAGTTGAAGAACTTACCAGTTGTTTCCCGCACTTCATCCGATACCCCAAGGTAGTAGAGTGCCTGGGCTGAGAGCTTGGGAGAACGGGATTTGGGGTTGATCATATGGTGCTTGAAAAAACGGTAGAGCTTTCCGTTGTTCTCCCCCATGTTCGTCTTCACATCCCCAGGATGCATGGCATTGATCGTGACAGCACTACCTTCGAAAATCTTGGCAAAGGAAAACAAGGAGAGCAGCTGTGCCGTCTTTGCAGATCCATAGCTCTTCAGGCCGGTATAGTGCTGTTTCTGCCAACGAAGGTCATCAAGCTTCAATCCGGCGAGGGCGAATCGATGGCCCTCCGAATTCACATAGATGATTCTCGCCTTCTCTTGGCCCTTCAGCTTCTCCATCAGACGGTAGGTGATGATGAAGGAGGCGAGGTAGTTCACCTGGAACACCTCCTCAATAGCATCGTCAGTGAAGCGCAGCTTCGTGTTGTACACCCCGGCATTGTGGATCAGGACATCAATAGGCGTAGGAAGCCGGGCCAGCATCTCAGCCGCTGCATGAATCTCCTTGAGATGGGAAAAATCAGCAAGGAAGTAGGTGCACTGGATCTGATGGGTGTCTTCCAGCTCCTGTTTCAGAAGTTCGGACTTCTCCTTGCTGCGGTTGATCATCAGCACATTGGCACCATGAGAGGCATACAGGTGGGCAGTCTCATACCCTATGCCAGAGGTTGCACCGGTAATAACTACAAGCTTTCCACGCAGGTCTTCCAACTCTTGTTTCGGCTCTGCCTTGTTGTTCCTGAGCATTGCTGCAATGTTCGACCACTCATACTCTTTCAGATAGGGATTCATGTGCTGCCTTCCTCAACCAAACTTCTTTCTCATGAACTTCCGATACGCTTTGTTGAACCGGGGAATGTTGTCAAAGATATCACCCCACAGGTCATAGTAGTCCCGTTGCTCAATGATCTTTCCCTCCTCATTGAGGGTCACCCTGCTTGCACCGAAAATGGAGGAGTTCGGATACTTCTTGAAACTCAGGCTCATCTCCCACTCCATGAACAGGACATTGCCGTTCTGTGCAGTATTCTTCACATCCATCTTCAGATTGTCCGAACGCGCTATCAGTCGCTCAGTCATTTCCTTGAAATCCTCGATGCCATGGATCTTCTGAACACTGTCGCAGAAGTAGATTGCATCATCATAGTAAGGCAGGATGTGTGACCAATCGGGTTTTCCTTCGGTGTTATAGATGTTGGTCCATAACTCTTTGAGGTGTTCCTTGCTCTGAATACGGTATTCCATGAGAACTCCCATTTGTTGATCTTCTGTTAGTAACATATATACCATGATTCTCTTCTGTCTGGTTGAAGAATCATCTGCTTCCTGGGCAAGTTGCAGGGAAATGACTTTGTGCACTCTGTGCTTTTTGCATAAAACACTCATCAATATACACTATTTTGCATATCCAAATTGACAAAAGAAGCAACACCCAATAGATTGGAAGGAACGTTTGGGGTAAAGCAATGGAACAACACACCTCTGCAGCACTGACTGCAGAAGAGATCAAGGCACAGCAGCTTCTCGACGAGAAAGAACCTGACAGCAAACTACGCACGTTTAGCGGACCACTTGGAAACCTGACCACCATCCTCTTTTTGGTGTGGGCTGCATTCCAGGTGATTGCCAATTCATTCGGCATCATCGATGCCATGGCACTACGCACCTGGCACCTCCTCTTTTTGCTCGGCTTCACGTTTCTGCTTTTCCCTACCTATGGCAAGGAAAAGCGAAAACGAGCCCTTCCCCCGGTCTGGGATCTGGTGTTGCTGGGCATCACCTTCTTCACCTTCTGGTACCTTTTGCACTACTACACCGTCATTGCCCGAAGAGGCGGCTATCTGCAACAGACTGATCTTGTCATCGCAGGACTTGCCCTCCTGCTTGTCTTTGAGGGTGGGCGACGTGCCTGCAAGAACCTTGCGGTCCTGGGCTTGGTCTTCCTGCTCTACAACTTTCTCGGCATGCTCATTCCCGGAGAACTGGGGCACGTAGGATTCAGCCTCAAGCGGGTACTCAACCACATGATCTGGGGAAGCCAGGGCATCTTTGGTGTAGGCATCGGCGTCAGCGCCACCTACATCTTCCTCTTCGTCCTCTTCGGCGCTTACCTCAAGTACAGCGGTTTCAGCCAATTCATCAACGACATTGCCCTCACCCTGGTGGGAAGAAGCGCAGGCGGACCTGCAAAAGTGGCTGTCCTTGCAAGCGCCCTGCTTGGGATGATCAACGGCTCTGCCATCGCCAACGTGGCAACCACCGGCACCATCACCATCCCGATGATGAAGAAAACTGGCTACAAGAAGGAGTTCGCAGCAGCAGTCGAGGCCGTGGCATCCACAGGTGGGCAGTTTGCACCCCCCATCATGGGAGCAGTCGGTTTCGTCATGGCCGAGTTCATGGGCGTCAGCTATACCCAAGTGCTCCTGGCAGCCTGCATTCCCGCCTTCCTCTACTACCTCACCCTGCTCTTTGCCGTCCACTTCGAGGCAAAGCGCCTGGGCCTTTCCGGATTGAGCAAAGAGAACATCCCTGACGCCTTGGTGGTTTTGAAGAACCAAGGGCACTTGCTCATTCCCTTGGTCGTGTTGATCGGACTGCTCTCCTTCGGCTACACCCCGCTCTTTGCTGCTGTCATTGCCATCTTTGCCACAGTCCTCGCCTCCTGGCTCAAGAAAGAGACCAGGATGACCTGGAAAGTGATCGTGCAGGCAACAGTGGAAGGATCGCGTTCAGCCATCGCCGTAGGCATGAGCTGCGCCATCATCGGCATCATCATCGGTACGGTCTCCCTCACCGGGCTGGGGCTGAGCTTCGGCTACATCATCCTGCGTGTTGTCGGAGAAGGCCAGCTCTACCTCGGCGGCCTGATGGTCATGCTCATGAGCATCGTCCTGGGCATGGGGGTTCCGGGTGTTGCCGCCTATGTCATCGTTTCCACCGTTTCGGTTCCCGTGCTCATCCAGACTGGGGCCATCCCCATGGCAGCACACATGTTCTGTCTCATCTACGCATGCCTATCGAACATCACCCCACCGGTGGCCATGTCCAGCTATGTCGCCAGCGGCATCGCTGACTCCGACCAGACAAAGACCAGCCTCATTGCCGTCAAGCTCGGACTGACCGGGTTCATCCTCCCCTTCTTCTTCCTGGACAACCCCATCCTGTTGATAGGAGCCTCACCGGACGTACCGCTGTGGCTTACCCTCAGGGCCATCCTCACCTCTTCGGTGGGTGTCATCGCCCTCTCGGCAGGCTTGCAGGGATATTTGCTGAACAAACTGCCTGTCATCGGAAGAATTGTCCTGGTAATAGCCGGCCTGCTCTTCATAGAAACCCAGCTGGTCACCGACCTCATCGCCTTGCTGCTGTTCGGGGCCATCCTGGCCGTCCAGTATATACAGAAGAAATCATCACTCAAGGAGAAACTCGCATGAAAAAGACCGTTGTACTCGCACTGCTCGTCGCTTTGCTTACCGGATCCCTGCTCTTTGGTGCAGGTGCACAGGAGACCCAGGGAGCGCAAGCCCCTGTCAAGAAGACTGTGATCAACTTCCCGACCGCTGCAACCACCGGTGCCGTCTATCCCCTGGGATCGGCTATGAGCAACCTGTGGAACACCAAGCTTGACAATGTCAGAGCCAGTGCACAAGCAAGTGCAGGCGGCATTGCAAACCTCAACATGATTGCCGATGGCGAAGCCCAGCTTGGCGTTGCCGTCACATCCATCATGTACGAATCCTTCAATGGCATCGGATCCTTCGAAGGAAGGCCCAATCCAAACCTCAGGGTGATGATCGGTCTCTATGCCAACCCGAACCAGGTTGTGGTGACCAACAACAGCGGCATCAACAGCCTTACCGATCTTGCCGGCAAGCGCTTTGCCTCAGGTGCTCCCGGTTCCACCACAGAAGTTGAGACCAGCATCCACCTCAAGACAAGCGGCGTATCCTATCCCGAAGGCCTGCGTGTCCAGTATGTCGGCTTCACCGAAGCAATCGATCTGATGCGCAACAAGCAGCTCGACGGGGCTTGGATCATGGCCGGAACTCCCAATGCAGCGGTTACCGAGATGCTCTCCACCGCTGGCGGAAAGCTCCTCAGCCTGGATGAGAACCTCATCAAGGCACTGCAGAAGGACTACCCCTGGTATGGTGCATACACCATCCCTGCCGGGACCTACCCCGGCCAGGATGCGGATGTACTGACTTCCGCCATCAAGATCACCATTTGTACCGACGCACGCGTTGATGATGATGTCATCTATGCCATGACCAAGACATTCTGGGAAAACTTCGAGGAACTGAAAGCAACCCAGGCTCCCCTGAAGAACGTCAACCCCAAGGAAGCGGTGAAGGACCTTGCAGGACTTCCCATCCACGAGGGTGCTGCCCGTTACTACCGGGAGATCGGCTTGCTCTAGAACATGCAACCCGGAGGGCTCAGCCTTCCGGGTTTTTTCTTGTCCACCAGGTACTGATCCTTTGCTTCAAAAAGCAGAAGGGGTTTCTCCTTTCAGCTGGGAGACCAACAGATCCACATCCAGCGTGCCGGCTTGCAAGCGCGTATACAGCTTGCCCATCACCATCTGGTCCAGAAGGGCGGAGAACCCTCGCTTTCCAAGAAAGGTGCTGACAGCCTCATCCCTGGGATGAAAGACCAGGTCCACCGGGCTTCCATCCTGAAGGATAGTTCCTTCATGGATCAACACGATGCGATCAGCAAGACGAAACGCCTCATGGATGTCATGGGTGACAAACAGGATGGTTTGGCCGAATTGGCGGTGAATGCGCTTCAGTTGGTCCTGCAGCTGGCTACGGGTCTGTTCGTCCACCGCACCGAACGGCTCATCCATCAGGATGATCGAGGGATCGGCGGCCAAGGCACGGGCCACCCCCACCCTCTGGCGCTGCCCACCGCTGAGCTGACGCGGATAGCGGTCCAGATGTTCGGCTTTCAATCCCACAAGATCCACCAGTTCGAGGGCACGCATCTTGCGCTCATCTTTTCCGACTCCCTGCAGTTTGAGCACATAACTGATGTTCTCCCAGACCCTGAGATGGGGAAACAATCCCACTTGCTGGATGGCATAGCCTATGGAGCGACGCAACGCTTCGATGTTCCAATCACTGAGCTTCTTGCCATGAATCCTCAAATAGCCTGTGTCAAAATCGAGCAGTTTGTTCACCATCTTCAGCAGAGTTGTCTTCCCACAGCCGGAGGAACCGAGCAACACCACAAACTGTCCATCCTCTATGGACAGATTGATGTCACGCAAGACCACTTCCTCAGGAGTGTAAGACTTGCTGATGTGCTCGAATTCGATGGCACAGCTCATCTGAGCAAGCCCTCTTTCACGAGAAACTCCCTTGCCACTTCCCTGGGATCCTGCTTCAAGATTTCGACCTGATGGTTGAGACCAATCATCTCCTCGTTTGAAATACGCCCGGCAAGAAGATCCAGAGCCTTCGCCAACTCAGGATACGTTTCCAACGTCTCGCCCCTGACGACGGTGGCCGCATGGTAGGCGGCGAAAGCGGACTGGTCATCCTCCAATACAGCCACCGGCTCCACATTGAGCCTGCCGTCATTGGAAAAGACCATGATCACATCAACACCACCGCTCTTGATGGCCTCATAGCGCAATCCGATATCGATCTCCTTGATGGCCTTGAATGCAAGGCCGTAGGTCTTCACCAGATTTGGATACCCATCCTCCCGTTCCAGGAAGTCAGGATTGGCAGCAAACGTAAGTTCAGAGCTGACCTTGGCAAGGTCGGAGACCGTCTTCAGGCCATACCGCTGAGCAACATCCTCAGTGACAGCCACTGCATAGGTATTGTTGAATCCGTACAAGCCACTCCACACCAAGCCATACTCCTCCTGATACGCCTGCTTCACCTGGGCATAGAGCTGCTGGGCATCCCTTAGCGGTTCTTTCTTGAGCACAAACAGCCAACCGGTACCGGTGTATTCAGGATAGAGGTCAATCTCCCCTTTCAGCAAGGCCGGATGGATGTTCGAAGTCCCCCCTCCGATACCCAATGTCTGTTTGACCTGGATATCAGTAGTCTCTTCCACAAGGAGGCTGAGCATCTGGGCAAGGATATAGCCCTCGGTGACCGGCTTGCTGGCAATCACCACCTCTTTCTGCTCCTTCTTGCAACCAAAGGATGCAACCAACGCAACCAATAGGAACAGCACCACAATTCGCTTTGTCATTGTCTACCCCTCTTCTCCCAGGAACCGGGAGCGCACCTTTCGTTCCAAAACCTCCAGCACCAGATCGGTGATGATGGCAAACAGGGCAATCAGAAGACTGCCGGCTATCGTCATTTCCGGAAAGTTGGTGGATATTCCCCGCCAGATTGCACGTCCCATGCCTCCGGCACCAATGAAGGAGGCAATGCCCCCCAAGGCGATGGTCATGACCACCATGGTCCTGAAGCCGTTGAACATCACCGGCAGAGCCAACGGGAACCGAATGGTCCACAGCAGCTGGCCCCTGCTGGTCCCCATTCCCACTGCCGCTTCCACGATCTCATCGGGAACTTCCTGCAAACCTGTGTACGTACTCCTGATCATGGGAAGCAACCCGTACAGGACGATTGCGATGACTGCACTCTTCAACCCTATTCCCGAAATGGAAACCAGGATTCCAAAAAGGGCGATGGAAGGAATGGTATAGAGGAAACTGGTCAGCCGCAGCAACAGGTGAGCCATCCACCGGTTCTTGGTCATCAGAATGCCCAAAGCCAGCCCAAGAACAGTGATCAACGAGACACAGATAAGGGTGATGATGACATGCTGGATCATCAGCTCAAGGAAAAATGAGGATCGCTGCAGCAGCAGTTGTACTACACGCACTATCATCGAAGGCCCCTTCTTTGTCATGATGATACCACCACAGGCACAATCTTCCTAGCAAATTTGCCTTGACGCATATCCACACTCCTTGCATGCTCTAGGTATGCAATGCCGATACTACGATGAACTGAGATTCCATCAGCGCCATATCGAGGACATCCAGGTGCTGGAAGAGACACTGAGAAACAATCCTGACCATGCAAGCCTTCTGGAGAGAGGACGGAACGCAATTGCCGACGCAGATGCTGCCGAGGTTGCAAACATCCTCTCTTTGGGACTTGCGCGGTTTGGGGCGGTTCATCCCCTGCTGGCCATCAAATGCTGGTATGAGGAAATAGGTGCGAGCTACCGCAGGCAGAACATCAGCGAGGACACAAGAATTGCAACCCTGTTGGACATCAGGCTCTGGATGGAGAGCTATGAAAAGACACATCAGGGGCAGACAGGGTTGGAGCAGGTGTACTGGATCAGTCGCCATCTCTGTGCGAAGATCCTTTGCCTCGGCCGTCTGCAGTATGAACCAAAGATCTTCGGCCAAAGTGTCTGCATCTATCGGGACAAGCACTCAGGCAACCTCCTTACGTTGGCGGAAGGAAATCTCGGGTGCACAGCACAAGGACATCTTTCCTTGGACAAGATCGCTTCGTTTGTCACTGCATGGCATGAGGATGACAGCACCATCACTGCTTTCCCAGTGGATACCACCAACGCGTGCATCCTCAGCAAGCCAACAACCTTTGCGAAAGCGGATCTGCAGCGCGTTGCAGACAGGCAGACTGAGGTGGTCTTCATCCACATCCCAGAGGATGGGAAGCTGGACACACAGGCAGTGGATGAGTCCCTGTCACTGGCAGGGAACCAGTTTCCCCACCACACCTTGTTCTTCTGTGTCTCCTGGCTGCTCGACCCCGCCCTCTTGCGGGTGGCGTCGAAAGACAGCAACATTGTGAGCTTCATGCAACGCTTCGAAAAGTTTCCGGTGCCTTTCCAGCAGGCGCAGATCTTTGAGCGTGTGTTCGGCAAAGGCTTGTCAGAGGAGGAGTGCATGCGTCTGCATCCCCATACCAGCCTGCAAGAAAACATCCAGAGAGAGCTGGAAAAAGGATGCGCCTTCCGAACCATCGGCGGCTTTACCAGCCCTAGTTGACCATCCTATCTTGCAGGAGGGCTTTCCCACTCCAGAAGAAAGGAACATACTTGCTGGATATCGACGGCATCTTCCCTGATGCAATGGCTTTGCAAGCTCTCGAAGTCCTCTTCGCCCGAAGCAATGAGCAACTGTTTGGCCCCCTTCAGATTGCCGACCATGACCCTTCTCATGAGTGAGGGAATGTCGAGACCACTGGTTTGGCAACACGCGGGATGCTCACAAATCTGACAGCGACGGGCTTTCAGCTTGACAGAACGCGTCTGCCCATCATCGGATGCATAGAGCTGGTCGGGTGTATACGGAGGGGTGATCAGATGCACGTACTGCTTCATCCCGCTCTCATACACAAAGCTTTCCAAACCACGCTGGGAAAGCACAGCATTTGCTGCGGCAATCCCGCTGGTGGTCACCGTCGGGGTACCGGTACCCAAAACAGTGGACTCGCCGCAACAGAACAGCGTGGGATATTCGGTTCGGATATGCAGACGTTTGAACATATGGTTCCCCAATACCTGCTTCGGTCCTGCAACCGCCCCTCCATTCTTCATCGTGTACCGTTCGATCGTTTTGGGAGTGGCAAGCTCAGTTGAACGCACATGCTCCTTGATGGTGGGAAACCGGCGCGCAAGCACCCCCAAGAGCCGCTGAATCTCTTCTTCCTTCTGCATCTGATAGGTTTTCGCATCCAAACCATCCCAAGTCCTGAACGAAGGACCGATGGCCAATACGACATGCTCATCCTTGCCGCAGAGGGTATGGTCATCGATGCTGGGAATGTATACCGTCACTTCCTCCTCATTCAATGCAGAAGGGTCTCCGACGAGCATCTCCACAGCCATAGCCTCATGGTCAATGGCACTTCGGTCCACCACACTGTACAGAGCCAAGCTGGGATAGGTGGGAACCTGGCTTGCAGCCCAAGCCCGTCTCTTGGGATCGGAGTACTCAGGGGGGATGAGTTTGCCGTACAGGTTCCATACCGTTCCGCTGTAAATCAGCTGGTCGGCATACAGAGCAGACCCATCATCAAGTTGCACCCCGCTCGGCTTGTTGCCGGAAAACAGGATCCGCACCACCTCACGATTGGGAATCATGACAGAGCCGTGCTCCTCGATGACCTTCTCCAGCTTGCCCGGCAACATCAATGCTGAGCCTGCCGGATAGTAACTACCGCCCACATGGTTGTCCACGAACATCACCGTACTGAGAATGGCCGGTGACTCCTCCACCGTGGTATAGCAGTAAGTGGAGGTGAGCTTGTCAAAGAAGGAGAAGATCTCAGGATCGGTGAAATACTTGGACAAGAGACTCTTGGCACTCTTGTTCAGGTAGGAGAGAAACCGAAGGTAAGAAACAGGATGGGAGAGCATGGACTGCAGCATCTCTTTCCGGTCAGTCTCATCGGGGGTGGTATAGGAAGGGTGCTCAACCATGACATGGGTGTAGAGTTGTTCCATATCGCCATAGAACCGTTTCAGATTGGGCTTTTGGCTGGGGAAGAGTCGGGCGACCTCCTCAATGAACTGGTCGATATCCGGAAAAAACCGAATCTTCTCACCCTTGTAATGCACACAGTACAGCTGCGGATGAGCAATGATGTCCATCTCTTCCTCAAGGCAGTTGAACAGGAACCGATGGGCATTGAACCCCCGCTCCCCCCAGCCGAAAAGCATGGATGAACCTTGGTCGAAAAAGACATCCTCCCGCTTGAAGGAGCCACAGCTTCCCCCCGGGCAATAACTCTTGTCAACGACCGCAACCTTGAGATTCCTCTTGGCCAGGAGTGCGGCTGCACTCAGGCCGCTGAGCCCTGCCCCAATGACCAGAACATCATACTTCATACCTTCCCCTCTTCCTCAAAAACCTTGCCTTGTTCCACTGCCAGACAAAAAGCCTCAAGTTGCCCTTCCCTATCCCAAGACTCCTCCTTGGGGTCGATGCTGAGGAAACTGCCCTGATAGGCACAGCCTTTGGCCAGCTTGAGCATACGGCTCTTGCAACGCTGGGTGTCTCCCCCACTGCAGCTGATCACCAAGTACACCTTCTTCTGCGATAGGTCGATCTTCCGAAGCAGGGAATCAATGGGGGTACTGACCGTAGACGCCCAGACAGGGGTGGCGATGATGAGTGTGGAGAATGAGGAAACGTCGGGAAGGGGAGTGGCAAGCCTGACCGGCCAGTGGAACGTGGCGTCCCTCCCCCCTCGATAGAATTTTGCGAATCCTTGTGTCGGATAGGGCCGTTTTACCGCCACGGGCAGCCAATCACACCCAAGTCGGGAAACGATTTTCTCACAGAGAAACTGCACATGCCCAGTCAATGAGTAGGAGACCAGTAGACACCCCATGCTTACCCCTCTTTGCAGCAGTATACCATGGCTGCAGGAGTTTGGTAGCATGTAACCTTACTTGCAACAAACAAAAGGGTCCTGTATAACGAGAACCATGCAAAGCACAAGCTACCTGAACATGATAGATTCCCACTTCCACCTTCTTTCCATGGAAAAGAAGGGCATGGACCTCGCTTCGATTCTCCAACGAATGGAAGAGCTATCCATGGAAGGCATTGAGATCGGCTTGGATGCCGATGACCTCGCCCTTCGCACTGCTCGTTTCAAAGGCTATCCGTTCATCCACCTCAGCGCAGGCATCGGCCCTTGGGGAGTGCAGGAAGGCATGCCCCCGATCCAGGAGCAACTTGCAGAATTCGAGAGCCAGCTCTCACGCAACAAGGTTGTCGCAATCGGGGAAATCGGGTTGGACAATCATCATGCCTATGGAACCAGGCAAAGCCAAACACAGCTTATGATGGCCCAACTGGAGCTGGCCCGTCAGTATGAAAAGCCGGTCATCTTCCACAATCGTGAGGCCGACGATCAGTTTCTCTCCCTTCTTGGAGAACAATCCTTTCCCCAACAAGGAATATTCCACTGTTTCCAAGGAAGCGGGGAGCTGGCATCACTAGCCATTAAGCAGGGTTTCTTTCTCTCGTTTGCAGGCAATCTCACCTACGGGGCAAACAAAACGCTGCAAGACTTGTTCAAAACCCTGCCTTTGGAGCATCTCCTCCTGGAAACAGACAGCCCGTACCTGAGTCCCATTCCACTGCGTGGAAGGCCAAACTCCCCTCTGCACCTCGAGCATCTTTATCGATTTGCGGCCGCTTTGAGAGGTATGGAGGTGGAAGCCCTGATAGATGCGGTCAGAGGAAATTTCCACCGATTTCTCGAGCAGTGAAATACCGTTTGGCAAGCTGGACGCTATTCCCCTGTCCCTCCAGTACGGCAAGAAGCCCTTCACAAAGGTCGTCGGAAACCACCCCTTGCAAAAAGGGCGCATCCACCAAGGGAGCATAGGCAGCATCCACGACCCAGGAGAGCCCACTCTCGGCGAGCAATTTCATGGCCCACGGACCCAGCTGTGGGGCAAAAAGGGTAAGCAGCGAACGTTCCCTGCAAAGATTCTCCAGACGCAAGGAGAACGCTTGCTCCGACTCACCTTCTTTCTGTATGACTGTTCGGCTTGGATCGAAGGCAGGCAACGCCTGCCCCCCATCTGCCAGAACAAGTGCTGAGCCTGAGGTGCCCAGTCTCTTCTCCAGCTGTTGCCAATCAAAGTGCTTGTCAGGAATCAGATGTGCAAGATACCCATCAAAGGATGATTCACCTTCCCCTATCCTGATACAATGCACCTGCTCCATGCCTTCTGGATAGTGCTGGGGCAACAGCTCGGACAAAAGCGGGGAAAGAACCAGGTACTCAGGCTTGATCCGTCCTTTTTCCGCAAACCCCATAAGCAGCTGTTCATCAAACTCACTGGGAACAACCTCCAGGGAGGATGGAAGATACCCGTTCAGCAAAAGGCGTCTTTTCAGGGTACGCTCATTGGCATGGTAGACGGTACGGGAATACGTTGCATCGACAAGGAATACAACGCGCCCACGATAGAGCAGGCAGGCCGACAGTGTTGCACCAAGCAACGCAACAACAAGCAGTGACAACAGAATCGGCTTTCTCATACGTAAGAATGTAGCAGTGCAGGCTTGCAGCGTCAACAAACGGCTGTATACAGGTTGACCACTTTGGGGAGATTGGATACATTTGTAACGAAACGTACCTACCATTGCATAAGGAGCTATTTATGACATCCTATAAGGAACTCGGTCTGGTCAATACCAGAGACATGTTTGCAAAAGCAGTCAAGGGCGGTTATGCCATTCCTGCCTATAACTTCAACAATATGGAGCAGCTGCAGGCCATCATCCAGGCTTGCGTGGCAACCAAGTCCCCCGTCATCCTCCAGGTTTCCAAAGGAGCACGTGACTATGCCAACATCAACTTGCTGAGAAACATGGCTCGTGGAGCCGGTGAGTATGCCGCCGAGCTCGGTTGCTCCATCCCCATTGTGCTTCACCTTGACCACGGTGATAGCTTCGAGACCTGCAAGGAGTGCATCGACAACGGATTCTCTTCTGTCATGATCGACGGTTCCCACTTCAGCTACGAGGAAAACATTGCCCTTACCAAGAAGGTTGTGGAGTATGCACATGCACACGATGTAACCGTTGAAGGTGAACTCGGCGTGCTTGCCGGCATCGAGGATGAGGTCAGTTCTGCAGTCAGCCACTACACCAAGCCCGAGGAAGTCGTGGACTTTGTCTCCCGCACCGGTGTTGACTCCCTTGCCATTTCCATCGGAACCAGCCATGGCGCAAACAAGTTCGTCCCCGAGCAGTGCACCCGCAATGCCGAAGGCGTCCTGATTCCGCCTGCGCTCCGCTTCGACATCCTTGAGGAAATCGAGAAGCAGCTTCCTGGTTTCCCCATTGTGCTGCACGGTTCCTCCTCCGTCCCGATGGAGTATGTAAACATGATTCTTGAGTTTGGCGGCAAGCTGAAGGACAGTGTCGGCATTCCCGAGGAACAGCTTCGCAAGGCGGCCAAGAGCGCTGTGTGCAAGATCAACATCGACAGCGATGGCAGACTTGCCATGACTGCTATGATCCGCAAGGTTCTTGCAGAGAAGCCCGGTGAATTCGATCCCCGCAAGTACCTCGGACCGGCCCGTGAAGAGCTGAAGAAGATGTACATGCACAAGAACATCAACGTACTCGGTTCTGCCAACCACGCATAACCCTTTTCTTGAGACGAGGCCACCAGTGCAATACAGCCGGTGGCCTTTTTTGTTAGGCTCTGGGGGCGATACTTTGACATGCTCCCATGCTTGTGATATATTGTTTTGCGTCGGCCTTTTAGGCTGACTAACCCTTAACACAGTGGTTTTCACCGAAAACACAAGGAGTTCGATTGGCTACGAAGGATTTGAGGATCAATAGACAGATCCGCGCGAGAGAAGTGTTCGTCATTGATGCTGAAGGAAATCAGAAGGGCATCATGAGTGTGTTTGACGCTGTCATGCTTGCTGAGAGTGCAGGATTGGATTTGGTGGAGGTGTCTCCCAACGCAAACCCACCTGTCTGCAAGATTCTCGACTTCGGAAAGTACCGCTACGAGCAGGAAAAGCGGCTTAGGGATGCCAAGAAAAACCAGAGTGTCATCAAGATGAAAGAGATCAGGATGCAGCCCAAGATCGAAAGACATGATCTTGAGACAAAATCCAAGTTCATCGGTGATTTCCTGGCAGAGGGAAACAAGGTCAAGGTGAGCATACGCTTCCGTGGCCGTGAATTGGCTCATACCGAACTCGGTAAGGTGGTGCTTGATAAGATACTTGCCCAGCTTACGGAAAATGGTGTAGGCTACAACCTTGACCGAGACGCATTGATGGAAGGCAAGATGATGAGTATGATCGTCAGTCCCTCCAAGACCAATGCTGCCCAAGTCAAGAAGGACAATCAGTAAACAGTATCCCGCATGGGATGGTGAATATGCTGCTCCAAGGGGATCTTGTTCCTTGTGAGCGCAAGTTTGGAAGGTGCACACACATGCCCAAGATGAAAACAAGAAGATCCGCTGCAAAGCGGTTCCGCGTCACAGGAACCGGGAAGGTCCGCTACAAAAAGCAGGGTCTTCGCCACATTCTCACCAAGAAAAGCAGTAAGCGCAAGGGTAACCTCCGTGCTTCTGGAATCCTCGAAGATATGGAAGCAAAGAGAGCCAAATCCATGCTTCCGTACGCGTAAGGGGGGTGGGAAATGCCAAGAGCAGTAGACGGAACCAAACGTAAGGACAGAAGGAAGAAGATTCTTGAGCTGGCAAAAGGCTATTATGGCCGGAGAAGCACGAACAACCGCGTTGCAAAAGACGCAGTTGCAAAGGCTGGCCAGTACGCATATCGCGGCCGTAAGGAGCGCAAGCGGGATTTCCGCAAGCTCTGGATCGCAAGAATCAACGCTGCTGTGCAGGCTGAGGGGTTGAACTACTCCACATTCATGCATGGTATGAAGCTTGCAAACATTGAGATCAACAGGAAAGCTCTCTCCAATATGGCTATTGAAGACAAGGGCGCTTTCTCTGCTCTGGTTGCACAGGTCAAGGTTGCTTTGGACAAATAAGCCAGACAACTCGTCCAGATTCCAAAAGGAGGAACCATGTCAGTCGTTGATACCGTGAAAATGCTTGAACTGCGGACAAAGAAGGCTGCAGGCTTGATTGCCATGCTTCGCAAGGAGAAGGCAGAGCTGCAGGAAAAGTTCGATTTGGTACATGCACACAACGCTGAACTCGAAGAGTATGTGGAAAGTTTTACTTCCAGCAACAAACTCATCGAAGAAAGCATTGCACAGGCTATGGAGAATCTTTCTTCCATCGACGGTCTCGACGATGTTCCTCTGTTGGACGACGCAGCGCTTGAGTTGGAAGCTGCAGATGGGTTTACGAGTGGAGACGCTTTCGCCGATGACGAAGTCGACCTCGATGCCCTTCTGGAAGATACTCCCTCGCTTTAGTGTTGCCGGAAGAATCGGACACTGTCCAAAACAGGGCCTTCGGGTCCTGTTTTCTTTTTCTGCAACCCCTTTCACAAAGCCCTTTCTTATTGTACCATGTACGTGTGGCAAGCGATTGCCTTGATATTTGACAAGTTTCCTGCGGTGTGCGCCTGGAGCCACAGTCTCTTGGCTCAACATACACAAATGGGATACGGCATAGCTGATTTGCATTGATCCGACTCCTTTGGGGTTTAATGGAACAGAATTTTCAGCACAACTGGCATCCCCCTTGAACCACAGGTTCAAGAGCATTCTCCGGGTACGGCACCGCAGGTTTTCTCTTGTATACAGGAACAAACCATCCATGACACAACAGCAGAATGCCCTGAAGAACGTATTCTTCATCTCCCTACCCTCTTCCATGGAGCGTGACATCAACAGTTTTCATGTTGACAGCTCCATTCAGATCCCGGTCCAGCTTCCCGATGGAAAAGAACAGCTTGAACAAGGGGAAGAAATTACCATCGAACTCATTGTTGCAGGCATGTTGAAAATTCTTGCCTATCAGGCTGACCATCCCCATCTTTCCTACTACCGCTCGTTCGTGCTTGCAGTCCAGCCGGATGCACCGCAGGAACTCAATATGGCAGCCATCGCTCAGGAGCAGAAGCAGAACTACGAGTTTGCCGAAGAGCTCTTCCTCGCTGTCTGCCGACTTGCACCGCAAGGCGCTTCCTATGTCAACCTTGCCACGCTCTACGGCAGGATGGCAACCCAAGACAGTGCCAAAGGGGAACGGTACGATCTTTACCAGCAAAAAGCATTGCAGACTCTCACCGAAGGGCTTGAAGTGGTTGGTGATGACGAGAAACTGCTTCGTGAGCTTGGATTCTTCCACCTCTATCAGGGCAACGTGGAGATTGCAAAAGAGTATCTGGACCGCTATCTCGAACAGGCTCCTGAAGGTGATACCAAGAAGCATGTTCGGAAGATTCTTGATGATATCAATGCCAAGCTCAACGACGACCAGCGTCTCATGCAAGCCTATGATGCCATCCAGATGAACAAGGAAGATGAGGCACTCGTCCTCCTGGACGCCTACCTTGAGCACAACAGCGAGATTTGGAACGCACATTTCCTCAAAGGTTGGGCACTCAGAAGACTCTCCCGTTTTGATGAGGCTCAGCAATCCTTTTTGGCCGCCTTGGCTCGTACCAAGGGCAACAGTGACATCTACAATGAACTTGCCATCTGCAGCCTGGAAACCGGCAAGGCGGAACTGGCCAAGACCTATCTGAATACCGCTGTTGATCTTGATGGGGAGAACCTCACCCTGATCAGCAACCTTGCCTACCTCCATCTCAAGGATGGGGAGCTGGATGAAGCCCGTGAGTTCCTGGAACTTGCCCGCAACCTGGACCCCAACGATCCGGTCATCCACCAACTGATTCAGGACTATGAACGCGAAAGTGGGGAAAAGATCTCGTTCCCAGTTGTTCAGGAGTTTGTGGATGCAGAAGAAGTCATCAAGGCAGAGAAGCGGGAAACACCCTTTTCCGTCGCAGGAAAAGAAGAGACCGATGACATTCATGCTGAGTTCACCGAAGAGGATGCATTCTGATGATGTTCACCAGCCATTCTGAACAAGAGACCCGTGCGTTGGGGTATCGGCTGGGAAAGCTGTGCAAACCAGGAAATGTCATCTCACTCAGAGGCAGCCTTGGATCCGGAAAAACCGTTCTTGCCAAAGGGCTTGCCCAGGCACTGCAGATTGCCGATCCGATCGTAAGCCCGACCTTCACCCTCATACAGGAGTATGAGGGTTCTCTCCCTCTGTATCACATGGATCTCTATCGTATCGGGTCGGTCGAAGAGTTTGAGATGATCGGTGGCGAGGAGTTTCTCTATGGTGATGGGGTCACGTTGGTGGAGTGGAGCGAAAAAATTGCAGAGTTGCTTCCCGATACGACTATTTTTGTCGATATTAGGATTATGCCGAATCAAGACCGAATCATAACCATAGAAGGGATCACCCTATGAGAATCCTCAGTTGTGATACTTCAACCGATGTGATGCATCTCTGCTATGCTCGCCTCGAGGAGGGAAAAAAGCCCTTCTTCGATGTTGAGGCTGCACGTCTGGGCAACCAGCATTCAGAACTGCTGACGCCCAGGCTGATCGCCCTCTGCAATCGCAATTCCATCCATATCAAGGACCTGGACTTGTTGGTGTGTACCAACGGCCCTGGCTCCTTCACCGGATTGAGAATTGCCATGAGCACGTTCAAAGGAATCAGTCTTGCAACCGGCATACCGTTGGTATCCATCCCTACGCTGGATGCATACCATGCTTGCGTACGCTCTTGCCACGATCCGGTGCTTATTGCCATGGATGCCAAGAAGAAACGATTCTATGCAGCACTGTTTGTCGATGGGGTACGGGCAACCGAAGATCTGGACGCAACGGACGAACAGATACTGGCGTTGCTCAAGCCATACCAAACGGTGCTTGTTGCCGGTAGTGATGCGGCGCTTCTGAAGCAGCGACTGCCCCAGATTGCACACAAGCTGATCGTTTCGGAACAGGAAAATCTGGATCTTTCCCTTTTCCTATGCCGCCTTGGACTGGCGAAGTATCAGGCACAAGGAGCCGACTCCCTGTCTCAGGGTCCCGCCTATGTGAGAAAGAGCGATGCAGAGATCGCATTACTGGAAACCATACGTTCACTGGAGGAAACACATGATTGAACAAGATGTCCTGATCATCGGGTCAGGGGTTGCAGGAATGTCTGCAGCCCAATATGCAGCACGTGCTGGTCGCTCGGTTACCTTGCTGGAGTCCATCGCTCCCGGTGGCCAAACCATGTACATTGATATGATTGAGAACTACCCCGGCTTCGACCAGCCGATCAGCGGCTATGAGATCGGAATGAAATTCCACGCCCAGGCTGAGCAGTTCGGTGCAAAGCTTGTCTACGCAACCGTGAGCAGCCTGAAGAAGGAAGGGGATGATTTCCTCGCCGACACCGCCGATGGGGAGACCTACAAGGCAAAGGCTGTCATTTTTGCCACCGGAGCCAAACACCGCCACCTTGGGGTGGAGGGCGAAGAGCTGTACAACGGGAAAGGAGTCTCCTACTGCGGTACCTGCGACGGGCCTTTCTTCAAGGGAAAGAGAATCCTGGTGGTTGGCGGTGGTGACACAGCCCTCACCGATGCCATCTATCTCTCCAAGCTCAGCGAACACATCACCATCATCCACCGCAAGGATCGTTTCCGTGCCCAGGACAACCTCGTTGACCAGGTAAAGCACAACAAGAACATTGAATTGGTCATGCAGCACACCATCACCGAAATCAAGGGAGATGGAAAGAAAGTCACTTCGGTCATGCTCAAGGACCTGGAAAAAGACCAAGCGTATGAACGTGAGTTCGATGCAGTCTTCATCTTTGTCGGCATGCTTCCGCAAACCGAGCTGCTGGACAAGGAAGTGCTTGACGAGAGTGGCTATGTCATCACCAATGAAAGGATGGAGACAACCATCGCCGGCCTGTACGCTGCAGGAGATGTGCGCACAACGGTCTTCCGCCAGCTGATCACCGCAGCAAGCGATGGGGCCATTGCAGCGCATTGTGCAAGCGAATACATCGATGAGCTTGAAGGCCACGCATACCGCTAAATAAGGGATGTGATCTTATATATCACACATTTCTCCTTGACGATGGCAGGTCGTTAGTGTTCTAATTGAGCCATGAATATATGCATGGTATCCAGTGAATCTGTACCCTTTTCCAAATCGGGAGGGCTTGCAGACGTAGTGGGTGCACTTTCGACTGCCCTCGCCTCACTTGGTGAGGATGTACGGGTGCTCCTTCCTTTGTATGGAAGTGGCGAAAGCTCATCCTTCACTGAGTTGCCGGTTACGCTTGAACTGCCGTTGCTCGGCGGTGAAGAGCTGGTCACCTTCAGTGAGACAACGCTGAACAAGGTGACCTATTATTTTCTTCGCCATCCCTACTTCACCGCCCGCAAGGGCATCTATGGTGATACCTCCTTCACCCCGTACTGTGACAATCTCAGGCGCTTCGCCCTACTGAACAAGGCCGTATTGGCCCTGTGCAAGGCACTGGACTGGAAGCCTGATGTAATTCACTGCCATGACTGGACCACTGGCTTTGTCCCCTACCTGCTCAAAACCGAGCAGGACCCTTTCTTTGGCAAGACACGCAGCATGATGACCATCCATAATCTTGCATACCAAGGAGAGTTCTCCCGTCTGGAACTGCTTGGTACCGACATCATGCCCGAAGAGAGGATGTTCAGTGGAGAGAGAGCAAACAAGCGGACCAACATGCTCAAGACCGGCCTGGAGTTTGCAGATTTGCTGACAACCGTCAGTCCCACCTATGCCAAGGAGATCCAAACCCAAGAGTTTGGTTGCCATCTTGAAGGCTTGCTCTCGGAACGGAACGATCAACTGAACGGTATCATCAACGGGATTGATCATGAAGAGTGGAATCCTGAAACAGATGCATTCCTCACCCATCACTTCAGTGCCGAAAATCTTGACGGCAAGGAGTTGACCAAGGCTGAGATACAAGCAGAATTCTCCCTTGAGGTGGATGCAAGCATCCCCCTCTTTGCCATGATAAGCCGGCTTGCTGAGCAAAAGGGCTTCGTGGAACTGCTGGAGGGCTCGCCTTGTGCTTTGGAACGCATGCTCACCGAGCAACGCATGCAGATGATCATTGTGGGAACCGGTGACCATACGCTGGAGAAAAAGCTGGTCGAGATCGGAAAGAATCATCCGAACCTTTCGGTGAACATTCTCTTCAGCAATCGGGCAGCCCATTTGCTCGAAGCTGGTGCAGACTTCTTTTTGATGCCCAGCCGCTATGAGCCCTGCGGTCTGAACCAGCTCTACAGCCTTCGGTATGGCACCCTACCGGTTGCCAGGAGAACCGGAGGGTTGGCGGACAGCATCATCGACCTGGATGAGAACCCGGAAGAGGGAACCGGAATCCTCTTTGAACAGATGAGTGGGCATGGTATACTGGAGGCAGTGGAACGTTCACTGGCTTGGTATCGGAAAGGACAGAAATCCATGAATGAGATTCGCACTCGATGTATGCAGTGGGACAGTACGTGGCAACGTTCGGCCCATTCGTATTTGGCATTATATGAATCCAGCATAAGGGGGAATTACGTATGCGTCTGAAAGAAAAGGCAATCGCTATTGTACTTG
Source organism: uncultured Sphaerochaeta sp. (assembly GCF_963667405.1). NCBI lineage: Bacteria > Pseudomonadati > Spirochaetota > Spirochaetia > Spirochaetales > Sphaerochaetaceae > Sphaerochaeta > uncultured Sphaerochaeta sp. The sequence continues at coordinate 837,096 of NZ_OY763408.1, read as the reverse complement.
GCGGAGGGAAAGGGACTCGTTTGTACCCCTTGACCATGGACCGTGCAAAACCTGCAGTGCCCTTTGCTGGAAAATACCGTTTGGTGGATATTCCCATTTCAAATTGCATCAACAGCGGAATCAGGCAGATCTATATCCTGACCCAGTTCAACTCGGCTTCCCTGCACAACCACATCTCAAACACCTATATCTTCGATACCTTCTCAAACGGGTTCGTTGAGATCCTGGCAGCAGAGCAAACAAACCAGACTGATACCTGGTATCAGGGAACAGCTGATGCGGTGCGCAAGAACCTCAAGCATTTCCATGACCAGAATGCTGACTACTACATCATCCTCAGTGGTGATCAGCTCTACCGCATGGATCTCAAGAGCATGCTCGACCGCCATATCGAGAGCAAGGCCGAGCTGACCATCGCGTCAAAACCCATCAGCAGGGAACAGGCCACAGGGCTTGGCATCATCGGCTGTGATGAGGAAGGCATTCTTACCAACTTCTATGAAAAGCCTGCCAATGATCTGGATATAAGCGAGTTCAAGGTCCCCGACTCGTACATGTTCAACTCCCTGAAAAAGCATGTCGATGCTTCCAATGAGTATCTTGCAAGCATGGGTATCTACATCTTCAATGCCAAGACCATGGAAGAGGTGCTGAACAATGACAAGACCGACTTCGGCAAGGAAATCATCCCCGATGTAATCAAGCACAGACGGGTGGCAACCTATCTCTTTGATGGATTCTGGGAGGATATCGGAACAATCAAGGCTTTCTATGAAACCAACCTTGATTTGGCTTCCATCAATCCGCAGTTCAATTTCTACGATGAGCAGATGCCCATCTACACTCACCGCAGACATCTGCCTGCGACCAAGGTGAACTTCTGCAACATCTCCAGTTCCCTTACCAGTGAGGGATCGATCATTACCAACGCCTACATCGTCAACTCCATCATCGGTGTCCGCACCCTGATCGAATCAGGAGCTTCCCTCGATGGCGTCTACTGCATGGGAGCTTCCTTCTATGAAACGGAGGAGCAAAAGGCGGAGAATGCCAAACGTGGGGTACCGAACATCGGCATCGGAAGGGGAACCATCATACGCAGGGCTATCATTGACCAGAATGCACGCATCGGAGATGGGTGCCGGATCGGTATCGATGACATCCCTCGTGAAGAAGGGGATTACGCGATGTACTCCATCCATGATGGCATCATCATCATCAACAAGAATGCGGTGATCAAGAATGGAACTGTCTTGTAGGCCGTAAGGTACTGTGTATTTCAACGGGAGAATCCAATTCTCCCGTTTTTCCGTTTTTCAGAGAACACCAGTAAACGCAGAAAGGAGCAATGAATGGACCAAAAGAGACTCATCCAAGAAATCCAGGAGGGGCAAACCGTCCTGGGAATTGAACTTGGTTCCACCAGGATCAAGGCAATTCTCATAAACTCAGAGAACGAGGTTATTGCCCAAGGGGGCCATGACTGGGAAAATTCCCTGCTCGATGGTATCTGGACGTATGCACTTGATGACGTATGGAAAGGTATTTCCGCCTGCTTCTCTGAGCTGAAACATGATGTACAAACCAAATATGCTGTCCAGCTCAAACGCATGCAAGCCATGGGGATAAGTGCCATGATGCATGGATACCTCGCCTTCGACTCGGAGGACAATCTTCTGGTCCCCTTCCGTACCTGGCGAAATACCATGACCAGTGCGGCAGCCGAACAACTCAGTGAGCTGTTCGACTACCCGGTTCCCGAACGATGGTCCATTTCCCATCTCTATCAGGCCATGCTCAACCAGGAACCCCATGTCAAAGATCTCGGATTCCTGACCACACTTTCTGGATATGTGCATTACAAACTTACAGGCAAGAAAGTCTTGGGTATCGGTGATGCCTCTGGTATGTTCCCCATCGATACTGCCTCACAATACTATGACAGCACGATGCTTGCCAAATTTGCCGACAAGGTTGCTGCCTCCCAGTACAACTGGGACCTTGGCACGATTCTCCCTTCCATTCTCAATGCAGGGGAAGAGGCCGGAACGCTTACCCCGGAAGGGGCACGTCTGCTCGATCCAAGCGGCGAGCTTGAATCCGGTATTCCTCTCTGTCCCCCTGAAGGGGATGCAGGAACCGGTATGGTCGCCACCAACAGTGTGGCACAGCGAACAGGCAACGTATCGGCAGGGACCTCGGTCTTTGCCATGATCGTACTGGAGAAACCGCTTTCGAAAAGCTACAACAAGTTCATCGACCTGGTCACCACACCCGATGGATCGCTTGTTGCCATGGCCCATGGAAACAACTGTACCGGCGAGTACGACCAATGGATGCGCCTCTTCTCTGAAGTTCTGGATACGGTCGGGTTCAGTATGAAAAAGGGTGCCCTCTACGACAAGTTGCTCTACAAGGCTCTCGAAGGTGATCCTGACTGCGGAGGGCTTCTCAGCTACAACTATCTGAGCGGAGAAACGATGACCGATCTCAATGAGGGACGCCCGCTCTTTGTCCGTGAGACCAAGAATTCCTTCACCCTTGCAAATTTCATGCGTTCACAGCTCTTCACCGCCTTGGGAGTGCTGCGCATCGGCATGGATATCCTTTTTGAACAGGAACACGTGCAGATTGATTCCATCAACGGGCATGGCGGCTTCTTCAAAACCGCTGAAGTCGGACAGAAGATGATGGCAAGTGCACTGCACACCCCGATCTCTACGCTGAAGACCGCAGGTGAAGGTGGAGCATGGGGCATTGCCTTGCTTGCTTCCTATCTCGTGCACAAGCAGGGACTGAGTCTTTCAGACTATCTTGCCAAAGAGGTTTTTGCCAGTGCAGAGAAGTCGACCATTGCTCCTACCAAGGAAGATATCGATGGCTTCAATGTCTTCCTCAAGCGCTACAAGGATGGGCTTCCCCTCTTGCATGCAGCAATCACGGCTCTCAGCTGATTTGCATCCAGAAGAGCATCAAAGACAACCGGCCAGTTCTTTCGAGCTGGCCGGTTGTTTTGCAAGGATATACTGGGAGCTTTTAGCGAAGCTTCCAAGCCAAATCAGAGAGGAAAAGCTGTTGCTTCAGGGAAGAAACAGTTGTCTCCTTGTTGATGTGGACAAACTCGATCCCCATGATCTCACACCAATCTTCCAGCATCTGTGCAGTTGCATCGTAACTGAGGGTTGCATGGTGAGCGCCCCCCGCCATCATCCATAGCTTTGCTGCCGTGTTGAGATCCGGCTCAGGACGCCACATCACCCGTGCCACGGGAAGCTTGGGCATACGGTAAATCGGCTTTACGACCTCAATCTCATTGACAATGAGTCTCACCCTTCCACCCATATCGACCATGGAAGCGAGGATTGCCTTCCCCGGATGTCCTTCAAAAACCAGGCGGGCAGGAGGTTCTTTCCCCCCGATACCCAATTCGTGTACTTCAACCCGAGCTTTCTCTGTGGTGATGGATGGGCAGATTTCCAGCATATGTGCGCCAAGGGAGAGCTCGTTTCCCTTTTCCATATGATAGGTATAGTCTTCCATGAAGGTCGTGCCACCCTTCATGCCTTCGGTCATCCGCTTGATCAGGCTGGTCATGGCACTGACTTTCCAGTCCCCTTCTCCACCATAGCCATAGCCCTCTCTCATGAGGTCCTGACTTGCAAGGCCAGGCAGCTGGCGCATCTGCTGAAGATCTTCAAATGTATTGGAGAACGCCTGGGCTCCTTCTTTTTCAAGGAACAAGCGCATGGCCACTTCTTCCCGTGCCTGGTAACGTACCGTTTCCATATCCTTGGTTGCGAAATCATAGCGGGAGCGGTACGCTTCCATCTGCGCTTCGACCTGCTCATCGGTGACCTGTTCAAGCACGGAAATGAGATCTCCGACCCCCCAGGTATTGACCTGCCAGCCAAGTTGCATCTGCACCTCGACCTTGTCACCTTCCGTAACAGCCACGTTGCGCATATTGTCACCAAAGCGCATGACTTTCATCACTCGGCTCTCTACGGCCCCTACTGCCGATCGCATCCACATGGCGAGTTCAAGCTGAACATCTTCCTCTTCCCAGAACCCTGAGATGATCTTGCGTCCAATGCGCATGCGTGCAGCAATGAACGCATGCTCGCGATCGCCATGGGCCGACTGGTTGAGATTCATGAAGTCCATATCGATTTCTGTATCGGGGATCAAACGATTGAACTGCGTGTGCAAATGGCAGTATGGTTTCTGCAGAAGATTGAGCCCGTTGATCCACATTTTGGAGGGTGAGAACGTATGCATCCAAGTGATGATGCCTGCGCAGCTATCATCATAATTTGCTTGCTTGATGCAACTCTCTATCTCTGCAGGTGTTTTCACAGTTGTCTTGTAGACCACTTTGCAGGGAAGTCTGTGCGAATTGTTGAGTCCCTCCGCCATAAGCTGTGCATGGCGTGCAACTTCAGCAAGGGTATCCTCACCGTACAAGAACTGAGATCCCACCACGAACCAGAATTCGTAGGATCCTATTGGTTTTCTCTGCATCTTCTTCTCCCTCTTTGCAAGAAAATCTAACAAACACTCGTGCGTTTACGTTAACGCATCACTGAATTCATTTTCCAATGCGAACGCCTGTCTGTCAAGTGGAGAATGCAGATTCTGCAAAAATGCCTCTTTAAACATCGTTTCATACTGATATACACTGACAAAAGTTGTTTTTTCCCCTAATAGACAATTGTTGAAAATATGCTATACTTGCGGTAACGTTAAACAACTCAGCGAAGCCATACGTTTGAAGGATTTCACAAGAGCATGACCATATCAGAAATTGCAAAACTCGCCAACGTATCGATCGGAACCGTGGACAGAGTCCTGCACAATCGTGGGCGGGTTGCCCAAGAAACCGTAAAAAAGGTCATGACCATCGTCAACGACTATGGATATCAGCCGAACACCTATGCCCGCAACCTCAAGCTGAGCAAGCAATACACCATCGGAGTGTTGCTGCCGCAGCTGCACTCCGAGTTTGGGTACTGGAACCTCATTTACGAAGGCATCCTGAAAGCTGCAAAGGAGTTGTATCCGCTTGCGGTGCGTATCGATCTTGCCCAGTTTGACAGATCCCAGGAAGGGAGCTTGCTCAAGGAGGGGGATGCGTTGCTCAAACGCAAGGTTGACGCTCTTCTGCTGGCACCAGTGGTTCCTGATGAAGCGAGAACCCTGGTGGGCCGTAGGAACAGTGTGGATTACGCATTCATCGACTCTCCCCTACCCCAGACAAAACCCGTCTCAACCGTTGTGCAGAATCCGTTTCGCGGAGGCTATCTTGCCGGGAGAATGATGCACCTGCTCAATCCTAAGGGAGGAGTACTCCTAACCATCCAAACCTATCGCGCTGCCTACAACTCAAAGGAGAGAGCAAGAGGGTTTGCCCAGTATTTTGCTGACAAGAGCCAGTACAAGACATATGAAATCGAAATCCAAGCCAATGCCGACATCGGGCAGTCGCTTGATGCCTTCTATCGCGAGCATCAGGACTTGGGAGGCATCTTCGTAGTCAATGATGCGATTCACCGGGTGGCAGAGCGAGTGCTGCTGCTTGGCCGCAAGAGTCAGACAACCATGATTGGGTATGACTTGGTGACCCAGAACCGAAAAGCAATGCTTGCAGGATCGGTGGACTGCCTGATCAGCCAGCGTCCCGAGTACCAAGGCTATACTGCAGTGTACCAGCTGTATCGCAAGGGCTTGCTCAGTCAGGAAGCGGAGGAGACCATATGCGTCCCCATCGATGTCATACTTCCCGAGAATCTTATCGACGAACAGGGCTGGTGCGCAAATACCTGAGAGAAATCAACCAAAACCATTCACAGGTACAGGGGAACGTCCTTCCCGTGACCGAACTTGTGCATGCCTCCAGCCCCAGCCCTATGCAGCCATTCCGGGAGAATAGCATCCAGACAAGAATCTTTTCAGGATGCAGGCAAGAGGCTTTGTTCGCCTAGAGCCCCAATGACGATTGCTCATCGCCACCGACACCAGAGTGTCTGGACTTGGGGCACCTGGCCATAAGCTATCGGAAGAAAATGTACGTTTCCAAGAAAATAACAAACATTATCCCTACTTTCCCAAGATCTGGTTTGAAAGCGTAAAATAACATACCAAACTCAATATGATACTTCATGTACTTCTGACATAGCTGACTTTAGGATTTTTACAGGATGCGGTGTTGCCGCAAATCAACCATCCCTATTTTTATGATTCCCTAAAAGGAGGAGAACATGAAAAAATCTCTAGGTATTTTGATGATTCTGATTATGTTGGGTTCAGGTGCCCTGTTCGCCCAAGCACAGGCGGAAACGGGTCTTACCAAGGTGGGTATTGTAAATCTGCCGCCAGAAGAATCCGGGTACAGGCAGGCCAATGTGGAAGACATGAACACGGTGTTCTCCAAAGCCAACGGATATGACGCCAAGCAGACCAACACGATGGACAACAGCGAGCAGATTGCTGCCGCCAAGGGTTACATTCGTGACGGAGTGGACTATCTTCTGATTTCGGCAGCCAACGCTTCTGGATGGGACGACACCTTGAAGTCTGCAAAAGATGCAGGTATCAAAGTAATCCTTTTTGACCGCTCAATCGATACTGACAGCTCCAACTACCAGGCCGCGCTCCTGTCGGACATGGCTTATGAAGGTGCAAAGGCAGTGGAATGGGTACTGGGTCTTGGTCTTCCCAAGATCAACCTGATCCTTATCCGCGGACAGATGGGTTCTGCAGCTGAAATCGGCCGCAGTGGTGCCGTACTTGATGCAGCAAAAGCCGGGAAACTCAGCATCGTAGCCGACGGAACCGGTGGAGACAGCTGGAGTCTTGAAGAAGCCCGTAAGGTTGTTGAGGCAGCTATAGCGGCAGGCAAGGATTTCAACGTCATCTACGCAGAGAACGATGGTATGGCACAGGGTGCTGTCCAGGCTCTCGAAGCAGCTGGAATCAGCCATGGCAAGAACGGCAAGGTCAAGGTCATCGGATTTGACTTCAACCGCTTTGCACTTCGCAACGTACAGGCCGGCTACTGGGATGCAGACATGCAATGCAATCCCCGTCAGGCAGCTGAGATCTCCAAGTGGATCAAGAGCGGAAACATGAAGAGCGGCATCGTGTATCAGGAAGAACTTCTCCTGACCACTGACACGATCTCTGATGAACTCATCGACAAGTGGGGAATCAATGCCGATCCAGGCAAAGGTGTAATCACCAGGTAAGCATTTGTAGATTTCTCAATCACAACAACGCTATGTGTGCAGTGTGGTGCGCCAGGATACGATCCTGCCTGCCACACCGCACTTAACTTGTTTCATATGAGTATAAGGAGATCATTGATTGTTGTCAGAAACCATACTCGAAATGAAGGATATCTGCAAATCATTTCCTGGGGTAAAGGCTCTGGATGGCGTGGACTTCAAGCTCCGAAAGGGTGAGATCCATGCTCTCATGGGCGAGAACGGTGCGGGCAAGTCCACACTGATCAAGGTCATCACCGGCGTCTACGAAAAAGATGCAGGCTTGATTACCTTACAAGGTGAGCCGATACACTTCAAGGCGCCGGAAGAAGCGCAAAACAAGGGAATAGGTACGGTCTATCAGGAAATAATGCTGTGTCCCAATTTGACTGTAGCTGAGAATATGTTCATCGGCCGCAGCCACGGCCCCGTCGTCAACTGGAAGCAGATGAACGAAAAGGCAGCTCAGTTGCTTGACTCCCTCGGTATCCCGGCAAGCCCAGTCCAGGAGCTTTCAAGTTGCTCCCTTGCGGTTCAGCAAATGATTGCAATCGCCCGCGCGGTGGATATGGACTGCAAGATTCTCATACTCGACGAGCCGACATCGTCTCTTGATGAAGACGAGGTACACAAGCTCTTCGCTCTCATGCGTGAACTGAAAGAGCGGGGTGTGGGAATCATCTTCATCACTCACTTCCTCGAGCAGGTGTACGAAATCAGCGACATGATTACCGTACTCCGCAATGGAAAGCTGGTAGGCGAATATGAAACAGCCTCACTCTCCCAATTCGATCTCATCTCGAAGATGCTGGGCAATGAACTTGAGGATATTTCCCAATTAAAAAAATATGAGCCGATTGTGTCCGATACCACAACCCCTGTATTTGAAGGCATTGGTCTTTCGAGTGCCGCAGGAGTAAGGCCCTTCAACTTTACCATACAAAAAGGTGAGGTGAATGGGTTTGCAGGACTGCTTGGTTCCGGACGCAGTGAAAGTGTCCGCGCAATCTTCGCCGCTGACAAGGTGACTGGTGGTGAAGTAAGAATGAAAGGAAAGCGGGTGAAGATCAAAACACCGCTGCATGCCATAAAACAAGGAATTGGATATTTGCCGGAAGACCGGAAAGACGATGGAATCATCGCTGACCTCTCGGTACGGGACAATATCATACTCACCCTGCAGGTCCTAAAAGGATTTTTCAGACCTCTTTCCTTGAAACAAGCACAGACTTTTGCCGAGGAGTACATCAAGAAACTGAACATCAAGACTCCGACTCCCAGCACACCCATCAAGTCCCTTTCCGGAGGCAACCAACAGAAAGTCATTCTGGCCCGGTGGTTGCTCACCCACCCCGAGTATTTGATTCTGGATGAACCAACCCGTGGAATCGATGTGGGAACCAAGGTTGAGATTCAGAAGCTTGTGATCAACCTTGCTGCATCGGGAATGAGCCTGACATTCATCTCCTCAGAAATCGATGAGATGCTCCGAACCTGTTCCCGATTGATAGTCATGAAAGACCGTGAAATCGTAGCGGAACTCAAGGGAATGGAGATGACGGAGAACGATGTGATGAACGTAATAGCCCAGGGGGGAAAGACCATATGCGCAAATTGATACAAACGTTTTCTCACCTGTTCCTGCCCCTCTCGGTCATGATGCTGCTCATCATCATCAATCTGATAAAAGGTGCCGATTACTTCAGCATCTCCCTGGTTAACGGAGCACTGTACGGAAATATTCCGAATATCTTCTTTGGGGCTTCAGAGCTGGTCATCCTTTCCATAGGAATGACGCTGGTAACTGCGGCTTCACGAGGACAGGACATCAGCATTGGGGAAAGTGCCACCATCACTTCGGCTGTATTTGTCATGTTTGTCCTGCAGGCCAGTGAGGTCACGCTGTTTACCATAGTGGCAGCTTTCCTTTTGAGTTGTGTTGTAGGCTTGGCTCTTGGCGCATTCAACGGTACCCTCGTCTCGGTATTCAAGGTTCAGCCAATGGTAGCCTCCCTCATCCTGTTTACGGGGGGCAGATCAATTGCCTTCATGATTGACGGAAAATTGTCTCCCATCCTGGCCAACGATATATCGAATCAGATAGGGACGGTGATTCCGGGGGTGCCGATACAAACGCCGATAATCCTGACCGTTGTCTTCATCGTGCTTGTTGCAGTGCTCTTCAAGACTACTACGCTCAAACTCTATGTAGAGGCTGTGGGCATCAACCCGAATGCGGCACGGCTGAATGGCATCAATCCGAAGAAAATCATCTTTTTGACCTTCCTGATCATGGGAGTCTGTTCCGCAGTTGCAGGTTTCATCGCTGTGAATAAGGCAGGCCGCCACGACAGTGTGAACTTGCTCAAACTCATCATGATGGATGCAATTCTCGCCGTGGCGATAGGTGGCAACTCCCTGGGTGGTGGAAAATTCAGTATTACCGGTTCCATCATCGGTGCGTACACCATCGAGATGCTGAACAGGACTCTGCTCAGGCTGGAAATTGAGCCCGCGATGATCAAGGTCTTCAAAGCAGTCTTCATCATCATTCTCATGGTGGTTGCATCACCCGTAGTCAGGATGCATATCAGCAAAACCCTTGACAGGGTTCGAGCTTGGAATATGCCGGCAAGCCAAAGCAAGGCTGCAACCCCTACGAACATAGCCAAAAAGAAGGAGGAATAGGATGGCATCTGTGAACGTAATCAAAACAAAAGCAAGACTATCAAATTCAAATATCCTGTTTCTCATAGCTGCAGTCATCTTTGTACTGATGTACATCTTTGCATTGATCAGTTACCCAGCCAGTTTTATGCAGTTTCAGACGTTCTTTGACTTGTTCAACCTCAACGCCCCGCTCATCATCATGACGCTGGGGTTGTGCATCGTCATGATCGGTGGCGGAATCGACATCTCGATAGGCTCGGTATGCGGGTTGATAACAATGGCCTGTGCTGTCTTTTTGGAATCCAAGAGTGGAAGCATCGGGGGTGCCATTCTTATTGCACTGGGCATAGGGATAGCATTCGGAATCCTGCAAGGATATCTCATAGCCTATCTTGAGATCCAACCGTTCATCATCACCTTGTCAGGCTTGTTCTTGGCACAGGGACTGCTGACGACACTCCATAAGGATCCGATCAATGTCACTATGCCTGCATTCGTGGCATTACGGGACTTTGATATCGTGATTGCATGGCTGGGGACAAAAAACAGACTGGGAAATTTCATCCCGTGTGAAATCAAACCCGGTGCGGTGATTGTCGTGATCCTGCTTGTCATTCTTGCATCCTTGATGAAGTGGTCGCGTTTCGGGCGTAATGTCTATGCCGTCGGTGGCAATAGCCATAGTGCCATGATGCTCGGCATCAATGTTAAGCGGACCATATTCATCACCTATGTGATCAGTGGATTGACGGCCGGTATTGCTGGGTTTGTGTACATCATGACAACAGGCGCCGGCAATGTCGGAAATGCGGCGGGAGCCGAAATGAAAGCAATAGCCTCGGCTATCATAGGAGGTACACTGCTCAACGGCGGTGTAGGAAACCTGCTTGGGGCCCCAATAGGTACGTTGACTCTTCTGATCATCAACGAACTGATCCGTGCAGCGGGCGTCCAATCAAACTTCCAAGCGATGGTAAGTGGACTTTTGCTGTATTTCTTCATCGTGTTGCAAAGCATCATCATGTCGCTGCGCAACAGAAGCAGATTCAGTCTTGCCCTACCGCCTTGGTTGCATCTGTCAGAGAAGAGCCAAGACAGGAACCAAAAGTAACCTGGAAGGTTGCAGAGACCACTGGTTCAATTCAGGCATTTGCTCCCGGTTCTGAACTCCCGGGGGGAAATGCCTGTATGTTTCTTGAAGATGTAACTGAAATAATGGGGATCCCCAAATCCTACATCATACGCGATGTCAGCACTTCTGAGCGCAGTAGTCAGCAGCAGGTCCTTCGACTTGTTGATACGGACCCGGGTAAGATATTCAATGAAGGTTTCGCCTGTTTCCTGGGAAAAGATGGTACTGAAATGGTTTGGACTTACATGTACGATTGATGCCACTGAATGCAGGGAAATATCCTGGTCGGCAAAATGGAGGTTTATGTGCTGTTTTGCCTTCTGGATCATCTCATAGTATTTTCCCGCCGATTTCACCTCCCTGAAATCGATGAACGTATCCAGGATTGATCTCACCCCTTCACAGAAAGTCTCCCTTGAGCCGGCAATCTCGGAAAGTTGCGCCTTGTTTGACAACCAGGGAATGACTTCCTGGACGACACCACCCAGCTCATCAATGATCTTTGATATTGCCACCATAAGATCATACAGAAGGTAATAGCTGATGAGTGTGGTCTGGAGAGGATCATCACCTATCATGGTGATATACTGGGCGATGATCTCATTGATACCTGATTTCTTCACGTATTTCAGCCGCTCCGAAATGGGGCTTCCGTCCAGTTTCAAGAAATCAATTTCTGAAAAGGAGTTCAGATCATGTGTTCCGATGATCAGATTCTGACCGGCTTTGACAGAAAAAGTTATGGCTTTCTCCGCATCAGCATAGGATTGGGACAGGCTCCCGATTCGCTCAACCAAAGAACCTATGCCAATGGTTACCATGCAGTCGGTATTTCGTTCAACCTCATACTTGATGGCCTGGGCCAAGGTGTAAGCAGTCTCTTCGAGCGATTCGGAAACGAGCTGCATCAACAACAAGATGATGGAGTCCCTGCTTTGCGAAAAGCACAACACCTCTTCCTGATTGTCTATAAGACTGTTTATATGAAGCTTGCCGGTGATCAGGTCTGCATAGTTCTCTGAGGAGGTGGAAAGCTTGATGATTGCTACAAGGTAACCATGGGCAATAAGATCGATGCCCATATCACCCCCTTTCTCAAGCGCATCTTCCGTTTTGACAATTCCGGTTACCAAATCGCACAACCAGCGCTCCCTGATAAGGTCCGAGTTGGACTGGGCTTGCAGTTTGAGATTCTCTATACTTGAAAGATGTATCTTCTCCTGTTCAATCGTCTCTACCAGTTTGTTGAGTGTTGCCAACATATCCGAGGCGGAGATTGGCTTGAGAATGAATTCGTCAACACCGATTGATATTGCCTCTTGTGCGTACTGGAATTCGTCATGCCCTGAGATGATTATTATTTTTATCCAGGGAAGTATCTTTTTGATGATTCTGGAAAGACTGAGTCCGTCAACAAAGGGCATGCGGATATCAGTAATCAGGATATCCGGTTTCACATCCTTCATGATGGAAAGGGCCATCTCGCCGTCTGAAGCTTCACCCACAAGGACAAAGGGCCCTGTCCCCGACTGAATGCTGTTTCGCAACCCCTCACGTACCACTATCTCATCTTCTGCAATAAATACCTTATACATGGAATCCAACCTCAGGTACGCTGAAATACACGGTAGTACCGTTATTATACTGACTCGTTATGTTCAACTTCGTACTTGCATCATAATACAGCTCAAGCCTCTTGTTAACATTATACAGTCCATAGACATTGTTCAAATCCTCGGGATCAGCTGAGCCACTGATCTGCTCCATGATATTCGCTAGTTTTTCTTCCGTCATACCTATCCCATTATCTTCCACGGAAAAACAGAGGCGGTTGTTTTCACGCCAGCCCTTTACGGACAAGAGACCCCGACCCCTTTTGTTCTTGATTCCATGGTACAATGCGTTCTCGACAATAGGCTGGAGCACCAGTTTCAAAATCTGACAATTGGCCATCTCAGACACGTACTCTATTTCATAATCCAGGATGTCCCTGTATCTGATTTTTTGAATCGTCAGATAGCTTTTGACATGCTCAAACTCTTCGCTGACCGTCAAGTAGTCTTTGCCTTTGTTGAGCGATATCCTGAAAAAACTAGAAAAGGCGCGTGTTATGTCAATGACCTGATCATTCTTCTTTTCCTCGGCAAGCCAGACTATCGTATCGAAGGTGTTATAGAGAAAATGTGGCGTAATCTGAGCCTGAAGGGCTTTCATCTCCGACTTCTGAAGGTTTTGTTGTTCCCGGACATTCTCTGCAATCAATTCCTGGATTTTTACTGCCATGATGTTCAGGTTGTCGGTGAGACCGTCAAGTTCGCTTACCTGCGGAAGTTTTACCCTGACCGTGAAATCCCCCTCGGCAATTCTTTTGGAGAGGTTCTCAAGTCGTTTGATGGGAGTATTGATGCTGGAAGTCACTGAGCGCTGCGTAACAACAGCGAAGATTGTCACAAAGACCACCGTAAGGATCTGAATGACCGTGAGGACGAGCGTCATACGTTTGTGATGCTCATTTGTAATTGTGGCTGATTCAATGACACGCACGATGAAGTCCTGGAGAATATCGGAGATAAGGGCGGACACCCCTCGAATCTCATCGAGCATTTCCTCATTTTCACTCACCAGTGACTGGTGAGCCATCTGAATTCCCAACCGGTCCACATTGCGCCTCAGCGTATCGACCGCACGGCCCGCCACCTCGAGCATCTGCCGGTTCTCCCGCTCTTCCGTCGTTCGCATGATATCCTCAAGGCTCTCGTTTATCCCATCAATGATGTCGTACTGGCGACCCTCCTCGAATTTCTTGTTTCCGGCAACGATATCCCATATCTCGTTGGAGACATCCATCTTTACCGTCTGGTTGAGACGGTTTGTCTTGCTGACATTGGTTATGATCATGTCATAGCGAACCATTTGGACAACAAACGAACCAATGGTAATAACCGGAGGTGTTATCATCAGAAGGATGATGATCACATAGGAGATCTTAATTCTCTCTTTTATGCTTCGGCTTTTGAACACGGAAAAAATCTTGTCAACAATAGATGTCTGGCTCTTCATGCTAATACCCACGGGGACCGATGAGCGCAAGGTCATCGGTTTCATAGAACACTTCTTCATGAACATATTGCACTCGCGGGATACTTTCGCCGGCTGCCAGTTTCTCCGCCAGCTTGATGATTTCTGGACCCGTTTTGGGATTGCACTCGATGACACAATTGACTTTGCCTTCGCGCAGTGCATCAATGGCTGCCTGCTGTGCATCAATGGTGACAATGACGATGTCAGTACCAGGACGCAGTCCTTTCTCTTCCATCGCCTCGATAGCCCCAAGCGTCATTCCGTCATTATGGGAAAAAATGACATCGATATCCTCATACTCATCAAGAAACTCGACAGCAAGTTCATATCCCTTTGAACGGAGAAAATCACCTGATTTGCTGTACACTATCCTGAACTCCGGATGATCCTTGAGCACTTCCCTGAAGCCTTCAGCTCTTCCGGTGGCTACAGAAGACCCCTCTGTTCCAAACAATTCCACGATATTGATATGCTCTTTGGTTTGGTCGAAAAGCTTTCGCTCGTTTTCAAATTTATCCAATACAAACAGTCCGGCATTCCGACCTTCCTTCAAACTGTCGGTGCCAATGAATCCTGCATACAATGATTGGTCTGCAACATCTATCTTCCGGTCAGTGACCAAGACAGGAATCCCGGCATCCCGGGCTTCTTGCAACACATTATCCCAACCATCCGTAACAATCGGGATAAAGACTATCACATCAACCTGATACGCAATGAATGAGCGTATTGCTTTGATCTGATTCTCCTGTTTCTGCTCGGCATTGTCATAGACCAACTGCACCCCTTTTTCAGCTGCGGCATCCTGAACTGAGCGGGTATTGCAAGTTCTCCAGGCACTTTCAGCACCAATCTGCGAAAAACCTACAATAATGCCATGGTCTTCCTCAAATTGTGAGAGCTCCTTTTTCTGTGCACTGCATCCGACAAGACAACAGATGAGTATGATGAACATGACGCTATGGAATAGCTTGCTGATTAGCCTTTTTCTCTGAATCATCGACAGGACCTTTTTGTGTGCATGTAACCGATTATACATTCACTGCATAAGAATTAACAAGAAAAATCCCAGAATGGGACACACGTCCGGCCAACTGTGGGAGAGAAAAGACGGATGCAAGCATCTCTTTAACGGTAACGTACACGCAACTCAGGAATCTGTCTTTCGTTTTTCCTCACGATTTTCAAGTTCTTCGCTGATAGCCTGCATTTTCCGTTCGATCGTTCCCTTCCCTTTCTTCGGAGCCTTTTCCAGAGCCTCTGAGAGTTTTGCCTGGGCTTGCTTCAGGTCCTCGATGGACTGCGCTTCCTCAGCTTTGTCAAAAACCAGATCCTCCACTACCTTCTTTGCTGTCTGCTTCTTCTGGCGGAAACCATCCGACGGCAGATGTCGCGTTGAAGCATCGAGTTCCCTCCGGTCGGACAGCGACGGGGAAGCAATCTCAATGCCCTCATCCACAAAGACGTCAAGAACGGTCTTGTACAGCTCGCTGGTCTTGCTCAGACGCTCGGCACTCTGGTCGAGCATCCCATAGAGGCGATAACGAATTGCATGATCCAAAAACGCTTCTATGAATACGAAGGGGTCGGTTAGCTTGCATTGGGAAGCCGCCTTGAGCAAAGCCTGCTCAACATTCTGATGGCTGACCGTATAACCGATGGAGAGACTGATATTGAGGAAGGTACCGTCACGGCGAGTCACCTTCACCGCTTTCTGTGCCAAAAACAGATTGGGAAGACTGACCACGTCCCGATTCACCAGTTGTATCTCCGTATGAAAGATCCCAAGGTCGGTAACCCTGCCTACCAGGTCATCCACTTCTATGAAATCGCCACCGCGGAACTCATGTGTCATTCTCAGCATGATGCCTGCCATCGCATTGCTCACCAATGTGGTGGACGAAAGTGCTATGACGGCACTGAGCAAGAGGCCGAGAACGGAGAGAATCTGCATCTTGATCTCATGGTCGAGAGGAAGGAGTGCAATGGAGAGAAAAAGCCCAACCAGGAAGACAAGGAAAATCAGCAACTGGCGCTGGTACGGCCAACGCTTGGTGCTCTCCAAGGTTTTCCTGAACACCAGACGGATCAGTACCACCAATAGAACAGTACCGGCAATGACAATGGCCGTAGCCAAGTAAGAACCAAGAAACGGCATAGACACCTCCTCTTGCTGTACCTGTATCATACCAGAGGCCTGGCTTGGAGCACAGAGGAAATCGCTTTCTGCTACTCCTTGCGCAGAAGGGTTTTTACGATCTCCTGGTCACTCGGTGCAAAAGCGTATGCTGACAACTCCTGAAGGCTGACCCACCGGTACTCAGTGTGAACCGACAAGGAAAGCTGTGCAAACTCCGGAGCAAACACCCGATAGGCCTTGAGGTGGTAGAGTGTCTCCTTGTTGGTGAAATCATGACTGTGCAGAAGTTCCCCCACTTCAATTGCGAGCCCCAGCTCTTCAGCAAACTCACGCTTCAGGGTCTCTTGCTCACTCTCTGTGTAGCGGTTCTTCCCCCCCGGGAACTCCCAGAGCCCGCCTATCGAACCTTTGTCCTCTCGTTTCGCAATGAAAAAGCGATCATTCTGTACCAGGACACCAGCTGTGGTGATGCGTTCTTGCATGATTCTACCTCTCTTACACCAATACCAATTGGGGTGCAACAAAATGTATGATGGCAATGCCAAGGGTAAGATATCCCACATTGCGCTTGTTTCGTTCGACATAGAGCCCGGTGGCTCCCAGCATGGTCTGTTCCTCTTCCTGCATCACCCCTACCCCTCTGAGTGCTTGGAATGCATACCATATCGTAAGGGAGAGTATGTTTATCATCGGGATGAAATCCCCAAGGAAGGTAGGACCGGGCTCCATGGGCACGAAGGCAAGCGCAGGGCTGAGCAGCAAGCCCAGTGTGATGAGGATTCGCCTGAATATCCTTTTGGTACGGAAGGCATACCGAAGGGAGAGCAACAAAGGAAAGGAGAGCCCATAGGTATCAGAGAGCAGGAAGGCCACCCCCATCAGCAAATAGGCAATGGAGAGAAAATAGAGTTGCATCATGCCTCAGCCTCCTCTACAGCCTTACCGACAAAGTTGAGCAGGGTTTCACTATCATAATATCCGCAGGCAAGCTGAGCTTTCCGGCCTGCATCCTGATGAATCAGGGCCCCTTCCACTGCGCACAGAACAGGATCCTTGAGCTTCGCCAGCAAGGCGGCAATGATGCCGCCCAGGACGTCCCCGCTGCCTCCTACGCCCAATGAGGGGTTGAGGCCCTCGATGACGATGACCTTCTCTTTTTCCGAAGCAACATGCACCAAGGAACTTTTCACCACCAGCGTTGCATGGAGCCGATGGGAGAGCTCTTCCAAGGCGGAGAAGAAGGAACGGGGTGTATCCAGGACTCCCGGGGGAAGGGAGACTGCCTCACACAGGGCTTTCAATTCCCCCAAGTGCGGAGTGAGGATGAGCGGGCCATGGCTGATTTCCATGCCTTGCTTGAGCAAGTGTGCATAGCAGCGGATACCATCAGCATCGAGCACCAGAGGAGTGCCTGTCCCAAACAAGGTTTGCAACAAGGCCTCCCTGCCGCTTCCCCAACCGGGGCCGGCCAGAATTGCATCATAGGACGGAAGATCCTGTCCCTCATAGGTCTTTACCATAAGGGAGGGAGCCTCGCTTGCTGCAATCGGAAGGACTTCGCGATCACAATAGAGGGTGACCAGACCTGAGCGGGCAAAGAAACAGGCGCGTGCCGCCAATCGGGCAGCTCCTGTGTAGTGCTCACTGAGACTGAAGACTGCCACATGACCCCTGCTGTTCTTGTACTCGCGCGAAGCAAGGGGTGCAATGCAAGCCTTGGTCCGGTCGCACAGCAAGGCCGCAGAAGGAGCCTTTTCCATGAGAAAGGGAGGAAACGTAGGGTTGACCGTGACAATTCGTCCACAGGATGCCCGGCTTGCGGGATGGAACATTGCCAGTTTTTCCAAGCCCATGGTCACCGTAAGGTCTGCATGGAAATGCAAAGAGCTGGCAGGAACCTCATCACCGAGACCTGAAGGGATATCTATGGCCAATTTCTTTGCCTGGCTTGCATTGGCAAATTCCACCAGAAGTCTGGCATCTCCACGCAGCTCACCGCTGAGCCCGGTCCCAAAGAGCCCATCCACAATCCATGCGGCTGCATTCAGCTCATCCTGTACCCGCGTATGTTGGTCAGGTTCCCAGACAAGCGTCTCAAACCCATAGGATTGGACGATGGCACGCTGCTGCTGATAGGAGGATGACCCTTGCTTGGGAAGGAGCACAAGGAGAGAGTTGGTATACCCGGCGTTCCAAGCATAGCGGGCTACCACCAGTGCATCGCCTCCATTGTTTCCGCTTCCACACAAGAAGACAAGGCGATCAGGGGATTCCAGTTCGTGCTTCCAAGCCTCAAATATCTGAAGCCCTGCACTCTCCATGAGGACAAGGGCGGGCAAACACGCAGTGTTTTGGGCTTGTGCATCGAGATCAGAAACCGTCTTGGCGAGGGCGAGGCTCTTCATACCGATACTGTACATGAGGCAGGAGCGTGGGTCAACTCAACCTGGGTTGACACATACTGCGCTTCTGGGTAGTCTGAACGTGTCCTGGGGTGGCCTGATGGCCTGAGATTACACCCGTTAACCTGATCTGGATAATACCAGCGGAGGGAGACAGTCACTTCTCAAAAAAAATTATCCCCATGGCAGACTAACATTTATGGAGGTGCTTATGAAAAAGCATCAGTTCGTGTGTGTAATGGTCGCCATTCTCACCCTCATTGTTCCCTTGTTCGCCCAAGGTGCGCAAGAACAGAGCGCAGAACTCGTTGTCTACGCCTATGATGCGTTCTGTGGAGACTGGGGCCCAGGCCCTGCGCTGGTCGAGGAATTTGAGAAACAGAGCGGAATCAAGGTGAATCTGGTCAGTGCCGGTGATGCGGTGGAAATGATGACCAAGGTGATCAGCGAAAAGGCGAATCCCTGGGCGGACGTTGTGGTCGGCATCACCGACGACATGGCCCAGAAGATCTACGACGCCAAGTTGCTTGAGCCGTACAAGAGTCCTGTTTTGGATTCCATACCCGCTTCCCTCCAGTTTGACGAGCGGCATCGCCTGCTTCCGTTCGATTACGGCAACTTTGCCTTTGTGGTCGATACCGAGCGCCTCGCTGAAGATGAGCGGCCGGCAAGCCTTGCCTCCCTTACCGAGAGCAAGTACAAGGGCAAGGTCATCCTGATCGACCCCCGGACATCCTCAGTCGGACTTGGCTTGCTGCTCTGGACCATTGAGGCTTTCGGCGAGGAAAACTACCTTGCTTGGTGGGAAGCAATGAAGGAGAATGCCCTTACCATTACCGATGGCTGGTCCAGTGCCTACGGGCTCTTCACCGAAGGGGAAGCGCCTTTGGTACTCAGCTACACTACCAGCCCTGTCTACCATGTCACCTACGAGGATACCACCCGCTACCAGACCCTTCTCTTCAGTGAAGGGCATAGCACCACCTTTGAAGGAGTCGGCCTGCTGGCATCGAGCAAGAAAAAGGCGGAGGCCAAGCAGTTCATCGACTTTTTGCTCTCCGATGCACAGCTGGGCATCGCCTTGGCAAACTCCATGTATCCGGTCAATAAGACGGTTGAGCTTCCCGAAGCCTTCGATTGGGCCCCGAAACCGGAAAAGAGCTTGTCCATGAGCTCAGAAATACTTGCAAAAAACCTCGATAGATGGCTTACTGAATGGACACAGGTAATGAGTAGATGAGAAAAGCCAACAACTTGCAGTACAAGCGTTTCTATCGCATAGTGCCCCTACCGTCCGTAGTGGTTTTGCTGCTGTTGTTCTTTGTACCGCTTTTCTTCACGCTCTCTTCGGCCTTCATCACGGAGGAGGGACTTACCTTCCTCCGTGTGCTGGAGGTCTTCACTGACTCTTACACGGTGAAAATCATGCTTTTCACCCTCTTGCAGGCTAGCCTATCCACGCTCTTCTCGCTCTTGGTGGCACTACCGGGAGCCTATCTCATCGCCACCTACTCGTTCAGGGGAAAACGGCTCATCCTTGCACTCAGTGCAATTCCGTTCGTCATCCCATCCATCCTGGTTGTGTTGGGTTTCGTAATCTTCTTTGGAAACAATGGATTTCTGAACGGCCTGCTCATGTCGCTGTTCAATCTTTCAGAGCCGCCTCTGAAAATATTGTACTCGTTCAAGGCCATCATCCTTGCCCATACGTTCTACAACTTCCCGATCATCATGAGTCTGGTCTCTTCCTATTGGGAACACCTTGACGCAAACTGTGAAGCTGCCAGCCAGACCTTGGGTGCAAACAAGGTGCAAACCTTCCTCAAGGTCACGCTCCCACGGCTCCTTCCTGCCATTATCAGTGCAGCATCACTGGTCTTTCTTTTCTGCTTCAATAGTTTCGCCATCATCCTGGTGCTGGGTGGCGGACCCCAATACACCACCATGGAGGTGGAGATTTATCGGCAAGCAAGAATGCTTGGCAACAGTGGAGCTGCAGCTGCCCTTTCGCTCTTCTCCATCCTCACCACAACCTTGTTGCTGATCTGGTACAACGCGAGCCAGAGAAGACTTGCCAGAAGCGAGACATACCAGAACTCCAAACGCATCATTGAGAAGCGGCCAGCTACGCTCCTGGGAAAACTGCTTGCCCTTCTCTACACACTCTCCTCATTCCTCTTCATCCTGGGACCGATCGTCTCGGTGGTCATCCGTTCCTTCATGGCGAGCTCATCACGTTCTGCTGCAGAATCATTCAGCTTGAAGTGGTACCGGCAACTGCTCAGTCTGGAGCGAGCGACCGGCCACATGGGTTCAGCCTTGGGAGCCTTGACCAACAGCACCCTCATTGCCTTGCTGGTCGCCCTGTGCACCATCCCCGTTGCGTTGAGCATGTGCATCGCCATCAGAAGGCGTGAATCAAAACAGAGCTTTCTGGAACTGCTGGGAATGCTTCCGATGACCGTCAGCTCGGTAATCATCGGTTTGGGATACTATCTCATCTCTTCCCGACTTCGGGGAGGACTGCCATTGGGGTATGTCCTGGTGGTCTTGGCCCATCTGGTGATCGCTATTCCTTTTGTCCTGAGAACCATCCTTCCTGAGTATCGCAAGATTCCCCTCTCCTATATGCACAGCTCCCTCACCCTGGGAGCAGGCCGGATCAGGACCTTTCTGCAGATCGAATTGCCTTTGCTCAAAGGGGCCATCTTCACCGGAGCCATCTTTGCTTTTGCCCTGAGCATGGGAGAGTTCAATGCAACCCTGACGCTTGCAAACAGCTCCATCACCACCCTTCCCATCGTTATGTATCGCCTGATCGGTTCGTACAACTTCCAAGGCGCTTGTGCTTTGGGTACCATCCTGATCGGCGTATGTACCATTGTCTTTATCGTCAGCGAATTCGCCAAGGGAGGCACCTATGGCCGATAATGGGCTTACCTGTTCCCTGAAGGCTTCCTACAAGGATTTCACCCTCGATGCACAGTTCACGGTGCAAGCCGGGGAGCTTGCCTGCATCATCGGACCTTCGGGCTGCGGCAAGAGCACCACGCTGCAGTTGATCGCCGGTCTCTTGCCACAGGAGGGAGGCAGCCTTCTTCTCAATGGGCAGGATATTGGACAGAAACCTGTCCACCAGCGTCACATAGCAATGGTCTTTCAGGATTATGCCCTGTTTCCCCATATGAATGTGGAACAGAACATCGCCTATCCACTGAAGATTCGCAAGCTCAACAGGGCCAAACGAAAGGAGCGGGTTGCACGCCTGCTCTCATTGGTGGCTCTGGAGGGATACCAGAAGCGACGCAGCCAGGAGTTGAGTGGCGGTGAGCGTCAGCGGGTTGCCTTGGCCCGTGCCCTTGCCTCCGACCCCCAGCTTCTCTTGCTTGATGAACCGCTGTCGGCCCTTGATGCAAAGCTGAGGAAACACCTGCGTGAGGAGATTCGCAGGATCCATGACGAGACCGGCATCACCACTGTCTATGTCACCCACGACCAGGAAGAAGCCCTATCCATTGCTGACCGCATCATCGTCATGCATGCGGGTAGGGTCATGCAGGAGGGAAAGGGAGAGGACATCTACCACAATCCTGCCAGTCTGTTTGTTGCGACGTTCATGGGAGAAGGTACCACCTTGCCGTACAGCATCATTCCCAAAACGTTGGTCAATCCCGGCTCTTCCTCCGAGCCGTTCGTCTTCAAGCCGCTCGAAGGCAAACATACCATTTTCTTCAGGCCTGAGCATGTCATGGTTCAGGATGATAGGAACCTCCCCCTTGCCGAGTACTTGCCCCACCTGAGTTTCAAGCAGGCCGAGGTGCAAAGCTGTGAATTCCAGGGAGACCATTACCGGCTCGCTTGCAGCTGGGAAGGACATACCATTCTCTGCCACAGCAGCTACCGTCCCAAGACACAGATGGTGACACTTGGGGTGAGAAGCAGCAGAATCAGGGAGTATGTCGATGGGGAATCCATTGCAAAACATCCGCTTTCCCCGACTGGGGAATAGGCACAATCGTGTTTTTCTGTATACTGGACGTATGAGAAGAACTGCATATGCGTTGATCATCTTGCTTTTCACCATCTTCCCTGCATTCTCTGCATCACAGGGTCAGTTCTACTCGGTCTCCCTCACCCCGTCCCTCTACCTTTCCATTCCTCATTTTGAGGACGAGATTCCTGTCAGGACCTCTGCAGGCCTTGCAGCCTCTTTTGACCTGCTTGGGTATCAGACGCAGAAGGCATCGGCAAGTGTTGGTGTACAGCTCGGGACGGTTACCCCATCCATCCCCTTCGGCTCGTATCGTGCCCGTGGATTCACGACCATCGGACTGCAAGCCAAAGGTGGCTGGAACATCACTCCGACGTTCAGCATTACCTCACAGATAGGTACAGAGATAAACATCTACAAGTCCATTGAAGAAGTTTTCGCCTCCTTCAGCTTCCAGATCGGCCCACAGTTCCTGTTCATGGAGAAAGGTGACTACCAGCTCTTCTTCACCCTTCCCCTCTCTCTCCATCTACGCAAAGAGATAACGGCAATCCAAGCCGGAGTGGGGTTCCACTACCAGTACTTCCCCAAACCCAAGCAAGGAGAGCAGCAATGAGTAGACACCTACCCAAACTCATCCTGCTGCTTCTCATTCTTACGCTGGTCTTCTCCTCCTGTGAGCTCTTTTGGGAGAAGCCGATGGAGGGGGATGTGTATGCCATCATGGTCGCACTGGATTACGAAAACAGTTCACAGAGTGATCTTGCAGGAACAATTCCTGATGCCGAGGAACTGTTCTTTGCGCTTACCGCAGTCACATCCAAGGCCGATCGAGCGTTCCACGGTTACAAGTTCCTCCAAGAAGGAGCAGGGTACGACTCTTCCTCCACAACTCACGATATCGGGGGAACCCCTATTTCAGACTACCCTTCCATCACCAATATCGAAAATGCCATAGCCCAACTGGCGACCATCACCAAGGATGAGGACCTGATCCTCTTCACCTATTCAGGGCACGGGGGAGCCGATGGGTCCATCGCCCTTGCGCCAATGAACTCTGGTGATACGGCATATACCTACCTGACGACCACGCTGCTCACCCGCCTCTCCGCGGTGAAGGGCAAGAAGCTGGTAATCCTGGACTCCTGTTACAGTGGTATTCCAATTCCCGAAAGCTCCTCCAGCCTCTCGCTTGTCTACGAGAACAGCATCAATGACTGGTTCAACCAGTACTGGTCGAGTGAGGACTATACGATACCTGACATCTTCCTGCTCACCGCCGCAGCAGACACGGAGTCTTGGGAAATCTCTGTTGCTGGACATAAGCATGGTGACTTTACGCTTACACTACTGGAAGGCCTTGGCTGGCCCGATCCCCACCCTACCATCTCAGCCAATCCAACCACTGTAGATGCTGTTTCTCAGCCACGTGCCCTCAAGGGCTCTGTCCTCACTGTCGACTCCCTCTACTCCTACATCAAGGACCATCAGACCTATCCCATCCGCTCGACTCTCTTCTGGCCACGCACCAATGTCCAGCACCCCATGACCAACGGCGGGGCAATGGATATGATCCTCTTCCGGTTCTGAAGCAAAACTCGGCTTGGGCTCTCTTTCTGGGCATGTATCGTTATGCACTGCTTTTTCTGTATCTCATCCTCATGCTCGGTTGCGAGCTTTGCTACCCATCTCCTACGCGGGGAAAGGTGTTTCATCTGGGCATCGGCCTAAGCTATGCAGGAACTGATGTACGGGTTCTGAGAGGAACCCTGAACGATGCAAGGGAACAACGGAAAGCCTTCAGTTCTCTGTATACCGAGCGCTCCTTCACCAGTAGCATGTTGCTTCAGGAAGGGCTTGTTTGTTCTGATGGAAGCATAGGCTATGACAAGACAACCAACCCCAGCCTGCCCACCAAGGAGCGCGTTCTCTCTGCACTTGAGGCCTTGGTTGAAGACATGAATCAGGACGACCTGCTCATTGTCACCTACAGCGGACATGGCCACACCGACGGCAGTTGGGTGCTCGCTCCTTCCTATGATGATGGGAAGATCTTTACCGACACAGGAGAACTGGATGAGAGCGTACTGCTTTCCGTACAGGAGCTTTCAGCCTTGCTTGGACAAGCAAGAGGCAAGGTTCTGCTTCTCATCGACAGCTGTTATGCAGGGGCGTTTATCACAGAAAGTGATGCATCACTATCTGCCATCCCCGAGAATCCGGATTTTCTGTACAAACTGTATGCCGCCTATTTCAGCAAACAAGAGAGAGAAGCACCGTTCTTTGTGATGGCTGCCACGACAAGGGACAATACCAGCAAGGAACCCCACTACGGCTCACCCATCCACGGATACTTCACCCAAGCACTTCTGGAAGGCTTGGGTTGGGATGAGCAACAACAACTGTTGGTTACGCGCAAAGAGTATCTGGATCTGGACAAGCTCTACCACTTCGTCTGTGAACACCAAAAGATCCCCACCGAAGGAGAAAACCCGGTGTTCTACCAGCATCCCACCATTACTGGGGGAGCCATGTCACTGGTGCTCGACTATTAGCTGATGTAATGCCCATCACGGACGGCCTGCATCTCATCACGTATGATTGCCGCACGTTCGAACTCAAGATTCTTCGCAGCCTCGAGCATCTCTTTCTCCAAAGCCTTGATATACTTCTTGCGGTCGTTGGCATTGAGCAGATTGAACCCGCCTTTGAGGATGGTGAGGTCCTGTTTCTGGATCTCCTTGGTCTCCTCCCGCTCCCGCTCAATGATATCCTGCACCGCCTTGACAATCGTAGTCGGGGTGATGCCGTGTTCTTCGTTGTAGGCAGTCTGGATGGCACGCCTTCGATTGGTCTCGCCGATTGCCTCTTCCATGGCATAACTCATTCGGTCGGCATACATGATGACCCGGCCTTCCGAGTTTCTGGCAGCTCTGCCGATAATCTGAACCAATGAAGTGGCGGAACGCAGGAACCCAATCTTATCCGCATCAAGAATGGCGATGAGGGACACCTCCGGAAGATCCAAGCCTTCCCTGAGGAGATTGATGCCTACCAAGACATCGAACACACCAAGGCGGAGGTCACGAAGCAACTCAACCCGTTCGATGGTCTCAATCTCAGAGTGCAGGTAACGTACCTTCAATCCCAACGATGCAAAATAATCGGTAAGATCCTCGCTCATCTTCTTGGTGAGCGTGGTAACCAGTATGCGCTGCTTCTTGGCGATAACCTTGCGGATCTCACCATAGAGGTCTTCCATCTGACCTTCGGTGGGACGAACATCAATTTCCGGATCAAGCAAGCCGGTGGGCCTGATCACCTGCTCGACCACCCTGGCACTCTTTTCCAGTTCAATCTTTCCGGGTGTTGCCGAGACAAAGACACGCTGCTTCACCACCTGCTCAAACTCAGAGGCCTTCAGCGGGCGGTTGTCCAAAGCCGACGGGAGACGGAATCCATAGTTGACGAGGTTGAGCTTTCTGCTGCGGTCCCCCTCATACATTGCCCCCACCTGGGGAAGCGTGACATGGCTCTCGTCGATGAAGGTCACAAAGTCAGGGGGGAAATAGTCAAGCAGGACTGCCGGTCGCTCACCGGCCTTCCGGTCAGAGAGCGGACGGGAGTAGTTCTCAATACCCGAGCAGTACCCGATCTCCTCGAGCATCTCCAGATCGTATTCAACCCGTGTCTTGATGCGTTCGGCCTCAAGCGGCTTCCCCGAGCTGGTGAAGAACTCCACCTGGTCCTCCATCTCACTGCGGATTCTTGAGATGGCAGCTTTCACCTGTTCCTGCGGCATTACAAACTGCTTGGCCGGATAGAGGGTGTAGCTGTCCACCATCTCCTGCTTCTCCCCCGATACCGGGTCGAACCACTGGATGGAAGCAATCTCATCCCAGTCGATGGAGATGCGCACCGCGTTCTCCAGGTATGAGGGGCAGATTTCGATCACATCACCCCGCACACGGAACGAGCCTCGCTTGAGGATGGCATCATTCCGCTCATACTGCATCCGCACCAACTGTTCCAGCACATCATGATGATGGAACGCCTGTCCTTTCTCGAAGGTAAAGACCATATCGCGGATGGAAACAGGGTTTGCCAAACCGAAGATACAAGAGACTGTTGCAACGACGATGACATCACGTCGTTCCATCAGGGAGAAGGAAGCGGAGAGACGCAAGCGATCGATCTCCTGGTTGATGTCAGCATCTTTCTCGATATAGAGGTCTTTGCCCGGCACATACGCCTCTGGCTGGTAGTAGTCGTACGTGGAAACAAAGTACTCCACCGCATTCTCGGGAAAGAAGGATTTGAACTCCCGATAGAGCTGTGCGGCAAGAGTCTTGTTGTGCGAGAGGACCAGCGTAGGACGCTGGACCTGCTCGATGATCTTGGCCATGGTATAGGTCTTGCCGCTTCCGGTGACCCCCTTGAGAGTCTGAAACGTATCCCCTTGTACAATTCCAGCGCTCAGCGCTTGGATAGCCTCTGCCTGATCACCGGACGGCTCATACGGGGAGACCACCTTGAACGGTTTGTTCATGAAGGAGACATCCCCATGGATGTTCGTGATCGCTTCCCCGCCCCACCGCTCATCTACTTTGATATCATCCATACCTATCGCACCAATGCGCTTACGTGCTGCGCTGTTCGTTCTATGAGCTGGACCTCCATCCGCTTGGTTTCCCCCTTGCGGTTGACGGTAATGCCCACCTTCTGCCCACTCTTGTAGGGAAGAAGTGCAAGATAGAGGTCGTTGAGATCCTCTACGTTCATATCATTGACCTTGGTGATGATGTCCCCTCCAAGGTAGATCACCGATGAGCCGTACTGCACCATCTGGGTTCCTCCCCGGATGCCAGCCTTGTCAGCAAACCCTGAGCTTACCACCTGGCTGACCAATACACCCTTGTTGACCGGCAGTTTCGCGTACACCACCAGCTGGGGGGAAAGCTGCACCGCGGCAAGGTCAAGCCAACCTCGGCTTACCTTTCCCAGCTTGATGAGATCGGGAATGACTGCGATGGCAGTATCGATGGGGATGGCAAAGTTCACCCCTTGGGAGCTTCCGGTGGTTGAGTAGATCGAACTGTTGATGCCGATGACCTCTCCCCTCCCATTCAGCAAGGGTCCACCGCTGTTGCCTGGATTGATCGCAGCATCAGTCTGGATGGCATTCATGACAACCTTTCCCTCGTTCGACCGAACAGGTCGGTTCAAGCCACTGACCACCCCAACGGTCATCGTCCTGTCATAGCCAAACGGATTGCCGATGGCGATCACCTTCTGGCCAACCTGCAAGGCTTCACTGGTACCCAGGGTGGCAGGATGCAGCACCACCTCTTTTTCCACCTGTATCTTGATGACTGCAAGGTCATCCTCACTGTCCACCCCGATGAGTTTGGCAGGATAGCTTTGGTTGTTGTAGAGACCTACCTTCAGGCTTGCCGCCTTCTCCACCACGTGGGCATTGGTAAGGATGTACCCATCGGTGGAGAGAATGATGCCACTTCCGGTACCCTGGGCCGGCAAGACATCCATGAATGAGTTGACCTGCGTCTCGACGGTGGTCGTGATATGGACAACACTTTTATTCACGTTCTCGTACACACTGATGTTCTGTTTCTCATCCGCACTATAGAGCCACTGGGCCTCATTGCCTTCGAAGAGAATGAGACCTGACTCTCCATGGAAGATGTTCGCCACCGGAACGCCGCTCATGTTCAGCAAGCCCTCGGCTCCCTGTTCCTCAACAATGGTTTTCAGGGCTTGGGAAAGCTCCTTCTGTTGCTTGTCTTCCGAGATGGAGTTCGTCCAACGCACCAAGACCAGCGCAAAGAAGACACTGAGCGTACCTACCAGGATCATGAGAATGAGTCGTACCAGTCTGTTGCGGGTATTCTTCAGCATGGCTTTAGTGTACTTCCAATGCAAGGCACAAGGCAACTACACCGAACCGATCAGATCAAGAACCTCGGCCTTGGTCGGGGGGTTGCACCCCTTGCGGCTGCAGTTGATCGCACTTGCACCGGTTGCATAGCGCAGGGCCTGCCTGATCACTTCATCAGAGAGGGGTGCAAAGAGCGGAAGCTGGCCATCTTCGCCAAAACAAGCATGTTCATGCAAGTAGGAGAGCAAGGCTCCACTGAAGGTATCCCCAGCTCCTACGGTATCGACAAGGGGAAGATCTATGATGGGTTGTGCGAAACGCTTTCCTGATGCGGTGAACCAGATGCTGCCCTTTTTCCCCAAGGTAAGGATAACTTCCAGGCCACGCTCACCGGCAAGGCTGGCCGCCTTCGATTCGGCATCGCACCCCGGGTACAGGAGAAGCAGGTCCTCATCGCTGAGCTTCACCATATCGGCCATCCCCAAAGCCCGCTCGATACGGACCCGATGGAGGTCAAGGTCTTCGATGACTGCAGGTCGGACATTCGGATCGAGAAAGACAACTGGCTTAATCTCAAGGTCGGACAGGGCGTCGAGGATTGCATCACAGCCCGGCTCAACGGAAAGGGCAACCGATCCGATGTGTACGACCCTCAGGTCGGAGTGCAGGACCAGCGTGTCGAGCAACTCTTGTTTCGTGTAGGAAACCGGAGCTGTTCCCTTGCAGTAGAAGGCATAGCTTGCCTTGCCCTCAGCATCGAGGGAGGCAAAGCCGATGAGCGAAGGCAAGGGGACAGCACACAGATCAGGATCAAACATGATCTGGTTGTCCACCAAGTGGCCGATGATGCGCTCGCCGAACATATCTGAGGAGAGCTTGCCCATGAAACCTACCGAGGATCCAAGACGGGCGGCAGCAGTTGCTGTGTTCAATCCACACCCCCCGATATAGGAGTCGAACACCACTGAGGCATCCTCGCTTGTGCGTGCAATGAAATCAATCAGACCTTCGCCAATGATACTTATCATTTTCTCCCCCTACAGATATCGTTTCTTTTCTTGCCCGATGACTCCAGCCATCACTTGTACGTACGCCTTGGCCGGACTCATGGCTAGCTTTGGCAACAGAACTTCCTCGATCTGAAAGAACCCAACGTCGCTGGACATCTGCACGTCGATGCGTATCGGAAGCTCCTCCCCCTGTGTGATGGTAACCTTTTCGATGGAGTTTGCCGAATATTTGTGGATATCGCCGGTCTTCGGAGCGGTGCCAAGACTCATGGGGATGCGTGCCCTCCCCTTCTCCATGTCACACCCATCAGCAACCAAGAGAAGCCCTGCTTCCAGGGAGTGCACCTTCCGGTTTGCCATATGCCCAAGCACCCCTTCAGAGGCTACCGATGCGATGGCAACCCTGCGTGAGAGCTGGTCGGAGAGCAGGCTTGTCAGCAAGCGATCTATGATGGGCCGGGCGATGATCAGACCGGTAAGCTCATGATCGGTCCTGCCTACGCTCATTCCCAGATCATGGACGAAGGATGCAAGAAGGATTGCACACAGGCTGTCTTCATGGGTGCCCGATTCCTCGGTTTCCAAGGAGGTTTTCAGACCTGACTTCTTCAGGAGGCTGAGCATTTTCACTGCGTTTATGGCAACCTGGCGCATATGCACCGGTCCGTGGTCATTGTAGTTGAGGCGCTTGATCGAAACGCTGTTGGCGTACTCCTGAAGCGCCTCGATCTCCGGATCGTTGACCAGCATCGTGGCCAACCGAAAACTGTCCGACCCTTCCTTGAGCAGGGAGAGCAACTGGTGTTCCAAATGGGACTCTTTGGGTGACTTCATATGCTAAGCCTACAACAACTTCACGACAACATAAAGAGGCTGTGGATAAAATGCGGCAAAGTGCCTATACTGCAGGCATGAGAAGAATCACGATGCGGGATTTCCACTGGCTTGGAAAGCCCAGGACCTACAAGAAAGACCACCAGATGGTCAGCCTCGAAGTGGCGGGGCAGACCTGCCTTCCCTCAGGCCCACTGTTGCTGGCTGTCAGTGACGAGTACTTTCGCTGTGAAGCCACCGTGTCCATTCCCAAGAAGGGAGGTTTTGCAGGCATGTGCATCTATCATCTGGATAGCTGTTATGCAGCTGCAGGACTTGCAAGCGATGCACTTGAGGTGCAGACCTGCATCTCAGGGTTCACGAACAGAAGCAGCTTCGTCATTTCGGCGGAGGCTGAAACGGCCATTTGGACAGTCAAGCGGGACGCTCTGGGCCTTGCCCTTGGGTATCGGTTTGCCCAGGAAGAAGAAATCAGGTGGGTAAACGATATTCATCTGCCCGGATGTGAGCTTTCCATCAGTTTCGGTCCCTACTTCACCAATGCAGGGGAAGCAACCTATACCGCATCGATGCATGCCCTGCGATACACCAAGCAAGAGGCGTGAGCACTCGCACAAGAAGAGCGGGTATGCTACTATGTGTGCTATCTGAAAAGGGCCCCTTTGGAAGGGCACAAGGAAGGATTTTGTATGGATGAGCGCAACGAGGAAGAGACGAAAGAGAAAGCCCCCCTCAATTTTCTGGAACGAATCATAGAGGATGACCTGAACAACGGCAGGGTGCCCGACAACACCATTGTCACCAGGTTTCCCCCCGAACCCAATGGATATCTGCACATCGGACACATCAAGTCGATTTGCCTCAACTTCGGGCTGGCCCAGAAGTACCAAGGCCGCTGTCATCTACGCCTTGACGATACCAATCCGGAAAAAGAGGATGTTGAGTACAGCGACTCCATCAAGCGCGACATCCGTTGGCTTGGTTTTGAGTGGGAGCCCTACGAATATCATGCCTCCGATTACTATGGGCAGCTGTATGAGATAGCATTGCAATTGATCAAAGACGGCAAGGCCTATGTCGACTCACTTACCGGTGAGCAGATGAAGGAGTACCGTGGGACCTTGACCGAACCCGGCAAGAACAGCCCTGACCGGGAACGCAGCATTGGGGAGAATCTCAGGCTCTTTGAGGAAATGCATGCAGGCAAACACCCTGAAGGCTCCTATGTCCTCAGGGCAAAGATTGACATGGCAAGTCCGAACATCAACATGCGCGACCCGGTGCTGTACCGCATCAAATTCGCTTCTCACCCAAGAACAGGCGATACCTGGTGCATCTACCCCATGTATGACTTCACCCACCCCATCAGTGATGCCATCGAGGGGATCACCCACTCCATCTGCACGCTGGAGTTCGAGGACCATCGCCCTGCATACGATTGGGCCACAAGCATTGACGGGATTGAGCATGCCCCCCACCAGTACGAGTTTGCCCGCCTGAACATCAACTATCTGGTGATGAGCAAGCGTCGGTTGCTGCAGCTGGTCAAACTGAATATTGTAGACGGCTGGGACGATCCGCGCATGCCCACCATCAGCGGCATCAGGAGACGGGGATACTCACCCGAGTCGATGAAGGATTTCGTCAGCCGCATCGGTGTGGCGAAAGTGGAAGGTGTGGTTGACTACTCGCTGCTGGAGTTCTGTGTCAGGGAAGACCTGAACAAACGCGCCAAGCGCCTGATGGTAGTCCTCGATCCCTTGAAGCTGGTCATCGACAACTATCCAGAGGGCCAGGTTGAGTACTTCGAGGCTGTAGACAATCCGGAGGACCCGAACAGCGCCGTCCACCAGATTCCGTTCTCCCGTGAGTTGTATATCGAGCGTGAGGACTTCATGGAAGTTCCTCCCAAGGGTTACCATCGCCTCTACCCAGGCAATGAGATCCGTCTCAAGTATGCCTACTACGTCACGGCAACCGAAGTGGTGAAGGATGACCAGGGCAATGTGGTGGAAGTCCATTGCACCTATGACCCGACCTCCCGCGGCGGCACTACCGCCGACAACAGAAAGGTGAAGGGAACCAGCCATTGGGTGAGTGCAAGCGAAGGAGTCACCATCGAAGCACGTCTCTATGACAAGCTGTTCCTGACTGAGTATCCTGGCCAGAAGACGGGCAACTATCTTGATGATCTGAATCCGGATTCACTGAAGATAGTTACCGACGCAAAGGCCGAGCCGGAGATCATGAAGGCACAGGTTGGCGACTACCTGCAGTTCATCCGGAACGGATACTTCTGCCTTGATTCCAAACAGCAAGGTTCTGGCCTTCCGGTATTCAACCGAACGGTCACCCTCAAGGATTCCTGGGCCAAGCTGAAACAGAAAATGGGTGTATAAGCTCTGATCAAGGGGACGGGACAAACCGTCCCCTTGTTGATAGGAGGATGTGGTGAACTACTTCTTCGACCAGCATTTTCATGTGATGAACATAGAGCATCCGAATCTGTTGTCCTTCTTCTCTTCCTTGGACACCGGCCTTCCCGATCTGATCACCAGCGGGGCGCTTTCACCAAGCTATATCCTTACGGCAAAGAACCGCAAGGGCCCTGTGCTCCTCAATCGCCTGACCAATACGCTGACAACGTTCGAACAGAGCATCGGGGAAACCCTCGTTCTGATGGAAAATGACCTGATGGGCGCCTACCCTTCCCACGAGGAAGGAGCCTTGCGTCCCGAGCTGCCCTACATCAGGGATGGAAAGATGCATATGCGGGACCAAGTCTATGACAAGCTTGCCATGTGTCCGCTCCTGATGGACTTTTCCAGCAACCAATTGCGCAAGGAGTCGTTGTACTACCCGATTCCCAAGGAACAGAAGATTCTTGACTACGTCCGTGATACGCTGGAGGGATTTGATTACTATGCCAAGGAGCACCCCCAAGGCTTGTTTGAGTTCTTTCCTTTCCTTGGAATCAATCCACCAGTACACTCTCTCGACTTCATCCAGGAACTGCTCGAGACCTATGTCCTGAAGGACAGGAAGCAAAAACAAGAACGCCAGCGCTTTTATGGAGTCAAATTCTATCCACCGCTAGGGTATGATCCCTGGCCATCTGAGGGACAGGAACGAAAGAAAGTTCAGCTCATCTATGATTTCTGCGCAACCTATGACGTCCCCATCATGACCCACTGTGATGACCAGGGATTCCGCGGGGTCCCGGCCAAGGAAGCCTGGAAGTATACAGCCCCATCCTCCTATAAGCCGGTCCTTGCCCGGTATCCGATGCTGCGCATCGATTTTGCACACTACGGATGGCAGTACAACCAACTGCAGAAGAACCCCCTGACGCTGATCAGCAGCATGGCGTACAAGGTCCCCGATTCACCCTGGTTCCATGAACTGGTGGAGCTTATGCATCTCTACCCGAACATCTACGCCGATGTCTCGTTCAGCGGAACCAACCCTGAGTTCTATGTACTGCTGAAAAACTACATCCAATCCTTGGAAGAAGAGAAGCGCCAGACCATTTTGGAACGAACGATGTTCGGGACCGATTTCTCTGTGAACCTGATGAAAGTCGAGTCCTACACATCCTATTACCGGATTTTTGAGGAATCCCCATTCAGCGATGAGGATATCCACCGCTTCGTGCACACCAATCCACTGCAGTACATGCGATTCGGACAGGCATAAGAAAAGGCAGACTCGCGTCTGCCTCCTTGCATCAGGGTTTCTGATCTTAGTAGTTGGTTGCTACAATCTCAAAATAGGCCTGGGGATGGGCACAAACGGGGCACATTCCAGGAGCCTTCTTGCCAATGACAATGTGACCACAGTTGGAACACTTCCACATCTGCTCACCGTCGCGGCTGAAGACCAAACCACCTTCCACATTCTTCAGAAGGTCAAGATAGCGCTCTTCATGGTGCTTCTCGATGGCTGCAACCATCTCGAACAAGGTGGCAATCTTGGTAAAACCTTCTTCACGGGCTTCCTTGGCGAAGTTAGCATACATGTCGGTCCACTCATAGTGCTCACCGGCAGCGGCATCCTTCAAGTTGGTTGCTGTGTTTGGGATCTCGCCACCTTCCTGAAGCAGCTTGAACCAAATCTTGGCATGCTCCTTCTCGTTGAATGCGGTCTCCTCAAACAGGTTAGCGATCTGGACATAGCCTTCTTTGCGAGCTTTTGACGCGTAATACGTATACTTATTCCGAGCCATTGACTCACCAGCAAATGCATCATGCAAATTGGCTGCCGTCTTTGATCCTTTCAATTCCATACCTCAGCTCCTTCACTGCCCTTGGGCAGCACGCTTGTTTTGACATTCGGGACAAATCCCGTTGAACACGATTTCATAGGAATCGAGTATATACCCATAGGTTTCAATATTCTTTGCACACAGGTTGATGTCATCAAAGACCTCTATGTCACTGACCCTTTTGCAGGAGGTGCATTGGATGTGGTAGTGATTTCCCAGGGTGCGATCAAAATGATCAGGACCACCGAGAACACGTATCCGCTTTACCTTCCCCTCATCCACCAGCATATTCAGATTCCTGTACACCGTTGCCCGGCTGATGGAGGGATGCTTCATGACAATGTCCTCGTAGATTTGTTCGGCATTGGGATGATTGGTCGCTGAGGTCACAGCATCCCATACCAATCCCTTTTGAATTGTCTGTCGCTTTTCTTTCATTGATTTTCCTAAATGATAAATACTCTCATTAACTATGATAATCGAGACACCAATCGGTGTCAACAAGATACACAAGAGCCAAGACTCAAAAAACCCCAGATAATCCTGGGGTTTCTTGATATTGATCACTGTTATTTGTCGGAATTCTTCTTATCGTCATCGAGCCAGAAGAAGGAGTCATCCTCGTGCTCTCCACGGGTTTTTGTCTGTCTGAACTTGTCGAAACCGTATGGCTTCGGAGCAGACTTATGCTCACGCCTTGCAGGTGCATCACCTTCAGAACGTTCGCGATCGCCAGCAAACGGGGGACGACCACCCTCACGGCGTTCAAAAGAAGGCTTGTCATCCCGATCACGGAAGGAAGGACGGGCAGGCCTATCGCCAAACGGACGTCTCTCATCACGATCGCGGAAGGAGGGCCTATCGCCAAACGGCTTCCTCTCGGGACGATCACCGTAGGAGGGACGAGCAGGTCTATCGCCAAACGGCCTTCTTTCGGGACGGTCGCCATAGGAAGGACGCTCAGGTCTGTCACCATACGGACGTCTTTCAGGACGGTCGCCATAGGAAGGACGCTCAGCTCTGTCACCATACGGGCGTCTCTCGGGACGGTCGCCATAGGAGGGACGCTCAGCTCTGTCACCATACGGACGTCTCTCGGGACGGTCGCCATAGGAGGGGCGCTCGGGACGGTCACCGTAGGAAGGACGCTCGGCTCTGTCACCATACGGACGTCTTTCGGGACGGTCGCCGTAGGAGGGACGCTCGGGACGCTCGCCATAGGAAGGACGCTCAGCTCTGTCACCAAACGGACGTCTTTCAGGACGGTCGCCGTAGGAAGGACGCTCAGCTCTGTCACCAAACGGACGTCTCTCGGGACGGTCGCCATAGGAAGGACGCTCAGCTCTGTCACCAAACGGACGTCTCTCGGGACGGTCTCCATAGGAAGGACGCTCAGCTCTGTCACCAAACGGACGTCTCTCGGGACGGTCTCCGTAGGAAGGACGTGCAGGTCTGTCACCAAACGGACGTCTCTCGGGACGGTCTCCGTAGGAAGGACGTGCAGGTCTGTCACCAAACGGACGTCTCTCACCACGATCGCCATAGGAAGGACGGTCAGCTCTGTCACCATAGCTTCGTCTCTCGCCACGATCACCATAGGAGGGACGGTCAGCTCTGTCGCCATAGCTTCGTCTCTCGCCACGATCACCATAGGAGGGACGGTCAGCTCTGTCACCAGAACCTCTTCTCTCGCCACGATCACCATAAGAAGGACGACGATCATCACGACCATGGCCACGATCATCCCGGTCTCTTCTCGGACGTTCCTCGCTGGAAGCTTCTTTTTGGGATGCTTCACCAATCGGTGCAATATCATCATCTTCCCAACGAAGGGTCAAAAGGTCATCCTCAACCTCGTTGGCTTCTGCTGAGGGAGCATCCTCGTCAAGATCATCCTCGTCATCTTCGTCGAGTTCTTCTTCATCGTCCTCTTCAAAGTCTGCTTCGTCTTGCTCGGCCAGGTCTTCTTCCTCAACTTCAGAAACTTCTTCTGCGTCCTCGATGGACTCTTCTGCAATGACTGTGGGTTCTTCCTGTACGGTCTCTTCTACAACTGCCGCTGCTTCTGCGGTTTCTTCTGCAACTACTTCGGTTGCAATTACGTCTTCTTCTTTCATTTCTTCTTGTTTCTTGTCTACTTTTTTCATTCGTTCTTCCAATGATTCTTCATCCCGGTCTCTGCCGGCTCTTGTTCCAACGGTCCGCAGATCTGCTGCAGTTATCCGTACATCTCGTTGCTTGGTCAGCAACCACGTCCTCGCCGTTCCTAGACGGCGGGTAAATCCAGGTGCTGCAACCTGTGCTGTGATTTCCACGATATCAAACCCACGAATTGCTTGAGTTTCCATTCTGAATGTTCCCAAATTAGTGGAGAACACCAGCTTTCCATCCTTCGCCAAAAGTGCATTGAGCACCTTCATCCATCTCAGGTAGTCTCTTTGGACATCAAAATCATGATCCATCTTTCTGCTGTTCGAAAAACTTGGAGGATCGAATATGATCAGGTCATACTCAAAACCCTTCTCCCAGGCTTCCACCACATAGTGCCACGCATCGGCAGCAATACAGGGGTATATCGCCTGAATGTATCCGTTGTCAGCAAGATTTTTTTGCGCCCACGCAGTATACGTACTGGACAGGTCCACCGACTCTACACTCTCCGCTCCGCCTCGGGCAGCATACACCGAAAACGATCCCGTATAAGAGAATAGGTTCAGTACCCTGCATCCACTGCTCATCTGCCCGACCATCATGCGTGTTTCGCTATGATCGAGGAACAAGCCCGTATCGATGCGTTTGGTCAGATCCACCGTAAACACCAAATCGTTCTCGGTGACCTTCACTTCCAAGGACTCTTCCCCCTGCAACGTGTGTTGTTCCTTTCCTACCCTCTTGGGGCGTCGGTGATACACCACATGGTCTGCTTGGATGTAAAGCATTCTCGAGACGATATCGCAGCATACCCTCTCTGTCTCTTCATCCAGACCATCCTCACTGTAATCAGTGATTCTTGCATAGGGACCATAGAGGTCCACAGTGACGGGAAACCGCTCAAGGTTTCGATCGTATACTCTCATGCAGGTTGTTCCGCTTTTCAGCATCAAACGGCGCATTTTGAGAGCATTCCCTTTCAAAATCTTGCCAAAATCCTTTTCTGTGTAATCCATGTCGTTCCTAACAGCTCTTTCTGCATCGCAGTGTATATGCTACTATAAAAAAAAGCTAGACAAGCAAAGGAAAAAAAGATGGAAGAAGACGCACAGGCTTTTATTGAAGAACTGGAAAGGAAGCGTGAAGCACCCATCACTTGGCGCACCTACGCCACCTGGTACGGCAACAATCACTCTATCTTCAGGGAATTCGGGGTCTTTCTGTATCGTTGCAAGGACATGTTCCATTTTGAGGATTTTGAACGCACCCCATCCATGTTCGGAATCAGCCTGAAACCCAAAAAGAAGCTGGAACCTTTCATCAAATATGAGGGTTCCTTTTCTCTTGATGACGTGGAATCCACACGCCCGATTCCCAAAAGTGTGGCATTCAAGGCCACCCATGGGAGCATTGAATTGTCCCAGGTCAGAGAGGCTTCGCTTCTGGACAAGGCCTTTCGGCAAATGGTAGAAATGGTTACGCTGAAAGATGGCACGGTCCACTTCTTTGAGTTGATGGATCGCAAACAGTTTGTCAACGAGTTGCAGAAACGCAACAAGGAGGAATAGATGGGTGCATTCAAGGCCTATGATATCAGGGGTATTTACAACAAGGATTTTGACAAGGAAACCGTATATAAGATCGGTTACTTTCTCCCAAAGCTTCTGGACAGCAGCATAGTGCTGGTCGGAAGGGATGTGAGAACCAGCAGTGATGAAATCTTCGCTTCGCTTTGCAACGGCATTACCGACAGTGGTGCCGACGTCTACGACATCGGTCTGGCGACCACTCCCATGGTCTACTTCTCAACCGTACATTTCGGCGTTGATGCATCGGTACAGATTACCGCAAGCCACAACCCTCCCAAATACAATGGATTGAAGATCAGCAGGACCAAGGCCGTGCCGGTAGGCAGCGACAGTGGTCTCAAGGAACTCGAAGCCATGGTCAATGACCAGCCCATCGTTGTTTCACAGAAGAAAGGCACGGTCATCAGCAAAGATGCCAAGCAACCCTATCTGGCATTTCTCAAGCAGTTTGCTCCGGACACCTCATCACTCAATCTTTCCATCGACTGTTCTCATGGGATGGCAAACCTCTTGGTAAAGGATCTGCTGGGCAGTGACCATCACTACCTGTACGACCATTTCGACGGAACCTTCCCAGCTCATGAACCCAATCCTTTGGAAGTCGAAAACTGCAAGGATCTGCAGGAAGCTGTGCTGAAGAACAAGAGTGACATCGGAGTCATCTATGACGGGGATGCAGACAGGGTCATGTTCCTTGATGAGAATGGGCGTTTCCTGCAACCTGACTACATCACCTCTGTCCTCGGGTATCATTACCTGCACAAAGAGAAAGGAAACGTATTGGTCGACATCCGGACCAGCCGATCCACCACCGAGTACCTTGCCAAATTGGGCGCCACCGTACACATCTGGAAAGTGGGACATGCTTTTGCAAAGACAAAGCTCAGGGATCTGGGTGCAATCTTTGGCGGGGAACTTGCCGGACACTACTACTTCAGGGACTTTTTCAACTGTGACAGCGGTTTCCTCGCTTCCTTGATCGTTTTGGACGTTGTTGCCAAACTGAAGAAGGAAGGCATCACCATAGGCTCTTTCATCGACTCCATCATTGCGTATGCAAACAGTGGGGAGATGAACTTCAAGCTTGAACAGAAAGACCAGGCAGTGGCCGCTCTCTACGACCGTTTTGTCAATCATGACAAACCTGAGAAGGTCCTTGACTTTGACGGCTATCGAATTGAATTCCCCACCTGGTGGTTCAATGTGAGAAAGTCAAATACGGAGCCGTATCTCCGTCTGGTTGTTGAAGCAAAGAACGAAGCAGAACTGAAAGCTCGTACCAAGGAACTTTCGGATATCATCAAGCAATTCAACTAGAAGAGGGACGGAACCATGAAAGTATTGTTGTTTGGGGGCGCCGGGTATATCGGCACCCATGTTGCCCTGGAGTTTTTGCAGCGTAAGGATACGGTTGGCATCTTTGACAACCTCAGTTCCGGTCTTCGTTCCAATGTGAGCCCCGAGGCCCTCTTCTACGAAGGGGACATCCAGGACAAGAAACGGGTCATCCAGGTCCTGGAGGAAGGTTGGGATGTTGTCATTCATCTCGCCGCCTACAAAGCTGCGGGTGAGTCGATGCTCAGGCCCATCAAGTATTCTGAGAACAACATCACCGGCTCGCTGAACCTTATCACAGGATGCATCAAGACCGGAGTGAAACACTTCATACTCTCCTCTTCCGCTGCCGTGTACGGTGAGCCCTCCTATCTGCCGGTTGATGAGAACCACCCCAAGAATCCCACCAACTACTACGGCTATACGAAGCTCTGCGTCGAAGAGAACCTGAAATGGTATGCACAGCTGAAGGATCTCAGTTACGTATCCTTGAGGTATTTCAACGCAGCGGGCTATGACAAGATGGGAAGAATGCTGGGATTGGAAAACAATCCGGCAAATCTCATTCCTGTTGTGATGGAAGTTGCCATGGGTATCCGCCCCAACCTCCTCGTCTTTGGCAATGACTATGACACTGTAGACGGTACCGGAGTAAGGGACTATGTGCATGTCACAGATCTTGCAAAGGGCCATGTGCTTGCTGCAGATCATCTCATGGCCGGCAAAGGCAACCTGGTGGTGAATCTGGGGTCTGAAGAAGGCTTGAGTGTGCAACAGATTCTTGATACTGCCCGCAGGATCACAGAGAAGGAGATTGATGCACAGTATGTGGATCGTCGTCCTGGAGATCCTGCAAAGTTGGTTGCATCCTCTGAGATGGCGTACAAGACGCTAGGATGGAAGGCCGAAGACTCAAGTGTGGAAACTATCATCGAGACCACATGGAAGGTTTACAAGGCCAATCAGAAGCGAATGAAAGCTCGCTGAACAAGCAAGCTCATGTGCAGGCGGCAGTCTTCGGGCTGCCGCTTTTCTTGCACTCCTGGCATCTGCATGCAGGATGCCCAGAGAACAGACTCATACGAACCTCATCATGACCCCGAAAATACAAGAAAGACAACCCATAAGGATTGTCTTTCAGCTTGCTCGCCCGGAGGGATTTGAACCCCCGACAGGGTGGTTAACAGCCACCTGCTCTACCGACTGAGCTACAGGCGAATATCGTTTCGAACGATAGGAACATTACCCGATAGCGCTTGTATTGTCAAGCAGTTTGAAAAAAGTTGGTCAGAAAATCAGCCAGCTTTTGCGTAAAAATAGACGGCTGCCCGAAGGCAGCCGTCCAGAGAATTACGAGTAGAACTTACTTTGCGGGGTAGTTCTTCTTCAGGAAGTCGATGAACACATCGCTCAGCAAGGAACCTTCACTGAGGACCTTACCGAACATGGTGTAGCCATCGCCACCGGCAGCCATGAAGTCGTTCGTAGCAACCTTGTAGGTAGCATTACGATCGATGGCCTTACCGTTGAGCAGAACTCTGAGGATGCGCTTTCCAGGAGCTGCATAGCGGTTGTAAACAACCTGCAGATCAGTCTGGGAGAAGGCACCATTCTGCTCGGGCAACTTGCTGTAGCCATGCTCGAGAGCAGCATATACATCAGAACCCTTGACCTCCACCACGGTGATGATGTTGGTGAACGGGAGGACGTTGATCACGTCGCCCATCGTCACATCACCAGCCTTGATGCTGGCGCGGATGCCACCACCATTCGTGATGGTGAAGTCAGCACCACTCTCTGCAGTCATTGCCATGGTGATCAGCCTGGAAAGGTTGGTCGGCTTGGTGCGGACGTTTGCACGCTCGCCATCCAAGTTCTCAGGAATGGTTGCAACAACGATGTTGAGCTTCTCGCTCAGCTGGGCACTCATGAATCCAACATACTCATCAACCTGAGGATTATTGGGTACATCAGCAATGCCGTACTGCTTTGCAAGAGCGGAATCCTTTGCATTCAGGACGTCTGCTGCAGGAATCAGCATCGGATAGGTTGCAGTAACCTCGCCGTTCTTCACATGCAGCTGGACAAGTCCAACATTCTTCAGATAGTCGCCGGTCTGGACAATCAGCGTATCACCAACCTTCATACCCTGCTTGAGAGTAGTGTGGCTGTGACCATCTACGAAGAGATCAATACCCTTGATTCTCTGCGCGATGACGTCACTGGTGAGGCCGCTTGCGCCGTCCGGATCCATACCGATGTGACCGAGTACGATGATGTAGTCAACATACTGCTTGGCCATATCAATCGCCATCTGACCGATCTCAAAGATTTCCTCGTTGGCGAAGGTGACTCCCTCAACGTTCTTCGGATGGGTCTTGGTGGCGGTATCAGGAGTGGTCAAACCAACAACTGCAATCTTGAAGCCGTTGAAGTTGTACACCTGATAAGGCTGGAACAGGAGGTATCCGTTCTTGTCCAGGACGTTCGCACTGAGGACCTTGAGATCAGTATACTCTTCAGCAAACTCTGCAGCTTCAATGAGGCGGTCAACACCATAGTTGAAGTCGTGGTTGCCGGGAGCAACAGCATCGTAACCGAGCATGTCAAGCAGGACACCAACGGTCTCGCCTTCAAACATGTTCGCAAGGTTGGTTCCGTGGGTCACGTCACCAGCGTCGAGCACCAAGATATTGTCGGTAAGGCCGCGGCCTACGTTCAGCATCGTGGAGAGCTTGGAATAACCCATGCCGCCATCCGCAGGAACGATACGTGCATGCACGTCGTTCGTGTGAACGATGAACAGGTCAAATT
Organism: uncultured Sphaerochaeta sp.; assembly: GCF_963667405.1. NCBI lineage: Bacteria > Pseudomonadati > Spirochaetota > Spirochaetia > Spirochaetales > Sphaerochaetaceae > Sphaerochaeta > uncultured Sphaerochaeta sp. The sequence continues at coordinate 794,525 of NZ_OY763408.1, read as the reverse complement.
CCTTGGCACCGTCATTGTTCTTCACAATTTCGGTAACACCAAGCGGATACTCAACTGCTTTCGGAGCCTCTGCTGCGACAGGAGCCGGAGCGGGAGCTACGGGTGCCGGTGCCGGGGCAGCAGGCTTTGCAGGTTCTGCAGCCTTGCGCACAGGGGTCGCACCAATCATCGATACAATGGCCGGATCCTCGGGAACGCTGACCATCAGCGAATATCCCATGGCCCTTGCAAGAGGCTCGTAAGCCTTCGCAATCGCACTCTTGGTCGGCTCAAGCACATCGGAAGCGGGAAGCAGCATCGGATACACTGACTTGACCTCTCCGTTGGAAACACTGACCATCACGCCGCCGATGCTCTTGAGCATCTGGTCTGCACGGACAATCAGGGTCCCGTTCACGGTCTTGGCCATTGCAGAACCGTTGCCGTCCACAATAAGGTCGATGCCGTCGATGTTCTGGGCCACCATCTCGCTGGTGATCGCACCTTCGCTTCCAAGATCACTGAGCACTACCAGGTAGTCCACATAGTCCTGTGCAAGGTCGACCGCATACTGGGCGTTGTCCAGAATCACGTCGCTGGTGAAGCTCACGCCCTGGATGGCCTTCGGGGCCACAAGGCCAACCACGCCGACCTTGAAGCCGTTGTAGTTGTATACCTGATACGGCTGGGCAACAAGGTACCCGTTCGCATCAAGCGCGTTCGCACTCAGAGGAATGGCTTTCTTCGTCCCGGCAATCCCGGTGGCCAGCTGCACTGCCTGCGGGGTGTAGGCATCGTAGCCGATCTCATCGACGACGGAGGCTGCCAGCATCGCTGCTTCAGCAGGAACCTCGCCGACGCTGCCGCTGTTCAGCAGCAACCAGTTGTCGGTGATCGCACGTCCGGCCTTCAACGCTGTCGAGAGTCTCGCGATCCCAAGACCGCCGTTCTCGGCGTAGATATTGCCGTTCAGGTCGTTCGTATGCACGATGAACAGATCGAAGGCTTTCGCTCCGTCATCATTCTTTACAATTTCCTTTACTCCGTAGGGGTAGACCAACTCGGCCATCGGGGCAGCGGGGGCTGCGACAGGAGCCGGAGCGGGAGCTACGGGTGCCGGTGCCGGTGCTGGAGCGGGAGCCGGGGCAGCAGGCTTTGCAGGTTCTGCAGCCTTGCGCACAGGGGTCGCACCAATCATCGATACAATGGCCGGATCCTCGGGAACGCTGACCATCAGCGAATATCCCATGGCCCTTGCAAGAGGCTCGTAAGCCTTCGCAATCGCACTCTTGGTCGGCTCAAGCACATCGGAAGCGGGAAGCAGCATCGGATACACTGACTTGACCTCTCCGTTGGAAACACTGACCATCACGCCGCCGATGCTCTTGAGCATCTGGTCTGCACGGACAATCAGGGTCCCGTTCACGGTCTTGGCCATTGCAGAACCGTTGCCGTCCACAATAAGGTCGATGCCGTCGATGTTCTGGGCCACCATCTCGCTGGTGATCGCACCTTCGCTTCCAAGATCACTGAGCACTACCAGGTAGTCCACATAGTCCTGTGCAAGGTCGACCGCATACTGGGCGTTGTCCAGAATCACGTCGCTGGTGAAGCTCACGCCCTGGATGGCCTTCGGGGCCACAAGGCCAACCACGCCGACCTTGAAGCCGTTGTAGTTGTATACCTGATACGGCTGGGCAACAAGGTACCCGTTCGCATCAAGCGCGTTCGCACTCAGAGGAATGGCTTTCTTCGTCCCGGCAATCCCGGTGGCCAGCTGCACTGCCTGCGGGGTGTAGGCATCGTAGCCGATCTCATCGACGACGGAGGCTGCCAGCATCGCTGCTTCAGCAGGAACCTCGCCGACGCTGCCGCTGTTCAGCAGCAACCAGTTGTCGGTGATCGCACGTCCGGCCTTCAACGCTGTCGAGAGTCTCGCGATCCCAAGACCGCCGTTCTCGGCGTAGATGTTGCCGTTCAGGTCGTTCGTATGCACGATGAACAGATCGAAGGCTTTCGCTCCGTCATCATTCTTTACAATTTCCTTTACTCCGTAGGGGTAGACCAACTCGGTCGGCTCAGCCGGGGCGGGGGCCGGGGCAGGGGCCGGAGCTACCGGTGTTGGAACCGGTGCAGGTGCCGGCATTGGGGCCGGTGCGGGCTCAGGAACGGGTGCTACGGGAGCTACTGGCTCGGGAGCAGGTTCTACAACAGGGGCCGGCGGTATCGGCTCGACCTTGGCAGTACTCTTACAGCCTACCAGGGAAAAAGCCAACAAAGCTACCAGCATTGCTGTCATAATTGTTCTTGAAAGACGTTTCACGTGTTTCCTCCTCATGACGTTCTCATGTGTCGTTGTATACGTACTCAACAACACTATAACACACACTGTTAGAATCGGATACATCAAAAATACGCGAAAAATGTCGATTTGGACCTTTATTTACAGGAAAAAAAAACCTGTGATGGTAATAATCACAGGCTTTCGGTTACTTTGGCGGATGAAAAATCCTTACATCAAGTCTTTCGGCTTGCGAGCGGTATTCCCAGATTTCTCGCAATAAGCCATGTGACGAAGCTTGCCGTTCTCAAAAACTGCCTTCATCTTGATGGTACCACCCCAACGGCTGGTCATAACCTTTGCGCCTTCGCGGCGTGCGTTCTTAGATACGTTACCTGCCATATACCTATCCCTCCATACAATATACTCAATATTCTCGGTTACTATAACGATTCTTGGGAGTCAAGTCAAATCCCTACCCTACGAGTGTATCCACTTGTTGCAACTTTGACAATCCAAACCTAGAATGTTCTTATGAAAAAATTCTCACGCTTGCTTCGGCAGGCATTCCTGATACCCGTCTATCTCTATAAAGGGTTGCTCTCTCCCTTTTTCGGCGGCAGTTGCCACTATCACCCAACCTGCTCTTCCTATATGGTAGAGTCCGTGATGCGCCATGGGATCTTCAAAGGCTTCATCATGGGCTTTGCCAGAATCCTCCGATGCAGCCGCTGGTTCTACGGAGGTGACGATCAGGTTCCCGAAACCTGGTCCTGGAAGGCAATCAAGGACGGCTACACCCTTTTTCGAAAACGCAAGTCATCGTGACAACTCCTTGACGAACGGAATCAGCACAGACAGGGCATTCTCATTGTGGCCACCTTCAGGAATGATGAGATCTGCAAAGACTTTGGTCGGTTCAATGAAATTGAAGTGCCCAGGCCTCACCACTTCCAGATACTGATTGCAGACACTGTCAACGGTCCTTCCCCGTTCAGCGATATCACGCTTCAGACGGCGAATGAACCGAATGTCATCCGGCGTATCAACATAGAGCTTGAGATCAAGCAAATCCCTGATCTGCTTGTCATAGAGCACCATGAGACCCTCTATGATCACCAAAGGCTTGGGCTCAACCAAAACACGCTCTTCCTTGCGGCGGTGGTGGACAAAATCATAGAGAGGCATCTCGATGCTTTTGCCCTCCTTCAGCATTTTCAGTTGCTCATGCATCAGCTCCATGTCAAAAGCATCCGGATGGTCAAAATTGAAGGCCGTGATATTCTCATTGCTGATGAAGGTCGCCGACCGATAATAGTTGTCTTGGGGAATGAAGACAAAGTCGGAACATACCTCACTGATTTTTCGCACAATTGTTGACTTCCCCGAGCCAGAGCCTCCGGTAATGCCAATGATTTTCACTGGTTTCATCATTCTTTCCTTTCTTTACAGCGTGCCGAAGGCAAAGACCGTGGTGTGTTTGAAACTGCGGTCCTTTGAGAAAATGCAGGAAGGGAACTGCTTCTGGTTCGGACTATCGGGATAGTATTGTGTCTCAAAACACATGCCAGCGTGCTTCGGATAGGCAACCTTACCCTTGCCGACTTCCTTTCCTTGGAGAAAATTGCTGGTATACAGCTGCACCGCCGGCAACGTGGTACTGATGCGCATCGTTCTTCCACTGACGGGGTCCACCACGAAGGCAAACTCCTTGAGATGCTCACGTGAGTCACTGAGAACGAAACAGTGATCGTACCCACCTGCCTTCCCAATATCCTTCCCTACCGCTTTTTTCTTGGTGAAATCAAAAGCTGTCCCCGCTACTGGCAACACATTGCCGGTCGGGATGAGATTTGCATCCACTTCCAGATAACGATCACATGCAAGCTGCACCTCATGGCCAAGAATCGTGCCACTGGCTGCACCAGCAAGATTGAAGTAGCTGTGATTGGTCAGATTGATCGGTGTCATGGCGGAAGCGGTGGCTTCATACTCGATGCTCAGTTCCCCATTCTCCAGCAAGAGATAGGAGACGGTTGCCGTTACGGAACCTGGGAAACCTCCTTCGCCGTCAGGGCTGAACAAGCTGAGTACGACCCCGGGATTGCCGTGGGACTCAAAGGTCTCCACATGCCAGTTTCTCCATCCCCAGTTTGCAGAGCCACTATGCAGGGAGTTCTGCCCATCATTCTGCTCCAAGACATACTGCTTTCCCTCAAGCGAAAACCGGGCATGCGCAATCCGATTGGCGAATCGGCCGACGGTCTGCCCGAAGTAAGTCGTGGAACTCAGATTTTCCAGAGGATTGTCAAATCCCAGGACGATATCCCGGATCTCCCCTTTCCTATCAGGAGTCCTCAAGGTCTTCAGGTTAGCCCCCAGGCTAAGGATTTGCGCAGTGACAGGGCCATTGGACAATGTCACTTGATAGATGGTTTCGCCTTGTGCGGTGGTTCCCACACTCTGTTTGGTCAGCATACTGCACTCCCTGGGGAAATATCCCTTCTTTTGCAAAAGTATACACCCCCTTTCGGAGGTGCTACAACCAACAATTACCGCTGCAAAGCAGATTAGTTCGAGGCTTCGTCACTCTTGAGCACAGCGAGGAACGCACTTTGGGGAATTTCGACATTTCCAACCATCTTCATGCGTTTCTTTCCCTCTTTCTGCTTCTCCAGCAACTTCCGCTTGCGGCTGATATCACCCCCATAACACTTGGCTGTGACATCCTTGCGGAAAGCAGTAATCGTCTCACGACTGACAATGGTCCCGCCAATTGCTGCCTGAATGGCAATCTTGAACTGCTGACGGGGGATTTCCCCACGCAAACGCTCACAAACCTGCCGGCCCCGGTTCTGGCTGTTTCCTCGGAAGACCAATTGGCTCAATGCGTCAACCGGTTCCCCATTCACCAGAATATCCATCCGTACCAAATCGGTCTTCTTGTACCCGATCACCTGATAATCAAAGGAAGCATATCCCCGACTTATTGATTTCAAGCGGTCGTAGAACTCGAAAAGAACCTCAGCGAGCGGCATCTCATAAATCAGCTCCACCCGCTTCTCATCCAGATAATTCATATTGGTCTGGATGCCCCGCTTTTCCATGCACAGGGTGATGATCGGCCCGACAAATTGCGTTGGGGTGATGACATTTGCCTGGATATAGGGTTCCTCGGCGTAGTCGACCCGCATTGGATCAGGGTATTCCAGCGGATTGTCAATATACAACGTCTCGCCATTCTTCATGTGCACGATGTATTTGACCGAAGGACTGGTAAAGACGATGGAAAGCCCGAATTCGCGCTCGATACGCTCCTGTACAACCTCAAGGTGCAGCATACCCAAAAAGCCGCAGCGAAACCCGAAGCCCAAGGCAGCCGAGGAGTCTTTCTCATAGATGAGAGAAGCATCGTTGAGCTTCAGCCGCTCAATTGAACTTACCAGCTCCTCATAATCATTGGTATCGACAGGATAGATGGAACTGAACACAACCGGCTTCACATCCTTGAACCCAGGCAGGGGTTTCTTTGCCGGATTGCCTGTCGTGGTGATGGTGTCACCGACGCGTACGTCGCTGATGGTCTTCACCCCTGTGATGACATAGCCTACATCACCTGCATGCAACTCCCCGGTCTTTATCAGGTCGAGTTGGAAGATTCCCACTTCCTCAACCTTGTAACTGGATCCGGTGTGCATGAACTTGATCTCGTCCCCTACCTTCAGCACCCCGTCAAAGACACGGCAATGCACAATGACACCACGATATGCATCATAGTGGGAGTCGAAAATCAAAGCCTGGAGCGGAAAGGCATCCTTGCCCTCAGGTGGCCCGATGTACTCAACAATCGCTTCAAACAGGTCCGGAACACCAGCACCTGTCTTGGCACTGACCTGGACGGCCATGGAGCTGTCAAGCCCAAGATCATGATCAATCTGGTGCAGGCAAGCATCGATGTCAGCCGAAGGCAAGTCAATCTTGTTGATGACCGGAATGATCTCAAGGTTGTGCTCCATCGCCATATACAGATTGGCGAGTGTCTGCGCTTCCACACCTTGCGAAGCATCAACGAGCAACAAGGCCCCTTCACAGGAGCTGATGGCCCTGGACACTTCGTACGAGAAGTCCACATGTCCCGGAGTGTCTACAAGGTTCAGCTCGTAGGTCTTTCCATCTTTGGCCGTATAAGGAATGGTTACCGCTTGGCTCTTGATGGTGATGCCCCGTTCCCGTTCGATGTCCATATTGTCAAGGATCTGTGCCTGGGCCGGTCCTCTGGACATGTTGATCTTGGCCATCTCGATAAAACGGTCGGCAAGCGTAGACTTGCCGTGGTCGATATGTGCAATGATGCAGAAATTACGGGTCAATGATGAATCAGCACTCATGTTGTTCCTTGTTCGTTCGGTTGTTCTTCGGTCTTGCCGCTTTCCTGCTCTGCCTGCACTGCTGGTTCCGCTTCCTCTTCACCATACATTGCAAGCGGTTCGAATCCGAGCAATATGCGGATCTGGGCATCATCAAGGGTCTCCTTCTCAACGAGCTCCTTGGTAAGCAGATCCAGCTGCTGGCGATGTGAGGTGAGAAGATCCTTTGTCTCTTCCATCGCAGCATCGAGAATCGTATGGATCTCCTGGTCAATCCTCTTGGCAGTGTCCTCGCTGTAGTCCTTGTGCTGGGTGATCTCCCTGCCCAGGAAAAGAGGTTCCGACTCATCAGCAAGATTTACGAAGCCCAAGCCGCTCATACCCCACTCGGTTACCATCCTGCGGGCAAGATCTGTCGCCTGCTTGATGTCATTGCTGGTACCGGTGGTTGTTTCACCGTAGATGATCTGCTCGGCAACATATCCACCCATGCATACCTTGATCCAATCGTGGAGCATTGACCGCGTCTTGGTATACGGATCACGCTCAGGAAGGCTGACCGTAAGACCAAGGGCACGCCCATGCGGGATGATGGTGACCTTGTGAAGTGGATCAAGATGCTTGAGATAATAGTGCAGGAGGGCGTGTCCCGCCTCATGGTATGCAGTGGCAAGCTTCTCTTCATCGGTCATTGCGCGGCTCTTGCGTGCAACCCCAAGCAGAATCTTGTCCCTAGCCTCTTCCATGTCAGCCATGCTTACCGTCGTCTTGTTCTTGCGAGCTGCAAACAGGGCAGCCTCATTGATCAGGTTTGCAAGATCGGCACCACTGGTTCCTGCCGAACCACGGGCAAGGCGTTTCAGGTCAACATCCTTCTCCAGCTTGATCTTGCGGCAATGGATTCTCAGGATTGCTTCCCGTTCCTGGATATCCGGAAGATCGACCACCACCTGGCGGTCAAAACGTCCCGGCCTGAGCAAGGCGGGATCGAGTACGTCAGGTCTGTTGGTGGCTGCCATGACAATGACCCCGGTGGTGGTGCCGAAGCCATCCATCTCAACCAGGATCTGGTTCAGCGTCTGCTCACGTTCATCATTTCCACCACCAAGACCGCCGCCACGGGTACGACCCACGGCATCCAGCTCGTCAATGAACAGAATGCAGGGTGCATGTTTCCTCGCCTGCTCGAACAGGTCGCGAACCCTTGCAGCTCCCATACCTACGAACATCTCCACAAAGTCGGAACCGCTGGTGTGAAAGAAGGAAACACCACTCTCACCGGCAACAGCTTTGGCCAGAAGGGTCTTTCCGGTTCCCGGGGGACCGACAAGCAGAACGCCGCGGGGAATCTTCGCCCCCACCTTGGTGAAATGGTCGGGGTGCTTGAGGAAGGCCACGACTTCCTCCAACTCGTATTTGGCTTCAACCTGCCCGGCAACATCCTTGAAGGTTGTCTTTGTGTCGGTCTCCATGTACTCCTTGGCTTTGCTTTTTCCCAGCGTGGACATCATCTTCCCGTTGAGCCCACTGGACTGACGGTACAGCATGATGGTAAAGCCAATGAAGATGATCCAGGGGAGCAGTTGCAGAATGACCTGAAGGAATGAGATCTCCTGCACGGAGCCCGTCACTGCAATGCCCTTTCCCTTCAGGGAAGGAAGGAGATTCTCATCAAAATAGGGAATCCTCGATTGTGCGGTTATGCCATTCTTGAGGGAGAATCGGATCAACGATTGTTCCTTGATCTCAACTTGCACAACCTGACCGGAGTCCACATAGGCAAGGAAAGTTGTGTACGGCACAACCTGGTCCTTCGCAGCACCAGCAGAATCGAAGAACATATAGGCAAACATAATCGCCAAGGTGACAAACACTATCAGGGCGAACCGGTTCTTGGGATTGTTTGAAGGCTTGAAAGACGGCTTCTTGCCATCCTTGGGAGGACCCTGCCAATACTGGTTGGAATCCTGATTATCCGGCCCCTTATCCGATCCGCTGTCTTGGCTATCTTTTCTCAATTTCACTGCAATCGTTCCTTTTGTTACTACTATATATATTTGTCAACCTTCGGGCAAGGGGAGCTTTGAACCGCTTTGCAAGACGATCACGCCCACCGAATGAGCGTGCAAAGACCGCTACCACACCAGACCTATCGGCCAACACCGGTACAGCGGCAACCCTCGCGCGATCTATTTTATACTGTGCCAACAATTTTCGTATGCTCACCACCCCGCTTTCCAAGGCAATCGTGTCCGAATCGGTGGCTGAACGAAGCACAGGCTTGTCCAGCATCGATGCATCAATGCGGAGCAGCGTTGGATCGACAGCAGGATTCTCCTGCTGGATGGAGAACACCACCCCATTTCCCACATCCAGGGTTTGCGCGGCTTCAGGGCATTCGAGAGGCAGGCAGAAGTTCCAGATCCGATCCATCCGTTTCCACTCTACCTTCGACTGTGCCAGAGAGACAACCATCCCGGTGCTCTCAATGACCCATCGGGAAGCCGAACAGCTTTTGCCCAGAGTCGAAAGCAAGCGATCGACAAACCCAAAGCTGACCCGCTTCTCTTTCTGGAAATGCTGAGCCAACCGATAGAGAAACAATTGGGCAACACTGGGATGCAATGCTTGGTAGGTTTCCAGTGGGAACGAGAGACCCTCATCAGCAAACATCACCATGCCCATTGCCGCATCAACCAGTTCATCAAGCAAGGCACCGACATCCGAAAACCGGGCACTCATCCGCTGCACGGCCTGATAGGGCTCGGGAAAAAGCGTTCGGATCTGGGGGACCAAGGTATGACGGATCGCGTTTCGCAAAAAGGTGTGCTCACCATTGGTCGAATCCTCAGACCAAACCAACCCCAGCCCAGATAGATACTCCTCAAGCTTGGCATGTTCCAGGGCCAGCATCGGCCTGATCAGGCACACCTGCGCATCGAGATTCCGGATGGCATGGATTCCCTGCATACTGGTGATGGAGGAAGCGTGGAAAAGATGCATGAGCAGCGTCTCAAGCTGGTCATCGGCATGGTGCGCAGTTGCAAGATAACGAAAACCTGCAGTGTGGCATGCTGCTGCCAAGGCTTCGTAGCGAAGGGTGCGTGCTGCATCCTCGATGCCCCCGCCCCGCTGTGCTGCCAGCTCTGCAACTCGTTGCTTGCCCAGATCGAGTACCTGAAGATCCACCGAAAGCTTTCTGCAGTTCTCTTGGTTCAGCTGCAGTTCCCGCTCCAGTTCCTTCTCATCCCTGAGCTGATGATTCACATACAGCGCAAGCAAAGGCCTACCGGGAGAAGCCGCTTTCAGGGCAGCCAGCAGGGCAAGGGAGTCACAACCACCACTGAAGGCGACAGCAATCCCTGCATCGGAGGCAATTCCGTGCTTCAGGAGAAATGACAGGACCTCACGTACTACGGTTACGTCGGTTGTAGGCAAGCATCACCTCCTCAACAGGAGTTCCCTGAACCAATTCCGCCAAAGCCTGGGCCGCAAGATCGACACCAGCCTGCAAGGCGGGATCATAAGAACGGCCCAGGACGTGGTCAATAACCCCGGAACCCTCGGCAGGTCTTCCGACCCCGACATAAATACGAATGAAATCGCCGCTTCCCAGGTGCTCCATCAAGCTCTTGAGCCCATTGTGTCCTGCAGATGAGCCACCTTTTCGGATGCGGATCATCCCAGGAGGAAGATCCAGCTGATCACAGACCACCACCATATCATGAGGTTGCACCGCAGGCCAGTGACGGAGAATTTTTCCACTGTTGTTCATATAGGTAAGCGGCTGCACCAAGAGCACTTCTTGTTCACCCATCTGCACATGAGCCTGTCGGTAAAGACGAAAACAGCGCTTTTTCAGCTTTACCTGAAAAAACGCTGCACATGACTGAACCGCATCAAAGCCGACGTTGTGTCGGGTGTGCTCATACTTGGTGCCGGGATTACCCAGACCAAGCATCAACCTCATTTCTTAGCCTTTTCAGCCTCAGCTACGGGTTCAGCGACCGCTTCGTCTACAGCAGGAGCTGCAGCCTCTGCCTTGACACCCTTCACGGATGCTACGGTCTTGGACAGGTCATCAAGAATCTTGACATTCGCAGGAATGATGAGGTCCTTGAGGTGGATCGACTGGTTGATCTTCAGCGCAGAGACGTTTGCCTCGAGAGCTTCGGGAAGATCCTTGGGCAGACACTCAATCTCAACTTCATGGATAACCTGATCAAGGACACCACCTTCCTTCGTTCCAACCGGATTGCCTTTCAGAACGATGGAAACCAAGGTGCGCAGTGCATGACCACGGGTAACCTCGAAAAAGTCGACATGCTTGATCTCGCCTTTCATGAGATCTTCCTGATAATCCTTGAGCAGACACTCATAATTTTTCTTTCCTACAGAAATCTTCAACAGAGCGGTTTCTGAGAAGTGGCGCATTTTGTTGGAGAACTCACGTGCATCCAGGCTAAGATGAACAGGCTCGTTCTTTCCATAGATGACAGCAGGAATGCGTTTTGCACGAAGCAGGCGGCGGGATCCGGCACTACCGAAATCCTCGGTTCTCAGTTCAGCCTTCAGGCTCTTGTTTTCAGACATATGAAACTCCTTGTACTCTCATTGGCCCATCGGATGATGTCCAATTACCATAGCATTTTGGGTATTTTCTATACCACCAGAAAATGAGTATAGAGAGTTTTCATCGTGAAAGACAAGTGCTTGGGCAAATAAAAAGAGCAATCCACACTGTGAATTGCCCTCTCCTGGGAAGGAGGGATTCGAACCCCCGATGCCGGCACCAAAAACCAGAGCCTTAACCGCTTGGCGACTTCCCAACAACGGTTATGACAGTAGCGTAAATCCCCATATTTGTCCAGACGGTATTTACAGCTCCCCGGCCATCTCAACATCGGAGGTATCATTCGCATAGGCATCCATGACAACCTGCTGCAAATGGTCACGAAACTCACTGCTGATGGGGTGAGCGACATCCTTGAACTCACCATTGGCTAGCTGTCTGCTGGGCATAGCGATAAAATCACCGTCACGCCCCTCAATAATCTTGATGTTGTGCACAACAAACTGATTGTCAAACGTCACGGTAACATACGCCTTGAGTTTTCCTACCTGGTTGACCTTCCGCACGCGTACTTCTGATATGTCCACAATATCCTCCAAGAAGCCAATCTATCTTATCAAATCAGGGCAACAATCGTGTAATCCAGCATCTGACCTTACCACCAAACGCCGCAACAACTGCCGCATGCACTGCTTGGACTTCGTCCTTATCCTCACTGACGAAAAACCAGCAGGCCCCGCTCCCGGTCATGCTCCCAAAACCTTTGTACGGTTCACTGATGTGCATCAACTCCCCATAAAAGCCCTTGTTTTGTGCGCATGCTTGAAAATCATTATATAACAAACCTTTCCACTGTGCGGAAGATTTTTTATATACGTACAACATTTCCTGCATACTCATCGCCCGAATGCTCTCTTTCCCGTGCCTTGACTCGTCCAACAGCCTATACGCAGATGATGTGGAAATGGCAAAGTCTGTCGGTATGACAAGCAATACAGCGAGATTTTTCGCCTCTACAGGGGTTGCATGCTCCCCTCTTCCTGTTACCACGGCGCTTTTTGCACCGGAAAGGAAGAAAGGCACATCACTCCCCACCTTGAGAGCGACCTGCTCAAGGACTTTTTGTTCCAAAGCCCTTTCACCGGCAATCTCCTGCAAGAGAAGCAAGAGCGTGGCCGCATCACTGGAACCACCCCCAAGCCCTGCTTGGACAGGTATGCGTTTCTGGCACCGTATGGAGAGCTGCAAGGGACACCCCCCGGCTTCATGCCAGAGGCGGGCTGCCTTCGTCAAGGTATCGCAATCTTTCTCGCAGTACGCTTCCAACCCGGTCACATTCACTGAGAACGTCGTACGCCTCTCCCAGCTCACCTCAAGGTCATCAGAGAGATCAACCAAAGCAAACAAGGACTGAATGGGATGGTACCCATCCGGATAAGGCAACCCGACGGCCAAATGAAGATTGATCTTTGCATAAGCCGGTCGCGAACACACGGTATCCATGCATACTAGAGTATCAAAGCCATACATGATTGTCTAGTAACATTTTTGCATTCATCAAAACTATCAGACATGATTTATGGACAATTACCGACTAAAAGTGATAAATTGGCCTCCACACTTTGACAGCTGCATAATCTGAACCACAACCCCAAAACCTACAACCAGCCACCCCAGGGTGGTTTTTTCACGCCCATACCCCTAGGGTTTGAAACATTTTATCATTTATAAGTATTTATAAGTTTACTCATTCACATGAATGTGCTACACTCTACCCATGGCATATGTACTGGTGAAGACACAGCTCAAGAACGGGGATGTCGCCTACAACATCTCCAACGCATGCAGGATCCCCGGCTCCAAGAACAAGCAGCGGAGGACCACCGTCGAGACCCACCACCGCTCCGACCTGACGGTCAGGGGGATAGACCCCGAGGCGTTCATCGCCCAGCGGATGGAGGCCCTCAAGCGGGAGGCGAAGGCCTCGCCGAAGGCGGTCGGCTACCAGGTCGACTTCGGCCTCGGGCTCAGCCTGTCCGGAGAAGGGGACCTCCGGGTCTCGGATGACTGCAAGAACCTCGGGTTCGCCGCCTACTCGAGGCTGTACCACCGCCTGGAGCTGGAAGAGTTCGTCAACAACCGGCGCAGGTACCTGGACTGCGAGTTCAACATCAACGTCATCTTCCAGCACCTGCTCTACTCCCGCCTGCTGTGGCCGGCCTCCAAGAAGAGCACCTGGGAGCACAAGGGGCGGTTCTTCGGCGACACGGGCTACGGCCTCCAGGACGTCTACCGGAGCATGGACAGCCTGCTGAGGTGGAGGACCGACCTGCTGAGGCATCTGGACGCCGAGGTGAAGGAGAAGTTCGGAAGAAGGGACACGGTGGTGTTCTACGACGTCACCAACTACTACTTCGAGCGGGACGAGGCGGATGACGAGAACGGGCTGAGGGCCAAGGGCCCGAGCAAGGAGCACAGGCCCGAGCCCATCATCCAGATGGGGCTGTTCATGGACGAGCTTTCCATTCCCATCACCTACGAGCTGTTCCGGGGCAACACCAACGACTGCGAGACGCTTCCCGAGGCCATGGACAACAGCATCATCGACTTTTCCGACAGCCGCAAGATCGTGGTGGCGGACAAGGGGATGATGAGCTACTACAACATCATGAAGATCCGGGATGCGAGGAACGGGTATGTGATCAGCCAGTCGGTACGCAAGTCGGACTCCCAGACCAAGGAGTTCGCGCTCTCGGCCGAGGGGTGGGAGCATGTGCTGGACGGCAACGGCAACGTGGTGTCCATGATCAAGGAGAGGACGATCCCCAGGAGGGCCAGCACCTACGGCGACGTCGACGACAGGAAGCACAGCGGGACCTACAACGAGAGGCAGGTGTTCATCTGGAGCAGGAAGTACAGCGACAGGGCGAAGCGCGAACGGCAGGCGGTGATCGAGAAGGCGCTTCAGTCCGAGGGCAAGCGGTCGAAGGACTACAAGGACTCCAGCTACGGCAAGAGCAAGTACCTGAGAAAGAGCCCCGTCAAGGAGGGGGAGAAGGTGGAGGCCGACTGGTGCCTCTACGAGTTCGACGCCGCGAGGCTGGAGGAGGACGAGAAGTACGACGGCTACTACCTCATCTGCACCAACGTCGTCGGGGTCGGGGACGAATCGCTGATCAATCCCGACAAGCCGTCCAGCCATGCTTACTACCGGGATTCGGACGGGTTCCTGGTGCTCAACCATGTGGTGCCGGCCTCGGAGATAGCGGACATCTACGGCGGGCTGAGGAAGATCGAGGAGACGTTCAAGGTGACCAAGACCGGGATGCTGTCGTTGAGGCCGGTGTTCCACAGCAGGCAGGACAGGATACGGTCGCACTTCCTGATATGCTTCATTTCCCTGGTCCTGGAACGGCTGCTGGAACTGCAGCTCGGCTGGAAATACTCGGCCAAGTCGATACAGCAGTCGCTTTCCCATTTCAACGCCGTGCAGCTGGCGAACTCGAACATCTACCAGGTCGCATACTATGACGTGATGGTCGACACCATACTCAAGACCCTGGACATAGACATATCGAGGAAGTTCCTGCAGCAGTCTGACATCAGGAGGATCCTCGGGCAGACGAAGAAAAAAGATTACGAGGACTGAATCTATATAAACATATTTGTGTTTTGGAAGGGCAAAATAAAAGCTTGCTTCTCAATGAGTTGCAAGCTTTTTTGTGGGTTTATGCTGTCAAAGTCAGGATACTAGAGTATCAAAGCCATACATGATTGTCTAGTAACATTTTTGCATTCATCAAAACTATCAGACATGATTTATGGACAATTACCGACTAAAAGTGATAAATTGGCCTCATAAAAGATACATATCAAAACTCGGTCTCCGACCAGATGCCCAAGCCCCTGAAAACGGCACCCGCTTTTTCATCCCAACCCTTGTTTGCCTGGGGATTTCCCGGACTTGGATGAAGGATGGATGCTACACGGCGCTCATTGTTCCCATTGTTCACTTTCTCCAGCATCTGATAGGCATACACCCCCACACCAATGAGAAACGTAGGCTCCAAAATGGTGATGATATCACCCAGATACGCATCGCAGATCGTCTGCAAGGCCAGGCGCTCACCCTTTGCAAGCTTGTCGGGAGTCATGTTCTTGGCTGTCTTGGTCCGCTGCATGAACACCAGCGGACAATAATTGAAGATTGCCATCTCCTGGGAGAAAGCCTCAGCTGTCCGATAGTGTGCCTGCATCAGGGACCACAACCGTTTGCCGCTGACTTCACTTCTCTTGGTCTCGAGTCCCAGGATGGGCCTGGCCGGATGTTCTGCAAGGGGTTTGCCGATCGGCTGGGAGAGCTTGAGGAACTCCTTCACTGCATTGATCTCCCCAAACGGGACACCGGTCTGCGCCATCCCGAAGGGGCCTGGGTTCATGCCTACCAGCAGGGTCTTAACCGGCTTCTTTACATAGGATTGCAGATACGCTTCATGCATGAGCCATGCGTAGTCCAACGGATTGTAAATATAGCAATCACAGCTGAATCGAAGCGTCTCCACCTGCTTTGCAAAGAGTTTTGTACGCTTAATGACCGCATTTGTTGTATCCTGCACCCCATTCCCCCCTAGCCAGAACCATGCTGCTTCTCGTATGATACCCCAACATGGCACAAACGGCAGAGAAACTCAAGGGAATCATTTTTGATAAGGATGGAACGCTCTTTGACTATGCTCAGGTGTGGGAAGATGTCCTGAAAGAGGGTATCGACAAAACCTTCACCTCGATGGGAAGAAGGGAGCACCTGAAAGCAAAGCGTGCAATGCTTGAGCTGATGGGAATCGATGAAAAGGGGAAATGCCTGCCCAAGGGTTTGGTGTTCACCCATCGTCCTGTACGCATCCTTCGGCGATTTCTTGTCTACTGCCTCCGCTACCGCGTCAATGCCATCAAGGCAATCCGTGGCTATCACCAGAGCGTGAAGAACAGTGAGGTACTGTTGACGGAGAAATTGCGAACGATGGATTTCACCATCCAGCAGACGCTCTTTCACGAACTCAAGAAAGCCGGGTATGCCATCGGAATCATCACCAATGACAATGACAGCTCAACCACGCTCTTTCTCTCCCTCATGGGTCTTGAGAAAATGGTGGACTTTGTAAGCTCGCGGGATAGCCATTACCGCCGCAAACCGCATCCCGAAGCTTTCCAGGTGTTCTGCAAACAGGCAGGCATCGAAAGTCATGAAGTCGCCATGGTCGGAGATACGATCACCGACATGCTGTTCGCAAAGCGGTCTAAAGCCGGTTATACGGTAGCAGTCCTCAGCGGAAGCAACGATCGCAAGCGCCTGAAAGCCATCAGCGATGTTGTGTATGCGGATATCTCTGCATTGTTGTATGATAAAAGGATATTCGGTTCCCGGTAGTACGTTTTTACTAGAAGCCCAAACATTTCAGCTGAAACAATTTATCCTTTTCTTGACAAAAAGGGCTAGTTCTGTGAAAATCAGAATTGCTATCGTCCCGGGAGGGAGAATAGTATGTTTCTATCATACTGATGTGCGTGGAGAGAACCCTTATATGAAACACTCCTGGGATGAGCTGGACCAATATCGCGGTACATACTTCCAAGGCCAATGGCCAACCATCATCGACCTTCTGTTGATAACCGAGAAGAAATTCGGATGGAGAAATGGGTTTACCGTATTCCGCCCGGAACGGGCTACGCTCACCTTCAGCGAGATCCTTGCCCAAGTGAAACAGGTTGGTTCGTATCTGCAGGAACGTGGGATTTCCAAAGGCGACCGAATCATCATCAACGGAAAGAACAGCCCGGCCTGGGCCATTGCCTACCTCGCTACCCTTTATTGCGGTGCAATCGTGGTACCGCTGGACAACCAGTTGCACATCGATCGGGTTGAGAACCTTTCCAGCTATGTGGATGCTTCATTTGTCTTTGCGGACAAACCTGTCATTGAGGCGCTTGATCCACAGAAAGATTGGTATGCAAACCTCAAAGGACTTGCCTGCCTGCAAGGCAAGAGTGACCGTTGCCTCTCCCTCAATGAACTCACCCCTTCTGTGGGCTTCGAGCGGGTGCCGACCGATGAGCACGACCTTGCGGCCATACTCTTCACCAGCGGGACCACCGGCAATGAGAAGGGAGCCATGCTCACGCATGCAAATATTGTCAGTGACCTGTACCAAGCCTGTGATGGGATCTTCCTCAACCTGGACGAGACTGATGTTCTGTATGCACTCTTGCCTCTGCACCACTCCTACTGTTGTACGGCAGTCTTGCTGGAATCCATCAAGTTTGGCGCTGAGTGTGTGTTTGGTCAGGAAATTGTCGTCAGCAGGATGATCAATGACCTTACCCAGGGCAAGGTGACGTTCTTCATGGGAATCCCCCTGCTCTACAACAAACTGCTTGCGGGCATGATGAAGCAGGTGAAGAAGAAGGGCTTCTTCGTCAATGCGTTGGTGCATACCATGATGGTGATCAACGGCTTTGCAAAGAAGCAGCTGCATTGGAATGTCTTCCGCCCCGCCTTCAACAAGCTGCTGCTCAGCAAGATCGGGCTTGACCACAATCATATCTGCATCTGCGGTGCCGGGCCGCTCTCCCCGAAGGTCTTCAAGCAGTTCCAGCAGTTGGGCATCGACTTCATCCAAGGCTATGGCCTTACGGAGACCAGTCCCATCCTGACCCTTAATCCGGTCAGCCACTTCAAGGTGGAATCAGTGGGTATGGTCTTCCCGTTGGTGGAAATGATCATTGCCGATGCCGATGCAACCGGTGTTGGGGAGATACGGGTAAAGGGACCGAATGTCACCAAAGGGTACTACAAGGATGAGGAGAATACCAAGGCCCTCTTTGATGAACAGGGGTATCTGAAAACCGGCGACCTTGGCTGGCTCGACAAGGAGAACTACCTCTATCTGAAAGGCCGGGTGAAGAACCTGATCGTCACCGAAGGCGGCAAGAACGTATACCCAGAGGAAATAGAGGACCTTTTCCAACTGTACACCCAAGTTGAGCAGATTCTCATCCGCGGCTATCAGGAGAAAAAAGGGGTGCCTGCGGAGCTCATCGAGGCTGTCATCTATCCAAACAAGGACTACTACAATGAACACCCCGTTGCCATGCAGGAAGATCTCGAGCGTGTCATCAAGGAAGTGAACCAACAGGTTTCCGGATACAAGAAAATCTCCCGGCTCACCATCCTGGATGAGCCTATGGATATGACCAGCACCAAAAAGATCAAACGCAACAAGGTGACTGCATAGCCGCCTTATGATACTATTGCTCCATGAAAACACTCATTTCCAATGCCTTGGTCATCCCGATGACCAAGGAAGGGTATAGTCTTCGCACTGACATCGGCATCGATGGCACCCATATAGCATTTGTAGGGAAAGCAGAGCCCTCCTTCCATCCGGACCATATCATAGACGCCTCCTCTCTTTTGGCCATGCCCGCCCTGGTCAATGCGCACACCCATCTGAGCATGGGACTGATGAGAAACTACAAGGACGACCTGCCGACCTTGCAGGAGTGGCTTGCCGAGATCTTCCCCATTGAGGACCAGCTGACCGAGCGGGATATCCTGCTCGCATCACGGCTTGGTATTGTCGAAAGCATCCAGAGCGGAGTGACAACCATTGCAGACATGTACTTCAACCAGCACAGCACTGCACAAGCCATCATTGAGGGCGGCATCAGGGCAAGCATTGGCATCACCTTGTTTGGTGATCTCCAGCAGTCAAAAGAACGTGTCAAAAAGTCAGAGGCGCTGCTAAGAAGCTTTCGCAGCCACCCGGAGAGCAGAATCCAATTCGACTATGCCCCCCATGCCATCTACACCTGTCCCAAGGAGACCTACCAGTATGCACACGACTTGGCAAAAGAACATGGAGCCTTGCTGCATACCCACCTCAGTGAAACCAGAAAAGAGGTTGAGGACAGCGTACAGGAGTTCAACGCCACCCCGCTCGCCTATCTCAAGGAACTTGGGTGTCTGGATGACATCAGGCTGCTGCTGGCACATTGCGTGCATCTTTGTGATGAAGAGCTGGAAATTCTCAAAGAAGTGGATGCAACCATCGTGCACAACCCCAGCAGCAATGCCAAGCTCTCCAGCGGGCTTGCCCCTGTCTCAAAGTTTCTTGAGCATGGGCTGAACGTGGCACTGGGGACGGACGGAGCCTCGAGCAACAACAACCTCAACCTCTTTGAGGAGATGCATGTCGCTTCCCTGATCGGGCGTGTCTACACCCCCACCAACACCAAGCTCTCCCCGTATCAGGTCCTGGGCATGGCTACCACCAACGGGGCCAAGGCCCTGGGACTCGACCATCGCATTGGCCGCTTGGAAGCGGGTATGGAAGCCGATATTCTCCTGGTGGACCTGCACAAGAGTCATCTCACCCCGCTCAACGACCCCTTCAGTGCATTGGTGTATTCCGCGCAGGCAAGCGACGTGGATACACTCTTCTGCCAGGGCAGAATGCTGATGCAGCACCGGAAGGTCCTCTCCCTTTCCGTGGAGGATGTGTTGCATGATGCCAATGCATGCTGGACAGATGTGCTTTCGCGCAAGCGGGGATAAGTACACGAAGAAAGGCAGTATCCGGCCATCCGCAAGTATGCATCGGAGACGAAGCTGGGAATGTTCCCAGCTTTTTTTTCATGTTTTTCATCTTTTTGGAAATTGTGGAAATGGGCAAAACAAGAGTTCTGTGTTGCGGTACACCGCAGAGCAAACAGCATGCGTGCTCTTTTTACGCATACCGCAAAAGAATAGGGGCATTTTTTCGCAATTCCTAAACCCTTTACCAACTTTGCAAAATTCACTAGTATCGTATGCAGTTTACTGTATATTTATACGAATCTACGAGGAGTGATACCCACCATGCATGACGTTACCCAATCCATTCTCGACCATGTGGTCAAGACTGACCCCAATCAGCCTGAATTCATCCAAGCTGTCACCTCCTTCCTTGCCTCCATTGACAATCTGGTGGATGATTTGCCTCAGATCGTGTATCACAAAGTCCTCGACAGACTCGTTGAACCTGAGCGTGTCATCATGTTTCGCGTTCCCTGGATTGATGACGATGGGCAGCTGCAAATCAATCGCGGCTACCGGGTGCAAATGAACTCTGCAATCGGCCCGTACAAGGGGGGCCTTAGGTTCCATCCCTCCGTCAATCTCTCCATCCTCAAGTTCCTCGCTTTTGAGCAAACCTTCAAGAACAGCCTCACCGGCCTGTCCATGGGCGGCGGAAAAGGCGGCAGTGATTTCAATCCGAAGGGAAAGAGCGACAACGAGGTGATGCGCTTTTGCCAAAGTCTCATGACTGAGCTCTTCCGACACATCGGGGAAGATACCGACATCCCTGCCGGAGACATCGGTGTGGGAGGAAGAGAGATCGGCTACATGTACGGCCAGTACAAGCGCCTTGCCAATCGCTCGGTCGGTGTGCTCACCGGCAAAGGACCCTCGTACGGTGGATCGTATATTCGCCCCGAAGCCACCGGCTACGGACTTGTCTACCTTTCTGCAGCAATTCTGGAAGCGAAGGGAAAGAGCTTGGATGGAAAGACCTGCTTGGTGAGCGGCAGCGGAAACGTAGCCCAGTACACCGTGGAAAAACTCCTGCATATGGGAGCCAAGCCTGTTTCCCTCAGTGACTCCACCGGTGTTCTGCTCGATCCCAGCGGTATTGATGCAAAGAAGCTCGCCTTTGTGAAAACGCTGAAGAACGTACGAAGAGGAAGAATCGCAGAGTATGCCCAGCAGTTCCCTGAAGCGACCTACATTCCACACAATGGCGGAGCGGAAAGCAATCCCCTCTGGGATGTAAAGGCTGACTATGCATTCCCCTGCGCAACCCAGAACGAGATCAACGCCAAGGATGCAAAGAACCTGATCACCAACGGCATCCAATTGGTAGGCGAAGGTGCAAACATGCCGACCACTCTGGAAGCGGATGCCATTTTCAAGGATGCTGGCATACTCCATGCTCCGGGCAAAGCTTCCAATGCAGGCGGAGTCGCCGTCTCCGGTCTGGAGATGGCCCAGAACAGCCAGAAGCTCCAGTGGACTCCTCAGCAGGTGGACCAACAGCTTCAGCTGATCATGAAGAACATCTTCTCTTCCATCAGCAATGCTGCCGAGAAGTACAGCACCAGGGACAACTATGTCGACGGAGCGAACATCGCGGGATTCCTGAAGGTAAGCGAGGCTATGATCGCCCAAGGGTATGTCTGATACCAAGGACCAACCAATGATGAGGCAGGCTGATGGCCTGCCTCTCCTTTTGTCCCGGGGCAAACTCGTCTGTACGAGGGGAGGAATCTCGGGTATACTGACATCAAGGAGAATACCGATGAAAGAACAAGAATTTTACATTTGCAAACATTGTGGAAACATTGTTGCCAAGGTCATCGACCGTGGGCCGAAAATCTCTTGCTGCGGCGAGGAGATGATCGTTCTGAAGGCCAACACCGTTGATGCTGCCAAGGAAAAGCATGTGCCCGTAGTTACCGTCGAGGGAAACAAGCTTTCGGTCAACGTGGGATCGGTTGACCATCCGATGACCACGGAACACCACATTGCATTCATCTATGTCCAGACCGATATGGGTGGCATGCGCAAGAGTCTGCCGGTTGACGGCAAGCCCCATGCAACCTTTGCTTTGGACAACGAGAAGGCTGTGGCCGTCTACGAGTACTGCAATCTGCACGGGCTTTGGAAGGTGGAACTCTAGGCGTTCACCAGTGTGTTCACCAACACAGCTTCCCAAGCCAACATGTTTGCATCTGAGATATTCCTCGCATTGCGGGGAATATCTATTTTTTGGTACCACAGGGGCTGTTTCGGATCACCAAGACAACAGACAGCGTCGCCCAGCATGAGCGCTTCCTTCGGGTCATGGGTGACGAACAACGTGGTTCTGGGACGCTCCTCCCAAAGGTTCAGAAACGCAGCAACCAAGGAAAACTTCAGTTTGATATCGAGGCTCTGGAACGGCTCATCAAGCAGCATCAGGTTGGCAGGGTGGGCAAAAGCCCGCGCAATGGCCACTCTCTGGCGCATACCTCCGGACAGTTGTGCCGGATAGAGGCCAAGGCTATCGGAAAGACCAACCATCTGCAGATAGTGCAATGCTATCGACTGCCGTTCCGCCACCGAAGTATGGGAACTGCGCAAAGCCAGTTCCACATTGGCATACACAGTGCAGGAACCGAGCAGACGACTCTCCTGGAACAAGTAGCTGACACTCCCTTCCTCGCTGCTCTCCTTGCTGACTCTTCCCCCATCCGGTTCGAGCAGACCTGCGGCCATCTGCAGCAGTGTCGTCTTTCCCTCCCCGGAGGGGCCGACGACCGAGAGAATCGTTTGGGGAGGTATATCCAGCGAAAAGTGATCAAAAACCACATTGTGCCCGTATCGCTTGCTTATCTCGAGGAACTGCATGGCACCCCCCTCGCATCAAGCAATCGCTTCAGGCGCGCACAGCACAGCACCAACGCATCAAACAACAGGTCTCCGACTGCGGTGAGCAGGATGGCAATCAGCGTCCAGGAGAGCACCAGGTCGGTCTGCAGCTGCACCTGCGCAAGTTGCATCCGTGCGCCCACCCCATACTGGGGAACGGTCAGGACTTCGGCTGCAATCACCACCTTCCATACCATGGACAAGGCGGTTCTCGACCCGGCGATGAACCAGCTGGTCATCGATGGGATGACAAAATGAACCAACTTGTCGGAGAACCTGAAATCATAGAGGCTGCACATCTCCTCAAGATTGTGGTCCAGCTGTCTCACCCCCATCTCAATCTGCACATACATGACGGGGAAACCCATCAAAAAGGCAGAGAAGAGGGGAACGGTCCCACTGGAGAACCAGATGAAAGCAAGCAGGATGATGCTCATTACCGGAATGGCTTTGACCGTGGTCACAAAGGGCCGGAGTGCAATGCTCACGTAGTCATATCTACCTGCAAGCACGCCGACCACCGTGGCACTGAACACGATGATCAGAAAGCTTTGCAACGCTCGCAAGGCCGTTGCCAAGATATTGTGAGCAAAGGGAGGCTGGGCAATGAGCGTACGCAACGCATGCACCACAGGAGGAATGCCAGGAAGCAGAATCTGACTATCGAGCAACATCGAACCTGCCTGCCATATCAGCAGGAGCAGGAGCGATGAGACAAGAAGCACCAGATTCCGCTTTATCCTTTGCATACACGCACCTTAGAAAAACAGGTCGTCACCAGGAACAGATCCCCCTATTGCAGCGGGGCTGAATGAGTGCAGGAAGCTGTAGTAAGCCAGAACGGCTTGTTTTGCTTCAGAACTGGGAACAAAGACCAGATTGCAGAACGGAATCGCAGGGGTGGCCATGGCAGCTGCCATGATGCCAGCTTTCTCAATCGCCTTTCCTGCTTCCTGGGGATTTGCATTTACCCAAGCCACCGACTTCTCATAGGTGGAGAGGACAGTCGCAAGCGCACGAGGATGATTCTTCATGAATGCCTCACTCACCACCAGCACCGTCATCGGGTAGGTTTCAAAACCGGACAAGCTGCTGTAGAGTTCCTGTACATCCAGGACCTCGGCAGCCTTCGCACTCTTGCCCAAGATCATGGAAACAAACGGCTGGGGCAACATGGCAAGCTTCACCTTGCCGGCAATCACCATCTGGGCAAGCTGTGCAGGTGCTGCAATCGAATAATCGAGCACGACGTCCTTGCCTGCCTCCAGACCTGCCTGCATGAGCAAAAGCTGGCTCATCTGATCAGGTGTTGAGCCCGCTCCGGGGACATGGACCGTCTTTCCAAGCAAGTCGTCTACACCCTGGACAGATCCATCGCTGGAAAGGACACTGAGCATGCCGTTTCCGATGACTGCAGCCAGCTTCACCTTAAGTCCCCGGTTATACAGGGTTGAAGCAAGGTTTGAGGGAAGCGCAGCAAAATCCAACTCCCCATTGGCCAAACGGGCAATGACCTCGTTCGGTGATGGGAACACCTGAAGATTCACCTTCAGCTCATCACTGATTTTTCCCCCGTTCTCAGCAAGAGCCACTGAAGCAAAGCCGGTAGGACCAGCCATGACGGCAAACTGAACCTCCAACGGCTGAGCAACCTGGACTTCGGAAACCGGTTGGGACCCAATTGTCCCAAGCACCAAGAGCATCACCACAAGAACACCAACGATTCGTTTCATTGTCTATCTCCCAATAAGGAGAGGGGGATATCCCCCTCCTCTTTATTTCTTCAATTTTCCACCACAATACGGAAATACCGCTTCTTTCCCGCTCTGAGAATCATCTCATCAAAGTCATCGAGGAACGTGCAGTCAATGAGAGCCTTCGGATCATCGATCCGTGTCTCACCGATCCATGCACCGCCACCGTTCACCAAGCGTCTCGCATCGCTGTTGGTAGCGGCGAGATCGGTCTTGCTGAACAGCTCGAGCACAGGAATCCCTGCTTCCAGAACCGACCTTTCGAGGGTAAGGGAGGGCATGCCCTCACGGCCTTCCTGCCCAAGATTTGCTCCTTGGAACATAGCCTTGGCTGCAGTACGGGCCTTCTCAGCCTCTTCCTGACCATGGATGATCAGAGTCTGCTCATAGGCAAGCCGCTCCTTGGCCTCATTGATGTTCACACCCTCGCCCTCATACTGTGCAATCTCTTCCAAAGGGAGGAAGGTGAACAGCTTGAGGAACTTCACCACATCGGCATCATTGACATTGCGCCAGTACTGGTAGAAATCGTAGGCGCTGAATAGCTCGGGATCAAGGAAGACCGCTCCCTTCTCACTCTTGCCCATCTTGTGGCCGTCAGCACGGGTGATCAGGTTGAAGGTCAACCCGTAACACTCATTGCCGCCCATCTTGCGAATCAGCTCGATGCCGCTGACAATGTTGCCCCACTGGTCGTCCCCACCGATCTGAAGGCGGCATCCTTGGTCCTTGTTCAGGACATAGAAATCATACGATTGCAGAAGCTGGTAGTTGAACTCAATGAAACTGAGCCCCCGTTCGAGGCGCTGCTTGTAGGATTCGAACGTCAGCATCCGGTTGACCGAGAAATGCCTGCCGATCTCCCTGAGGAACGTGATGTAGTTCAGGTCGGTCAGCCAGTCGGCATTGTTGAGCATGACAGCCTTGCCCATACCATTTTCGGGATGCTCGGAAAAATCCACGACCGTCCCCAATTGGTCCTTGATGGACTTGCAGTTTTCGGCAACTTGCTCAGGAGTGAGCATCTTGCGCATCTCGGTTTTTCCCGAAGGATCGCCGATCATGGCCGTTCCCCCACCCACCAGTGCAATGGGATTGTGTCCTGCCAGTTGCAGATGATGCATGGCAAAAAACGGAACCATATGCCCGATGTGCAGGCTCTTGCCTGTCGGGTCAGCCCCGACATAAAAGGTGACCTTCTCCTTGTCCATGAGGTCACTGAGTGCGTCCATATCCGTACATGCCTTGATGAACCCACGGTCCATCAAGGTCTTCAATGCATTGTTCATCCTACCGCTCCACCCGCTTGTACTCCTTGGTGGCCTGCTTGATGGTGGCCACAAGGTCAGAGATCGAAACCCTGGTCTGCTCCATGCTGTCGCGCAGGCGCAGGGTCACCGTGTTGTCCTCAAGAGTCTGATAGTCAACGGTGACACAATACGGGGTGCCGATCTCATCCATACGCCGGTATCTGCGGCCGATTGCTCCGCTGACATCATAGAAGGTGGAGAAATCCTCACGAAGATCCTTTTCCAGCTTGGAAGCGAATTCGGCAATGCCGTCCTTCTTCACCAAAGGCAGGACAGCCACCTCAACAGGGGCAAGACGGGGATGGAAGTGAAGTACGGTGCGGACATCGCCACCTTCAAGCTCTTCCTCGTCATAGGCATCGCTGAGCGCCATCAGGACATTGCGGGTAAGGCCTGCAGAGGTCTCCACCACATACGGGATGTACCGCTCGTTGGTCTCGGGATCGAGATAGGTCATCTCCTTGCCGCTGAAGGTCTGGTGCTGGGTCAGATCATAGTCGGTGCGGCTGTGTACTCCTTCCAGTTCCTGCCAACCCATCGGGAAGAGGAATTGGATGTCATACGCATCCTTTGCATAGAAGGCAAGCTCATCCGGCCCATGCTGATGCCACCTGAGGCTGCTCGGCTTGATGCCCATCTTGTGATAGAACGCCATCCTCTGTTCTCTCCAGTAGGAGAACCAGGACTCATCACTGCCGGGCTTGCAGAACCACTGCATCTCCATCTGCTCAAATTCGCATGAGCGGAAGATGAAATTCTTGGTGGTGATCTCATTGCGGAACGACTTTCCAACCTGGGCGATGCCAAAAGGAATCTTCACGCGGCTGGAGGAAACAACATTCTTGAAATCCACGTAGATGCCCTGGGCGGTCTCAGGCCTGAGATAGATGGTCGAACTGGCATCGGCATTGGCACCAATGTGGGTGGCAAACATCAGATTGAAGTTTCTCGGCTCGGTGAAGCTGTCCTTCGTACCACAAGTCGGACAGGCACCGTTGAGGTCAATCTGGTCGGCACGGAAGCGGGACTTGCATTGCTTGCAGTCGACCATGGGGTCACTGAAATTGGAGACGTGACCACTGGCTTCCCATACGCGGGGATGCATCAGGATGGAAGCATCGAGGCCCACGATGCCATCGTGGATCTGGGTCATCTCCTTCCACCAGAAATCGCGGATATTGTTCTTCAGCTGCACACCCAATGGGCCGTAATCATACGCACCGTTCAGGCCTCCATAGATTTCGCTCGACTGGAAAATAAACCCACGCCGTTTGCACAAGGAGACAATCTTGTCCATCGTTACTTCTGCCATTTACAGTACCTCTCTCTTCAGTATAGCCAATGCGTTTTCTATGCGTGCACATGTCTTGTCCTGCCCAAGCAGGCCAATGGAATCAAACAAGGGGAGACTGACGGTGCTGCCCGTAAGCGCAACACGAATCGGCATGAAGATGGCATTCACCTTCACCCCGAGCTCCTCGGCAAGGCCCGTCAGTTCCTCTTCGATCAGATGGGGCTCTGTTCCCTCTGCAAATCGCTTCGCAAGCACTTCGTACGCTCTCTTCAGGGCTTCATACGCCATAGGCAACTGCACACCCTTGGCAGCGAACAAAGAGACATCCTCGTACTTCGGTTCCTCAAACAGGAAACGGCTGAGCTCAACCACATCGCCAAGCACCTTCAGCCTTTCCTTCACCACTGCTGTCAGGCTGGCCATCTTCTGTTTCGCATCATCAGAAAGCGGCAAGGTGAGAAAGCCTGCATTGACAAGATACGGCAGCAGGAGAGCAAAAAGCTCATCATCCCCCTTCTGGCGGATGTACTGGCCATTGAACCAATCGAGTTTCTTGTAGTCGAACACACCGGGAGCCTTGTTGATCTTCTCAAGGCTGAACACCTCTTCAAGATCTTCCTTGCTGAAGAACTCCCGCTGTCCATCATAGGACCAACCCACCAGGCTCACATAGTTCATCAGGGCTTCGGGGAGATATCCCTTTTCCCGGAAATCCCGGACCGAAGTCGAACCATGCCGCTTGGAAAGCTTCTGTCCGTCCTTGCCCATGACCATGGGTAGGTGACAGTACAAAGGAGGCTCCCAACCGAACGCTTCATACAGCAGGATGTGAAGCGGCCCTGAGGGAATCCACTCCTGGGCGCGCATGATATGGGTGATGCCCATCATATGATCGTCGATGACGTTTGCCAGATGGTAGGTGGGAAACCCGTCGCTTTTCAGCAGGACAGGGTCTGGGCTGACATCACGGTTTCGTCGGGTGATATCCCCCATCAAAACATCGGTGAACGTAGTCTTGCCCTCGGTAGGGACCTTGAGACGAATCACCGGCTTGATGCCTTGCTTCTCATATTCGGCACGTTCTTCTGCACTCAGATGGCGACAGTGCCGGTCATAGCCTTGCACCTCGCTCTTGCTCTCCTGTTGCTGCTGGCGCATCTGTTCCAGTCGTTCGGGACTGCAGTAGCAGTAATAAGCTTTCCCATCACGGACCAACTGTTCGGCATACTGCTTGTACAGGTCGAACCGTTCACTCTGGATATAGGGGCCGTACGGGCCACCCACCAAGGGACCTTCGTCCCAGTTGATACCAAGCCAACGCATGGTGTCGTACAAATCCTGCAAGGACTCATCACTGTACCGTTCACGGTCGGTGTCCTCAACACGCAGGATGAATTTTCCTCCGTTTGCACGGGCGAAAAAATAGTTGAACAAGGCAGTGCGCACTCCACCAATATGTTGCAGACCTGTCGGCGAAGGGGCATAGCGTACTCGTACTTCCATCAGGATACACTCCTCTCAATGGTACTGTTGTATCGCAAAACAAAGATTATTACAACACGGAGAAGCCTGTGGGCAACATCTCTCTGTACACCTGTCCAAAGGGGAAGGCCGAGTGGGGTCCTTGGGTTGACCACCTGCCCCTATTTCGATACTGTACACTCAATTGAATCTTGGAGGAACATCCTGACACCTAATGCATTCCCGTTCATCTTTGCTGGGGAGAGCACCTTCCTTGCAAAACTATTCAGACTTCCTGTAGGCCTGTTCACAACCTTCTATACATCCCGTTTTCTCAACCCGATCGGAGCCTTGCACCAAAGCTCAGTGGAGTACCTGTTTCTCCTCTTCTCCCTGCTCAGCCTGTTGATGGCTTGGTCTGCTCACCGCTCCTGTACAAAACGCTACCACGCGGAGCACACCATCCTGGTGGAGGACATCCTGTCACATGACGAATTCCTCAAGCTGAAGACCTTCCGTCACCATACCAACCATATTTATGATCATGCCCAACGGGTTTCCTACCTCTCCTATCGCATCAGCAAGGCGCTTGGCCTGAATTTTCGGGCAGCTGCACGGGGAGGCCTTCTGCACGACTTCTTTCTCTACGATTGGCGTGAGCGCAAAGCTACCGATGAAAAACGCTCCTCACACGGCAAGGAACATCCGTACATCGCACTTAGGAATGCCCAGACCTATTTTGAAGTGGATGCACGTGAAGAAGACATCATAACCAAACACATGTTCCCCAAGACACTCCAGCTGCCACGCTACCCCGAAAGTGTTGTGGTAAGCCTCAGTGACAAGATAAGCGCCATATACGAGTACCTGGCTCGGCCCTAGCGCTCCCCTTCCAACCAAGAAACAACGGCCGCCATAGCCCGGTTCTGGGCATCCAGATTCTTGTCATAGGGCATCAGGTGCCCGATATCCTCGATATGAAGATGTTTGTTCACACCCTTCTGGCGATCCGTGACCAGTTTGGAAGCCTCGACGGGAATCGTCAGGTCCAGCCCCCCGCTGATGGACAGCGTATCGGCAGCAAGATGGTCGATAGAAGCTACCGCCTGCCTTCTGACACGCTCAAGCTCCCACAAGCCCTTCGGAAATTGGTAAGACCAGTATTCAGATCCAAGGTATGCATCATCACCCTCATCTCCCTCATAATAGAACCTATAATCAGGATCCGGTTGCCAGCTCTTCTTGGTTCGCTTGACGAAGAACCTGAGGAACCGCAAGGTACTCACCGGTAAATCCGGGATGACAAGTGCCGGAGCCAGCAGCACCAACTGGTCGCTCGCAAATGCATCGGCAATGATGGTGGCTATCGCGCCACCCATCGAGTGGCCGACCACCGACACATTCTCATAGCGTTGGGCCAGGTAGGCATAGGCATCGTAGGCCGTACCGATCCAGTCTTCAGCCTTGCTTGCCAGAAAATCGGCAGAGCTGGTGCCATGACCTGGGTAGCGGGGGCAATAGACATCGAACCCCTTTTCATACAGATCAAGGCCCGGCCGGATCAGCTCTCCTGGATAGCCGGTGTAACCGTGGCAGAGAAGCACTGCCTTCTGGACCGGTTCGGGATGGATCATGGCCCAAGGCCGGGCACAGGCACGCACCGCCGCCTTATCCTGATAATGATGTGCATTCCAAGCTGGAACCATATAGGTTATCTGCATGCTCTCCCCCTACCAACTCTGCTTGAGCAGATTCAAAAGATCTATGCGGCTTCGTACCTTCGTCTTGCTGTATATGTTGGCAACATGGTTGTTCACCGTGTTTGCGCTGATCCCCAGCTGGGTTGCCATTTCCTTGTTTGTAAGTCCTTTGCTGATCAATTCAATCACGGCAAACTCACGCTCGGTTATATGGTACTCCTCCAAATCCTCCAGCACAAGCTGTTTTGGCTTCAGCTCCCCTTCCCTGCCCAAACGGACAAACTCCATGAAGAGGAAGACCATGATCGTGATGGAAAGAGCAAGGAAATAGATGCCGAACAAAAGGCTCTTTACCGAAGGGAAGAACAGTGCCACCAAAATGGCCGGCACCATGGCAAAGCTGACAATGATGATGGTGATCGCTGACGCCCGTGCAGTTTTGTTCGCAATGGAATTGAGATTACGGAGCATGACGGACAGGCAAAAACCCACCACAAACACAAAGACCAGCAACATCACCTGGTCAAGAACAAGGTTGTTGGTGACCTCCCGGGCAATGCCCAGAGCAAGATATGCTGCCGCCAAGCCGAAAAACAGGGCCTTGTAGGGTTGTCTCCACGGCTGGGCTATCACCCACGTGGTGAAATACGGTATGAACACGATGAGGAAGGTGAGATTCCCTATCACCACCGCAGCAATGCTGTAGGTGATGATCTGGTAGGCCAATCCGGAAAGGAATACCTTTGACATGGTCTGCAAGGCAAGAAGCATCATGCACCCCAAGAGGGATGCATGACAAACAATGAAATAGGTTGCCCACCGCTGCTTGTTGGCGAGGCGGTAGACAATGGCCAGCGCCAACGTCATGCAACCAAGCGCGAAAGCCAGCATGTAGACAAGCAAGTGGAGTCCATTCACCTCGTTACCCGTTCTTCCTGCTCAAGCCCAGCTGTTTCTGGTTGTGAGTCAAATCGGCAAGACCGCAGATCTCGGTGATGTCGTTGAGCATCGCAACCATGTTGGTAGGTGCCAAGCCGAGCTTGGGAGTAACCAGACTGCTGTAGGAAGCGGCATTGACCGCTGCCTTCGACTTTGCACTGTAGAGACGTAGGTGCAGATAACTCCCCTCGCCCAACAGATAGGATGCAGCGGAAGAGAAGGAAGGAAACTGCTTTGCAAGTGCAGCTTCAATCATCGACTGATCACCCACAAAGCCCTTCGGGGCCTGCAAGTGCAGAAGGTACCACAACGGCAGGGATGGGTTGTTCCAAGCAAGCTTCACTTTCTTCTGCTCTGCATAGACTTGAAGAGCCTTCACCTGTTGGACGGTCGCTTGCACATCTGAAAATCCGAACACCACCCACGCACTGTTGTATCCACCACTGGTTCGCAATCTGCTGGTGAGCAGGATCAGGTGCTCCAGATCCTTGTAGTCACGCTCCCAAACCACCGTCATGTTCGAATACCGGCAGTCCTTGCGCATTTGGGAGAAGTAGAGAGCCTCAGCTTCTGTTGCCGTCACCAGCAAAACGGTCTGGCGAGGTTGCTGTGAAATTCGTTTGCGTGCCATCAGTTCTCCTCCTTCGAGCCGACAAAGCTGAACTCCGAAAGAATCGGCAGAGCCCCGAAGGCTCCATTCATGTACTGGCTCTGGGTCTTGTCCTTGCTTCGCGAATACTTGAAGTTAGCCAAACTGAAATAGACGGTGGCGCTTTCGCTGTTCTTTTCAGCAAAATACACACCATCCCTTCTCAGGAGCCCCGGCCTGAGCAATGAGGGGTTGCAGTCGACCACCAACATCTGGGAACCGTAGCCAATATTGCTCTGCTCGAAGATCTCGACGATATGACACAGAGCATTGGGGTGCAACAGCATGCCGAAGTCATCAATGACCAGGGTCTTGTTCTTCGTGAAGCTCTCAAAGAATGCAGCTCCCATCAGGCACAGACGCCTCAGGCTCAAGCTTTCCAAGGAAAAGAACGAAGCATAGTGCTGGGTTACATTGGTATGGACGAAGATAAGACGGTCATCCTTGACACGGATGTCACGGATATCGGTGATGTCCACGCTCCAAAGGAAGTTGATGAGCTGCTGGACCCATTCAGGGTGCTCTGTCAGCTGGCTGATCAAATACTTCTCACTGATGTTCGAAACGCCCATGGGCAGAAGGTGCAGTGAATCGCTGAGCCAGCCATACAGCTTGAGGGTAGTCTCCCCACCTTTTTGTGCAGCCGCACCAAGGAAGCAGTGCTTCTCATCAATCTTTCCTACCAACCGCTTCTTTTCTCCCCGATACATCTTGCCCCAGCGATAGGTATAGGTGAGGGTCTGGTCATCAAGCAAGAGGCTCTTTTCGTCAAGGAGGCGTTCAAACATCAGCTTCTTGGACCTGCCGATGATATGGAACAGGGACTCCTCCACCACTTTCTCCCTGTCGGCTACCAGCGTATACTGGGCGATGGTAGGCTCTCCGGTCTCTTCATCGCGCTCAACCAGCACCCGGATGATGATGGTTGCCGGTTGGCCCTTCTCCTCCGAGTACGCAAAAGACGTTCCGCTGAGAATCTGCAAGGGATTTTCTGTCTCCTCGGAGCAACAGACAATAGCCTTGAGAGCCTCCAGAGCACGTACAAACGAACTTTTTCCCGCTCCGTTGGGCCCGACAATGGCGGCTGTCTTGATGATCTTAAGCTTGTCGTTGACTTCGACCACCTTAGATTCGGGAAACCGGTTGTCCCTGACAGCTTCAAACGAAATCGTCTGAGCCGACTTCACGGACTTGAAGTTCGCAATAGTCATATCCAGCAGCATGCGCTACCTCCTCATTCACCCATTCGGGTGGAATTACCAAAGATTCTCCATGCGCTGGGCTACCTGCGGCCAATCGGCCAAGGCTTGCACCAATCGCAAAGGAAGGGTCTCATCGCCATGATTATCAGTTGCTATCACATCAATCAGGTCAAGTTTCAAATAGGGAAGAGAGTCACCATTCTCCACAGCTTCCACGTTGCTCTGGAGCAAGCAGCCCATCTGTTTCAGCTGTGCAAGCAACGGACTTTTCGGCTCAAGCCAGCGATACCGCTCGACATGGGCCAGAATGGGGACCAAACCCTGGTTCAGGACTCCCTCAAGCCGTTCAAAGAGCCTGGGAGGAGGCAAGGAGAGTCCAAACTCCACCAAAGCATACCGCCCTCCGATGGGAAGGCTCTTCAGCTCATCCTGTTCACCGACATACAATTCACTGCCCAGGTAGGTCACCAAGCCCAAGGAAGATGCCACTTCCTGGGCCCATTGGTACGTAGATCTCAGGTTTGCAACATTGGTGGTCACATAGGGGTTGTAGATATGGGGGGTGAAAGCGATGGTAGTGATGCCACTCTCAGCATAGAGGGTGAGCATTCGGGAAAATTGTTCAACAGAAACATATCCGTCATCAATTTCAGGAAGGAGATGACAGTGAAGGTCACAAACACCCATGAAGATACTCCTTTCACCCGATTATATCCGCATTCATGAAAATGTGAAAGGATAAAAGGAGCTCATTCAGGATTGGGGCCATCAATATTCGATCATTGCCTGCGCTTTGCGGCCATCTTTCGCCAAATGGTGCTTGATGCAACCCAGTTCGCTGACCATGTCGGCTAGTGCTATGAGCCGGGAAGGGGCATCGCGGCCGGTTATGACCAGATGGGGAAAGCCTTCCTTTGCCTTGTGGTCGGAGAGCCAAGTGCAGATCTCCTCAGTATCGAGATAGCCCAATGAGAGGGTGTAGGTGAACTCATCAAGCACGATCAGGTCATAGGAGGCACTGCTTATCCAGCGCTTCACCTGTTCCCAGCCCTGTTTGGCCAGCTGTGCATTGAGCTTGTCATTCTCACCTTCCCAGGTAAACCCAGAGCCGAACTGTTTCCAGGTTACCCCAAGCTTCACCAGACTTCGGTACTCGCCCGAGTCGAGCTTCTGGGGATCCTGCTTGATGAATTGGGCAACCAGACATCGGGCCCCATGGCCAAGAGCTCTTGCCACCTGTCCCATTGCGGCACAGGTTTTTCCCTTTCCATCACCGGTGTACACCAAGATCAAGGAAGAATCATGAGTTGCTTGCATTCCGTTTACTCCATCACCATGTACTGGGTCATGGTCACCCCTTGGCCATCACGGTTCAAATCCCCGGATATCTGGCGCTCAGCCTTCTTCTGCCCACTCAGTGCTTCCTGCATGCGCAGCAGTGCGTCGTGTGCCTGTTGTGAAGCGGTGCTTTGGTAGACCTTACTCATCAGTTCAACCGCCTCGTCCATGCGGCCAAGGGCTTCCAGAAGAAGGGCTGCATTGTAACCGCTGGGAATATGACCCTGTTCTTCCCAAGTTTCCAGGAAGAGCGCATATGCATCTGCATAGGAAGATTGGCGAACCAGCTTGTATGCTGGCTCCACTTCCTTGCGTTTGGGCTTGTTTCCCAGCAACGGCAATTGCGACAGCTGATAGCTGGGTGCCAATTGGCCTCCGATGGTCGGGGAGAATCTGCTGAGGATCTGCTCGAACAAGGGAGCAAAGGAGGGTGCGTGACCACTTGCATACCGGCGTTCGTCGCGGTAAGCCCCTACGGTACCCGTGTCAAAGAGGTAGATGCGTGTCCCTATCTTGGTTTCCCGCTCCTGCTTGTCGGTAAAGCTCTTGCTCAAGAGGATGCGATTCTGCGAAATATCCAGCAACGAGTAGGTCAGGGAGAGGGTTGCCTTCTGGATCAGGTAATACTCCCGTGAAGTCACCTTCTCGTAGTGCAGGGTCCCCTCGGTCACGTACGTGCGGATATCCCTGCCCACAATGCTCTCTTCCATATCCAGATAGGTGATGTCACTGACCAGCAGCGCCTGCACCCCTTTTGCATTCAGCAAGCCCTGCACATCCTCCCCGACTGAACCAAGGGAAACATACGCATCAGTGATGGAGGGAGGAAGCACGGAGAAGTACCCGGTCTGCCCGAGACTCTGCACAAGCATATCAGTTGCCAAATCCGCAACCTGGGTACCGATACTCAGCTCATACCCGCTGCTCAAGGTAAAATCCGTCTCCTGCAGTCCGCTGATCCATGGGCTGAGCGGCCGGGCGGAGGGAAACTGGTAAGGAGAGACGGAGGCAACTGCAACGGAACGGAAGTCACTCAGGTCAACCTCACCAGGAACCAGATGGCGAACCGAGACACTGGTTGCGCAGGAGGTGAGCATCACCACCAGCAAGAACAGGGAAAGAAGCAGGGAAGTACGTTTCATTCAGCACCCCTTTTTGCCAGCTCATACGAGGCGGCCGTTTCCAATGCCCTCACCATACCTGTCTCATCGGCAAGGCCTTTTCCTGCAATATCGAACGCGGTGCCATGATCGACACTGGTTCTCAGGAACGGGAGGTTCCAAGTGATGGAGATGGTCTGATGGAAGTCCAGTGTCTTTGCAGCGATGTGCCCCTGGTCATGATACAAGGAGATGACTGCACGATACTTGCCCATCCGTGTCTGGTAGAAGACCGAGTCTGCCCCGATGGGCCCTACCACGTCAATACCACGTGCCCGAGCTTCTGCAATGGCCGGCTCCACGCTGGTAAGTTCCTCATCCCCGAACAAGCCGTGCTCGCCGCAGTGGGGGTTCAACCCCGCTACTGCCAAACTGAGGCTTTGGTCAAAGGCTGCATGGTTCTTGGTGATGGCGTCACATGTCTCGATCGTATTCAGCAGGCTCTCCTTCGTCACGGCATCACAAGCCTTGCGCAATGAGAGGTGACGGCTATGGAAGAAAATCTTCAGACCAAGGGTGTCGAACATCGTCACAGCCGAAGCTGAACCGCTCAGTGCAGAGAGGATTTCCGTATACCCGATGTGTTCGATTCTTGCTGCCTTGAGTGCCTCCTTGTGCAAGGGAGGGGTGACAATTGCATCGGCATACCCTTGCCCAACCAGACGGACAGCAGTCTCTGCCGAGAGGTAGGCGGCCCTCCCGCACATTGCGCTGATGGTCCCATAGGAAAAATGGTTCATGTCCACCACATTCTGCGTATAGAGGATGCGTCGGCTGTTTGCTGCAAGTGCCCGCTCAAGGCCCGAATCATCGCTGACCACCGAATCGAAATCGGCTGCGAGACCGAGGTCGGACGCCACCTTGGAAAAGACCGGTTTGTCCCCGATCACCACTACGCCGACCTGTTCATCAAGCGCTGCACGGCGCAGGGCTTTGAGTATGATTTCAGGTCCGATTCCTGCAGGATCCCCAAAGGGGACGGCCAGATAGAGAACAGTTTTCTTCATAACCGCATCATACCAACACCATCTGGACCTGTCCAGAGAACCTGCCTGACGCAACGCATTGACAACCGCACTACCTTCACTTACTGTTGTAGGTAGTGGGACACTTATTTTTGGAGGCAAGGAGTACGGCATGGCGAAATACCGTGATGAGGAAGATGAGCTCGATGATGAGGAAGATCGTTATTTCAGCAGGCTTGAGGATGAGGAAGATGCCTATCTTGCTGATCTGTACGACGCACCGGAGGTAATTGACTTCGGTGATGATGATGACGAAATCCTTGAGGATGAGGAAGACGATGATGAACTGCTTGACGATGGGTTCATGGTCGAAGGTGACGAATCCTTTGAGGATGTATTTTTCGACGAGGATGACGAATTCGACGATCTGGAAGATGAAGACACGCTCTGAACCTTGATTTCCTGAGCTTTTGCAGCCTCTTGGATGGTACCATCCAGGAGGCTTTTTTTCCCATGCGAGGTCAAAATCCGAAAAAACCATGATGTTTCTATGCAAAGATACTTGCACAACCCAAACGTTTCTGCTTATAGTAACATCATCACAGAGGAGAGAGACCATGAAACGAAGTACCATCATCCTTGCCCTGTTGCTTGCCTTGGTTGGCAACCTTGTTGCACAGCCCACCGCAGAATCAGATGCAAAACCGTATGCAATCGGAATTTCCAAGATGATGAGCCACCCGGCCCTCGACGCAATCGAGCAGGGAATCATCGACCATCTGAATACCACCGACCATCAGATCACCTATGACCTGCAGAATTGCAATGCAGAAATATCCACAGCCATAGCCATTGCACAGAAATTCAAGAGCGACAAGAAGGATCTTGTCATCGGCATTGCCACCCCTCCTGCCCAGGCTTTGGCCCAGGTCATAACCGACAAGCCGGTGGTCTTCGGGGCCATCACCGACCCCTTGGCCGCTGGTCTGGTGGCAAATTACGACAAGACCGAAGAGACCAATATTGCCGGTATTTCGGACCTCAACCCCCTGCGCCTCCAGCTGGAGACCTACTTCAGGATCGTGCAACCCAAGCGACTGGGCATGATCTATACCAGCAGTGAGGCAAATGGCGTTGCACAGATGGAACTTGCCAGGAAAATCTGCGAAGACAACAATGTAACCTTCGTAGCAGCGGCGGTGAGCAACTCAGCAGAGGTGAAAATGGCCGCCCAGTCCATCATTGACCGCATTGATGCCATGTATGTGGCCATAGACAACACCGTGGTCAGTGCCATCCCCTCGGTCAGCGAGGTGTGTGCAAAAGCGGGCATCCCTCTCTTCAATACCGATACGACCAGCAGCCGGAATATCGACTTCCTGATGAGCTGGGGCTTCGATTACTACACCGTCGGCATAGAAACAGGAAAAGTCGTCGAGCGCATCCTCAATGGGGAAAAGCCGAAGGACATAGGGGCTGTCTTCTTCGAGGATCCTTCCCAATTTGAACTCTGGTTCAACCTGGATGTGGCCAAAAACCTGGGAATCACCATTCCCAACGACTTGTTGGAATCAGCAAAAGTCCTGATCCAGAACGGTCGGAAAGTTCCCTTCTCTTCCATCGTACATCCGTAGGCTGGATTGAAACGCCTGAACAATACTCCTTGTTTGAGCCTGCCTCCTGACCCGGGGCAGGCTCATCTTTTTCATACATTCATCAAACTCTGCATATTCTATGAATTAATATTCATCTAATTGCATAAACGGATTTACAAAAGAATGAAAGCGGGCTATAGTTTTGCAAACGAAAGGAATCACCCGTTTTGGAGGAACTCTGATGAAAACTACACATCGCTCTGCCTTGCTCGTACTCTTGATTGCCTTGCTTATCGCACTTCCCGCCTTTGGGGCCGGACAAGTCGAGAGCACAAAAGGAACCTATACGGTAGGCGTATCCAAACTGCTTGCTCACCCTGCCCTTGATGCAGCGGAACAAGGCTTGATGGATCATCTGGCCACAACCGGACTCTCCGTCTCCTATGATCTGCAGAATGCAAACGGGGATATCTCCACCGCTTCTTCCATCGCCCAGAAGTTCAAGAGCGACAAGGTCAGCGTTGCAGTCGGCATTGCCACCCCCTCGGCCCAAGCTCTTGCCCAGGTTTTCCCGGTCTCTTCTTCCACGTCGGTTGTCTTCAGTGCCGTCACCGATCCTGCCGAAGCCGGCTTGGTCGCTGCCAACATCGCGGGTGTTTCCGACATGAACCCTGTCGAAGAGCAGATCAAGCTTCTGATTGACATCACCGGAGCCAAGCGCATCGGCAACATCTATGCATCGGGCGAAGCAAACGCCGTGGTGCTCATGGAGCTGGCCAAGGCTGCCTGTGCAAAGTACGGCGTTGAATTCGTCTCTTCTGCAATCAGCAATTCCAGCGAAGTCAAGATGGCTGCCCAGACAATCATCGACCGTGTGGATGCCATCTATATTGCCACTGACAATGCAGTCATCAGCGCACTCGCTTCCGTTGATGATGTGACCACAAAAGCCGGCAAGGTACTCTTCAGTGCCGACCCCAGTGGGGTTGAAGGCCTGAATGCCATGATCGCTTGGGGCTTCGACTACTACAGCATCGGCATTGAGACCGGCAAGGTCATCGAAAGGATCCTCAAGGGAG
The DNA here is from genome assembly GCF_963667405.1 of uncultured Sphaerochaeta sp. Classification (NCBI taxonomy): domain Bacteria; kingdom Pseudomonadati; phylum Spirochaetota; class Spirochaetia; order Spirochaetales; family Sphaerochaetaceae; genus Sphaerochaeta; species uncultured Sphaerochaeta sp. Next base: position 755,370 of record NZ_OY763408.1, on the reverse strand, counting down.
AGAACGCCGGATCGATCGGTACCGTGCATATCACCGATCCCACCAAGTTTGAACTGTGGTTCAATCTTGATACAGCCGCCAAGCTTGGCTATACTATCCCGCAGTCACTGCAGGATGCGGCAGCCGTGCTGATCAAGGACGGCAAGAAGATCTCCAACTAAGGTTTATCTTGGATTTTTTCCGCCGGACTTGCAGAAGGCCGGCGGTTTTTCTTGTGTAAGGGGTTTTACATGATTGAAGGAATTTTTGTCGATGGCCTGGTCTTTTCGCTCATGGTCATAGGGATTCTGATCTCGTACCGCATCCTGGATTTTGCCGACCTCACCTGTGACGGTTCGGTTGCCACCGGAGCTGCGGTTGCCACAATGGCCATTGTCGGGGGGTTCCCCATTTTCGTAGCATTGCTGCTTGCGTTCTTTTCTGGGGTGCTGGCAGGAATGGTTACCGCAGCCATCCACAACAAACTCAAGATCCCAGGGCTGCTGGCAGGTATCCTGACGATGACGATGCTCTATTCCATCAACCTCCGCATTCTGGGCAACAAGGCAAACGTACCCCTTCTCAGGGTTGAAACACTGTACTCAAAGCTTCCCCAGTCTCTCTCCTTCCTCCCCAGTGAATGGGCATCATTGGTCGGCACCCTGTTGGTTGTCCTCTTTGTGAAGGTTCTCATTGACATCTTCTTCCGTACCGACCTTGGCGTCAGCATGGGGGCCATGGGCGGCAACGAGCAGATGGTCATCAGCCAAGGCATCAATCCCGATATCCTCAAGCTGATGGGCATCGGTCTTTCCAACGGGCTGATTGCCCTCAGCGGAGGACTCCTGGCCCAATACCAGGGGTTTGCCGATGCAAACCTCGGACAGGGCATGGTGGTCCAGGGCCTGGCAGCCATCATGATCGGTGAGTTCCTCTTCTCCACAAACCGCATCAGCCTGCTCACCCTCAGGGCAATCCTGGGAGCAATCATCTACAAGGCGCTGATGTTCTTTGGAAGAAAGTATGGATATCTTGTGAACATCACTCCCAACGATTTCAAGCTGCTGACCGGTATCCTGGTCATTGCAAGCCTGTTCATTGCACAAACCCGCAGTGCTGCTTCCTCTGCCGGGGCAAAGAAAAAAGCCATCGCCCGCTCACAGGCAAAGCACACCGGCAAGGAGGAAGAACATGCTTGACCTACAGAACATCACCAAAGTTTTCTACCCGGGAACCGTCAACGAGAAGATGGCCCTGGACAATGTGAATCTCCATGTCAACAAGGGCGACGTCATCTGCGTCGTCGGCTCAAACGGTTCGGGGAAATCCACCCTGTTCAACCTGATCAGCGGAACGTACCCCGTTACCAACGGGAAGATCGTGTTTGACGGAACCGATGTCACGGCCAGCCCCGAGTACAAGCGGGCCATGACCATCGGACGTATCTTCCAGGATCCCACCAAGGGAACAGCGGCCAACATGTCCATCGAGGACAATATGATCACAGCTGAGACCAAGGGTATGAAAGGCCTCAGGATCAGTTTGAACAACGAGAAGCGCGAACTCTTCAAGACAATGCTGGAAAACATCGGCTTGCAAGACAGGCTGAAAGACAACGTAGGACTCTTGAGCGGAGGACAGAGGCAAGCACTCACCCTGCTGATGACCGTCATGTCCCGGCCGAAGATGCTCCTGCTCGATGAGCATACAGCCGCCCTTGATCCACGGAACGCACAGATTGTGATGGATCTTACCGAACGCTACATCAGGGAGTATTCTCTCACCGCCCTGATGGTTACCCACAACATGCAGTTCGCCATCGACTTCGGCAATCGCCTGATCATGATGGATGAAGGCACCATCATCCTCGATGTTGCAGGAGAGGAGAAATCCAACCTCACCGTTGAGGAGCTGGTGCGCTTGTTCAAGAACCTGAGAAACAAGACGTTCGACAACGATGAGGGTCTGCTTACCAAGGCATAAGGCACAATGTGTCTTGCCACCATCCCGGTTTCCGCATAGGATGGATTTGAGGTCCAATTTGTGAATACCAAGTCAGCAAAAACGGCGTTTGAACCCATGTTCTCCCGCCGTTTTCTTATTACCCTAATCATTCCGCTCATGATCGAACAGTTGCTGGCAGTCACCATCGGGATGGCTGATACCATCATGGTCGCTTCCGTCGGTGAGGAAGCAGTCAGTGCCATCAGCCTGGTTGATTCCATCACCATCCTCATCGTCACGCTCTTCGCCGCTTTTGCCACCGGAGGTGCGGTGGTTTCCAGCCAATACCTCGGGAACAAGGACTATGCCCTGGCAAACAGTGCCGCCAAGCAGCTGCTGACGCTCTCGCTGGGGGTTTCCACCCTGATGTTGGTGGCATGTGTACCCTTCAGGTCATCCATCATCAGTTTCATTTTCGGCTCAATCGAAGTGTCAGTACTCGAGAACGGCTCGGTGTACTTCCTCTATATCCTGCTCTCCCTCCCCTTCCTCGCAGCATACAATGCATGTGCAGCACTCTTTCGCTCGATGGGCAACAGCAAGATAAGCCTGTGGGTGAGTGTGGTGATGAACCTGATCAACATCATCGGCAACGCCTACTTCATCTTCATCCTCAAGCTTGGGGTGGTGGGTGCAGGTCTTGCCACCCTGCTCAGCAGAATCATTGGAGCGATCATCATCATGATCCTGCTTGCCAATCCGCTGAACCAGATTTCGGTACGCAACTATCATCACTTGCAGTGGAGATGGGAGATGATCAGAAGGATTCTGCGCATCGGCATTCCCAATGGCATTGAGGGAAGCGTCTTTCAGATCGGCAAGCTCCTGGTCCAGGGCTTCATCTCGGTCTTCGGTACGGCAAGTCTGGCCGCCAGTGCCATCGCCACCTCGGTGACCGGCTTCGTCAATATCCCCGGAGGTGCGATAGGACTGGCTTCCATCACGGTCGTTGGCCAAGCCATGGGCGCCAAGAAGCCCGAGCAAGCGGTTTTCTATGCCAAGAAGCTGCTGATGGCAGCATACCTTGCGATGGCGTGCATCGCCATTCTCATCTATCTCTTCTCCTCCCAGATCATTGCCATTTTCAACCTCTCGGCAGAGGCCACCTCCATCGCCGTCCTGCTGTTGCACACCGCCATGATTTTCAGTGCCATTTTCTGGCCGACGGCTTTTGCCCTTCCCAATTTTCTCAGGGCTGCCGGCGATGTGAAGTATGTCATGCTTGTCTCCATGTTCAGCATGTGGACCTTCCGCGTGGGATTCAGTTATATACTTGCAGTCAACATGGGTCTCGGGGCGATCGGGGTCTGGTACGGCATGTACATCGACTGGGTCTGCAGGAGCATCTGCTTCCTGTGGCGGTTCTCCCGAGGCAAATGGAAGCATAAGCGCGTCATTTGAATCATCCCGGCACAAGCTTGTCAACATGTATGCTTTCTGTAGAACAAACCTTTACAAATTGAAAAACAGATGTATGATAATAGTTGAATGTGCCCGGGCACTACGCAGAACCATGATACTTCTACCTACTGAATCTGCTTCTGTTTTACGTATACCCCTCCACCCTCTTGTTGCAAATCACTGGAGAAAATCCAGAGAAAAAGGAGATGTATATGAGAAAGTGTGTAAGTGTACTGATGATTGTGTTGCTCATGTCAGCAACGCTCTTCGCCGCAGGTGCCAAGGAAGACGCATCGGTTGCCAAGATTGGTGTCTCGATGCCCACCCAGAGCCTTCAGCGCTGGAATCAGGATGGAGCAAACATGAAGAGCCAGCTGGAAGCCGCTGGATACCGCGTTGACCTGCAGTATGCAGGGGACAACGATATCCCGACCCAGGTTGCTCAGCTTGAGAACATGATCACCACCGGATGCAAGGTCCTGGTCATCGCCTCCATCGACGGTTCCGCTCTTACTGAGGTCCTGAAGCAGGCCAAAGAGAATGACATCGCCGTAATCGCCTATGACCGCCTGATCATGAACAGTGATGCAGTGACCTACTATGCAACCTTCGACAACTTCAAGGTTGGCACCATCCAGGGAACCTACATCCGCGATGCCCTGAAACTCGACAGCACCCCCGGCCCGTATTATATCGAGCTGTTCACCGGGTCCCCTGACGACAACAACATCAACTTCTTCTTCGGCGGCGCAATGTCCATCCTCGAACCGTACATCAAGAGCGGCAAGCTCGTGGTACGTTCCGGACAGACAAGCAAGGCCCAGGTTGCAACCCTCAACTGGTCAACTGAAGAAGCCCAGAAGAGAATGGAAAACCTGATTACCGCCAATGGCTACGGCCCGAAGGGCAATCGCCTCGATGCAGTCTACTCCTCCAACGACTCGGTCGCCAACGGCATCACCAATGCCTTGGTTGCCGCCGGTTACACGAAGGACAACTTCCCGATCATCACTGGTCAGGACTGCGACAAGCCGGCTGTCAAGAACATGCTTCAGGGCCTGCAGGCCATGTCCATCTTCAAGGACACCCGCACCCTGGCCAGCAAGGTTGTGGAGATGGTCAATTCCATCGTCAAGGGTGAGAAGGTCGACGTCAATGACACCACCACCTATGACAATGGAACCGGTGTTGTTCCTTCCTACCTCTGTGAGCCCGTATTCGCCACCCTCGACAACTACAAAGAGTTGCTGATCGACAGCGGATACTATGCAGAAGCTGATCTGAAGATCTGATTGCACCAAACCATCGGCGGGCAACTCTGTTGCCCGCCCATTTTGGAGGTCCGTCTTGGATACCCTATTACTGGAAATGAGACACATTACCAAAACCTTCCCTGGCGTACGGGCTCTCAGCGATGTGAGCCTTGATGTCCAACAGGGAGAAATTCATGCCATCGTCGGCGAGAATGGTGCTGGTAAGTCAACCTTGATGAACATACTCAGTGGCGTCTACCCTTCAGGTTCCTTTGATGGGGAGATTCTTGTTCACGGTCAGCAATGCCACTTCCATACCATCAGGGATAGTGAGGAGAAAGGGATTGTCATCATCCACCAGGAACTTGCCCTGGTACCCTATCTCACCATCGCTGAGAACATGTTTCTCGGGAATGAGCAAGGACACGCCTTCCGCATTGACTGGGACAAGACCTACAGTCGGGCGGACGAGCTGCTCGCCCTGGTCGGACTTGAGGAGTCCTCAAAGACTGCCATCAAGGATATCGGAGTCGGCAAGCAACAGCTGGTTGAGATAGCCAAGGCTTTGGCAAAAAACGTGAAGGTGCTGATCCTTGACGAGCCTACCGCCAGTCTCAATGATACTGAAGCGAAGAAACTTCTGGACCTCCTGCTCCAGTTCAAGAGTCGTGGGATGACTTCCATCCTCATTTCCCACAAACTCAATGAGGTCTCCTATGTAGCCGATCGCATCACGGTCATCCGTGACGGGGAAGTGATCACTACCATGGACAAGCAGAAAGAGCGTTTCGCAGAGAACAAGATCATCAAGGCGATGGTCGGCCGCAATATCAGCGACCGTTTCCCCAAGCGCAAGGCTACCATCGGGGATGTGAGCCTTGAGGTCGAGAACTGGACAGTTTACCATCCTCTCTATGAAGGACGGAAAGTCTGTGAAGACATCAATGTGAAAGTACATCGTGGTGAAGTGGTGGGTATCAGCGGCCTGATGGGCGCTGGTCGCACAGAGTTTGCCATGAGTTTGTTCGGCAAGAGCTACGGTCGCAATATCACCGGAACGATGCGCATCAACGGCAAGCAGGTGAATCTGAATACCGTTCGCTCTGCCATCGAAAACAAGCTTGCCTATGTTACGGAAGACCGCAAAGGCAACGGCCTGATCCTCTCCAAGACAATCATGGAGAATACCACCTTGGCCAATCTGAAAGGGGTGAGCAATCATCAGGTCATTGATTCGGACCTGGAACTGCAGGTTTCCCAGCAGATAGTTGAGCAGCTCCATACCAAGTGCTCCACCGTCAGGGAGGATGTAAACAACCTGTCGGGAGGAAACCAGCAAAAGGTGTTGCTCGGCAAGTGGATATTTGCCAAGCCGGAGATCCTTCTGCTCGATGAACCGACCAGAGGAATCGATGTCGGTGCCAAGTACGAAATCTACTGCATCATCAACCAACTCGCCGAGGAAGGAAAATCGGTACTGGTCATCTCTTCCGAGATGCCGGAAATCCTGGGCATCTGTGACCGGATCTATGTCCTGAGCGAAGGCAAGATTGTCGGAGAGATGACACAGAAAGAGGCGAGTCAAGAAGCTATCATGACATGTATAGTAAAGAATCAGAAAGGAGCGGGACAATCATGATTCATAACCTGGGCATAAAGGAAACTCTGAAGAAGAACTCAATGCTGCTCGTGCTTTTGGCAACCATGGTGCTCTTCCAGGTGCTCATCACCAGTGGTGGGAGGGGCTCGCTGTTTGCCCCAGCCAACATCTCCAACCTCATCAGTCAGAATGCCTATGTGGTTATCTTGGCTTCAGGTATGCTCCTGTGCATCCTCACCGGTGGAAACATCGATCTTTCCGTAGGTTCTGTAGTAGCCTTGGTGGGAGCCTTGGCAGGTACCTTGGTAGTGAATCTGCACTGGAACGTCTATGTCTCGATTCTCATTTGTTTGATTGCAGGCATTGCGATCGGTGCTTGGCAGGGATTCTGGATTGCCTACATCCGCATTCCTCCCTTCATCGTCACCCTGGCCGGCATGTTGCTTTGGCGTGGTGTGGCCCTTTTGATTCTCAATGGGTTGACCATCAGCCCCTTCCCAGAGTCCTATACCCGATATTTCACCAGCTTCCTTCCCAAGGTCGATGATGCATCGGTCATCTTCACGGTCACCTTCACGGTTGGTATCATCGTCAGTGTCATTTTCGGCACTTGGTCATTCTTCGACCGTTATACCAAGAAGAAGAAAGGCTACCAGACCGAGGCTCTGGTCTTCACGATCATCCGCGTTGTCCTGCTCTCTGCAGCGGTACTGGTGGTGTTCGGTCTGCTCGGCATGCACAAGGGCATCCCCGTGGTCCTGATCCTCTTGGCAGTCATCGTGCTTGGATACAGCTATTTCACCAGCCGAACGGTTCCTGGTCGCCACCTGTACGCAATGGGAGGCAATGAGAAGGCTGCAAAGCTCTCCGGCATTGACACCAACCGTGTGCTCTTCTTTGCCTATACCAACATGGGATTCCTCTCTGCTGTGGCAGCCTTGGTAGGTGTGGCCCGCTTCAATTCTGCCGCCCCCACTGCAGGGACCAACTATGAGATGGATGCCATCGGATCCTGTTTCATCGGTGGTGCGTCTGCATATGGTGGAACGGGTACGATAGGGGGAGCAATCATCGGAGCCATCTTCATGGGCGTTCTGAACAATGGTATGTCCATCCTTGGTATTGATGCCAACTGGCAACGGGCTGTAAAGGGCATCGTCGTGCTTGCTGCAGTAGTATTTGATGTGCTGAGCAAGAAGCGCGTGAAATCCAGTTAGGCAGTCTTGCTTCTCTGTATGATGTCGTCTATGCTCCCCAGAGAAGGAAACCTATGGCTGTAACAATCAGGGATATCGCAAAGAAAGCAGGAGTCTCACGCGGAACGGTGGACAGGGTCCTGCATAATCGAAAAGGGGTGAACCAAGAAGTTGCCCAGCGGGTAAAGACCATCGCCAAGGAGTTGGGGTTCATTCCCAACCTCGCAGGAAAGGCGTTGGCTACCCGCAAGCAGCCGCTGAGAATCGGGTGTCTGCTTCCCAGCATTGGAAATCCTTTCTTTGTAGATGTCATTTCCGGCTTTCGCCAGGCAGAACGTGAACTCGCTGACTTTGGGGTAAGTATTGATATCTATGAGGTGAAATCCTTCGATTGCTCTGTGCATCTGCACATGATCGAGCAATTGCAGCGGAAACATTACGATGGGTTGTGCCTGACAACCATTGATGTAGAGCCGGTCATCGAGGCTGTCGACCGGCTTACCGCCGCTGGTACCACTGTCGTTACGGTGAATACCGATATCAGCAATACGCACCGCCTCTGCTATGTCGGTCCCGATTACTTTCTGGCAGGCAAGACAGCAAGCGGGTTGCTCGCCCTCGCTTGCAAGCAAAAGCAGAATATCCTCATCATGACCGGCTCCTTCAACATGAAGGGGCATCAGCAACGCATCGAAGGTTTCCTGCAAGGGTTGGCTGAGCGCAATCTCGAACACTCCATCATCGATACCTATGAGAGTCTTGACGATGATGAGCAAGCGTTCCAAAAGACGCTGTCACGCTTGGAAGCACATCCTGAGACAAACTGTGTCTATATTACCGCGGCGGGGGTGGAAGGTGCCTGCAGAGCAATAAAGCAGGCAGGGAATGCAAAGCACCTGAACGTATTCAGTTTCGATGACATCCCTTCAACCAAAGACTTGGTACGTGAAGGAACCATCACCTGTACGCTCTGCCAGGAGCCACATCGGCAGGGCTATGATGCCATCCAGAAGTTGTTCTTCCATCTGATGAATCGGCAAGACCCTGTCGTGGACACCATCACCCGGACCTTCATCAAGATCCGGGAGAATATTGAGGACTGATTACAGCTCTCGCTTCTGCCAGAGTTTCTCCAGGGAGTAGAACTCCCTGAGCTCGCTGCTCATCAAATGGATCACGATATCACCGCAGTCGACCAGTTCCCAGCCATCGCCGGAAGGCTTCTTGTGGCGGTTCGCAACCTCGAGGCCAATCGTGTTCAGTTCTCCCCACAGCTCGTGTGCAACACCGCGCAAATGCCCGACGCTGGAGACTGTCGCAATGATGAAGCAATCTGCCCATGAGCACTCCTCGCTTACATCAAGAACGCTGATATCCTTACACTTATGGTCTTCAAGAAATTGGGCGATCATCTTTGCATTGCCCAGTACCAATTCATTCATCTCTCTCTACTCCTCTGCTGGTAGCGCCCCACCATCCCAAGATACTGCTTGAGATATGCATGAACGCCTTCCCAGTCGATTGTTTCCGTGTTCTGTTCCATAACGGTCCTCATATCGAAGACCTGTACCTCTTTGGCCTGCTGCAGGGAAGCAAGAGGATCTTCCAAGCCACTGATGTGAGCCAGTGTATCTGCCAACTCCGTTTTCCTCAAGTATGCTGCACTCTCTGCCAATACTTCAAGACGCATCTGATCATCAACAAGGGAGGCCTCTACGCCCCTGGCGGTAGCGGCAAGCGTGGTCAGAAGCCCCTCGAAGGCAAGCAGGTTTTCAGAAGGGATCTCCACCACCTGTGCAGCAGGGAGTCCCACCAAATTGACAAACGCCTTGCCTGCATCCAGTGCTGTATGTTCAGCATAGGCAGTGATCAGGGAAGGGGGAAGCTGTACAACTGCAATCCTATCCTTCTGCCCAAAGGCAACAACAGCCATCTCTTCCCCGTACAAGCCGTACAACGCTGGGGAAACCAGGTCATCATGAGTACAGGAGACAAGCAAAAAAAGGGTGCACACTGCCAATACGCCCTTTCTCACAACCGTCCTCCCGCATCCAGGAACTGCTTGAGGGATTGGCTCACCTCCGAGCTTTTCTTTCCTTTCTTTCTGAGGTACTCACCTTCCATTTCCATCACCTTCAGACAAAGACCTTCCAAGGTGGGAGCTTTGAGCAACTCTGCTCGAAGCTGTGCATCCAGATGACTGCGGTTCGGCTCGAGATAATCGGCGAGATAGAGTACCAGCCCCATCCGACCCATGTTCTTGCTGCCGAGACTGTGGTGACGCACAGCAAGGCAAAGCTCCGTGGGGAAATCCCGCTGGGCCAGCAGCTCTGCTGCAACCGGGGCATGCAGCAACACAGGATACTCCCACTCTTCAGATTCCAGGTTGAGCTCATGCTCGTGGGCAAAGGTGAGCAACTGGTCGTCTGTCCACTCCCTCGCCATGTCGTGCATCAGGCCACAGGCTCTGAGCAGATTTTCATCCAGGTGCTCCTGATACTGTTGCGAAAGATCCACACACGTCTGACTCACCGAGAGGCTGTGCTGAAAGCGTTTGGTACTGAGTGTACCCCTCAATTCAGCTTCGAGTGCGGTACAGTCGATGGTCCTGGACATACGATGCAACCTCCTCAGGCATCAGGGAAGCAATTTCGGCTGAGAGCGACTGGCCTTCACCCAAAGCCATCAACGCCTCACGGATTCGCGTGGAGCTGTCTTCAAGCAGGGGATTGTCCAGATATTGCAAATCGGCACCGGGGTCGGCGAAAGAGCTTTGCAAGCTGTTTCGTCGGATCACCACAAAAGAGACCAACTCTTTCAGCTGCTCATAGGCATGCCACTTGTCCAGGCTTTGGACAAGATCGTCGCCCATGACCACTGCCAGCCTTCCCTTGATCGGGTAGTGCAAATAGAGGTGTTTGACCGTGTCGTAGGTATAGGAGATTCCCCCTCGCTTGAGTTCACACTCATCAAAGACAAACTCAAGCTCCGGGTCATCGGGATAGTATTCCCGATACGAGGCAAAACCAAGGGTAAGCATGCGCATGCGATGCTCTGCATCGGCAGTTCTTGCTTCTTGCTTGAAATTGTTGCGAGCCACAGGAACAAAGATGAACCGACGATAGGGGGTGGTGGTTGCAACCGTATGCACCAAATGCAGGTGCCCAAGGTGTACCGGGTCGAAACTCCCTCCTACCATTGCAGTGGGTACTGCCTTTGTCACCAAGCCCCTCCTAGTATTCGTCAGGCGATTCAGGGTAATAGGCATCGACATCCACGGTCGTTGCAAACCCACCCTGAGAGAGCTCTTCCTCAACCTTGTTGTGCGCAGCCTCGTGGTCTGAGACCATCTGGATAAAGGCTTGTTTGACCTCTTCCACCCCTTGGTCAAGATACACGCAAAGTCCCAAGACTTGTTTGTCAGGATACTTTTGCCGCAACTCTTCAAGATGCTCGGCAGTCCCAGGCTCATCAGTCTTGGTTCCGATGATCACCTGCGCCTTTTTCAGCAACTCAGGTTCGAAGGATTCAAGCTCTTTGCACAGTATATCATACGCATCGAGGTAGCGGTCATCACTGAGGTCGATCAAGAAGGCAAGACCGGTGGTCCTGCTGATGTGCCTGAGGAATTTGATCCCCATGCCTGCACCTTCACTTGCCCCTTCAATGAGACCGGGAATATCAGCAAGCACGATGTCATGCTCATCATAGCGGAACATCCCCAGCTGGGGGATCTTGGTGGTGAACGGATAGCCGGCCACCTTGGTCCGGGCATTGGTAAGCATATTGAGCAAGCTGGACTTTCCCGCGTTGGGGAAACCCACAAACCCGATGTCGGCAATGACCAACAGTTCCACGCCGATGCGCATCTCCTCGCCCTTCTCGCCTGGTTGCGCGAAACGGGGGGCTTGCCTGGTGGCGGTGCGGAAATGGTAGTTGCCCTGTCCGCCGCGTCCGCCCTTGAGGAAGACCCAACGATCGACATCAGTCAGATCCTTGAGAATTTCTCCGGTCTGGGCATTCTTGATCACCGTGCCGGGAGGCACCGGTATCTCAATGTCAACACCATCACGGCCATAACAACGATCCCCCATGCCATTCTTGCCGTTTTCGGCACGATAGGTCCGAACGAGCTTGAGATGGGCGAGCGTCCTGAGGTTTTGTTTGACGACAAACACTACATCCCCGCCACGGCCGCCGTCGCCACCGTCCGGGCCTCCCTTGGGAATATATTTTTCCCGTCGGAAGGAAACACAACCGTTGCCTCCGTTTCCGGAGGCAACATCAAGATACGTCTCGTCTGAAAATCCAAACATGGGTTCGTATACTTCGGCTTTCGCCCTTCGTTTACTCTGTTACGATGCTGATGTACTTGCGGTTGTTTCTGGTGTGAAACAGCACGGTACCTTCCGCTTTTGCAAACAGGGTATAATCGGAACCGAGACCAACATTCTGTCCAGGATGGAACTTGGTTCCATGCTGGCGGACAAGAATCTCACCGGCTTTGACCAACTGGCCACCAAAGCGCTTCACTCCCAGGCGCTGGGAATTGGAGTCGCGACCATTGCGGGAACTACCGCCACCTTTCTTATGTGCCATCTTCAGTCCTCCTTATGCAATGATCTTGTCGATCGTGATCAGGGAGTACCGCTGACGGTGACCCTGGGTCCTGCGATAGCCCTTGCGGCGCTTCTTCTTGAACACTCTGATCTTGTCACCCTTCAAATCTCCAACGAGGGTTGCCTTGACAACCGCATCGGCTACATACGGGGTGCCAAACTTTGCATTGTTCTCATCCACAATGGCGAGAACGGTGGCGTACTCAAGAGCGGAACCGGCTTCACTCTGGCTGATATGATCAACCTGAACGGTTTCCCCTTCGACGGCCTTGTACTGCTTTCCGAGAATCTCTACAAGTGCGTACATGTCGATATTCATCCTTAGGTTTAGTTTGTGCTCGTCCCTTATACCACAATTGCCTGAAAAGGTTCAACAACATTTTCGCATAATTGATTGAAAAACAAAGAAAAAGCGCTTGAAAACTTACCGACCGATAGGTTAGTATAACGTATGCATACCACCTTGACCAAACAGAATCTCATTCTCTCGCTGCTCAAATTGGGTTCCGAAAAGGGCCTTGATGCAATCTCACTCTCCGTCCTTGCCAAGGAGAACTCCATCAGCAAAGCAGCAATATTTCACCACTTTGCCAGCAGGGATGAGCTCATAGAAGCACTCTTTGCCTACTGCAACACCCTTGCCTACCAGCAGATGGCCACCATCAGCCTCCAGGGCAAGGCTTCTGAGGTCCTGATGCGGGCCATGGACCATTGGCACGCCGTCTATGAAGGGGAACCGATGCGTTACTTCTACAGGATCATCGAGTCCGAGGCCTTCACCCATCCAGAGGCAAGACGCATCAAAGCCACCCTGGATGAAATGCTTGCAGGCCAGAGCGGCGTCTTGTTGGAAAGTCTGAATGAAAGCGGGCGCCTGACCATTGATGATCTGGATCTTGCCCGACTGAGTTTCAGTTGCATCGTCCAGCACTTCCTCAGAAGAGTCCTCCTCGACGAGGAGGAGGACCTGGAATGGGAGGAAGAAAGGTTTGTCAATCGCTTCTGCACCCTGTATCAGGGAGCGTGATCACATAGAAGCGAGGAAGGGCACCCCGATGAGATTGAAGGCATTCATCAGCACCTGCAGGACCATCCTAGACAGTTCTATGCGGGCGCGCACCAGCTCTGGGGTGGAAGCCTTGAGTACCTGATTATCGTGGTACCAGCGGCTGAACAGCTTGCTCACCTCATACAGGTAGGAACAAAGCAGCGAAGGATCGTATTCGGCTCCAGCCTTCTCAACCACCTCAGGATAGAGGGCGATCTGCTTGATCAGCTCACGCTCATCACTGAGAGAGAGCAAGCTGCTGTCGAATGCGGTCTCATGGAGATGCTGGTGATCTGACTCAAACTTGCGAAGCATGCTGGAGATGCGAGCCCCCATGTACTGCAGGTAGGGGCCGGTGTTGCCGTTGAACGAGATCGACTCGGCAGGATTGAAGATCATATCCTTGGTAGGAGTGACCTGCAGGAGGTAGTAGTTCAGCGCTCCGAGTGCGATGCTGTGACTCGTCTTGTCCACATCATCGACCAGCGCTTCCCGTTCCTTTTCGCGAATCTCGTTGCGGGCAAGCTCGGTAAGGGTATCCACCAGCTCATCGGCATCGACCACCGTACCCTCGCGGCTCTTCATCTTCCCCTCAGGAAGATTCACCATCCCGTAGGAGAGGTGGTGCAGGTCCTTTGCCCAACGGTAGCCAAGCAGGCCAAGCACATGGAAGAGCACCCTGAAGTGGTACTGCTGCTCGCTCGCAACCACATAGATAAGTGAATCAAACGGCCAGTCCTTGTGACGCATGATGGCAGTACCCACGTCCTGTGTCATGTACAGGCTGGTTCCATCCTTGCGCAGCAGCACCTTCTTGTCGAGCTTGATGGACTCAAGATCCACCCATACGGAGCCGTCAGCTTCCCGATAGAACACCCCGTCCTCCAAGCCCTTGAGAATCTCATCCTTTCCGAACTTGTAGGTTTCCGACTCGTAGTAGTAGGCATCAAAACTGATGCCCATCTTCCCATAGCTCTCGGCAAGTCCGTCCAACGTCCAGCCGTTCATCAGCTTCCACAGGGCAATGGTCTCCTCATCACCCTGCTCCCACTTCACCAGCATCTGCTGGGCCTGCTCCTCGGCAGAAGGGTCTTCCTTTGCCCACTGGGCAAACTTCACATAGTATTTGCCCACCAGGTGGTCACCCTTGATGTTGCTGGACTGGGGGGTCTCCCCGTTTCCGAACTTCTGGTAGGCAAGCATGGACTTGCAGATGTGCACCCCACGGTTGTTGATCAGATTGACCTTGCGCACCGTGGCACCGTTCGCTTTCAGCAGTGCCGCAACACTCTCGCCGAGACTGTCATTGCGCATATGCCCCAGATGCAGGGGTTTGTTGGTATTCGGGCAGCTGAACTCGATGGTCACCCGCTTGCCTTCCATGCTGGAGTTGGTCCCGTAATGCTCCCCATCCTGGGCAATCTTCTGTTGCAAGGCGGTGGCGATATCGGCCATGTCGATGCGGACATTCAGGTAGGGGCCGGCAACCAGAAGTTCGCCTGCCGGACGATGCGGGAGAGCCTCAATACGGGTTTTCAGTTCCTGGGCAAGAAGCGGTGGGGATGTTCTCAGCGTATTTGCATAGGCAAAAAGCGGGAAAGCAAGGTCTCCCAACTCCGGCTTGGGAGGGGTCTGCACCGCCAAGGGAGGGAGTGCAGCATCCACTGCCAATACCGATTTCGCATAGAGAGCCAACTGCTCCTCGATCAAGGTCTTCCACGTCTCACGTACCGCTTTCAGCATACTATCATTTCCTTTCTGTGTAGTTACCGACTATACAATAAACCAAACTCAGCTTTCAAGTCGAACGCTTATTTCTGCTGAGCTGAGCACATGAATAGCCCCCGCCTCATCCTCCACCGCAAGATGAGCATCATCATCAATAGCTACAGCAAGCGCCGGAAAGTGCTCTTTCCCCTGATGAACCACAACACGCTTTCCCAACACCAAGGAACGCTCCCTGTACTCTGCCAGGAATGTTCTATCGGGTAGCTGTCCGACCAGTTCTTCCACCCCCCTGACAATGGATACAACCAGAGCGTGCGCATCAAAATCGGCAGGAATAGCCTGTTCGCCATCGTAGAGTGAGGTTGCCACTTCCTGCAGTTCCAAAGGAAAGGCATGCATTGGAGTCGAGACATTGATGCCGATACCGACCACCAGGGCACTCACCCTGCCGCTCTCCACCCCAAGCACACCCTCGGTCAAAATGCCGCACACTTTTTTGCCATCAAGATAGAGATCATTGACCCACTTGATGGAACAGGTGCGCGCACAAACCTGCCCGATCGAACGGGCAACCGCAACAGCGGCGATGCTGGTGACAAGCGGAGCCTCCTGGACGGAGAACGTGAGCGGAAGCAGCACGCTCAGGTACAAGCCTCCCCGAGGACTGTGGAAGGTCCTTCCCAGTCTCCCCCTGCCCCCGCTCTGATGCGTTGCCACTACCAAGGCCTTGCAGTTCGGCTTTTCGGAGGCCAAGCTCTTTGCATAGCGATTGGTTGAGTCCAGCGAGTCGAAGAGATGGATCTCATGATCGCCCAGCATCGATTCGAGGCGTTCCTTCTCCAAAAGCGTGGACAAGGAGAGCAGGCGATATCCGCGGTTCTGGACTCCTTCAATGGTATGTCCTTGGTCACGCAGGGTCTCGATGCCCTTCCACACGGCTGCACGCGATATGCCCAAGGCTCGGGCAAGTTCCTCTCCACTTTGGTAGGTGCCCTGCTTCTGTGCCAGAAGATGCAAAAGATGTTGGCTTGATGTCATGGGGCGATGGTAGCCAACACACCACCAATTGTCAACCTAATGGCTGTTTACAATAGAAAGAAGAGCATGCTAGGATCGGGGCATGCAACAGAAACGAATCCTGCTTACCGCCCTTTTCAGTGCCCTCGTCATCGTCGGAGCATACATCCGAATCCCTCTGCCACCCGTTCCCATCACCCTGCAGACGCTTTTCGTCCTGCTTGCCGGCTTTCTCGGGGGAACAAGAATGGCAGTTGCCAGTACTGCCATCTACCTGCTGCTCGGTATGGTGGGACTGCCGGTCTTTACCAGCGGTGGCGGCCTTGGCATCCTGTTCGGACCCACCGGAGGCTTCTTGCTCGGCTTGTTGCCCGCTTCCCTGCTTGCAGGCATCGCCGGAAACATGAAGCAAAAATCCGAGCGGTCCAAGCGCTATCTCCTGCTATGCATCCTCACAGGATTGGCGGCAACCATCACCGTCTATCTGGTAGGGGTTCCCTACCTCAAATACACCCGTTCGCTCTCCTGGCAAACCGCCCTGAAGGTCGGGATGCTCCCCTTTCTCATCGGGGACCTCCTGAAAGTGGCGGCAGCAGCCCACCTTGCCAAAACCTTTCATGAAAGAACGGAGCAGTTCATGGCCTGAACCCTTGCATAAACGTCTACAAGAACCGTATGGTATGTTCATGAGACAGTGCAAAGAACAGCAATTCGATGCGTCAGCCCATGTAAGTGCATTTTTGGGGACCTTCGATCGTGTTGCCGGGAACGCCAACTTCCACGGCCTGAAACCACTTCCCCAGATGCAGGTCATCGGGGATATCTCCAACGAACTCTTGGAACTGATGTTTCCCGGCCGCTGTGGACGCGACCAGGCGCAGATGAGCCTTGAAGAAATACTCACTCTTCAGCTGAACAATGTCTGTTCGCTTCTGAAGAGTCAGCTCTTTCTGGCATATCGTTACGACAAGCCCTCCCTTGACGAGTGTGATGCGAACGACCTGGCAGACCAGACCATCAACAAGCTCTGCACCATCCTCCCGCAGCTGCGCATCAGTCTGAAGATGGATGCGCGCGCAGCATTTGAGGGAGATCCTGCCGCACGAAACCTGCGTGAGGTCATTCTTTCCTACCCCTGCATCAAGACCCTTACCATCCACCGGGTAGCCCATGAGCTCTTTCTCATGGAAGTGCCACTCATCCCCAGGATGATGAACGAGTATGCCCATAAGGAGACAGGAATCGACATCCACCCGGGGGCAACGATCGGAAACTCCTTCTTCATCGACCACGGTACCGGTACGGTCATCGGGGAAACGACGATCATCGGCAACAATGTGAAGCTCTACCAAGGAGTGACGCTCGGCGCCTTGAGTTTCCCAAAGGATGCCTGTGGTGCCCTCATTCGTGGAACCAAGCGTCATCCCACCCTTGAGGACAATGTCACCATCTACTCAAATGCGACGATTCTCGGGGATGTAACCATCGGTCGCAATGCCGTGATCGGATCGAACGTATGGATCAAGGAGTCGGTCCCGATGGATACCATGGTGGTGATCCAGGAACCTGAGATCACATTCCGCGACTTGAGGATGCGCAGGTCCTAGGGCCTGCGATCATCTCCAAGCAAGGCATAGCGCAGGTGGTCTTCCCACCTGCCGTTTACGTACAGGTAACCGCTGCATACGCCTTCACAACAAAAACCCAATGCGCTGACCAATGCTATGCTGGGGGCATTCGCATGCATGACATGGGCCTCCAAACGATGCAAGTACAGTGTTTTGAATGCATACGATACAACTGCTTGCACTGCTTCCTTGCCATACCCCTGCCCCTGATGATCGACATCAATGCTGTAGCCCAATTTTGCAGACCTGCTTGCACCCCAGACAATATGATTCAGGTTCACGGTGCCCAAAATGTGGAGAGGGTCCTCTTTTGCAAAAAAGAGCAACGGAAGCATGCGCCCCTTCAGATACAGGGACACCTGCTTCTCACACACATCCTGCAGTGAGGAAAGTGTGTAAAAGCTGGTTTGATGGGTTACCGAAAAGGGAGCAAAAGCAGCACGATTGCGGCTCTCGTAGGCAAGAAGCTGCTTCGCAGCATCAAGCCCTACTACATACGCCTTGAGTCGCGCCGTTTCAAGCAGTGGGACCATTGCAGAGGAACTCCATCTTCCCCTCCTGACCAAGCACGTGGCCGAAGGATCCGCTGATGAGCATGCCCTCCCTGGCAAACGGGGGAGCAGAGAGGATTTTCACATCAAGATAGTTTCCGCTGAGCCCATACCAATATCCGCCTTTGCGCTTTTGCATGATCACCTCAGCCTCTTTGCCAACCTGTCGCTTCTGATAGGTATGGAGCAAGTCAGTGCTGAGGGATCTGAGGCGTAAAGCCCGTTCGTCACGAACCGACTCAGGAACACGATCGGAGGCCTTGAACAAGGGAGTATCGGGACGCGGGGAGAAAGGAAAGACGTGCAGGCTGCTGAATTGCTGCTCCGTGATGAACCGATGGGTCTCCTCAAAGTTCTCTTCGGTTTCCCCAGGAAGGCCGGTGATGAAATCTGCAGCCAGAAAGGGATCATCCTTGGCCATGCGCAAGCGATCGAGTATCCTGGAGAGCTCAGCAATGGTGTACTTGCGGCCGACCTTCTGCAGGATATGGTCGCTGCCGCTCTGTACCGGTATATGAAAATGAGGTTGCATTCTCCGATCCTTGAGCATTTCCAAGAGCCGGTCATCAATATGGTCCGGCTCCAGCGAGCTGAGGCGCAATCTCACCTTGTCGGAAAGACGGGGAAGCAGATGCTCCAGCAACCCCCCGAGGCCTTGCCCCTGATGGTCATACATCGTGAGGTTCACCCCGGTGAGCATGATCTCCTGGAACCCAGCTTGCTCGAGTGCAAGCGCTCGGGAAACCACTTCCTCATGATCAAGACTGATCGCCATGCCCCGCGCAATATGCACACGGCAATAGGCGCAACTGTTGTCGCACCCATCCTGGATTTTCAGGTAAGCCCTGCTGTGGTAGGAGAAGGAAGCGGCATCATAGTCGAATACGGAAGCTCTCCCGTCACTGAAGGAGAGACAGCCTTGCTTGAGGTCCATGCCTGCAACCACACTGGCTTTCAGGTGTTCTGCCAGCTTGAGCAGGTGAGCCTTTTTCTCCAAGGGAACCACGATGACATTCTCTCCGAGTTCTTTCAGCTCCTCCTCATTGACCTGTGCATAGCAACCGGTTGCCAACGTCACTGCCGTGGCAGCAAACTTGCGGATCATCCGACGAGCCTTCTGCTCTGCCTTGCTGGTAACCGTACAGGTGTTCACCACATAGATGTCAGCCTTTTCCTGCTCGCCCACAACGGTGAAGCCCTGCTTCGCAAAACTATCGGCTATTGCCTCACTCTCACACTGGTTGAGCCTGCATCCCAACGTATATACACAAACGTTCAACGTCCATCCTCCTGCCTCTTGAGCGCTTCCATAACCGTATCAAGCGCTCCCTTGAGTCCCATACGCATCTGTCGTGCATACGGGTTGTATCGCTGCAGGTCATAAAAGAGTTGCAGCGGGTCGTTGCAGGTCTGTTCCACCACCGTCATCAGGGTCCGGTAGCCCGTCGTTGCCAGTTCCGTCTCCCCAAGGCTCAGTTCGCTGAGCGTCCTTCCGATGAAGTGGGTGATACCCTGGCTCCAGGCGGCCTCCCGGTCATGCTGGTCACAACTCATGGACAGAACGTGGAGATCCCATCGCTTGAATTCCGCGATCCAATCCTGCAAGACATCTTGCTCGCAACGGACTGGGCAAATGACAAAGGGAAGCCCCTCGACCCCGTGTTTGCCCGAGTCGGGCCCGAACATGGGATGGGTGGCGATGCACTGAACCTGCTTGGGAAGTTTCTCACGCATCAGCTTGGCGGGATAGAGTTTGACCGAACAGGTATCCATCACCAAGGTATGGGTACCAATCCTCGGTGCTGTCCGTTCAAGGACCGCGGAGAATGCACTGATGGACACACAATAGAAAAGTACGTCTGCTGTGAGGACCTCGTCCTCAGAGCCAAGACGCACTCCCTCCGGGGCACTGGTGGCACTTCTGCCATAGCCAACCACAGAGAATCCATGTGAGGCCAATGCTTTGGCCCAGAATGAACCGAACCTTCCCAAGCCATAGACGCCGATGCGCAAGTTTGCTTCCATGGCCGGCATTGTACAGAAAAAGTGTGCACTCGTACAGCTCTTCTCTCACATCCTGGAGCGAAGCAATACAAGAAGGGACAGAACCATGCAACAAGCAAGAAACAGAAAGACAGAAGAGAGGCTGAAGGTGGTGAGGATCAAGCCGACGAGCAGAGGCATGAACATCCTTCCGGCTGTGGAACCCATTGACCGAAGATTTGCCAATTGCATGAGGTCCTGTGGCCACTGGGTTATCTCCAACACCTGGCTGACAGGATTCACCGCCCCGATGCCAAGTCCGAGCAAGGAGAGACAGAGCAAGGCAACCCCAAGCGAAGACGAGAAGGCAAGCAAGAGGAGACCCGTTGCGCACACCAGGCTGAGAATGAGCAACAGACGCTTGGGAGCAAAGCCCTGTTTCAGGAGGGGGATGACCATGAGTCTTGAACAAGCGATGCTCCCGTGCAGAATGACGATGGCACTGCCGATTGCACTCGCTTTGCCCCCGAGCACCTCAGTGATATAGGCCAACGGGTAGATGATCGCACAGAACTCCACCGCATTGGCGGTGATCAGGAAGAACAAAAACCGTGCAAACTGGGCATCCTTGAGCAAAGAGAATCCACTTCCCAGGCTTTGGTACTTGGGTTTCGCCCAGGTGCGGGCTTGCTGCGGCCTGAAGACCAGGAACAGAATTGCCAGAAGGGCGTACAGTACCGCCATCTGCACATAGCCGTAGTACCACTGGCTTCGCTTCAGATACGCGATGTAGAGCCCGCTGAACATGCCCCCGATGCTGTACGTGAGGTGCATGAGCGGAATATTGGTTTTCGAACGTTGGGGATCCAGGTTGATCAGCACCATGACGTTGCTTGTCCCATACAGATATCCTGCCAAGGTGCTGAGCAGGAAAAACGCACCAAAGAAGATGAGCGAACGGGACAGACCCATTCCCAGCAAGGAGAGTGAGGAAACGAAAATGCCCGTGATGAGCAGGGAATAGGAACCGATACGCTTGGAGAGAAAGGGAAGCGAAAGGAAAGAGACCAGTGAGCCTATCTGGCTGAACCCCATCAGAAGGCTCATCTGTTCCAGGTTGATGGAACAGGCAATGCGGATTTCCTCCCCCAACCCACCAAACAAGCTGGTGCTGAACGCCAATGCAATGACCTGCACATAGAGGAGGTTTCTGCTTACCATGCACCGACAGTATCACAGGCAAGCAAGGAAATACAGAGCCTTGCCGCCCTTTTCCAAGCGATGCGAACGTGGTAGACTGCAACCAACCAATTTTATCTTTCCTGTCAAGGAGCATAACCATGACGTTTGCAGAAAAAATGAAGGCCCAAGCTATTGCGGCCAACAAACAGCTCGTCCTCGCAGAAGGTACTGAGCTCAGAACCATCCAGGCGGCACGCAAGATTGTCGACGAAAAGCTGGCCAAGACCGTTATCCTGGTCGGAAACAATGACGCAGTCGCACAGGCCGCCAATTCGGTGAACACCTCCCTTGAGGGCATCACCATTGTCGACCCTGTCACCAGCGAAGACCGCAGTGCATTTGCACAGGAGTACTATGAGCTGCGCAAGCACAAGGGCATGAGCCTTGAGGAAGCCTTCGAGGGCATCATCGATCCGCTGCGCTGGGGTGCCATGATGGTCCGCCTGGGCAAGGCTGACGCCATGGTCGCCGGGGCGGAAAACACCACCGGCAATGTTCTGCTTGCAGCCTTCAACATCATCAAGACCAAGCCCGGCATCAAGTATGCCTCCTCCTGCTTCGTCATGGCTACCGACAAGGCTGAGTATGGGGCCAACGGTTCGTTCATCTTTGCTGACTGTGCCACCATCCCCAACCCCACCGCCGAGCAGCTTGCAGAAATCGCAGAAGCATCCGCACTCTCCTGCAAAACCTTCCTCAATGCTGAGCCGAAGGTTGCCATGCTCTCCTACTCAACCATGGGATCTGCAAAGGGAGATCTGGTGGACAAGGTCGTCACCGCCACCCGCCTGATCAAGGAAAAGCTTCCAAACCTCGCTGTTGATGGCGAACTGCAGCTCGATGCAGCCATCGTACCCAGTGTTGCCAAGAGCAAGGCTCCCACCTCAGCGGTAGCCGGCACTGCCAATACCCTGATCTTCCCTGACCTTCAGGCAGGCAACATCGGGTACAAGCTCGTTCAGAGACTTGCCGGTGCAGAGGCCTATGGCCCCATTCTCCAGGGCTTCGCCAAGCCGATCAGCGATCTCAGCCGCGGTTGCTCGGTGGAAGACATCGTAGTGACCAGTGCCATCACCCTGGCCCAGTCTGCTGCAATCTGATTGTTGACGGGCAGGAGGGCCAGCCTTCCTGCCCTTGCCTTGCGCCCCTCTTTTCGCTACGATACCTTCGCCTCAGAAGGAGAGGCGCTCGATGGCAAGCCTACGCTCCCAACCCAATCTTCTTGACCGCTCGATTCCCCCGAGAACCATCATCTGGTCTCTCGCCTGGCCTACGATCCTCGAACAGGTCCTGCAGGTAACCGTCACGTATGTTGACTCTGCCATGGTCGGCTCGCTTGGTGCCCAAGCCACTGCAGCCATTGCTGTCCCCACCTCCACAATCTGGCTGGTGAATGGGTGGATGAACGCCTTCGCCATCGGGTTCTCCGTCCTCATGGCCCGCAACCTGGGAGCCGGAAAGAAAGACCGTGCCAACCTGATCACCCGCCAAGCCTTGCATACCTCAATAGGGTTCGGACTCGTCCTCACTTTTGCATTCCTGGCGATAGCACGCATCCTTCCCGCTTGGATCGGTGCGGAAGCGGAAGTGCAGAGTCTTGCCAGCACCTACTACCATTACATAGCCTTGGGATATCTTCCCAATCTGGTGATGATTCTCATCTCCACGTTGTTGCGCTGCAGCGGCGATGCAAAAACACCCTTGCTGCTCAACGGCTTGAACAACGTGCTGAATGTGATCCTCAACTTCCTGCTTATCTTCGAGAGCATCCCCATCGGATTTGCCACCCTCCCCGGCCTTGGGCTCGGGGTCAAGGGAGCTGCCATCGCCACCACCATTTCGGTGACGATCACTTGCATGCTTCTGCTATACACGCTCTTCACCGGTGATCGGGCAATCAGGATACACCTCGGCCAGAAAGCACACTATGAAAAGGCAATACTCAAGAATGCCATCCGCCTCGGCATCCCCGTTGCCTTGGAACGCTCAACGCTCTCCTTCGGACAGATTGTCTTCACCAAGATGGTGGGAACCCTGGGTACCACCGCCTTGGCAGCACACTTTTTGGCAAATACCGCCGAATCGATCACCTACCTGCCGCCTTCGGGCTTCTCCACCGCCGCAACCACTCTGGTCGCCCAGTCGTTGGGCAGCGGGGACAAGGACCTGGCAAAGCGCTTTGCCGATACCTGCACCATGCTTGGCACAGCCCTGATGAGCCTGATGGGGGTTGTCCTCTATCTTTTTGCACCCGTTCTGATGCGCTTCTTCACCCAGGATGCCCAAGTCATTTCGCTGGGAACAACAATCCTGAGGATTGAAGCCTTTGCCGAGCCGGCATTCGGACTTTCCATGCTCGCATTCGGGGTATTCAGGGGCGCAGGGGATACCCGGCGTCCGTTTGCCATCTCGATTGCGGGAATGTGGCTGCTTCGCCTGCCGCTTGCCTATCTGCTGCTCAGGACAACCAGTCTGGGCTTGTTGGGCGTATGGATCGCCATGGCCAGCGACCTGAGCTTGCGGGGCATCATCTCGCTGGTGCAGTATCGCCGGTATACCTGGCTCGATAGCTGGCAAGAGACGCACTGAGGGCAAGGAACTGCTCCCAGTCGAGTGCTTCCGCACGAAGCGAAGGATTGAGCTGGGCATCCTCAAGCAGCCACTGCACCCCATCCTTGCCAACCATGGCCCCAACCTTCCCCCCAAGCAGGTTGTTCTTCACCGTCTTGCGACGTTGTGCGAAGAGATCGCGCACCAAGGTGAAAAAATGGGAGCGCAGGGAGCTCTCCACCTTGCTCTCGCTGCGCAAGGAGAACAGGATCACACTGCTGGTGACCTTCGGAGGAGGATAGAAGGCTCCACTGTTGATGGTGGTGGCCAGACTCACCTCATAATCAGCTTGGGCAAGCAGGGAGAACGACGACCAATCCTTTGAACCCGGTTGGGCGCAAATTCGGTCAACAACCTCCTTCTGGAGGGTAAACACCATGCGGGAGGGACGATAGGGACTTTCTAGAAGCTTTGCCAGAATGACCGAACCGACGTTGTAGGGAAGATTCCCGCATATGCGTGCCGGTACCCCTTCGGTTTGCAGCGAGAGCGGCAAGGTTTTGAGGGCATCCCCTTCCACCAGACGGAAATGAGGGTCATCCCCGAAGGCTTGCTCACTCAGTATCCTGCAAAACCCATGATCAATCTCAAAGGCGGTGACCTGGGCTCGCTTTTCAAGCAACAGGCTTGTGATCGAGCCGATGCCCGGACCGATCTCCCAAACCTGTTGGCCTTCGCTCACCTCAAGCAAATCGACAATGCGTTCACGCACCGGGTGGGAGATCAGGAAGTTCTGTCCAAACTTCTTGCTCATCGCCAGATCCTCCCGATCCAAAAGGCGAGTGATTGCGTTCGGTGAATCGTAGGCAAAGGTCCAGCTCATTGCGGTATCTCCTTCTCTTGTGCAGAGCTTGTCCAGCATAGCCAATGATGGCGATACAGGTCAACAGAACAAGAAGATAGAGACAGTATGCACCAGCTTTGAAGACAAAGGGAACCTCCGATGCCAAAGCAAGCAGGGTTTGGAGCACGTGGGTACACTGGGTCAGCAAGAGCACAGGGACTCCTCCGAATGGAAGGCAAACAAGGCTGAGAACCATCAGAAGATGAATCAGCAGGCCTGCCGGATAGGAGAACAGGAGCCCTGCAAGATTCCAAGAGCCGGTCAAAAGCATGGAGGCCGGAGCGGTGCCGAGAATGGCCAGCGCTGTGGTTTTCAGGGGAAAGTGAGGCAACGCTTGCCCCAGAATGAGCAGGGTTATTGCAGCATAGCTGAACAGAAAGGCAAAGCTGGTGACAGAACAGCTGAACAACCAAAGCTGTACTGCATAGGCAAGCAGGAGAGACGATAGAGAGCGCATCTCTTGCGAGAAGGGAAAGAGCGAGATGAGATGCATCAAAAGAGCCCTGACCAAGGAGGGTTTCGGTCCTACCAGAACCACATAGCCCAAGGGGATCAGAAAGCCGATGCGCTTGCCCCAATAGCGACCCAGAAAAAGGGAGGAGAACCAACTGCTCAGCAGCAGGAAGACCTGCAGGTGCATACCCGAGAGTGCCAGAAGGTGGGCACACCCGGCTCCAAGGCTTGCATCCTTCAAGGCGAAGGAGGCCTCGGTCGACTGACCCAGCAGGAGCATCAGGGCAAGGCTTCTTGCTGCTTCATCTGCAATGCGGTGTTGGAGCAACCAGGAGAGATGCGAGAGGAGTTCCCGTCGTTTCAGCCCCAGCTTGGAGAGCCTTCCCACCTGGAACGACGAACAGAGAAACAGGTCCCCTGTCTCTGAAAGTCTTCCTTCCAGAAGGATGTCACTTCCAGCAATGAGCAACTCATCCGTTTTCAGCAAAGCTGAGACCACACCCCTTGCACCAAAGACATCACCATCCTGAGTCCAGGAGGCGCTGAGCTTGAGCCGGACGACCTGCTTGTGGGAGCGGGTGAGCAGGGAGTCCTCGAGGAGTCTCCCCTCAATCCTACTCAGCCTGAACGGGGCGAATCCATAGGAAGGCTGGCTCTTGGCCACAGCAAGGCCTCCAAGACCATACAGCAGGAAGAGAAACGAAAAAGAAAGGAGAGTACTGCGCACAGGAGCTCTGTACACCACAAGGAGCACCATGGCAATGCCTCCCACCAACAGGGCACATGCCACAGGATAGCTGAGCAAGGGGCTTTGCAGGCAAACTGCGTACAGGGATACGAGGACACTGAGCGTGGAACCCACTATAAGACGCTGCATACCTTGCAAGAAGCAAGGAAGGCTTGATTGCTTTTCTCAGCTCTCCAGCAACACAACCACAAGCGCGAGCAGGCTCAGATCCAATCGTTTCTGCATGCTCTGGTGAAAGAGACGTGCTGAGAGGTTCTCATCGGGTTTTCCCATCGCTCTCTGGTGGTGGATGCGCTCGGCAAGCTTGCGCAACGGTTTATTGTTCACTGAGAGGTAGAGCATCATGGAGGAAGTTATGTCCGCAAGCATCGAATCATCCCCATCATACGGCAGATCTTTCAAGGTGCCGCTGTCCACCAGGCAAAGAGCCTTTGCAAGATCCAGAGGGTCGAGAGCCGCCACTTCATCAAGATACGTCTCAAGGGCAAACAGATGCTCCTGGACAACCTCTTCACGCTCACTGCTGCGCACCTTCATCTCATAGCGCCTTCGCTGGGCGACGGAAGAGCGTGTGTCACGTTTGGCAAGTACAGACCAACCGAAGATCCCCAGCCCAAAACTGATGGCAAGCTCATCGAGCATGGGAAGCGGATCGCGGATGACAAGCGAAAAGAAAAAGTAAGAGGCAGTGAAAATCAGGGCAGTGACCAGAAGCCGTGGCACATACTGCTTGTTCTGGATCCAGCGGTCGACACAGAAGTCGATGGCTGAATAGAGGGCGTAAGTCGCCTCGTCGCGTTGGGGTTTGGTCAACATGCCGCTGGAAAGGAGTTGGACGGACTCCCCCTCCTCCCAGCTGTCCACGCGTTCGGTGTCCAGATAGGGGGAGAGGCAGATGTTTTCCTTGTTTGATCGTTGCAGGAAATAACAGGTAATCACGAGAGTGCCGCCTTATAGCGTTCAATTCGTGAGGGAAGATCTTTCTCAAGCTGTGCCCGTTCGGAAGCCTCAGCAGTGAAAAAGAGATAGTATTTGATCTTCGGCTCGGTTCCACTGGGACGGACCACCAGCTTATCCCCCCCCTCCAGGTGCATGATCAGCACGTCTGAAGGAGGAAACTTGTCCTGTCTCCCATCCAATAGATCCTCAAAAGCGGTGATTTTCTTGCCTGCAAGAAGTTCGCCGATCTTCAGCTTTCTCAGGTTCGCCATGATCGACGCCATCTTCTCCTTGCCGCTGGCACCTTCATAATCCTTTGAGAAGACTGCTTCGGTACTGTATCCCCAACGCTCATATATCTGCTCAAGACGTTGCTGGAGCGTAAGGTTCTGTTTTGCCCAATAGCACATCATCTCGACACTTGCCAAGGCGCTGCTGACTGCATCCTTATCGCGCACCTGAGGGAGGGTAAGGAAGCCGTAGCTCTCCTCGCAGCCGAAGAGGAAGTACTCACGCTCCCCTCTCGGTCCCTCAAGGTCAGCTATCTGCTCGGCAATATACTTGAAGCCGGTCAGCACATCCTTGCAACGTCCCCCTTGGCTTTCCACAATACGGGCAACCAAATCGGTCGTCACCAGACTTTTGACCACCAAGGGACGTTTTTCTGCAAGTTTCTGCTTGTCCGCTTCGATCAGATAATCAGCAAGCAAGGTTGCAATCTGGTTGCCGGTCAGCAGGCGGTACTCATCTTTCTTCGGGGAAAGAGGGATGGCAATGCCGAGGCGGTCAGCATCGGGATCGGTTCCCAGGACAATGTCCGCCTTCTCCCGCTTTGCCAAGTCCAAGACCATCTGCATCGCTTTGGGATGCTCAGGGTTGGGCAGTTCGACGGTAGGGAAGTTCCCGTCAGGTTCCTGTTGCTCCTCCACCACCACACAACGGATCCCCACCTGCTTCAGCAGATGTTGCACCGGGATGTTTCCTGATCCGTGCAAGGGAGTGTACGCTACGGTGATGGGGCTGTTCTGCACCAGACGGGGTCTTCTCAAGCTCTGCAAGGCTGTATGGTAATAAGCCTCGTCCACCTTCTCCGGGACGGGAACCAACAAGCCCTTGGACCGTGCACTCTGCTCATTGATATCCTTGATGTTCTCCACCTTCACTGCGTTGGCACGTTCTGCAATGGAGTAGTCGTGTGGGGGAGTCACTTGCCCCCCGTCGCGCCAGTAGACCTTGTAGCCGTTGTATTTGGCCGGGTTATGGCTTGCCGTGATGACAATGCCTGCAGTGGTCTGCAGGTATCGCACCGCGAAGCTGAGCATCGGGACAGGATGCAAGCTCTGGTAGAGATACACCGAGACCCCATTGGCAGCCAACACCAGGGCTGCCTCCATGGCAAAGAGGTCACTGTAGTTGCGGCTGTCATAGGCAATGACCACAGAAGGATTGGCACTGGCAGTCATCAGATACTCGCTCAGACCTTGGGTCACCTTGCGGACCATGAAGCTGTTCATCCTATTCGTGCCCCCGCCGATCACACCCCGCATGCCGGCAGTGCCGAAGGAAAGACTTGTATAGAATCGGTCGAACAATGCTTCCCAATCACCACGAGCCAGTTCCTCTTCAACTTCGGTGCGGAAGACGGGTTCCCGTTCTGCTTTCAGATAGGCTTCAGCTTTGCTTCTCAGATCCTTCTCGTTGTATGCCATAGATTGCATCCTCCAACTCGTGTACCGTGTCGACAACCATTGAACCAGGCAATGATTGCAGTTCTTCCTTCGGCCGGAATCCCCAGGAAACCAGAATAGGGGAACAAGGGACATTGCATGCGGTCTGCCAATCCACCTCGCTATCACCAATATACACAATATCGTCTGCAGAAAAACCCTGCCGTATGAGAAATTGCCGAATGGCGGTGGCGTCAGGCTTTCGCGGAACAGAATCAAGCAGCCCCTGCACCCACACGAACGAGAAGTCGCCCAGCACATCACTGACAATGCGCCTGGTCAGCTCGTCCTCCTTGTTGGAGAGAATCCCAAGGGCAAAACCATCCGCCTGCAGCTTGCACAACAAGGAGTGGATGCCTGCATACAGAGTGCTCTGATCCGATGGATGCGCACGGTAGGAATCCATCATGGCATTGTAGAGACGCTGATGCTCTTCCTCATCCAGGGTGACCCCTAGCTCTTGGATTGCACCTCTCAGTGCATTTTTGAGCCCTCTCCCCACTACCCGTTTCGTAGTTTCGGCGGAAGGAGGAGGGAACCCGATCAGGCTGAGGGCACAGCCCATGGCACTGCGGATATCCTCCAGGGTGTTCACCAGTGTCCCGTCCATATCAAACAGGATTGCTTTGGCAAGCGGTTTCTGCATATCGCCATTATCGGTTATGTGCTGGTGGCAAGTCAACAAACGTTTTGACAAAACCAAGGCCTTCGGCTACTGTGTAGCCATGCAAACAATTATCATCAAGGAAGGCAAGGAGAAACAGTTGCTCCGCCACCACCCCTGGGTCTTTTCCGGAGCTTTGCTTACCAAGGAAGCTGACCTCTCTACCGATCTCGCCCGTGTGGAGACTCAAAACGGCCAATTCATAGCCTACGGCTGGTACGACAGCCAAAGCCATATCGCCCTTCGCCTGCTCAGTTGGGATGAAAAAACCATCCCTGATGAAGGCTGGTGGGTGGACACCATCACCAAGAGCGTTCTCCGCCGCAGCGCGTTCTTCCAGGACAAGAAAGCCGGCACCACCACATTCCGCATCATAT
This sequence comes from uncultured Sphaerochaeta sp., assembly GCF_963667405.1. Lineage (NCBI taxonomy): Bacteria > Pseudomonadati > Spirochaetota > Spirochaetia > Spirochaetales > Sphaerochaetaceae > Sphaerochaeta > uncultured Sphaerochaeta sp. The sequence goes on along the minus strand of NZ_OY763408.1, from coordinate 725,759 downwards.
TCGGGGAAGCCGACATGCTTCCCGGCCTCGTCGTCGATGTGTATGGCACCATGCTCAGGATCATCATCAGCGCACGCATTGCCTGGGATCATCGGGACCTGATCGTGTCCACGCTTGAACAGTTGCTCAAGCCAACCCTTATTCTCCTCGGAACCGACAGCGCTTTCTGCGGCATTGAGCATTTGAGCGAAACCCTGCTCTACTATCAGGACGGTGCCTACTTCACACCGGCAAAACGCCTCGATCCAGTGCGGTTCAGAGAGGACAACCTCCTCTACGAAGTAGTCCCCGGGAAAGGTCAGAAGAGCGGGTTCTATTGCGACCAGCGGGAGAATCGCAAAGCCATCGAAGCCTATGCAAAGGACGCAGTCGTACTCGACGGCTGCTCCTATACCGGTGCCTTCAGCCTGCACGCTCTCAGAGCAGGGGCAAAGCAAGTAGATCTCTTTGACAGCAGCGAGCAGGCACTCAAGCAAGCCTTGGTGCATGTACACATCAACCAGGAGCAAGGAAGCATTCCCCCCGAAAGCAGGGAGAGGGTAAGCATCACCGTCTGTGACATCTTTGAACAGATGAGAAAGATTCCCTCAGACCATTACGACCTGATGATTCTCGACCCCCCGAAGCTTGCACAGACCAAGGCTCAGGCACAGGGGGCGCAGAAGGCCTACAAGGATCTCAATCGGCTGGCAATGCAGAAAATCAGGAACGGCGGCATCATCGCAACGTTCAGCTGCAGCGGGGCCATCAACCTCGAGCAACTTCGTCTGATTCTGGCCTGGAGTGCTAAGGATGCGAACGTGGAAATCCAGATCCTGAAGGTGCTTACCCAGGCTGAGGACCATCCCGTTCGTCTCTCCTTCCCTGAATCGGAGTATCTGGGAGGCTATATCCTTCGGGTCATCCGTTAGCTTGCCAGCGGATTGGGGGTATCGTCGGGATTGGAATCGTCGAATTCCAGCATGCGCGCTAGAAACTGGAGTTGATCCATCATGGAAGCTACCTTCTCAGGAAGGTAGCCCACCACCCCTTCCCCGTCATCAAGGCTTCGCAGTGCATACGAGTAGTCCTGCATGACCGGCACATCTTCGGTGAACTTCAAAAGATAGGGCATGGTCTCTTCCTTGTTGAACCGACAACGACGAAAGAGGGCATTCCCTTCCTTGTCCTGACTGGCACATGCGCCGAAGAGGCGACATATCAGAGGCCTGGCCGCATAGACCGAGCAGTGATAGGGAGAGTCAAACCGATAGAGAGGACAGGGACCGCTGGTATTGCCTGCAAACTCGAGAACCCTATCCATCAGGGCCCTGTCTCGTTTGACAAACAGCAAATAGGCTGCGACCAAGCGGGCTTCGGCAGTGGTGATATCCGGCATGAAATGCTCACAACACGTCCCACACCCCTCTGCACAAGCAATTTCATGTTGCTTGCAGAATGAGGATGTTTCAAGTTCTATCTGGGTGTAGAGTTCTGAAAGGGTACGCATGGCATCACCAGCGTAGGTGCCGTCAAAGGCTAAACAGAGATCAGCAATGCTGTCCATCGTTTGGGTATTCTCCTGAATCTGGCCGATGGTAGCATTGCATAACCTAGTGAATCAATCGGGTAGGGACCGCTTTTTCTTCTTTTTTCTCCGAACTTCGCGCCCCGACTCACGTGCACCGAGCACGGATCGCTGCACCAGGCGTGCATTGCGCCGGTCGCTGAGAGTCCAACCACCTATCAACGCACTCAGACCACAGAACGAAAGGATGCCGATCCAAGCAAACGGATGGCCCATGAAGGGCAAGGAAATGTTCATTCCGTAGAACCCGGTGACAAAGGTGGGAATCATGAGACTGATGGATATGATGGTCAGCCGCTTCATGATTACGTTCATATTGTTGCTGATGACCGAAGCAAAGGCATCCATCGTACCGGTGAGAATGGAGGAGTAGATGTTTGCCATCTCGATGGCCTGCTTGTTGTCTGTGATGACGTCATCGAGGAAATCACGTTCCTCCTCCCCTGCCAGCTTGAAGTAGGGAGTACGCTGAAGCCGTTCCAGCAGTGCCTCATTTGTGGTCAGGCTCGTGGAGAAGTAGACCAGCGACTTCTGGATCTGCAAAAGCTGGATCAGCTCATAGTTCATGATACTCTTGTGCAGCTGTTCCTCAACCTGTGATTTCTGGCGGTTGATGTACTTGAGCAGGCGGATGTACACCATCACTGCCCGGCCAAGGATGCTGATCACAAACCCTTCCATGGTCTGGACGGGGTATTGTCGATAGCGGTTTTTGGAGAAATCCTCAAGTACGATGCTGTCGCTTTGGCAGATGGTGATGACAGTATCACGGATCAGGACAATGCCCAAGGGGACGGCATACTGGTTGATTCCCTTGCAATCATCGGCCATGGCGGGCAGACGTACGATCAAGGCGATGTAATCATCCTCTTTCTCGATGCGGGCCTGTTCGTCCTGGTCCATGATATCTGCGAGCAATTCACTGGAAATCGCATACTGTTCCTCAAGCTGGGAGATATCGTCCCGATTGATGTCACGGGCGTCGACCCAAGTGTAAGGAGCCTCCTGGATTGGATCTCCTGGATTCTGGCTCACAAGATTCTTTCTGATGGTGATCATAGTTCCTCCATGGATGATGAGGCATTCTCCCCATTCCATGGAAGCCGAGCAATTCGGCCCTACGCAAGGAAGAAGGAGGATACGGAAGTCAAGCTACTAGGCAGGGGTGTTATACTGCCCCCGTCGTCCAAACTAGACATAGGTTCCTCCTCCAAAACAAGATGGCCTGCCATACCGGCGGCGCTGGCCCCATACTAACACAATAGGTGTGCCAGTATAAAGGGGAAAGAGCATCTTTTTCGCCTTTTCGAATCCTCGCAAAGAGCCTATACTCCCAACAAAGGAGGAGTATCATGGTAACTCGCGAACAAGCTGATGCGTTGCTTCGTACCTACAATCCCAATGAGGCCTTGGTCCACCACGCCTATTGTGTGGAGGAGACGATGCGCGCTTTCGCCCAGGAGTATGGGCACGATCCACAGTATTGGTCTCTGGTTGGGCTCTTGCATGATATCGACTGGGGGATGTTCCCCGAGGAACACTGCAAAAAGGCTCCCGAACTGCTTTCCCAGATTGATGTGGATGAAGCATTCGTCCATGCAGTGTGCAGTCATGGTTGGGGCATCTGCAGTGACATCAAACCAGAGCATTTCATGGAAAAGGTCCTCTACACCATTGATGAGCTGACTGGCCTGGTCTATGCGACCGCACTGATGCGGCCGGAAAAGATGCAGGGCATGAGTGTCAAGTCGGTGAAAAAGAAGTGGGCTTCCAAAGGGTTTGCAGCCGGAGTGAATCGTGATCTGATCACCGGGGGAGCAGAGATGCTGGGCATCGAGTTGCCGCACATCATCCAACTCACCATCGATGCAATGACCGAAGCTTCGGAGAAGATTGGGCTCTAGGCGAGAGGCATCTGCTCGATACGGACGATACCACTCTTGTTCATGACAATCGTATAGTGGCTGTAGACGTCCAGATCCTCTTTCTTTGCATACTCACGAATCACCAAATGCAGGTGGTATACCCGTTCGCTGTTGAGCTGATCCAGCTCATCGGCGTTCGGGTCCATCCTGAACACCACATCATTCGGGTCATCCATCTCTTTGAGAAAATCGTCAAGACGGATGCGAGTAACCAAGGTGAAATTGTTTTCCCTTGGGAATTTGTCACGCTCCAAGCCGTGCTTGGTCAGCGGGTGCATCACCAGATCACGGGTATAGTGGATGATATCTTCCTTGGGCAGCATATCCCTGAACGGGTTGTTCTTGTCCTTGCGAATCTCCTTGACGGGAGAAGGAAGATCGTCCGGTTCCTCAAACTTGAGCTTGATCCGGCTTGAGCAGATTTTCTTGTTGGTCTTGGGCGAGAGAAAGGACGAAATCTCATCAGCCATCATTCTTGGCAGTACTGCGTTGAAGAAGAGGCGCAGCCACTCCTTGATACGATCCTTGAAGACATAGCCGATGATGACGATCAGGGCCCATTGCAGACTGTTTCTGATGAACGTCGCCTCTGCGAAAATCGTGGTCAACGTGGCAAAAGCCATGGCGACACCGGCAGCCGTTCCTGCCAGAATTTCGGAGACCCGCTTGGGCCAACGCGAAATCTCAGGAACAAGGTAGAGTGCCGACTGCGTCCACTTTTTCAGAACTGCCTTGCGATACTGTACCGTCTCGGGATTGTTGCTGCCGCTGGGATAGTCTTGCGCACTACGATACTCCATCTCCTCACGACTGAAGGCCAGGAGACCGGAAAGTGTTTCAGGCAGTTGTGCTTGCAGCGCACTGGAGGTCATATACAGGTCGATGGCATGTTTTTCACAGAGAATGCTCACCGCTTCGTCCGCCCAGAGAAAGGCAAGCATCAAACGGTTGTCCGGGCTGAACTTGGCACGGATGACATCAAGCAACTCACGCAAGATCCTGCACAGCTCCTGCATATTCAGGTGCCAGGCTTCCAACGTGGATCCGAGATCGTTGCCCATGCCCAGCTTGACCATATCCTTGCAGTCCTGCAGGCAGGCCTTGTTCTCATGGCGGATGGAGTTGACGATGGTCTGAAGCTCATGGATGACATTCCGCTCAGGCACACTGGTCACATCCTTCTCAAGGTCTGCCGTGTAGTGCCTGAGGATGGTCAGGGGACTGAGGGAGTTGTGCTCGTCCAAGAGTTCTTCCAAGGTGATCTCTGGTGATGAGTACCGCCCATGACTCTGGAACTTATGAAGGATCCGCTCTTCCGTGTAGGTGCTGCGATTGACATAGAGCTGGGGAGGAGAGAACAGATAATAGTGCAACTCCCGCTCATACCGCTGGGTTTCGGGTATGGGAAGGACCAGCTTGGTCTCCAAATGTCTGCTCGAATGCTTCCGAAGATCTATCAAGGCTCCCTCCTCATGGAGAGCTAGTATACAGGAGGTTGTTCCCTAACGCAATCGCAAGTTGGCAAAGCTGTCAAAGGGATACGCTTTTGCAGATTCCAGGGAACGGGTAGCAAGCTCGTCATACGAAGGGATGGTGATCGTTCGGTCTGCAAGCCCAAATACCTGCAGGGCCCGCTTGCCTACCAGTTGCTTGAGCAGGTCTTCTTGCGCTCCAGCCTCCACCAATGCCTTCAGCAACAACAGCAATCCGCTGAATCCGGGAATCCCCGATGCTCCCGCTTCCTTGTCAGCAAGGGTGTGGGGGGCATGATCGGTCTCAATCCAATCGATCCTTCCTGCAAGCAGGGCGGCAAAGAGGGCACTGCGCTCGGTTTCACTGCGAAGCGGGGGGTTCATCTTTGCATAGAGGGACCGGTCTTTCGCATCATCCTGCGACAGCAACACATGATGAGGAGTCACACCGCAACTTACCCGAACACCATTTGCCCTGGCCTCTTCCACCAAGGAAAGGGCCTCGATGGAGCTGAGATGGCAAATGTGAAGATGCCCTTGGAAGCCTGCTTCCGAGGCAAAACGCAACTGGTCGCGTACACTGGCTATCTCAGCTGCAACCGGTCGGGCCAGACTGTGGGAACTGAAATCCTCGCTTCGTTCCAAATCGGGCCGAAGCAGGCTCTCCTTCTCACAGTGCAAGGCAAGGACGCCACGGTAATCAGCAAGGGCAAGGGTGTGATACACCTGCTTCTGGGTCTCCTCTTCGGTAAGTCCCATATTTCCGGTAGAATGCCCGGCAAACATCTTCAGTCCAATCACTCGGGGAAAGAGCTCGCGGTGCAGTTCCACCATCTGTGTGAGCTGGTCACGATCGCTCGTCACTCCTGCCCACAGATGGTATCGCACATCAAGATTGCACGCCTGTGCATCCTCAAGACGCTTCAGGATAGCGGATCTTCCAGTCAGGGGAGGATTGGTGTTCGGCATATCGAACACCTCATCCACCCCACACGAACGTGCTACACCCATGCCATGGGCGAGCGTTTCCTTGCTGCTCTGCTCCCAGTCTCTCAGATGCACATGCACGTCAATCATATGTCACCAACTCCGGGGCCTCCTTGAGGAGGTAGTCATAGCTGAGAAAGGTTCCCCAGCGACAGGTTAGCCGGTCACCACAAGCGCACTCACCGCACATTCCTATGCCACAAAGCGTACTGCGCTCCATGGAAAGGAAGATGCGTTCGGCTTTCATTCCACGCCCAAGCAACTTTCTGCAGGCGATTGCCATGAAAATCTCAGGTCCCACCAGGTAGCAGGCCTGTTCTGCGTCCAGGACAAGATCATCCAGCACATCAAGCACCCTACCGGGTTTCCCGTCATCGGCTATGCAAGAGAACTCGCCATACAGGGAGAGCTCATCCTCCAGCAAAGCTTCTCCCTCAACCGTCTCGCTGGTTCCCACCAGGATCTGCATGAGCGTGTTCTGCTCTGCCAGCTGCTTGGCCAAGGAGGGCAAAACCGCTACGCCGGTACCACCTGCAAGCAGGAGGGCTTTCCGGGTTACCGGATTCTCCAGCTGTGCTCCGTACAGACCGCGGACATAGAGGTCCGAGCCTACGGTGAGGTTGCACAACTGCTCGGAGAAGGGACCCCTGCGCTTGATGACAAAGGAAAGGGGATCGTTATGTGCGACAGAGAAGGGTTTCTCACCTACCTGGGGAATCCAGAGAAAAGCAAACTGGCCGGCTTTGCAATCCAGACTGCCGTCCAAGGTGAGAATGACCGTGTCTTTGCCATAGCGCTTTACCTTGGTGACCGTATGCTTCTGATAGGCCATCTGCCGTTCGTTGATCACAAAGGAGGAGGACAGGGGATGACTGGTGCTCTTCCTGTTTTGCAGGAATGCTTCAGCCTCAGCCTTGACTGCATCAAGATAGACACTCCAGTTGCGCTGATCCACCGTTCCAAGTGCAGAACCTATGCCGACGGCGTCAGCACCGGCAGCAATGAGACGGGCAGCCTCTTCTCCACTTGCCACCCCACCCATACCCAGAAGGGGAATGTCAGGACCGCAGGCTTTGCGAATGGCCCCGATGGCCTTCAGGGCATCCTGATAGATGCCCTTTCCCGAGCACCCGCCTTTTCCCCCAAGCTTGTTTTGCAGGATAGGTTGCTGAGCCACCGGGTCGATATGCACGATCGGACCAACCGTATTGATGGCCACCAGCCCATCGGCTCCGCTTTCCATGACCTCTCTTGCGATGAGGCCGATATCCTCCACATTCGGGGTGAGCTTCACAAACAGGGGAGCCTTGCACTCCTTGGTCTGCGCCTTGATCTCCCGCACATATGCGGCTGCAATGGACGGATCACATCCGATGGAAGCCCCATACCCAACCGAGGCGTGAGGGCATGAGAAATTCAGTTCCACCATGTCAGCAACCTCGTCAAAAGCCTTCACCAGGGTGATGAAGTCCTCCACACTGTTTGCTGAGAGTGATACGTTGAGCACCGCACGAAGGGGAAACTCCCGTTTCAGGGTACGCAACTCATAGAGGGCTTGTTCCATGCCGGGGTTGCGTAACCCGACAGAGTTGCCGAAGCTCCCCTTCTCGGTCTCGCAAATGACCGGCTCACGGTTTCCAGGGTTCACCTCAACCTGAAAGCTTTTGGTGGTGATGATGGCAATACCGGGCACTTTCTGATCGAAGAAGCGTATCAAGGCCGGCTTTGTGGAAGCAACGCCGCTGACGGTGCCAAGCAATACCGGCTTGGCAGGGTCCAGATGGCGATGTTTCAGCAATGAGAGCACATCCTTCATACAGCACACTCCCGTATCAGGGTCCTGAGGTTTTCCTCACACAATTCCAGCCAGTCTTCGGGAGCAGGTCCCTTTTTCCAGGGATGCGTCAGCGCGCTGGAGCTGTTTATCCTGGCAAGCTCTACCGGATACCCGCAGGAGCGCAGGATTTCCATAACCTCCGGGGCAGACCCGCCCTGGCTTCCCACACCGGGGATGAGCAGGGGAACCCGTTCATCTCGATAGAAGGAGGCGATGTCCTTCAGCTCCTGGGGGTTGGTTGCCCCCACCACCGCACCAACCGAGCCGGTTTTTGCGTTGTAAGCTGCAATCTGGCGAGCCACTTCAAGATAGAGCGAAGAGCCATTACCCAGTATCAGGTTTTGGAGGTCTTTTCCGCCCGGATTGCTCGTCCTGTTGAGGATGTAGACCCCTTTTTCCGGATAGTCGATGAAGGGTTTGACGGAGTCACTTCCCATGTAGGGGGCAACCGTCACTGCATCGGCGTTCCAAGCCTCAAAGGCTTCTTGTGCATAGTTGAGACTGCTGCGTGCAATATCTCCCCGCTTGCTGTCCAGGATGACAGGGATGCCGGGGAAAAAGTTCTCCACCATGTCCAGCAGGTCCGCCAAGGCTTGGCTGCCGGAAAAATCCTCTTCCCGGGGTCTGTCCAGACTCTGGTAGTAGCCGATGTTCGGCTTGAATGCGGCAGGGATGAGCCCCGAGAGAGCCATTCTTCTGAAAAGTTGCTGAAAAAACGAGTTGAGATCGGCCCTGAGATCACCGCTGGCAAAGGGAAGTACCTCAGGTTGGGGATCAAGCCCCATGCACACGATGTTTCCTACCGTCTTGGCGCTTTCCAGCAATTTTGCATCATAGTTCATCAGTCAATTCTCCTTATTTGGTTACCGGGGGAAACCCGTGTGCTGCACCCCAGCCGAACGGATCCTCACGCCAGAGAGAGAGAAGCTTGGCCTCCTCCGGGTTCACGTAGGAACGGGAGAGAGCACTTTGCACCATGACATCATAATCAAGGATGGTATGGAAGACGCAGGAGGGCTCAAGTTTCGCGAAGGCCTCCACCGCTGCATCAAACCCGTAGGTGAAAATGGCGAACGTATACGGACAGAGGCCTTGGGCATCCACAATTGCCTGAACGGCCTTGATGGATGACCCTCCTGTTGAGATGAGGTCCTCAACCAGCAAGACGTTTGCCTTCTCATACGAACCACTCTGGCCCAAGCCTTCGATCTGTTGGCCCAGACCATGGTCCTTGCCGGAACTGCGGACATAACTCAGAGGCTTCGCCAGCTTGTCGGCGAGCGTGGTTGCATGGGGAATGCCCGCCGTTGCCGTCCCTGCAATGTTGTCCGGATCAAAATCCAGGCTTTCGAGCATTGCCGCGAACGCCTCCCCTACCAAGGCACGAGCCTCTGGTGAAGCAAGAAGCCTGCGATTGTCGTTGTAAATCGGCATGCGATATCCGCTTGCCCAGGTAAAGGGGTTTTGCACCTCCAGCCTGATGGCACCAAGCGCAAGGGCTTTCTCTGCCAACAAGGGCCCATAGTGGTTTGTTATCGTTTCAATACTTTTCATGGTGTCTCCAGTCTACCTTATTTGTTTCTGCTCTTCCAGATTTCCTTGAAGGTGTGGTTCTTGCCGCAGAAAGCGCAGGCAAAGTGGTTGTCCTTGGTTCTGTAAAAGAGGGCCGGGACGCCTTCGTTCTGGTCTGGATGGGAGATGCAAGCCTCATTGGTACAGGCAAGATCCTCGAAGTTATAGATGCGTGGGGGAAGATGGAGCCGATACTTGTTCACCACCCTACCGTTTTTGATCAGATTGAGTGTGCATCCTGGGGCGACTGCACTGAGGCGCTTGAGATGCTTGCGGCTCAACTCGAAGCTTCCGGGTCTGAAGATGATACCCTTGAACTGGGTCTCATCATTGTGTCCGGTGCTTACCCATTCACCGCCCTTCTGCCCGTCAAGCCCCAGTACACTGCTGATCAGGCGCATATGGTCGCGGATTTCACTGGGAGCATCACCTTTGCAGATGTGGTCGATGACCAAACCGTTGTGAATCGGTTGCACTCCCTCGCTCACCACCTTTTCCTTGACCGGCATCACCGAAAGGTCCACTTCAGTGATGTAATCCTCTTCCGTCGGTAGGGAAACTGGAGCTAGGGAGGGGACAAACTCCGCTCCGATCCGTCCCGCAATGAGGGCAAGCAGGACTATCCTGACATACATGCCGTTGATCGATTGGCGTTCCCATCCGTTGAGCTCAGTTTCGTCAAGGAAGGTGGGAATGGTGGGATGCACCTTGTGCCGGGGAAGGGGATGGTAGAACTTTGTCCCCTCCTTGAGCAGTCCCATGAACTCCTTGCGGAAGGTGATGGTCCTCCTCAGTTCAGCTTGCCGCTGGAGAATCCTATCACCCATGCGTTCCAGCTGGGGTCGGGTAAAGTACCACTTGTCGGCCAGGTCCTTCTGCCCAAGGTACGCCTCTATGGAGGAGAAGATGCGAACTTCATAGCCGTTCTCACGCATCTTCTGCACGTAGGTTTCCGGCATCGCCAGTTCCTCAGGTGCGATGAGATCAACTTTCACTGACTTGAAGATTTTCAGGCCATCAGCTTTGGAGTGGACGGTGCGCCCGTGAAAAAGGTCTCCCACCAGGGCAAGATGCAAGTTTTCGGTGCTCCAGTTGTTGTCTTCAAGAAAGGTGAACTCATCAAGCAACTCTTGGGTAGGATGCTCGTGTTTGCCGTCCCCCGCGTTGATGAAGGCAGGTTTTCGGTACAGGCTGTTTCGCTGTGCGTATGCAGCGCAAGTCTCTTCAAGCCATCTGCAGACGCCTTCCAATTTGCTGCGCACGATGAAGATGGTGTTGGAGTATCCGCTCAAGGTATAGAAGGTGTCGGCATAGCTCTCCCCCTTGTTGAAGGAGGAACTGTCACTGTTCAGCTCAGAAACCTTTGCATGATGGAAGTTCGCTGCATTCCTGAAAGACTCCTTTGTACGGGTGCTGTCTTCCAGGAAGACCTCGTAGATACCGAAATCCTTGTCGTTGATCCGGTACTTCGCCAAAGTCTCCTCATCCTGGTTTTCCATCGCTTTCTTGAGAATCTTTACCTGCTCAAAGAGGTACAATCGTTCCTCTTTCGAGAAGTCCTCAATGACGCTCAGCGATCTACCGACAAATACGTTCTGTTTATCCATCTCGGCTCCTTCAAAAAAAAAGCCGACCCTACGGTCGACTTTCTGATGTAATATGCTGGGGAAAACACCTTCCGGTGGATAGGTACATGAGTCTGTATCGTTTCCTTACCATTGGCATCCTCCGAATTTTCTCTAGAGAACCATAGCAGAGAGTAGCCTCTGTGTCTAGTCTCACTCCCCTCTTTTCTTCCCGATTGCATCCGGATCCGCTTCCAGACTTGCAAGCATATCCAGCTCATCAATGTCGGAAATCGGCTTGGGTGCTTCCACAGGCTTTGCAGGTTCCACAGGCTTTGCAGGTTCCACAGGCTTTGTAGGTTCCACAGGCTTTGCAGGTTCCACAGGCTTTGCAGGTTCCACAGGCTTTGCAGGTTCCACGGGCTTTGCAGTCTCCACGGGCTTTGCAGTCTCCACGGGCTTTGCAGTCTCCACGGGCTTTGCAGTCTCCACAGGCTTGGTTCCATGCTCCTGCCTTCTCTGCAATGAGAGGAAATCCCTGTCATCGAATGAAGAATCAATCAGATCTTGCATTGTCTTGTATTCGGAATCAGGTCCAAATGCAAGCATCGGTTCAAACTGCTCGGTTGCAACCTTCCCTCTGGTCTTGAGATCCTGCTTGTACCGTTTGCGATACCAGCTGGTGGAGCGCTTTTTGCTCAGGTGCTTGGATTTCTTTGCTCCTTGCTTTCCTCCGCCGTATCGGTTCGCATAGGAGGAATATCCTCTTCCATACCCATATCCATACCCGTAACTGGAGAATGAACCGGGAATGACACCATTGAACACAAACCCAAGCAACGGAGCGTTCGCCGTTTTGAGGTTGCTCACCAAATCGAACAGCGACCCCTTGCTGGTAATGCCTGCACGTACCGTGACGATCAGACCATCCACATGTTTGGAGATGGAAAGCAATTCACTTGCGGAATCAAGCGGGGGTGCATCGATGATGATGAAGTCGTAGACTGTCTTCAGGAACTCAATGCCTTTCACATACCGAGGATTGGAGAAAATGGCTGCCGGAACCAAGGGGGCATTACCCGGAGGAAGCAGATGCAGTGAGGGAACCTTCTCAAAAGGTTGGACAATGCACTCTTCAAGGGGATAGTTCTTGGTGACAAAGTCAACCAGCCCGACATCCCGGTGTTTCAGCCTGAAGTAGCGCTCCATACTGGGAAGACGCAAATCCCCGTCAATGATCAGCACCCTGCTTCCCAATTGGGCAAGTGCCAGGGCGATATTGCCGATGATGGTACTCTTGCCTTCAGCCATTGAGCAGGACGTGATGGAAAATACCCGTTTCCCCTCCTGGTTGTACAGCATGTTGGCAACAAGCTTGAACCGTTCGGACTCAAAGGAAAGAGGATCGTTGTAGACGGTAAGGGTCGGATACTTGTCCTTTGCACTTATCTTCATCATCGGAATCCAGCCAAGCACCGGGGCATCCTTGCCTACGATCTTCTGCAGCTGGTGCTCGTTCTGGATTGAGGCATCAATGGCCTCGATCCCCAAGGTAAGCAACAATCCGAATGCGGCTCCCAGCAAGAGAGACACGGCAAGGATCAAAAGCTTGTTCGGGCTCACCGGTCGCAAGGGAAGGATGGCTTGGTCGACCACCTTCACATTGCCGGTGACCGAAGCCTCGATGAGTTTCACTTCCTCAAGCATTTCCCGAAGCTTCAGGCCCAAGGACTCATAAATCATCACATCGCGCTGCAACTCACTCAACCTGCGCTCAAGAACCGGAAGCTCGGAGAGTTCAGCAACGAACACATCACCGCGTTCTTCCAACACCTTGATGGCCACCTCAGTGGTGAGCGCTTGGACAAGTGCCTGGGTATTGGCCTCATTGGCATAGGAACGCGTCAATGCATTGATGCGATTCAGAAGATCTTTGGTGACCTCCGAAATGGCACTGCTGATCACATACACACGGGAAGATGAGTTCAGGCTTGTGGTGGGGGCAGTGGTTGTTGCGGTACCTGCCGGATTGGAGAGCGACTCGTACATCGTCAGCTCTGTCTTCCATGCACTGAGATCCTTGAGCTTGGTTGCTATCACCTCATCAGAGCGAAGCTGGTCCAGAGACAGAACCCCTTGCACCCCAGCTTCTTTCAGGGAAGCGTTGTAGGAGTCCAGAAAAACCTGGGACTCCGCAAGCTGGAGCCTCAGCGGTTCCAAGCGAAGCGCATAATAGGAAATCTGTTCCACAAGCAGGGAACTCTTGTCAGTGAGTTGGATGATGTCACTGTTTTCACGGAAATCACCAAGGGCATCACTTGCAAGCGAGAGCATTCGGTCATTGATGGGAATCTGGGTTTCTATGAACTCCCGTTGTACTGTCTTCGAATTCTTTGCAATACCGGTGAGCATATTGTCGTAACTGGACGCAAGGGCGTTTGCAAAGTCACGGGCAAACGCAGGACTTGCATCGGTGATGGTGATACGGACAATGTTCGTATCCTTGACCGTTGAGACAACGATGCGGTCCTTCACTCTCCCCAGGACCAATTCATCACGATAATCCTGGCCATCTGCATTCTGATAGAGGCTCAGGTCCAACGTGCTGAGAGCATAATCAATGTTGGTTCGACTGGTGATCAACTCAACTTCCGTAGCAATCTTGGTGCTGGAAGCAGACATATTGAGCATGGACTCAAACGAGGAGGACTGCTGGATGGGATCCACAAGCACCGATACCTGCGACTCATACTGTGGGGTTGCCACTTGCAGGTAGGCTACTGCCGCCGCAACAACCAGAACAAGCCCAATGACAAACCACTTGAACCGCTTGTGGAAAATATGGAGGAGTTCGGATATTGAGATTCCCTCTTCCGAGCTGCTGAATGCACTGACTGCGCTTTGGAATTCCTCTTGTTGGCTCATGCTATCATCCCTCCTACAGGCTCTTGGTGTCGACAAGAATGTTCACCACCGCTGCGACAATGCCGATGATGGAACTTACCAGACCGATGATGGCAACCGTAGGTGCAATATCCTTTACGAAGGTATTCTTGGCAACCACAATGGTCGACTCCGGTTCAACCACAGCCTCCCCATCGGTTTTCTTTCCATCCCGATCATACACCTTGATGGATGCCGGATAGGAGGCATCATCGCTGAGCCCTCCTGCAAGAGCAATATAATAGTTGGCTGTTTTGTCAGGTACGTAGGCAAAAACACCTGAACGAGCCACCCCGCCGCTTACCGACACAAAACGCTGGGAGAACGGAATCAGGATGGTATCGCCTGCCTGCAGCCGCTGAGCCCCTTGTGCATCATTCCCGTAGAGAATCTGTTGGACATTCAGAGGAATGCGCGTATCTTCGCGAAGCAAATATGCATGCTCAAGGTCGCTTACCGTAAGCAGCCGCACCGCAATGGTGGAAAGCATCTGTCTGATGGTTTCACCTGGATAGAATTGGTAGAAGATCCGTCCTGAGGAGTAGCCCATCAACGCAGTCGAGGAGAGGTTGTCATAGGCTTCGGTGGAGGATACAGCTCCTTCAACCACGACACTCTGTAGACTCGGTTGCAGCATATCAACAAACACCCGATCCAGGTGCTCGAGCTCGAACCGTTCCCCGCTGAAGAGATTTGCATAGTGCACTTGCCAAGCGCCGGTATCCGGATTATAGCGCTGGATCCGGATGTTCTGTACATCCGATCCGGAAAGCACTCCCCCGCTATACTTGGCAATGAGGTCGTTCAGGTCTTCGCTTCCGTCTATCTGGTACGTTCCTTTCTCATACACGTGCCCACCAAGCAGGATGATTCTGTCAGCACGCCTGAGGGTGATGACATCCCCGCTCTGCAACAGAGGATCTTGGCTCAATTCGCCCTTGCGAAGAGCCTTGTACAAATCAAAGGACTCGATGGTTCCGTCAGCATGGGTGATGCTCACCTCGCGGGTGGAAGCATAGGGTGTTGCACTGCTGACTACTTCGGAGAGGCGGCTCAGACCCCACGCAGGAACCACACGTGTTCCTACAACCTCACCGATGACCGATACGGAGAACGATCCGGTGCCAGTGAAGACCAACTGGGGATTCGAGTAACTGTGGTAGGTCTGCACCATGGTCAGAATCTGATCACGCAATTGCTGGAAGGTCAGGTTCTTTCCCTGTATGGATCCCAAGCCGGGGATGGTGACCGTACAATTCCCATCAGCCTGCAAGTCAGCGGAGATGGTCTTCAATCCGTCCAGATAGACCAAGCGAAAGGTATCGCCGGGGGTAACCGGATAGGATCCGTTGCTGATTGCACTCAACACCCGAGCCTCAGGTTCAACAGGTTCGGCAACCGCCCCAAGCCCCAATTGGGCTGCATAGGATTGTATGACCAAGTCTTCAGAGACCTCATACGCTTTTGAGGTCGGGCCGAAGAGCGGAGATCGTACTACCAATCCGGCTTCCTGGGCGTAAAGGGTGACACTGCATAGGAGCAGCAATACAGCCAAAATCACAAACCTGATTCTCGATGTCTTCATGCGACACAATCCTTCATTGACAGGGTAACCGTCCCAAGTTGTACGGACAGACGTGTTTCATCCTATCATTTGTACTAGGCTGACACAAGCATAAAACCGAAGCCCTCTTTGAGTAAACACCCAATGCAAAAGAAGGATACAGGGAGACACACCTTGCTTGCATCTTGGATGATGGTGCAACACAATGCAACAACTATCCGATAAATATTGATTTTTTGCAACATATTGCTTCAAAAGCAACATTATTCAAATACATTTGCCCTGTTTCGCACAACCAATTTCAATTTTGTTGCATTTTGAGGAAAATAGTACATTTTCCTAATATTTTTATTATTTCCCTATTTTTTCAGTATTATATCTGAGTTATACCACTCAAAATGTTTCTCAAGTTTGTTTTGACAGCAGAAAAAACCTCTCGTATAATTTGATACAGTTGAGGTTCTTCGAGTACTATCAACGACATCACGCAATCTTTTTTAAGGAGAGAATCATGAAAAAAGGTATTGTTCTACTGTTGATCGTGCTGATGGTTTCTTCCTTTGCGTTCGCGCAAGGGAGTAAAGAGGCTGCCGGTTCGGCCAAGGCTGATGCACCCATGAAAGTAGGTGTCATCTACATCAGTCCTCCTGGAGACATGGGTTATTCCTACATGCATGACCAAGGCACCATTGCCATGGAAGAGCATTTCGGAGACAAGATCCAGGTCATCAGAATGGAAGGCATTGCTGAGAACGAGAGCAGCGAACGTGTTATGGAGAACCTTATCGACGAAGGCTGCAAGATCATCTTCGCAAACTCCTATAACTATCAGCAGTACATGCTCAACGTTGCACAGAGATATCCTGACGTGTATTTCGAGCACTGCTCCGGCTACCTTTCCAACGACAACATGTCCAACTACTTCGGAAGAATGTACCAGATGCGCTATCTCTCCGGCATGATTGCTGCAAAGATGTCACCCACCGGCAAGCTTGGCTTTGTAGGCGCCTACAATACTCCTGAAGTTGTCCGTGGCATCAACGCATTCACCCTTGGTGCACGTTCTGTCAATCCGAAGGCCACTGTAACCGTCGTTTGGACCAACACCTGGTTTGATCCCTCCCTCGAGCGCCAGGGCGCCATTGCCCTCCTCGATCAGGGTGCAGACGTTATTGCACAGCATCAGGACACCACCGAGCCTGCCAAGGCTGCCATTGAGCGCGGCAAGTACGCCGTCGGCTACAATGCTGACTTCCGCAGCATGATCGGTGACGACCGCATTCTCGTCTCCCCGATGTGGAACTGGGGCAACTACATGATTCCTGCCGTGCAGAGCGCATTGGACGGAACCTGGAAGAGCCAGAGCTACTGGGGCGGCCTTGAGGATGAGATGATTCACCTCAGCCCGATTTCCCCGCTCGTACCGGCTGATTTCGTCAAGCAGATCGAAGCCAAGCAGGCTCAGATGCATGATGGTCAGTGGGATGTGTTCTGGGGCGATCTCAAGGACAACACCGGTGCTGTCCGCCAGAAGGCTGGCGAGAAGATGAGTGATGAAGCCATGCTTACCATGGATTGGTTTGTGGAAGGCGTCATCGGCAAGGTCAACTAAGCGTAGTTGCAATTGGATGGGGGCGGGCATTTGTCCGCCTCCACATAATTTCAGAGATCATTGCCTTCATTTCGAAGGCTATGGAAAGCGAACAGAACATGAGTGAAATGAACACCGACGAAACGCTCGTCGTGCGTATGGTCAATATAACCAAGCACTTCCCGGGAGTCCTTGCAAATGACAGTGTGAACCTGAGTTTGCATCGAGGAGAAGTTCTCGCCCTGCTTGGGGAAAATGGCGCCGGCAAAAGTACGCTGATGAACATGCTGGTCGGACTTTACCGACCCGACAGCGGAGAAATTTACGTAAAAGGGAAATTGGCGGAGATCAACAGCCCACAGGACTCCATGGCCCTGGGTATCGGCATGATTCACCAGGAGTTCATGCTCGTAGGCAACATGACGGTTGCTGAGAACATCATTCTGGGCATGAAGGATCTCCCGTTTGTTCCTCCCATGGCCGAAATCAAGGCCAAGATCACCGAACTGAGCAAGCGATATGGTCTGCAGGTGTATCCTGACAAGATCATTCAGGATCTCTCTGTCGGTGAACAACAGCGTGTGGAAATCCTGAAGCTTCTCTATAGGGGAGCCGATATCCTTATCCTTGATGAACCGACGGCAGTGCTGACTCCAGGTGAAGCAAGGGACTTGAATGAGATTCTGAAGAAGATGCTTGCCGAGGGCAAGAGTGCCATCTTCATTACCCATAAGATGGATGAGGTCATGGAGTTCAGCCATACCGTCCAAGTCCTCAGAAGGGGAAAGAGTGTCTCAAGCTGTCCGACCAATACCATCAAGCGTGTACAGGATCTGGCCAACATGATGGTAGGGCGAGACATCCTCTTCTCACTTGATCGCGGCCCATATAAGCCCACCGATGTAAAGATTGAGGCCAAAAACCTTACGGTTCTCCCCATTGGCGGCGGAAAACCCGTACTTGACAATGTCACCTTCTCCATCCGTGGCGGCGAAATTTTTGGCATAGCAGGCGTAGCCGGCAACGGGCAGCAACAGCTTACCGAAGCTCTGACAGGACTTTTGAGAGTTGACAGCGGGAATATTCTGCTCAATGGCAAGGACATGACGAACAAGACCCCGCTGCAGGTCATCAAAAGCGGAGTCAGTCACATACCTGCTGACCGAGGCCGGATGGGTGTGGTTGGGGACATGAGTGTCGGAGACAACCTTTCCATGAAGAAGTACCGCACCCAGGAGCTCTCCTCCCACAGCGTCATCAAGCGCAACTGGGTACGAAAGTTCGCAGACCACCTGATCGATGTGTTTACCATCAAGACACCCAGCCAGGACACTTCCGTGAAATTCCTCAGTGGCGGTAATATCCAGAAGACAATTCTTGCCCGTGAGATCGACTCATGCGGAGGCATTCTCATTGCAGTCTATCCGTCCCGTGGCCTTGACGTAGGGGCTACCGAAGCGGTACGGCAGAATCTGATCAAGCAGCGGGACAAAGGTAATGCAGTGCTGCTGGTCAGTGAGGAGCTTGAGGAACTGCTGATGGTGGCAGACAAGATTGCCGTCATGTTTGAGGGAAGAATCATGGACATTGTTGATGCCGACAAAGCATCCACCGAACGGTTGGGAATGCTGATGGCTGGTGTTGAAAGGGAGGAAGTATGAGACTTGGATTGGAAAAACGAGACTATCGTTCCAAACGAATGACGGTGCTCGTACCGATAATCAGCCTTTTGATCTCCTTCCTGTTGGGAGCCATTGTCTTGGGCATCTCCAACGCAAATCCCCTGCAAACCTATGGGGCAATGCTCAAGGGCGCGTTTGGAAGCCAGACCAAGATCCAGTATACGATTGCAAAGGCAATCCCCCTGTTGCTGTGCGGCCTTGCAGTAGGTATTGCATTCCGCCTCAAGTTCTGGAACATCGGTGCGGAAGGCCAATACGTAGCAGGTGTCATCGGCATTACCTGGGTCATGCAGTTCTGGACCTTTCTGCCAGAGATGCTCCTGCTTCCGGTAGGCATGCTGGTAGGTATTCTCTGCGGTGCATTCTGGGGAGGAATCCCCGGGGCCCTGAAAGCTCAATGGAGTGTTGACGAGACACTCAGCACACTCATGATGAACTACATCATCATCGGGTATGCAGAATACCTGTACATCAACGCTTGGAAGGCTCCCAGAGGCAATATGGGTACGGTTCTGTATCCGCAAGCCGCTTGGCTTCCCAGAATCTGGGGACGGGTGCACAGCGGCATCTATTTTGCCCTGATTCTGGTGGTAATCCTCTGGTTCGTTCTCTACAAGACCCGCTGGGGATTTGAGCTGAACATGATCGGAAAGAACCGAAGGGCCGCACAGTGCCAGGGTGTCTCGATCAAACGGAACATTATCCTTGCCATGATCGTCAGCGGCGGCATCGCCGGTCTTGCGGGTGTCATCGACTCCGCAGCAGTGACGCACCAGCTTACCAAGGGCGTGAACTCCGGCTATGGATTCACCGGCATCATCATTGCTTGGATGAGCGGCTTGAACCCCTTTGTTTCCATCGTGGTTGCCCTCATCATGGCAGCCTTGGAAACAGGATCCGATGCACTTCAGCTTATGAAACTTCCTGCAGCCATGGGAGAGGTCATGCAAGGCCTCATCCTCATTCCCCTGCTCGCAGGCAGTATCTTCACCGAGTACAAGTTGGTTGTTCATTCCAATCATAAGGAGGCTACCGTATGAATTTTCTTGATTTCATAACCAGACTGCTGGCAGCCACGCTGGCGATGGGAACCTCCCTGACCTATGCAACCCTTGGAGAGGTGTACACCGAAAAAACAGGAATCCTGAATCTTGGTATGGAAGGCACCATGCTCATGGGAGCCTTGGCTGGCTTTGCCACCGCCTTCAATACCGGGAACCTGTTGCTTGCGTTGCTGATGTCCATGCTGGTGGGAGCCCTCCTTTCTTTGATCCATGCCTTCCTGTGCATCACAATGCGGGCCAACCAAGTGGTGGCCGGACTTGCCATCACCATGTTCGGTACCGGTCTGGCCAACTTCCTCGGACAGAGGCTTGGCCCTGCAACCAACAATTTCAACCTTACCGGTATGAACCTCACCAACAAGTTCAGCAATATCGCCATACCTGGACTGAGCCAGATTCCGATCATCGGAGCACTCTTCGATGTGAGCCTTCTGACCTATGCACTCTATCTCATCCTCCCCTTCTCTTGGTTCTTCATGTACAAGACCAAGCATGGGATGGTGGTTCGTGCAGTGGGAGAAAACCCTAGAACGGCAGCTGCCATGGGCATCTCCGTTTCGAAGATCAGATATCTCTATACTCTCATCGGAGGGATGTTTGCAGGTCTGGGCGGAGCGTGTCTCTCGTTGAGCTTCATTCCCAGCTGGAATGAGGGTATGACAGGCGGCAAGGGCTGGATTGTAATCGCCCTGGTAATTTTCTCCACCTGGAACCCCGGGCGAGTGGTCATCGGAACACTGGTGTTCGGAGGCATCACCAGCTTGCAGTTCAGCTTGCAGGCCGCAGGAATGAAGATGGTCATCCCCTCCCAGTTCCTAGGCTTCTCCCCCTATCTCATCACCTTGGTCGTGCTCACTGCCATGACAATCATCAATCAGAAGAAAAAGGGCTCGTTTGCCTCTCCTTCTGCATTGGGTGTGGCATTTGCCATCGACGACAAGTAGCAAAAATGGGAGCTTTCTGCTCCCAGTATCAATTCATCGGAACACCACGCCCAAGAAAGCGTGGTGTTTCTGTATGAACCGCCCATCTTCTTGCAACCCACCACCCATCCTTTGTAGGATGAGGTCATGAAAAAAACCAATGCCATGCGTATCCTGGAAAGTATGGGGATCGCATTCGAGGTAATCAGTTATACCTGGGATGAGGAACATCTGGATGCAGTGCATGCCAGCATGACTGCGGGGCTCTCTCCCCAGCAGGTGTACAAGACGATCGTCATGCAGGATAGCGACAACCAGGTCTTTGTTTTCTGCCTTCCCGCCGAATTCTCCGTGAGCCTCAAGAAAGCTAGGGAACTGACCCAGAGCAAAGACTTGGAATTGATCAAGCTGGATACCCTCCAGTCAATCACCGGCTATATCAGAGGCGGTTGTTCCCCTTTGGGGATGAAGCGGCACTTCCCCACGTTCGTTGAGGAAGTGGCCCAACTCGAAGAGTTCATCTACGTGAGCGCAGGACAACGGGGTCTTCAGCTGAAAATCCAACCGCAAGACTTGCTTGTGGCTGCCAATGCCCAGTTTGCCGACTTCACCTAAACATGCCGATTATGGCTGGTGAAGTAGCGCCTGACCCTTCTGGAGACGGAAACACTGACCAGGAAGAGAAAAATGATGAGGCCGGAGAGCAGAAGACTGTCAGACCATCGCAGGATATACAGCCCTCTCTGATACTTGCTGAGAAACAGGTCGAATGCCGTGGCACTGAAAAACAGCACAACCAGCGTTCCCAACACGATGTCTGCAAGGGGAACGGTTTTGTTGTGCCTTTTGCTGAACCAAAAGAGAAAGAGTGAGCAGAGAAGCACCAACACCAGCAATGACGGCAGCGCAACAGGAACGAACCACGTAAAGGAACCTGAGAATACCAGATTGAGTAGGGCCAGATAGGCAAGCGTGGCGCCAACCATAAGGGATGCGTTGCGTCGGGGAGCTTTTCTCATTCGCGCAGGGGTTGGGAAAATGACATACATCCACAGAAGGGCAAGACCGGGGCTCGCTGCCAAGGACCAGGAAAGGGTGAGATCGGCAGCATCGATGCCGAGCAAATAGAGCGCGACAAGAAGGAACTGGATGCTTGCCTGTCTGCTGAAAGTCGGTTTGTTGCTGAATGCAAGAATCAGGGAAAGGGTTGCCATAGCAATGCTGAAAAGCGGAATGAAGCTGTAGGCAAGGTTCCCCGACAAGATCATTGACAGAGCCACTGTGAGCTCACTGACCACTGCGAGAGAGAGGATGAGTTCAATCACCCCCTTGCGTGTCTTGGTGATGCCACCCATGCCTGCAGGAGGCAACGGTTGTGCAAACAACGGATCGGATGGCTGTTCCTGCACACCATCGGGCAGATGTACTTCCGTATTGCAGAGAGGGCAACGTTTGCTCCCCTCCTCCAATTTGACTCCACATTGAACGCAATAGGCCATAGTTGCTCCTACCTGTCAGTATTTCTGTTGGTCGACAGCGTAACCGGTATGCCATCCTCAACCAGGAAGGTACAGAACAGGCGCTCCAATTCCGTATCTTCGTTGAAGAAGCTGGTGAAGTTGATCACCAGTGTATCCAGATATCCGATTACCGCAATGGCAACCTTGTTGAGAAGCCCGGGGCTGAGATGGAAATCAATGCGGCTGACGCTGTCTGCAAGTTCAGGAGGCAAAGCCATCTGCCCAATGTTTGATATCACTCCGGAATATTGGTCATCTCCCAGGAAATCAGAGAGCAGTTTGAACAAAGGGTTTTTCAGGGCATTGGGGGCAAAGCGAATCAAGGGAGTTCTTTCCCCCATGACGTTCCGTTTGATCTGGCTGAGCAAACGCTTGCGGTCCTGGGAGAGAGCCATCTGCAGATGCACTTCCTTGGCAACCTCGTCAAACGTGTAGGAACCAAGAGCCGGCTCGATGCCAATGACAGCAAACAAGGTGAAGTTTCGCATCGTGTCATAGCCGAAGATTTTTCGCAGATTCATGGGGACCGACAGCCTGATTGGTTTCCTGTTCTTCTGCTTGGGGACTTCCTGCATCTGCAACTGCTGCAGGGAGTGGAGAAACACTGATGAGAGGTATTCTCCGATGGTGATCCCTCTTGATTTCGCCCTCTCCTTGATCTGCGCCGTCTTGACGGTGGCGCTTATCACCTTCACCCGGTCATCGAAGCTTCCGGTTCCTTTCCTGTGATACGCCTTGCTGATCTTGGGAAAGGAAGGGAGTGTCTTGTCATAAAGGTGCTGGAAGGGATCACTGAACTCCTGTTTTGTGGGTTTCTGTTCAAAATCCAAGCCGCCGGGGAAGGAGAAATTGGCAATGCCCGCGTGGTGACAGTACCGCTGTACCAGCAGTTTCAAGTATGCTAGGGCTCCTGAGCCGTCGGTGAGGGCATGGAAACACTCAACCCCGATGCGATGGGAGCTGTACACCACCCGCAGCAGGTATGAGTTGTTCTCCTTGAAGAAGAACCTGCCGCTGGGATAGGACCCCTCCGGGTGGATAACCATCTCTTTGGTGTTGGGAGAAAGAAAGTACCAGAAAAAACCTTTGTGCAAGCTGACCTTTGCATAAGAACATCGTGTCATGAGATCATGTGCCGCCTGCTCAAGGATTTCCGGCCGAATGGTCTGCACAAGGTCCAAGGAGATACGGAATGTGTTCGCATTGAACACCGCTTCGGTAGGGGGATAGATCAGAGCTGAGTTGTCAAGTGCAATGAAGCCTTCCGGGGCAGTGTTCTGTACTCGCATCATCATCTCTCCGCTGCAGGAGTCCCCCGTTTGTAGAACGGGGTTCGAACCAACTTGGCCCGCTTTCGCTGACCGTGGATTTCCACTTCCAGCACATCGCCGAATTTCAGGGCGGGGCTGCGCTCGATCAGGACATAGGCACAGAAGATACCCAAGCTGGGGCTCTTGTTTCCGCTGGTGACAAACCCAATCTGTTTCTCACCAAGAAATACGGGATACCCACTGCGGGGAACCGCCTTGTCCAGCATCTCAATACCCCGTAGGGTACGGGGAATACCCGTTTGTTGTTGCTCAAGCAGTGCTTCTTTCCCGCAAAAGTCCTTTTCCTCAAGCTTGACAAACACACCGAGGTTGGCTTCCAGGGGAGTAATGGAATCGCTGATCTCATGCCCGTACAACGGGAGCTTTGCCTCCATGCGGAGCGTATCCCTGCTGCCCAGTCCACAGGGGATCAAACCAAAGTCTTTGCCTGCTTCCAGAAGCGTATTCCACAGAAGCGGGCCATCATCACTGGCACAGTACAGTTCAAAGCCATCCTCACCGGTATATCCGGTCCTGCTGACAAGAGCCATTACCTCACCCACTTCGCATTGGCTTCGGAAGGTAAAGCTCTTGATCTGATCGCAGTCACCGACCAACGTGGAGAGAATCTGGACGGAAAGGGGGCCTTGCAAGGCAAGTTGTACGGTGGAAGAGGAAAGATCAATCACGGGCGGACAGCTGTCAGCTTTGGGATTGTCTTTCATGATCCAAGCAAGATCTTTCTCGGTGTTGGATGCATTCATTACCACCAGAAAAGAGATGTCGGACCGACGATAGATGAGCAAGTCATCAACTACGGTTCCGTTGGGGTAGCACATCATGGTGTATCGGCACTGCCCCACCTGCATGTCACCGATGGTGTTCGTGCAGAGATAGTCAAGATAGCTTGCGGCTTCTTCCCCACTGACCATGCACTCTCCCATATGGGAGACGTCGAACAACCCTGCACGGGTGCGTACGGCCTCATGTTCGGCAAGAATTCCCGTTTCAAATTGAACAGGCAACTCCCATCCCCCGAAATCGATGAGCTTGACTCCAGGATAGGCGTTGTAGCACTCGTACAAAGGTGTTCGTTTCATGATTCTCCCTTCTTATGCGAGTGCAATCATCTCGATCTCAACTGCGACATCCTTGGGAAGCTTTGCTACTTGGACAGCAGAGCGGGCAGGAAGGACACCCTCTCCAAAATAGGAAGCATAGACCTGATTCACAGCACCAAAGTCGTCCATGTTCTTCAGAAACACGGTAGCCTTGACAACCTTTGAGAGATCGGTGCCTGCTTCGGTCAGGACAGCCTTGATATTCTCGAATACCTGCTTTGCCTGGTTCGCTGCATCTCCGCCCACCAGCTCTCCTGTGGAAGGATCTACCGGGAGCTGTCCGCTGGTAAATACGAACGGTCCGGCAATGATTGCCTGGCTATAGGGGCCGATGGCCGCGGGGGCCTTGTCAGTATTGACTTGTGTCTTTTTCAATTGAAACATCATATTGTATATCTCCTCTTCCACCTAGAATACCCTCTCAAAGATACTCTTGCAAGGGAGAGAAGTCCGTTGTAAGGTTCTGTTATGCAGATGATGATAGTGTACGGAAGCCCGAAAAAGACTGGAAATAGTGCAACCTTGGCAAGGGAGTTCAGCAAAGAAGCTTGCAAGCAGTATGCATGCAACGAAATCTACCTTCAGGACCTCACGATTGGACCATGCAGGGCATGCAATTGGTGCAAAACGCACCAAGGATGCCTGATTGAAGATGATATGAACAACCTTTGCACACTCGTCAAAGGTGCAGATGCAATCCTGCTTGCAACCCCCGTGTATTGGTGGGGAGTATCAGCACAGATGAAACTTTTCATCGACCGGCTCTACCAGCTGAAACTTGGGGATTTTGCCAACAAGAAGCTCTACGTGATTGCAACGGGTGAAGATTCACTTGACGGTGTCCAATATCGTCTCATACGAGAAAAGTTCGAAGCGATTTGCGAGTACACTTCCATGGAGTTTGCAGGATATCTTCCCGTTTGTGCTGACGACAATCATCCGGTGCAAGAGCAGGATGATGCCCTTGCATCGGCTCGAGAGCTCATCAGAGCAGAGTGAGCAACTCCTCAGCACTGCCGACCATCGCAAGCATGGACTCTTGCTTGGGTGAATTTTTGGGGAAGCCAAAGCCATAGTCAACCGCGATGAAGGCTATGCCAGCCTCTGCAGCACCTTTCTGGTCGTGGATGGTATCCCCGATCAGAACAGCATCCTCAGCACGCACATTGAGATCGTTCAATACCAATCGGATGATGTCTGCCTTGGAAAGATGGGAATTGAGGTCCGATCCCCTGATGGAATCGAAATAGTGGTCAAAGCCAAAGTGAGTCATCATGCCTTGGGCCAGACTTTCATGCTTAAGAGTCCCAACTGCCAGCTGGTACCCCTTCTCTTTGAGAGCCGTCAAGGTTTCTTTCATGTTCGGGTAAGCCTCAGCATTGAATCGCCCGTTCTTATCGTACTCAACCCTATAGAGTGCAACCGCCTGCTCTATCAAAGCCTGATCCATATTGTAGACTTCCACAAAGCACTGGTTGATGGGAGGACCAATGAACTTGCTCAACTGGGAGGGGTCGTGTTCTGGTTTCATACCCAACTTTTCCACGGTTGCATTGGCCGAATAGAATATCCCTGCACTGGTATTCATGAGGGTGCCGTCGAGATCAAATATGACTAGTTTGAAATTCATTCCTGAACCATAGGGAATATTTGCTGTTGAATCAAGCCATTTGAAGCAACCAGATCACATCGGCTGTCCTCAAACGGTCGTTTGGGATCTGCACTTTCCACCGCGCCTCCGGCTTCCTGGACGATGATCATACCTGCGGCCATGTCATAATATCCAAGGCAAAGCTCGAAATATCCGTCCACCCTACCGGCAGCAATATACGAGAGTTCCA
Source organism: uncultured Sphaerochaeta sp. (assembly GCF_963667405.1). Lineage (NCBI taxonomy): Bacteria > Pseudomonadati > Spirochaetota > Spirochaetia > Spirochaetales > Sphaerochaetaceae > Sphaerochaeta > uncultured Sphaerochaeta sp. The sequence goes on along the minus strand of NZ_OY763408.1, from coordinate 699,275 downwards.
AGGCGCACGAGCCATAGGAGCGAAAATCGCTGGATGCAAGGAACAACTGTTTCGCACGAGCAAAAAAGGAGTCAACCAGCTCATGCCTTCGATGAGGCGGTACACAGACCAAGAGAGCTTTTTCCATCTGGGAGACGGAAGAAACGCGAATCGGTTTCCCGTTGAGAAAGGCCCCTTTCCCCTTGCTTGCCCAGAAGAGCTCTCCTTGCCTCGGATTGAACACAACTCCCACCAATGGTTTGAAGGGCTCAAGTTCCCAGGCAATGCTGACGGTATAGTTGGGAAGCGACCGAAAGAAGTTGGTGGTTCCATCGATCGGATCGATGATCCACCGACCAGTCTTCTGATCTCCCGCTTTCCCTGTTTCCTCGCCAAAGATTGCATCTTCAGGGAAATGGTCCTTGATCACTGCAATTATCTTCTCTTCGGCACCTTTGTCAGTGTCAGTCACATAATCATTCGTATGCTTGCTATGCACGGTGATATGATCCTTTGAACCTTCTTCAAGGATATACGCGCCTGCAAGTTCAGCCGCCTTGATTGCAATCCCAAGGTGTCGTGCAATGAGGTTTTCTTCTGTCATCGTATGCGTTTCTTCTCCAGAATCCTTTCACCAAGATTGACCACGTACTTCCAGTCAGCTTGGGAAAAATCTTCGTATTTCAAGGTTTTCTCTTCAGCGTGATACAAGCTTCCACTGGCAGTATAGCCAAGGTACAGCACCTTCCAGGTTTTCTGCCCTTGGGTATACATGATAGCTCCAACATTATTTTTCCTGTCCCAAGCACGAAGCATGTCGCCTTTCCCTGCCATCAACACAACAGTCAGGTTGATACCCGGAATGGTGAACATCTTGTCCTTGCCATCAGATTGCTGTATTTGCCGAGCCTGCTCAATGAGCGAGGCAGTACCCATAAGCACCTGAGGATCTGCTGTCTTGCAGAAATCAAAGAAGGTATTTTCCTCTTTCTCTTTCAGCTTCCCCAATATCTCCCGAATAGTGGAAGGAAGGTTCCCTTCCAGAGAACTCTCCATTTCCAGAACCTGCATGGGTGCAGGAATGCTCGGAGCAGATGCTTCAGGCTGTGCAGGGCTTGTTGAGCCGGATTTTGCAATCGTATCAGCAAGAATAAATCGGGGAAGTGGGGCAACAGGTTCCTGCTGGGCTTGCTCTTCTACAACCGGAACAGAATCCTCTTTCCGCAAATGCGGCATTGCCAAGCGGATATCTGGATGAAAAGGCTTCTCTTCAACGACAGGCTCTTCTGCAACGACGGGCTCTTCTGCAACGACGGGCTCTTCTGCAACGACGGGCTCTTCTGCAACGACGGACTCTTCTGCAATGACGGGCTCTTCTGCAATGACGGGCTCTTCTGCAATGACGGGCTCTTCTGCAACGACGGGCTCTTCTGCAATGACAGGCTCTTCTGCAATGACAGGCTCTTCTGCAATGACAGGCTCTTCTGCAATGACAGGCTCTTCTGCAATGACAGGCTCTTCTGCAATGACAGGCTCTTCTGCAACGACGGGCTCTTCTGCAACGACGGGCTCTTCTGCAACGACGGGCTCTTCTGCAACGACGGGCTCTTCTGCAATGACGGGCTCTTCTGCAATGACGGGCTCTTCTGCAATGACGGGCTCTTCTGCAATGACGGGCTCTTCTGCAGCACCTTTCGCTATACTGGAAAGATGCGAGAAGAAGCTGAAGGGAGAAGTTGGCTTTGACTGTTGTACAGGAGGCTCCTCCATCTCTTCATCAGGAATATCATTCAGCATGCCAGCCAAATCATCGTCATCTTCATCAGAGTATTCTGCATGGAACATCTCCGTAGAAAGTTCAGCTCCATCTTCCATCTCCTCATCGGCAGAGTTCAGGATATCAGAATTATCATCGGCATCATCATAATCATCAGTGTCATACGAGGAGGGATCGAGAATGCAGTAGGCTTCCTGTTCATAATCATCATCCTCAAAATCATCCTGCTCTTCATCCTTGGAATCAGGATCGAAAAGGTTCTCCTCATCGAAGTCAAAAAGATTTGGCTGCTCCTCATAACTGGCAAGGGCATCCGCTGTTTCTTCTTCATCCTCATCATTCTCTTCTTTTGCCCGAGCAGAAGCTGTAAAGTATGATGATCCAACAAACTCCCGCTCAACGGGAATCTCTTCCTCAACAGGAATCTCTTCCTCAACAGGAATCTCTTCCTCAACAGGAATCTCTTCCTCAACAGGAATCTCTTCCTCAACAGGAATCTCTTCCTCAACAGGAATCTCTTCCTCAACAGGAATCTCTTCCTCAACAGGAATCTCTTCCTCAACAGGAATCTCTTCCTCAACAGGAATCTCTTCCTCAACAGGAATCTCTTCCTCAACAGGAATCTCTTCCTCAACAGGAATCTCTTCCTCAACAGGAATCTCTTCCTCAACAGGAATCTCTTCCTCAACGGGAATCTCTTCCTCAACGGGAATCTCTTCCTCAACGGGAATCTCTTCCTCAACGGGAATCTCTTCCTCAACGGGAATCTCTTCCTCAACGGGAATCTCTTCCTCAACGGGAATCTCTTCCTCAACAGGAATCTCTTCTTCAACAGGAAGCTCCTCCTCAACGGGAAGCTCCTCTCCTGCTGTATGATGCTCAGGATGTATGTCAGAAAAGGGAGAAAGGCCCAGAATATCCTTAAGCTCAGCAACTCCCTCAAATTGTGATCCCAGAGTGGCCAGTTGCAGGAAAGAGAGTGTCAGAACATCCTCATCCATCTGCAACGGATAGAGCGTATCATGCAACGTATCGATGATCACACAACGGGCTGGGTAGGAACGTGCCAGCTTTTCGGCTTGAAGAGCCTGAGCTAAAAGCTCGATCAAAGCAGAAGAATCTTCAAGGGGATTGAGCGAAGTGGTGGCCAATACAGCGTACGGGACTTGCACCACCAACTCCTTTTGGCCCTTCTCAAACAAGGCATCCAGAGTCCCGTCATCAAACGAGACATTGCGCGTATAGTGCATATTGCCAAACATGGCTGTGAAGAACGTAAGGGGAACCAAACGGTTTTTCTCCCGCTCAATATCCGCCCAGCGCTTTGCAATCTGCTCATCATAGGAACAGACAGCCTGCTTGATGCACAGGTATGCCTTTTCCAGCAATGACTCAGCATCAAAACAATAGTAGGAAGCGCCGTACCGGATGAACGGTTTGTCATTTCTCGGACATGTCTCTGTCAGCGTATGCGATGCTTCATCAAAGGGAAGCGATGCGAATTCACAGGAGAGCAAATAGGCGTCCCGTTCCGAGAGGGATGTATCGCGAAGGACATCAAAGAGATCATAGCCATCCCGTCTGCCCACGATATCATCAACCCACGTCTCCCATCCCTGTTCCTTGATGATCCTGTCCATGGTCTTGTTCAGATCAGAAACATCTTCACCCCGGCTCTTGAGCAACTCCACCTGGAGCAGTCCGGCTTGCTTGAAAGTAGTGCTATCCTCACGAAGCTTATCAATACCTTCGACACCTCGCTTTGCCAAGACAAGGAAGGAAGAAAGCAACCCATCAAGCTTTGCAGGAAAAACCTCCCCTATCAGAGCATTGAACGGCTGCAATTGGTACCGAAGTGACGTAAATTTCTGCTCAAGCAGCTCGCCATCGACCACGGCCGGAAGAACATATCCACATGCCGCATCCTGAAAGGCCGTAAGGAGAGCTTCCTCTTGGAGGAAGCCCTGAGCGCGAAGCAGGAGCGCGTGGTTGTCCGCATAGCGGACACTCTTCTTGCATATATCCTCATATACCTGAAACAGCCGTTTCCAATCCTTCTGCTTGATTTCACGGTTCTGGGAGTGATCTTTCTCCCAATAGGGAAGCAAGTTCGAAAGATAACAAACCAAGGAGGCGGAAACCTGAAGGGCAAATGCATCGGATTTCTTGGTGGCCGCAACCCTTCTCTGCTCCCACAACGCATACTTGACCAGCTCCAGAGGGTGGTACTGAAAGGCGATGGATTGCATCGTACGGATATTGTTGGTAAGGAAGATCGAGATCTCTCTCAGATTCTTCTGTGCCTTGTCAGAGGAAATGTCCCCAATGGAACGCAAATCCCAACTCTCACTGGTTTTCACTGCCGCCACTCCTTGGCACAAAGCATACCATACCTTTGCCCCTCATTCAAACTTCCTCTGCTTTCCACTCCATTCCAACAGTTCAATTCGCCAGATCTCTGTAGCCAAGCGATGATGTTCCCAAGAACTATCAAACCTATCCATCTCTGATGGGGTATATTTCTCGCAAAGTTTCCTAAGAGCTTCCCGCTTCAGGCTCTCATCCTCAACCAGGAATGCACGTCCTTTGGCAACAACGCTCTGATAGGCAACGGAAAAGGCCGGAGCATCGGTTTCTGCAAAAGCTACAGCAGTTACACAGACCCGATTGTCAGAGAGCAAGCATTCACGCTTATACCCAGCCCTTGCCCCATGAAAGAACAACTCTTCACCCACCATCACAAATGAAAGAGGAATGGCATACGGCTGGCCTCCCTCCTCTGCCCCAATCATGGAAAGTGTCATCCAGGAAATTGACTGAAACAGAGCAAGTGCAGAAGCTTTCTCCATCTCCCTATCCTTTCTTCTCATACCTCTCATTTCAGATCTCCTCAATGGCAGGGGTGGTCATCACCCGATAGAAGACAATCGAGAGCAGGAGCGAGAGCAGGGCAAACAAGGAGTATCCCATGAAAAGGGAACGATAGCCAAACTGCTCCACAACCAGCCCGCCCAAGCTTGAACCGATTACTGCAGGCAGACCGGTACCCAGCGACACATACATGGACATTCCCACCGTGCGATGAGAACGTTTCACCCTTCTTGCAACAAAGAAAATCGCTGCAGGATGAAAGAACCCGTAACAGAGACTGTGCAGCAGTTGTGCTGCAAGCACCCCGCCAAACGTTGGCACGAAGGCATAGATGAGCAATCGAACCACCATGGCAACAGAGCTTATCATCAGGAGATGGACAGGAAGCACCTTCTTTCTCTGGATGAGAATCCCAGCCAATATCATGGCTCCATATTCACTCCCAGCCCCGATGGCATTCATCAGGCTGATGGCGTTGATGGAGAGCTCCTCAACGAGATAGAGGGAGAAGAAACTGGTTATGGAGGACATGCTTATCCGGTTGAAGGCAATGATGACCAATCCCACAATGAACGCCCTGTCATACCACTTGCCTTCCGGCTCGGAGACCAACAGGCAGGATCCCTTCGCCCGCTTTGGCTCAGCCTTCCAGAACAACACCGGAATGAAAAACATGAGACATCCAACAAGGGCATACATACCGATGCTGATGTTGCTCTCCAGATTTGGCTTGTTTGCCAGAGCGAAAGCCAGGGAGAAGAATACGAACCCTACGGTTCCAAAGGAACGAAGCGCGGTATATTTCTGGGCATCCCCATTGAACAGGTTGTTTACATAGCTATCAAGAATAGGGAGCAGCGAACGCATGAAAAAAGCCACCACCACCAGACCAAGCACCGTCAATGCATGGATACGGGAAAACATGAGGATGGCAACACCAAGTGAAGTGAAAGCTGTCCCGAAGAGCAGTGCACCACGCATATCTCCGCGCTTATCAATCCGGCGTGCCAGCACTAGCGGTCCCACAATCCCTGCCACCTCAAATATCGACAACAAAACCCCCACCATATCGTAGGAATAGCCGAGGTTTCTGAGCATCACCTGCAGAAATGGATTGATCACTGCATAGATGGCATAGACGAAAAAGAAGGAGATATAGAGGCTTACCATAGCGAGCATTGTAGGCATTTGTCACCAGGACAACAAGTACATTCCGCTCAGATTGTCAGGAAGGGCCGTGCTTTCTCCAGAACCGACTGCGGAAGACGAAGATCCTCAAGGCAAGAGAGTGGAGCCTCCCTACGACCTTTCACAATCCTATTCACATAGACAGGCCCCAAGCCGGGGACCCGAAGCAAAGCATCCTTTGAGGCACGCTTGACTGACAGCGGGTAGAATTGGGGATTTGCCTGCGCCCAGACCAATTTGGGATCCTTTTCCAAGGAAAGGTTTCCATCCTTTGCGAACAGCAGGTCCTCAAACCCAAACCCATACTTGCGCAGCAGGAAATCAGCTTGATACAGCCTGTGTTCGCGCGTCAGGATTTCGGTATTGGAAGCGGGAATGACCTCATCGGGAAACAGGGGAAGTTGCTCGGATACGGTAAGCTTCTCACCTGGGATGGCCGGGTCTCCAAGCCCCCGCTGATAGGCACTGAAATACAGCCTGCCCAGATGAAGCTCGGAATACATGCGGGCCGAATACAAGAGAATCTCCCGATCGAGCTCATCACTTGCCCCGACAATGAACTGGCTGGAAGTATGCACGCGTTCATAGCGTGAACCCTTTGCAGTCTGCTGCGCAATGTATGCCAAAGGCTTGAGAATATCCTGATCGTAGCTCTTGGACTCCGAAAGCTTGGAAAAGTGGTCAACTCCAGGAGCCTCGATATTCAGCGAGACCGCCGATGCATACCGGAGCGCTTCATCGATGCTCTCTTTGCTGCTGCCAGGAATGATCTTCAGATGGATGTAGCCTCGGTAGTTGTATCCACGACGCAAAATCTTTGCCGTATCGGTAAGCATCTCCATCGTCTTTTCAGGTGTCCCCAGCACTGCACTGGACAAGAAAAGCCCGATAAGCGGCCGTTTGCTCTGAAATTCATGGAAGAAGGAGGCCATCTCCTTGGGAGCGAGGGCAGTCGGTCGGAAATCCTGATTGTTGCGCAGCGGACAATATTTGCAGTCGTTGGTGCACCGGTTTCCCATGAGGGTCTTGAGCATGATACCCGGCCCTCCACTGGCAGTGGTTGTGGGATACAACCATCCAGCTGTGTTGCTGCTGCGTTTGCGATGCTCCTGGGGATTCTTCGTTCCACAGGCACAACTGAGATCATATTGTGCATCACGGCTCAAGATATCCAGCTTGCTTTGCGTATCCATACCCTACCTCGTTCACCCAATAGGGTAACATCAGTAAAGTAGTTTTGCAAGGGATCAACCCCTTCCGTGATACTCGCTGATCAACAAACCTGCCAGGATGCAACCGGTACCTATGGCATCGGTTCTGCTCATCCGTTCTCCCAAAAAGAGAAAGGCAACGGCAATGGTGATGATGGGACTGAGATAGAGATAGAAACTGCTCTTGATAGGGCCGATCGTTCGCAACCCGAAGTTCCAGGACAGGAAGCACAAGGCTGAGGCAACCAGCCCGAGAAACAGGAAATGAGCAAGATACGGGGAGCTGACAACCAGGCCGACATCAAGGTGATCGCCCTGGATGATGAGTACGAGCAGATGCCCCAGCAAGCCATAGAAGAACATGCTCTTGGTGACCAACAGGTTCGGATACCCCTTCCTACCGATGATCCGCGTCACCACCGTATAGAGCGCCCAGACCATGATGGCAAGCAAGGCAAGCAGATCGCCGAAAGGATTGAAGGAAAGTTGTTCAGAACCTTCGTAGGTAAGCAGGATGATGCCGACCATGGAGAGTGCAAGACCAACGAAGTAGTTTTTCCTGAGCATCTCTTCCTTCAGGATCAGACGGGAGGCAAGCAGGATGAAAAACGGGGCTGCTGCAACAATGACCCCTACGTTGCTTGCACTGCTGTAGATCAAGGCAGTGTTTTCCAGGAAATAGTAGAGGAAAATACCACAGAAGCCAGCCAAAGCCACCAGAAACCGATCGCTCTTCTGCTGATACACCAACTTGCCTGGATTGAGCAACGAAAGTACAAGCAGGGCAAGAGCAGAACGGATGACCAGGATCTGGGGCGGTGTAAACGAGGTGAGCAACACCTTGGTGGAGACATAGGTGGTGGCCCAGACAACCATCGTAAGAAGTACAGATACATGGCCGAGCGCCCGTCTCTGCTTCGATATGACTTGGATTTCCTGCATGATGGCCGGCAGTGTAGCGTGAATCCTTTTGCGTTGCAAGAAGGCATGGTATACTGGGGATGCAAGAGGAGGCGCCTATGATGACCTATCGAAAGGAACTGTGGTTTCACCTCAACAAACGCCGCGGATTGATCAACATCACCGAGGCAGTGCAAGAAGCAGTCGATGAGTGCGGGATCAAGGAGGGATTGGTACTCGTCAATGCGATGAATATCACCAGCAGTGTCTTCATCAACGCTGTTGAGAAGGGACTACATGAAGACTTCGAGATCTGGCTTGAAAAACTCGCCCCGGAGCTTCCGTACGAACAGTACAACCACAACACGGAAACGGAGCACAATGCAGATGGCCACCTCAAACGGTCCATCATGGGCCGTGAGGCGGTCATTGCAATTACCGGGGGAAGACTCGATTTCGGCAGTTGGGAGCAAATCTTCTACTTTGACTTTGACGGAATGCGTGACAAGCACGTACTGGTCAAAATCATCGGCGAATAGCGTCTATACTCCCATCACCTGTGTGCGGTAGGCTTTCAAGCCTGCATCGATGCAGGCAACCGCACGCTCCAAATCCTGGGTATTGAGCACATAGGCAATACGCACCTGCTTGTGCCCGATACCCTTGGTTACGTAGAAATCCTCACAGGGAGCAACCATGACAGTCTCCCCATTCAGATTGAAATCCCGCAGCATGAAAATTGCAAAACTCTCTGCATCATCCACTGGAAGCTCAGCCACAAGATAGAAGGCGCCTTTGGGAGTACTGCATTTGACCCCATCGATTTTCTTCAAGCCCTCAACAATGAAATTCCTTCGCTTCTCGTACTCAGCCTGGACTTCCACCAGATAGCTGTCATCAGTCTGAAGAGCAGCGCATGCGGCAACCTGCTCGATATCCGGAGGACAAAGGCGAGCCTGGGCGAGTTTGAGCGCGTTGGCCAAGACATCCTTGTTCTTGCTGATCAGAGCCCCGATGCGCGAACCGCACATGCTGTACCGCTTGGAGAAGCTGTCAACACAGATGATCCTGTCACTGAACTCATCGAACGCAAGCACACTTGAGAATTCCTTTTCATCGTAGCAGAACTCACGATACACCTCATCGACAATGAGGAAGATATCGTGCTTTTCACAGAGGTTGAGCAGTTGCAGCAGCTCTTCGTGGGTATATACATGGCCGGTGGGATTGTTCGGACTGCACACCAGGATGGCCCCGGTCTTGCGGGTGATACGCTTTTCAAACTCCGAAATATCCGGCAGAGCAAACCCGTCCTCCATCTTGCTGGTAACGGGTACCAGGGTAACCATGGCAGAGTGGGCAAAGGATGACACATTGGTGTAGTACGGTTCGGGAATGATGACCTCATCATAGGGATCGCACAAGGTCATGAATGCAAACTGCAGCGCTTCACTGCCACCAGTGGTAATCAAAATGTCTTCAGCCTGTACAGAAAGGCCGTATTTTGCATAATACGCAGGGAGGGCTTCGCGAAGCTCCTGCCGCCCCTCGCTGTTGCCATAGGCAATGATGGTCTCATCATACTTGCGAACAGCCTCGATGACTTGCTTGGGAGTCTTGATGTCTGGTTGGCCGATGTTCAGATGATATACCTTGATTCCCCTTTTCACCGCATCGCGGGCATAGGGGGAAAGACGTCTGATGGGAGAACATTGGAAAGCTGAAATTCTATTGGACATTTGCATACAGTACACTCCAGAAACAACAGGGTTGGATAATCGACACCGCCGCTACTGCTCCGCAGAGCAGAGGTGAAGTGGAATGAGCCCGGATCCGAACTGAAGAATCAGTCGCGGTCCGGGTCACTAGCGCTGGCCCCGGGGAACGGCGCCTGCGGATTTGCCTGACTGTTGTCAATCAGGATCTGAATGAACTTACGGTTATCCAAAAGCGGGCTGATGGATCGCCCATGGTGGAGACGGCTGATGACGCGGGCAAAAAGTTCGGTGATATCGGCTTGGATATACCACTCCTTGTCCAACAGATTGCGGCCATGGAAGACGGCATTGGTTCCGATGATCCGGAAGAACACCCCTTCATGATAGGCAGCATCAAAATCTTCGACAGCAGAGGCATTGAAGAAAGGCAAACTGACCATACAGATGATCTTTTTTGCCCCGAGATTGGTCAATTCGCGCATAGCGATGATCATGGTCCCGCCGGTTGCCAGCATATCATCGGCAATCAGGACGGTTTTTCCATGAACATCACCAAGCAGGTTGATGCTCTTGATGTTTGAGTGCTTGGCGTCCTTGCTGACTATCGAATAGTCACGTTCCTTGTAGAGCATGGCCAAAGGACGGTGCAGGGCCTGGGCATAGAACTTGTTCCTGCTGATGGCCCCAGTGTCAGGGGAGACCACAACCAGATCAGGATCACTGAAATCAATGACCTTGTGCAGGGCTATCAAGGTCTGGTAGGAAGCATGGAGGTTCTCCAAGTGGAGATGGGAGAAGCTGTTTTCAATCTCACGGCTGTGGATATCCAGCGTGATGATGCGCTCTACCCCGAGCATCTCGCAAATGCGCCCGAACATCGCTGCAGTAAGCGCCTCTCGCCCACCCTTCTTATGCTGGCGGGAGTACGGATAGGTGGGAAGCACCAGCGTCACGCTCTCCGCACCTGCAAGCGTCAAGGCATTGATTGTCGTGAACAGGAACATCAGGTGATCGTTGACAGACATACTCACCGGGTCGTCACTGCCAGCCACCTTGACTGGCTCCATATTCGACAGGTCATAGACAATGAAAATTCTCAAACCCCTGACTGCATCAAGAATCTCAGCTTTTTCCTCGCCATTTGCAAACTTGGTATACTTCACCTTGATGGTGAAATCAGGACATTGGAAGGTGGTTGGACACTTGCTGCGCGGAATACGCTTGTTGTTCAGGTCGTCCATCAGGGTAACTGTCCTGAGTATCTCTTCTTCGGTCATTCCATGACGCTTTGCCAAGGCATTGGAAAGCTTTTCATATCGCTCCAAATAGAGACGGCGCAGATGCTTTACCACCTTGCCTGTGAAATATTCTGAACCGGGACCAGAGATAATCCCAAGCTTGTGGGGTTTGATGATGCTCATGGCTGAACCATACAACAACACCGCCTAAAGTTCAATCCACTTTCCCGATCCAAACATACGGCCAAATACCAATTTCCAGCCGTTGTGCTTAACATTGTTAAAAATGTATGTGCTTTCCTACTTTACCAACTAGCCACAAACTTGTTACGTTTGTGCTGATATGAAAACAATCGTGATCTTTTTTCAGATAGTCGGCAGCCTCGGGCTCTTTTTGTTCGGTATCAAGTTGCTCAGTGAGGGCTTGCAGAAATCGGCCGGCGACAAAATGAAGGCCATTCTCAAATTAATGACCAAAAACCGATTGGTTTCCATCATTACAGGCCTCCTCATTACCATCATCATCCAAAGCTCTTCTGCAACCACAGTCATGGTCGTCAGCTTCGTAAACGCTGGGCTCATGGGCCTTACCCAAGCCATCGGCGTCATTCTCGGTGCAAACATCGGAACCACCTTCACAGGATGGATGGTCGCCCTCTTGGGTTTCAAGATCGACATCACCATTCTTGCCCTTGTTTCCATTGCCTTTGCTGCTCCGATGATGTTCAGCAAGAAGAGCAGTACCCGTGATGGAGCGGATGTGCTCCTCGGCTTCGGCATTCTCTTTCTCGGGCTGAACTTCATGTCTCACTCCATGCCCGATATCACCGGCAACGTGGATGCACTCGCCTTCCTTTCCACCTTCAACAGTGACACGGTATGGATGAATCTTCTGTGCATCCTGCTCGGAACGTTGGTCACCATCATCGTGCAATCATCATCGGCCGCAATGGCTATGACGCTGACAATGGCATACAACGGCTGGTTGGGGGTTACTGCCGCAGCCGCCCTGATCCTTGGTTCGAATATCGGTACCACCATCACTGCCTATCTCGCCTCCATCGGCACAAGCACCACGGCAAAGCGCGCTGCATGGGCGCATATCATTTTCAATGTGGTTGGCAGCATCATAGCCCTCGTATTCTTCCATCCATTGCTTGAAATGGTGAATTGGATCACCCCAGGCAACATCTACAAGCTTTCCGGAACAGCTCTGGCAACCCAGTTGCCCCTCTTTTTGGCAATGTTCCACTCGGTGTTCAACGTCATCAACACCGTCCTCTTCTTTCCCTTTGTTCGCCAATATGCAGCGTTCATCAAGCGTCTGGTACCTGCAAAGGCTGAGTACGACGAAGGCACCTATCACTTCAAGTACATCGGAGGCATCTTCATTGACAGCCCCGAGATCTACATGCTTGCCATCCGAGATGAGATCAAGAAAATGGCAAATCTCGCCTGTACCATGCTCACCCGCTATCGGACCATGTTCAACAATCCCGAAGCAACCATGGAAACAGACGTCCAAGCCATGAAAAAGGATGAGGAGTATGCAGACCAGATGCAGGAACAGCTCTCCGACTTCTGCGTGCATCTCCTGCAGGATTCCCAGACACCTACCAATGCATCCTCGCTCAACTGCCTGATTCGTGTCATGGATGAGCTTGAGTCGGTAACCGACAGTTGCTTCAACCTTGCCCTGCTCAGCCAGAGACGGTACAACCAGAAGTGGGTGTTTGAAGCTTCAACCGACAAGGATCTCAGGGATTACCAATCCCTGGTACAAGAGTTCCTGGATTATGTGCGTGACCGCATGGATAGGACCCTGACCAAAGCAGAGATGCAGAAGGCCAATGAGTTTGAGGAGCAGATCAACAGCTACCGGAACAGTCTCAGCCAGATGGTCCAGGATCGGCTATCCGATGGAAAGGCTGATGTAAGAACAGAGCTGCTCATCCTTGAGAAGATCCGTCACCTGGAGCACATCGGTGATTACTGCACAAACATTGCAGAGGCCTACCACCAAGCGGTGAAGCACACGCCGATGCTGCAAAAGCGAACAGGCAAAAGCACTGAGCTCTAGACATGAAAAAAAGGACCTTTGAAAGGTCCTTTTTTCAAGGGCAAAGGGTCCTAATACAGGACTGCTTCCACCCCTTGGAGGAAACAGAGCTCCTGGTATGCCTGCTCGAAACTGGCCAAGACATCCTCGCAACCACTCTTCATCAGTGAGACAAAGAGTACATCCTCGTCCAGCCCAAGATTGCCTGTCGTACCAAGGCTCGTCCTCGAAGAGAGCGTTGCAATCGGGTCCAGCTTTGCCACCTGATCAAGGTGCAATCCCACTTCCTTATAGGTATCACGGAAATTCTTGCCTTCGGCCACTTGTTGCAGCACGATGTCGGTTGCATAGAGCTCGGGAGTGCAGGCAGCAATCAAGGCATCCTTGTGCACCGTGAGACCTCCGACCATGCGTGAGAAGATTTGCACCAGTTGCCAGGTAGCCTTGGTTCCCTGCAGCAAGGGTTCCTTGGTGTCTTGGAAATCACGATTATACCCGGAAGGGAGGCTTCTGATGATGGATTTGACCCTGATGGAAGCCGAGCTCACCAATGCTGAGCGACTTCTGGCCAGTTCCAATCCATCGGGATTCTTCTTCTGCGGCATGATGGAGGAACCGGTGCACAGCTCACGGGGCAAGCTGAAATAACCGAACTCAGGCAGGGTGAAGAGCATCAGGTCCTGGGCGAGCTTGCTCAGCGTAAGAGCAATATACTCGCATCCGTCAAGCAACATCGCCTCGAACTTACCCCTGCTGTTGTTTGCATAGAGGACATTGTTCTGCACCCGGGTGAAGCCCATCTGCTCAGCGGTAAATTGGCGATCGAGAGGCAACGGGACGCCATAGCTTGCGGCCGATCCCAAGGGACTCTGGTCGAGCGTCCAGGAGAGGTGCATCAGATGCTGGGCCTCATCATAGAGCTCCTCAGCATAGGCGGCGGCCCACAGGCCGACCGAGGAGGGCATGGCAATCTGCATGTGGGTACGCCCAGGCATCGGTACCTCTGCATGTTCGGCTGCAAAGGAGAGCAACTGCTCGCAGAGATCCCCGGTGATATTGCACAGCTTCAGGGCGTACTCACGCATCCACAGCCTGAGAGCGGTTTGCACTTGGTCATTGCGGCTTCTTCCGGTATGGATTTTCTTGCCCACCTCCCCGTAGTGCTCGGTAAGGTACGATTCAATGGCAGTATGGCAATCTTCATTCTCCAAGGTTATGGGAAACGCTTTCTGTTGTCTCAGGCCGATGATCTCAGCCAACCCTTGGGTGAGCGCAGCCAGCTCTTCATCATCAAGAATGCCAATCTCGTGCAGGCCTCTGGCATGCGCAATCGAGGCAAGGCAATCGGCTATCACCAACTCCTGGTCAAGAATGTAGTCGTTGCCAACGGTAAACTCCTCCATCAGCGAGTCGAGTGAATAATCTTTTTGCCAAAGTTTGGACATACAAGGCCTCCTGGGATGACCCAAAGTCTATGTGCATTGGCCCTCACTGTCAATTGAAGCAAAACGCATAGCTCCGGTTCTCAAATGATATGAAATACCACCGATTCGCTCTTTTTCTGCTTCTCTTTCCTCTCATCAGCTGTGGCTGTGAGCAGCCTTCCGCCATTCTGCACGACGTTTTTGCGCAGACTGACAGCACTCCTCCCATCCTGCTTCGGTATGAGGCCGTAAACAAACGGGTGGCAGTCCTTACCTTTGACGAACCGCTTGATGCAGATGCAATAGCACTGCAATGCAACTATAAAGACATCCAGTCTGTTTCGGTCTCCTCAGAGACGGTTACCATATGTTTGGAAGAGGATCTCATATTGGGTCAAGGTGTACCTCTGGAGGGGAGGGTTTCTGACAAGAGGGGCAACAGCAATCGGTTCTCCCTTACCCTGTGGGCACGAAACCAGAACCCGCCTACTCTTCTGATCAATGAATTCACCACCAAAGGCAGTGATGCCAATCCTGATCGCGTTGAACTTTTGGTGACCAGCCGTGGAAACCTTGCCGGCATCACCCTCTATGCCGGCAGGGATGGGGTGTATACCGACCGTTACATCTTTGCTGACCGTATGGTTGAGCGGGGTGCCTATCTGGTTGTGCATTTCAGCAAAGGCACGCAGGAAGAAAACGTCCTTGCAAGCGAATTGCAAACAGGCTTGGGTTCAAACAATGGGTGTCTTACCCTTGCCCGTTCTCCTGAATGGGAGAGCCCGTTGCTGGACGCAGTGGTGTGGGGTAATCATACGACCACCACGCACGATGGATTCGGATCGGAGGATTTGGCAACCAATGTCAGCTTTCTTGCCCAATGCAACCAGTGGAACAGCCTAAAGAGCGAGGGGAGTATCGACTCCACTCAGAGCACTGCAACACGCTCTTTCTGCAGGGAAGGGGGAAAGGACACCAACAGCAAGGAAGATTGGTACATTTGCGCTACGAAAGAAGCTACGTTTGGCTCGGAGAACAGCGATAAGAGACACACTCCGTAGCCACTTACCTCAAATCAAGGATACCGCCGTGGTAGCAGATGAGCTTTTGCGCCCCGAGTGAGAGCACATATTGCAGGGAGGCTTCCGCCTTGTCCGGATCAAGGGTGAACTGGGGATTGGCAATTACGGGCTTGCCCGCCTCCAAAGCGATTGCATCACCTGCAATGATGATCCCAAATTTTTCGATAGAAAGCGACAGGTGACCCGGAGTATGCCCTGCAGTACCAATCACCTCAGTTCCTCCACAGAAGGGAAGATGCTGACCGATGTGAATCACTTGGTCGACTGCAACCGGTTCCACTGAGCGCAAGAGCGCACAGAATGCCTCTCCAAAACTCTTCTGTGCTTCAGGAAGCTGGGCTTGCATGGCGAGAGCCTGCTCAAGCCGAAGCGAAACCTTGCTTCCCTCAATATACGGCTTCTCTTCTTCCGAGCAGAGAATCCTGACCGATGGGTAACGTCGCTTGAACGCGGCTGCACAGCCCACATGGTCATGGTCCTGATGCGTCAGGATGATATGGGTGATGGAGGAAGGCCCAATCTGATGGGCACGCAATGCTTCTTCGATACGTTCAAGAGCTCCAACAGGCCCGCAATCCACGAGCACACGGTATTGAGAGTCCATCAATACAACAGGATGCACCACGTCTTCACTACCAAAGAACTTCATCTCCACAGATAACACAACCAGCTGTTGCATACGTTTTCCTTCTGTCCTTCAACAAGGAAGAGGGAGGATACGCTCCTCCCTCTTCCGTGTACAAAGCTACGTTTACAGATGCTGCGCTACAAAGCCCTCGATCACCGCCAAGCTGGCAGCTCCCATACGCTGGTCGACCACTTCTCCACCTTTGAAGATCATCAGGGTCGGTATGGAGTTCACATTGAACATGTTGGCAAGCGAGGGGACCTCATCAACATTGACTTTGGCTACCTTGAGTTTGCCCTCAAAGCTCTGTGCAATCTGGGAGACCGCAGGAGCTATCATTTTGCAGGGGCCGCACCAGGGGGCCCAGAAGTCAACCAAAACCGGCTTATCAGCCTGCAGGATTTCCTCTTCGAAATTCTCTTCAGTTACGACGATTTCACTCATGGGTTCTGCTCCTCATTACAAGTAGCATAGTACCGGCAAACCGGCGAAAAGGGAAGAGGAATCCTTAGAGGGCAATCTCTTCATCAAAGAAAATCTGCTCACCCGAACTCTTGCAACGGGGCTCGTGAAGTATTGTACGCATAGTCAGCCAAGGCTTCAATCGACAAGCCTTTTGGCAGTGTTTTCCATTCCTCTGCGGATTGCATCTACCATTGGAATTGGGAATGAGGGAGGAATGCTTGCGTAGGTTGCTTCAATTACCGAAGGGATTTGGCTGATAGTTTCCTGAAGGATTTCTTCAACAATTTGCTTGGATAATCCAACTTTTTTTCCTGTTTCAACCCAGGGCCTCCTTGCAATGGAATTCCATGCATAATGGATATTTTTTCCATAAACTCCCATAGCGAGCTTTAGTCTTTTAGGGTTCAGAGAAGCAGAGTTCTTTCCGAACAACGGATAAGCGGACATAATGTCATATACAGGCGTCAAGTGAAACAAGCCTTTTTGCATGAGGGCGAGACTGAAATTTTTTGCATGACCGTCAGGAGCAGCCATCAGATAGAATAGTACCTGTGTCTTGAAGAATAAACGTCTGTCTTCTTCTGCCCTGTTTGACCCCTGCAATAGCTTCATGACTTCCAGAATCCCGGGGCCTCCATCCGA
The DNA here is from genome assembly GCF_963667405.1 of uncultured Sphaerochaeta sp. Classification (NCBI taxonomy): domain Bacteria; kingdom Pseudomonadati; phylum Spirochaetota; class Spirochaetia; order Spirochaetales; family Sphaerochaetaceae; genus Sphaerochaeta; species uncultured Sphaerochaeta sp. The sequence goes on along the minus strand of NZ_OY763408.1, from coordinate 682,093 downwards.
TTGATACTTTTGATTCGAGGGAAATCCCAAAGCTTGACAGAGATCCTCTTGTGGGAGACGAATCAATTGTTTTTGATCTTGGCTCCACCGTCGATCAAAACGTTCGACTACAAGAACCTTTTGCTCCTCGAAATTTTGAATATTGGAGTTGCATACAGGAATTCCAAATTGATGCATGATATGGCAAGAGAGCCATTCGTTTTCAATTGAATCGGAAAAGTCGATGAAGTCGTACAGTTTTCCCATAGGCAACTTGAAAATATGGGTTGTTGGGGTAGTCCCGTTGGGTATCATCCATTGTCCCTGGTACCTGAGAAAAGCGGTTTTCTCTTGTGCTCCTGCCACAGAGATTCGAAAATCACGCAAAGAGACAGTTTCTCCTTCTCGTTCCAACCCCCGTATATTCCTCAGTATACTGGCAATTTCATGGTCATTGACAATGGTTCCTTCGATTTCAGGCGGTACAGAAGAGGCTTCAATTGGTTGTGGGACAATCTGAAGAGCTCCTACACAATCCCTTCCAATGTGTTCCAATAGCTCGAAAGCGCGGGTAGAGGATGTCTTGAATCGGTTTTGGAGTTTTTTCTTTACCGTTTCGGATTCTGGGAGAAGGTTCTCGAAAAACGATGAGACACGCATTCCCTTATAGGTTATCTCTGCTAATGGAAGGGATAAGGAGATGGCTCTGCCCTTGGGATTATCCAGCCATGCAGGATCATAGGTAAAGGATTGCAGCAAGGAAGGTGCTTGTGTCCATGTTCCTACAAATAGACCATTCATGTAGACAAAGAGTTTTTTATCCATACCTTGCTACCAATCAGAAGCTGAAGAAGAATCGTCAGCTTTTTGAACAAGCCCAAGGGTGTAGTTATAGGCTCCCAAAAGTGTCATAAGGCTGTCAAGCGTACTTCTGGGTGATCCTGCTTCCAAAGCTGAGATGGTTTTGGGAAGCATTCCTACTTTTTCGGCTACTTGTTTTTGAGTCATTCCTGATTTTCTCCGTATTCCTTTCAAGACTGGTCCCAGCTGTTGTATAAGGCTTATCGTATAGTCCATATACCCTCCAAGGTAATTATCTTAAAAATACCCTCCAAGGTAAATGCTGTCAATATCCCCTTAAGGGTAAATATTGAGAATTTACCCTTCAAGGTATTTGTTCTCTGGCAAGATTCTTTCTTGCTTGGAAATCAGTAGCTTTCAGCTTTTAGAAGGGGTACTACGGAAAGGTCTCATGGCTTCCGACGTTTCATACACGTACGTTCTCCATACTCAATGTGTAGAACACAGGGCAGATAGGGTAAAACGACCTCCTCTGCAACAATGATGCTGCAATTGAGGTCGTTTGATTTTCTGACCATGACGACTCAGAATGCAACCACTTGGTCAAGTTCATCAAGCGCGTGCGTATCCTCCGGCTTGCCTGCAGTATTTGGGTCTTTCCTGAACTCCACATGCTCGGCCACCACAATGACCCGCTCTCCCCTGCCTTTCTGTAGATAGATCATGCAGTTCTTACCAAGCGTTCCCCTGCAGATTGACCACCCATCAAAGGAGGACTCTTTGCTTCTGCAATCTCAATAGTGTTCTTTCCCTTGCCTTTGGCTGCATACCTTGGATAAGACGTTTTTGGTTTGATGCTCACTTCTTAGGACAGTCTACTCCCAGGACACTTGTCCCAGCTCTTCGGAGCCCAAGAGGAAATCGGGAATGTAGATTTGCCGGATTCCTTCGTAATCATTGTAGGGCAGCCTATCCATCGACAGGATGTACTTCGGATAGTTGTCATGCACAGCATGCAAGCTGCGTATCTCCCGCTCCCTGGTCGACTCTTCCAACATGGATGCACAAACTTGGATATAGCATTTTTCGTCCTGTCTTTCTGTGATGAAATCTATCTCGAAATCTTGATACTTCCCTGTCGAGACCTCGTACCCTCTTCGTATCAATTCCAGATACACCACATTTTTCAAGGAGGAACCATAATCCTTAAGCATGAGACCAACCAGTGCATTGCGGAGCCCTAGATCGACGATATAGAACTTATGGTTGGTTTTCATGAGGTTCTTACCCTTGATATCGTACCGCCCTGCCCTGTAGAAAATGAAAGCCTCCTCAAGTAAACCAAGATAGTTGTCTATGGTATCGAGGGTGACCTTCCTGCCCGTACTGGTCAGGTAATGGGCAATTTTCGAAGCCGTAAGCTGCTGGCCAATATTCGAAGCCAAGAAAGCAATCACTTTGCGAAGCATATCGATATCCCGAATCTGAGCAAACGTTGCGATGTCCTTCACGATGATGGTATTCACCACCCCATCCAGATATTCATTCACAATGGTTGCATTGGAAGGCAGGTCCAGAAGACCTGGCAAGCCTCCTCTTCTCATATACTGATTCAAGGCTTCCACAGGATCGGACATGCCATAGGCATTCATGAACTCCTTGAAGGAAAACGGCATCATCTTTATTTCAACATATCGACCCGACAACCGTGTAGCAAGCTGCCCAGACAGAAGCTTTGCATTGGATCCGGTTATATATACATCATTGCTGCGTTTCAGCCGCAACGAGTTCACTGCATCTTCCCACTCTTCAACCATCTGGATTTCATCGAGCAATATGTATGTCTTTCCAGTTTTGGAAACCCGCTCGGTTACCCATGTATGCAATCCTGCTGCAGTTCGGATTGAACGAAAATCAAATTCCTCGAAGTTGATGTGAATGATTGAAGACGAGCCAACGCCCTGTTTTTGCAGATACTCATGGAACAAATCCATCAGGCTCGATTTTCCCGAACGCCTCACACCAGTGATAATTTTGACCAACTGGGGAGTATCCTTGTACATGGAGATATGTTCTAGATGGACCCGTCTTTCTACCATAATTCAATTATAATCGATTTTTTTATATAGCAAGAGCAAAATTCGATTATAGTCGATTCTTGTGAATATTTTTTAAAATACTATGGTTACGCTATAGTTTACACTTTTTGAAGTGACAGTGCGTGCTTTGGAGAGACTTTCACCTAGACTGCCACTGCAATACGGAGCAGCCTCCCCTGTCACTACCAAGGGAGGCCAATACACCAACATGAGCACGATATCCTCAGAATGCAACCACTTGGTCAAGTTCATCAAGCGCTTGCGTATCCTCCGGCTTGCCTGCAGTATTTGAGTCTTTCCTGAACTCCACATGCTCGGCCACCACGATGATCCGCTCCCGGTTTCCTCCGTCCTTGTCCGTCCAGCGCTCTTGGCGCAATCTCCCCACTACCCGCACTCCCCTGCCTTTCTGCAGGTATGCCAGGCAACTTTTTGCCAAGGCTCCCCACACCTGCACGGTGATGAACATCACCTCCTCCACTGCCTCTGACTTTGCATTGCGGAAGAATCGGTTGACGGCGATGGAGAACTTTGCCATCTCAGTTGCTTGCTCGCCGAGAACCACTTCCTCAGGATCCCGTACCAGATTGCCTTCAATGACAACTTGCCCTTGATACAAGATTACCCTATGCAAGTGTTTGTTTTGTAAACACTTATTTTTTCGTTATTTTACCAGTTTTTCAGGATTTTTTATTAATTTAGACTACTCAATTTCGTCAATTTTTATCACAGGTACGCACACTCGTATTTTCAACAATACCGTTGATTACTATGCCATTTAGTTTTGGGGTTCAGGGGTTTTATTTACTTTTTTCACAGCCTTCTTGGCGCTGTAATGGGTGCTCTTTCTGACCTTGTTCCCGTGCTCATCAACCTCGATGTTGGAGCGTTTTGCCTTCAGCTTCTGCACGCGTTTGAACTGTCGTTCATGGATGATGGGGATGTGATGGTTGCGTGACCGATGGACCTCGAACGGGTCACGGGCTTTTCTCTTGGTTGAAGGAAAATCAGCGGACTCTGTTTCTCCATACACGGAGGTGCCGGTATACTTCTCATTGGTGAGGATGTTCTCGATTGTCTTCACCGGCCATTTCTTCTTGCCGGTGGGAGTGGGAACTTTCAGGGATTCCAGTTCCTTCTTGATCCTCACGATGCTCCAGCCTTGCTCGTACCAGTCAAAGATCTTCAGTACTATTCTTGCTTCAGCAATGTTGAGGATGAGTCCTTCGTAAGCGCACTATAAATCACGATTCAAAATCAATCTGAGAACTTCTATCCTCTAGTCCGGAGGCATAAGATGGAAATACGGTTTGAGGATTATGATTTCTACGTCAAACCCGGGGCAACCGATATGCGCAAATGCTCGCCTTCGCTGGCACTCATCGTGCAATATGAGATGAAGCTTGAGCCTTTTGCAAAAGCGGTATTCCTGTTCTGCGGCGGAACCAAGCGAACAATCAAAGCGATCGTCTGGGACCGAAACGGCTGGATTGAGATCATAAAGCGTCTCGAATGCGGCTCGTCTTTCAAATGGCCCAACACGGAAGAAGAAGCTTTGCAGATTGAAATCTCCGACCTTCTGTTGTTGCTCAAAGGCTATGATGTCTTCAGGAGGTTCCCGGTTCTCAGCCCGAGGTATGTAGGCTAAGATGATGGCCCAAAAGGCAATAATTCTTCCAGAACCATTGAGCAAAACTTCGTTATGTGCTATCATTACTCCATGATAGAGAAGAAGTTAAGGAAAGAAGATCTAGTAAAAATGCAGCCGGATGAACTGGCTGCGCTGGTGCTCAACCTTACTTCAATTGTCCAGACACAGAACGAGGAAATCGCAGAGCTCAAGGAGCTGGTCAAGCTCAAGACAGCCGAGCGCTACTGTCCCTCATCCGAACAGATGGGCTGGCTGTTCCAGGAGCTGGAGATCCTCGACTCGGTGCTCTCCAGCCAGCCCGAGCCGGATCAGACCACCGAGGTCGCAGCCCACAGCCGGAAGGTCCGGGAGAGAGTCAATGCCTGCAGCGCCCCCGCAGATGCACCGGTATGCGATGTGTTCCATACCGAAGGCGCCGCAGACACCTTGGTCGGCAAGGACGGCATCGTCCTGACCAGGGTCGAGGACAAGATCATCGACAAGCTGGCAATGATCCCGCGCAAGATGGTGGTCGAACGCCATCACTACCCCCAGTACAAGGCCTTGGATGTGGATGCGGGCAAGGACGGCAAAAGAGTCCTGCTGCCTGCCAAGACATCGGCCCTCGGGGCCTCACCGAGCCTGGTGGCCGGCGTGGTGGTGAGCAAGTTCGACGACCACCTGCCCCTGTACCGGCAGGAGGAAATCTTCCGCAGGGAAGGCTACTTCCTCTCGAGGCAGAAGCTGGCCTCCTGGGTGATAACCTACTATGAGCAGCTGCTGCCCTTCATGGGTTACTTCAAGAAACGGGTCTACCGCTCAGCCTTCCTGAGCAAGGACGAGACCAATGTGTCGGTGCTTGACGTAAGGGGGCCGACCGGCAAGGTCTCGAAGAGCGGGTTCATGTACATAACCATCGGGGACAGCTACGACGAGCAGACGCGCAAGACGCACAGCCTTGTGCTGCTGGACTACATCCAGGGACGTTCGCGTGAGGTCTTGTTCGAGGATATCGGCAAATACAACTACACATCCCACCTGATGACCGACGGTCTGAAGGGCTATCTCTCCTACGACAAGCATTGCGTCTGCTGGGTCCATGCGGTTCGGCAGCTGAAGAAGATACTCAAGATCAACAAGCACGACGTCAATGCGCTGAGGATAGTCAAGGAAGTGGCCAAGCTCTATGACATCGACGAGCAGTACCGGAAGAAGCTGCATAGCGGAGAACTGTCGGCCGACCAGTTCCTTGCCGCCAGGAAGCAGGAATCCGGGCAGGTCATAGACAGCGTGTATGCCATGGCCGATGAGACCCGCAGGCAGTACGCCCCGAAAGGGGCGATGGGCAAGGCCCTCGATTATCTGGATACCTACAAGCCGTACATGAGGACCTACCTGGATGTCGTCGAGGCGACCCCCTCGAACAATGCGTGCGAATTGGTTGCCAAGGCATTTGCGACAGGTCGCAAAAATTGGCTGTTCTCTCAATCCGTCGACGGTGCAGATGCCTCAGCCTTTTTCTATTCGATGATCGAGACTGCCAAGAGGCAGGCCCTGAATCCCCTGGATTATGTGGAGGCCCTGTGCACTTTCGGTCCCGGCTGCAGCACCGACGAGCAGTGGGAAGCCCTTCTGCCATGGAAGATAGATCTCTCACGGCTGGACGAGGTCCGCAAGCGGCGCTTGGCTGCCAAAGCCGATCCAGGGAGGATCTCCCCCTACAGCTTCGTCGGCGCCACTAGGTAGAACTTGCTTTCCTGATTCCCTTCAGCAGGGCAACCAGATCGTTTGTTGAACTTACCTCTATCTTCGACCCGTAGTACTCGACTATGAATGGTTGCTTCTCAACAGCAGAGGCCCTCGGTTTCCCGAGGTTCACCATGCCCCCATCCGATGCCTGATGCTCACTGGTATGGGTGGACCCGTATTCCCGTAACCATTTATAAAAGGCTGACCTGGAAATACCACTCCTCTTTGCATACGAGGCGAAAGAATCTTCCTTCTTTTCGACCCTAGCCTTAGCCCGCTCCACGTGCTCCTGCTTTTCTACCCTTGAATACTTCATCGCTTGCTTCTCCGTGATTGATGCTTGAAGTCAGTCTATCGACGGAGTTGTCGGTTTCAAATTGGGATTTATAGCCCGCTTACAGTCCTTCCTCATCGTTACGATCATAACCATAGCACCTTCTTGAGAATGCCGGGGAGTCAGGATCCATGGTACTTCTTCGAAGACCCCACTTGATGTTCTCGCTCTTGTTCTCACTCTCGGCCTGGGCTATGCCCGCATGGAGTGTCAGCAGCAACTCCCCTGCTTGGCTGAGGAGGTGGATCTGCTCATTGTAGAAAAAGACATCAACCTTCAGTTCCTTGAGACGTCTGAGCGTCACCAGAAAATCCACGCAGTTGCGTCCAAACCGGCTGATGGACTTGGTATAGATCATGTCGATCTTGCCCGCCTCACAGTCGGCCAGCAGGCTCTGGAAGCCAGGACGGGAGCTGATCGTCCTACCAGACTTGATGTCGGTATAGGTACCGACATATTCCCAAGCGGGATTCTCCAGGATGTCCTCCTTCTCGAAATCCATCTGAGCCGAAAGGCTGTGCAGCTGACGTTCCATCTTTGTGCTCACACGGCAGTACAAGGCAACACGGAGACGCTTGAAATGTCGCTTGGCTGGTATGACATGTATGATGGGTTTTCTCTTCTCTTCGGGCATGGTTTTTTATAACACGAATGGAGAGGGCTGGATAGATTTTTTACTACATAGAAAACTCTACTGGCCACAAAAGGTATCAAATTCCTCAAGTTTTCCATAATCCATACTTATCGATATCACGAACCAATAAAACAAATAGAGAACCAAAAGTATTCAACATAAAGCGTCTTGTGTCATCTTCAATGTCCTTGATGGCATTCACAGCAGCAAATGCTTTTTCCTTTTTGTTGAACAATAAATCCCTGAAAGTCTTTGCATTTGTGGATTTTATGACTAGATAAAAAGACTCCACAAAGACTTCTCTCTGCTTCATGTCAAACGATGATACCCATTTATTGAGGACCCTGTTGAAGTAGGAAGCATTTCCACTCATATTGATTGCATATTGGAAATCAAACCCCTCAACCAACCAAGAAAAGGGATCATGTTGCATGATCCAAAATCGGTCGCTCTTGACAACCTTGAAATCCTCCTGTTGCTGCAGGAGCATCCCTATCAGAGAAGACTGAGGCACGGTCTTCAGAATTTTGAATTTTATCTTCGCATAATTTTCGCTTTGGAAAATATCTTCGGAGAACCCCGGGCCATCATGACTAAATATGACTTGTATCCTATCCTGAATGCATTGCTCACAATGCATTGAGGCATATACCGCGATATTGCCTCCTTTCGAATGCCCTCCTACAAGCATAGTCGAATATGGATTTCCAATGAAGCTGTTCAGGTATCTCACCCCTTCCACTTGGGAAGGAACGGGGTTGAGAAAAGCCATATTAAAGTCTTCTTTCCATCCAACGAATGTCGAATCAGTCCCTCGGAAGGCAACGTATGCTATCCCATCAGTGATCAAAAAAGTAATCGCAGAAAACTGCTTTTCCTGAACTTGATCTGTGTGATCTACATACCGAGACATCCGTACATCTTGGAATCTGGGGCTATCAGCAAGCGCCAACAACAGCTTCAGGTTGCTTTTATGATCACGAACGCCCAGAAAAAGCCATTCCAGATTGTCCTGTTCCATAAGTTCACGTATACTGATGGAACCATCCAAGGATGATATTCCCGGTACAAACCCATTGAATTGCAGATATGAAAATTGCGACAAGACAAGACTGTCCACCTCGCAGAAAGGTCTTGAATCAAAACCGTCCCTTGCCACTTTGACATAATCTATTATGTTACTCATTTCTTGTCCTTTTTCGATTGAGCATCCAAATTCCCACGATTCACAAAGCAATCAATCTTTATGTAATCTCATTTAGTTAGTCGCAGCATGGCTATCAGGTCCTTTGATGAGACAATCTTGTCAACCATGCTGACCAACAATGACTCGCGATAGTGATAGATGGTTTTTGAAAGGGGCCACATATGAGTCAGTATGATGTCCTTTTCCATTTCATTGAGGTCAAAATACATTTGTGCATTTTCAAGCGCAATTCCTGCATGCCTCATGGCATGGTGGGGGTGCTTCTCTCTTTTCCAATCATACAGGAAGAAATCGTGCAGGAGAGCGCCCCTGGCACATGATTTCTTATCCAAGCCGAAGGCATCTGCCAGATACCACGATACTTGTGATATCAGCAATGAATGACTCAAGGTAGATGCCTGATGATGCTGAATGCCAGCCATGGACATGACATTTCGGTTCTCGAGCAGGTCCTCTATTGCTAGGTAAAATTGCCCATCCTCCTGATCCTCGTCAAGAATCCGCCCATGCAAGAGTATCCATATCGCCTTCCTGTACGGAAGGAATCCAATTACAGCTGTCGACCGCCCCCAAATTTTTGCAATGAACAAAGACAGCTCGCTCTTCAGAATCTGAGGGAAGGCCAAGAGGATCCTCGTATTGGCTTTCCTTCCGACAGCTTCAAGATTTTCAGCAGCTGGATTCTCCAGAAGCCCTAAAAGGTTTCTTTTTAAATGACGGATATGCAACAACTCGTATGCATTCGAGATGGCTTGAAAAATGAAGTAGATCGAAAAACTAACTGCTATTATCCAAAACCCCTTAGTCGCAAGAATCAAATCCATAAACAACCAGATGTTCTGTTGCAGAAAATGTAGGTATACATAGCCTAGAATCCCCCAATAGAACGAGTACAAGAGACAAACCCTTCCCTGTAAATTTAGAAAGAAGGATGAATAGTCCCACAGCTTCAACTCAAATAATTTCTCATAAAAGAGATGTACAAGAAACTCAAGCATGGTACAAAAAAGAATGCATGCCGTGATTTCAACCCAGATCAAGTGATCAGGCACTAATATATCTATGGATTCGATGACGACGGCACCTGCCCCATAAATTGGGACGAAGGGTCCTCTTAACAACCCAGAATCAATGAATCTATGTTCCTTAATGCTACGGTAGGCTGATTCCAGCAACCATCCCAAGAAGGAGGATACTAGAAACAGCACAACCCAACTCCAAAGACCTGCCATATCTATTCCCTATGTTGTTCGACAGACGTGAAGAGTACCAAACCAACTATCCTCATCAATTTCCAAGTCTGGCATGCAAAAACCATCACAATTCATGAATATTGCTCACGTAACATATTGGCATGACTCTCCCAGTCCTCTGCTGCGCCAGTACATTTTGCACAAAGCTCGTCTACATCCTCGTGATCCAGTGGTTGCGTCGATATGGCTCCAGAAATCTTTACCATTTGAGCTAGAGCCTCTGGATTATCGAGCAAGGGACATGGCTGGAAAAGATTCTTATTGAAGGGCTGCCGGTTTCTGTATTCTTTGAAAAGAGGGGACTGCAACGCATCCAGCAACGAACTATTCCTAATGTTCTTATTTGCATAGTGGATGAATGCACAAGGTTCCACATCCCCTGCGGCATTGATATGCAGATATCTTCTGCCCCCCGCAATACAACCGCCTACATACGGAGCGTCGTTCCAAAAATCAAGCAGAAAAATTGGTTTCTTTGCTCGCATTTCACGTACCCAATGAGCCATGTGTTCCCGCTGATCTGCGTTCGTCATCAATGTAGGGTCAGCATTCCTCCCCAAAGGCATGTAGGTGAAATACCAACCAAACATGCATCCTTGTCCGATAAGGAAATCCAAGAAATCTTCGCTTCCTATACTATCCACATTTTTTGAATGGTAGCAGGTACTGAAGCCGAATGGGGCCTTGGCCTCACGCATGTGACGCATGCCTTGAAGGACTTTTCCATACGTTCCCGATCCTCTTCTGAAATCAGTCTGTTTCTCATAACCCTCAATACTGAAAACCAAGGCAAAGTTACCAAGAACAGCCAAGGCTTGTGAAAACTCCTTATCCACCAGTGTCCCGTTGGTGAACGCAAGGAACATGCAATTATCATGTACTGCTGCCAGTTTGAGTAGGTCCGTTTTCCTCATTGTTGGCTCTCCACCTGAATAAATATAGAAATAGGGTTATTCGCTGAATCGAGTGGGTAACCCTACATGATGGTAGCCTTGGGAAGAGCAAGCTCGCCACAGACAAAGTAGATCATTGCCATGAAATTCTTCATGTTTTTGAACCCTCTCGCTCTGTGCTTGATCAGGCTTATCATCGAGTTGAATCCCTCCAGCAGTGCGTTGGTCTTCTTGGAATCGAAGTAGTTGAGTATCTCCAAGGCATTACGGGTCAGCGACTGACCAACCTTCTGCATCTCCGCTATGCGGCTGTTGGACAGCTCCATGCACAAGGCCTCGAAGGCTTCGACGGCACTCTCGTAATCGAGACAGTTTTCATAGAATCCCTGCAGTTTCAGGCGGTAGTTGTAGGCTGTGACGGTATCCAGGTGGTCGGTGCTCAGCAGCAGCTCAAGCTGGCTCAGCTGCTTTCCTGTGAGGTTCTGCTTGTTCTTCAACCACAGATAGCGAGTTCCTTCCAGCGATCCGATCTTCTTTCTGTCCTTGGAACGCATCTCCCGGCGCCTGATCTGGTCCACCGAGTCACCCATCATCTTGACGACGTGGAACTTGTCCACCGTCGTCCTTGCCTGGGGGAATGCGTCCATCATGGCATTTCGGTAGCCGTGGCACATGTCGCTGGTCACGTCCCCCACCTTGTCCGGCTCTCCCTGCTTGGACTTGAAGGTGTGCAGGAACTGCTCCACCGTATCCTTTCCTTTTCCTTCCACCGTAAACAATACCCTGGCCTTCGAACCGTCCTTCTCAGGATGTGCCAGGAATACGGGGATGTAATGCTGGCCCTTGTGGCTGTACTCGTCCACCCCAATGGCATCGACCCCACTGAAGTCCTGCTTCTCAAGAGCCTGCTGTACGTACAGGCTTATCAGCCTCCACAGCCTGGTGTCGTGCTCTCCCACCTGCTTGGCAACCTGGCTGACCGGCATCTGCTGCAGCATCGTCAGCAGAACAGCCTCCATCAGCAGGGTGAAGCCGCTTCCCGACCTCGCCCAGGGAACCTCCACCAACCTGACCTTGTGCTGCTCGCACTCGATGCGCGGAACCCGGGCATGGATGTAACAGCGGTATTGGAAAAAGTTCAGGTGTCTCCAGACCTTCTGCTTGGAGTCGTAGACCGGGCAGCTCTCAGCACATTCGGGGCAGGCAAACCTGCTCCCTTCCTGGTAGTCGACGCTGATATGCACTTCCATCCTGTCCGGGTTCTTCTGCGACGGAAGCATCTCTATATTCGTAACCTTCCAAGGCTCAGTCAGTCCAAGGGCTAGGGTGAAGATGTCTGTCTGGGAGAATCCGTTCATTGTGAGTTACCTCTCAGTCCTATGATACCAAAACAGTACCACAGCACTCCCAGAGTTTTCCACTATCACTTTGCTTCTTTAAGATTCTACCCACTCAAAACAGCGAAAGGCCCATAATAATTTATCAATCCTTTGCAAACAAAGCACTCGTATCCGTGTATTCCTTGTAGCTTTCCTTTTTGTTTCATCACATACAATACCCTTACTAATAAATCATCAACGACAACCAACTCTTGATACAAGAACACTCATTGAAGATGTTTGTTTTGTACTAACTTAATATCCAAATCCATAGGGGCATGCCTGATGAGATTACTGTCCATCAGGCCAGAAAATTGCCTTCGGCTTTCATCAGATTCCTCCTTTTGGAGGATGCTTTTACCCTTAGCTATGTACTTGGGGCTTTCATCCTTGAGAAAATGCTCGTACCGAGAGCACCAGAGAAGGCAGGTACGCGCGTGAAACGTACCTGCCAAGAGATGAGGAGAGAAGGTTATGGGGAATCTATCTCTGGTATTCCTCCCAGAGTTCATCAGCAATTGGCTTCCACTTGTCAGCAATCGGCTTGCATTTAGCATAGAGCTGTTCTACTGATTCTGAGTCGATCCGTTGGGTGCTTTGAGCCCCCGACTGGTTGACCATATCCAACAACAACTCAGGATTGTCAAACATGGGGCAGGGACGGAACATGTTTGAATTGCATGGCTGATGCTCCCGATATGCCTTGAACAATGGGTTCCTAAGAGCTTCCACGAGAGGTTTGCCATGAATGCTTTCACAGGCATAGTGGATGAATGCACACGGTTCCATGTCACCATTGGCATTGATGTGCAGGTATCGTCTTCCTCCTGCGATGCATCCATTCACATAGTTGCCATCATTCCAGAAATCCAATACAAACAAGGGCTTATGGCTACGAATTTCTCTTACCCGTTTGAGCATATAGGCTCGTTGAGAGGGAGATGCAACCAAGTCGAGGGATGCACCTTCCCCTACTGGAATATAGGTAAAATACCATCCAAACAGTGCTCCTTTCTCAGCCATGAAATCTACGAACTCATCAGAACCCACGTACTCAGTATTATATGTGTGGTAGCAGGTAGAGAACCCAAAGGGCAATCCACGATCACGCAAGATGTCCATTGCCTGGATACATTTCTTCCAAACCCCACTACCCCTTCTTGCATCGGTCATTTCCTCAGTTCCCTCGATGCTGATTAGTGGGATAAAGTTTTTCACACTCAGTAGGTCTTCCGCAAATTCATCGTCAATCAATGTTGCATTGGTAAAGGCAGCAAAGATTGCGTCGTTGTGTTTGCTTGCAAGCTTTATCAGGTCATGTTTACGAACCAACGGTTCACCACCGGAAAAGAGATATGCATAGGTTCCCAGTTCCTTTCCTTCGGTAATGATGCGATCCAAGGTCTGGAAAGAGAGCTCATCAGTTTTCTTGTATTCGGCGGCCCAGCATCCTGTACAGGAAAGGTTGCAGGCAGACGTGGGATCCATCAAGATTGCCCAAGGGATATTCATATCCATTTCTACACGGTTTTTCTCCAACTGTTCAGATCCAAACCAAGCAGCATTGAAGACAAAATTCATGACTATCTTCTCTAGCACCTCGTAGTCTGTCTGGTGGATGATCCTCATGATCAAGCCGTATCCCCCTGATGAGGGGTCTTGAGTAATACGTTTGATCATCTTCCATTGTTTCTCTTGTATTCTTCCCGTTGCTGCTGCAATGGGCTGTGCCCAGTTCACAAGTTTGGGGAGATTTTTCTCTGGGTTTGCATATACAAGTCGCAGACTTGTTCTCAATACGTTCTCGGGAATTGATTTCATGGGTTTGTCCTAGGTGGAGAGAAAGCCAGCAAATTAGCTTCCTCTCCTATGTTTCATAAAAGTTGTTGGTGAATGCTACGCAATCGTCTTCATCGTTTTTGCTTCTAGAATAATCATGATGATGGACACGATACGAAGGTTCCACGCAGCCCAGCCGGTAATAGATGAAATCCAGGGAACGATGAACAACAATACGCTCGCAACAATGAGAATCCATTGAACAGGTTTTGATTCTGGGAGTGAAAGAGCAATTACAGCACAAATGACAATTGCAATAGCAATCACAACACTGAAACCAGAACCTCCTGAGTAGGTGTAGAAGAGCGGAGAAAATGCCGCATACAATCCCAGAACTGCAACTGTCCAATCTTGGGTCCGTTTAAATTTGTCCATGTGTACCTCCAAGTACGTTTGGTCTTGTTTTGTGCTTGAAACGTATCATTGAGCGCCTTACAGAGGTACTGTACGAAGGTACAGTTGTGGTACAGTAACGGTTTGTTGCCTCAACAGAGGTTTCAAACTATACTTACATACCATATGAAAGAAAATGAATCGACCAAAGCGACACTCTCTTCAGTCTCACGAAGCGCTTTGGTGGAAAGGCCTCGATTGGATGAGAAGCTAGCGCTCTCGCTGCACTACCAGACCGCTCTGGTTCATGCACCCCATGGGTATGGGAAGACAACAGCAATAGCCCGATACCTAGCTTCAAGAGAGTACTGTCATGCATACATGCAATGCACTTCTGACGATAACAATCCAAAAACATTTGCTTCCCGTCTGAGCCTTATGCTTATTTCCTTGCTACCAAATGTTACAGAAAGTGAGGACCCTTCTGATGTGCAGTTAAGCCGAATGGTTGAGCTTCTTGGAGAAAGCAGTGAACCACGGTACCTCATATTTGATGATGTTGAGTTCCTGAACCATAAGCACATTACATCCTGGTTATCCTTTCTTGCAGCATATCTTCCTGAAACGGTGCATCTCATGCTTATTGGAACAGATATTGCTGTTTTCCCAAAAGCCTCAATGCATCGTGATGCAGTGATGCAAATCAACAGGGATGATCTTGCCTTCACGCAGGAGGAAGGGAGACGTTTAGCTGCATACTTTGCAGATGATATCGATGACGAGGCGCTGGAGCTCATGATCGAGAACACTTGGGGATCCCCACTGTTGCTCAAAGCCTGTTTTGCCAAAGGGGAGATTCAAAACAGTGCACAGGTGGAAGGGAGAAGCCGTGAGCTTGAATCGTATTTCCTCCCCATTTGGGATGAGGTTCCAAAGAAAGCGGAAACAGCACTCGTGTATACTGCTTTGCTTGGAGCATTCTTCCCTGGGAAGGAACAAGAGACCCTCAAGACGGGGGTAATGATTCTGATCGAGAAATCCCTTTTTGTCGAAATGACAAGTGCTGGAGAGGTTCTCATTCACCCTCTTTTCCGTTCCTTTGTGCTCAATCGCGTGAGAGCAGGGAAGAACAGAAGAATTGAACATGCCGTGGCGCAGGCAGTTGCAGATCTTCTTGACGCATCATTATATCAGGAAGCGATAACGATGACCCTTGGGATTGAAGACTATGAATTGGTAGCCAGTCTTCTCGATGAATATTGTGCAAAATTGTTGACAGATGGGAATCTGGATTTTATCACCAGTATCATTGGACAGCTGCCTAAGGTTTCGGTAGAGAGGTATGCTTCCTTAATGCTACTGGAGATACTCAGCGGAATCCGCAAGGGATGGACCGCGAGACATGTGATGGACAGAATTGCCGGGATACAGTCATCCAGGCTAAGGAAGAAAATGCAGGAGGTTGACCTTCTGTCCATCCTTGATGGGATCGACCTCTTGCTCCAACGTGATTTCTATCATGCTGAAAAACTGTTGAACAAGCTTCCTGATGAACTGACTTATCTTCGTCCGCTTATCAGCGTGTTCATTGCTTCCTTACCTCTTGGACCGGAGGAAGATCTTGAACAGGTCTATCACCATCTGCAGGAGACGTTACGAACCATTGGGATCAAGCAATACGATGCACTTTCCATCGTGTTGCTTGGGCAAATAGGGTCCATCCAACTCGAACTCTTGTTGTTTGAGCAAGCAAGGCAATCCTTTGATGAAGCGCTGAGGTTGGGATATGAGGAAAAAGCAGGGTATGCCACTTCATGCAGCATGGCTTGGATAGGTAAGGGATTGCTCTCTCTCTATTCAGGGATGAGAGAGGATGCAGAGGAGTATCTGTTACGAGGACTTGCCTCTGCAAAGGGATATTCATTCTATCTCTCTCTCCATGCACAATTGGCACTTGCTGAGTTCTATATAGTGAGTAGTCGTCATGAGGAAGCAGTACGGTTGCTTCGCGATGCAGGCAAGCAAGCCTATGAGTATGATGTCACTTCCATTGATGACCGTTTCATAGAGGTGATGTATGCCATGGCTCAGAGACGTGTTGGTGACATTCCTGCGTTGGAAATGTGGGTACATAAGCACAAGGAGAAGGAAGCACAACAGGATACCCTTTTTGATCTCTTTGTGTTGGAAGAACGACAAGTGCTTGGGTATTACCAGATTACTGGGCAACTGGAAAAAGCTGTGGATCTCTATGCTTCTTTGCAATCAGAGCTCAAGAGGAAGCATCGGTTGTTGCTCTCGATAATCCTTTCAATAGAGTTTGGTGTTTATGATTCTCAACAACTAGATCTCTCGAGAAGCCAGATCAGTGAAAAACATATCTCTGTATTGCAGGAATTGTACGGAGTCAAACAAGAAAGAGAGGATCAACTCCTGACTGACCGAGAGCAAGAGGTCCTGCATTTGATTGGAAATGGCTATATGAACAAAGAGATAGCAGGGATGATGAACATAACTGAACGAACAGTGAAGTGGCATGCCTCAAAGATCTATGAAAAGTTGCAGGTGACATCAAGAATGGAGGCAGTTTCTGAAGCTAGAAGGATTGGTATCCTGTAGAAGGAAGACCTATATTATCCTGTCATGAATTGGAACACCAAATGATCCTCCGAAATGTTGATACAGAGTATCTCGAACATGTGAGAATATAACTATACAAACAACCGTTGCCCATATTCATTAAGAGAACAATCCGATTGCTACTTCTCGACGAGAGCGCAAGGATGTGTGGCAGTTCTATTAATGTCTGGTAGTGAACCCTCTAATCAATATTATGGATGTTATGCGTAGGCATCTCATCTCTCGAATCCCGTCAAGGCTGACTTTGTCAAAGATACGAGGGTGATGGTATTCCGAATTGAATACCTCATTCGGATTATTACCAATCCTCTGTACATCTAGATACTTTACAGATATCTTTTGTCCATAGATTAAGTCTCCCATAAAGTTCTAATTAAATAAGTTTTCAACCGCTCGTCCTGACCACCTACCTATAATTTCATTTCACAGGATACTGATACAATTAGAAGGGACGTGCCTATTTTTCATGAAGAATAGTAAAATCAAGGCGGCTGCTGACGACATTCCTGAGCCGAATAAAAATGGTGCCGGGGCTCCGATACCATTCCACAACAAACCGGCAATGACACTGGCAGGCAACAAGGCAAGCCCTACAACGGTAGAATGCATTCCAAGCATAGTCCCCTTTAATTCCACTGGCGATATTTCGGCGATATACGCCCGTTCCACACCAACAATCATAGCGGTGTACACCCCATATAATAAAAAGGCGGCAACAACAACCGCTTGGCTGGAAGCGATGGCAAAACCGAGATATACGACTGAAAAAACCAGGTAGCCTGTGATGAGTAAAGACTTTCGCCCAATCTTATCCGACAATCGTCCAAATGGGATTGAGAAAATGGATGCTGTAATATTAAAAATGAAATACAATAATATAACATTTGTGTCTCCGAAACCCACACTTTTTGCACGCAATAGCAGAAATGCGTTTGAAGAATTTCCAAGTGTGAACAAACAGACCACTGCAAGGTACATCTTGAGTTGACTATCCAACTTTTTCATATCTTGCCAGAACGGCTCCCGCTTTTTTATAGTGCGGTCCTTCTTATTTTCTTTTATGAAAAGGAACATGAAAAGTCCTAGTAGCGCAGGAATGACTGAGAAGGCAAATAGTTTTTTATACACAAAATGCTCCCCTGCATTTTTCAGCAGCAGATAACTTATGAAAATACCAATTGCCGAGCCAGCCATGTCTAGCGCCTTATGGATGCCATATGCTTTTCCCATCTGGTTTTTATCAGCACTTTCGCTCACCATCACATCTCTTGGAGCGGTCCTGATGCCTTTTCCGACGCGGTCGATGACGCGTGCACCTAAAACACCAACCCATGAAGTAGCAAAGATGAGGGCTGCCTTGTAAACCAATCCTGCTGCATACCCGACAAAAGCAACCGGTTTCTTTTTACCTCTTTTATCAGTGATGTATCCGCTGAACACCTTCAAAAGACTGGCAAGACTCTCAGCGATACCCTCAATAATGCCGACGAGTACTGGTGTCGCGCCGAATGTGGAGGAGAGATAAAGCGGAATGATAGGGTATACCATCTCCGCACTAATATCAGAAAAAAAACTGACAAATCCCAATACAATGACGTTCCACATGTGCGATCTCCTAGTTTTAAAACCAAATCGATTTGATGATGAAGAAAACGACCAGTAGCCAGATTGCTGCGATTGGCAATGCGTACACCCATTTTTTCGGATTTCCGTCTCGCCATAAGCCTTCGGATTCAATTCTACATTGTTGAAAAACCTCGTGTGGAATCAGTTTGACCGTCAATGCCACAAGCGCAGGCAGAATGATCACGTCGTCAAGATACCCTAGCACCGGAATGAAATCTGGAATGAGGTCGATTGGTGAAAAGGCATATATGATGGTTGCTCCTGCGCACATTTTTGCAAATACCGGCGTTTCCCGTTTCCTCAGTGCAAGAAACACGGCTGGAATATCCATTTTCACCTTTTTCGCTCTTTCTCTCATATTCATAGCTCTGGCCTCCCTCACTGAGTACTTTCATAGGATCGCTGATATACCTCGCAACTGAACGTGTCCAATTTTGTACGGCATTGTTCCAGCTTTTCCTCAGCAGAGAGATACAGGGGTGCCCCATGAAAATCTCTTTCACGTATTTTATGATACCAATCGGTCAATTTTTGAAATTCATCCTCATTCTCCTCCAATTCTGCGAATGTGAATTTCCCAAGTCCTGATTCTTTTTCAAGTTCACAAAGCAGGTAGTCGCACTGTTCCAATAGTTCGACGTATTCTTCATCCCTGGCTTGGTTAAAGGCAGCAACGATGCGCTCGGAAGTGCTTTCATTATGAGGAATCATCCGCATAACATAGGACTCACCACCGTTTAATGTGATTTCTGCAGAGATTTTCTGAAAGAAGGCTTCGTTATTATCATTCATAGGCAAGAACCAGACCGATTGGCCCAGAATGACCGCCCCGCTTTTTTTCAACTTTCTCCACACGCTCACCCTAACACGTGAAGGTTCTTTGGGTAGCGAGTAATTGATAGTCAACCATTCTTGATGTTCCATGTGGTACCTCATACCTCGAAAATGTAATACTGGTTACAGTAAAATCGAAAAGAGGAGTATTTGTCAATAAATAGAAGTACTAATCTTTCGATAGGTGACATGAAAGGCATCAAGTAACCAGAGGGGGCAACCGTGGTGGGGTCCCCTCGTATTCTGATATTGAACTAAACCGCTACGCGGTGGCCTGGGGTCGATAAGTACCTAGCTGGCAAAATATATTTGATGGCCTGTTCCGCTCTCCTGTATCATGGGCAAGGTGCATTTGCACCTAAACCCATTCACAGGAGAGAACTATGAACAAAGACCAAGCAATGCAAAGCTTCTTGAAGATATGCAACTCAGAGGCTTCACCAAAGGCTCCATGTCAGACATACCTGTTGACAGCCTCGCGTTTCCTAGAATACTGTCGCACGGCGGATGTGGCAACCCTTGACGAATCACCTTTTCGGGATTATCTGCTTGAATTGCACGCCTCAGGAAGCCTCAGCCCAGTCACTATCAACCATCACAACAGCATCATCCGTTTCTTGTACGAGGTTACCCTCAATGACAACTTGCCCATGATACAAGATTACCCTTTGCAAGAGTTTGTTTTGTTAACACTTAATTTTCTGAAATTTTACCAGTTTTTCATCATTTTTTGATATTTTAGACTACTCAATTTCGTCAATTTTTACCAAAGCTACGCACACTCACATCCTCAACATTACCGTTGATTCTTATGCCATTTAGTTTTGGGGTTCAGGGGGTTTCTTCGTCCTATTCACAGCCTTCTTGGAGCTGTAGTGAGTACTCTTTCGGACCTTGTTCCCATGCTCATCGACCTCGATGTTGGAGCGTTTTGCCTTCAGTTTCTGCACACGCTTGAAACGGCGCTCATGGATGATTGGGATGTGATGGTTGCGTGATCGGTGGACCTCGAACGGGTCGCGAACCGTTCTCTTGGTTGAAGGAAAATCTGCGGACTCTGTTTCTCCATAGACGGAGGTACCGGTATACTTCTCATTGGTGAGGATGTTCTCGATCGTCTTCACCGCCCATTTCTTCTTACCGGTTGGTGAGGGAACCTTCAAGGATTCCAGTTCCTTCTTGATCCTCACGATACTCCAGCCTTGCTCGTACCAGTCAAAGATCTTCAGGACTATTCTGGCTTCAGCAATGTTGAGGATGAGTCCTTCCTCCTCATTTCGATCATACCCATAACACCTTCTTGAGAATGCAGGGCTATCAGGATCCATGGTGCTTCTTCTCAGGCCCCACTTGATGTTCTCGCTCTTGTTCTCACTCTCGGCCTGGGCTATGCCCGCATGGAGTGTAAGCAGCAACTCCCCTGCTTGGCTGAGGAGGTGGATATTCTCGTTGTAGAAAAAGACATCCACCTTCAGTTGTGTATGGTACCGTGTAAATACCTAAGATGGTAGTGACCTTTTCCCTATTCTGGTTGTGATGATGAAAGGGACACTTGCAACAGTCGTCCCATCGAATCTACCTTCTTGTCAGCCAAAACGACAAGGAGATCAACCGGAGTATGTTGAAAATGTCCCAGATAGAGAATATCAAGAACATGTGGAGAGAAGGAAGTACCATAGCTGAGATCAGGGAAGTTACCGGTCTTGACCGGAAAACCATCAGCAAGTACATCCAGCAGGAGGATTTCAGCAAGGATCCCGAACAGTATGCGAAAGAGACCAGGCCGAGCAAACTGGATCCGTACAAGCCCATCATCGACGGCCTGCTGGAGAAGCAGAGTGAGTATTTCCACAAGCAGCGTTTCACTGCCAAGAGGATGCATGAGTATTTGGTAGAGGAATGCGGGGCGAAGGAACTAGAACACTCCTACATCCTGGTCCGCATATACATGAAATCATGGAGAAACGAGAGAAGACGCAACAATGGGCCCGGTACCCTGAAGCTGGTCTGGCATCCGGGGGAAGCCCAAGCTGATTTCGGGCAGGCCGATTTCATCGACACCGACGGCAGCTATGTGCGCAAGCACTATCTGGTGATGTCCTTCCCCTACAGCAATACAGCACTCTATGAGATCCTTCCCGGGGAGAACGGGGAATGTGTATGCCAAGGCCTACAGGACTTCTTCACCTATCTGGGCGGGGTTCCCTACAGCATTCTCTTCGACAACGCAACTGGAATAGCAAAGCGGTATGCAAACATCATACAGCAGTCGGAGCTTTTCACCAGATTCAGGCTTCACCACAATTTCATCGCCCGGTTCGCGAACATCCGTTCAGGATGGGAAAAGGGTTTTGTAAACACCATTGTTATGTAAAGAAATCTGTTGAAACTCTACATAACAATGTGTCGCACAAGGTTTTATCAACATAATAACGGCCTTTCGCTGTTTATAGTGGGTAGCTCTACATGATTGGCTGCAGGGGGAGAGACAATTCTCCACAGACGAAGTAGATCATGTTCATGAAGTTCCTCATGTTCCTGAAGCCTCTCGCCCGACTCTTGATGATGCTTATCTTTGAGTTGAACCCCTCCAGAATGGCATTGGTCCTCAAGGTCTGGAAGTAGTTGAGAATCTCTACCGCATTCCTGGTCAGGCACTGTGCGAACTTGCGGATTTCCATGACCGCTGAGTTGGCGAATCTGATGGTCAACCGCTCAAAGGCAGACACCATGTCCTCGTCATAGGAACGGTAGCTTTCATAGAATTCCTGAAGCTCAAGCCGGCAATCATAAGCCTGCACCGTGTCCAGGTACTCGACCTGCAGCAGCTGGTCGAGCTTCTCGCGTTGCTTGTCGGTGAGATTGTCCGGGTTCTTCAGCCAGATGTACCGGGTCTCTTTCAGCGCCTTGGCCTTTGCTGCGTCCTTGCAGCGAAGCTCCCGTTTCCTGGTACTGTCCACCGCATCCGAACAATTCTTGACCACATGGAACTTGTCCACGGTGACAACAGCATTGGGAAAGCTCTCCTCGATGGCGCTGCGGTAGCCGTGGATCATGTCGCTGGTAGCAACCTTCACCTGCTCGGCTCTCCCGCCCCTCTCCTCAAAGCGGCTCAGGAAACGCTTCACGGCATCCTTGTCTTTTCCTTCCGTCACAAAGAGAACCCTTGCTTTCCCCACCTGCCTGCGCCTTCCGGCCTCATCGGTGACGACGTCGGGATAGGATAGGAATACCGTGATGTAGTTGTGCCCCTTGTGGCTGTACTCGTCCACCCCTATCGCACTGACATCCGAGAAGTCCTGGCCATTGAGGGCCTCCTCCACATGGTAATCGATCAGGCGCCACAACTTGGTGTCGTGCTCGCCGATCTCCCGGGCCACGGTCCTGACCGGCATGTGCTTCACAAGGGTGAGTATCACCCCCTCCATCATCAAGGTGAAACCGCTGCCGCTTCGGGCCCAGGGAACCTCAACGGTCCTCACCTTGCCGTCGGGCGTGATGATCCTGGGAACCCTCGCCGTGATGTAGCAGCGATACTGGAAGAAATTGAGATGCCTCCAGGTTCTCTCCCGGGTGTCGTGGACCTTGCACGTCTGTTCTAATCCGGGGTACGGGAAACTCGCCCCTTCTGCGAAATCGACCGTTATGTGCAGTTCCATCAATGAGGGGTTCTTCTTGGCCGGCTCCATCTCGATTGATGTGATGCGCCAGGGCTCCTCAATGTTCAGCCCAAGGGCGAATAGTTTCTGGAAATGCGGGTCGATCATCTGCTTTGCTCCTTGCCCTAAACATAGCAGAACACCTCCCAATTTTGAATACGCGATTGATTCTTACCCACTAGAAACAGCGAATAACCACCTAAATTATCCTAAGCATCCTTATTGTATTGAATAATTCTGACTACCCATCATCCAACAGTACTGAGTTCAAATTATTCATTGATCCTCCTGACCCCCATGGGTCAACTTCCCCTCCAGGCACAGGCCTGGCTCTTGAGGTACGTCCCAACAGGGTGTTTATTACCTAAGAGAGGGTATGGAGTCTTTTGCTTCATCTATGAGCACAGTGATTGTAATCCTATCCTGAAAAATCTTGTTACCGTTTCTTAGCTACCATTTGGATGATATTGAAATACTTCCCTACCCCTGCTTCCATCATGACAAGATCTTCTTTGGCATAGGGGTTAGGTGATTGTAGCCAATCATCCCAAGCTTGTTTGCATGAGGCCATTTCACGGAACTCGGTTATCTCAATACCAGGTTCTTTCTCCCAGAGGGCTTTCCACCAGAAAAGGGAATAGAAATACCATTCTGGCGTCCAGAAAGGTTGGATCTCCTTTGGCAACTCACCATCGGGAAAATCTTTATTGAACCCTCTGTTTGGACTATTCGAAAATTTCGAATAGTTGCCTCAGCCATCAATTCCCCTGAATTGTAAATCTCTTTCAGGTGATAGTTGATCGTATTAACATCGACACCAAAGAGTTTGGCAATCAGATATGGTTACGCTATAGTTCACACTTTTTGAAGTAACAGTGCGTGCTTTGGAGAGACTTTCACCTAGACTGCCACTGCAATACGGAGCTGCCTCCCCTGTCACTACCAAGGGAGGCCAATACACCAACATGAGCACGATATCCTCAGAATGCAACCACTTGGTCAAGTTCATCAAGCGCTTGCGTATCCTCCGGCTTGCCTGCAGTATTTGGGTCTTTCCTGAACTCCACATGCTCGGCCACCACGATGATCCGCTCCCGGTTTCCTCCGTCCTTGTCCGTCCAGCGCTCCTGGCGCAATCTCCCCACTACCCGCACTCCCCTGCCTTTCTGCAGGTATGCCAGGCAACTTTTTGCCAAGGCTCCCCACACCTGCACGGTGATGAACATCACCTCCTCCACTGCCTCTGACTTTGCATTGCGGAAGAATCGGTTGACGGCGATGGAGAACTTTGCCATCTCAGTTGCTTGCTCGCCGAGAACCACTTCCTCAGGATCCCGTACCAGATTGCCTTCCAACAACACCGAATTCAGATTATTCATGCTTTCCTCCAGACACCCAAGGTTCAGATCCTCTCCAGGCACAAGCCCAAGACCAAGGTACGTTCCCAACTGGTGTTCAATGAGATAGGCATATTCCTGATGGTATTGCTTCAGATATTTTGCCTCGCAGGTTCTACGCATATCCCTGCTTCAAGATTCATACAAAGCCGCCATGGCAAGGATGCGACGTTGCATCTCCGCACGGATGTGCGGTGGTTCCAAACACTCACAAGCAGCTCCAAAACTGAACAGAATATCATAATGGTAGTCATTCTCGATGAAGGGAAAGCTGACCAAATAGTGCTCATCACCTTCTAGGGTGAACTGTTCATAGGTACAGTACTCAAGCATCCTGTCCAGAACAGATTTGTGGATACGGATGGTGATGAAGGTTTGCATGGATTCCACCATATCGGTGATATCCAACTGGGGTTTTGGATTCTCCCGCACAACGAAGCACTCCTCCATGATTCGTAGCTTTGTTGTGCGGGAAAGCTTGAACAAGCGGAAGTCTTTCCTGGCACGGCAATACCCTTGCCAATACCAATGACTGTTTTTCAGTACAAGCTGGTAGGGCTCGGCAGTCCGGGAAGTTCTGTTCCCATGGTGGTCCACATACTCAAATGACAACAGTTTGCTCTCCTGCAATGCCGTCCTGATCAATTCCAGATTCAGGGGTATCTCCTTGTTGCCCATCCATGGACTGAGGTCGATGTGGATCTGATTTGCTTTCAGCGCAATGTCTTTCGCAGCTTCGGCCGGGATGAAACTCCTCACTTTGGCAAGGGCATTCACCACTTCATCCCCCCGCACCATGTCCGACAGGCTGGAGAGTCCCATCAGGATGGCCGAGAGGTCGGAAGATGAGAATACCTTTTTGTCTAGCTTGTATCCCTGCATGATCTCAAAGCCGCCGCCCACTCCCGGTGTTGAGAGAACTGGAATCCCTGCTCTGCTGATGGATTCCACATCGCGGTAGATGGTGCGCAGTGATACCTCAAACATGGTTGCCAACTCCTGTGCCCCTATTCGCTCTTTGTCGAGGAGTACCATGATGATGCTTACGAGCCTGTCAATTTTCATCTGAGAGTTCCTTCCAGATTTTCCAAACTTTTTCTATTCTTGCCATACTGATGTCAACAATTCAAACGTACAATGAACCAGGAAACAAAACAATGGATCAGGAGGAAAGATCATGCAGAAGAGAGCCTTGGTAATCATTGATATCCAGAATGACATCACAAAGAACTACAAGGATGTCATCGCTGCCATCAACAACGCCATCGATTGGGCAGTTGCAACACAGACACCTGTGGTGTACATACGCCATGAGAATCTATCCGAGGGAACGAGAACATTCAAACACGGAACGCAGGGAGCTGAATTCGTACCCGACTTGAAGATTGTCTCAGATCATGTGTTTACGAAATACAAAGGAAACGCATTGAGCTCGGAAGCATTTGCAGACTACATCAAGGCCCAGGAAATCCGTGAATTCTACCTGGCAGGAGCGGATGCCGTCGCTTGCGTCAAATCGACCTGCTACAACATGTGCAAAGCCCAATTTGACGTAACCGTCCTTTCTGATTGCATCACCAGCTATGACAAACGAAAACTGGATGAGATGCTGCACTATTATGCAAGCCAAGGCAGCAGCATCATCAGCTCGCAAGAATTGGTTATGCCTGAAAACCTTGATACACAGTCAGCATCGGATTAATCAAGAAGATCTGTTTGACCTCGGAGCATGGTTCATGACCATCCCGTTTCAGCATGTATGCGTCCTTCAGCGTTGCAATACCCAAAGCCAGATTACTTTGGTATATTCAACGTAAGAAGGGATGTACTGATGAGGATCACCAACTATCGTGCTTTCATGATTCATGCCCTGTTTCTCTCGCTGACCATGAGCTTCATTGACGTGAATACCGTTGCTCCGGCCATGCTCACCGAGAGTGGGGCCACAACCTTCCACCTTGGCTTGCTCACCGCAATCATGGTGGGTTTCGCCAGCTTCATGCAGTTGCTGTTCGCTACCTTCATCATGGGTTTGCGTCACAAGAAACCAGCCCTTCTGGGAGGCATCTACCTGAGAGTGGCGACCTTGGCAAGCCTGGGAATCTTCTTGCGCAATCTGGGAGAACCCGCTGCCTGGAAAATCTGGCTCATCCTGCTTTTGATAGCCGTATTCTCCTTCAGCGGAGCGTGGGCAAACATTGCCTATACCGATATCCTTGGGGGAACCATCGAGAAACCCCTGAGAAAGAAGCTCCTTACCCAAAAGCAACTGATAAGCAGCATCGGCTTGATCATCAGTTCCGTTGTGGTGAAGCTGGTACTTTCCTACCTTTCTTACCCTGACAGCTACAGTTTGCTGTTCCTGATGGCAAGCCTCTTGCTGCTGTTTGCCACCAGCGGCTTCTGGATGCTGAAAGAAGGCGAACATCCGGTGAAGAACAACCTGAGTCTGTCCAAGCGGCTTGGCATGTTTGCACAGGCCATCAGAGGCGACCGCAACATCCGGCTCTACTTGCTGTTGGTGAACACCTCAGGGGTGATACTCTCCGCCTTGCCTTTTCTCGTGGTTATGGCAAACAAGCGTTACGGCCTTGATGGAGGAAGAACAGGAACATTCCTCCTGTTCCAGCTCTCGGGATCATTGCTTGCAACCATCTTCGTGAACATGTTCAGCAAGGGACAGCGCTATCGTCCCCTGCTCTACTTCTTCATCGTCCTTGGTGCATTCACCCCGCTTGCAGCACTCCTGCTGCTGGCGGTTCCCAGCTTCTATCCGCTTGCTTTCTTGCTTGGCGGTGCAAGTGCAGCACTCCTTCACATCCTTACGGTTGGCATACTTCTTGAGATATCCACCGACGAGAACCGTCCCATCTATATAGGAATCGGAGGTGCTGGGGCTCTGATGAATATCGTGTACCCTCTGCTTGCCGGGCTGCTGCTCCCCTATCTGGGGTTCCCCTTGGTGTTCATCCTCAGCAGCTGCTACATGCTCATCGGGCTCTATGCAGCAAAACATCTGGATTGCGGGACATTTGCATGAGTCCATGCAAGGAGTATCATACAGTGTCGTCGATGATACTGTTTCTTCCAATCGATTCCTTGACGTGGAGAATAAACAGGCTATACTCGGATTCAGGACACCTCTTTCCCGATAAAGGACCCCCCATGGACACCAAAGATACAACAGCGTTGAGCAAGCAGGAGAATTTCGTCCAAATCGGGAAGTTCACCCTCTTCTCCATCAGTGCCGGCATCATCCAGGTGGTGGTGTTCACCCTGCTCGAGGAACTTATGCATCTGCCCTATTGGCCGAGTTACCTGAGTGCACTCATTGCCAGCGTCCTCTACAACTTCACCGTCAACAGGCGCTTCACGTTCAAGAGTGCAAACAACATACCCAAAGCCATGCTGCAGCTGGGCATCTACTACGCACTTTTCACCCCCCTGTCCACGTGGTGGGGTGATGCTTTGGTGCGCCAGGGGTTCTCCGACTACCTCGTACTGGGGGGGACCATGGTGATCAACCTGGTCACTGAGTTCAGTGTAAATCGTTTCATCATCTACCGCACTTCCATGAACACCCGCGGACAAGAGAAGGCGCGCTAGGCACAAACTCCTGCTGCTCGTACCAAAGGATCAGAACCATCAGCAGGGAAGCGAGGGAGGGGAAAAGGCTTTTGACCAGCTTTGGGGCTGCGTTTCAATGGCTCTTCCCTCAATGCAGCTTGTGTGCATGCACTGGGCAAGGTAGGAATCCTGCAGTGCCTCATGCAAGGGATACCCCTTTCCTCGGCAGGCATCCTCCATACACAAGGCGATGGCGATCTCATCATCATTGAAGCCAAGCGGCCAATACGGATTTCTGAAATGGTATGTATCACCAAAGGTAACGGCGCGCAGCGAGCGGGGATTGTTGTTGCTTCCACCATCCTCAATTCGCTGTATGGTCTGCACTATCCCCTCATTGTCGGCATTGAGATACCTGACTTCGTTGTCAACAATCTCACCGCGCTCGGCGAAAAGGCTGAAGTGGCTGCTTCTGATACAGCTGTGGTACTGCACGTCTGCAAAATCGAAATATCCTGTCCTGCCATCAGCGAACGCAAACACTGCCACGGTGCGTTTGGTTTGGATACGCTCACCAGAACACACCACCGTATCACGGGCTCCGGTCTTGACGATCCAGCTGGAACGGCACACAGCGCTGATGGTGCAAGGTTCTCCCTGCTCGGCGAGGAAATGACGGATGAGGCTTGTCCCATGGTGATCATGCAGGCTGGCAACCCTCACTTCCGTAACAGGTCCCAACAGTGGTTGGATTGCACGACAGCTGTGGTAATAGGGATAACGGTAATACTGTTCAGCAACAAACACCTTGCTCGTTGATGCTGCATACGCATGATACAGTGCGTTCAGCTTCTCCAAGGACATCGCAGTGAACCCTGTCTCGCAGAGAACCGTTTCCCCATGTTTGATGAGCAGGAGCAACAATGATTCCATGCTGGAAGAAGGAACGCTCAGAATGACCAGATCGTGGGGACACGAGAGAGCCTCTGCAACATCACAGCTTGTCTCCACCTGATGAAGCGTTCTCACCTCCTCTGCCCGCTGGGGCGTACGAAGCACCCACTTCACCAGGGTGAAACGGTCAGGAAGAGCCTTGATGATCCGAAAGAAGAAAAGAGAGCGCCATCCATAGCCGATAAGCAGTATCCGCATAGCAAACCTTCCTTGCATGTAGGTATGTCCATGAGGCAATTATACCACATCACCAAAGACCAACCCTTCAGATTCCACACAATCTGGAGGGGACTGGCTGTGCATGGACCATTGCGCAGTGTTTCAGTCGCTTGGCAGCAAGACAGACATCAGGTTGGCAAACAAGAGCGGAAACAACTGCAAACCCCTGCACCTTGCACGGACCGCATAGGGGAATGGTTCGTTCATCCATCCCCCCGATTGTCACGATCGGAAGCTGCACAGCATCGCGGATTGCAGCCAATGTCTCCAGTGAGACATACGATGCATCCGCTTTTGTCAGGGTGGTGAACATCGCTCCCACTCCCAGATAGTCTGCTCCATCGGCCTCAGCCTTGAGCGCCTCTTCCACATTTGTTGCCGATACGCCCAGGATGCGATCAGGTCCCAACAGGGCACGTGCCTGTGCAGCATCCATGTCCCCTTGCCCTAAATGCACCCCATCAGCACCCAATTCCAGAGCAACATCCACCCGGTCGTTGATCACCAGGGGGACATTGTGTGCATCACAGAGGTACTTGACCGGTTTGCCCAACTCGA
Organism: uncultured Sphaerochaeta sp.; assembly: GCF_963667405.1. NCBI lineage: Bacteria > Pseudomonadati > Spirochaetota > Spirochaetia > Spirochaetales > Sphaerochaetaceae > Sphaerochaeta > uncultured Sphaerochaeta sp. The sequence continues at coordinate 652,509 of NZ_OY763408.1, read as the reverse complement.
TGAAAGAATCGGTATCCAAATGTTTTTCCCGTAATTGCACCAGCGTGACCCCACCAGCAAGTGCCTGCTCAATGCATTGTTGCAGTGTCTGTGTTCCCACAAGCATCCGGACCGTAACCAGATACAGGGTATAGTCAACCTCATGCACCATGATGCCTCCTTTTGAAGAGGGCCTTTGCCGAGCCGATCACCAGGAAGATAAGCAGGGAGTTGCTTACATCGACAAGCAATTTCTGCATGAGGAAATACAGGATCACTCCCGCCACCCATATCCCGAGGTTCTCCCAATCCCAAGGTTTGCCCGCAGAGGAGGCTCGCCGCAGAATATAGTAATCCGACAGCACGATTGCATAGAGGGGACTGAAAACTGCCCCGATGAGATAGAGAAACGGCTCGATGGTGTCCAAGGGAACCAAGAAGGCCAAGAGCAAGCTGATGCACGTGACGACCAGCGAGAGGCTTCGGTGGGACCCGGAAGGAACGATGTTCAGAAAACTGTCACATGCTGAATAGACATCAAGATAGGTGGTGGTCACCGTGGAGAAGAATACGATGAAAAGCGAAGCCAAACCAAAGCCAGAAATGGTCAGCATCATGGCGATGTCAGAACTACCGGTACCAAGGGATAGGCCAAGTCCCAAGGCAAACATACAGCTCCCGACAATCGAATAGCCAATGGCGCTCCACAACGGGCCGCTTCTCTTCTGTCTGGCATCTTGGGTGTAATCCCCGATCAGGGGAAGCCAAGAGAGGCTCATGGCAATGTTCAATTCCACGCCCTGCCAGAAGGTAACCTGAGGCCATGATGCTTGGATGGCAACGGAAGGAAGACCGTGCAAAAGACGAAGAGCCAGGAATAAGCCCAAGATGAGCAACAGGATGACCACAACGCCGTTGACTCCAACCCGGTGGCGGGAAAGAACTACCAGCCAGAGGGAAATGCCTACGGCTATTGCAATCATCCAGAGGCTGGGATTGCTATAGCCATACAGCGAGGTGGTCACTTGATCGAGGATTCTCGAACCTTGGAGCATCATGATGGAAGTCCAGCCAACCAGCTGAAGGATATTCAACCCCGAAAAAAGGTACGATCCCTGTTTTCCATAGGAGAACCGTGTCGATTCCATTGCAGAGGTTCGCAAGGTACTGCTCATGAGGGCAGCAAAATACAGCAGGACGCCACCGACCAGATGCCCGACAAGAATGGCTCGCAAACCTGCAGCCATTCCCAAAGAAGCCAACGCGCTTCCTCCAAGAATCTCAGCAACAGAAATTGCCGCTCCAGCCCATAGGAAAAACAAGGATCTGTTCGTAAAACCCTTTGCATGACTACTATCTGACATATAGGTTCCCCTTTTCCATCAGGCACTTACCATCGATTGTGCTGATATGGTCAAACAACGAGGCATGGAACACCCCCAAACCGGTATGAACGCTTGCCAGTTCACCGGCAATTCCCATGCACAGAAGCGCCGTGACCGTGGCACCAAAGAAATCGTCCGTCACTGCACAGCAAGTTCCTACCAATGCACTGCTCATACACCCTGTTCCCGTGATACGGGTCAGTGATTGATGCCCATTCCCAATGGCTGCGATGGATGAACCATCCGAGACACTATCCGTCTTGCCGGTAATGGCTACCACACAACCCAGCTTCCGGGCCAAACTATAGGCAAGCTCCTGGGTTTCCTCGATTCCGGTTGCATCATCTACAGGTGCGGCGTCAACTCCTGAGGTGTGACTGGCTAGTTGTGCAACACTGCGAATCTCAGAGAGATTTCCCCGGATCACGGTGGGCATCACCGCAGATATCAGGCTCTGCACAGTCTCAGTCCTGTATCGGGAAGCTCCCGATCCCACTGGATCAAGGATAATGGGAATACCGGCTTGCTGTGCATAGCGGCCAGCCATAAGCATGGATGCCCGGGTCCTCTCATTCAGCGTCCCGATGTTGAGGACCAATGCCTTGCTCAGCTGAACGATGTCAAACAGCTCTTCCATCTCATCCGCCATGATGGGAGAACCGCCCAAAGCAAGTACCATATTGGCACAATCCTGTACCGTGACGTAATTGGTGATCTGATGTACGATGGGTTTCTTCTCGCGAACGGCCTGCAAGATCTGCCCGCAGGTTGCATGCATCTGTTGTGTATTCATTTCTGTGCTCCTTGCCTGGGTAATCCATACTTGTAGAGATCGTGGAAGTGATGTGTCGGGCCACACCCTTTTCCGATGGTCAGCGCATGAGCGATAGCCATGGTTACATATGCCTTGGCATCTCTGACCGCATCGTCGATGGGTTTTCCCATTGCAAGATTCGCTGCAATTGCAGACGAGAAGGTACACCCCGTCCCATGGGTGTTCTTGGTCTCTATCCGTTTTGCTCGCAACCAGTGCATCGTGTTTCCGTCATACAGAAGGTCAGCAGCATCGTCAGAACGATGGCCTCCCTTCAGAACCACATACCGAGGACCGTATGCATGAATGATGCGTGCAGCTGTTTCCATAGCTTCTGTTGAGGAGATAGTCATGTTTGCAAGCACTTCGGCTTCCGGTATGTTTGGCGTCACCACATCCACCAGCGGGAATACCAGAGCGACCAAAATTTCAGCCAAGCGGGAGTCCATGAGAGGATAGCCGTTTTTGGCAATCATCACAGGATCGAGTACGATGTTGCGGGGTCGTCTCCTTTCCAGATTCTCGGCCACACACGCCATGATTGCGGGTGAAGGCAACATTCCGATTTTGACCGCATCTACACGAATGTCTTCAAACACTGCCTGCAGTTGCTCAGCTATCAGTGTGGGAGAGATGTCCTGTGCACCTATCACCCGTTGTGTGTTCTCTGCAACAACAGAGACAATGACGCTCATCCCATACACACCATGGGCAGCAAAGGTCTTCATGTCTGCCTGGATGCCTGCACCGCCGCTGCAATCCGAGCCTGCGATGGTCAATACATGGTTCATTTCGAATCCTCCTCATATGTTTCACTTGCTGGAAAGGACAAGTACCACCAATGATTCGGATTGATGTATTGCTTCCCTACGCCAGTGTTAACTGCCAGGTTCCAAGGGTCAGGTTTTGCCTTCTCAACTCCGAAGAGTCCCCCCGCATCACTCGTAAATAAAAAAATCTCCCCGTAGGGAGACGAATATCCGAAGTGGATACATCTGCTTCCCTACGCCAGTGTTAACTGCCAGGTTCCAAGGGTCAGGTTCTACCTTCTCAACTCCGAAGAGTCCCCCCGCATCACTCGTAAATAAAAAAATCTCCCCGTAGGGAGACGAATATCCGAAGTGGATACATCTGCTTCCCTACGCCAGTGTTAACTGCCAGGTTCCAAGGGTCAGGTTCTACCTTCTCAACTCCGAAGAGTCCCCCCGCATCACATTGATGGGTGCCAGCATAGGGAAGTTGCTCGTCTCTGTCAACCACACTTCTCAGCAAACCCAGATGAGTTCCCTCACTGGGAAGGAGCCTTATCCTGGGCAAGCAAAGCCCGGCAAACGAGGCAAGAGGATGTTGCCCTGCTGGACACTACCCCCAAACACAGGCATCATAGGGAGGAGGAGTCATGTATGAATCAGCACAAAGGATCTTGTCTTTGTGGGAAGGTCACCTTCGAAATACAAGGTGATTTTCAGAGCTTCTACCTCTGCCATTGCAGATATTGCCGTAAGGACACGGGGTCTGCCCATGCTGCAAATCTCTTTTCCTCATCCGCAACGCTGCATTGGCTGACGGGTGAAGAACTGGTCAGGACTTTCGATTACCAGTCAAGTGGCCATATCAAAAGCTTTTGCATGGAGTGCGGTTCAGCTCTCCCCAATCTCCAGCAGAACGGGAAATTGCTGGTAGTCCCTGCAGGATGTCTTGACACCAAGACAGACATCCGACCCGATGGACATATTTTCATTGCTGACAAGGCTGATTGGGATCATGATCTCGAGCACATACAGACCTTCGGGCATCTTCCCGAATAGGCTCTCCCCCACAGCAGGGAAGGCCTGCATGCCAGAAGATTGTGCATTGCAGCGATTTCTTTTACTATCTTGGATGCAGAAAAGCGATTGGGAGCAGATAGTTGCAGTATTACCATGTTGATGTTTTCTCAAAAGGCCCACTCACAGGAAATGGATTGACCGTTTTGGTTTGCAGCCAGTTTCCCACCCCTGAAACCATGCTTCGGATAACTCGGGAGATGAAGCAATATGAGACCATATTCTTGAAACATCTCCAAGATTGCGAATACAGAGCAAGAATATTCACAAAAGATGAAGAATTGGACTTCGCGGGACATCCTGTGCTTGGTGCTGCTGCTGTGATACACAGGGCCCATGTGGGGAAAGAGAATGCGGAAATTCTGTTTCATCTGAATGGCAAGGATGTTTCTGTTGCCAGTTCGGCAATCGACGGCAAGCACGAGTACACCTGCAGGATGAACCAGGGAGCAGCAACAATGCTCGGCCACATTCCCGTATCCGACTATCCGAAACTGATCGAACCCCTTGGGTTGGATGTGGACAATCTTGCTCCAGGATATCCTTTGCAAGTCGTCACAACAGGCCTACCTTACCTGATAGTACCTGTTCGCAGCGGGTTCGGAAACACAGGAATTTTCTCATCAGACTATGAATCGCTGGTTGCCTCCTATGGTGCAAAGTTTGTCTATGTGATTGCCATGCATATGATGGAAGGCAGAACATGGGATTTCAGTGGATTGGAAGACGTTGCAACAGGCAGCGCGGCTGGACCGGTAGGGGCATACCTGTGTGAACACGGCGCCTACAGGGAAGGGGAAGAAATCATCCTGCACCAAGGACGATTTGTCGGAAGGCCAAGCGAACTGCGTATTCTGAAAGAGAGAGAAACAGGAAATATGATTGTCAGCGGAAATGTATCCATCGTTGCTGAAGGAACCTTCTTTGGTGATACGTCCCCTAGCGAAGTATCTGCCTGATGATTCCCGTTTGCCATGAATGAGGCAGAAGATGCATGAGCCTGAGCAAGATATTGCAATTGATGGTGTAGACATATCGCGGATGTTTGGCTTGGAGTATCCGCAATGCCAGGTTTCCGATAGCCTGAGGGGGGATGCTGCGCGATTCAACCCGGTCAACAATCGACCGGAATCGGGCGGCATTGCAGGAATACAGCTTTGTGTTTCCGCAAAAGGAATCCAATCGATTTTTTGAAACCTGCAAGAGCCCTGTTTCCACGGCTCCCGGACGGATTACGGACACCCTGTATCCGAGAAGTTGAAGTTCCATACGAAGCGAATAGGCATAGCGCTCAAGCGCTGTCTTGGCAACTCCGTAGAGACCAGTGAACGGAAGAGGATCCAAAGGGGCAAGTTCGCTGCTGGTGATGATGATCCTTCCGTTAGGTTCCAATAAGGGGAGAAAGAGACGGTTGACGCGGTACACACCAAACAAATTGATATCAAACATACGGATGAACTCAGGTTCGGGAATCTCTATCAGAGAGTTCAAGTCATACACCCCCGCAAAATGTAATATTGCTTTGAGTGATCCAGCCTCTTCCTTGATGCAGGCAAACGCAGCTTCCAGGTGTGCGCTGTCTGTTATATCAGCAGCAAGAAACCGGAAGGAGAAATCCTCCCCAGGCTGCTGACAATCCAACCCAAACACGGTATAGCCGGAGGCAACCAATAGTTCACAGGCTGCAAATCCCATGCCTCCAGCTACCCCGGTTACGAGAATGTTCAAACTCATACGACTGACCCCTTTTTCCGTATCTCCAACTATACCTGAACATATGTCAGGAATCCACATTGCTTGCCAACCTATGGACAGGGAATAGGACACCGAGCATAGTGAGACTGCATTAGCCTGAAGAAAGGAACAGGGAGACCGGACAGGTCTTCATGATGTGGTGATATACATGGAACAGGGCGAAATAAAACTCGTGAGGGTTGCCAAGACGACCATGCACGAACAAACGGTCTTGAGAAACCTGCTGAAAATGTACTGTTACGAATGGTCGCAATACAACAAGCTTGCAGTGAATGCAGACGGGGAGTTTGCATTCGAGACGCACGCATCAGACTATTGGACGAAAGAGGGGTATCAAGCCTATCTCATCGCAGTCGGTGAGAACTGGGCTGGATTTGTACTCTTTGACAATGATGGTTTCATCGTGCACAAGAACTACGACTACTCCATGGCTGAATTTTTTGTCTTATATCCGTATCGGTGCTGCGGAGTCGGAAGCTATGTCGCCACCTCCATCTTCGATTCGTTTGCAGGAGGATGGGAGATCGGATGCCATCCTAAGAATGAGGCTTCCGTGCATTTTTGGGAAAAGGTTATCAACTGCTATACAGAAGGATCCTATGAAATGATACGTTCCTGCCCCTCCTATCGGTACCATGATGGTACGTTTGGTGATGTCCTCTCGTTCAAGGCAAGGTAATGCACAAAAGGAAGCAGAAAATGGACCAACCCTGCTTTGCATCCTCGGCGCAGGGTGATACGCTCAGAGAGGCATTGCATCATCTGGCATGCCCCGCAACTCAGTGGGAGGCTATATGAACGATTGGTTTACCAGAGACACCATAGATCCAGACACGTACATCCTCAGTGAATACCGGCATTGGGAAGAAACCCATTGCTATCTTCTGAATGGCTCCAAAAAGAGTCTTCTCATCGATACGGGATTGGGAATCTGCAATATCAGCGAGCAAGTGGTGAAATTGACGGAGAAGCCCGTGGCAGCCGTGGCAACACACATCCATTGGGACCACATCGGCGGTCATACATACTTCCCTGATTTCTACGCCCATACGGACGAGCTGAACTGGCTCAACGGAGAATTCCCCCTCTCCTTGGAACAAATCAGGGACATGGTGATGGATCGCTGCAAAGCCCCTGCCGGGTATGACGTTGCAAGCTATGAATTCTTTCAAGGCAACCCCACCCGGATCCTTGAGGATGGGGATGAGATCGACCTGGGAGGAAGAATCATCAAGGTGCTGCACACCCCGGGGCACTCCCCTGGACACATGTGTTTTTGGGAAGAAGCGCGAGGCTACCTGTTTACCGGGGATCTGGTCTACAAGGATACCCTCTTCGCCTACTACCCTTCCACCGATCCCCAAGCCTATCTCACTTCCCTGAAAAAGATAGCAGCCTTGCCTGCAAAACGGGTCTTCCCGGCACACCATAGCTTGGATATCCAACCAGAAATACTGGTGCGAATGCGCAATGCATTTCAGGAGTTGGATGCCCAAGGCAACCTTCGCCATGGCAGTGGCATCCATGACTTCGGGGACTGGGCTGTATGGTTGTAGCAGTTGGAACTAGATGACCAATTGAAAGCTTGCTCACATTTCAAGCAAAGGAGATACCTGCCATCTTGCTGTTACGCTTTACCCGGCGCTTGCGCTTCCATCGGCTGATGAATTGCCGGATAAGGGGAGGATCCCACGCATGTCTCGGTGTGATACTCGTATGGGGAGGCAGAAACAGCTTGCCGTACTGGGAGCAGGTACCCAAAAACCGATGATACTCATGCATGTCTTTACGAGTCCAGAATATCTCTGATCCTGCCAGCAAGCGGGGGAACAGATGCAGGTCGCGTTCCTCACGGGTGGAAATATATTCTGTCCAGAGCATGAGTTCTGCACCCATCACCCGTGCCTGATTCCCTGGTTGCAGCATCTCTCCCAGCTTATATACCCGATGCAATGAGAGCAATGTATGATCCATATCCAGATAGGAGTGAAAATAGTCACTCAAAATCGCTTGGTGTTCTGACTGTGAGCCATCCAACAAGGGATTCCATATCTGGGTGATGATGGACTGGTCATAGGTATCGTCAACATAATCATTGTACAGGAGCACTTGCTTTCCCAACGAGTTCGCATAGTGTGTCATCTCCCGATAAAACCACCTGAGCAATGATTTCTCATCGGACAAGGCCAATGCTTGCTTCCTTTTCTGGCAATCCGGACACGTGGCCCAGCGTTCCAAGGGAATCTCGTCACCGCCCAGATGGATATAGGGACTTGGAAAGAGGGAAGCAATCTCTTTCAGCACCATTTTCACGAAATCCAGTGTTTCCTCTTTTCCTACACAGAGTATGTCTGGGAATATCCCTTCCCCTTTGGGTATGCTGAAAGGCCCTCCGGTGCAACTAACCATAGGATAGGCATGCAGGGCGGCAGTAACATGCCCTGGCATATCAATTTCCGGAATGATCATGACCTGTCGGACCGATGCATACTCCACCAGTTCCTTGAGCTCTTGCTTGGTATACCGACCTGATTTCTCATCACCAAGCTCAGGATACGCATCAAGTGCAACTCTCCACCCTTGGTCATCACTCAGATGGAGATGAAGCACATTCAGTTTGAATGATGCCATGATATCAATGATCCGGCGGATTTCCCCGACAGGACAGAATGATCGGGCAACATCCAGCATGAAAGCCCTCCAACGAAGAGATGGGGAATCGTCTATCCGGCAACAAGGAATGGATTGGGGATAGGCAAGCTGAAGCTGACGCAGGGTTTGCAGTGCATAGAATAGTCCTTGATGGCCATACGCACCAATACTTACGTTTTGAGGAAGCACTTCCAAGGTATACGCCTCTTCCTTGTCGTGCAGGCTCGGCTCCACTCGTATGCTGAGATTCGCTGCTTCTTTTGAAGACGCAAGACATGCATCCCTGTCCAAAAGCTCTTTTGCATACTGCATTGCACTGTCGGCAAACGACTGGTCACATGAGCGTTCCAGAGAAAGAGAGAATCGCCTGGAGTTGCGAAACAATCCATCAAGCATCACTACATCAGAGGGATAGGGAATGAGAGGAAGTGGGTGTGGCATACGAATACTATTATTCCTTTAGTGCCCCGGCAGCAAAGCCTTGGGCGATTTTGTCTTTGAAAACCAAATAGAAGATGATCATCGGTACCGTACCGATCACCAGAGCTGCAAACTGCAAGCCATAATCCCGTGACATCCCCCCTGCAAAACTGTTGATGCCAACAGGGAGGGACCGTACCGTAAGGTCACTGGTCAAGGTCAGGACAAGAATGAATTCGTTCCAGTTGCCGAGGAAGGTATAGATGAACATGGTCGAGATGATCGGGGTGGCAACCGGAATGAGAATCCTGAAAAACACCTGGAAGAAGGTTGCCCCATCGATGATGGCAGACTCCTGCATGGCATCAGGAATCCCCTTGATGTAGGTGGTGGCAAGAAACACCTGGAAAGGAAGCCCGAAGGCAATATAGGGAAGGATGACTCCCAAGCGGGTGTTGGATATCCCCAATTTCGTTTCCATGATGAACAAAGGCACAATTACCGAGTGAACCGTAATGAGCAACCCAAGCGTATAGATGAGGGAAATGACCCGACTGCTCTTATACGGAAACTTGGAAAGGGCATACCCACTACTCAAGGCGAAGAATACGGTCAGCAGCGTAGCGACAAAGGAGTAGATGGTGCTGTTGATGAAGTAGATTCCCAAGTGTCCTTGGGTCCAGGACAAAACAAAATTGTCCACATACCAAGACAAGGGGAGTGCAAGCGGATAGCGCACGATCAGGGCATGGGGTTTGAAAGCACTCAGTATCATCCATGCCAGAGGGATGATCGTAAGCAGGGTGAATGCAATCATGAGCACAGAAGAGAGTACACTCGCCAAGGTCAATCGTTTTCTCATTTCTCCCTCCCCTACTCGAACCTGCGCTCAAACTTCCTGCTGATGTATTGCAGCAGGAGAATCAAGCCGACGGCCAGCAGTACGATGATCATGGATGCAGCACTCCCAAAGCCGTACTTATAGTATTTGAAGGTGTTGATATACATATAGATGGCAATGACTTCGGTAAAGTGGGCAGGGCCGCCTCCCGTCATTGCATAGATCAGATCGAAGGCTTTCAGGCTTCCTGAGATTGCAAAGATTGCTGTGGTTGCAATGGTACCCACCATGCTTGGGAGAATGATGCGCATCATCATCTGCGACTCATTGGCTCCATCAATCTGGGCTGCTTCCAGAAGCGATGGTGTCATTTTCTGGAGATTTGCATAGAAGATGATCATATAGGTTCCGGTATGCATCCAGAGCAGGACGAAGAGAATCGGAAGAATTGCCAGTTGCTTGTCTTCGAATATGCGTATCACATACTGGCTCTCCCCAGTCAAGCGCCGTATCAGGGCCACCACCATTCCCGATGAGGAGAAGATTTGGTTCCACAAGAGAGCAACCACTACCGGAGAGATGGTGATGGGCAGGAAAATCATGGTCTGGTAAAAATCCCCGTTGCGAACCATCTTTCGGTGCAAGAGATATGCTAAGAGAAAGCCCAAGGGAATCTGGCCGAATACGGAGATGGCAACAATCAGGAGATTGTTCCTCAATGAGTGGAGAAACACCTCATCACTGATAATCTTGGCATAATTCCCCAATCCAATGAATTCTGGAGTACCATACCCCCCGAACGAGGTAAAGCTCAAGGTCAGGCTGTATGCCACCGGGAATATGATGATGGAGGCAAACAACAGCAGCCCAGGAGCAAGAAATGCATAGTAGCTCATTCGTTTTTGCTGTGAGAATGTCATGGTACTCCTCTTTCTGCAAGCCAGGCAGCTTCCCCACCAAGGGGAAGTGCCTGATATCATCATGTCCTATCGGCCAACGGCCGCTACCATGGCCTCCAGTTCCTGAGCGACTTGCTTCGGAGTCTTGGTACCAAACATCATGTTCTGGAGATTGATGTTGAACGTGCCGATCGGTTCAGCGGCTAGCACTGAATCCATCACATATCCCATCGGCACCTTGCCCGCATACGCCACCAATTTCTGGATCATGGGATCAGCATCCTTGGGCTCTGCAAGGTTGTAGGCCGGAAGTCTTCCGAATCTCTGTCTGATCGCTGAGCCTTCGGGACCGGAATAGAACCAAATCCACTCCCAAGCTGCGTCTGATTCAGCCTTTGAAAGCTTTGCATTCATCCCGAACCCTTGTCCTGCCGTTGCCGAGGTGGAAAGACTCTGGCCCTTCTGGTTGGGAATATCAGGAAATGATTCCAAGCTCATGTAGGCTTTTTGCTCTGCAGTCAACTCGCCGACCATATTGTTCACGGTCCAGCCGCCATCGATGAAGTAGACAGCTTTCTCCTGGACAAAATCGTCAAGACCCTGACCATAGGCCAGTTGGTTGGTTCCAGGGGAAAGCATCTGTTTGTCCGTGAGATCCTTGATGATCTGCAGGGCATACACAAACTCGGGATCATCAAAGCGCGCTTCTCCTGCAATGGCCTTGTCGAACCACGGAAGTCCACAGGCTCGTTCCACCAGCATGCCCGCAACACATGATTGCATCGGCCATGCATCCTTGTTGGCGATGGAAATCGGGATCAGGCCGGCTGCCCTGATGACAGGTCCCTGCGCCAGCAACTCCTCATAGGTCTTGGGCAAAGTAAGTCCAAGCTCTTTGAGCAATCGGTTGTTGGTGAACATGATGGAGGTGATGCTGATATCTTCAGGAAGTTCCCAGATCTCTCCGTTCTCTCCCTGGCCTTGCATTGCCATATCGGCAAACTCATCCTCATGCCCGCTCAGATAGGGACGCAAGTCCTGCACCAACCCTGCATTGGTTACCTGGCTTGTCCGTTCCCCAGGATACAGCAGGACGATATCAGGAAGTTGCCCACTCATTGCCATGGTCTGCAACTTGTCGTGGAAGGCCTCCCCATATCCATACTCGAAGGTAAGTCTGATATTCGGATTTGCCTTCTCAAAGACGTCAACCAGATACTGGAAATTGGGCGCTGTGGTTTTATCTGTCTGATCAAGGAAGTGATAGACAGACAACGTGATGATGCCATCACCCGCCGAATCCTTTGCTTGTTCCTTGGTGCCTGCAGCAAACAGCAGGGCAGGAACGAGAAGCAACGAAATGAGAATCGTGCTGAGCAACCGTTTCATGTTCATAGTAGTCCTCCATTTTTATACCATCCTTCACAAGAAGGAATCATCGGCTTATGCCAAGAGATGAAAAAGCGGAAGTTCCTTTTGGGTTGCGTACTCTGAAAGTGGTTCCAGATTCATCAACACCTTGTCGAGAACCAGCGCTGCTGCCCCGAAGGAGACGGCCTGATACCCAAGTGAGGAAAACTGAATCTGGATCCCTTCATCGCTGTGGTCCAGAGAGTTTGCCTTCAGTGCAGAACGAAGCATTTCCGGCATGACCGTCTCGATGGTTTCCACATTTCCTCCTATGAAGACATGCGCAATATCCAGGGTATTGATGAGAAATGCCAGGTTCTCGCATACTTCACCCAAATACCTATGCAAAGCACCCGTATCGTCGGTCACGGAAATGGTCCTATCCACTTCCACTTGTTCTGATGACAAGGGATTGCGGTTCAGTACGCTTTTGAACTCGCCTGCCTGATTATGACTGCCCCGGTGGATTTTCCCATCAAAACCGAAGCCAAGCCCGACGGTTGGCCTGGCCAATCCTGTTTGGGCATCGTAGGCTTTCCAGAATTCAATCAAAACAAAAAGGAAGTTCCTGAGTTTTCGCTTCCTTTGGAAGATGACCTCACCCCATGCCCCGCAGTTGGCATCGTTTTCCAGGAATACCGGAAATGGAAACGCTGATGCTACTTCGGTAGAGAAATCAAAGGGTTTGGTGAAATCCAGGGAAACGGAACGAATGATCTGTTGCCTCTCTGCATCAACAATGCCTGAGAAACCAAGGCCAACACCCAAAAGATGACGGCCCATGCTTTGCAGCCGCTGGGCCAGCTCAGCTATAAAGGCCTTGGCATCCGGACCGAAATTCTTGGCATTGAAACCTTTCGGCTGAGTCTCTGAGAACAGAACCTTTCCTTCCAAGTCAACGGAGAGAGCAGTAGAGGAATCCGAACGGATCTCAATACCGATTACATGGAAATACTCCTTGTTCAACGTAATCCCTATGGCTCTTCTCCCCCCTTTGGGACCTGGATCAATGATTTCGTTTTCCCTTACTATGCCCCGTTGCATGAGGTCCGCAACGATATTGGAAACAGACGAACGATTCAGTCCCAGCCGAGCAGCCAAGTCAGCACGGCTCAACTCATCTTCTATCCACAAACGGTGTATGATTCTCGAGGAATTGATGAGCCTTGTTCTCCGAGGACTGTCCATTGACATCTCCTATCTGTCGGTTAGTTTGTTTTTGTACCAACTCAACTTCAGTATAGTATCAGGAAAAGTGAAGTCAAGAAGAATAACAATTACATATATTATATATATTTATATACCACTTGAACTAACGTTGTGCCCTCTTTCGGTACATAGGCATCCCTCGCATTAGTCTTATTTTCCTCTATACTTTTCATACTATCTTGAGTAGGCTCATGCAAATTCCCGTATTGCAGGCGATGCCATGACCAAAGGGACTGTGCCGTGTGGGGCAACCCGAATTCACGGATTTCTCATATACCTCTTTCCTTTCTCGTATTTTTCCTTTCCAGACATAGACTTTCCGGATTTCCCCAAAGGAATGCGGTGGAGAAACCAGCAAACCGCCCAGTACCCAACCCCAGAACCGAAGCCAAAATCATTTCCCTATCCTGTAATGGTTTCTTGTCATACAGAAACTGAATGAGAAGCTATACATCCACTCATCAACACTTTTATCTTTCCTGTTTTGGAATTGACTTTGAAGATAGCACCACCTACCATAAGGACGAGGCACAACCTGCAAGTGGATCCAAACAAGTGCAGCAGCAAAGCAGGGAAACCTCATAATCCTAGAGGAGGACTCCGTATGAAGAAAGTTGTTCTTGTGCTCATGGTCCTGGTGGTAGTGGGCGGAATGCTCTTTGCCCAAGCTGCTGCAGAAACCAAGAATCCCGTACTGCGTGTCATCACCTGGTCTGGCTATGCTCCGCAGGAGCTGCTCGACAAGTTCACCGCAGAAACCGGCTACAAGGTTGAGGTGACCCTCAGCAACAACGAGGAGATGATCAGCAAACTCCGTGCAACCCGTGGCGGTGGGTTTGACCTTGCCCAACCTTCCCAAGACCGCATCTCTTCGGTAGTGGAGCAATACGGTATCTACCAGCCGATAGACTATACCCGCCTGAATACCGCCCAGATCGACCCTTCCCTGCTTGAGGCAGTGAAGAAGAACACACTGGTGGATGGCAAATCCTATGCAGTACCCCATGTCTATGGGACGGAAGGCCTGGTGGTCAACAAGGCGAAAGCCCCCGACATCAAGGACTTCAAGGACTTGCTCGATCCCAAGTATGCAGGAAGAGTCTCCTACCGCCTGAAGAGACCCACCCTCATCGGCATGGGCTTCTCCCTTGGTTACGATCCGTTTGCACTCTACTCCGATCCTGCTGCCTACCAGAAGTTCCTCGACGAGATGGAAAAGGTGCTGATCGCAGGCAAGCCTTCGGTAAAGACCTATTGGGACAACGGAGACCAGCTTCTGCAGTCACTGCGCTCGGAAGAAGTTTGGGCCGCATCGGCTTGGGAACAGGCTGGATGGAAGCTGCACTCCGAGAACCCGAACATCGATTATCTTGCCCCAACCAGCGGAGCACTTGCCTGGGTTGATACCTTTGCAATCCCGGCCAAGAGTGAGAACCTCGATGCAGCCTATGCCTACATCGACTTCATGCTGAGAGCTGAGAACGCCGCGTTCTTCACCAACCGTGAAACCTACGGTACGGCATCCAAGGATGCAGTGAACTATCTGGACCCGGAGATCAAGGCAAACTTTACCCGTGGTCTTCCCCCTGAAGTCCTGGCGAACATCAACTGGTACCCAACCGTACCGGCTGGGATTGAGGAGATGGAAGGAAAGACACTCGACAAGATCAAAGCTGCCCGCTGACAGATCTGACAGCATAGTGCCGATGGCTGAACACCAGCCATCGGCATTTCTGCAAGGTAAACAACAGTATGGATAGTGCACTCTCAGTACAAAACGTCACCAAGCGATTTGGTGATTTCACCGCAGTTGACCAAGTATCGTTTGAAGTGGAAGACGGCAAATTCTTCTCCATTCTCGGCCCCTCCGGATGCGGCAAGACCACACTGCTGCGCATGATCGCCGGCTTTTACAAGCCGGATGGGGGAACGCTCCTGTTCAATGGCAAGAACATGGACGGGGTGGCCCCCAATAAGCGGCCGGTGAACCTGGTCTTCCAGAATCTGGCACTCTTCCCCATGATGAATGTCCATGAGAACATTGCATTCGGCTTGCGCCGAAGAGGAGAGAAAGGTCCTGAAGTCGACAGGAAAGTCCGCTCGCTTCTGGAGCGGGTCGGGCTTCCCGAATCGGGCAAGAAACAGATCAGCCAGCTCTCCGGCGGTCAGAAACAACGCATTGCCATCGCGCGATGCCTGATCATGGAACCAAGCGTACTCTTGCTCGATGAGCCTTTGGGCGCCCTCGATGCAAAACTGCGGGAACATATGAAAGTGGAGCTCAAGACACTGCAATCGCAGGTGGGAACCACCTTCGTCTACATCACCCACGACCAGAGCGAAGCCATGGTCATGAGCGATATGGTTGCAGTGATGAACAACGGCCATTTTGAGCAGATCGGTTCTCCGCAAGAGCTCTACCATGAACCCAAGTCCTCATTCGTAGCCCAGTTCGTGGGAAACAACAACAAGCTGAGAGTGAAACTGCATCGTGATGCAGAAGGCGATACCGTCGCCCGCTATGCAGACCGCTACGATTTCAAACTCGCCCAGAAATTTGAGGAGAGTGGAGCGGAGGATGAGTATGACCTCTTCATCCGCCCTGAAGCGGTCATCATCAACCCAGGGGAGGGTCGGGAAAACTTCCAGACGGTCCCGGTTGACGTCACCTCCATCCTCTTTGATGGAGGCAACAGCCGCCTGATGGTCAAGCCGCTGGGAACCGACGGCGAGTTGGTGGTGGCCCTCCCCCAGACACGGGAGTATGACTTTATCCGTAGTGGCGATCGCATCCAGGTCGGGTGGGACCTGAACAAGACCATCTGCTTCAGACGAAGTGACTGGAAGTTATATGATGAAGAATAGACAACACATCAAATGGGGATTTCTCTTCTTCTTCCTCCCTGTAGTCCTGTGGCTTTTTCTTTTGATCGTACTGCCACATCTGGAACTGCTGAGACTCTCCTTCACCAAAGCCAATAGCGGAAAGCTCACCTTGGACAACTATCTGGCTTTCTTCCGTGAGCCCATCTACTGGCTTACGTTCGTTCGCACCGCAGGGTACTCCATTCTGGTCACCTTCCTGGTGATGGTCATCTCCCTGCCGGTCTCCTTCTACATCTCCAAGATGGTGCGGGGAAGGATGACCGGAGCCCTGATGATCTTCATCCTGGTTCCCTTCTGGGTCAGCGAACTCATCCGCGTCTATGGCTGGATGATCTTGCTCAGGGAGAGCGGCATCCTCAACCACTTCCTGGTCTCCGTCGGCCTCTTCAAGGAGCCGGTTGAGATGCTTTACAACGACATCTCCATGATCATGGGGCTTGTGTACACCAGCATGCTCTTCATGGTGGTGCCCGTCATCGGGGTGATGGATGACCTCGACAACTCCATCATAGAAGCTGCCTATGACCTGGGAGCCTCCAAGCTGGCCATCTGGAGAACGATTATCATTCCCCACTGTGCCTCGGGTCTCGTCAACGGCGGCATCATCGTCTTCATGCTGGTGCTGGGAAGCTATCTCACCCCGAACCTTATGGGAGGCAAGAACTCGCTGTGGTTCACCGAGCAGATCTACAACCAGATCATCCTCTACTTCAACTGGAACCAGGGGGCAGCATTCGGATTCCTCCTTCTTGCCCTCTCCTCGCTCATCATCTGGATCTTGCTCAAGCTGACTAAACAAAACCTGAAGGAGGTGGTGAAAAAATGATCAGAAGTTTGCCTTCCTCGAAGAAGTACCGATATGGATTCACTCTCTTCATCGTCCTCTATTTCATCTTCCTCTTTGCCCCGTTGGTGGTAACCATGGTGCTTGCCTTCAACGACTCCATGTACCCTTCCCTTCCTTGGCAAGGAGCCACCCTCGACTGGTTCTTCGGCAACGGCCCCAAGAAGTATGGCATCTTCCATGACCAGACGAATCTCAGGAGCCTGTTCACCTCGTTCAAGGTGGCCTTCGCCGTCATGATCGTCTCCACATTCCTGGGAACCTGTGCTGCCTTTCTCTTTGAGCAAGAGAACTTCCGCTTCAAGGGAGCACTCTACTTTCTGATGATAGCTCCCTTGGTCATTCCGGGCGTCATCCTGGGCATCTCGATCCTGATGTTCTCCAACACCATCGGCCTGTTCATTGAGGACCATCTGAACATCTATGTACCGTTCCTCGGCCCCGGCTTTCCTCTGGTAGTGCTCGGCCAGTCCTCATTCATCTCCACCATCGTTGCCCTGGTCGTTTCAGCAAGGCTGAAAAAGTTCGACAGGACCTTGGAGGAAGCAGCCTACAACCTGGGAGCGAACAAGGCTGAGGTCTTGTGGTTCATCACCCTCAAGTATCTCAGACCCTCCATCATAGGCGGGGCGGCAATGGCTTTTCTGATGTCGTTCGAGAACTTCAACACCACCATCTTCCTCGTCGGTTCGCAGGCTACGCTTCCGATCAACATGTACATGCAGGTACGCGATGGGTCGACCCCGGTGATCAACGCCATCTCCTTCCTCCTGATCCTCGGCACGTCCATTTTCGCGGTGGTGAATCTTTCCAAAGGAAACAAGAAGCTCCTCTGACCACCTCTTCCCAGACCAAGGAACCGTTGCTAGTATGCAATCCTCAGTCATAAGGGGAAAAACCATGAAGATCATCCTTGAAACGGAACGTCTGCTGCTTCGGGAACTGACACAGGAAAACTATCCGATGCTGTCTGCAATCCTGCAGGATCCCCAGACCATGTATGCGTATGAAGGGCCTTTTTCGGATGAGGAAACACAAGCGTGGCTTGAGCGGAATCTGAAGCGATACAAAGAGGATGGATTCGGCCTCTGGGCAGTTGTCCTCAAAGAGACCGGGGCCATGGTAGGGCAGGCAGGGCTTACCTGGCAAAGCATCGGCGACACCAAAGTCCTGGAGATTGGGTATCTGTTCAACCGTGCGTACTGGGGCAAGGGGTATGCAACAGAAGCTGCCATTGCCTGCAAGCACTATGCGTTTTCGGTCCTACAGGCCCAGGAGGTGTACTCCATCATCCGTGATACGAACAGTGCATCGATGCACGTGGCGATGAGGGCCGGCATGCAGGTACGAACGCGTTTCACCAAACACTATCGTGGTGTAGACATGCCCCATCTTGCTTTTTCTGTGAAACGGGATGACAAGCATACGTGAGCGCGCGCGTGAGGCTGCACGGTACGTATCCGCACCGTTTTTTCTTGCAGTCGAGTCAGGATTTGGATAACCTCTTATTACATACATCTCACACGAACCAGTAAGGAAAACGTATGGTCCAAACTTCAAAGAGAGGGTTTCGCATACACCGTACACCCAGCCCGTTCCTTCCAAAGCTCACATTGTCCAATGCAGGACAACGGAGGCTGCGATGAGAACACTCCTTCCTGACTTCTTGCGGGGCTTGGTTTCCTCGCTCATGTATATGCTCCTGCTCTTCACCCTGACCAAAACCAAGTTGGAGGGTCGCAGAAAAACCATCCTCTTCATGGCTTTGGCCTTTGCCACCAATATCGGCAGTTCCTTCTGGTTCTACATCCAAGGGGATCTGACCGGCCTCTCACGATTCACCATACTCTTGTTCATTCTGGTGGCCATTCTCCTCAAGCCACTGACCAAGCTGAGCATCATGCAGTGGTCCTTCACCTTTCTCACCTCGATCAACATCGCCATGATGATCATAGCCCTCAGCTTCTATCTGGGTCGGCTTTTCCCCTCCCCTGAGTATCCGCATATCGCAATTCGCTTTCTTCTCTATGTTTTGGTGATTTATCTGTTCAAGCGGTTCTTCCTCAACGCCTACCAGTCAGTGGTGAAGAACTGGCCATCCTTTTCGATACTGATGATGTTCATCTTTCTCAATCTGGCCTACTACTTCTTTGTCACGGACGATATCAAGCTGACCTTGGAGCAGAACCGACTGCCGATACTTCTGTTGGTGGCCCTCTCTCTGGCAGCCTACGGTACCATTTTCTATTCACTGAACAAGCTTGCATCCCTCTATGCCCTCGAGCAAGAGAACCTGATGATTCATGAGGAGCAAGGAAAACTCCAAGCGGTCGCCCAGGAGATGGAAAAGTATGCCAAGTATGACATGCTCACCAGTCTGCCGAACAGACGCTACTTCTTCGAGCATTTGGAGGCGCTTGTTGCCAAGCAGGTGAAGGAAACGCACATATCTGCAGTTCTCTACATCGATCTGGATACCTTCAAGGCAATCAATGACACCTACGGTCATGATGTGGGTGATGGGGTGCTCATTGCTGTGGGCAACCGTCTGAAAACGTGCGTGCGCGAATCGGATTTTGTCGCCAGGCTCGGCGGAGATGAGTTTGCGGTCATCCTCCATGACATCGAGGAACGGGATCACGTGAAAAGTCTTGCCCAGAGAATGCATGCCGCAATCCAGGAGAGCATCCAGGTCGGCACACTGGGCTGTACGGTCAACGCCTCGATCGGGGTTGCGTTCATCACGGAATCGGAGATGAACAGCGAGACACTGCTGCGGAATGCAGATGCTGCCATGTATGAGATCAAGCGCAAGGGTAAAGGCGGCGTCTGCATGTTTGGGGATTGCCAAGCCTAAAACCTATTTGCAAGATTTCCTGTACTTCATCAAATCTTTATGATGCCAAAGGATTCACCTCCAGATCATCGACAAGCAAGCTGATGGCGTGTTCTATTTCTTACGCCCAAACACGATGGATACGATAAGAATGAGAGAACCCACTATCTGCCATTGCGTAAGAATCTCCTGGAAAAGGAAAACTGAAATCAACACAGATACAAGCGGATCAAGGTAGCCCAAGATGGCTATCTTTTTTGGCTCTACGGTCTTGACACCTTGAAAAAAGAGGAGAAACCCAAATCCCGAGTGAACAAAACCCAGTATAGCAAGCGCTGCCCACCCCACCACTCGTGTTGGAAAGAAAGACTCAAGTTCAAACAGGAAAAGGTAGGGAGCCAATACCAGTGTGGATAAGGCCAGTTGAATCGGTGTAGTGTGTTCCTCAGGAAGCTCCTTCAAGCTTCGATTGACCATAATGAGGCCCGCATAACACAAAGCTGCGCCCATCCCAAAGAGAACCCCTTTTCCACTATACCCGTCGTTCCCTTCAACATTACAGAGAAGCACCATTCCAAAGAATGATGAAACCAAGGAGATGAGAGTCCTCATAGGAATACGCTCTTTCGATCCTATCCTCGAGAACAACAAAACAAGAAGAGGTGCGGTGTAATACAACAAGGATGCGATGGCAATTGTGGTATTTCGGAAAGCTTCAAACAGTAAGATCCAGTTGCCTGCCAACAGAAAAGCAGAGAGAAGAAGTTTACGCCTATACAACCACAGCGAAAGAAGATCTGGCTGATTTGTTATCCAAGAGCGCATGCTTGGCAAAAAATAGAGCGTTCCCAACAAGCCTCGATAGAAGGCAATGAGCGGAGAAGAAAGCCCTATTACGCGGACAAAGGCTCCGATGGTCCCAAATATGACCATGGAAAGTACAAATGCACTGGTTCCATTCATTCTTTTTATCATGATGGCCATTCATAACACGATCTAATTAATGAGTAAAGCGAATATTTTTCATGTATACTATACCAATATGGAATAGATAGGAGGGTGTATGGATTCTGGGCTTCAAAAATATGCTGCGTTGCTTGCTGTAGTTACGCATGGAAGTTTTACCAAAGCAGCCGAAAAATTGAACTACACTCAATCGGCAATTAGTCGAATGATCCGGGACCTCGAGGAAGACTGGAACCTTACTTTGCTCGAACGTAACCATACTGGAGCAACGCTCACCCCTGATGGGATGCTCATACTCCAGCATGCCAGAAATCTCTTCCAGGCATATGAGAACCTTCAACAGCGAGTGAATGAAATACATGGATTACAGTGTGGTTTGATTAGGATAGGTACTTTTTCGAGTGTAGCGACACATTGGCTGCCTCCCATTATCCGCGAGTTCAAGAGAGCATATCCTGACATAGAGTATGAGCTGCTGCTGGGAGACTACGCAGAAATCGAGCAGTGGATAGCTGAGGGCCGTGTCGATTGTGGTTTTGTCAGAATACCCACCCTCCAGAAATTTGAGACTCAGCTATTGGAAAAAGAACGTTTGTTGGTTGTCTTGCCTGAACACCATAAGCTTGTTTCGGCTTCACGTGTTCCAATTAGAGCACTTGAAGATAACACGTTCATTCTGCTGGAACGGGGGATTAATGTGGAAATCAAGGAGCTTTTCCAACAGAATGGGATGGATGTGCACGCACATTTCACCACATGGGATGATTATGCAATTATGTCGATGATTGAATGTGGATTGGGAATCAGCATTTTGCCCGAACTCATACTGAGACGTGTCTCCTTCAAGGTGGTGGCAAAAGAGCTGGACGTGCCGGCCTTCAGGTCAATCGGGCTGGCAGTACGGAGTATGAGGGACAGACCCTTGGTTGTTCGTAAATTCATGGAGTATCTCCCCTATAGGAATGCTCTGTAGCATGCAGTATCTTTCGTATATGTGCCCACAAACCCAGCCTATCCTCTGTAGTATCAGGTTTCCATCCGACAAAAGTTCTGCGGCAAAGTCGAGCATCATGATGCAGCAGGTGCTACGCTGGCACCCAGAAGTGGAGGAAGTCCATGGTTGAACAATTGCAGAACGTTGTAACCTATATCGAGAACCATCTTGGGGATGATCTCTCATCTGATGAGTTGGCGCGCCTCATCAAAGGTTCGGCCTACAACTTCAACAAGGTGTTTCTTGCATTGTCCGGCTATACGGTCAGCGAATACATCAGGATTCGGCGCTTGTCTGAAGCAAACAAGGCGTTGCTCCAAGGACTGAGTGTCACCGATGTTGCCTATCGGTATGGGTATACTTCGCTGGATGGATTCAGCCGTGCATTTGCAGCATGGGCTGGGATGCTCCCCTCTGAGGTCCAGAGATCGGGATTCAGCAAAACCACGCCCATCCTCTCCTTCAAAATATCCGTGATTGGAGGAACCAGTATGGAGTGCAGAATCAAGAAAATGCCCGCATTCACCTTTGCGGGAGTAACCAAACGGGTGCCGATGCAATTTGAGGGCGTAAACCAGGAAATCGTTTCGTTGGCACAATCGATCACAGCCGAACAACGGGAAGCGATGCACCGGCTGCAGAACATCGAGCCGAAGGAGGTGGTCAACGCGTCCTTTGATGCAGATGCACAGTTTCTGAAAGAGGAAGGGTACCTGACCCATCTCATCGGCGTATTGACCACCGAAGATGAGGTTGGGCCTCTCCTGGAGGCAATCCCCGTCGAAGCAATGAGCTGGGCTGTCTTTCCCTGTGAGGGGCCCTTCCCCTCCGCTTTGCAGGATACCATGGCACGGATCTATGCAGAGTGGTTGCCGGTTTCAGGCTACGAAGTCATCAATGCGCCCTCTTTCTCTTTCACCAGGATGGATCCAGGCAAACCGGGGTATGCATACAGTGAGGTCTGGACCCCTGTCCAGCAGCGATAGGAAAGAGAATCCACCGAGAGTCCACATCCCTCCCAGGCAGAGGAAGGGATGTGTTTCCTTCATTTCACCCCTTCAACAGCATGCGTCTCCTTCGTCAGGTCGTTGGCGATGTCCATTGAGGCAAAGGAAGAAGAGGAAGGAAGCTGGATCTGGTAGGTCTTCATATCACCCATCCTCAGATTTCCTTGTGAAAGCGTTGCTTCCAGAAGATGGCCGCCTCTGCTTGCATCCGATGAGAGGAAGTGCAGGTGCCAGGTAGGCATGTTTATCCCATTCACGTACTGCGGGCAACGAAACGCCACAATGGTTCCTTCCACATCCTCAAACGCGTACTCCTTCTGCTCGGCAGCTATCGCCGAAAGCCTGGGATAGGGCTTGGTTTGGCCCGGTACGCTGCGTACCCGAACGTGGGAGAATGAACCGGTGATGAGGGCAGCATAGAAGCGGTTGAAGTCGTTGGAGGTGGCCATGATGGTCTGATCCAATCTCTCTTTCAGCGCGTTGATGTCTGCAAGGCCTGACAGGTCTCCTTCGCTGATATCAGAAGCAAAGTAGGTGGTCATTGCGAAGGGGACCAACGTCTCATCACCGACTTGCACCACCGTACCATCAGCCTTTGCCTGATACACCGTTCCCTCCAAGAGGATCATCTCCCCTTCCAAGGTATCGAAGGTGCCGATTCCCGTATCCCCGAGCTCTTTCAGCTCCCCAACGGAAATGATGCCATCGTACTCCCCAAGCAACAGTGCGTTGAGCACCGATACCTGATGCAGCGTATCAGTATCCCTTGTTGTGGTGGCACATCCACCCAAAACCAAGGTCGTCAGCAGTGCTGCCAGCAATACGATCCGTAGTCCAAACCCTTTTTTATCATGCATGAGCATTCCTTCCCTTTCATGGAGAACGATACAAGACGCTGAAAGCTGACGCAAGGAGAATACACTTTTTGACAAGAACAAATGCGTACAGTACGATGGACAAAGCAAAGGAGCGACCAATGGCAGCACACTCCATTTTCAGCATGAGCTTTGCACGGGTGTATCCGCTCTATATCCAGAAAGCAGAGAGGAAGGGGCGTACGAAAGATGAAGTGGACCAGATCATACGCTGGCTCTTCGGCTATGACCAGCAGGGAATTGAGTCCCATCTGCAGAAAGAAACAAGCTTTGAGTCCTTCATCCGAAACTGCCCCCGACCAAATCCTGCGCGCATGCAGATAACCGGATCGGTCTGCGGGGTACGGGTCCAGGACATCGAGGACCCCATCATGCGGGAGATCAGGTATCTGGACAAGCTCATCGATGAACTGGCCAAGGGCAAGGCGATGGAAAAGATTCTCCGCTCCTAACGCAGGGCAACCCGAAACGCAACCCCAAAGGGTGTTACGGAAGCAGTCAGTTCCTGCTTCGAAGCAAGGCTGCGATGCAGGAAGGGAATCCCAACCCCGACCAAGGTCCCTAGCACAGCCCCGGCAAGCACATCGGAAGGAAAGTGATTCCCGCTTGCAACCCGAAGGGCTGCTGTCGCCATAGCCAACGAGAAAGAGACCGCGGTTACCGGAATCTTCCATACTGAGTCCGGGTGGTAGGCAGCAAAGACATAACTGGTAAAGGCAGCTCCTGCAAAAGCCATCGTTGCATGCCCTGAGGGAAAGGAGTCATACGCATCCCCTTCCCCAATCTTTTCCTCTGGATAGTCTTGGTAGTACAGAAACGGCCGTGCTCGGGAGAACCAGTGTTTTCCCAACTCCTTCAGGGCATAGGCAGCCACCAGGGTTTCCCCGTACATCGTGGCAAACCTCAGATACTCGTCAGCAGGTTCAGCAATCAGGAGTGCAGGGGCAAGCAGCGAAGCAAGCTCAAAGGCGGTTCCTCCCACTTCCAGGTCCCGGTTGTAGGGTTGCATGCAAGCCCGGTCGAATGCTGGAACCCCACTCATATCCAGAGGCAACAGCTGAGCGGCACAGAGCGGCTGCAAGCACCCCAGAACAACGATAAGCAGAATACTGGGAATGATTCTTCTCATCGCCGGCCACCTTTGCTCACGACCGCCGCAAAAAAGAACACAAGGCTTGCAGAGAGGAAGACAGCTCCCAGAATGTCAGTGCTCCAATGGACGCCGGAGAGAAGCCTTCCCAAGACCGTCAAAGCCATACAGAGCAGGCAAAGGCCTTGCAGCAGATGCCTTTTCCAGCCTTTGTGCATCATGCGGGACAACAGGACGCATGCAGAGCCCATCACGAAGAGTACGAGCAGCGTATGGCTGGAAGGAAATGAGGGTTCACGTGACTGAGGGCGGTAATTGAGAACCACATGCTCAAAGAAGAGATACAGAAAAGCAAGCACCCCGTACAAAGCGAACAACACATACAGGGATTGGTCGACTCGCTTGAGACTTCTTCTCCGTATGAGTTGGGTGAGGGCCAACAGGCCGAAACCGGCAACGACAAGCAGGCTCACCACCCCCAGCCATTCGGAGAGGGCATACCACCAGGGATGAAAGCCAAACACATCCAAAAGGTAGCTATTCATACGGGCAAGCCCAAGGCTTGTTCCCTCCACGCCGACAGTCTGGACATCCACGCCCAACAGCAGGGCGATCAAGACAAGGAAAAGCAGCAACAGCATCACTGCCCACACACCATAGGTTCTCATACAGAATCCTCCTGCAGCCATTGGGGCACAGGAGGGCAAAAACCACCACAAACAGGAGGTTACATGAGCGATACTTTCCGTATCATCGCCGTCGTATGACGAATATGCCTTTTGCAACCAGCAGGAACAGCATGAAAACCGCGGGATAGGGTTGTCTGGCGGCGATGAACAACAGGGTTGCAAAGAACGAAAGGAGGAAGGAGAAGAGAGGATTCCAGCGTTGCCAGAAAGCTGCCTTGAGATTCTGGAGCACAAGCTCTGTGCAACCGAACAGAAACAGTACCGCCACCATGGTCTTGAGAATCCAATCGGAAGGTGTATGGAATTCCAGCAATGGGATGAGGATGATGCGCTCCGATGTGGCAACCGCAAACATGGGAAGGAACAACATCAGCACGCCAAGGCAGTCCAAGAGGCCGAATATGAGGGTGCGATCCTTCTGGACACCCGTTTTTACCTCAGCTTCGGCAATGGCTACCAACTCATCCGATCCCAACAACTCATCAAGGGAGATGCCGAACAGATGCGAAAGTTGCTTGAGCGAGTCAAGATTGGGATAGCCGCGCCCGGTCTCCCATTTGGAGACCGTAACTCGCGATACAAACACCTTCTCCGCAAGCTGTTCCTGCGTCAGGCCGGAGGCAAGCCGTACTGATCTGAGTTTCTCATTGAACTGCATTTCGTTTCCCTTTCTTTGCCATCATACTGCATCCAAGACCTCTTTTTGAGCCAAAAGAAACAAACCAACCGTGATTTTTTTTACTTTCTCCCAATCATGCCGTATACTGGAGCAAACACAAGAGGTAGGTACCGTGAAAATTCAAAAACAACAAGCAATGCGTACAGTTTTGTATGCCCTCTTTCCGCTCTGTCTTGCTGCCCTGTATTTTTTCGGCTGGCGATTCATTGCACTCTTGGCAGTCACACTGGCTACAGGGCTGCTGTGTGAGTATCTGATGGCAAAGCGATACGGTTTCAAGATTACCGAGTCGCTCTTTGTATCCTGTACACTCTTCGCACTCTCGCTCCCTCCGACCATACCGCTGTGGATTGCCGCAGTCGGCATTGCATTCGGCATTGTCTTCGGCAAGATGATCTTCGGTGGATTCGGGAAGAACATCTTCAATCCCGCCATCACCGCCAGAGCCTTCATCTATATCAGCTTCGGCCTTCCCATGACAGCCAAATTTGTCGGCAATGCCACCGATCTCGGCTATTTCCCCGCCGGACTCTTCTCGTGGATCAGCCAAGCGGACAGCGTGTCCGCCGCCACCCCGTTGGTCACCCGGACACAGCCGCTGCTGGACCTCTTTCTGGGTTTTACCAGCGGAAGCTTCGGTGAAACGAGTGCGCTTCTGATCATCCTGGGAGGAATCTACATCATCTACAAGAAAGCTGCGAACTGGAAGATTGTCATCGCTTCCTTCGTCTCATTTCTTCTGCTGCAAACCATCCTGTGGGCAAGCGGACTGCAAATCGCCACCGAGCGTGGCTTGCTTTCCGTGATGGACCCCCTCACCGCCCTTCTCTCGGGCAGTTTCCTTTTTGCCGCCTTCTTCATGATCACCGACCCTGTCTCAGCTTCGCAGTCAACTGATGCAGGCAGATACATCTATGGGGCGATGTTCGGCATCCTGGTTGTCCTGATCAGAACGTTTTCCACCTGGATCGAAGGAGTCACCTTCGCCATCCTTCTGGCCAATATGTTTGCTCCCTTGCTCGATACTGTGCTCAAAGGCGCAAAGGCAAAGAAGAAGCTGAAGGCAGCAAAAGGAGGTGCAGCATGAACGCACAACCCAGTTTCTACCGGGAACGCATCTACCCTCTGGTATTCATGTTCATCGTTACATTCCTCTGCATCCTCCTCACAGCAGGCATCTACCTACTGACCCAGGACAGGGCAAGCGCAAACGAGCTCTCCTTCACCCGTCGGGCCATCCTGCAAGCCGGAGGAGTCTCCTTCGAGAACACCACCGGCGGCATTGAGCAGGCTTTCAGCGAGCATATCACCGTAGAGGATGGCTACTACACCACCCAAGGCCCGGAGGGCACCCGCTACATCATTCCTTTGCAGGGCCCGGGACTTTGGGGGACAATTGCCCTCATGGTGGGCATGGAAGAGGACCTGCGGACGTTCAGCGGCCTGGCCATTGTCAGCCAGAATGAGACGCCCGGCCTTGGGGCCCGCATTGAAGAGAGCTGGTTTACCGCCCAATTCAAGGGAAAAACGGCACCCTTTGTGATGGTGGAGGAAGGAACGGCCTCAGCACAAAACGAGGTTGATGCCATCACCGGGGCTACCAGAACATCGGAGTACTTCCTGAACCTGACCAACCGTGCCGCAGATGATGCCAAGCTCATCATCAGAGGAGAGTGATATGGCCAAAAACACCCTACGAAAAACCTTTCTGGAACCTCTGGGGAAAAACAACCCCGTGTTCGTCCAGATCCTTGGCATCTGTTCCACCCTTGCAGTGACGAACAAGTTGCAGAACACCTTGGTCATGACACTGGGAGTCATGTTCACCACGGCCCTGTCGAGCTTCACACTCTCGCTGCTCAGGAACCACATTCCATCCCGCATCAGAATGATGGTGGAAACCATGATCATCGCCACGTTCGTCATCATCGTCGACATCGTGCTCAAAGCCTTCTATCCTGAGATGTGGAAGCAACTCGGCCCCTATGTGGGACTGATCATCACCAACTGCATCATCATGGGTCGTGTTGAGGCTTTTGCCTTGCAGAACAAGCCGATGCTCTCCCTGGTGGATGGCTTGGCTTCCGGACTGGGATACACCTATGTACTCTTGGCCATTGCCTTCGTCAGGGAGCTGCTCGGTACCGGCAGCTTGTGGGGTTTCAGGATCCTGGGAAGCTGGTGGACCAACTGGTCGATCATGATCATGCCTCCCGGCGGATTCTTCGTCCTCGCAATCCTCATCTGGGTCATCCGCGAAACCATCATGAAGGAGGCCAAAGCATGAATGAGTCAATGATGCCCTTCGCCATATTCTTTGCATCGATCTTCACCGGGAACATCCTTCTGACCAACTACCTCGGCATGTGTTCGTTCCTCTCGGTCTCCAAGGAGCTCAAGACATCCCTTGGCCTGGGTGCTGCCGTCATCTTTGTCATGGCCACCACCACTCCCCTGAACTGGCTCGTTTACGAGTACCTGCTGATTCCCTTCGGCCTGGAGTATCTGCGCTTCATTGTCTTCATCATCGTCATCGCCGCCTTCGTGCAGCTGACCGAAATGACCATCGAGCGCTACAGCGAACCCCTCTACCAGAGCCTGGGGATCTTCCTGCCGCTGATCACGGTCAACTGTGCCATCCTCGGTGTCAGCCTGTTCATGGTCATCAGGGAGTACACGTTCCTCACTTCTTTCCTGTTTGGACTGGGGAGTGGGATAGGGTGGTTCATCGCCATCATCGCCATGGCCGGCATCCGACAGAAAATGAAGAACGCGAGTGTGCCTCCGGCCCTTGAGGGCCCTGCCATCACCTTGGTGATCGCAGGTTTCATGGCCATGGCATTCATGGGCTTCTCCGGCATGATAGCCCTATCCTAAGGAGTACAGCATGGTGACAACACTATTGATCAGCATCGGGATCATCAGCCTCATCTCTGTCTTCCTTGCCTTGTTGATGGTCATTGCCGATGCCACCATCGGCAACTACGGTACGGTCAAGATCTCGATCAATGACGGTACCAAGGAACTGGAAGTCAAGGGAGGGCAACCGCTTCTCAAGACGCTCAACCAGGAGGGGGTGTTCATCCCTTCCGCCTGTGGTGGGCGCGGCTCCTGCGGCATGTGCAAGGTTCGGGTGGTGCAAGGAGGCGGAGAGTACCTGCCTACCGAGCTTCCCTGGATCAACGAGGAGGAGAAGAAAAAACAGGTTCGCCTCTCCTGCCAGTTCAAGGTCAAATCGGACATTGCCATTGTCATTCCTGAAGAACTCTTCTCTGTCAGGGAATACAGGACCGTGGTGGAGAGAATCCGTGACCTTACCCATGACATCAAGGAGATCACCCTGCGCCTGAAGGATCCTGAGCAGATCTCCCCCAAAGCCGGCCAGTACGTACAGTTCATGGTCCCAGAGTATGAATTGACCGATGAGAGCGTCTATCGCGCCTACTCCATCGCCTCCCCTCCGGGGGACAGCAGCCGTGTTGAGCTGGAGATTCGCCTGGTTCCGAACGGGATCTGCACCACGTACGTCCACAAGCACCTCAAGGAGGGCGATGAGGTTACCATCAACGGGCCCTATGGGGACTTCTATCTCAGGGAAACCGACAGGAACATCATCTTCATCGCCGGCGGATCGGGGATGGCTCCCATCAAGTCGATGCTTCTGAATATGGAAAAGCAAGGAAATACGCGCAAGGCATCCTACTTCTTCGGGGCTCGTTCGAAGCGGGACCTCTTCCTGCTTGACGAGATGCGTGAGCTTGAGAAGAAGATGCCCAATTTCACCTTCATTCCTGCTCTCAGCGAACCCCAGCCGGAGGACAACTGGGAAGGGGAAGTGGGACTCATCACCGATGTGGTGCGCAGGATGACCAAAGAGGGCAGCAACAGCGAGGCGTACCTGTGCGGAAGCCCAGGCATGATCAACGCCTGTATCACGGTGCTCAACGAGTTGGGCGTACTTCCCGAGAACATCTTCTACGACAAATTCTCATAAGAAGGAGCTGAGCGTGAAACAGACACCTGAGTACGAAAAGATACAACAGAATATGAGAAAAGGGGTCATCACCCTTGATGGATTCCTTGGTGACGATACCCGAAAGTTGGTGGACATCATTGCTGCGGACACCTACACCATCCATGCCCATCACACCACCAAGGAGGCCATTGCCAGCAGGATGGAGCACTTCCGAAAGCAAGGGGAAGAAGGACTTGGGGAACCCATTACCGTTGATGGCAACTTTGAGGTTCGCGTTGATTCGGTGCGGGGGCTGCTTCCCTCCCCCTTCGGCGGTCCCGGCATGTATGCGAAGGTAAATACATCGGTAATGAACAAAACCACGGGAAAGACCATCGTCTATACCGACCTGCATATCCACTTCATCAAGGACCATGGGTTCTTCGAGGGCATCGGTTCCCCGTTCCGCTTGGAGCCCACGGACCTGATCGAGATCCTGGAAGTACCGCCAAGCGAGGAGCAGTAGGTGCTGTATCTGCTTCTGAAAACAGGCATTTCCGCGCTTATTCTCGTAGCGGTGAGTGAGGTGGCAAAGCGAAGCTCGC
The DNA here is from genome assembly GCF_963667405.1 of uncultured Sphaerochaeta sp. Classification (NCBI taxonomy): domain Bacteria; kingdom Pseudomonadati; phylum Spirochaetota; class Spirochaetia; order Spirochaetales; family Sphaerochaetaceae; genus Sphaerochaeta; species uncultured Sphaerochaeta sp. The sequence goes on along the minus strand of NZ_OY763408.1, from coordinate 621,893 downwards.
TCTTCGGAGCCCTCATAGCTTCCCTGCCCCTCACCTCCCTCCTGGCCATCCTCTGGATGCGCTGGGAGAAGGCCGAGACAAAGGCAATTGCAGACCTTTCGCAATCGATCTTCTATCTTGTCCTTCCTTCCTTGGCCTTCTTTCTTCTGTTCCCCTTCTTGCTGAACAGAGGCATGCAATTCTGGCTGAGCCTTGGCATTGCGGTAGCGGTCACCATCGCCCTCTACCTGCTGATGCTCATCCTTCTCCATGCATGTTCCCATCCCATCAGTTGAGCATGCAAAGAGGTTCACCATCTGATGCAAATCTGGTACGATACCCGGCGGAGGACGCAATGAACAACGTGGCAGTCATTTCACTCGGAGGTTCCATCATAGCTCCGGACAAGGTCGACTCTGCTTTTCTGAAGCAGTTGAACCAGGAGCTCAGGACCTATCTGAAAGAGGATAAGAGCAGGAAAATCATATTGGTATGTGGAGGCGGAGCCCCTGCACGGGTCTATCAGGACGCCATGCGTGCCATCAAGGAAGATATTGACAGCGAAGAGCTGGACTGGCTGGGCATCAGGGCAACCCATCTCAACGGACAGCTGGTGAAAGCGATGCTTGCAGATCTCTGCACCGACAACCTTGTCACCGATCCGACCGGCCACATCAACTTCCGTGGACAGGTTCTGGTGGCTGCAGGCTGGAAACCAGGCTTTTCCACTGACAACGATGCTGTCATCCTTGCAGAACGCTTTGAAGGCAAGCTCATCATCAACCTGAGCAACATCGCAAAGGTCTATACCGATGACCCGAAGAAGAATCCCGATGCCAAACCGTTGGATGCCGTCACCTGGACAGAGTACCGGGCCATGGTCGGAGACAGCTGGACACCGGGCAAGAGCACTCCCTTCGATCCCATTGCAAGTGCACGGGCAGAGAAGATGAAGATGCGCGTAGTCTGTGCAGACGGAAGAAACATCCCCAACACGATGGATATCCTCTACGGCAGAACCTTCTTCGGAACGCTTATCGGAAGCGAGAACGCTTAAGCTGAAGAAAGAGCGGCAGGATCTGGGCAAACGATTCGGGGAATGGATTATCCTGGGTAAAATCGGGGATCCAGGAAACGTTTTCCCCCAGTTCCTGCACGAACCCTTCCTCGATTTCCAAATCCTCCAGCAGAAGCAAGAGTGATTCATACTCTTCTTCTGTGATGGGAGGGAACCGTGTGTCCCCCTTGGGAGGCTCGAACTGCACCATCAGAGACAAATATGCCTGGTCCTTCAGTGATCGGGCGAAATAGGTCAGCACCTCTTTGGTCGCTTCCAGTGTCTGGGGAAACACCAGATGTCTCACCAACATCCCTCTCAGATTTCCCGATGCATCCAGTTGTGTGCTGGTCTTTCGTGTCTTCAGAAACTCCATCACCTCCCTGATCTTCTGCGCATACAGTGCGAGCCCGCAGAACACGGCTCCCACTTGCTCATCAAGGGTCTTCACATCAATGAGATAGAGATCGATATACGGATCGATGAGCTTCAGGCCCTCGATCGATTCAAAGCCGCTGCTGTTCCATACCACATCCAGGGTCAACCCCTCTCTCCGTGCAAGCTTCAATGCTTCGATGATGGACGGAATGAAGTGGGTGCCGGTTACCATATTGATATTGGCCGCCCCCATTTCCTGCAAACCCAGCATCACCTGGGCAAGTTCTGCGATGCTGAGTTCAATGCCAAGGGCAGGAGAACCCTGCTCACCTCGGTTGGAGATCTGGTAATTCTGGCAGTATGCGCAATGCAAGGGACAGCCGCTGAAGAAGATCATCCCCGATCCATGTTCGCCGGTTACCGGCGGCTCCTCCCCCTTGTGCAAACCCGACCAGGCAATGCGAACCGTTGCGGTTTCCCCGCAGCGGCCCCGCTCTCCCGCAAGACGGTCAACCTCACAGTAATTGGGACAAAGACGACAGTGCTGATAAGCCTCAAAGGCAGGATATTCCAAGGTAGTGGTCATGGGCAAAGTGTACAGAAAACACCTGCTTTATGACCAGTGGAAAAGCACATTTCATTGTTATACCTTAATACTATTCTTTTTTCGGAATAGTATAAATACCTATATTCGAATCTGTTTTGCATCAGAAGCAAGAACGCTTGACCGGCAAGTGCAAAATCATCACTCTTATGGCATGGCCTTATGGGATCTCAAGCAAAAATCACCCTCTCCCCAACAGGAAGAACGATTCATCCTCTCCATCGACGGAGGTGGGATGCGCGGCATTATCCCTGCAGTCCTGCTTGCAAAGCTTGCGTCCCTTTTGGAACACCTTGGGGACAACCGTCCCTTGTACTCCCATTTTGACCTGATCGCAGGCACTTCCACAGGAGGCTTGCTTGCCCTTGCCCTGGGCGCTCCGGTCGAGAAAACCAACCTTGCCGTGGACAGCCGGTACATCAGCTACATCTATGAGCAGCAGGAGAGAAGTTTCTGGGAAAGACTGAGGGGAAAGAAAGAGGAAGAGCTTTTGTTGGGCACCCTGCCCTTCGGTGTCGATGTCTCCACTCTGGAATCTCTCTATCTGAAGCAGGGAAAGCAGATTTTCCCCAAAAGCCAAGGTCGTATTTTCAGCCAGATTTTCATCGACAAGTATGATGAAGCACCGCTGGAACGCTTTTTGAAGCTCATGTTCAAGGAAACTCCCCTCTGTGAGGCCGTAGTCCCCACCCTGGTTGTCTCCTATGATGCTTCCAACGGGAAACCGTTTCTCATCAGTTCCATGGACTCCCATCAGTTCTTGTTCTGGGAAGCAGCCAGGGCTACCAGCGCCGCTCCCACGTTTTTCAAGCCTGCATATCTCTACGATCGTCAGGAACAGGTGATGCAAACCCTCATCGATGGAGGGGTTGTGGCAAACAATCCCAGCCTCTACGCATACAAGGAAGCAAAGCGCCTCTATCCCGATGCCAAGAAATTCCATATCCTCAGCCTCTCCACGGCAAGCAGTGACTTCACCTTCACCATCAGCGGTGCCGGAACCGGGGTCATCGGGTGGATAGATCCTGCAAAGGGCGCCCCCATCCAGAAGATCTATGCAACTTCCCAGATGCAGGTCATAGACCAGATAGCACCTACCATCGACGACATCTCCTATACCAGGGTGCATGGAACCTTGGGAGAGGAGTACAAGCTTGACGCAACCAACCCCCTTGCGCTTGCCTCGATGAGCCAAGGGGCACTCCAGATCTTCCAGGAAAACGAGGAAGCGATGCAGAGCTTTGCCGAGAAGCTGGCCAAACGCACCAAGTTCGACCAGCTCACCCTCGGGCCCAAGGAAGTCGTCGTTCCCGAACAGAAACAGGAGCTCTCTCTTCCTCCACCCGAGCCGGCAGCAAACAGTGCTCTCTCCTCCTACTACTCGTTTTTGCAGCGGTATCATCTCGAGGATGAGAAATCATGAGCTCCCACCCCAAGCAAATCGCCTTGGAAGGGGTCCTGAGAAAGCTCTTTGATGATCTTGATCACTATCTTGAGGACACCTTCCACGAACGTTATCCCCTGCATCCCAACCGCCCGGCCCGCGGCAAAGCGGCGTCTGTGGCCTATGACGGCCTCTTCTCCACCGGTACACAGTTTACCCTTGGATACGGGAGCACCTATGGCAGGGGCTATATCGTCTCGGTGGAAATCCGTACGCTCTCGCGCGTCAAGGCTGAAGACAAGCAGGAAATTGAGGATGCTGCAATGGCATACCTACGCAGCAGGATCAAAGCCTACTTCCCTGACCGTGAGATTGAACTGAAACAGGATGGGCGTGTCTACAAGCTGGTAGGAGACTTTTCCCTCGGCTCTTCCAGCAACGAGTGAAGACCCTCTGAAAGCTTCTTCCGTCCCTGTTTGGCAAAGACGGAAAACTGTTTGGCCCGCCTTCCGTGCGCATCATCGCTGACGATGCGAAGCAGGATGCAGGGGATGTGGTGCATCCGGCAAGCGAGGGCCACCGGATACCCTTCCATATCGGCAAGGCCGATACCCAATTCCGTTGCAAGCTCAGGATGTTGCTCACGCTCACTGCGAAGCAGGAACCTATCGGCTGTGCCGAACACGGCAGGAGCAAAGCCAGCCAACGGGGGTGCAAACAGATCCAAGGTACCCTTGACGACCGTACCTTCGGGACCGAAGGTATCACCCCAAGCCAGCCTGAATCTTCTCAGGTCAAGATCGTACTGGACAACCTTGGTGGCAATCAGTGCAGAACCGATTTCCAAGTTCGGATCGACAGCCCCGCCAAACCCCAGCAGTACCACCTGCTTCGGCTGGTAGGCGAGAATCGCTTGCTGGGTGGCTAGGGCGCTTACCACCTTGCCAACTCCGATGAGAGTACCCACAACGCGTTTTCCCGAGATATCAATGGGCTCATCCAGCTTTGTTAGGATTCCTTCCAATTCATGGTGCAGAGGGGCGACCACCAATACATCAAGTGCCATGGCTTATCTTTCCCTGAACAAGGTCAGCAAACATGAGAGAGGGCATGACCCCATGCCGATGCTCATAGCCGCATGCCAGTGTCCGTTCTATGGCAAGGGAAGTATAGGACGCAGCAGCAGTTGCCGCAGTTCGGAAGGACTCCTTATCAAGCAAGAACCCAAGCAAGAGACTTGCATACAGATCCCCGCATCCAGGGTAGGATGCACTCAGATGCTGATAGGGAACCAGGAAAGACTCACCTTCATCAAAACAGGCAATGGCTTTTCCCCTAGGCAGATTGACACTGGTGATGGCGACCTTGGCCTGGGTTTGTAAGGATAGCTTCCTTGCCCAGGAGCGTGCTGTTTCCTCATCCAGTTGCGCTTGGTACGGCACGCCAAGAAGCAGAGCCGCCTCGGTGACATTGGGAGTGATGACATCGGCATCACAGGCAAGGATGCGCATTGCTTCCACATCTGATTCCTGCATCGGTCCGTACAGCTTGCCGCCGTCACCAAGCACGGGATCCACCAGGACCAAAGGGTTTGCATGATGCCGTTGCTTCTGGATGAAGGAACGTATGGCACTCACCTGAGTCCCGCTTCCGAGGAACCCCGTATAAATGGCATCGAAGCCGAGCCCCAAGGACTCCCACGCTGCCAGAATCTGAGACAGGGACTCGGTGGTATCGGTGAAGGTATAGGAGGAAAATCCATCGGTCTGGCTGGAAAGCAAGGCCGTAGGAACCGGACATGCTTCAACGCCCATCACTTCCAAGGTGGGAAGCACGACGGTAAGCGAACTTTTTGCATAGCAACTCAGGTCATGGATGGCAGCACAGACGGGCAACATACAACCACACTAACGTACATCTGCAAACATGGCAATATGTGATATACTCGCATCTGTGGAGGTCCTATGCTTGTCTACGATACCCTCAGCCATCTTCCCATAGCCGATGAGCAAGTCGATGCACTTGCGTTTCCCGTGCCATCCCAAGAAGCTCTCCTGCAGGCTCTGTCATCCATGATCGTCTCAGCTTCCGGGTGGAGGAAAGTGTTTGCCCAAAGCGGTGATGAGGAGGACTCCACCGACCAGATCAGAACTGTCGACGCGGCGCTCACCGCCTTGGCAGCCTTGGCGCTCTGCCGCTACCTCGGCCTGCAGGCTGCGGGCAAGGACGCGGTGCTCGAAGGCAAGCCTGTACTTGCGCAAAGCGATATCACCATCCTTGTCGGGCTCGATGCCAGACCAACCGGAAGGGTTCTGGGAGACATTGTCTGCCGGACCCTGACCAGCCTCGGGTGCAAGGTACGCTACCTCTTCATCACGGCAGCCCCCCAGATCATGGCGGACTGCAACCTGCATCCGGAGGAAGCCTCAGCCTTCTTCTACATCAGCGCCAGCCATAATCCGGTAGGTCACAACGGGTTCAAGTTCGGCAGCAAGGGTGGTGTATTTTCCGCAACCGAAGCGGAGGTGCTTAAAAAGCACTTTCTCACGATTGTCCAGGAAGAGGACCAAGCCTTGGCCTACCTGCAAAGACTCAGCGCCTCAATGCCCACCCAATGGTACCAAGAGGTGCTCTCAGCGGTGAGGAGCCAACGCGAGCAAAGCGAAGACCGGTATGAGGCTTTCACACTGTTTACGGCAACCAAAAGCAAACAGTCGTCCGAGCATGCTGCGTTTGTGGGTGCACTCGCCCAGGAAGGGCAGAAAAGTCCACTGGGCATTTTGGGGGAGTTGAACGGAAGTGCACGGTCGGTGAGCATTGACAAGCGCTTTTTGACCAAGCTTGGCATCAAGGTAGTCATGCTCAATGACAAAGTCGGACAGATCGTTCATGCGATCGTCCCGGAGGGTGAAAGCCTCCAACTCTGCCAGCAGTCGCTGGAGAGTCTCTACGCACGCGATCCGTCGTTCAGGATCGGCTATGTTCCTGACAATGACGGCGACCGGGGAAACCTGGTGTACATCGATACGTCCAGCGGCAAAGCCCAGATACTCGACGCGCAGAGCGTCTTCGCCCTTGTGGTTCTTGCCGAGTTCTCCCATACCCGTCTTGCCCACCCGTCCGCCCTCCTGGCTACGGTGGTGAACGGTCCAACCTCGCTGAGAATCGACAAGATTGCCCAAACCTTCGATGCAGAGGTCTTCCGCTGTGAGGTTGGGGAGGCAAATGTGGTGGAACTCGCCGAGAAAAAGCGGGCAGAGGGGTATCTGGTCCCCATCCTGGGCGAAGGGTCCAACGGGGGGAACATCACTCACCCGGCAAAGGTACGCGACCCGCTGAACACCTTGCTCAGCCTGGTAAAGCTGCTGCGCAACCGTGATATCGCAAAGCTCTGGTTCCGTGCAAACGGACATGAGGTACCCCACCCGATCACCTTGGAGAAGGTCATCGAAAGTCTTCCCGCATTCCAGACCACCGGGGCTTTTTCGGATGACGGGAAAATGCAGGTTGCCATCAGCCACCAAATCCTGAAAAATCGCTACGAGGTACTCCTGCAAGCCGAGTGGGAGAAACGCAAGCAAGCGCTTGCCCAATTCGATATCCACAGCTTTGCAGTCTTTCAGACCGAAGGTACCGAAAGCCATGAGGGCATGGGGGAAGAACATCGCTGCGAGCCCTACACAGGTGGCTACAAGGTGGTTTTCAGGGACAAGGATGGCGCCATCACCGATTTTCTGTGGATGCGTGGCAGCAAGACCGAGCCGGTCTTCCGGGTGGTTGTTGATGCAAAAGGGGATGACCCTGACCGCTACCACTATCTGCTTGACTGGCATCGCTCAATGCTTGCAACTGCTGCAGAAGCCTAAGCATCACCGCCCTGCCACAACTCGTTGAGCAACCCTTCCAGGGTCTCCTCCCGCCGCTTGGCGGGAGAGAGCTCGCACTCCCATATCACCAGCACACGGTAGCCCATACTCAGCAACCGCGCAGTGACTTCTTGGTCCCGCTGCCTGTTTCTTGCAAGCTTTTGTTCCCAGAACGGACTATTGGTCTTTGGCAAGACGAAATGAGGACACCCCTGGTGGGCATGCCAAAAGCAACCGTGGAGAAAAATGACGGTCTTGTATTTGGGAAGCACGATATCGGGTTTGCCGGGCAAGCGAGCATCATTGACCCGATAGCGGAACCCATGGCGGAACAGATGGCGTCTGACCAACAGTTCAGCCTTGGTATCCTTTGCCTTGATGCTCGCCATGATCCTGCTTCGCGTTTCCAGCGAAAAACAGTCACCCAAGGGACACTCCTTCCTAGAGGCTCAGACCTGCAATGGCCGCCCCAATGGTTGGTGAGTCGTCGATCCTGACGAACTGGTAGTACCGCTTGCGCTCCAGCTGAAGATACGTATGCAGATAGTACTCGGTGTACTTCTTCAGATACTCGGTCTTGTAGAACGTCGTTCCGTCGGCATTGATGCACACCGGGTGGCGAGGATCGGTTCCTGCACCGCTCTTGATCACCGTTGCGGCAAGATTCGCCGCAGTGAGCTTGGCTGCACGGGCAATGATGGAGTCTATGATCATCCACAGGGCGATGGCATCGTCGGTGTTGCCGTCACAGCAAGCGACAAGCGCATACTCCTGGTTGTACGGCATCTCAAGGTAGTTGCTCATCACCGTGGTGTTCACCCCACCAAGCTTGGCATACCGAGCGGCGAAGGTCTGGCTCAGCACCCCGTCCTCGATGGCCTTGGTGATGACCAGACTGCTCAGAGGACCGAGATACGCTCCGCTTATCATCTTCTCCAGATGATACTGCTCGGGCTGCTTGGTGGAGTCGAAGAACTGACGGTCAAGCTCACTGGGACAGAAGTCGAAGTTTCCGGACTCAATGTTGATGATCTGGCTCCTGGCATCAGCAACATTCAGTTTTCCGATTGCGCTGTTCTGCTCCACATAGGCGGTATTGGTGCCGGTCCCCAGGATGAAGCCGATGTAGCCGCTGTAGGCATTCGAGGTGGGAGCCGCCTGGCCTGCAAGCAGGGTTGCCACCGTGTCATTGAGCAGGGCAAGCTTCTTGCGTGAGACATCGTAGCCCCGTCTTGCCAGCTCAGCAAGCAAGCTTGCCCCCACAGGCTTTCCGATGACCTCGGGAGCCTTGATCTCTTTGGAAAACACCAAGGGGATGCCATCATGGTCGCTGGTGATGGCAGCAGCGTACGAGAAGCAGAATCCGATTTTGTCACTCTTGTCGATCAGGCGCTCCACATTGTCAGCAAAGGTACTGAAGAACTGCTGGGCAGTAACCTCTTCCTTTACCCCAGGCATGGAGACTTTCCGGAAATCCTCGATATGGGCCACTCCCTCGTCATCGAAGGTGACAAGGCAGGTGCGGAAGTTGGTCCCGCCCGCATCGAGGACAATGACCGGTTCATTCTTGGGAAGGGCATGGACGATTTCGGTATAGGTGGGGATCATCTTCAAAGAGCCGCCTTCATCACCGGCAAGCCCCCGTTCCATCTCACTCAGGAACATATCAATAAGCTGGTGCATGTCAACGGTGGCTGGGTCTACTCCCCGCCGGGACAAGAAATCTGCGGTCTTCTGGACAATATCGGACATGATTCCTCCTAGGGGTTGGGAAAGCCGACCTAGACTTCCCGTTCCTCCCCATTGATTTTCAGCGTAAGGGGGCGTACTGCAAAATAGCCCTCGTCATCGGAGTGTAACATAAAAGTCCCCTCAACACGAACAGGGGTGCTTACCCTTCTGCCTTCAACCGTCACATCGGTTGCAACAAGAATGGGAGGGATCCGTCCGCTGGTCACAACACTTGTCATGAGACTGGCCAAGGTCATGCCCTCTCCCCAGCTGGTGACCGCGGCCCCCTTGAGAATGGCATGCCCAACTTCCCAGCCATGGACGGTAAGGTACTGGATGGCAATATCGTTCAATGGACCGCGCGCAGCCTGCAAGAGCGAAGCGAAGAAGGATCCGTTGCCCTCCTTCGTCTTGAGGAAGACCGGCAGGTATGAGCCGATATCGGACTGCTGGAAGATGAGGAGGGAAGGAAGGGTCTCATTGGACCTGAAGTGAAGAGTGCTCCCGGGCAACTCAAGGGAAGGAGAGTTCAGAAAAGCGGCAACCGTACAAATGGCCGAATCGGTGATGGCGGCAATCGCAACCGTCACATCGTTGGCAGTAGGAGCCTTTGCCCCGAGCGGGGCTAGGAGGGACAACAACAGCACTATGGTCACTAGGTATTTCATGACAACCCTTTTCCTCCATCATAAATCACTGATGGAAAGAGAACAACCTCAGCTTGGAAAAAAGACAGAAGCCGGCGAATATGATACACTTGTTGGCATGAGTTACCACGCCAAACAAACCACCATCTTCTGGTATGACCTAGAAACCTTCGGCCTGGACAGCAGGTATGACAGGATCGCACAGTTTGCAGGACAGAGAACCGACCTTGACCTCAACCCCATCGGAGAGCCCATCGTGCTCTACGCCAAACTCAGCGACGACTACCTTCCCGATCCGCTCTCGTGCACAATAACCGGCATCACGCCCCAGGAAGTGAACCGCAAGGGCCTGTGCGAAAGTGAGTTGATCGAACGCATCAATGCGGAGTTCTCAAAACCCAATACCGTGGTAGCTGGTTTCAACAACATCCGTTTCGACGATGAGTTCATCCGCAATGCTCTCTATCGGAACTTCCTGGACCCCTACAAACGGGAGTGGGACAACAACTGCAGCCGCTGGGACATCATCGATCTGGTGAGAGCTGCCTACGACCTGCGCCCCGAGGGCATCAAATGGCCGCCACGCAAGGAAGAGACGGGGAATCCGACCTTCCGCCTGACCGCCCTCACCGAGGCCAATGACATTGAGCAGGTCGGCGCCCATGACGCACTGGTGGATGTGGTGGCGACCATCAGCATCGCACGCCTCATCAAGGAGAAGCAGCCCAAGCTCTACGACTACTACTTCGCCCTTCGCGCCAAGTCACAGGTAAAAAAGATTGTAGGGACCCCCTTCGGGGAACCGGTGCTCTATACCGCAGCCTTTTTCAGCAAGAACGAAGGATGCTCACGCCTGATCACCCCGATCACGCACATGCGCAACAACCCAAACGCTGTCATCTGCTTTGACCTGAGCAGGGACATTGCACCCCTGTTGCAGGCCACCGAGGAGAATCTTCTCAAAGTGGATGGCGTATTCACACTTGCCATAAACAAGTGCCCCTTCGTCTCTCCGCTCAGTGTCCTTACCGACCAGCTTGCGATCAAGCTGGGACTGGACAAGAAACTGGCCCTCTTCAGGCACCAGCAGATCATCAACGAGCCGAAACTGCTGTTGCTGGCACGCAACTACGAGGACTCATTCGAAGGTGTCGATGATGTGGACTTCCAGCTCTATGATCGTTTCTTCGGGGATGCCGACCAGAAGCGCTTCGCCCTCATCAGGGCAGCCCAGCCGAAGGAAAAACTCTCACTGAACCTCGATTTCGAGGACACTCGCATCCCGACCATGCTCTTCAGGCACGTGGGCCGGAACTGGAGCGAAGTCTTCACCGAGGACCAGATGCGCAAATGGCGTTCGTATTGCGCCAACCGCACCCTCAATCCACCGGGCCAGGTGAAGATGAACTGGACGTTCTTCAATCGCAAGATAGAGGAAAAATTGGCAAGCACCGACGTCTCTGCTGAGGAGAAACGGGTACTTGCCGATCTGAAAGCATATTCGCAAGAGCTGGAAAAGAGGATCTTCTCCTAGATCAGACCCATCTTCCTGCCTTCAGTTACAAAAGCCTGTACAGCACGATCCACATCCGCTTTGGTGTGGGTCGCCGAGAGCTGGACACGTATCCTCGCCTTCCCCTTCGGGACAACCGGGTAACAGAATCCGATGACATAGATGCCGGCCTGCAAGAGACGGTCGGCCAGGGCAACAGCCTTCGGCTCATCATAGACCATCACCGGGACGATGGCAGTCTCACCCTTGACCAGATCAAACCCAGCCTTTTCCATCTCGCTTCTGAAGTAGTGTGCGTTGCTGAGCGTGATTTCCTTGAAGGGGTTGCCCGCTTCCAGAAGATCGAGCACCTTCAGCGTACCCCCGCAAATTGCCGGGGCAAGGGTATTGGAGAAGAGATAGGGCCGGGCACGCTGGCGGTAGAGGTCTATCAGCAGCTGGTTACCACTGATGCAGCCTCCGCTTGCACCTCCGCAGGCCTTGCCGAAGGTGGTGGTGATCAGGTCAACCTGGCCTTCCACCCCACAGAGCTCCACGGTTCCGCGTCCGGTCTTGCCCAGATAGCCGGTGGCATGGGAGTCATCCACCATGACCAAGGCATCATACTGCTTGGCAAGGGCGCAGATCTCTTTCAGGCGTGCAATATCCCCGTCCATGGAGAAGACACCATCGGTGGCGATCAGGCGCCTTCGGCTCTGTTTGCTCTCTTCCAGACAGCTCTTGAGACTCTCCATATCGCTGTGCTTGTACCGCAGCCGCTGGGCTTTGCTCAGGCGTATGCCATCGATGATGGAGGCATGGTTCAGCTCATCGCTGATGACGGCGTCTTCCTCTCCCAAAAGCGGCTCAAAGAGTGCTCCGTTTGCATCGAAGCAAGAGGAGAAGAGAATGGTATCATCGGTTCGGAGGAAGGAACTGATGCGCCTCTCCAACTCCTTGTGTATCTGCTGTGTCCCGCAGATGAAGCGGACCGACGAAAGTCCGTACCCCCACCTGTCCATCGCATCCTTCGCGGCCTGGATGACTTCCTTGTTGTCGGAAAGCCCCAGGTAGTTGTTGGCGCAAAAGTTGAGTACCGGCTTTCCGTCCACCAAGATCGATCTGTTCTGGCTCCCCTCAAGCACACGCTCGCGCTTGAGCAGTCCCTGCTCCTCCTGGAGTGCAAGGAACTCTTCAAGCTCCTTTTTCACTTGTTCGGTCATGCTTCCCTCCTTGTGATGGTTTGCAGCATGTCGGCTGTCATGGCACCTAGATCATACTTCGGTTTCCAGTCCCATTCCACCCTTGCGGCATAGTCCTCAAGACTGTCAGGCCATGAGTCAGCGATAGCCTGCTTTACGGGATCAATGTCATAACTGATGGTGAAGTCAGGGATATGGGTACGTATATAGGCTGCCTGCTCTTCAGGGCAGAAGCTCATTGCAGCAATATTGAAGGCATTGCGGTGCCTCAGTTTTGCAGGGTTTGCTTCCATGATCCTGATGGCAGCCTCCACGGCATCGGGCATATAGATCATGTCCAGGTAGGTGTCCCCGCGCAGGAAACAGGTGTAGTGGTGATTCCTCACCGCCTCATAGTAAATCTCCACCGCATAGTCGGTGGTTCCGCCGCCCGGAGGCGTCATGTTGCTGATGACCCCCGGAAAGCGGATGCCACGGGTATCGACATCGAACTTATGATAGTAGTAGTCACAGAGCAGCTCACCTGCAACCTTGGTGACCCCGTAGATGGAAGTCGGTCGCTGGATGGTGTCCTGCGGCGTGTACTGTTTGGGAGTCGTGGGTCCGAATGCGCCGATTGAGGAGGGGGTGAACACGGCACAACCCAGCTCCTTGGCGACCTCCAGGGTGGTGATGAGCCCGCCCATGTTCAGGTTCCAGGCATTCAGCGGATCTTTTTCGGCTCTCGCCGAAAGGACAGCGGCAAGGTGATAGATGGTGTCGATGTGATGATCCTTCACGATCCGTGCCACCGCCGCGCCGTCCCGCGCGTCAATCTTGTAGAAGGGACCACCTTCCACCAGTGGCCTGTTCACATCGTCGCGGATATCGGTCAACACGACGTGCTCGTCCCCGTAGCGCTTGCGGCACTCAAGGGCAATCTCAGAGCCAAGTTGGCCCAACGAACCGATGATCAGAATGTTCTTCATGAAGACCTCCAAAGGTCGCATTCCTTGACAAGGCAGACAACCCAGCTTACAATGGACATGTTCATTATAGTAAACATGTTTCACTATGTCAAACTTATTACCCCGCAGGAGCTCTGAAATGGATACCCCTCCGATGATTGGAAAAAACATCCAACGCCTGCGCACCAGCCGCAAGCTCACCCTCAACGTCCTTTCCGAACGTTCGGGTGTCTCCAAGGCGATGCTCAGCCAGATTGAGTCCGACAAGGTCAATCCTACGGTTGCCACCGTATGGAAGATTGCCCGCGGCCTGAACGTGGAACTGAACGACCTGCTCGACACCGATGACCAGCCCAAGCGTGTCTTCACCCTCAATCCTGCAGGGGAAGAGGCTCCGAAGCTGGAAACACGGGAGAACGGGGTATCCATACGCATCCTCAGCCCGCTGAACATGGTCGAAGAGCTGGAGATGTACCTGGTGAGCTTCGAGCCGCACAGCAAGCTGGCCAGTGAGCCTCACTACCCCGGCACCCAGGAGTTCCTGACGGTCGTCAAGGGAGCGGTCAAGGTACAGGTGGGAGAGAACAGTGCTGAGATCCGCAAGGGCGATTTCCTCGTGTATCACTGCGACATCGAGCACTCAATCACCAACGAGTCCAACCAGCCTGCTGTGGTGCATATGGTGGTACGCTTCACCGTCGACAAGCATTGAAAACCAAACCTTTTGACACACCGCCTTGGCTCCTGTATAAGTGAAAGGCAAGGAAGGTGTGTCATGGCTAAGAAAGGCATCATGGTCTCCTACGGAATGGGCAAGTTCATCGCCGAATTCCTCACCGGTGCATTCGGTTCGATCGTCTTCATGTTCTATGAGACCGAAGTGGGGCTCAGCGGTGCCTATGCCGCCTTGGCTACCATCATCTACTCGGTCTGGAATGCGGTAAACGACCCCATCATCGGCTATATCACCAACAAGGGGGCACCCTTTTCCAAGCGCCTTGGCAGGCGCTTCCCCTGGATCATCCTTGGGCTCGTGCTCTCCTCGATCGCTTTCATCCTCATTTTCTCCGTTCCCACGAGTTGGGATGCAAAAAGCAAGCCACTTCCGGTCTTTTTCTGGATGGTACTCACCATTTGCCTCTATGATGGGTTGTACAGCCTCTGGGAGGTCAACTACCAGAGCATCTATCCCGACAAGTTCCGCGGCCAGAAAGAACGTACCACCACCGCAGCGGTGGGAACCGGCATCGGAGTGCTCGGCATTGCCAGCGGCTTCATCATCCCCCCGCTCTTCTTCTCCTATGGAGATCGTGCAAGCTACCTGGCCTGTGCCCTGGTCATCGCCCTCATCTCAGGCCTTGCAACCCTGCTTGTGAGCTTCGGTGTCTTCGAGTCCAAGGAGATGATCAACCGCTTCGCGCTCCAGCAGCAGAGCGAACAGGCTCCTCCCTTCTTCAGCCAGATGCGCAAGGCCCTGAAAAGCCGCAACCTGCTGGCCTTCGTGCTCCTGCTCTTCTTCTACCAGAGCGGATGCATGCTCATGACAGCCTCCATCAACTATGTAGTCAAATACGTTCTTGCTGCAAAGAGCAGCCAAGCAACGCCAATCTTTGCAGGAATGCTGGGAGGAACCCTCATTTCCATCCTGCTCTGGACCAGGGTGGCCAAGAAGCTGAAAAACAACCAACGGATGCTCATCCTCTGCTCTTTCGTCCTTGCCTTCTTCGCTCTTCCGCTCTCCTTCCTCGGATCAGCGACCTCCTACATGGTGGCGATGGGGCTCTGGGGACTGGGTTTCGGGGGGTTCTGGACCTTCATGAGCCCGGCTATGGCCGATGTCATCGATAGCCTGGTTGTGGAGCAAAAGAGGCGTGATGATGGGGTAGTCCTGGGAATCAGGGCATTTTTCATGCGTTTCAGCTATGCAAGCCAAGCCATCGTCTTCTTTGCGGTGCACGAGCTTACCGGCTTCGATCCTATTGCCATCAGCGACCAGGCCATCTGGGGCATCCGTCTGCATATGGGCGTGATACCCGCCCTCTTCTTTTTGGCAGGAGGAGTCCTGTTCATGCGGATGAACCGTCTGGGGCCTGTGCAGGTGGAGGAAAACCGGCTTCTGCTTTCCCAACTGGATATCTAGCAACGCTATGCAAAGAGCGGCCGGTTTTGTATACTTTCCTTCTAGGAGATTCAGATGCTGAAAAAACTGCCCGAGTATGAGAAACAACTCGCAGATATAGATGAAAAACTCAGTCGCCCTGAGACCATGCAGGACATGAAGCTGTTCAAGAGCCTCAATCAGGAGAGGTCCCATCTCTCCCCCATCATCGATGAGCTGAAAACCATGCAAAGCCTCATCAAGCAGATAGCCGAGGCTCAGCAGATCCTGAAAGAGGAAGACGACCAGGAAATGCTCGAACTTACCCGAGAGGAGCTGCATGAACTGGAAGCACATTTGGTGAAGAGCGAGCAAAAGACGAAGATGCTTCTCATCCCACCCGACCCACTCGAAGGCAAGGATATCATCATGGAAATCCGCGCCGGCACCGGTGGAGAGGAAGCCGCCCTGTTTGCCGCCAATTTGTTCCGCATGTACAGCCACTATGCCGACACCAAGGGATGGAAGATGGAAATTCTCTCCTCCAATGAGACAGGCATCGGCGGCTACAAGGAACTGGTAGTCTCCATTGGTGGCAAGGATGTCTACGGAAGCCTGCGCTGGGAGAGCGGTGTCCATCGTGTACAGCGCGTCCCGGAAACAGAGAGCGGTGGGAGAATCCACACCAGTGCCGTGACCGTTGCCGTCTTGCCTGAGGCTGAGGAGACTGACATTGAGATCCGTCAGGAGGACCTGAAGGTGGACGTCATGCGTGCAGGGGGCCCGGGAGGCCAGTGCGTCAATACCACCGACAGTGCCGTCCGACTCACCCACCTTCCCACCGGCCTGGTTGTCATTTGCCAGGATGAGAAGAGCCAGATCAAGAACCGTGCGAAAGCTCTCAGGGTGCTCAGAAGCCGCCTCTACGACCTGGAAGAAGACAAGAAAAACCGTGAACGGGCCGAGGCCCGCAAGAGCCAGGTAGGCTCAGGGGATCGCAGCGAGCGTATCCGCACCTACAACTTCCCCCAGAACCGGCTCACCGACCATCGGATCAACCTGACGCTCTACAAACTTGAGCTCATCATGGCCGGTGCACTCGATGAAGTGGTCGAAGCACTGAAGATTGCCGCCGGCGAGGCTGCCCTGAAGGAGAGCTGAGATGGCTGGTATGACCGTCCAGCAGTGGAAGCGATCGACTGCCTCCAGACTCATGGACGGCTCGGTGGACCAGAGTCCGGATCTCGACGCCCGCCTGCTTTTGCAGAACGTGACAGGTCTGGACCATGTCCAGCAGATTCTTTGCTCAGACCAAGAGCTCACAGAAGAAGAGCTTTCCGCACTCGAGACGTTGGTGTTGCAGCGGCTTGCCCATCGGCCGATGGCCTATATCCTTGGATCGAGGGAGTTCTATGGACGGGATTTCCATGTGGATGAGCGTGTGCTCATCCCCAGGCCCGACACCGAAATCCTGGTCGAGCAGGTGCTTGCCTTTGCCGGAAAGCTGAACAAGAGCAAAGATCTTTCCATCATCGATGTCTGCACCGGCAGCGGGGCCATCGGGATAACCCTGGCATTGGAACTTGGGTGCCAAGTCACCCTCACTGACATCAGCGCCGCTGCCCTGGAGGTGGCAAAAGCCAATGCAGAGCGTCTGGGAGCCAAGGTGACGATGCTTCAAGGCGACCTGCTCTCCCCAGCAGAGGGAAAGTATGATATCATCGTCAGCAACCCCCCCTACCTGACCCAGCTCTGGTGTGATCAGGTGTCAAAGGAAGTGGCCTGGGAACCCAGGCTTGCCCTTGACGGCAGGGAGGAAGATGGGCTTGGCCTGATCCGGACGCTGGTACAACAGAGCACCGAGCATCTGGTCCAAGGTGGTGCCTTGTTCCTGGAGTGTGATTACCGACAGGCGCCCGGCGTGGCGACCTTGCTGGGCGAGCATCAGTTTGCAGAGGTCGGCACAGCGCGTGACCTTGCGTTTCTTGAACGGGTGGTTTGGGGGGTTCTTGTATGTACGAGCAGTTGATAGAACGATTCATCCAGAAAGCTTTCAAGTACCCCAAGGCCGACCAGGAAAAGATCCTGGCTGCGGCAACCTTCTCTGCAAGCAAGCATGAGAACCAGAAGCGTGCAAGCGGAGAGCCGTACATCATCCATCCCTTGGCAGTCGGAGAGATACTCATCCAGCTGAAGATGGATGCCGACACCATCTGCGCAGGCTTGCTCCATGATACGCTGGAGGATACCGACACCACCTATGAGGAGCTGACTTCCATCTTTGGGGCCTCCGTTGCCGATATGGTCGAGGGCGAGACCAAGATAGCCAACCTCAAGACCATGAACAAGAGTGTGCAGGAGGCGGAAACCATCCGCAAGATGTTCTTCGCCATGAGCAAGGATATCCGGGTCATCATCATCAAGCTGGCCGACAAGCTGCACAACATGCGCACCCTTCAGCACCTCAACCCTGAGCGTGCTCGGGAGATCGCAGGGGATACGCTGGATATCTTCGCCCCATTGGCCGACCGGTTGGGCATCTCCTGGCTCAAGGATGAGCTGGAAGACCTGAGCCTGAAGATCCTCAAACCCGATACATTCAACTACATCCAGGAGTATCTGCTCAGCAAGAAGAGCGAGCAGAATGCCTACCTCAACCGTATCGAGAAGTCCATCTATCGCGCCTGCGGCGATGCAAACCTGAGCGATGTGCTGGTTACCAGCCGGGCAAAACATACCTACTCGGTCTATATGAAGATGAAGAAGCGCAAGAAGGAGATCGATGAGATTTTCGACATCCTTGGGGTGCGCATCCTCTGCAATACGGTGACCGAATGCTACACCATCCTGGGTGTGGTGCATCGTCTGTGGCCCCCGATCGAGGGAAGGTTCAAGGACTACATCGCCATGCCCAAGGCGAACAATTACCAGAGCCTCCACACCACCGTCATGGCCTTGGACGGCAAGCTGCTGGAGATCCAGATCAGGACCAAGGAGATGCACTCCACCGCTGAGTACGGTGTTGCCGCCCACTGGAGCTACAAGGCCGATACCGGCAGTGACAGCGGATTATGGTCGAAATTGGACAATGAGCAGTTCTCCAAGATCATCAGCAAGCTGAAGACCTGGTCGAACGAAATCGAGACCAGCGAGTCCTACATGGACGATATCAAGGGTGAGTTGCTCAAGGACACCATCTATGTCTTCACCCCCCAGGGACACATCGTGGAGTTGCCGGCAAACGCAACCGCCCTGGACTTTGCATACCAGATCCATACCGAGGTCGGAAACCACACCACCGGGGCGAAAGCGGACGGATCCATCATCCCGCTCAATGCTCCGCTGAAGAATACCCAGGTAATTGAGATTCTGACCAGCCCGAACGCCCGGCCGCACCTGCAGTGGCTGCGCTATGCACAGACAAGCAGTGCACGCAAGAAGATCAAGGCCTGGCTGAACAAGTATGATGAGAACATTCTCATCGACAAGGACATCATAGCCAAGCGCAAGGAAGCAGAGCCGGCACCCAAGCAGGAGTCGCCCCAAGCCCCACCACCGAACGCCGATGGCGATGAGATCGTTCGCCAGGTGTTCGATGCCAAACGGATGAAATTCCGTGTCGGTGATGAGAAGAATATGATGATCCACATCGCCCAGTGCTGTTCTCCGGTACGCGGTGATGACATCGTCGGATACATCAGCCGAGGACGGGGCATCATCGTCCATAAGCGCGAGTGTCCCAACCTGAAGAACATGAGTGAGGTGGTCGATCGTTCCATCGAGGTGGAGTGGGAGACCGAATTCCCCAAGCTTACCAAGCGCTTCAGCGTCACCAGCAAGCGGACCTATGATCTCTTCGGAGAAATTGAGGGGGCGCTGCGCAAGTTCAAGGGACACCTGATCGAAGGCCGGCTCCATGATGACGAGGAAGGCAAACTGATGGGAACCTTCACCATGGAAGTGGAGAAGGAAGAGGATTTCAAGAAGATCATCAAGAGCCTGAAGACCATCCCCAGCATCAATACCATCTCAGAGGTGAAGTAGCCTACTCTTCCAGGACCCTGAGCACCTCAGGAAGCAGTTGCTTCTTTCGTGAAAGCACCCCGGGAAGGTTGAAAATGCCTTCCCCGATCTTCTTGTAGGCAAGCTTGCGCTCAATGATCGGCATGCTGGTCATCAACAGCACGCTGCTCTCCTTCACGACGTCCGTGATCAGGAACAAAGCCCAATCGAGGGAGTGGGAGTGTTTGACGTTCTCCAGCTCAGCAAGGTAGGCTTCCTTGTAGTCGTCCACATCAGAGAGGGTGGTGACTTCGCACTGCCCGATCCCGAAGCTGACGCCCAGCTCCTTGTAGTGCTTGAAGTCTGCCTCAAGCATCTTCTTCGGATCCTCCTTGGCAAGCGAGGCACCGCTGCGGAACATGGTCTCGCCAAAGCTGCGCATATCCTCCACCTGACCCAGCTCCAGAAGGTCCTGGACTGCGGTGAAATCCTCAAAGGTTGTGGTGGGGCTCTTGAGCATGATGGTGTCACTGACTATGCCGCTGAGCATCACCCGTGCAAGAGAGGGAGGAATCTCCACGTTGTTGCGCAAAAAAAGTTTGTAGATGATGGTGCACGTCGAGCCCAGCGGCTCACAGCAGATGAAGATGGGGTTGCGGGTCTTGGCAGCCCCCAGGCGGTGATGGTCGATGATCTCCACCACCTCAGCTTCATCGATGCCCGGCACACCCTGCTCATTCTCATTGTGGTCGACCATGATCAGCTTGGTCTTGGGCCGCTCCAGAAAGCAGCGGCGGGTAACATAGCCTTGGTAGGCCTGTCCATCAAAAACAGGGAGTCCACGGAATTCACTGTCCGCAAGGATATCCCTCGCCTCGTCAAAGAGACAGTCAGCCTGCAGGTTCGGTGGATTCTGTACCATCAGCTTCTCCACCGGCACGCTCAGGCGCAATAAACGAAGGGTCTCTGCGGTGTCCAGGGCGCTGAGGAACACCGTTCCCCGGTAGGCTTCCCAATCTACGCTGCTGGTGACCCCATGTTCAATGCCAGTCAATACGATGGCCGGAATCTGCAATTCAATGGCTTTCCTGATATGATCTTCCCTGTCACCGACCACCAAAATCGGAGACTGGCCTTCCAAGGCTTCCATGTGCTTGCAGAAGACCGTATAGCGCATGGCACCCACCATGATGGGTGCATTGAAGCTTGGCTGCTCTCCTTTGCGCAGAAAAGTACCTTTCAGCACTTTGGGGAAATTCTCCACCACAAAGTGATAGACCGGGCGAGTCCCGCTGTTCTCCTTGAGGATGAAGCTGCTCACCTCATCAACACTCAGCAGGCCCCGATACTGCTCACCCTCCATGACAGGAACAACCGAACTGCGGCTTGTGGATCCGTAAAAGGAGACCAGGGTATAGACGGGATCGGTGATCTGGACCGTGTTCTGGGCCGTTCTGCTCACTGCAGACACCTTGGTCCGCACATCCTTGATGAAAGGAGGCGGTACGATATTCAGCCGTTCAAACTGGGCTTTGGTGGCATCGTTGAGATTTCCGCACCGCACCGGCAGGTAGGTGTTGCTCGGATCCAGCTTGTTTTTCAGAAATGCATAACTGTATGCAGCACAAATGCTGTCCATATCTGGGTTCCGGTGCCCACTCACATAAATCTCTGCCACTTCAAGCTCCTATCGATGAGCTATTTTACCCCAGTTGCAAAAAGCTTACAACTCAAAAGACGCTAGGCAGGGTTTTGCAAATGCGCTACCATCAAGGTACGGAGGAAGGGATATGCCCACTATTGTACTAGCGAACGACCATGGAGCGGTTGAGCTTGCCGCCCGTTTCACCGACTATCTGAAGAAGAACGGATGCACCGTGAATCATCTTGGAGTGCATTCGGCAGACTCTGTCGATTATCCTGATATGGCAGAACTTGCCTGCAACGAGTATAAGAAGGGTGGCTATGACTTTGGCATCCTGCTGTGCGGAACCGGCATCGGCATCTCGATCAGTGCCAACAAGGTCGAGGGCATCCGGTGTGCCCTGCCACAGAACAGCTACGCCGCCTCAATGGCCCGCAAGCACAACAATGCAAACTTCATTGCCTTCGGAGGCAGGATTGACTACAGCGAAGATCCTGTGGATATGCTGCAGGCTTTCATGGACGTCAGTTTCGAAGGGGATCGCCATCAGCGGAGAGTCGACAAGATGATGGCACTCGAGCAGCACTGCTAACGGTAATCCCGATACGTTCCGACGGCATAGAAGTCGTACTTCACCAAGTCAAAGAGGAGTGCGAACTTCTGGTTGCTGAGGTTATAGGCAAGGGTGAGCGCAAACAATCGCTCACGCTTGCCGGTGACCGGACTTCCGATGGTGACCGGGGTGA
The DNA here is from genome assembly GCF_963667405.1 of uncultured Sphaerochaeta sp. Classification (NCBI taxonomy): domain Bacteria; kingdom Pseudomonadati; phylum Spirochaetota; class Spirochaetia; order Spirochaetales; family Sphaerochaetaceae; genus Sphaerochaeta; species uncultured Sphaerochaeta sp. Next base: position 600,115 of record NZ_OY763408.1, on the reverse strand, counting down.
GGGTGAGCAAAAGATGTGAGATGCCCAGTGTCCCATCGGTGCGATACGGACTGACCATCAGCCCTGCCCCCAGCAGGGTGTTGATTCCCACTCCCGCAACCGCGGAATTGGTTGAACGCTGGCCCAACAGCGCTTTCTGCGCTACCAACGAGAGGGAAGAAGAACCAAAAAAGTCGGGCACCACTTGGGTGTCGACCTGTACATCCAACTCCCAGTCATCTGTCAGGCCTACAGAAGCACCCCAAGCCAACTTCATTCTGCTTGGATCGAGATCCTTCTCAAACATATGCACATTTGTGCCCAGCGTGAGAGCCAGGTCAAAATACCCGGCAAAAACGGGCAAGGTGAACCCTATCAGAACTGTCAGCAACAACACGATCTTACGCATACCAACCTACTTGAAGAAAAAGGTGTATCGCACCAGATTCACCCCCCAACTGTCCAACGTCCCACTGGAGAGGTCATAGGTGAGGAAGGGTGAAAAGAATTCGTACCAGAAATCTTTCTGGCTCAGCTTGAAGGGGCTGAACCCTACACTTGCCAGGGAACGACCCCTTCTCGGATCATACTGGTAGGCAACACTCACCGAAGGGGTGTAGGCAATGATGTTGTGAGCCAGGAAATTAAAAGGATGGTTGATGATGCGGATCAGGTCCACGCTCACTCCCACTTCCCAATAGGGGGCCACCCACTCTCCGTCCATCTCAGTTCCCACCGAGTTCTTCACATGCAAGGAAGGATTGAGATAGGGAAGCAAGAGGGGTTTGTACACCAAGGAAATCTCTGCACCACTGCTCGCTCTCTCAGGTTCTGCTTCCACGTTCTGGCCGTAGAACCCTACCCCATAGCCCAGCGTACGGGCAAAGAGAGAGGAGCAAAGCATGAGCAGGATAAGGGAAACCAGTAACTTTCGCATGCTCAACCTCCAAAGAATCCAACGGCAAATCGGGGCCAGTTGGCAAACGTCTGCCAAGCCTCAGCCATCGCTTCCGTGATGGGTACCGTCTTTTTGTAGAGCTCATCAAAGTGCTTCTCCACCTCACGGGCAAGCTCTTCACTATCGATGACCAAGGATGTCTCATAGGCAAGGTTGAACGAACGGAAATTCATATTCGTCGAGCCGATGACCACGTACCGGTCGTCAACAATCATCAGTTTCTCATGCAGCAATCTCTGGCTCTCTGCACTCTCTTTTTCGATGCGCAGGTCAATCTGCATCTTGCGCAGATCCTTGACCATGTACTCGATACCCTTCCGGTTGGTGACCCGTTTGTCGAAGGGGATGAGCATCTGCACATCTACCCCACGATCGGAAGCAGTGCGGAAGGCCTCGATCATGTTGGCGTCCATGAAAGGTAGGAACGGAAGTACCTTCACCTCATGCTGGGCCTCGGCGAGCATCGTTCCGAAGAGGGCACTGACCTTCTCCGATCCAGGATGCTGGTCCACATACCAGGCTTCATACGTCTTCATGCCGAGGGCGACGGACGCATCGACCTGAAAATCTTCCCGCCGAACCTCCTCCCAACTCTGCTCGTTCCACCAGGGAACAAACGCATCAAGGAGCAAGGAACACAGCTCTGGCGAGTAGAACTCATACATGCTGTCTCGCTGCAAGTTGTCATCCATTGCCCCAATGGAGATGTAGTTGAGATTCATGCCTCCCATCGCAAGCTGTTTTCCATCGACAATGAGGTATTTGCGGTGATCACGGTCGAGCAGGCTGAATAGGCTCACCAGACGGGCGCTGCTGATGGGATTGAACTCCAGGAGGTGCACACCACTTTCACGAAGGAACTTCAGGGGGATCAGGTGGAACCGGGTCTCGGTCATGTCGAATGGACCGATGCCGTCCACCACAAAGTAGACGCGAACACCACTCTCCGCCTTGCGTGCCAAAGCTTCATAGAGCATCTGGAGATCCTCGGCGCTGGAAGCAAGAAAGGCGGAGGTGATCAAATAATCCTCGGCCCCCTCGATCAGCTCCAACACCCGGTCACGCCAAGCAAGACCATCATAATAGACCTTCGGGAAGGTGATGTTCACCTTTGGGATGGAGTAGGAGGAAAGTTTCTCATCCAAGCTCAGATCAGGGTCAAGGACAACGGGAGCGAGCATATGGTGGGTGGTGGTTGTGCAGCCACTCGCAAACAAAAGCGTGAGGAGCACCAGAAATAGCAGCAAATAGCGTCTCATCACGACCTCATACTGGGAAAGATGAAGGGATGTGGCAGAAGCTCTGAGAATTGGTACTCCTGGTGCACACCTCCCCTGCCTTCAGCAAAGGCAACATCCACAAGGTGGATTTTCGTATCCGGTTTGCAAAACTCAGCAAGAACCTGCAGGCATTGGGCACATGGGGGTGCTGGGGGAGCATCCTCACTCACCACCACCAGGCTCTTGATCCCAAGAGGGCCTTCACAGGCAACTGCATGGATGATGGCATTTCGCTCAGCACAAATGGTGGCACCGTAGCTTGAGTTCTCCACATTGCAACCACTGTAGACACGACTGGTTGCACTGCTGACCAAAGACGCCCCCACCTTGTAGTGCGAATACGGGGTGTATGCGTTCTTGCGTGCAGCATAGGCTTCACTGACTTGCAGGGAGAACAGGGCATCGGGGCCCATGGGGGAAGGAGATCCTTCCACTATCTTGTTGGCCCCATAGACAACCCGCTCATCAGACCCTCTCATTGAAGCGAGGAGCGCATTGAACTGGTCATGTGTCGAAAAGTCCTCAAATGCATCAAGCGTGCTGACCACATAGTCAGCTCCTGCGTCGAAGAGCTCTCCTACGGTGAAGCTCGTGTTGACGGCACAGACGGTTGCCCCGGCACGTTTGGCACTCACCACCCCATTCAGGGCATCCTCGATGACCAGGCACTCCTGGGGGGGAAGCCCCATACCCAGGGAAGCCAACTGATAGATGTCCGGGCTGGGCTTGTTGCGCTTGAGCATGTCACCGGTGACGACCAGATCGAAATCCGACTCCTCGAGCCCGATGGCTTTCAGGTTGATGGCAGCCTTCATCCTGGTGGCACTGGTGGCAAGCGCCAGCTTGAGGCCAGCCTTGCGGGCATTGCGGATCAGGCGGTGGACACCCGGCAGGGGACCACGGTCGACAGCATAGGTCTCATAGAGCTGGAACAACGGATGCTTGGCTTGCTCAAAGTCAATCTGAAGGCCGTACTTCTCTGCCACTCCACACAGGTAGCGCTTATCGCCTGCCCCAATGAAGGGAATGAAATCCTCAGGCTTCGTCTTGACACCCAGACCTTCCAAGTAGGACATGGCAGCATGCAGAATCACCGGTTCGGAATCAATGAGAACCCCATCCATATCAAACAGAATACCTTCGACCATGGTTGCTCCTTGCTCACAGTGTAGTGAAAACTACTGAATGTGACAATATTTATGGCAAGGGTTGCTCTGCAAGAAATACGGCAGCCATTCGGCTGCCGTATGTTCTGTTGCGTACCTACCTCAATGCATGATGGTTTTTCCCCGTCCCACATCCTTCTGCGGAACGTACTCACCATTTCCTTCCAACCCAAGATAGATGCCGTCTCCCATGATCAACCTTCCCCTGAGGTAGGTCATGATCGGCCGGCCCAGTACCTCAGTACCCTCATAGGGAGTGTATCCGCTGGCTGAGTGGGTGGTCTCACTGCTGATCGTCCACGCCTCGTCCGGATCGAAGAGCACCAGGTCTGCATCACTGCCGACACGGATGGCTCCCTTGCGCGGATAGAGCCCGAAGGCTTTGGCGGGGGCGGTACTCAGCAGGTTCACCACTTGCTGAATGCCAATCCGTCCGCTGTTTGCTGCAAACGAATAGACCAGGCTCAACATCTCCTCGGTGCCGGGAATCCCTGGGAGGATGGTCCTGCTGTCATTGCTCGCCATCTTTTGCTCGACGGTAAAGGAACAGTGGTCGGTGGCAATCACTTGTATCTCACCATTGAGCACGGCCTCTTGCAACGCAAGATTGTCCTCCTCGCTTCTGAGCGGGGGTGTCATCACATAAAGAGCACCATCAGCACCCTCAAGTTTGCTCTTGTCCAGGAACAGGTAGTGTGGGGTTGTCTCAACGATGATCCTCAGACCCTTCGCCCTGAGCTCGCGCACTTTTTGCAGTCCTGCCTTGCTGGATAGGTGCACCACATACAAGGGCATATCCAACTCAAGGGCGATGGAACCGACCGTATCGATGCCGCGGGCTTCAGCCTCGCTGGGTCTGAGCTTGGCATGGGATGCAGGATCGTAGGGCCCTTCATACGTAGCGTCAACCTTCCGTATGGTGGCATCATCCTCACAATGCACACTCACCAGAAGATCATGTTTCTTGCAAAGACTGAATATAGCCTTCAGCTCTTCGCGCTTCTCCACAAGATAGCCGACATTCTTGTAGGTGGTGAACATCTTGATGACACTCACCCCTGCTTTCTTGAGGTTGGCCAGCTCCTCATCCAAGCCTTCTCGGAAGGCATACACCCCCTGATGCAGGGAGAAGTCCACCGCCATCCCTTCCTGCATGGCTTTGATGCGCCGCTTGCTGCAGGAAGCAAGGTCACCCTTTTTGTCATCATCTGCGAAATCTATGACCGTGGTCACCCCACCAAAGGCGGCACACTTGCTCCCTTCGGCAAATGAGTCGGCTGTCACCGTACCTCTGCTCTCCAGGTGGAAGTGGGTATGGGCATCAATGATGCCCGGCAGGATGCAAAGCCCCTCAGCCTGGATGATTTCGGTTCCCTCAGGGACCTCATCAGCTCCAATGGAGGCGGCAATGTGCACGATCTGAGAATCCTCGACCAGGATATCAGCATGCCTGGTCCACTCCGTATCAACAAGAAGTCCGTTTTGAATCAGTAGTCTCTTCATGCTTCAAGGATACCCCAACAATGAAGAGACTGCAAAGAAAAAGTGCTCTCAGGTCCTCAGTAGCGCAAATTGGGCTCCTTGACCGCCTTCACCTCATCAAGCCGACCGACCACGGTGGTAACCGGAGCGGCCTTCAGCGAAGCAGGATCTTCCTGTGCCCGCTTGACCAATCTGATCAGGGTCTCGGCAAAGGCATCCAAGCTTTCCACGCTTTCACTTTCGGTGGGCTCGATCATAAGCGCCTCGCTGACAAGCGATGGGAAGTACATGGTAGGGGGATGATATCCTTCATCAATAAGGGCTTTGGCGATATCCTGGGCACTCACCCCATACTGCTGCAACAGGTCAGAACAACTGACCACAAACTCATGCATGCAGTGTTTCCCATACGGGATGCGCAGCACTGGTGCCAGCTTTGCAGCAAGATAGTTGGCATTCAGGACTGCATGGCGGCTTGCCGCCCTGAGTCCTTCGCTGCCCATCCTGAGGATATATACATAGGCCCTGAGCAGGACCAGGAAGTTTCCCCAGAACATGCTCACCTTTCCTATGGAATCCTCGTTCTCCCAATGATAGACATACCCACTGTCAGTCAGTTCAATGTCCGGCTTGGGAAGGAACGGTCTGAGGCGGGTGTTCACCATGACCGGCCCACTGCCGGGACCGCCACCGCCATGCGGTGTGGAGAACGTCTTGTGCAGATTGAGATGCAGAACGTCAAAACCCATGTCACCCGGGGTAGCCATGCCAAGGATGGCATTCAGGTTTGCCCCATCGTAATAGAGCAATGCCCCCACATCATGCACCATGCGGGAGATGACCAGGATATCCTGCTCAAAGAGTCCAAGCGTGTTGGGGTTGGTCAGCATCAGGGCTGCCACCGAATCATCAAGCTTTGAAGCAAGGTCCTCAAGATCCACCAAGCCGCGCTCATCACTTGCAACGCTGACCACATCAAACCCATTCACCGCAGCGCTGGCAGGATTGGTCCCATGGGCGCTGACCGGTATCAGGACCTTGTTTCTCTTGCTTTCTCCCTGCTTGAGGAAGTAGGCTCGGATCATCTTCAGCCCGGTATACTCGCCATGGGCACCTGCACAGGGTTGCAGGGTCCCCCAGCTCATGCCGGTGATGGAGGAGAGGTCTTCCAGCAGGTTGTACATGACCGAAAGACAGCCTTGGACTGTGGAGATATCCTGCAGGGGGTGTATCTGGGTAAACTCACTCATGCCGGCAATATGCTCGGCAATCTTGGGGTTGTACTTCATGGTACACGATCCAAGCGGGTACATGCCGTTGTCCACCCCATGCACCAGGTTTGACAGCCGGGTGAAATGCCGCACCACGTCAAGTTCCGCCACCTCGGGAAGACGTGCAGGCTTCTGCCTGCTCAGGGAGGCGGGAAGCGACGGCAGTGCCTGGTCGAATCCACGGGGAAGATCCAGAGGAGGGAAACAGTAGGCCTTGCGCCCGATCTTGGACATATCAATCAACAATGGTTCACTCATTTCATCACCCTCCGTGCTGCAGCGAGATAGAGCTCAAGTTCCTCTCGGCTGCGCTTCTCGGTCACTGCCACGAGCAGAACCAGCTCATCCTTGGCTTGCCTCGTCAAGGCTGCAAGCCTGACTCCTGCAAAGATACCTTCGTTGCGCAGTTCCTGCAGGAACTTGCGCATCTTCTTGGCATCTGAGAACACCAGGGGAAACTCACACCAGAAGGGCTTGTCCCATATCAGGGTGATACCGGGAAGCTGGGCAAGATGATAGGCAAGATAGTGTGCCTTTGCATAGCTTTGGTTGGCCGCTTCCACCATGCCCGACCACCCCAGCGAAGAGAGATGGATGGTGGTCATCAATGCCGCAAGGGCTTGGTTGGAACATACATTGCTGGTCGCTCGCTCACGCTTGATGTGTTGTTCCCGGGCCTGCAGGGTGAGGGTGAACCCTCTCCTTCCCTGTGCATCGGTGGTAGCGCCCACGATACGACCGGGGATGCGGCGCATCAGGCTCTCAGTCACCGCCATATAACCGCAGGAAGGTCCGCCGAAGGCCAACGGCAAGCCAAGCGATTGGGTGTCCCCGATGGCGATATCGGCACCCCACTCCGCCTGGCTTTTCTGGATCGCAAGCGACAAGGGGTCGCTCAGGATGGCAAACAGGCACCCATGGCTGTGCAAGGTTTCGGAAACAGAACTGTAGTCTTCCAACAGGCCGTAGCGGTTCGGGCTCTGGACGATGAGACCTGCACAGCTTTCGTCAAGCTCTGCATCCAGAATGGAAAGATCCACCACCCCTTCCTTCTCTTTGAGTATCCGTATTGTCCTGTCGGTCCCCTTCGCCCAAGTGGTGAGCACTGCCAGGATGAAGGGATGGATGGTGCTGGAGACCAGCACCGTAGAGGATTTGCGTTTTGCGCCGATCATCAGGCTGGCGGCCTCACTTGCGGCATGAGAACCGTCGTAAAGGGAAGCATTCGCAACATCCATGCCGGTGATTTCGCAAATCATGCTCTGAAACTCATAGATCGCCTGCAAGAGCCCTTGGCTCATTTCGGCTTGGTAAGGAGTGTAGGCAGTGACAAAGGAGGGAAGGGATGAGAGAGACTTCACCGTAGCGGGAATGATATGGTCGTAACAGCCGCATCCAAGGAAGGGGATGCCCCGTACGTTTCTTTGCGCAATGGAATCGATCATTCGCTGGACTTCATCTTCGGTTCTTCCGTGGCTGATCGGAACGGAATCGGAAAGCTGCAACTCCTCTCCCAGCCCCTCGAAGAGCTGGTCGATCGACTGCAACCCAATGGAGGAGAGCATCATCTTGCGGTCCTCTTCGGTGTGGGGAATATAGGGATATACCATGGTTACCTCCGGTATACGGACAAAGCAATGCCGCCATCACGGCGGCATCTGCTGACGATCAAAGTGTGTTCAGGTAGGCTTCGTAGCCTTTGGCATCCATCAGGGCATGGTAGTCATCCAGTTTGCAGTCTGTCAGAACATACAAATGATGTGCATAGCAGTCCTCATTGATCAGCTCAGGCGACCCATCAAGGTCCTCATTTGCCTCAAGGACCTTTCCTTCAAGGGGATTCAGGATGGCCGATGCAGCCTTTACGCTTTCAACGGTGGAAATCTCCTCCCCCTTGGCATACCGTTCCCCGAGAGGCGGCAACTCAACGAAGACTATTTCACCCAATTCATGCTGTGCATGGTCGGTGATTCCCACGTAGGCTTTCTCACCTTCGATACGGACCCATTCATGATCCTTGCTATACCGCAAATCCTGCACTATCTTACTCATCCTGGACCTCCAACCAACGTCAATGCTACCATCACCTTGCACTGTTGTCGAGGGGAAAGTACTTGCTTAGGAACGCTAAATCCAACTCTGGGTAGAGCTTGAACCGATCAAGCAACGAAAGAACGCGGTTTTGTGCTTCCTGCATCACCGCCGGATCCGTAACTGCCTTCGCCTTGCTGAGCTGGCCTGCTTTCTCTCCCTTCGTCAAAACCAAAGGCTTGGTATGCTTGAGAACCATGGCTATGATCGAGGCAATCTCTGCCATCTGCTCTTCTCCCATACCCAGCGTGGTTACTGCGGGAGTCCCGATGCGCAATCCGCTGGTGTACCAGGGGCCATTGGGATCAAAGGGAAGTGCATTCCTGTTCAGCGTCACACCACACTCACGAAGTGCACTCTCTGCCTGACGGCCGTTCAGGCCGAAGGAACGAACATCCAAGAGCATCAGATGGTTGTCGGTACCGCCGGTCGCAACGGTGATGCCTTCTGCAATGCAGGCTTTTGCCAATGCGGCGGAGTTCTTCACGATGCGCTGTGCATACTCGGCAAAGGAAGGATCGAGAGCTTCCTTGAAGGCAATGGCCTTGGCAGCCATCACATGGGGGAGCGGACCTCCGATGACCAGGGGGCAGCCCTTGTCGACACTCTCGGCAAACTCCTGTTTGCACAGGACCATGCCACCACGAGGACCACGCAGCGTCTTGTGGGTGGTGGTGGTGACCACATCCGCCCACAGGACAGGATTGTACTCATCACAGAAAACCTTGCCAGCCACGAGGCCGGCAAAGTGGGCCATGTCCACCATGAACACTGCACCCACACTATGGGCAATATCGGCCATGCGCTTGAAATCGATCTTGCGCGGATAGGCACTGTAACCGGCCAGGAGGATCAAAGGACGAATCTCATTTGCCAGCCTTTCAATCTCATCATAATCCAGATACCCACTCTTCTCATCAACCGAGTAGGAGTATGCATCAAACATCTGTGCAGAGACGTTCTGGCGGTAACCATGGGTCAAATGTCCGCCTGAGTAGTAATCGAGGCCGAGGATTCTTTGGTTGCCCAGTTTCTCACGAACCTGGTTCCACATTTCCCGACTCATTTCACTAGGATTGGTTACTCCGAGCTCAGCGAGCAAGGGCACCTGCACGCGGGCATTGAGAATGGCCCAGTATGCGACAAGATTGGCATCAGCTCCGCTATGCGGTTGTACATACGCGTGTTCTGCTCCGAACAGCTTGCAGGCATAGTCGCAGGCAAGAGCCTCGATGGCATCAACGTTGTCGCATCCTGCATAAAAGCGGTGATAGGCAAACCCCTCGCTGTACTTGTCAGTCAAAAGATTCCCCATGGCCAGCTGGCTGTTGATCGAGGAGAAGTTCTCACTGGCAATCAATTTCAGGTGGGTTCTCTGATCTGCCAGCTCATTGACGATGCGGGCGGCAACCTGCGTGTCGACATCTGCGATTTGCTGAAGGGACGCCGTATAGGCGACCATAGCCTCACTAACCTGCGTATTGTTTGCCAAGTACGCCTGCAATGCTCTCAAATTGGCCATCACTTTCACCTCTTGCATGCTTTCTTAAGTGGTATCTTGCCCTTGTGAGGCGGCTCTGTCAATTGAGTTGCTGCATTTATCACATTCCGGTTGCATTTTTTACCTCACTCCCCCTACAATACTTCGATTGTTTTTTTCCGGACAATCATCTACACCACAGGAAAGTGAGAACAGCATCGGTATGAAAGAAAACACAGCTCGTGAGACTCTGGGCAGCAGACTTGGGTTCATCCTCCTCTCTGCAGGATGTGCCATCGGATTGGGGAACGTCTGGAGATTCCCCTTCATCACAGGACGGTATGGAGGGGCGGCTTTCGTCCTGATCTACATACTCTTTTTGATCATTCTCGGTCTCCCGGTCATGGTAATGGAGTTATCCATCGGAAGGGCCAGCAAACAGAACATCGGCCTTGCGATGACAAAGCTGACCCCTGCCAAGAAACCTTGGCAGGTCTACGGCAAACTGGCCATCGTCGGCAACTATGTGCTGATGATGTTCTACACCACCATCACCGGCTGGTTGCTCTCCTATCTTGTACATATGGTCAAAGGTGACTTCAGCGGGCTTGATGCCTCGGGTGTCGGCTCATTCTTCGGGGGTATGCTTGAGAATCCCCTGTCCATGACCGTTTGGATGCTCATCGCCGTCGTGCTTGGCTTCCTCCCGGTGGCGAAAGGACTGCAAAGTGGTGTTGAGAAGATCACCAAGTTCATGATGATCGGCCTCTTGGCCCTCATGATCGTCCTGGCATTCAACAGCCTCCTGCTCAAGGGTGGTTCTGAAGGCCTGAAGTTCTACCTTATTCCCGATTTCTCCCGCATGGCCGAAAGCGGACTGTTCTCTGCCATCTATGCGGCGATGGGCCAGGCCTTCTTCACGTTGAGCCTTGGTATCGGAAGCATCGCAATTTTCGGCAGCTACATCGGCAAGGAGAACAGGCTCACCGGAGAAGCGGTACGCATCATCAGTCTCGATACCTTTGTTGCACTGTGCAGCGGCCTGATCATTTTCCCGGCGGCGTTTGCTTTCGGCATCCAGCCTGATGCCGGTCCATCCCTGATCTTCATCACCCTTCCCAACATCTTCAACCAGATGGCCGGCGGCCGCTTCTGGGGAAGCCTGTTCTTCCTCTTCATGAGCTTTGCCGCACTGAGCACCCTCATCGCCGTCTTCGAGAACATCATCAGCTTCTGGATCGACACCATGGGTATGAGCAGAAAGAAAGCAGTCCTGTTCAATGCAATCGCGATTGCAATCCTGAGCATTCCTTGTGTTTTGGGATTCAATCTCTGGTCGTCCTTCCAACCGCTTGGACCGGGAACAGGAGTACTCGATCTTGAGGACTTTGTGGTAAGTTCCACGCTGCTTCCTCTGGGTTCGTTGATTTTTACTCTCTACTGTACCTGGAAATATGGTTGGGGCTGGGATAATTTTCTCTCTGAAGCAGATAGCGGCGTAGGCTTGAAATTCCCGAGAGCACTGCAGTTTTACTTCAAGTTCATCCTGCCTGCCATCATCCTTGGGATCTTCCTCAAGGGCTATTGGGATATCTTCATTGCCTGAAGCTAGGTTGACACGCTGAAAGCTAGTGCATATAATTTCCTAGCTTTCAAGCATATATTTGGAGGATTTGTGGCAAAAGAAGAAGCAATTGAAGTAGAGGGCGTCGTACGCGAGGCACTACCGAATACCATGTTCCGTGTGGAACTCCAGAACCAGCATGTCATTCTTGCCCATCTTTCGGGAAAAATGCGCAAACACTACATCAGGATTGTTCCTGGTGATACCGTGAGGGTTGCACTCTCCCCGTATGATCTGACCAAGGGTCGCATCATCTATCGCGAGCGCTAAGAAACCCCTGCAACAGGAAGCCGGTCTCCTTGGAAACCGGCTTCTTGCATGCATATCTTTCATCCGCTAGGAACTTTTCAGGATAACCCAGATGACACCACTACCCCCATGCATGGCCTTGGGGGTATATGCTTCGCGCACTACGCTGCTGAGCCGTATCTGCGAGAGGGCTGCTTCCTTGAGCAGGGAGTAACCCTTGTCATTGTGCAGTCCTTTTCCGGTGATGATGGCTACCTTCTGCAGGTTCGCCGCCTTTGAAGAGCGCAGAAAATCTGCCGTAGCCTTCTCCGCTTCCAGGACTTTCAGCCCATGCAGGTCCAAGGTTGCCTGCGGCTCAAGCGCACGCAATTCTCCGATCGTACTCTGTACCTTGGTCTGCTCGCGCTTCTCTTTGCGGGCCTTCTCGATGGCCAAGGACTCATCGCGTTGTTCCGTCCATTGCCGGTAGGTGTCTGAGAACGACCAGGAGACCGAACTGTCTCGCCCCTGATCCAGTTCCTCCTTCTCCTCCAAGGCCTCTTCCATCTGTTTGGACGGAGTCAGCGGAGAGGCAGGAAGCGTTCGCTTTTCGGCTTGCTTGGCTTTTGGTTTAGCGGGCGCATTCCCCTCAAACTGGTCAAGCAACGACCCGAAATCTTTCTTTGGCACGTAGGCTTGGCTTTTCTTGATGGGTTGCTCGTCTTGCTTCCCCTCTTTCTTTGCAGCTTTCTCCCCTTCCCACTCAGCAAGGATCTCGGCAAAAGATTTTTCCACCTTCACTTTGCTGTGACTTTTCATGCGTTTGGTGACACCGCTCAGTTCTCCGGTAGCTTCCCAAGCGGTGAGGATATCGCCAAAGTTTGCTTTCGGGTCAAAGCCGAGCACCAGGGGCTCCTTCCGCTGCGATACAACCGGTTTTGGTGCTGCCTTGGGTATCACCTTGGTTGGTTTCACCTCTTTGATGTTCTCAAACGGGAGATATGCATCGGGAGCAACTGCAAGGCGGCTGTCTCCAGCCGCCTTTTCCTTTCGAACTTCTTTCTTCTTGGCTCGTTTGGGCACTCAGACCTCCCTGACATCGAGCAGCTGGGAGACATAGGGTTTGATGATCTCCACAACCTTGCTGATAGGAGCCCCCTGTACCTTGATCGTACAGATGGCATTCGTGGGATCGGTACCCATGAAGGTACCGAAGGTGATGATATCGATGCCTTGCTCGCTGAGAGCCTGACTGATCTTTGCAATGGTTCCCGGCTTGTCCTCAACCACGAAGGAGACACGCACTCCGAAGTGCCGTGCTCCGAAGAGCTCGAGGAGGATCTTGAACATGTCACTCTTGGTGACGATGCCGATGAGCTTGTCGCCCTCAAGAACGGGAAGGCTCGAAAGATCCTGGTCGACCATCATGCGAGCCGCTTCCTCAACCGTGGTATCCTTGGTGATGGTAACCACGTTCTTGCTCATCAGCTTCTTGACGGTAAGCTTGCTGAGCAGATAGGCCATCTCATGGATGGAAAGGCTGCTGGCCGGGGATGGGGTGGCATACAGGATATCCTTCTCTGTGATGATTCCCACCAGATGCTTTTCCCTGTCAAGCACAGGAAGGCGGTGCACCTTCTCCTGTTTCATCAAGTTCGAAGCTTCTGCTATCGACATGTCAGGAGTAGCTGTAACAGGATTACGCGTCATTCTTCGTTCGATAATCATTTGGATCTCCTACCTACCATCTACCATAACTATACTGCAAGCGTACTGGATTTTCCAGCCATTATTCCCCGAGATAGGCCTCACGCACTTTCTCGTTCTCCAAGAGAGAGGAAGACACATCGTGCAGGACAATCCTTCCATTCTCCATGACGTACCCCTCGGTGGATGCCTTCAATGCCATTCGGGCATTCTGTTCGACCAGAAAGACCGTGACCTTATCCTGCTTGTTGATCATATCAATCTTTTCAAAGATGTCTGCGATCACCAGCGGGGCAAGGCCGAGTCCCGGTTCATCGAGGAGGATGAGCCTGGGGCCACTCATCAGGGCACGTGCAATGGACATCATCTGCTGCTCGCCCCCGCTGAGCGATCGGGTTTTCTGCCGCCGTCTCGCTCCGAGAATGGGAAAGAAATCGTACATGGCTTCCTTGCGGTCGGCGATGAGCTGCTCATCACGGACCAGGAAAGCTCCCATGTCAAGGTTTTCCTCAACGGTCATGTCGGCAAATACCCTCCTCCCTTCCGGGACAAGCGCAATGCCTTTTGCAGCAATAAGGTCGGTGGTCAGGATGCGGGGCCGTTTCACCCCTTTGACCACATCATGTTTCGCCCTGCAAATCTCTTCCCCATCGAAGGTGATCGAACCGGTGACCAGAGGTTCCTGTCCAACAATAGCTTTCAGGAGCGTGCTTTTTCCACTCCCGTTTGCACCGATGAGGCAGACGATGTCGCCTTCATTGACATGCATGCTCACCTGCTGCAAGGCCTTGATGTTTCCATAGGAAACGGAGATATCATCAATGCTGAGCAACTCTTTCATTCTTCTTCCTTTCCCAGATAGGCTTCGATGACACTGGGATTGTGCTTGATCTCCCGGGGAGTTCCCTGGGCAAGCTTCTGACCATAGTTGAGTACGGTGATCGTATCACAGATGTTCATGACCAGCTTCATGTCGTGCTCGATCAGAACCACGGTGATATCCAGATCACGGATCTTCCGGATGGTGGCCATCAGATGGTCGGTTTCCTGCGGGTTCATACCTGCAGCCGGCTCATCGAGGAAGAGCAACTTCGGGTCGGTGGCCAGGGCTCTGGCTATTTCCAGCTCGCGCTGCCGTCCGTAGGGAAGGTTTTTTGCAAGCTCATTCTTCATGGAACCCATGCCGAAGAAGTCGAGCCAGTCACAGGCCTTCTCATAGATCTGCTCCTCCTCCTGCTTCATGTGCACATAGCTGTTGATGGCATTGAGGAAGCGCCCCTTGGTCTCACTCTTCCCGGTCTTGAAGTGACGCCCGATCATGACATTCTCCACTACCGTCAGCTCCTTGAAGAGACGGATGTTCTGGAAGGTGCGGGCAATACCCATTCTGCAGATGGAGTGGGCAGGAACCCCGGTGATATCCTTCTTGTTGAAGAACACCTTGCCAGAGGAGGGAATATCCAAACCGGTCATGTTGTTGAACAGGGTGGTCTTGCCTGCCCCATTGGGACCAATGAGACCGGTGATCAAACCTTTCTCGACAACGAAATCGACTTTATTGACAGCAACAACACCGCCATAGGCACGGGTCAGTGCTTCGGTTTCCAAGAGGATCATCGTGCACCTCCCTTGCTGCTCTTCGCAACTTTCTTTCCATAGCGGGTCTCTTCCCTACCCAGCAATCCCTGCGGACGCCAGATCATCATGACAACCAGGATCAAGCCAAAGAGTATCTGCTTGAACTGGGGAGGAATGACACTGGAAAGGCCGGTAAGCTGCGGGAAATAGCTGATCAGCTGGATGATGAAGGCGCCCAGGATGGATGCCTTGAAGTTGCCCATGCCACCAAGCACAACCATGCACAACACCATGACCGAGACCATGAAGGTGTAGGTACTTGGGGTCACCGAGAGGGAGAACACAGCCTGCAGGGATCCTGCAAGTCCGGCTACCGAGGCACCGAGGATGAAGGCAAACACCTTGTAGGTGGTGATGTTGATACCCATCGACTGGGCGGCGATCTCATCCTCACGGACAGCAGACAGGGCCCTGCCCATGCGCGAGCGTGCCAAACGTTGGAAGATCACATAGGCTATGCCGACAAAGACGAAGACCATGACCAGGAATGCGTACTTCTTGTACGGATTGATGGTGAAGCCGAACAGGTCCGGCATCGGGATGCGCTGTATGCCCATGGGGCCTCTGGTGACAGAGTCCCAGTTGTTGAGGACGTTGCGCACGATCTCACCGAAGCCGAGGGTGGCGATGGCAAGGTAGTCACCCTTCAGACGAAGGGTGGGGAGCCCGATCAGAAGACCGAAGAAAGCACTGAGAATAAGAGCTGCCGGCAAGGTTGCCCAGAAGGACCAGCCGAAGCGGGTCGTCAGGATTGCCGTTGCATACGAACCGATGGCAAAGAACCCTGCCTGGGTCAGGCTGAGCAAGCCACCGTATCCGGTGATGATATTCTGGCCGAGGGCCATCAGGGCATAGATGCCTGAATAAATCAGAATGAGCAGGAAGAAGTTGAACATGTTAGACTTTCTCCTTTTCGACCTTGCCGAAGAGTCCTTCCGGCTTGAGCAGGAGGATCAGGATGAGTACGCCGAAGGCAATGGTATCCTTCAGGCCGGTTGGGATGCCGAAGATGGCAACACCGAAGGTCTCCAAAAGACCAAGCAGGATACCACCGAACATGGCTCCGCTGATATTGCCGATACCACCGACGACCGCTGCCACGAAGGCTTTCAGGCCCATCATGGTACCCATTGTTGCGTAGACTTTGAAATCCAGGGCGATCAGGATGCCACCGACGGCTGCCAGGGCGCTTCCGATGGCAAAGGTCATGCTGATGACCCGATTCACATTGATGCCCATCAGCATCGCTGTTCCCTGGTCAAGGCTGGTTGCACGCATGGCCTTGCCCATCCTCGTCTTGTCAATGAAGAGCTTGAGGATGATCATCATCACCAAGGAAACCGCAAGGATGAGAATCTGGTGAGGGGTGATGACTACTCCACCCAAGCGAATGACTGAGTTGTCAAACGGATAGTTGAACTTTCTGGAGTGGGTGCCGAAGGCCCACGCCGCCCCATTGGAAAGGATGAATGACACACCGATGGCGCTGAGCAGCGGAGCCAGACGGGTCGCCTTGCGAAGCGGCTTGTATGCCACACGCTCGATGAACATACCTATCACGGCGCTGAGGCCCATGCTGATGATCATTGCCAGGAAGAAGGCAACCAAGGTCCAGAGGCCCAATGGCGAATCACCGCGCAGCCAGTCAAACAGGAACAGCCCGATATAGGCACCTAGCATCAGCACGTCACCATGGGCGAAGTTGATAAATTTCAGAATGCCATACACCATGGTATATCCCAAGGCAATGAGGGCATAGATGCCCCCGAGTGTCAGGCCATTCATCAAATGTTGGAAGAATTCAGCAATTCCCACGATGCTCTCTCCTTCGTACGAGAACTGAAATGAACGATAACATGAAAAGACCGGTGTAAACAACACCGGTCCTCCCAATTTCCCGCAAGACCGGGAATCCTTGTACAGGCCTTAGTCGATCTGGACGAGCTTGCCGTCTACGACCGTGTAGGTGCCCAAGTATTCTGGTGTGGTCTTGTTGACCTTGTAGAGTCCCTGATAGGCAACCAGGTCCCCGTTCTCAGCGAAATTCACCACACCGGAAACGCCCGGGAAATCCTTGGTTGCAGCAACTGCATCACGGATTGCCTTGCGGTCGAACTTGCCGGTTGCCTTGTACACCTTGTCCATTGCTGCGAGCAGGATGTTGGTGCCATCATAGGCGTTGGTTGCGAAGCTGTCCGGTCCGACACCATACTTGGTGGTGTACTGGGAAACAAAGGTGCTGAAAGCCGGGCTTTCCTTGACCTTTGCAGGTCCCACGTAGATCACACCGTCGGTGAAGTCACCAGCGAGATTGTAGATCTCAGGGTTGGAGAAACCGTCACAGGAGAGGAACGGAATGTCCATGCCAAGCTGGGAAGCCTGCTCAAGGATCTGAGCCATCTCAGCGGTGTAGTTGGGGATGTAGATAGCCTCGGGGCTGGCGGTACGAATCTTGGTCAGCTGGGTCTTGAAGTCCTTGTCGCCGACATTGAATGCCTCAGCGATGGTTACCTTTCCACCTGCAGCTTCGAAAGAAGCGGTCATGCCTTCATAGAGGCCCTGGCTGTAGTCGTTCTTGGCATACAGGACGCCGATGGTCTTGTATCCGAGCTTCTCGAAGAAGTAGCGACCGGCAACCTCACCCTGCAGACCGTCGGAAACAACGGTGCGGAATACAAAGTCACCAATGGCGGTGATATCAGCATGGGTGGCAGACGGGCTGATCATGACAAGACCCTCGTTCTGGACACGCTCGCCGACTGCAAAGCTTACACCGGTGAATACAGGACCGATGAGGCCGACAATCTTATCGGAAGAGGAGAGCTTCTCAATTGAGGAGAGGCCTTTCTCAACGTTACCTTCGGAATCCTCGGTGACCAGGGTTACCGGGATGCTGCCGCCAATACCACCCTTGGCATTGAACTGCTCGATGGCGAGCATGGCAGAGTTGTTGCTCAGTACACCATAGTTGGCGTAGTCACCGGTCATAGGACCAATGAAACCAATCTTGGGACTGTCAACCTTCTTGGCGACAGGAGCCGCCTCTACAGCACCGGAAGTGGATGCTGGAGCTTCTTCTTTTTTACAACCTATTGCAGTCATTGCAATTACTACCAGTACAATGAGGAACAGGAGAGCAACACGTTTTTTCATCTTTGGTACCTCCAAAAGTGTCCGACAGTTTATATCGAAACATTGTATAGGTTATACAATAACAAGTATATTTATGCAATATTCAACCACACTAAAACATAGCTTTTCGCAAGAGTTTTTCGTCCAACAGCCTAAAGTACAATAATATCACCAAAAGTAACACTTACAGATACCCATTTCCTCAAAGGTCGTGCTATACTTATTGAACAACTAGCGGAGAGGAGGAATTCCATGAGCAAAATGCTTGGCGAATTCAAGAAATTCATTACTCGGGGGAATGTCATGGATATGGCTGTCGGTATCATCATCGGCAGTGCATTCACCGCAATCGTCAACTCATTGGTCAAGGACGTCCTGATGCCGTTCATCGGCCTGATTCTTGGCGGTGTCAGCTTTGTCGATCTGAAGATTGTCATTGCTGAGGCTACCGAGCAGACTGCCGAGGTCGCAATCCTCTACGGCTCCTTCATCCAAAAAGTCATCGATTTCCTGATTGTTGCCTTCGTGGTCTTCATGATTGTGCGTTCCATCAACAAGCTGCGCGATCGCATGGATGCCAAGAAGAAGGCAGAGGAAGCGGCAAAGGCTGCAGCCACTCCGCCTCCTGCTCCTGTTGTTCCTGAGGATATCGTACTGCTCAAGGAGATTCGTGACCTGCTGAAGAAGTAAGAAACACAATCAAGGGGAAGAAGTTTTGGACTCCCTCCCCTTGCATACCGTTTTTCAGGAAATTATTGTATGCGCTTGCTCACCCCGCGCCTCCAATTCCTTTCAGTCCCAGTCTGGACCAGACTGTATAAACCATGGCTGTTGTGCAATTTCATAGTAATCATATGCTAAAGAGAAAAAAAGGAAAGCATACAGCAAATTTTCGAAAGCTACTTCTACCCTTCCTCTCTGGTTTCAATCCCAGTTTTGTAAAATCAATTTCGCTCATTCATTGGACTCTCTCAACCAAGTAATAGTCTCGTAAATGCAAGACTAAATGATTGTGATTAACTTTGTGGGAACCTGCTATTGACCCTGACGACTTCCTAGGAAGAGAACCGATACCATTTGTAAAGACTTGCACCGCTGCCTCCCGGCTTGACGGACAAAAAATCAATGGAAATTTCCCATATACGATCTGATTGATTGAACGGAAATCCGTACAAAGCGGGGACCATCCTTGATACTCTTCAAGGTTCCCCTCCTGGCCATGTGCAGAACATTCAGTAAAGAAATACCCAATATCTCGGCCATTTCATCGGTGGATACGTTCTCGTCGGGATAGACCTGTTTTAGAGAAGCCAGAAAAATCTGGAGGTCCTTCATTAGGCTCATGGCTAATCGGGGAGATGTATCAGTGTCTGTGGCTCGATCGCGACTACTTCTGGCATTCTATGTTCTCCTTACCTCGGCCAACGTTGACCTTTCTTAACTTGATCCAGTCCTCTAGCTCTTGATCTTCAATTCGCCATATCCCGGATAACCGGTAGGCAGGAAGCCCTCTGGATTGAATCCAAAGAATCACTGTCCTCCGATTAACCACAGAGACGCTTGGCAGCATCAGCCGTTGTTATGAGCACGGAAGATTCCTCCATGAGCACTTTGTTCAATTGCAGGAAGTTCCTGATCCAGGTAGGAACGCAAGGCAGCTTCATAAATATCCTGGAGAGTTTTCCCAGTGAGGGCTCTATAGAGGTCGGCCTTGCGCTTTGTTTCAATATCTATCCAGGCTCCAATCTTGGTTTTATCGCCATTTGGGTTTTTCATATACACACTTATATATCTAAATGGATATTTTTGCAATATATTTTAATAAATTGATAAATTTAAATAACCTTTTGGATATACTCATTACAAAGCTGG
Source organism: uncultured Sphaerochaeta sp. (assembly GCF_963667405.1). Taxonomy (NCBI): domain Bacteria; kingdom Pseudomonadati; phylum Spirochaetota; class Spirochaetia; order Spirochaetales; family Sphaerochaetaceae; genus Sphaerochaeta; species uncultured Sphaerochaeta sp. The sequence goes on along the minus strand of NZ_OY763408.1, from coordinate 580,207 downwards.
GGTATAAGATGGTTATTATGATTGACTTTTGGAAAAGGTTTGATATTCAGGCAAAAGCTCTTTCGCTTTCTAAGAAGGAAGTCGCTGCTCTCGCAGGGATCAGTTATGCCAGCTTTGTGAACTATGCTACAAAAGACAGAATCCCAAAAACTGAAGAAGCAGTCAAAATCGCAAAAGCTATTGGCACTAGCGTTGAGTATCTCGTTTCTGGAGATGAGGCATTGCTTGAGGATGAAGAGACAAAACCCTGTGCTGTTGTTTCAGAAAATCCCATATACTATGCCAGCAAAGGAAAGCCTTTCTATTCAGCCAACGAGGAGCCGACGATCCTTGTTCCAATTGCTCCCCAGAGAATATCTGCAGGCCCTGGTGAAGATTTCCTGACTTCACCTGGAGAGAATCTCGGACATGTCAGGATCCTGGAGAGAATGGCCAGGGGATTAGATCCTAAAAGATTGGTGGCAGCCATTGTAAAGGGTGACTCCATGACCGGGGTGCAGATATTCTCCGGAGATGTGATCATCTTCGCCAGGGAATATATCGATGAGAATGGGATTTATGTGATCTCCCTTCACGGAGAGGTGAAGGTAAAGAGACTGGAGTTCCGTACCGGTGAGCAGATGATCTTCATCCATTCAGAGAACACCAGGTACTCTACAGAAGAGATCCCCATGACAAACGAGAATCTCGTCATCCTGGGGAAGGTTGTGGGATGGGTACATTGCCACCCATATTAGTTTTGCACCTCAGTGATTGAGGTGCATACCAATTATTAAATGATTAAAATGGAACCTCAAATAAATCGCTTTCCTTGGGACTTGGCACTTCTTCTTTTGGAAGCTGACTCAAGTTAAAACGAGTCTTATTACTACACAGCCAGCTCACCCCCAGCTCAGTAATCTTTATCACTCGGTAAGGATTATAATTATTATCCGTTTCTTCACAAATCAGAATGAATTCCTTTATCTTCAACTCGTTTATTGCCAAGTTCAAGGCTAGATTATTATATCCAATGCTTGCCATCTCTGAAACAACTTGGCCGTAAAGAACGGATCCATCAAAAGATTCAATCTGATTCCCGAGTATCCCAAATAGATTAAGGGCTTCATCTGAAATATCTTTCTCTGATATTATGCCTATCTCAGATTCAGGTTTTATTGTCAGCTCTTTTTTACTCATCAATTTTTTTAACTTCTCAGTAATATTCAATTCTAGCTTTTCAAAATCTCCTTTGCCATCATTTGTGTACTTCAAGACTGAGCGATGCTGTATGTCAAAAGGGAATTTACCTACACGCTCTGAAGAACAAACTAAGACGATTCGTTTTCTATACGCAATAGCCAAACCTACTTCAAACCATACGTTTGGATTATCTAATGTTATATCAGCCAGTACTATAGCACTTTGTTTGAGCTTGTCATCAATGTCGTCAATTGGAATTTGGGAACCATAATCCAAATCTACCCTATATGGCTCAAGATTAGCATTTCGAATTGCCGGAACAAAAGTCTCGCGATATCTTTTATCGAACTTACCATCATCAAATGGCTGAATTACAAAACACATATTAAGATCCATCTTGATTAACCTCTTAGCTGATTGATCACATTTCTACCAAACGAGTACCAAGTAATTTCTACTCGTTTGGTAATAGATTGCTAAATCGTGATTTTTTCTATGAATAATTCCTAATTGCCGTTAAAATGCTTTCACGATGAGAATAAATTTGACATACCTTCTCAATTTCAATTTTTGTACCTTCAGCCACATCAAATATCACAATCGCCATCTTGGACTTCCCATAGAATAACCGCGCAATTGGCTGCCTATTATTATCATCAAACAATATAGCGCAATAAGTTTTAGCGTCTCTCAAGACAATCCTCTCAACGTCAACTATCTCGGCTCCTATTGCTTGGATTATCCTTAAAGACTCAAGCTCTACTTCTGTCGTCTCGATACCATTACTGGTTTTCTCTGGTTCGGTTGGCTCTTGAGAAACTGTAACTCCAGACGGCTGTGAAGACTCAGTATTATTACTTGCAAGAGCAATATTCAGCCTATCCGTCACCCTATCAGAAATATATTCGTTCAAAGCTTTTTTGGTTTGCTCTTTGAACTTGTCAAGAATCTGTTGGGTAAACCGGCCCTCATATATGTTCTTTGAGAGTAGCTTCACTAATTCATCAGGTATCTCTTCGAACATATTCCCAATTTCTATCTTCAAAGCTCGGCTGGTCTTTAGGTTTGTAGCAGTCCCAATGATTGTCTCCAAATCAAATGATGATTTAGAGAATTTCTTGAGTTCTTCAATTTGCCTACCTTGATTATCGCTGAAGCTTGTTAGCAAGTTGAATTCAAAGAAGGGAATTTCATCCATCATGTTTGGTTTTTTAATGTCACTATAAAAAAGATATCGAATCCCATCTGTTAATACACCAAATCTTGCTGAAGTAAATTGAAAATACCGGGAAAGCTGAGCTGCATATTTCAATTCCAGAACAGCACCAATAGGTTTGCATTCAATCAAGATAATAATTTCATTATCCTTAAGAATCGCATAGTCAACCTTTTCTCCCTTTTTCCCTGGGGCATCAGCAACAAATTCAGGAATTACTTCACAGGGATTGAAAATGTCGTATCCCAAGGCTTGAATGAATGGAAGAATGCACGCAGTTTTGGTTGCTTCCTCAATAAGGATAGAATCCTTCATTCGGTTCACTCGAATTGAAAGCTCCTCAAGTTTGTCTTTAAGATCCATACTACGCTCCTTTATAATATTTAGATAAGTCTATCACAGAGAAATGTATAAATGTAAAAAATCACTTGATGTGATTTTTCTGGATGTTTTTGATTTACTGAGATATTATACGTTAATAAATAGCACCAAGATGTTCTCTCAAATTTGGAGACAATTCAGTGAACGAGTTGAAAATAATCAAGAACAATGACATCCGTGCTATAGCTATATCTGCTTGTCCAAATATAAATGACACTACATGCTTTGAGATGACGATTGGTGATGCATTACAAGAGATTTGCAGCGATAAGTACTGTCAAGTCATTTTGCAAATAAGAAGTACCGAAGATCATCAGAAAAGATCTAATCTAAAAGCAAAGCTAAAAGGCTATATTTTTGGAGGGACTTTCAGTTTCCGCCGAAAAGATGCACTGAATGCAAGATCCGGAGTTTGCATCTTAGATTTCGATGATCTAGATGATGCTGAAGAAGCTAAACATATTTTATTCACTGATCCTTATATTTATGCTTCTTGGGTATCTCCAAGTGGAAATGGCGTAAAAGCTCTGGTAGTATTTAATTATTTGACAGAAATCCAAGAAGCGCACAGAGCCAACTATCATACATCAGCCTACATGCAATTTAAGAATCATCTTGATGAGAATTTCCCCTATTCAATAGATACAAATGGCAAAGATATTTGCCGTTTTTGTTACACTTCTTACGACCCGAAATTACTAGAAAAAGATTTAGTTACAGCATTTCCTGTTAGTTATGACCTAACGCAATTAAAAAGTAAAACGGTTCTCCAAAAACACAAATCTATGGATACAAGCTCGGAATTAGAAGAATCAAGGGTTTGTGGGATTCAAAGATCTTGTACGCCAGAATTAAGGCGTAAAATGAAATCCTTAATTAAGTATCTCACAAAGAGTAAACAATCTATAACTAAGTCTCGACAGGAATGGTTTAGTGTGGGGTTAGCTATCGCATCAACTTTTTCATACTCCATAGGTAAAGAATATTTTCTCAAATTATGTAGAATTGACGGTACAAATCATAATGAAATTAAAAGCGCTAAGAAGCTAATTGAATGTTATATTATGTCTGTGATCAATGAAGCTCATACAGACCAACAAATTACCATAGGCACTGTATTTTATTATGCACAACAAAAAGGATGGAATTGGGGGGGAGAAAGAAGTATAGTGGAAAAGGACATAAATATAGATGCATGAACCTTGGAATGATCTACCAAATCAAATGTCCGATGTATTCTTTTTTATGTTGAGTATTAACCTATAAGTTAGTAGGTTTGTGGTGCACTAATTATCACTCATCAAATGGGCGTCCATTGCTTATTTCTCCCTCCCTTTATTATTCATAGGTAAAAGAATGTTATCTATTAGTGATTTTGAAAAAAATTCGGCTCTTATTCAGAACTTAATCAATAAGAGGGTTCGTCTTGCAAAACAACTTCATGATAAAAGCATCGTATCAAATTACAGCAGCCAATCAATTTCAGGTAAAAAACGAATTAATGACCAGTATATACTAAAACTTATGCCAGCTCGTAGAGATTGGATAAAACTACGTCCCAGAGAAAGATTCAAAGAAATAAAAACTAACAATGGAAAGATAATTAAGATTCCTCTTGATTCGATTATAAAAAATAAAAAACGTATTTTAAATACTATCAAACGTGATTTGCTCACAAGTAAGCAGACAGAATATTTACAAGAATTAGAAGCCTTAATAAATAGAGTTAGACAAAACAAGTCAAGCAGCAATTTTTCTTTATCTCCTCCTTGTGTCATTCCTATAAGAAAGGATTATAACAAAAATGATACTAGGTTTAAATTGCGTCCAATTTGTATATTCCAATTTGAAGATGCTATCATTCTGCAGGAAGTGAATAGAATTCTTACTGAGAAAATTGATTGTGTTTTTCAAAAGTGTTCTTATGCTTTCCGTGCGAAAGGCAACAATCAAAATATTCCCACTCATCATGATACAATCATCAAGCTAAAAAAATATCTTCTGGATCATCACGATGATCAAATCTATATTGCTGAATGTGATTTGCAGAAGTTTTTTGATTCAATCAATCATAAAAAGATAAGGACTGCATTCAGAAAAGCTCTTAAAGATAAACGAGTTGCGCTAGATTCTCAGAATCGAGATTATTGTAAAAAAGTACTTTATGCTTACTTAGACGCCTATGACTTTCAGAATTCTGTATTAAAATTGAATGATGATGAAGAATTTTTAAATAGTCACAAGTGCAATGGTGGTGAATTCGGATGGATTGATGAGAATTTATTACAACAGGTATATGGTAAGTGTTATAAAAATGAAATGATCGGAATCCCTCAAGGAGGGGCTTTATCAGGTTTTATTGCGAACCTCATTCTGAATGATGTTGATTTGAAAATTACAAATCTTGCTGACAATGAATTATTATATCTTCGTTATTGTGATGATATGATCATGCTTCATACCAATCCTAGTAAGCTTAATATTGCATTTAATCTATATTGTAATTGCCTTAAAAAATTGAAGCTATTTATCCATACTCCCCAAAAGATTACTTCCTATGGAAAAAGTTTCTATGACTCAAAATCCAAGAAACCGTATATGTGGGGAGCCGTTGCTGATAGTAAAATACCATGGATTTCATTTGTTGGATACCAAATAGGATTCAAAGGTGAAACTCGCGTACGGGAAAAATCAATTGATAATGAAATTATGAAACAACAAAGGGTGATTAACCAGGCCATAAGATTGCTAAATCAGAATCCTTGCATTAAATCTTATGACTTAATAATTAATTCCATAACTCAAAGACTAATCGGGATGTCTGTAGGTAGAACTAGAATCTTTTCCCCTCAAACTGTTATAAACACAATGTGTTGGACTAATGGTTTCAGAATGATTGAAAAAAATAAGTTTTCAGAGCAACAAATGAAATTATTAGATAGAAACAGGAGAAAACAAATTCACCGCATTCATGCTTTTTTAGAATTTAATTGCTATGAACTACCTAAAAGCACCAATAAGAATAGTATTAATCCCATGAAAAAGTTGCCAATTTTATATTTTGGCAAGAAATACAGCTATTATAATTGGCTAGAAAACAAAGGAGTATCTATTAATGAGAGGGAAAATCAAGAAAGAATTTCAAATTGAAACATCTTTTATAACATCAGAGGGAGAGAAGGAAAAACCTGTTGATGAGCATTGGTATGTTTATACTTCAAACCATATATATGAAAAAATTTATAATAAAAAAATTTCAAAAGAAGCGAAATATCCATGGAAACGCAAGGTTATAAAAATTACATCCATTTCTACAGGATGTTCAATCTATAGGATATGGCATGGTATTTTTTTGTATAGATCAAAAGACCTTCTGTATATTGATAAAACGGGTAAATATTTATTAATTCCAAATAAGGAAACTACAACAGTTGAATTAGTATTAGGAAAAGGGTCTAAACTGATGTTTTATTGGAATCATACAGACGCTATAGTTCGTTGCTCTTACAAACTTGGATTCGTTTCAGTGATATTAGGAACACTCTCTATAATAATTACGCTGGTTGCATTATTATAACGAAATTCTGATATGTTTATAATCAAAGGTTACTGGCCGGTGGCAAGAAACTGGTTCACAAAATAGCGTTCCTTTTCTCCGAATTAGGCATCGGCATTAACCCAAATTATCTTCTTCTAAACCTTTTGGATTCAATCTTACAACTAAACGACCTTTACATTTCTATAATGTTGATATCCTGAATATATACCCTCATCAATACGTCTAGCAACTTCAGATTGAGCAAAATTTTCACTAGTGACATTATCTCGGAATCTTTCATTCATCCCTGTTTTACTTTCTTGTGTCACCGTTAATCGTGGATTCCTCATACTAATATCCTTATGCAAAAACGTCGTTGTGAATTCCTAGATGTAACAGCCGAGCCATTACATCCAGGATTGGATTAAGTAAAAATTCTATTTATGGACAGGAATCTTAAACGCCCGATGCCCATAATCCTTTGCAAGATACTTTTTACCATTCCGCATAATACTTGCCCTGAAAATGAAAAAATACGGTTTGGAAAAATCGAAATTTTGCATTAGCTGCTCTTGCATATGACACCTCTTATTCGCCAGTTGGAGCCATGATTCAGCTATTGCCTCCAACCTTTAGTGCTGCGACTTCAGAGCGCACAAATAGTTCTGTCATATATATCAAAATATTTCAATTGACAATACGTATCAGACATTTGTAACATGCAATCGTAGTAAGAAGCATGTGGACTCTGGACCGCCAACGGCGGGGTTCAAGTACGCAGTTCATTAAAAGCTTAGGAAATGGTATTGCAGTACCATTCAGCCTAAGCTTTTTTATTCAATTTACGTAGAAAAAACGAAATCGATTCGTCCTCCTGTTTTTTCTCTTCTAAAGAGAGCATTATTCTTTGTTACTTCAGCTAATAACATAGCATCATACCCTAGCTCAAATAAAATTGAATTTATATCAGCGAGTCTCTTGCTAATAATAAAATCAAATGCCTTTGACAGAAAATAAGTCTTCTCTTTCTCATGTTCTCTGTCCATCGGCTCTTCCATCCGCCACTTATTTTTTGATATCTCAATATTTAAATTCGTATATCGATTTCGGTCGATTATCCCTAGATCGAACATCCGTCTGAGTATTGCAGCAATTGAAACATCCCAATGCCTCTTCAATGATATCAAAGCATCCATAGAAGTAGAAAAAACAGATTGAAGGAACCTTGTTGCTGGTAACAAAAACGCTGATGCAAATCTATTCGCCTGCGATTCAACCAACTTTAAATTCTCTTGCAGATCATGTGCGTCAAGCATAGAATGAAGTATGAAATGCCCCAATTCATGTGCTATATCAAACCGCTGACGATAGTAGTTTGATTCATCATCAAAGATTATTATCGGCCTAAGAGTACTCGAGTTTCTTAACCTGATTGTTACACTAAATGCATCAATTTTATCTGGAAGCTTGATCGAACAACAAATAATCCCTTTATTTTCCAATAGATACGCTAAATTCTCTATCGGTTCTTCTCCCAAATCCCAATACTCTCTTAATCGCAACGCTAATGCATCGATATCAAGGCCAGCCTCATCTAATACCAATGGGTCAGAGACAAATATATCATCAGGAATACTTACTGGCCGTTCTTTGATAAGGGAGAATAAGTACTGAATAATATCTTGCACTTGGGCTTTCTTGATTAAGGCAATCTGTTGGCTTTTAGCAGTTTTCGAAGAAAAACTCCTAAAGAACACAGGAGATTCTTCAACTATTTGCCTATTTATGGGAGTGTAAAAATATGCGTCTTTCTTACCAAGTACAAGGCCTAATTGAAGGACAGTTTGATATTTTGGACTAGTTACTCCTTTTTCAAATTGTGAAATGGAAGATTTAGATATATCAGCTCTTTCTGCAAGCTCAGTCATTGACAAGCCAGCCTCAATACGTGCTTCCTTTAGCCGTTCAGGAATAAACGGACGACTCATACTTCTTTCTCCAGAGCAACATCAACTGCCTCAAACTGATCATCCTCTTTAGCAATGATCTTTCTATCAGCATCTTCAAAGTCACTGATGTATAAAGTTTTCGGTTCAAATGAGCCGTGCACAGACCTCAAAAGAACACTTTCCAACTTATCTTTCCCTGAATGGATTAAAAATGCGTAATCACTTAATGGAATATCAGGCATTGAATCCCATTCATCCATAGAAAACAAAGTAGGATTCAAACTTCTTCCAAGTTCCTTTTTATACAAAGCGTGTTTTGGGGAGTTCCCAATATCTGAGACATGCTCTACGGTAAAAACAATGCCACAAGATAACAAGAAAGTCGTATACTCATAGTTTCTAGTTGTGTTAAAACGTCTAGTCGCCGAGAAACAGCAAGAGAGTTCTGTTTCAACTAGAGCATTTCGAGAGTGTCCTTGGAGATTCACCTTATTTCGCTTATAAGCTGGAATAGAATCGATTGCCTTATTGGATTTCTCATAAGCTAACTTAAGGGCTGCCACAATCATCTTTTCTTCTTCTGGCTTGATTATAGTTCGCATTGATCACCTCTAGTACTTTACAGTTACCAAATTTTTCTATGTTTAGAAAATACAATATTTATGCACTTTTGTAAAGTAGTACTTAACGAATCTTAATAACAACCCTTTCCTTCTCGGGTAGCAACCCTATATTAATATTACTTCATGGACTAGAATTCAAATCTGCTGCCTCTTTATACATATTTTCAGGCGCAAAGTAAAAAGCCCATAAATTATAAAAATCTTTACTCTAAAACATCAGGAAAGCATTCACAATAATAAGGTCATAACAATTTGTCATTTCTACAGCAGTTTGGCTGGCAATCTTCATGGTCTTTGGCTCATTGGTCACGCTTGTAAGCAGATGAATCTAATGATGTCTACATTCCCTTATAGAAAAATGACCTTGAAACTTACAATTGTTACGATTTCCAGGAGTTTTAAAACACTCTTGTCCTTGCTCAATAATCTGGACATAATTTGAACGTTATTATGCATCTGAGCATACTTGTACTACATCATTAGTACAAGTGACACCATAGGTTTTACTGGTGTCAATTTGTAACAGGAAGGTAGTGGGAGGGCTTTACACAGAGCTTGAATCAATGATAGACTACTTGATGTCAAGAATCTTAGGTGTTTGATGCATAAGGATTTACGATAAAACAAGTTTGCTCCTGTAGCTCAGCTGGATAGAGCACTTCCCTCCTAAGGAAGGGGTCGTGCGTTCGAATCGCGCCAGGGGCACTTATTGAGGCTGTCGTTCTCGTAACGGCAGCCTTTCTCTATCAGGAGAGCTTATGCACCGAATCACGCACTTCCAGGCGTATCGGCAGATTGATCCGCACCTGTTCCACAGGCTGATCGTGAATGAGCTTGAGCAGCATCTGTATTGCCAGGGTGCCCTTCTTGCTTGAATCCTGATGGACCGTGGTAAGACGTGGCTGTACCAGACGAGAGAAGATGTTGTCGTCGAAACCGGTGATGGAAAGGTCCTCAGGTATCCTGACTCCATGCTCCTGCAGATACGTAAGCGCCTCGGAAGCATAGAAATCCGAAGAAAACACCAGTGCCGTGTGGGTCTTCTTCCTTGCTATCTCCAGATAGATCTTCAACCGTTTGGCCCTATCATAGGGCAAGGGCCTGCTTGCATCATCATCAAGCATCAAGCCTTGTTCTGCAAACGCATCCTGACAACCGGCGAACCGCTGGGAATCGCCACCGGGGAAAATGGGATTGCAAGGGAGGAAGAGGATATCCCGGTGCCCCATGGAAAGCAGGTACTTGGTAACCTCATAGCCACCCTTCCTGTCTTCCAGGCCGATATTGTGGTAGGTGTGGATGGTGTCTTCGAAGAAACAATCAATGTAGACGCAGGGAACATCAATGCTTGAGTTGATGATCCTGCAGATGTTTCCCGGTACCCAGACAAGGATGAGCCCATCCATCTTCCAGGCCTTGGAAAGACGAACCACCTCCGCCTCATCGCTGGTGGTGTACAGCATCATGTAATAGCCGCTCTCACGGATCTCCCGCTCCATGGCACCCAGGATTGCCGAAGAGAACGGATCTTCCAGAACCGTCTCATTCTTTCTCGGTTCGGTGAACATGATGACGCCGATGATTCGTGAATTGTTCTTCAGCAGCATCATGGCACCCATGTTGGGAGCATAGTTATCCGCATCGATGATCGCCTGAACCTTCTCTCGGGTTTCGGCTGACACCTTGGCCGTCCGACCGTACAATACGTTCGCAACGGTAGTGGGACTCACTCCTGCTTTGCGGGAAATTTCCTTGATGGTTGCCATACGCCCCAGCATACAAAATTCAGCGGATGGAAGTATACCCCCATCCGCTGTCGCTTTTACTTCAGATACCCCAACCACTTCTCCTGCTTGCTGATCACCCTATCCACCATCGCCTCCAGATGCGAAGCCTGATGGACCACAGGGTTGGCCAACAACGCTTGGATGGCATACTCCCTCTTCTCATGAATGATTGCCTCGGCAGTCAGGTCATACACACTGGTATACCCGCGAAGCAACCCCAGATACCCCTTGGGAAGATCGGGCATCTTGATGCCGTTCACCCCATTCTTGTTGATCATCGCCGGCACTTCCACCACCAACCAGGACGGCAGGTCCTCGATGAGCCCGAGGTTCTGGACATTCACCGCTGCTTCCTCAAAGTTTGCATCACTGATGATGCCATCAATGATCGGAATCACCCGTTCACTGGTCTCAAGCCGGATCTCATGAGGAACTTCCTGGCTGAGCATGATCTTGTACACATCGTAGAAGTCGAGAATGCCGCGATGATCCACCACATCCCAGGCCCAGCCCAGATACTCGCCGAAATGGCTGTCCGTGGTGATGGGAAGAAGATGGTAGTTCTTCAGCATGAACTGCACCAAGCGGCGGTCAGTCCATTCATAGGCACTCTTGAGGTTCGTTTCGCCCTTGTCAAACTTCTCAGCTGCACTGAGCGTCCCTGTCCTGCGGTACTCATCAAACAAGTCACTGTAACCGGGTTCCCGTTCAAAAAAGGCTCCTGCCTTCTGGAGCACCTCCGGGTAGAGGTCCATTCCACTCTTGCGATCGGTGAGCGAAATCATGCAACTGAAATGATTCAAACCAGCCGCCCTGTAGTGCAGGTCCTCGTGCTTGCGATTGAGCATGCGGGGCAACCAACGTCCCAGCCAGCCGATCTCATGGCACATGCCCACGAACTTGGCTTCAGGATAGGCACGCTTTACCGTAGTACAGATGGCTGTCATCGGGTTTGAGTAGTTGAAAATCCAGGCATTCGGGCAAATCTCCATCGCATCCTTGACGATTTCCAGGACAACCTTGCCGATGCGCAACGAGTGGAACACTCCACCCGGACCCCCGTTCTCCCCATATACCTGGTGCACCCCATACTGCATCGGGATCTTCCAATCCTCATCCCACAGCTGGAACCTGTTGCCGATCTCAATGGAAGAGATGATGAAGTCCGCCCCTTGGAATGCAGCCCTTCTATCAGTAGTGGCATTCACTGTGTAGTTCAGCTTGTGCTTCAGCAAGAACTCCTTGGAGGTCTTCAACACAACTTCCAAGGCTTTGGCATTGATATCAAGCAGGGTAATCTCACAACCCCTGAGCTGGGTGCTGTTGAAGATGTCCCCGAGCGTACCGTAGCCGAACTGGATACTCCCAGCACCAACCAGAACAATTTTCATATCTTCTCTCTCCTCTATTTTATCGAACCCTCAACCATACCCTTGATGATGTATCGTTGGGCAAAGATGTACAGAACTATGATCGGAAGCATCGCGATCAGGGTGGACGTAAGGATCAGGTCCCATTGCTTGAGGTACGCTCCGGCAAAGGCGGTAACGGCAATCGGGATGGTCTGCACCCTACCGTTCGAACCCAGGACCAGCAAAGGCAACAGGTAGTCGTTCCAGATCCAGATCCCGTTGAGAATCAGGACCGTAACGATGATCGGCTGCAAGAGCGGGAACACGATCTTGAAGAAGATCTTGCCCCTCGGACACCCATCAATGGTGGCCGACTCCTCAATCTCCAAGGGAATGCTCTTGATGAACCCATGGAAAATGAAGATGGAAAGCGGACTTCCGAAACCAAGGTATGCAAACACGATACCCGGGATGGTCCCCAGCAGGCGGATATTGATGAAATTCCCGCTTATGCGCATCCAACGGACCAGAGGATACATCAGCACCTGGAACGGGATGACCATGGCGGATACGAACGCCATGAACAGCAGGGTCGACCACCAGGTCTTGTTTCGCACCAACACCCAAGCGGCCATGGAGGAACAGACAGCAATCACCAAGAGGGAGAAGACAGTTATGAGAATGCTGTCAACAAAGGCCCCCAGATAGTCGACGGTCGGATTATTGAAGATCAGGGAGACGTTGGTCCCCAGTTGTTTCCAGGATTCAGGAGCAGCGATCGCATTGAAAATGATCTCCCTGGAAGTCTTCGCCGAGTTCAGCACCACCATGAAGAAGGGGAACATGAACAGGATGAAGAGCAGGATCGTCAGAATTTCCAACACTACCATCTCAGGCTTCAGAATTCGGTTAATCTTGCGCAATTTGACGGTATCACTCACATCTCCACCTCTTTCTTCTTGTTCACGGAAACCTGAATCAGCGAAACCACCAGCAGTGCGACGAAGAGCACCACTGCCTTTGCCTGGGCCTCAGCCATCCGGTTGGCTGTAGCGGTATTGAAGATATTCATGGCCAAAAGCTGGCTGGCTTTGACCGGAGTGTCCATGAATCTGGTTGCAGGACCACCGTTGGTGAGGGTCAGGTTCATGTCAAACTGCTTGAACGATGTCGTAAGGGTCAGAAACAGGGAGATGGTGAACGCATTCGCCATCATGGGCAACAGGATATGGATGACCCGGGAGAAGTAGGGCGCCCCATCGACATTCGCTGCTTCCATGAGGGAGGAAGGGATGCTTTGGATCGAGGCGACGAAAATCAGCATGATATACCCGGCATACTGCCAGGTGTTGACGACAGCCATGGTCCAGATGACCGTATGGGGAAGGCTGAGAAAGGATGTTTCCAGGAATTGGATCGAGTAGGTGGTACCCAGGCTCACCAGGATGTTGTTCAGAATGAACTGCCAGATGTAGCCCAACACGATTCCCCCGATCAGGTAGGGGACGAAAAAACCGGCCCGATAGAAGTTTCTCCGCTTGATCTTGCTGGTGACCACCAAGGAGAGGATGAAACTCACGACGTTGATCAAAACGATGTTGATCAGCGTGTATCCGATCGTAATGAGAAAGGAGTAGACAAAGTCCGGCGAGTTGGCCAGGTTCCTGAAGTTCTTCAACCCGACAAACGACACATTGTTGCTGACACCGTTCCAATCGGTGACTGAGTAATAGAGACCGAAGAAGAACGGAATGACGATGATCATGAAAAAGGCGAAGACACAAGGCGCCACGAACAGAATATTGACGGCACGGCTCTGTTTCATTTCTGTATACTCCCTGGCAATATGGACAGCGAACAGAGGTCCCTGCACAGAGGACGAGCCCCCTGTGCAAGAACCAAGGCTATTACATGTTGGGAAGATCGGCGACTGCCTTCTTCATATCCGCGATGAACTGATTCAGATTGTTCTGGTTCTGGGCGAACAGATCGAAGATAGGTCCGAAGACGTTCTGGCCGGCACCGTCAGGAAGCATTCCGAAGAAGACCCCATAGTTGCCACCCTTGGCGTTTGCAGCCATCAGAGCCTGGCTCAACTGACCAGCGGGCTGGAGAGTGACGGACTTGAAGGCAGGAATCATACCAGCCTGGTTGACCATGTAGTCATGTCCATCGGCAGTGGTAGCCATTGCAGTCAGGAAGGCCTTTGCAGCCTCTGCATTCGGGCTCTCTGCATTGACGCAGTACCAGCTCGGAGCAAAGAGATACAGACCCTTCTCTTCCTTGTCGAGGAATGCATGGGGAGCGTAGCCTACCTTGAAGGTGACACCAAGCTGCTTGAGGTTGGGATCAACCCAGTTGCCCTGATGCAGGAATGCAGTCTTGCCCTGGGCAAATGCACCAACCTGGTCATCATAGCTGCCGTTCAGCAGGATCTTCTGGTCAGCATACTTGAAGAGCAACTGCAGATACTTTGCATACTGCAGGAACCGTGCATCGTCCAGCTTGCCCTCGAGGGCCATGTCGATGATGCTGGTATCGTTGAAGTCAAGGCCGCCACCCCAATAGGTAGCCAGGTTGTGCTGGGCAGCAACCCACCACATGCCGCCGGCAACAGAGGCTGCCATGGCAACAGGAGCGTCAATCCCCAATTCGGCTTTCTTGGCTTCGAGGGTCTTGAATGCCTTCTCATACGCAGCGCGGGTGGTCAACGTAGCCGGATCAATCCCTGCCTTGGCAAGAATGTCGGCATTGTATGCCAAACCATAGCCTTCGATTGCAACGGGGAAGCCGTACACCTTGCCATCCACCTTGAAGGCAAGATCGGTATCCGCAACCCAGCTCTGGTCGCTGAGGTCAGCAATGTAGTCCTTCCAGATATCATAGCCGCCACGACCTTCGATCACGAAGATATCGGGCATCTGTCCGGCCTGGGCCTTTGCCTTGAGAGCCCCACCGTAGTCTGCTCCACCACCAAGGGTTTCCACCTTGACCGTTACTCCAGGAGTTGCTGCAGAATACTTGGCGGCATAGCCGTCGATGGCATCCTTGATCTCAACTTTGAGCTGGAACATGTTGACTGTTACGTCTTTCGCAGTTTCCTGGGTACCGGCACCGAACACTGATCCGGCTGCCATGACTACCATGAGGCTCAAAGCCACCATTTTCAACAGTGATTTCCTCATTTTTTTCTCCTTTTTTTCGTGCTGATGGTACGATTACCTACTTTTTGTCTGTAGGTGTTTCGTAACACCTAACCAAAGTATACCACGCCTTTGCAACCTGTCAACGAATGAAACAAGAATTCGTACAGGAGAAAAAGCAGGACCGTTTTGTCTGGATCGGGAATGGAAAAGCCGCCCGAAACAAGTCCAGGCGGCCAAAAATGATAAATGGTTGGTGTCTACAAAAACAGCAGAAGCAGGAGCAAAGCCAGTACAAGCAGGACGGCAAGCAGCAGGAGTGCACGCTTGATGAAGCGCTTCTTCTGCATCTCCACACGCTGTCCCACGGTTTGCTTGAGCTTCTCGCGCTCCATCCGCTTTTCCTCTTCCTCGAGCTTTCTCTGCCGCTCTTCCTCCGCCTTCAACTCTGCATCACGCTTCTTCTGGTTGGCAGCAATCTGCTTCGCCTCCTGCTCCTTGAGATCCAGGTAGCACCGGCCGCAGAGCACCATGCCCTCACAAGCATGCAGGTCGTCATAATAGCTCTCATTGCACTCGGGACAGATGTAGCAACGCTTGAGCTTGCCTTCCTCGATCAGCTTGCAGACCACCATCTGGTGGGCGTACTGCTCAGCACCAGGCTTTGTACGGGAGAACAGACGCTGGTACCAGCGCTGCTTCACCTCTTCTTTCGGGTGCTGCTCCAGCTGCTGGGCAAGCCTGACGATACGCTCGCTCAGTCCCCGGTCCTGGGTGATGAGCAAGAGGCTCTTCGCTGCCCCGATTCTGGCGAACAGACTGACCAGGTGGTCATCTGCAATGCCCGTGCTTCCCGTATCCCCGATACGCACCAAACCCCTGCGGGCAAGCTGACGGATCAGGTCAGGCCGGATGGTGGATCGGACACGGACTTCCTTGTCCTTCTCAGGATTGTCCTTCAGCCCGTGAAGTTCCTCAAGGGTCTTCTCCAGGATGATCAGTTTCTTCTTGCGCCGTTTGAGGATCGGTTCTGCATCGGTGACGAAGTGCAGAAACCAGTCTTCCTGGATGATCGGCGCAGTATCTACATAAATCTCATCAAAAGAGCGTAGTTGCTCATCCAATACCGCCTCATAGGAGGTATCGGAATGGGTGAATCGGGATCTGTCGCCGACCTTGCAGGCGATGACCTCACGATACAGCCCCATCTCACTGGTAGGATTCGTTCCCTCCAGATTGATCCCCACACTCCTGAGAATGCTTTGTACTTTCTCCTTGCTCAGCCGAAACTCACTGGAAAGTTGCTCAATCGTATCTTCGGTAGCAATCGTTTCCACATGTCTGGCAGGAGGTCGCTTTCCCAAAAGTCTTGCCATGGTTTCCTTTCTCTAACCCTTTGCACGCTTGGTGCGGATGATCTCTACGGCCTCTTCATGGGTAAGGGAGTTGGCTTTCGCCTCGTCCTTCTTGAATTCGTTGGGCAAGGCAATGTTCTCCTTGCCGACTTTCAAGTAGAAGCCGTAGCGACCGGTGGCCAATGCCACTGTCTCGTTTTCGAACGTACCCAGATCCTTCACAACGGAGGCTTTTGACGTTCTTGCTTGTGTCTTTCGTCCCCCACCTTTGGCAGGGGTTTTCTCCTCCTTGAGCAGCTCGAGAGCTTGCTCAAGGGTAATGGAGAAGAGATGCTGGTCGCTGTCGTTCTTTCGTAGGTTTCGTATCTCGGAATTGCAAGCCACAAAGGGTCCGTACTTTCCCTTGTGTGCAATGACCTCATGGCCTTCTCCATCCGTCCCCAGCACCCTGGGCAACGACAGATAGCGCTTGGCAATCTCAAGGTCCTCGGTCTTTTGGGCATCCTGCACCCACTTGGGGATGCTTGCCCGTTTCGCTTCCTTGCCCTCACCTTCCTGCCAATAGGGCCCGAAACGCCCGGTGAGCACCTGGACAGGGGCCCCCGATACAGGCCCGTTGCCCAGTATCACCGGTTTGGCTTTCTCCTTGCCTTTTGCAATGAGCTGCTTGACGTCCTCGTCAGTCACACTGCCGGGAAGCCATTCCTGGGGCAACGAAATGAACTGGGCCTGTGCATCAATCACATACGGTCCATAGGGACCGATCATGATGGGATTCTCCTCGGCAATATGGGGGAGACTCAAGGTTTTTGAGGCTACCTTGTTGTCAAGGCTCAACTGCAGCTCATTCTGCTTCGACAACCCTTTCTCGCCAAGATAGAAGGAGGAGAGGAAGGCAACCTTATCCAGCTCACCGCTGGCAATCTTGTCCAGTCCATCCTCCATCATGGAGGTGAAATCATAGTCCACGAACTGGGAGAAGTTGGTCTCCAGGAATTGGCAGACGGCAAACCCCATGAACGTAGGGGCCAAAGCCGAACCGTCCTTGACCACGTAGCGGCGGTCGAGCAACGTCTTGATGATGGTGGCGTAGGTGGACGGGCGCCCGATACCCCGTTTTTCCAGCTCCTGGACCAAGGAAGCCTCGGTAAAGCGTGCAGGACTCTTCGTCTGGTGCTCGCTGGATACCAAGGACTTGAGCTCGCACAACTGCCCCACCCTCAGCTCTGGCAACAAGGACTCCTTGTCATCAAGGGCTGCCTCGGGATCATCGCTGCCTTCCACATAAGCCCGCAGGAAACCCGGGAACACAATCTCCGTCCCGGTTGCCGTGAATTCACCGGCACCAGCCTTGATCCGAACCGTCGTGGTGGCCTTCTTCGCCTCTGCCATCTGGCTTGCCAGCGTCCGTTTCCAGATCAGCTCATACAGAGCCAACTCCTTGCCCAGGAGATGGGTCTCGGAAGGATGGACAAAGGTCTCCCCTGCAGGACGGATGGCCTCATGCGCTTCCTGGGCCCCTGCGCTCTTGGCGGCGAAATACCGTGGGGACGAGGAGAGATACTCCTTGCCGTACAGGGATTCAACCAAGGACCTGGATGCATGCGTTCCCTCCTGGCTCAAGGAGGGGCTGTCGGTTCTCATGTAGGTGATGAACCCGTTCTCGTAGAGCTTCTGGGCGATGCGCATCGTATCGGAAGCACTGATGTGCAACTTCTTGATCGCATCCTGCTGGAGTGTGCTGGTGGTGAAGGGGATGCTCGGACGGGTGACAAACGGTTTGCGCTGGATGTCCTCGACCCGATAGTCTTCCCCTTCGAGCTCCTTGACAATGGCCTCGATCTGCTCTTTCTGCAGCAACAGGGTATTGGTCTTTTCCTTGTACACACCGGTGTTTGAGTCAAAGTCCTTGCTTCCTGCAATACTTTGTCCCTGATAGGAGGTCAACTTCGCCTCAAAGCCTCGATGAGCCTCCGAGAGCAGCTCCGCTTTTGCATCGTAGTACGTAGTCTGCAAAAACTGCAGTCGCAGGCGCTCACGTTCAACAGTCAGCCTCAGACCGACCGACTGGACCCTTCCTGCCGACAGCTTCTTGTTGGAGAGCTTTCTCCAGAGGGTGGGAGAGAGCGTGTACCCGTACAAACGGTCAACAACCCTCCGGCCTTCCTGCGCCATGACCAGATTCTCATCCAACTCCCTGCCCTGCTCAAGAGCCTTGGTGATGGCCCCCTTGGTAATTTCATGGAAAACCATCCGCTGGTAGGGAATCTTGGGCTTGAGGACTTCCAGAAGATGCCATGAGATGCTTTCCCCCTCACGGTCCTCATCAGTTGCCAGCAGCAGGCGGGAAGCTCCCTTGAGGCTGCTTTTCAGCTCCTTGATCAGGCTCTCCTTGCCGCTTACCACCTGATACTCACAGGCAAAGTCCTTATCCACATCTATGGCCATGCGTTCCTCGGGAAGGTCACGGATATGGCCTTTGCTGGCAACCACCTTGCACTCCTTGGGCAGGAATTTCGTGATGGTCTTCGCTTTGGTGGGCGACTCAACTATGATCAGGGTTTTGGCATCATCCATGCAATGTTCTCCTCAAGACACGAGGCCTTAGGTTACAACATATACTGGGGCTCTCAGCTTTTGTCAACGTATACCGTTTGCAGGTTTTCCGCTTTCATGGGCCGAGAAACACACACCCAAAGACTCCTTTCTCCCCTGGATTCGGACTTTGGAAAAGACCCCAGGATGCCAGTCCATCCCCCTTGGTCTCAAAAAAGAGCAACGCTTCCCCTTTAGGGGAAAGGGCGAAGGTGTACCTCGAACGGGTAGTGAACCGAAGAGATCCCACCCGTGTCCTCACCTCGACAGAAAGGATGTCAGCACCCCGTTCCAACTTTGTGACACTCCAACTTTTCGGTTTGTACGATGTGGTGTTGAACACCTCTGCATTTGCCCGATACGCCAGTTGGTACACCTCATCCCCGTCCCAACTGACTTCCTCTCCTGTCAGGTGATCGGGCACCAAGGGGAAGATGCGGTACATCGTTTCATACTGGGCATACACCTCATAGGAACCATCCTTCCAGACAACCGTGAAATCCAAATGCCTGCACTTCCCCTTGTTGTCGTCGCCGGTGACATTCTCCCATCGGTACCTACCTTCCCAACCGGGAGTGACCACCCGTTTCATACCTGCCGCAAGATCGATGTCACCCCTCTTTCTGGCTGCAACAATAATCTGGTACCCGGTATGGGAAAGAAGACTCTCCTCGTTCGAACCCAGAACTGCAAACGCATCGGTTGTTCGCGCCATCGGCTTGCCGTCGAGATACAGGTCATAGTAGTCGGCCCCTTCAACGGCTTCCCACGTCAGATGGATCTGATTGGGGTACAAGCCTGTCACCTCCAGAGAGAGAGGTGCTGCAAACAGGGATGCAGCATGCACAAGCAGCAACAGGGCCAGAAAGCGTCTCATACCTTACACTATACACGCAGAGGCCCTCCTTGCAAGAGATTGGGTGGCAGGCTACTATCTGACTATGACCATACACCTTGTCTCCTGTTGCCTTGAAGAGGGAAACCTCAGCTACCCCTTGGGGGCCCTCTGCATCCAAAGCTCATTGCTTGCAAAAGGCCATGCTTGCGTGCATCACCCCTTCACCCTCGCCGACGATCCGGTGAAAGCGGCCCATAAGGTGGCATGTGAGCACGGTGAGGTGATCGGCCTTTCCGTATACCTTTGGAATAGGGAATGGATGGACAGGTTTCTCTCAACCCTCACCGAAGAATTGCCTGGGGCATGCATCTTCGCCGGGGGACCGGAGGCAACCGCAAACCCGGAAAGCTTTGACCTGAACCTCCTTTCCTTCCTGGTTGTCGGCGAAGGAGAAGAGGCCGTGGTGCAGGCAATCTCCCAATGGGAGGAAGGCAAGGAGGTGCAGGGCAACGGTCTGGTAACCGATTTGAAGCACCTATCCTATGCACCATCTCCCCAGCTGAGCGAGCTCTCCTCCCCTATTTTGCAAGGTCTTGCCGATCCTTTCCTCACCGAAGGGGCCTCCGTGCTGTGGGAGATGACCCGCGGCTGCCCCTTTCACTGCAGCTTCTGTTTTGAGTCACGGGGACAGCGCTCGGTCAGGCATTTTCCCACCGAGCGGCTGGAAGCGGAGCTGGACTATCTCTCAGCACACAACGTGGGAGAAATCTACGTCCTCGACCCTACCTTCAATATGGACAAGCAGCGTACGCTTGCGTTGTTGTCGCTCATCGAAGCCAGATCAGGTGAAATTCACTTTGTCTTTGAAATCAGGGCTGAGCTGCTCGACAAGCAACTCGCAGATGCCTTTTCCCGCATCAACTGCTCGTTGCAGATAGGGCTGCAGAGCAGTGACCCGGCAGTGCTCAAGCAGGCGAACAGAAGTTTTGTCCCCGACACGTTTGCCAAGAGAGTGAACCTTCTCAACGAACGGGGCATCCCCTTTGGCCTTGATCTGATCATCGGCCTTCCTTTGGACAGCCTACAGGCTTTCACCAAGAGTCTCGACTACGCAATCGGACTCAAGCCCAGCAACCTCGATATCTTCCCGCTCTCCCTGCTGCCCGGCACCTTGGTTGCCGACCAGGCGCATGCATTCGGTATCAAGTACCTGGAAGAGGCTCCCTATACGATCCAGAGCTCGCCCACGTTTCCCGCCTCCGATATCCGCAAGGCCCTTGTCCTCAAGGATGCAGCCGACCTCTTCTTCACCCAAGGACAGGCAGGCATGTGGATGGGAAAGCTGTGTGAAGCACTCGATCTCAAGGCCCACCAGGTACTCAACCTTTTCGACTCCTATCTTGCCTTTTACCTGAAAAAGAGCGGGCAATCTCGGGAAGAAATCGATATCTTCTCAGTTCAGGAAGCCTTTGTGCGAAGCCTGATGAAGAAATTGGGCAAGCAAGCCTACGAACCGGCCCTTCTCTCCTATATGGAGCTGCATCAGGGCATCGCCTTCCTGCAGACCTTCCAAGAGAGCCCCACCATCCGTCTCTTCTATGGCTTGGACCAACTCTCCGAGTTGGACCGGTTGAGCTTTGGGGCCTTCCTTGACAGGTTCCCTGAGCAAGAGGAGCAGGAGTATGTGATCCAAGCCCAGGAGGATGGCCAACTGCTGTTTATTCCGTTGAAGTAGAACAATTGCATGCACTTCCTGTTGAGAAGTGGAAAAAAATCCCGTACAGTTAGGCAGAAAGGAAGAAAACCGGTGAATCGAACGAAACTCCATCTCTTGGGCGCATCCCTTATTCTTGTCGCCCTTCTTTTTACAACCAGTTGCACGGTTACCGAGCGTATCTCGTTCAGCAATACAAGTTCCCATGTCTCTGCCTTCGACTTTACCGTCGAAGATTTTTTCCTGGCAGTGCTTCAGGACTTCAGTGAGTTCATCCCCCAGGAAGGGGATGATTCGTTGATGGACAAGGCCATCAAGGATTTCGAGCGCGCACTGAACTACAGCTATACGACCCGCGACGTGGCCTTCACCAAACTCAATGACAATGCCTATGAGGGAACCTTCATATTCACCAATCTCATGCAATTGATCAGCGATCTGGGGGCAGGTGCCAACCAGAGCTTGCTGAAGGTAGAGGGAAAGAGCCTCACCTTCTTTCTCTCCATGGACAACTACAGCCAACTCGTGCCGGTCATTCCGTTCCTTGCTGATGAGAACTTCGAGGCCTTCGGCCCGGTCTACAACCAGGGCTTGAGCGAAGCAGACTATCTGGAGATGATCAGCTTCATGCTTGGGGAGGAAGGCCCCCCTGCCATCGAGCAGTCCTTCATCACCTTGCGCATCGAAACGCCGGGGCCCATCACCACCTTCACCGGCGGAAAGAAGATCAGCGACCAGGTCTATGAGTTCAGCTTCCCTCTTATCGATTTCCTCTTGCTTGCAAAGCCCATCACCTTCAGCGTGCAGTGGCAGTAAATCCATACGCTCTCACCTGCTGCAACCATCAGTGAATTCATTACTGCGTTGTGTCTCCTTTCCTGAATACCCACAATTTTCCTGTGGGTATTTTGTTGTACACGAGAGGAGAACGGGAAGGAAATACGTTTCCTTTTGGGAATGGAAACCCATCCTTGCAATAAAAAACCGAAAAAAAAATCCTTTTCTCCAATTTCTGTGATAATATATGCAATTGGCGATAATTTTTTGCTTATTGTAGTATTTTTTTCATTTTTTCCACTACAGATAGTGATTTTTCACATCTGTACCATTTGCAAGGAGGAAGTATGCGAAAGTCTCAAGGAATCATGGTGGTATTGGTGTTGGTGTTGGTCGCTCTTTTGTCATCCTGTTCAACGCTGACAGCAGGAAAAAGCAATGACAATGGTACGGCAATCCCCATCAAGGAAAAGGCAGTCGAAGTGCTGGGCAGCGTAAAAGTTGAGTATTCCGCTTTTGGAGCCCTTGGAATCTCTCCAAGAGTATCTCTCTTCAGTTGGGGTACGGAAAGTTCCTATGTCGCGTTGTTGGAGGAAGCCAAGAAGATGGGTGCCGATGAAGTCATCAACATCAAGACAGATCTCATTACGTCCAACACGTATATTTTCTACAATACGAGCAAATGGGTTGCGACAGGTCTGGCTGTGAAATACCTGGATTAGGACAATACATGCTCACGCAATGAAAATAGGCGGCAAGTTTTTGCCGCCTATTTTCATCATCTTCTGTCTTACACATTGAACCTGAAGTGCATGATGTCCCCATCCTGCACCACATACTCTTTTCCTTCCATCCTGAGCTTGCCGGCCTCTTTGACCTTCTGCTCACTCTTGTAGAGGAAAAGGTCCTCACAGTTGTACACCTCAGCCTTGATGAAGCCCTTCTCGAAGTCCGTGTGGATGACCCCTGCTGCTTGCGGTGCCTTGTATCCGGCATGGAAGGTCCACGCACGGTCCTCATCGGAGCCTGCGGTGAAGAAGGTGCGCATTCCCAAGGTGTGGTAGGCGCTGCGGATCAACTGGTTGAGCCCCGACTCCTTCAGACCGACTGCCTCGAGAAACTCCTGCTTCTCTTCCGCAGTCTCCAGGACAGCAATCTCCGACTCGATCTTGCCGCAGATGACCACCACATCGGAGTGCTCTTCCTTGGCGATGGAGCGCACCTGCTTCACATAGTCATTTTCCTCAACAATGCCTTCCTCATCCACATTGCAGACATAGATGACCGGTTTGAGCGTGATCAGGTGCAGGTCATGGACCTGTGCAAGTTCCTCTTCCTCCAGGGCGAGGCTGCGGGCGGGCTTGCCGTCCTCCAGACACTCCTTGAGGCGGGTGAGCAGGGGCAGAACCTTCTCGTTCTCCTTCTGCGCTTCCTTGCTCAGGCGGGTGAGTTTCATCTGCTTTGCCCAGCGGTTGGTGACCGTGTCCAGGTCAGCGAGGGCAAGCTCAATGTTGATCGTCTCGATGTCGCCTGCAGGATCGATGCGGTTGTTCACATGGATGATGTCCCCGTTGTCAAAACAACGCACCACGTGGGCGATGACTCCAACCTCACGGATGGATGCGAGGAAACGGTTGCCCAGGCCCTCTCCCTTCGAAGCTCCGGCCACCAGGCCTGCGATGTCCACGAACTCAAAGGTGGCGGGAACCACCTTCTGGGGAGGAATCAGGGAGACAATCTGATCCAAGCGGGGATCAGGAACGGAAACAATACCCACATTGGGGTCGATTGTACAGAACGGATAGTTCGCAACTTCGGCAGGAGCTGCCGTCAGGGCGGAAAAGATTGTGGATTTGCCAACGTTTGGCAGACCGACAATGCCGCAATTTAAACCCATGGTATACCTCATATTCGGCTCAGTGGAACCGTAGCGGCAGTGTAGCACATATTGACTTGCATGATAACCAGAGCCTATAGTCAACTCCAATGGGTATCCAAAACAACAACGGCGAAGAACAGCCGATTTCCAAAGGCAAACACATACACGAAATTCAGGAAACCAAACAGCAGGCACTGCTCTTGGTCCTCACCGAACCACAAGAATCCACACAAGAGAGCAACCGACGCGGCGAAGAGCTCAAAGCTCTGGTGGACACCATGGGCAGCGATACCCTGCGTGTTGAGCAGATCAGTCTCAGACAGACCAACAGCGCCACCCTGATCGGCAGCGGCAAGGTGGAGGTGGTCAAGGCTCTCATCGATGAGCTTGGCGTCAATCTGGTCATCTTCGATCGCCAGATCAATCCGCGTGTCCAACGCAACCTGGAGAAGATCTGGGAGATCACGGTCATCGACCGCGATGAGGTCATCCTGCAGATTTTTGCAGACCGTGCCGCAACCAAGGAAGCAGTGCTTCAGGTTGAGCTTGCCCGCCTCGAGTACTCCCTGCCCCGACTCACCCGTCGCTGGACGAGTCTGGGTCGGCAGCAGGGTGGCGTCAAGGGCACCAGAGGCGAAGGTGAGAAGCAGCTTGAGCTTGACCGACGCCAGGTCCAGGACCGCATCGTCGCGCTCAAAGCCCAGTTGGAGAAGGTGGTGCAACAGCGCAGCATCCAACGCAGTGCCCGCATTGAGGGGAGCATCCCCACCGGTGCCATCGTCGGCTACACGAACAGCGGCAAGTCGAGCCTGCTCAATGCCCTCACCAATGCAGGAGTGTTGGTGGAGGACAAGCTCTTTGCAACCCTCGACCCCACTACCCGCCAGGTGAAACTTCCCGGCGGTGAGGAGATCTTGCTCTCCGACACCGTAGGCTTTGTCAGCGATCTTCCCCACACCCTGGTGGATGCGTTCAAGAGCACATTGGAAGAAGCGAAGTATGCAGACTTCCTGATCATCGTCTGCGATGCCTCACATCCGGATATGCTGGCAAACTATGCCACAACCGTCGAAGTGCTGGAGGAACTGGGATGCACAGACAAGCCGGCCATCGTACTGGCAAACAAGATGGACCTGGTCCAGGATGGGTTCTCCGTCTCACGGCTCAGAACCCTGTACAACCCCGTGCTTGAGACTTCGATCAAGACCGGAGCGGGTATCGATGATCTTCTCAAGCAGATGGGAGAGACGCTTCATGAGCTCTGTCCGACCACTGTCTATGTCCTTCCCAATTCACGCCATGATCTGGTGGCCCATATCCACCGTTTCGGGCAGGTCGAGAGTATCGACTACACCGAGGATGGCATTGTGGTGAAAACACGAATCCAGAATCGCTTCCAAGGTCCGCTCCATCCGTTCCGCAACGCTTGAGAGAAGACAGGAAGGAGAGAATGCAAGAAAAATGGTGCCATCCCGGAAGGAACGGCACCATTTTTCAGCTATACGAGTCAACGAGCTGTCAGTTGAATCTCCACAGTGCACCAAGATATCCGGCAAAGTAGAAATCAATGGCAGGAATGACTTGCAGACCAGGAGCGACACGCAGATAGAAGTCAAGCGGGAAGTCGCGGTCATTCATGCTATAGACTACACCAACCGGTGCAATGGCTGCCAAACGGAAGTCTCCCTCACCAAGGGGAACTGCCATGGCAACACCACCACCGACCGTCACATCAAACTGGGCCTTATCAATATTGAATTCGGTTATCTTATAGTTGGCGGCAGCGTCGAAGGAAAGATTGGAACCCCCGATGAATCCAAAGCCAAGGTTACCGATCAAGTCGAAATCATTCATGCGATACTGAACACCAACACCAGAGTTGGAGCCAAGATTCAAACCTACAGCCAGGTCTGTTTTCGAAACGCGTTCCGCTGCAGTAGCAGGAACCAGTGCAAGTGCAACCAGCAGCAAGACAAACAGTACTCTCTTCATAGATTTCTCCCTTTGTAGGATTCCTCCTACGATAGTTTGTTGCTACCACTATAGCATGGGCATGCGTTATTGCAAAGGCACGGGGCCAGACCGCGCCAGACAGGCTCTGGCGTTTTTCGGCAATCCTTTGTACTATACACCCAGAAGAGGAAGTGTAAAGAATGCAGAGACACCTTACCCTACGCGCAACCATCATCGGCATTGCAGGACTTCTGGTCATCACCGCGAGCAGCATGTATGTGGCACTCAGAATGGGGGCTCTCCCCTGGCCAACCATCTTTGTCACCGTAGTCAGCCTTGCAGCCCTCGGGAAGGCAAAGAACTCCAGCTTGCAGGAGATCAACGTAACCCATACCATCATGAGCAGCGGAGCCATGGTTGCCGGAGGCTTGGCGTTCACCTTGCCTGGACTGTGGATGATCGACCCCACCGCATCCTTTTCCATTTCCAGCCTGATTGTTTTGGCCGTGGTGGGAGCAATCCTGGGAACCCTCTTCTCCTCACTGTACCGCAAGAAACTGATCATTGAGGAAGAGTTGCCCTACCCCATGGGAATTGCCAGTTACAATACCCTCATAGCAGGAAAACAGGGTGGCAAGGGAGCCCGGACACTCTTTGCGTCCATGGGCGGTTCGGTCATCTTCACCGTCCTGCGTGACGGTTTTTCCAAGATTCCGGCCCTCCTGGGCATCTATGGGGGAAATGCACTCTTTCCCGCCTTCTCCATCTGGGTCTCGCCCATGGCAATGGGTATCGGGGCGATCATCGGCCCCCTCTTTGCCTTGGTCTGGTTTGGCGGAGCAATCTTCGGTTACTACCTGCTGACCCCCATCGGCATCACCCAAGGGTTGTTCGCCTCCATGGCTGAAGCAGATATTTTCCGTTCCAACCTTGGCATCGGCCTGATGATAGGAACCGGCCTTGGCGTCTTCTTCAAAGCAGTCTACTCCAAGCTCACAGCCCTCAAGAAGCTTGAGGAGAAGCCGGAGACACTCTCCTCCACAACGCGCCTGCTCATCGTGCTCATCCTCTTCTTCGCTGTCATCCTGCTCTCACTGGGCACCGAGCTCGGCCTGGTCGAGTCCTTGGTACTCATGGCAGGCATCTATCTGGCAACCTACCTCTCGGGCATGCTTACCGGGCAAACCGGCATCAACCCCATGGAAATCTTCGGCATCCTCGTGCTGCTGGTCATCCAGCTCATCAGCAAGCCCAGCCTGATCGCCTCCTTCAGCATTGCGGCCATCGTAGCGGTGGCATGCGGTCTCACCGGTGATGTCATGAACGACCTGAAGAGCGGACACCTGCTGAAGACCGATCCCCGTCAGCAAATCCTGGGAGAGGGCATCGGAGGTGTGGTGGGAGCCGTTCTCTCCGTGTTTGTCCTGCTCATCATGAAAGCTTCCTTCGGCGGCTTCGGGACAGCAGAGCTTCCGGCTCCCCAGGCTGCCGCAGTTGCTGCCATGGTCGGAGGCCTCCAGAACATCCCGGCATTCCTCATCGGCCTGGGACTCGGCTTGGTGCTCTTCCTGGCAAAACTGCCGAGTGCAACCCTGGGGCTGGGCGTCTATCTTCCCATTTACATCTCCTCAATCATGGGCTTGGGAGCCTTGCTCTCAGTTTTGATCAAGCGAATCCTGGGCAAGAAATGGAGCAAGGAAGAGCTCGGCCAGCAGAGCGGGCTCGTGGCCAGCGGCTTGCTTGGAGGTGAAGGCATCACCGGTGTGGCGATTGCTATCATTTCCATGCTCAAATAGGTATACTCACACTATGGAAAACCAAAAGAACATACCCCTCTCCCTTTATGGGCTTGATGCCCCCACCCTGACAGAAGTACTCTCGCTCCCCAAGAGCTTTTACGGAAAGCAGATATACCAGTGGCTCACAAAAGGGGTCACCTCCTTCGAGGAGATGACCAACCTGCCCAAGAGTGAACGCGAACGGCTTTCGGGCCTGATGAGCTCGGCCTCATCCTCCACCATCGAAACCAGCGAAAGCGACGAGAGCGGTGCCACCAAGATGGGCATACGCCTGCATGACGGAAAAATCGTGGAGTGCGTGCTGCTCATCGACAAGAAAGGGCGCCATACCGCCTGCCTTTCCAGCCAGGTAGGCTGTGCCATGGGCTGCACCTTCTGCAGGACCGGGACGATGGGGCTGCTGCGCAACCTCAGTGCAGAAGAGATCATCGAGCAGTATGTCCATCTGCTCGGGGTGAGCGACCAGCCCATCACGCACATCGTCTATATGGGAATGGGAGAGCCGCTTGCAAACATTGCAGCGGTAACCCGCTCCATCCGCTATTTCCATGACAAGGATGCGTACAACATCAGCCTCCGGCGCATCACCATCTCAACCTGCGGTGTGGTGCCCGGCATCCTTAAGCTCGCCGAGCAGAAGCTGCCGGTGAAGCTTGCCGTCTCCCTGGTGACGGCAGACAACCGAACACGCGACCGCATCATGCCGGTGAACCAGAAGTGGGACATCATGGAGCTGAAGAAAGCCCTCATCCACTACCAGAGGGTTGGGGGAAAGCGCTTTACCATCGAGTACTGCATGCTCGGCGGTGTCAACACCGACGAGTTCAGCGCGAAGAAACTCTCCACCTACGTCAAGGACATGGATGTCATCGTCAATCTCATCCCCTGGAACCCTGCCGAGGAGCTACCCTACCAGAGTCCGACCGAGGAGGAGATTGACCACTTCACCCTCCTGCTCGATCGCCTGCACGTCAACTACACCCGTCGCCGTTCCCGCGGCCAGGAGATAAACGGAGCCTGCGGCCAGCTGGCCGTCCCGCTCAACAAGGGCTTGGAGTACGAGCTCATGGTTGATGAGGAGGACGAGGAGTAGCCTCCTGAGGTTGGGTGAACACCCGATCGAAGCGCAGCACAAGGGCCAACACCAGCAGCAACACGCCGCTTGAGGCCATCAGCAATCGCATTGACATGCGGTCGGCAAGCGGTCCGAAGGTGAGCATGCCCAAAGGCAACGCCCCGCTGAACATCATCTGCAAGAAACCGAATACACGCCCCTGCACTTCAGCAGGGGTGTGTTGTTGCAGGAGGGTTATCGTGGAAGTCTGGACCATCGTCAGGGCAATTCCGTAGAGCAGCATGAGGGAGAGATAGACAACAAAGCTGTCGATCACGCCCATGCCGATGGCCAGAAGCCCAAACGCAGTCATGCCAGCCAGAAGCGTCTTCACCCCGTTCTTTCCCATGGTTTTGAGTGACATGAGCAGGCCTCCCAGGCTCATGCCAAGAAATCCGACCACTTCCACCATGGTCATGTACAGATAACTCTGCTGGTACGTGCGAGTCACAAACAACGTGGCAAGAAAGCCTGCCGGAACGGTCAGGAATATGAAAAGAGCATAGGATGAGAGCATTCGGGCCACCCACCTTTGCTTGCGTGCATAGACCAAGCCCTCGGCAATATCACGCAGCAGGGAAGATTGTTCCTCTGCTTGCATCGAGGACAGCTTGGGGACTGCCAAGATGGCAAGCAAGCTGATCCCCACCACTGCAGTCCCTACATCCAGAAACAAGGTGCTTCTGAGGGAGAGGAAGGAGAGAAAGAAGCCTGCGATGAAGGGGGATGCAAACTGGACCGCTGACTGGAGCGTTGCATTCAAGGCATTGAATCGCATCAGATGGGATGCATCGACCAGCTGCGGTATCATGGCAGAGACAGCAGGCACTTGCACCCCGGTGCCGAATGAGCGAATCACAGAGACAAGCAACAAAGCAGGAAAGATGGAAGCATTGGTTTTCAGAAGCGGCAGCAGCAAGGCAAGACCCAGCGTTGCCGCTGCAATGAAAGCATCGCTTGCGATGATCAGGAGCTTGCGGTTGTACCGATCCGCCCATACTCCCGAAAACAAGGATATGGCGAACTGGGGAAGAAAGGCACACAGGCTGAGAGAGGCAACCCAAAACCCTGAGGAACTCTCCATGGTTATGTACCAGACCAACGCAAATTGCACAATCGAAGAGCCGAGAAGCGTTACTCCCTGGCTCACCAGAAACACAAAGGTTTTCAGTTTCCAACCTTGCATGAAAGGACCTCCAAACGTGAATATGCACCAAGCATACTCGGCATCACAACTCTGGTGTTTCTGTGGAGGGTTCAGAAATAGTTTGCAAAACGGAGAGCAGGGAACGCATCTGCTGGATATCCGTCTTGGTCGCCTCCAAGGAAACCAGCAATCGGTCGCAAACAGAGATGATGTCTTCTGCTCCTGAGGGAGTGTTGAGCACCTCCTCAAGGGAATCGCAGGACTGCGCTTCCAAGTGGTTGAGCAACCTCAGGATTGCCATCAAGGAGTAGTTGGCACTGCGAAGCGTACGGATGATGGTCAGGCGTTTGAGATCCTCCCCATCGTAGAGGCGATACCCATTCTTCTTTCTCTAGACTTTGAGCAGGCCATTGAGTTCCCAATTGCGGAGGGTATCGATGGTGACTCCCAAGTACGTGGCTGTTGCTTTTCGGGTAAGTACACGATCATCAGGGTTCCCATCCCTTTCCAGAAGGGATTGCACAGCAGGGATGGCTGCACGGGCGCGGGACAATTCACTCTCGATTAGCTTTTCATAGCGTAGGCTTGCTTCAATTGCCTCTTCAAACTGTTTTGTTGCGGATAACTTGATGCAAGCAAGCGCCTGCTTCCTCAGCCCGTGCTGCAGTATCTCCGCCCGCAAGGCAAGGCGTGCAAATTTCAGTTGGCCCACGTGCAGGTCGGTATACACCCGATACCCATTCGATTTCCGTTTCGGCTTGGAGATGAACGACAGCTCTTCATACAGACGCACGGTATTGGGATGAACCCCTACCGTGGCCGCCACTTCGCTTACCGAATAGGTGCAGTGCCTCTGCATTGTCCCTCCAGATAAAAAAGGCTGTTTCACAAGGCATCGCCTCTGAAACAGCCTGTATAGAGTGCAGGTTGCCCTTATTTCTCCAGGATGGCCTTGATGCGCCTTACCCCGGCAGAGGAGGATTGCTCCTTGAGAATCTTGAAATGACCCATCTCAGAGGTATTCTGCACATGGGGTCCCCCACAGACTTCCTTGGAGTAGTCGCCGACCGAGTACACCTTGACCTGCTCTCCGTACTTGCTGTCAAAGAAGGCTATCGCACCCTGCTCCCTGGCCTCTTCAAGGGTCATGGTTTCGCACGTCACCTCAAGATTGCGCGCAATCTGCTCGTTGACCATGTCCTCAACCTTCTGGATCTCCTCAGCGCTCATCGGCGAAGGGTGGGTGAAGTCAAAGCGAAGGCGGTCGACCGTGATGTTCGAACCCTTCTGGCCGACATGCTCACCCAGAACGGTGCGAAGCGCCTTGTGCAGCATATGGGTTGCGGTATGCAGTGCGGTCGTCTTCTCGCTGTGATCGGCAAGGCCGCCCTTGAACTGCTGCTCAGCCCCACTGCGGCTGATCTCCTGGTGCTTCTCAAACGCTTCCTTGAATCCCTGCTCATCCACGGTAAAGCCATGCTCACCGGCAAGCTCGCGGGTCAACTCGATGGGATAGCCATAGGTATCATACAGCTTGAAAGCGGTCCTGCCGCTGATCTGCCTGCTGTTGCCCTTCAGGAGGTTGGGAAGCATCTTCTCGAACTCACGCTCACCCTTTGCAAGGGTTTCGCTGAACTTCGCCTCTTCCTGGGCCAGCTCCTTGAGGATGAACTCCTTGTTTTCCAGAAGCTCCGGGTAGGGTTTCCCGTACAGGTCGAGCACCACCAGGGCGAGCTCACCCAGGAACGAACCCTCGATGCCAAGCTTATGACCGTGGCGAACCGCACGCCTGATCAGGCGGCGCAGGATGTATCCCTGTCCGACATTGGAGGGAGCTACGCCTCTCTGGTCACCCAGAATGAACACGCTGGTCCGTACATGGTCGGCGAGGATACGGATGGAGATATCAATCTCCTCATCCTTGCCGTACTCTTTGGAGGAGAGGCGTTCGATCCCGGCAATGATGGAGGTGAAGACCTCTGTCTCGTACACCGACTTCTTGCCCTGCAAGATGGCGATGGTGCGTTCGATGCCCATGCCGGTGTCGACACACTTGCGATCCATTTCCGAGTACGTTCCATCGGCATTTTTCTTGTAGCCCATGAACACATCGTTCCAGATCTCAAAATACTTGCCGCATTTGCATCCCGGTCGGCAATCAGGACCGCAGGAGGGGCGCCCGGTATCGATGAACATCTCACTGTCCGGACCACAGGGACCGGTCTCCCCGGCAGGGCCCCACCAGTTGTCCTCACGGGGGAGGAAATAGATGCGCTCGCGCGGGATGCCGTAGCTCTCCCATGCCGAGGCTGCTTCCTCATCACGCGGTACCAGGTCGTCACCTGCAAAAACCGTCACGGAAAGCTGGCTGATGTCCAGTCCGAGCACTTCGGTGAGGAATTCAAAGCTGTAGGCGATCGCCTCTTTCTTGAAGTAGTCGCCCAAGGACCAGTTGCCGAGCATCTCAAAAAAGGTGAGATGGTGCGGATCGCCCACCGCCTCAATGTCTCCGGTGCGGATACACTTCTGGTAGTCGGTCAGGCGCTTGCCGGATGGGTGGTCACTGCCAAGGATATACGGCACCAAAGGGTGCATGCCGGCAGTGGTGAAAAGTACGGTCGGGTCATTCTCCGGGATCAGGGAAGCCCCACTGATCTGCACGTGATCCTTGGAAACAAAGAAGTCAATGAATTTTTGCCGTAATTCGTTGGCGGTGAGCTGTTTTTTCATAATACCCGATAGTAGTCCCCTACTCGATTTCATGTCAAGGAGAGGGAGCGGAGAAGAGGTCCAGTTGCACCGGCTTTTCGACCTTCTTTCCCAGAGAAAGCCGATCTTTCATCGCCTGGGTCAAAACCCGGGGAAGATCTTCCGGTTTCTTGATGGTGAATACCCGGCTTTGGTTGGCAAATTGTCTCGGCCAGAGAAAAGCGTGGTTGTCCACACTGCTCTGGTAGAGAAAGAGATACTTCTTCTGTTCCAAGGCAAACGAGGCTTGCCGCACCGCCCCTCCCCCATCACGGTCCTCAACCACGATGGAAGCGACCGAAAGGGCGCTCATCAGCCGGTTGCGCAAGAGAAAGTGCCACTTCTGGGTGGTGGTCGAGGGTGCAAAGCGGGTCACTACGACTCCGGTCCTTGCAATCTCAGCTTGCAGGTCCGCATGCTCGGGAGGATACGCAGTGGAGAGAGGTGTCCCGATGACTGCAATCGTTGGGGATCCTGTGGCCAGGGCAGCCTTGTGGGCAACCCCATCGATACCCAAGGCAAGCCCGCTGGTTACGATGAATCCAGCCTTGGAGAGCGCCTGGGATGTCTGCAGGGCAAGTTTCTTGCCTTCCAGCGAAGGAGAGCGGGTGCCGATGACTGAAACCGAAGGCTCACTGAGCAGTTGCACTCTTCCTTGTACATAGAGAAATCGGGGGCGGTAGGCAAAACTATCCACCATCTTCGGCCATGCCGGACTATCCCACCCAAGAATGATGGTCTTCTCATCCATCTCCTCAAACAAGGGACGACACTGCCAGTAGGCACGGCTGATGAGATCAGCATCGAGACCAAGCAGCTGTGCATAGGCCTCGATATGCAACGAAAGTGGTTCCTGCGCAAGTTGCTGAATCTCTGCCTTTGCAAAAGCTTCCACGGCTTTTGCCTCCGATCCACCGAGACATCTGAGCAGCGTTTCATAATTGAGGGCTTGGTGAGAAGTGGCATCCATATGCATTTCAAGCTGACTGTACCACACTTTCTGTACAGGGGAAAGGCAATATACCATTGAAAGAGAGGCCTGTAGGGCCTATGCTTGGGAGCATATGGAACAGGAAACAGCCTATCTGAGAACTGCAGACCCACTCCTAGCAACCGTCATGGAAGCAGTCGGTCCGCTCACCCATTACCTAGAAACAGATGGGTTTGCCTTCTTGGTGGAAGCGGTCATCGGCCAGATGCTCTCAGCAAAAGCTGCCGATACCATCGCAAAGCGTGTACGCACGCTGCTCACGGAGGAGCTTACCCCGCAAAGGTTGGCAGGCACAGACGAGCAGGGACTGCGCAGGTGCGGCCTGTCCGGACGAAAGGCAAGGACACTACTGGACCTTGCCTCCTACCTCTGTACACACGAAGAGGCCCTCTCCCAGCTTGGCGCACTCAGCGATAGTGAATGCATGAAAAGGCTAACCATGCACAAGGGTATAGGAGCCTGGACGGCAAAAATGTACCTGATCTTTGTGCTAGGCCGAGCTGACATCCTCCCCTATGAGGATGGGGCGCTGAGGCAAGCGTTCTTCTCAGTGTATGGTACGGACAAAGAGGAGGCGATCAAACAGAGGGGAGCTCTCTGGAGTCCCTATTGTTCGATCGCCAGCAGGTATCTGTACCGCTATCTGGACCTAGGCTTTACACGAGGGCCTGGGCAAGAGTCTGCATCTGCTCAAGGTGCTCCTCCGTTGGGGTCCAGTTGATCTTTACCTCGCTCTCCACCACTGAGAAACCAGCCTTGGTGAGCTCCTCACGCAATACGGTGTTGCCTTCCCCACTCCAGCCGTAGCTGCCGAACACAGCCGCTTTCTTGTTCCTGAACTGCAGTTCTGACAGGAAGTGGAGCCAACCACCTACCGAAGAGAGAATGGATTTGCCCACCGTCGGAGATCCCAAGGCGATTGCCCTGGACTTGAAGACCTGGGTCATGATGTCATTCTTGTCCGTCTGGCTGATGTTGAATACCTTCACCACCGTATCGGGACTGAGTGCCTGGATCCGACTTGCAAGCTCATGGGCCAGCTTTTTGGTTGCATCCCACATGGTGTCGTAGATGATGGTGATCTGGTCCTCTTGGTAGGCATCCGACCAAGCGGCATATTTCTCCACGATCTGCAGGGGATTGTCACGCCAGATGGCCCCATGGCTGGGAGCGATGATGTCGATGGGGAGATTGAGTTTCACGATCTCCTCAATCTTCCGCTTCACCAAGGGAGAGAAGGGAGTAAGGATGTTCGCATAGTACTTCATTGCCTCCTCGGCAAGCAGGCACTGGTCAGCCTTGTCGTTGAAGAGCTCCTCAACACCGTAGTGCTGGCCGAAGGCATCATTGGAGAAGAGGATGTTGTCACCGGTGAGGTAGGTTGCCATGCTGTCGGGCCAGTGGAGCATCCGCATTTCCACGAAGACCAGCTTCTTGTTGTTGCCGATGTCCACCGAGTCACCGGTCTTCACCACCTGGTAGTTCCACTCAGGATGATGATACTGGCCGACCAAGGATTTGACGGCGTTTGCCGTGCAATAGATGGGGGTATTGGGTATCTTCTCCATCAGGTAGGGAAGCGACCCGCTGTGGTCCACCTCCCCATGGTTGATGACGATGAAATCAATCTGGGAGAGGTCGATCTCCTTCTCCAAGTTGTCACGGAACTCTTTCTCATAGGGTTTCCAGATGGTATCGATGAGAACGGTCTTCCCCTCCTCGATAAGATAGGCATTCTGGCTTGACCCGTGGTTGATCGAATAGTCATCCCCGTGGAATGTCTTCAGTTCCCAGTCGATCCGTCCGATCCATGACACATTGTTTTTCACCGTCCGTTTCATCATGCAACTCCTTTTTCATAGAGAGGAAAGAGGATGCTGTTTTCCTTGTAGATGTGCAAGAATACATCCTCAACCAAGCGCTTCATCAGCGCATACGCAGCTTCATAGGTAGGACAGCTGTCCTTGGGGGCCGTGAAATCGTTGGTAGCCTTGATCAAGGCCTTGATCAGGGTTCCGGCAGCCTCATGATCCGCTTCCAGCGCCTCAACCTTTGCCAAAGCATCGGCGGTTGCCTTCTCTCTCATCAGGGGGAACACCTCCTCCTCTTCCTGGACGAAGTGGACCAACAGCTCCTTGCGCAGATCGGCAAACAGCTTGAATACCGTGACCAACTCCTCCTTGTGGGAAGTATAGTGCACCGAAAGGATGGTTGCCAGCTTTGCATCGATGTCTGCAATCAACATCCGCTCATCACGGTGGTGCGTCGCCTCAAGGTGGGTGATGAGCTCACTCACCGACATGTCGTAGAGCTTCTCGCTGATGGACGGGTTGAACTTTGCTTCCTGCACTGCAAGATACTCATCCAATTCGCTGAGGAAGGAAGACTGGTCATAACCCGCTTGCCCGATGGCATGAGAGAGCAGGTCATCCCCTCCACAGCAATAGTCGATATGCTTCTCATTGAGAAAGGTGGTTGCCAACGGGTGGCGTCTGACCAGGTCTGAAAGGGTTGTATTGTGCATCGTGCTTCTCCTTGTTCGTCTTGTGTATGGCCCAAGTGTACGAAGGAAATGCGAAGCGGAATATGATTCAAATCAACTTGGTGATGATTTCTACAAAAAAGCACGCTGTTTGAGCATTCCAAGATCCAGGATGATGACCTTCTTCTTTCCGGAAACCTCCACGACACCCTCCTCCTGAAGCGTGGAGAGCTTTCGGTTCACCGTCTCCTTGGTCAGATGGATGGCGTTGCCGATATCCTCCTGTGAAAGGGAGAGCGTGAGCGAGCCTGTCTTTCTTGAGCGCTCACTGAGGTACATGCAGATGCGTTTCTCCACATCCTTGGTGGAGAGCATCTCCAGCTGGAGGCGATACTGCTCCAGTTTGGAGTTCATGTACAGCATCATCTTCACTCCAATCTCAGGTTGTCCCAGCATCAGGTTCTTCAGATCCACGCCATTGATGGTGCAAATACCCGTATCTTGCTCTGCTATGCCGTTCTCGCGAACTTCGCCCAGACCCAAAAGCTGGTCACTGCCATAGAAGTCTCCGGGGAAGAGGGTATCCAGAAGATACTCCTTCCCATCACTTCCATAGCGCACCAGTTTCAGCGAACCGGTGCGTACGATGTAGAGGGATTGGCAGGCATCGCCTTCACGAAAGAGCACCTCCCCTGCCGAGAGCTGGCGTTGGATGATGAGTTGCTGCACCTGCCGTATCTGCCCAGGTTCAAGATGAGAGAAGATCGGTACGTGGTGAAGGCACGGGGCCTTCCCATTCGAACAAGCTGCACAGCTGAGCATGTCAGTCGTCTTCGTAGAGTTCGTTCACCAAGGCCCAGGCATCGCCGTCTCCGGTGCGAAGCCCGCGCAGGATCTCATACTGGTTGAGCAAGGTGAGCAGGTGCTTTTCCTTCACTGCACTCCCGCTCTCAAGGCCAACCACGGCCTTCAGCTCAGCACTGTCATCACGCAAGGCAAGGACACGGGCAAACTCTGCTTGCATGTCCGCCCGCCTGAAGTACAGGAACGAGGGAACGGAGAGAATGAGCACCGGCATGTACTGCCTTCGCCCCAAGGCCTCTGCAGTCAGTTTGATCTCATCATCGGTTGCATCCGGTCCCAGACGGTCATAGCGCGCTTTCAGTTCGTCAAACATGAGTGCCTCCTTCCTTCATGATACTGAAGGTAGGAACAAAAAGCAAAACATATCAAAAGGGGTGTTCAGAAGAGGTCGGCCAGGAGCAATGACTCGAAGGAGTACCCGCGTGCTGCCGGTACATAGACGTTTTTTTCTGCATCGAAGGCGAGAAATGCCGAGGTTTCGTTTTTGCGCTTGAGGATGGGAATGGGTCTGGGCCCCGCCCATCCCTTGGCCAGCTTGGTGCTGGTATAGGCGATGGTGATCTGGTCGCCTTCGCTGAGACAGGACCTGCTGCGATGCACAACCAGTACCTCGGCTTTCACGGTGACGTTGGTATCGCGACTGAAGAGCCCCGACCTTTTCGAAACCGACCGGACCAGGATTTCCAGATGCTCGTCAGAGCCGAGTTGCATCTTCCGGTACTCTTCCGGGGCAATCTCCGCCGCCAAAGGGAGAACACAGCAAACAAGCAAAAGAAAGACGATCTGGAGGCTACGCATCACCACCTCCGCTCTCCCCGGCCTCTTCGATCATCCTGACGAAGCGTGTGGCTATCTCAGGGTCGAACTGCGTACAGGAGCCTTTGCGAACCTCTTCCAGGGCGTATGCCTTGCGTCCAAGCATTTCCAGATCAGTTCTTCTGCTGAGTATCCGATCATAGGTCTCCGCCACCGCAAGAATTCTGGAAAGGTAGGGTATCTGCTCACCGTGCAGACCTCGCGGATATCCGCTTCCATCCCACCGTTCATGATGGCTGTAGACAATCTCGGCCAGGTCGAGCGTGTCATCGAAGAGGGTGAGAATGCGATACCCAACAACCGGGTGCTGTTTCATCCGCTCATATTCATCCGAATTCAATTGCTGTTTGTGAAGCAGTTCCTCAGTGAGTGAAATCTTTCCGATATCATGCAGATAGGCTACCCGTTTGACCAGATCGAGGTCAGCCTTCGAAAGATGCAGTGCAGAGGCCAATCGGAGACAGAGCCGTTGCACTTCCAGTGAGTGTGCTTCCTCACGCGGACTGCGTGAGTGCAAGGTCTCCTGCAGCGTATTGATCAGGTCATTCTGCACCGACCTGCGATTGGTGCTCTTGTCCCGATACATGGCGTTTTCGGCATTTGCAATGACTTCCTCAAGCGCCAATCCTTCCGTGTATTTGGTTTCACTTCCGAGCGAGATGCTGCATTTGATCGCTTCAATCCGCGCATTGGCAAAACCGGTGCGAATGGTTTCCATCACCTCAAGAGCCTGTTCTTCCGAGGTCTTTGGCAGCAGGAGGATGAACTCATCGCCGCCGGTACGCGCGACAATGTCATCAGCTCTGCTGCTCTGCTTGAGGATCTGGGCTGCCTTGATGATCAGCTTGTCCCCTGCCTGATGTCCAAAGATGTCGTTGGTCATCTTCAACCCGTTGATATCGGCAAAGATGATTGAGAGCGGCCAGGAACTGCCCTTGTCATAGGATAGATACACCTTTTCAAAGTAGCTGCGGTTGTACAGTCCGGTGAGGGCATCATGATTGCCCAGGTAGACGATTCGCTGTTCCCGTTCCTTGCGCTGGGTGATATCCATGAAGGAGACCACCCCTCCGACCACCTTTCCTTCCCGGATCTGGGGAAAGGAGTGATAGGATGCATTGAAGCTGGTGCCATCGGCTTTCCAGAACATCTCATCCTCCGAGGCAAGCCCAATTCCCTGGCGCATCGATTGGGCGATTTTGCACTCCTGGATCGGGAGGGGGGTCCCATCGGGACGGCTGTGGTGGATGATCTGATGCATATTCCTGCCCAGGAGATCATCAGGGGAGGAGTATCCAAGGATTTGGAGCGTACTTTGGTTGCAGAACGTGCACCGCTCCTCAAGATCCACCCCATAGATGGCCTCAGCAGTGGAGTTGAGCAGCAGCTCCAGCTGCAGGGAGTTCTCCTCCAGGCTCCGGTTTGCCTGATGCAAAGCTTCTGTTCGTTCTTCCACCTGTTGCTCCAGATTGTTGATCAAAAGCTGCATTGCATCGGCAACATGATTGAGACTGGCTGAGATGCCACCGATCTCATCCTCACGGACAATCGCAACCCGCTTGGAGAGGTCGCCCGATGCAAGGCTCTCTGAGACCTTGAGCAAGTCATCAACCTGGTTGAGCAATCGATCTATGAAAAACTGGTAGATGAGCGCAGAGATTGCGACTGCAAGCAGGGTGAGCAGAATGGTGACAGTCATGCTCTCCTGTACGGGCGAAAAGAGCAGGGTATCGGGGATGGCGATGATCACCAGCCAATCCACCCCAAGCGTATCAAGATGCTCA
Source organism: uncultured Sphaerochaeta sp. (assembly GCF_963667405.1). Lineage (NCBI taxonomy): Bacteria > Pseudomonadati > Spirochaetota > Spirochaetia > Spirochaetales > Sphaerochaetaceae > Sphaerochaeta > uncultured Sphaerochaeta sp. The sequence goes on along the minus strand of NZ_OY763408.1, from coordinate 540,180 downwards.
CGGGTTACGTGGAACGTTGCGTTATGCTCATCCTTGATGAGGGAAAGCTGTGCACTCTCGTAGGCTTGGGGGAAGACCGTATGAGCCAGGGATGAGATATGACGGCGCATAAACATGCCATCCGCTGCAATCTCGAAGGAGTCACGGCCGAAGGAGTTTGCAATTATGAGGCCCGTCTCCCGTTCCACCACGACAGCCTGTCCTCCAGTGGGCTGGACCGCCTGGACAAGGGAGGCTGCGATATCGGTAAGCAGGACATGAGCCCCCAAGACACCACGCAATTCGCCTTGGGCCGTCACAACGGGAACAGCAGAGGAGATGGCCAGATCATCCATGACGAAATGCTTATATACGGGCGAGAGAACCGGTTTGCCTGCCTGAACTGCTGCCTGGTACCAGGGTCGGGTCCTTGGGTCAAAGGGACCGGCTTCCAATACCATTTCGCCCCGTTCCCCCTCTTCGTTGAGAGCAAAGTACCAGGATTTTCCCAGCGTAGCCTCATCTCTCTGCATGATTTCCACCTGACCCTGCTCATTGCGCCGCGCGCCATAGTAGTACCCTTCGGTAGTCCCATAGCTGAAGCTGTAGAGTGGTCCTTGGAACGAGCTGAGCACACTGGTGAAGAAATCATCCCGCTGATGGGAATCGACAAGGTCGATGACCTCATGCTCAAGCAATGCTTGGCTGGTGAGATTGACTTGGCTGGGTGTCTCGATGAACGTCTCGATCTGGTAGCGCAAGGAATCGCTGATGGTGTCGGCTATGCTCTCAATCGTTTTGCGTGTCGAGGATGACCAACGCAGATAGATGATTGTCCCGATTCCGCTCAGGGAAACGAGAACGATCGTAGTAAAGAGGATGATGAGCATACTCTTGATCGAAAGGGGTTTCTTTGCTTTGCGCATCCTGCTCCTTCCTGCAGCGATCGTTTCAACAACACAGTACCTACGAAACATACTATCCGAAAACCTGCGAAAAATACAACAAATCTCATCGATTGTCTAGATACAAACATATTCAGCACAGAACGTACGGTTGTCCAAAGCTGTCTCATCAGCCAATAGCATTCGTCTGAAGGCCTTTTCTTCATGTGCAAGACACAGCTCCAGGAAACAGAGAAAGATACCAAGATCGATGCGGTTGTAGTAGCCGACCAGGGCCTTGCTCATGATACCCCGTTTTCCTGCAACCCGGAATACCCGGAGGTTCTGACCTTCCTTCCGTACCAGCCAGGGCTGGGTGTTGCAGGCACTGGGAGCATAGCGGACCACATGGGAAACAGAAAAAAGCTCATCCCCTTCCCAGATCTCATCGACTGATTTTCTCTTGGCTTTGGTATAATCCTTGCGAAAGGACGAGCTTTCCTGTTTGGCGATGGCAAGCATGGTGACAAACCGAAGGCCTTCATAGGATTCCTGCCTTGGCTTTCCCACCCCGTACCAACAGCATCCGATGTCCTTCCCAGCCAACAACAGATCAAGCTGGGCTCCCATATAGCCCGCGTTCTCCAAATAGGCTCCACGTTGTTCACTGTAGATCAGGATGCAGTACTCACCTCGCTTGCAGGTGGTTTGCCCGATCGGGACAAGCAAAATCTTGGTTTTGATTGAAGCATCCAAGGGAACAACAGAGGCAAAGTGCTCAACCAAAGAGGCCTTCTCCTGCTGGGTAAAGGGCTCAAATGGCCCGAACCGATGGAAGGATTTGCGCTTGAAGATGTAGGGATCTCAAATTCCCGTCCAAATTATATCTAGGAATTCAGTAATTCTTTTAAATAGTTGCAAATATTGGCAAAAAGTACGTGACAAAAGCATAAAACATAGGTATAATTGTATCTATGATAGATGCCAATGCAAAACCGACGAAAATCATCCGTGTCACCAACAAGAAGAACGGTGTCACCTACCTCTACGAGGACCAAGCCTTCTGGAACAGCGAGAAGAAGCGCGGCGAACACAAGCGCAAGTGCATCGGCCGCCTCGGTCCGGACGGCGATGCGATATACAACGAGTACTATCTGGCAAGGAAGGAAGCCGTCAAGGCCGAGAATCCGCTTGTCTCCAAGACCACGCTGATGGGACAGAACCTCATCATGGACAAGGTGGTCAAGGATACCGGCATCAAACCAGTTCTGAAGGAAGCCTTCGGATCCGATGACGCCGATGCCATCCTCAAGCTTGCAAGGTACAGCGTCTGCGAGGGCAAAGCCCTCAGCAGAGCCGAGGACTGGCTGGATGACCGGGGTTTCAACGGCAGCGCCCTTTGCTCGCAGCGCATCAGCGAGCTGCTCGCCTCCCTGTCCGACGACAGGCGCAACACCTTCTTCAAGCTTTGGATCAACAGACAGGCGAAGAAAAAGGCACTGCTGTTCGATATCACCAGCATATCCTCATATGGTAAAACCAATACATATGTGGAACGGGGGTACAACCGCGACCACGAGAACCTGAGGCAGATCAATCTCGGACTGCTCAGTTCCCACTCGTCGAACGTCCCACTCTGGTACTCGGAACTGCCCGGCAGCATGTCCGATTCCATCGTCCTCGACCATGTGCTGGGCAGCTTGGAAAAGCTCGATGTGAAGGACATAAACCTGGTTGGCGACAGAGGCTTCTACAGTGAAGCCAATCTCAGAAATATTGCAGGAAAGGGACAGAAGTTCACCATCCCCGTACCATCCAGCCTCAAGTGGCAGAAGGAATTGATCGACAAGGTCAGGGACTCCATCAGAAGACCGGCTAACATCATCAGGAACCCAGAGGATGACAAGTCCTACATCTACGGTGTCACCGACTACAAGACCGAGTCCTACGGCAGGACCTGGCGGCATGTCTACTTCGACCCCGTCAGGAAGGAACAGGACATCGCATCGCTGATGCTCAGGCTGCGAAAGTGCGAGGAGGAGCTTGCAAGCGGGAATATCGTCGAAAGGAACAAAGGCCTGTACGAGACGTACTTCACCGTCAAGGAGACGCCCAAGCGGGGAAGAAAGGTCAGCCTGAACGAGGAGGCCGTCACTTCCTACATCAACGGCTACAGCGGGTTCTGGATCATCCTCACCAATGCGGAAAAAGATGCATCCAAGGCCTTGGAGCACTACAACCGAAGGTGCGATATCGAGTTCCACTTCGACGACATGAAGAACCTGCTGGACTGCAATAGGCTCAACGTTCATGGTGAGAAAACCATGAAGGGCAGACTGTTCGTCAACTTCATCACCCTCATCCTGCTCAATGATCTGAGAGGCAAGGTCTCGGCCATCAAGCCGAGGGATAGGAAGTACTGGGACTCCAAGGACATGCTGAACAAGGTTTCCACCTATTCAAGGATTCACTTCACCGGTACCTATAAGGACCTGTGGACAGTACCCACCAAGGCACAAAGGCTGATCTTCGACCTCCTGAAAATCGAGTACCATTGGAAGGGTGAGACTTTGAATGTCGAGGAGTTCAATAAGCCTGAAGATGATAGCGAACAGGAAGAGGACGAGACCTAGTTATAATTGGGTCGGGAATTTGAGTAGGGATAGAGTTCTTGCATGGCTGGCTCCTCCTATTTGTATGAACGAGGAGGGAGCATTCGTCAAGAAAAGTAATATATTTTGTAATAGAGATTAATGGCTTCCCGTAGTTCTTGGCAGATGACACTTCTCCGAATAGTCACCTAATAAATTAATGAGGCTCAACCTCTTTGGCTATTTTCCTGGATGCAAATATACAAAGGGGTTCCTTATTTCTTAGGTAAAAATTATTTTGCTACGTTTTGTTTAAAAAAGCATAAATATAGTTGAATCATTGCAATTCTCTGGTAGATAAATACACTTTTTAGTGTATGATACATGAGTATTTTGTAGAAGGAATCAATGAAAGAAGATAAAATCATCACTGCCGAAAAGATCAAAGAATTATGCAAACTGATGCACGTCAGCAATGCTGAATTAGCATCACGTCTTAATATGACTCCTCAGAATTTTTATAACAAACTCCGCCGTGGGAATTTTACAGTTGCACAACTTGATGGAATTGCAAAAGCATTGGGAGCACAGTTTGTTTGGAACTTTTCAGCCCCTGAACTAGAGAAGGCAGAAACTGTATTTCGTATGGGAGAGTTGTTTTGCGGCCCGGGAGGGTTAGCTAACGGGTATCAAAGAGCAAATGTTCCGGGAGTGCGAATAGAACATGCCTGGGCTAATGATTTTGATCAAGACACCTGTAATACCTATATTCGAAACATATGTCCAGATAAACCTGAATCAGTAATATGTCATGATGTGCGTACATTGGATATTGAAAAGTTAGGTACTATCGATGCCCTAGCTTTTGGCTTTCCTTGTAATGACTTTTCAAATGTTGGAGAAAAGAAAGGCCTTCATGGAGAATTCGGACCTCTCTATACATACGGGGTTAAGGCTCTCAACACATATCATCCGAAATGGTTTCTTGCTGAGAATGTTGGAGGATTGGCAGCAGCAAACGAAGGTTCAACCTTTAAAAAAATCCTTGATGATTTGCGCGCATGCGGTTATCGTCTCTATCCGAATCTTTACAAGTTTGAGGAATATGGTATTCCTCAAATGAGACATAGAATTATTATTATTGGAATCAGAGAGGACCTTCCTTATGAGTATAAGGTACCCTCAACAGAACCCTATATAAATGCTGATGTAACATGCAAAACAGCTATCGAATGTCCTCCTATCCCAAAAGACGCTCCAAACAATGAAAGGACTATGCAATCAGAAAAAGTAGTTGAACGACTGAAACACATCAAACCGGGTCAGAATGCTTTTAATGCAAATCTCCCACCAGATCTGCAATTGAATGTAAAAGGAGCAAAAATTAGCCAGATTTATAAAAGGCTGGACCCTTCAAGACCTGCTTATACGGTTACAGGCTCCGGTGGAGGCGGAACACATATTTACCATTGGGAGGAACCTCGTGCATTAACAAACCGTGAAAGAGCAAGGCTTCAAACGTTCCCCGATGACTATATATTTGAAGGATCAAAAGAAAAGGTTCGCAAACAAATCGGTATGGCTGTTCCTTGTAGAGGTGCTAAGATAATTTTTGAAGCAATTTTGAAGACATTTGCAGGAATAGAGTATCCATCTATACCATGCAATATTTTGCCTAAAGGAGATCCAGTAAGATGAGCGATGGATGCTTGCTTAACTTTGACGCCAATTCCCGAAGACTTTGGATGTTCTCACGGAATATTCGAAGCATCTACCCTTGGAAACTTTCTCAGATTCTAAAGGTTATTATGCAAGTTGGAAAGACTGAAGATATTGGCTCACAAGCAACACAGATGACTATGTATAGTCTTCTGAGTGAATTGGGTCTAAAACGCAAGGCTGACATAAGAGATACCAAATCAGGGGGCATGCGCACATATTACGCTCAAATGGAATCGTTAGGTTTCCTCTACCGCAAGAAGGATAGCGGAAATGGCACTGGTGAAAGTAATTTTGGATTGACCATTGCTGGGGAAGCAATGATAAACAGTGAAAACCCGTTGAAGGTTTTGCAATACTCTCTTTTACGCTACCAGTATCCTTCAGTATACAGTCGAAATAGGAACGTTCAAATTGATGGGCGAATACAAATAAAGCCGATGCAGTTTCTTCTTCAGTTGATGATGGATGAGCGGCTAGGAGGACATCTTTCTGATTACGAAATTCAAATTCCTGTTATGTATGGGCATTCTAACAAGTGCTTTGATTATTGTGTGAATCTAATTCTCAGATTGCGATCAGGAGAAGACATCCTTGATGTTATGAACAATCCTGCAACGGATATGTACACTCCACGATCTACCAGTTCTGATATCAATAAAGCCTTAAGCAATTTGAAGGATATTGCAAACACTGGCAGGAATTTTCTTTCAGCAGCAGATTTGATTATTCAAAATAGTAGTCCCGATGACCTAGGAAGAATTTCTTTTAGCATTAATCCAAATTATAAAGCGTGGATTAGTGCTTTAATCGTACAAGAGGGAAATAGGTTTATTGATAATCCTGAAAACAATGAATCTTTTCAGAGAGCTTATGGCCGATATCTTAATGCAAAAGATACCCGTCGAGATGAGGACACATCGCCAAAGAAGCTTTCGGGTGCTGAGACTCTTATCCAGATCAAGTATGTTGACTACATTAATAAAAACCCATTTATGGGGGATGAAGTTGCTGAGTTTATTAGTTCGCTGAACGGATATGGATTTAGAAATGAAGATATCTCTACTGTAATTGCACCATTACAGAAAAAAAAGAACTCTCTAGAAGACAATATTTATCTTGAATATGCTTATTCTGGTGGGAAAAAGTCAAATGAATTTGAAAAAGCCACAACCAATCTTCTTATCCAGTTAGGTTTTGATGAATCTATTTGGATTGGAAGAAAGATATCCAAGAATAATTGGCGCGGGAACTACACCGATGTACTTATCCAACGCTCAGGAAGTCTTGAAAGTGGATTTGCTGAGGTGAAGGCAACATATAAATATTCTTTTGAGCATACAGATATGCTCAAAATGGTAAATACCTATGTTCCTAGCTTTGCAGAGATATCGCCACCTAATCATCAACTCAAATACTATCTCTACATTGCTGGAGGTTTTTGTGGTGACGTTGACACAGCATTAAAGCAATTATCTGAGAAAGTCCATATTGCAATCAGTGCTATAACCGCCCAAGGCCTACTTTCCTTGCGAAAACGCTTAGGTACAGAAATCAATGCAGAATTTGTGCAGAAAAATCTCTTTGAGAAAGGTGTTTTTTTTGATGGAGATGATATAGCCATGTTATAATTATTATTATGATATTAACACAAAACTCGAGGGAAGTTCTTCCTTCTGCGTTCAATATGATCAATTCAAATCGCTCTATCGGATACTCAATAGAGGCTGCTGTTGCGGATATTATTGACAATAGTATATCTGCACAGGCAAGTAACATTGATTTGTTAGCTCCTCCAAGTTATGACCCCATTCTTTATATCTGTGACAACGGTAAAGGTATGAATCAAGTAGAACTTGATAATGCCATGACCTTTGGGGGTAAGAACGGTTTTTTATCGAAACGTTCTGAATCAGATTTAGGAAGATATGGACTGGGATTGAAAACGGCATCTCTTTCTCAATGCAGGACTCTTACAGTAATTACAAAACAGCAGGGGAAGATTCTTGGAGGCTGTTGGTCTCTTGACCAAATCGAGAAAACAAATGAATGGCGGTATTTGGTAATCCCCGAAGATGAATGCCGCAAAATATTAGTAAACACTCCGTTACACTTGAACAATTCTGGGACTGTTGTAGTCTGGCAGGATTTTGATAGGATTCAGGCACAGACTAGTGAAATACAGAATGTTTTTGTAAAAATGTTGGATTCAGTAAAGAAACATTTGGAATTGATATTTCACAGATATTTGGAGGGCGAATTCGGATTGACAAAGCTCTCAATGAGTTTAAATGGAAACAATCTTAAGCCAAATGATCCATTTCTGCGGGGAAAAATTCCTGGCATTTCAGAACCTATCACCATACAAGTAAAAACCTCTTCATTGATGGTTACTCCACACAAACTGTTACATCCAAATGCTCTTAACCATGCTGATATTGAACATCTTACATTCTTTGGTAGTTCATTCATTGATACTCAAGGTTTTTATGTATACCGAAACAAACGTCTCATAGTATGGGGCACCTGGTTTAGATTAGCCCCAAAACTTGACAGAACAAAACTATGCAGGATTCAAATCGATCTTCCAAATTCAATCGACCATGAATGGTCGCTTGATATAAAAAAATCCACGGCAACACCACCCGCTGCTATTAGGAGAGAACTTAAGAGTATTCTGGATCACAATTTGGAATTGAGTATACAGACCTTCTCAAAACGTGTTTCACGCAGAAGAAAAGATCTGGTGCCTTATTGGAATCGAATGAGTACACCTAATGGAGTGAAATATGAAGTGAATGTGGAACATCCACAATTGAAGTGTTTTCTTAATCAATTGTCTGATTCACAAAAAAAATCTTTTAGAGGAATTCTGAAAGATATTGCTACATTTTTCCCTGTTGGGCAAATGCAGGTCGATTTACAAAAGGACATCACAATTGAAAATGAGATTGAATGTGATATGTATTCAGATGATGATATTTCAAGTAGGGCACTAACTCTGCTTTCCGCTGGGTTTACTCTTGAAGATTTAAAAAAGACGGAACTTTTTTCAGTATACCCTGAAGTGCTGAAGAAGCTAAGGAAGTAGAAAATGGACGACATGACGCTACGAGATATGAAGACCACTGCATTGTTGTTTTGCAAAAGGAAACAACCAAAGAATAAACAAGAATTGCTCAATGCCACTGATATTTTTTTTGGTTCTGTACGGTACAGTTTCGGTTTTCCAAAGGAAACTGAACTTGAAAGAGAATTTATAGAACGTGAATTGTTTGATGAAATTCTTTTCGATATGGCCCCTTCTGTAGCTCTTATTGATAGGACTGAAGATTTTGATGAAGAATGGCTTGCAAAATCAAATTTTCAATTTCTTCGTTCTGATAGATATTTTGAATATCTGAAAAGAATCAAACATTGGTCAGAAGAAACTATCAATGAACTAAATAGGACAAGTTTAGAAGTAACTACATTGCTGGGGAATCCTCGTATTGAAGGGAAATGGTCTATTCCCAGAAAAGGACTTCTTATTGGTGAAGTACAAGCAGGAAAAACTGCAAACTATACTGCGGTAATTAATCGTGCAGCAGATATTGGTTACCAAGTCATTGTTGTACTCGCCGGCGGTACAGAAAAACTCCGTATTCAAACACAGTTTCGGCTTGATCAGGAATTCGTTGGATATACAAAAGCAAAACTAAAAACTACGTTTATTAGTGTTGAAAATATTCCAACTTCAGACCCAATACAAAGGCCACTGTCCTTAACTTCTGCTTTGAAGGACTTTAATAGTAGTGCATTCCAAACTATGACTGTTGGATACACACAAAATTCAATTGCGTTATTCGTTATTAAGAAGAACAAAACAGTGCTAGAACTTTTAGCAAAAAGCTTTGAGGAATCAATGCAGAAGGTCGATGGATTAATAAACATGTCATTATTAATTGTTGATGATGAAGCTGATTATGCGTCTGTAAATACTCATTCGAAAGAGGAAAACCCAACAGCAATTAATGCTGGAATAAATAAGTTGCTAAGCATTTTTGCTCGACCTTCATATTTAGCTGTTACAGCTACGCCCTATGCCAATATTTTTATTAATGCTGACAATAAGAAAGATTTGTTTCCATCAGATTATATTTTCCTGATCTCTCCTCCTGTTACCTATTACGGAGCAGATCGAATGTTTGGAAGCAGGTGTGGTGAACATCCAGAAGTTATTGTTCCCATTAAGAATTCTGAAATGAGGAATACCTATTGTTTTGGGCATAAGAATCTGAATGCGAAATCAAAGAAAAAGGATTTTGTGAATTTTGCCATTAAAGAATTTGATGATTTGCCAACCTCCATGATCAAAGCTATAAGATATTTTCTCGTTGCCCAGAATGCTATGGATTTTCTTCCTGGCGTTAACAAGCATCGAACAATGATGATAAACGTTACTCGCTTTATTAAGCGGCAACAAGAACTCTATGACGTTGTACAAGAATGGCTGGAAAATGAATTAAAACCAGCCATCTCGATGTATGCAGGTTCTCCAAACTATGCCACCAATGCTTTGAGTGGGGAATTCCATGAGTTATTCAGAATATGGAAAGAATACGATATCGAACATAAGGTAATGCTATCTTGGAATGAATTCAGCTCGCATTTATTGGAAACCATTCCTAAGGTTCACACAGTAGTAGTAAATACCAAAAGAGGTGATGAGAGTCTTGATTATGATGCATATTCGGATGGTGATAGAGTTATTGCAATCGGTGGGTTTTGCCTATCAAGAGGATTGACCTTAGAAGGGTTGCTTGTAAGCTACATTTATCGTAATTCTCTAGCTTATGATACTCTATTGCAGATGGGAAGATGGTTTGGATATCGAAATAGCTACATTGAGATTTTTAAAGTTTGGATGGCGGAAGATTCAATTGATTGGTACACTTTTATAACGGAAGCCACTCAAGATCTAGAGCGTCAGATTATTGAGATGCATAAAGATAAGAACAGAAAGCCTTCAGATTTTGGCCTTGCTGTTATGCAAATGCCAGATACAAAGCTCATCATTACTGCGTTGAGTAAGATGCAAAATACTTTGGTCGCCAAAAATCCACCGGAAGCCGTTTCTATCTCAGGAGAATTTTTCTCAACAGCCCGTCTTCCAAAAGACCCTATAAAGAATGAAAGAAACACCCTCCTTATTAAGAATTTCATTCGCGGCCTTAATGCACCTGTTAACAACGCAAGCGCTTTTAATGCATCTCATAATTGCCTTTGGCAGGGGATTAAGAAAGAAGCAGTTGTATCACTATTGAGAAAATTTTCTGCTGGAATTGTTAACCAAGGATTCAAATTATCAGAGCTCGCGTCATATATCGCAAACGATTATGAAGAGGCTTTCTGGGATGTTGCAGTAGTATCTCTTAAGAAAGATGAAAATGGAGCAATTGATGTAAAAACCAGTGGAGATATCAGTACTGTAAATCTTAGTTATCGTTCAGGAGTTGAGAATGGAGAGTACATATTCGTTAATGGACACCATGTAACAGTTATTTCTAGTGGCGATTTTAAAATAGGTCTGTCCTCTACTCAGATTCGGGATGTAAAGAAAGATATGAACGGCTATCTGTCTAATTCAGATAATAAAGCATATCTAGTATCAGAACGAAAACCTATCTTGTTGCTTTATCCTCTTAACATAGGCCGTCATCCTGCCAAAAATTTCAATTCGAATGAATTATTCATGGAAGGGAAACCCATCTGGGCCCTTACTGTAGGATTTCCGAAGATTAAGTGGGCAGAATCAATACAAGAAAAAAAATTTGAATATCGTTTGAATACTGTTGCTCAGGCACAGCTGCATGTGGAGGATGAAAGTGAGGTTTGATTCGGAAGCATTGTTTGACAAATTGTCATCCTGGTGGAACTCAAAGAAAGTTGAGAATTTTCAAGATCTGCACAGATATGGTTCTTTTGGACTCATGTGCAAATGGGATTGGTATGTCGGTTTCGATGATAAGAACTGCAGGGATGTAGTACTTCGCCTTTCCAAAAGGTTCAATTTGATATCAAAAAATTACTCTTCGCGAAACATAAAATGTTATGAGGATATTGGGCATGATGGATATACTCGAGTTCATTTTACTCTTTTAGAAGAAAACCAAACACCTTCATTCCTTGTTCTGTGCCAAGATCTTATTTCAACATCCGAAACTGCAAATACTGAAGATGAGTTGCTTCCTGTAGTACTCGACCGACTCATACTTTGGAAGGCTATGCTAGATTCTTCCAGCCAGTCCATAGAAGCCTATCAGGGCTTGTTTGGTGAGCTTTTAATAATTAGAAATCTGATTTCACAAGGCCGATCTCCTGATGATGTCATATCATCCTGGACTGGGCCGGACGGAGATGAGCAAGATTTTGTCTTCAACGATTGCTGGTATGAAATTAAGACAATAAAGCATTCTGCAATGACCGTATCAATTTCGTCCGCTGGCCAGTTAGATCGCATGGAACCAAAAGGATTCCTACAAATTATAAAGGTTAAGAAATGCGATATTCCTAATGAAAATTCTCTTTCGGTGAAGTCTTTGGTAAGTATGATAAAAAATGAGGATCTTTCAAACTTCCCACTGGTAAAATCCAATTTTGAAAACAAGCTCGTGACATTTCGATATGCAGTTATGGCGGCAGATGACAAATATTGGTTTGACGTGATGGATATCGATAGCTATCTGGTGACAGATGATTTTCCAAAAATTCATCGAAGTATTCATCTTCCACAGATGAAATCAATAACCTATACATTGATTGTTGCAGCTCTCGAGAGCTGGCGTATTTGAAGGATTTATACAAATGACTATTGAAAAGAAAGTATTGGAATATCGCATCGATTTGATTCAGAAAGTAAAAGTAAATGTTTTAGATTCTGGGGAAGGCCCTTCTCTTCAGTTTGTCAAAACAGTGATAGCAGATCTATCCGAATCCTCCATGATTTCAGATCCTCAACTATTTTATTGGAAGGGAGTCTCAAGTAAGAGAGGAGTAATCTTATTCTATGGATATGACTTTGATGAGACGGACCAATCACTAACTTTGTTCGCATCAGATTATCAGGATTCAATAGAACCCCACATATTAACTGGTTCTGACATCGAAAGACTTGCAATGCAAGCATTCCGATTTTTTGAAGAAAGCACCACAAAAACTCACTCATCCTTCATCACTGGCACACTTGAGCTCCAAGCAATGGATACATATGACCTAATCAAAGAGAAACTAACCTCCGAGCTGGGAATCAACAAAGTGAAAGTTTTGGTACTATCTTCAGGATTCATTTCAACAAGAGTGAATCGAATTCCTATGCATGAGATTTCTTCTGGCATTGAGAGTGAGACAATTGTATGGGATATGCAGTGGATATATGACAATATTTACTCTCGTAATGAAATTGATGGCGTAGATATTGCAATAGCTGAGTATCCTGAAATATGTGGTTCAGGTATTCCTTGTTTATCAATCCCACAAAAGGAGAACGATAAATATGAATGTTATATGGCAGTCGTACCTGGGAAGTTGCTTTCCTCAGTGTATCGCAAGTATGGAAGCCAATTATTGGAAGGCAATGTGCGTTCGTTCCTAACTACAAAGACGTCTGTTAATAAAAAAATTCAAGGAACAATAAATTCAAAACCAGAAAAGTTTTTTATTTTCAACAATGGTATTGCTGTTACTGCAGACCATGTAGAGGTGCAAGTAATTGCTGGTGAGAAACGTATAATGAAGATTTTGGGGATGCAAGTTATAAATGGAGGCCAAACGACAGCTTCTCTTGCCTATGCTGAACAGAAATCTAAGGCTGATTTATCTGATATTTCGGTTCCAATGAAACTAACCGTTATTCACGCGGAGCCAACAGATTACATGAGCGATATTCAGCAAATATCTGAATCCTCAAATAGTCAAAACAAAGTAACAGATGCAGATTTCTTCTCGAATCACGAATTTCATTTGATAATGGAGAATATTTCTAGAAAACTAACTGTACCTCCTGAACCTGGCATACCATATTCAACTTATTGGTTCTATGAACGTATGAAGGGGCAATACCTACAATCTACGATGTTCCTTACAGATGCAGACAGACGCAAATATTATGACCGCAGACCAAAATCCCAGCTCATAACAAAAACGGATTTGGCAAAATTTCATAACATCTATATCGGGAAACCTCAGATAGTTAGTAAAGGTGCAAGTACCAATTTTAATGACTTTGCAAAACAAGTACAGAAAGATTGGCAGGTAGAGACCAGAAAAGCAAAATACAATGACCTTTATTATCAAAAAATGGCAGTTGTAGGCCATTTATATCGTTTAATTGAAGTTGAGTTACAACCTAAAAAACATGATTGGGCAGGAAGCTATCGTGCTAACGTGATTTCCTATACTTTGTCATCCTTCTTTGATTTGGTAGCTAAGCAGTATCCGCTGCATACAATCAATTTTGAAGAAATTTGGAATGCCAATGGTATCTCATCTGGGTTGATGAATACACTAATCGAATTGGCTCACTTAGTATATTTGACTATTACGAATGATACACGAACCGTAGAGAATGTGACACAGTGGTGTAAAAGAGACGCTTGTTTGTTCGCAGTAAAGGAAGCAGTTGTTCGTTTCTCAATTTCAGCAGCTGTGATTGATCCTTATCTCATCAACAAAATGGATGCAAAGGCTATTGAAAGTGATGCTGCAGGAATAACAAAAATTTCGAATGAAGTTGATGTGTATAATAAAGTGCTCGCAGAACCTTATAAATCTTCATGGTTGTCGCTGTATCAATTTGTCGATAGCAAGAACAATCTTTTTCATCTTGACACCAAGAAACAATCTGCTCTGAGAATGATGCTGAAAGTTGCTTCTGGGAAAATGTCCAATATTAGGTTGGAGCATTGTACGCTCGCTCTGCAGATTTTTGATGATGCAATCGCTTATGGATGGAAACCAAAAGTATAAGCATAATTTTGCAGGTTGGTTAATTAGTACTTTTCAACTATACCAACAATTGGAAGAGTTGTTGATATAATTTATAAAATGGAGAAACTCGTTGGGTTCAATCCGCCAGACCCTAACACTCGTTGATTAGAGTAATATACATATTTTGCATAATACTCTTTCAAAATACAAACCAATGAAAGTATATAATTTAATGTGATAATTAAACATACTAGCCTCTCAGTTCAATTCTGAGAGGCTAGTATGTATACACAATCCTCAACAAAGCAAAACTCCCCATCCAAAAGGAAGGGGAGCTCTCTGTTTTGCCGCCTCTCAGAATTGAACTGAGGACACAAGGATTTTCAGTCCTTTGCTCTACCAACTGAGCTAAAGCGGCGTCAACGTCCTCTTGTATACCCTAATTGGTGAATTCTTGTCAACACCTTTTGTGAAAATCCGGAATCTTGCCCAAAGACCTACCATCTGGTACAGTCAAACCGATATGAGTCCAAACCAGCCTGCCCTCCTCAGTGTCACCGCACTCAACTTCTCCATATCCAAGGAAAAACACATTCTCAAGGATATCAGTTTTTCTGTACCGCAAGGCTCCTTTACCTTGCTGTGCGGCCCGAATGGGTCCGGAAAAAGTGTGTTGCTCAGATGCATCAAAGGACTTGAACAGATGCAGGAAGGTACCATCCTGCTGGAAGGAAAGGATGTCACCAAGGACAGGAAAAAGCGTATGCAGACCATCGGTCTGGTCTTTCAGGACGCAGACACCCAGATGGTGGGTCAGACGGTGGAGAAGGACATCCGGTTCGGCATGGAAAACCTTGGACTTGATCTGGAAACACAAACCCAGAAATTGGAACAGGTGCTTGGGTTGCTTGACCTCAGCGGGCAGCGCAGCCAAAGACCGCGTACCCTCAGTGGCGGAGAAAAACGTCGCCTTGCCATAGCAGGGGTATTGGTGATGGATCCCAAGCTCCTGATCCTGGACGAACCGTTTGCCAACCTGGACTACCGATCGGTGGTGAGCGTACTCTCCACCCTGCTCAGATTGCAGCAGGAAGGGCACACCATCATCCTGGTGAGTCACGAGGTGGACAAGACACTCAGCCATGCAGACCAGGTGCTGGTGCTTGAGTCGGGTCACATTGTTGCCTCGGGAACACCGCATGAAGTCTTGCCCATTCTGGGTCAGCACGGCATCTACCTACCAGAGGGAGCCGCGGTTGAGGACCTGTCATGGCTGAAGCGCTGATCTTCCACTACCGGGAACAACACACCCTCCTCTGTCGCGCCAACCCGCTGATCAAGTTTCTCACTGTCCTCATCCTGTGCCTTGTGCTTATCAGAGTCTCGCTTGCAGGAGTCCTTTTGATAGCCCTCATCCTGTGTATGGCAGCGGCCTTGCAGAAACTACCCATCACGCACTACAAGCGCGAGCTTCGCTTTTTCGCCTTCCTGATGGCCATGATCCTCCTCACCGAGTATCTTGCCCACCAGGACATCCTGCTCTCGGCAGCGGCCGCCCTGCGCTTCTTCTGCATCATCCTGTGCGGTATGCTCGTCGCCGATGCAACCGCCCCCGATGACCTTGCGCGCTCCCTGGGCAACCTGCTTGACCGCATCCCCTTCGTACAGGGGGCTGTGGTGGCAAGCACCATCGAACTGACCTTGAGCATTCTTCCTCTCATCTTCGATGCATCCCTTGAGGTGGTGACCGCACGAAAGGCTCGCCTGGAGCGAAGAAGGAACCCTTATACGGCCATCACCTCGCTCTCCTCCGCCATCTTCAGCCTTCTGCTTGACAAGGCGCAGGAACTCTCCCTCGCCTTGGAAGCACGAAACTTCGACCCAGCCAGAAAGCGGCCGGGTTTGCCCTACAGCGCATCAGATCTTGTTCTTCTGGTTTTCACTGCCCTCGTTGCTGCCGGCGCTCTCATGCTATAATCGATTCATGGAAACAAAGAGGGCTCTTCGCCGTGCCATCAGAGCACAGGGAACTAGGGATTTTCAGGAAGAGGACAGCAAAAGTTGCCGATCTCTGCTTGCAAGCAACTTGTATGCAGGGGCCCATTCCCTCTTTGCCTTTTTCCCGCTAAGAGATGAAGCTGACATCACCGAGGTGCTTCAGGATGCCCTTGCACACAAAGTGCTGGCACTCCCGGTCAGTGATGCCGATGGGACACTTCACTTCTTTCAGGTCTTCTCGTTCGAAACGTTGCAGAAAGGACGATTCGGCATTGCTGAACCGCAACCGACGAGAGAACTCTTCCCCACACAGGAGGACCTCTTGCTCGTGCCTGCTGTAGCCTATACCCGTCAGGGACAACGGCTGGGAAGAGGAAAAGGCTACTATGACCGTTTCCTCTCCCACCACACCGGTTGTCCTACGTTGGGAATATGCCGAAGCCACCAACTTGTGGAAACACTCCCCGAAGAGGAGCATGACAAGCGGGTGGCAGCTGTATTGTGTGCAGGTGTGTTCTACTGAGAATCTTTGCAGAACCAGACAAACCGCTGTTCTGACATCATGGAGAAGAACCGACGACAAGCCTCATCCGTCTTTCTCAGATGCATATCCAACAGGTGTGCACGCATCTCCTCGGTCCTGACGCTGCGAAGAATTGAACTGAGTGAGCCCAAGTACTCCATCTGGATGGAAGGGGACGATGCAATGACAAAGAGCAAATGTACCGGCATGCCGTCGCTGCTGCCATACTCGATGCCCTCCCGACTGATGCCCAGTGCAATGTGCACTTCCTTGAGGCCGAGAATCTTGCCATGGGCAATTGCGACTCCGTGCCCGATACCGGTCGACTGCAAGCGTTCACGGCGAAGCACCCCGCGCTTGAAACGCTCGAGGTCGGGGAGAGAGGAAAATACTGAACAGGAATCTATCACTTCCAGGATGGCCTGGGTCTTCTCAATTGACTGAAGCTGACAGATCACCGATTGGCAATCATGCTGAATATCCACTTCTGTACTATACACAAACAACGAATCTGGTTCAAGGCGGGGTGGACCGCACCAAGCGGCCCACCCTCCAACGTTTGCTTATCAGTTGGACAGGTACGCGTTCATCGCCTTCGCAGCCTTGCGTCCCTGGCCCATGGCCAGAATGACCGTTGCAGCCCCAAGCACGATGTCTCCACCTGCCCACACCCCCTTGAGGGAGGTCTCACACGTCTCTTCGTTGACGATGAAGTTACCCCTTCGGTTCACCTCGATGCCATCGGTCGTCGCCTTGATGAGTGGGTTGCTGTCATTGCCGATTGCGACGATGACCGTGTCATACTCATGCAGCTTCTCGCTGCCGGGAATCTCCACCGGACTTCGGCGACCCGATGCATCCGCTTCCCCCAGTTCACAGGTGATGAGCTCGACGCCATTGACCCGGCCCTTCTCATCAGCGGTGATCTTCAGAGGAGCATGCAGGTAGAGGAATTCAACACCCTCTTCCTTTGCATGGGCAACCTCTTCCTTCCGGGCCGGCATCTCCACCTCGGTACGGCGGTAGACAATGTTCACCTGCTCTGCACCCAAGCGCTTGGCCGTCCTGGCGGCGTCCATCGCCACGTTGCCGCCACCAAAGACAGCAACCTTGTGGGAATCGAAGAGCGGGGTAAGCGCTTCACCCACGGCATAGGCCTTCATCAGGTTGCTGCGCGTGAGATACTCGTTTGCAGAGAAGACACCGATGTAGTTCTCCCCATCGATACCCATGAACTTGGGGAGTCCTGCCCCGGAGCCTACGAATACGGCATCAAAACCGTCACGTTCCATCAGGTCGCTGATCTTGCGGGTCTTGCCCACCAGATAGTTGCGCTTGATCTCCACACCCATCTCCACCAGGTTGTGCAGCTCGTGTTCCACAATCTTCTTGGGAAGACGGAATTCAGGGATGCCATAGACCAAGACGCCGCCGGCTTTGTGCAGCGCCTCGAACATCACCACCTGATGGCCTTCCCTGCGCAGGTCCGCTGCTGCGGAGATGCTTGCAGGGCCGGTGCCGACCACAGCCACTTTCTTTCCCGTCTCAGCCTTGATGGCAGGGACTTTTTCCAAATCATGCTCACGGGCATAATCGGCGACAAAGCGCTCGATGCGACCGATGGAAACCGATTTGTCCACATCCTTGAACATCTTGCCCACGGTGCAGTACATCTGGCACTGGCTCTCCTGGGGACAGACACGACCGCAGATGGACGGGAGCAAACTGCTCTCCTTGATGATCTCGACCGACTTGGCATAGTTGCCTTCGGCAGCCTGGGCAATAAAGGCAGGAATATCGATGGCTACCGGACAGCCTGCGATGCAGGGCTTGGTCTTGCACTGCAAGCAACGCATCGCCTCAACCCTGACCTGACTTTCGGAATAGCCGAGAGCGACCTCCTGCATATTCTTCACCCTCACCTCACTGGCTTGGGTAGGCATCTCCTGGAGGGGGATCTGCGCTCTTTCCTTGGCACTTAGGCTCTTGCCTTCCAGCTGAGAGAGCAACGCTTGTGCCTGTTTGTCCAACTCTTCATATGTAGCGTGCATCGCTTACGCCTCCCCTTCATTGATGTGCAAACCGATGTGACAGCGGTGATGGGCATCCTGTTCCTTGCTCCGGTAGGTTCCCAGACGCAGCAGCATATTGTCCCAATCGACCTGGTGCCCATCGAATTCGGGGCCGTCGACACACACGAACTTCGTCTTTCCGCCGATGGTGACCCTGCAACCACCGCACATGCCGGTTCCATCGATCATGATGGTGTTCAGCGACACGATGGTATGGATACCGTAGGGTTTGGTGGTAAGGGCGGCAAACTTCATCATGATCGGGGGACCGATGATGACCACGCAATCGGGCTTGTAGGTTTCACACAGCTCTTTCAGAGGCTCGGTGACCAAGGCCTTGCGTCCATAGCTGCCGTCGTCGGTAACGACGATGACCTCATCGGCGGTAGCCTTCATATCCTCTTCCATGATCAGAAGGTCCTTGTTCCTGGCGCCCATGATGACCTTCACCTCGTTGCCGGCATTCTTCATGCCCTGGACAATGGGGAAGAGCGGGGCTACTCCGATGCCACCGCCGACACAGACGACCTTGCCGTAGTTCTTGATATCGGTGGGCTTGCCCAAGGGACCAAGCAGATTCTCGATGCTATCCCCTACGTTCAGCAGGGCCAAACGGTGGGTGGTTTCCCCAACAGCCTGGAAGATCAGGGTAATCGATCCCTTCTCGGGATCGGCATCTGCGATTGTAAGAGGAATACGCTCCCCAAAATCTCCACCCATCTGCAGGATGATGAACTGACCGGGCTTACGGGCTTCTGCAATCTCCCTCGCCTCGATCTCCATCCTGAACACTTCCTGCGACAGCCTTTGCTTCGATAGAATCTTGTTCATTGCTACTCCTCAACATACGTGCATGAGAAACCACACATTGGCCTGAACTTCCCGCCCTGGCGGGAATCCAGACAAAAATCGGTAGACTGTAAGCACGGTTGTCTCAGTATTGAATTCTCGCGGGCGAGTGTCAAGTATGTATTGCCCAAGAAGGCGAGAGCTGGCACACTAGCAAGCAGGAGGGTCAATCATGATCAAGAAAGCAAGCGATATGAACGTCAGCATCAAGGAAAAATTGCGTGGAGGAAGCGGCCAGGTGGTCTTTACAGCCCTCAGTGATGAAGGAACCATGGCTCATTGCAGGCTCTTTTCCGAACTTCGCATCGAAAAAGGGTGCTCCATCGGTACCCATGACCATGTAAACGAAACCGAATACTACTGGATTACCGGTGGCCGCGGTATCGTAACCGAAGCCGATGGGGATAAGGTTGTGGAGAAAGGCGACCTGGTCATCACCGGCGGCGGTGCAAGCCACGCCATCCGCAACGAGGAGGACGAACCGTTGACCTTCCTCGCCCTGATCATTCTCGACTGAACCAGGTGAAAGAGGCCGTTGCATCCATACAAGGAGCTGCGGCCTCATTGCTTCTGTCAATTTGCTGATTTGGGTGAGAAGGCTGCGAGTAGCAAGCGTAAGCCGCAGCAGAAACACTACAGCACGGGGTTGCCTGTACCTGATGCATAGGTAAGCAACATTACTATCCCTTCACCACTGTTGGGGACTTCCGAAATACCATGATACGTTTCTGTTGAGGATTGTTTGCACATGCATTCCCAAGAAATACGCATGTGCTTGCATCAATGCAACACAAACTTGGAACAAAGGGTGGAAAACGGTCCTGAGAAACAAGAATCAAGGAATTGAGGGGTATAAGAGTATCGTGCAATCGTCTTCAGAAATATGGGTTGTTTCGCCTTTGAAGAACTAGCCTTACCCAACACCGATTGATCCAGATTCAGCGAGTAGCCTTGCTTTTGCTCTCAATAAAAGCCAGCTTCCATTACAGATGACCGCTCGTATCCGATCATCCGCAGACTCATGTTGAAAAACAGCGCTGGTGATGGATTCCTCATACTCGGACAATCCAACCCATCCATTGGCGAGCAGGTGGGGGGCCACCATATCGCTGGAGAAGTCTTCAAGCGGTGATCACTTTTGATTGTCTTGACTCTGATGCTGAAAAACAGCCTGCAGTGGATGCTGCAGGCTGCTTTGTGCAAGGGGTGGGAACCGACTCTCGGCTACCTTATCTGATCTTCACTTCAATGGTCTTGGGCAGAACCTCTTCCTTCTTGGGAAGGGTGATGGTCAGCACGCCATCGCTGAACTCGCCCTCGATTGCGGACTCATCGATATCCTCAGGAAGGCTGAAGGAGCGTTCAAACTTCTTGAAGTAGCGCTCGCGCACCAGGTTCTTCTTGCCATCCGCATCCTTGAGCGTCTGCTTGTCGCTGCTGATTCTCAGCACATGCTTGTCAACATTGACCTGGACCTCATCCTGCTTGTACCCGGCAAGCTCTGCCTCAATGACATACGCTTTCTCGGTCTCATAAATATCTACCGGCGGAATCTTGCTCGAGCTGACGCCCCAATCGGACCAGAGGTCGTTGAACAGGGATTCGAAGTTCGATACCGGGTTGCTGTTGTTGTAGGATACGTAATATTTCATTGTGACACCTCCATGTGTTTATGTCTGTTCGTTGTTGATGCAAACATATATGCAAAAGGCGTGCCAACTTTTTGAAAGAAAAAGAAAAAATTTCTTTAATAGTTTTTATTTATTTGTATTACATACTTTTAATACGTTTCTAAATCAAATATCAAGGTACTATGCACCACACATCCTGGATGCAAAGTACCCGCAATGAACCCTACCCATCATCCTAATTGGGTCAAATCGACACACGCGAGTCAAAAAGAGCCCAGAATGGACTCTCTCTGACACACCGATCAGCCAAAATAGCGGACAGCGCCCCAAAACAACGCAGAATCGGCTTGTGCCTCAGTATTCTGATAGAGCCGTTCCACTATGCGCTCGCTGTGAGCCATCCTGCCGAACACCTTGCCGTCAGCACTGCTCAACGCTTCCACTGCGTACAGGGAGCCATTAGGATTGTCCGGATAGCTTGTGGTTGCATATCCCTGGCTGTCCACATACTGGCTGGCAATCTGGCCTTGCCTGATCAGGTCTGCAAGCACCGAATCCTCTGCAAAAAACCTGCCCTCCCCATGCGAAACAGGGAGCAGCTGGGTATCCCCCACCTTGAAGGCACTGAACCAGGGGGAGAGATTCGAACTGACACGACAGTTGACCAACCGGGAGATATGATGCCCCACCTGGTTGTCCAGCAGCATGGGATCGCCTGCAGCTGGCTTTCGTATCGCTCCATACGGAAGCAGCCCAAGCCTTACCAAGGCTTGGAACCCGTTGCAGATTCCACCCACCAGAGCGTCATGCTCGGCGAGCAAGGTCTCGATCCTGGCCTTGATCAGGGGATTGGCCAAGAAAGATGCGATGAACTTGCCCGAGCCATCCGGCTCATCAGCTGCGGAGAAGCCCCCGCTCAAGAACAGGATCTGGCACTGCTGAAGGGAGGCGAGCATACGTTGTACGCTCTGCTCGACATGCTTGGGAGTAAGGGTGTTGATCACAAGCAACTCCACTTCCGCTCCCACTCCTTTCCAAGCCTTCCGGCTGTCAAGCTCACAGTTGGTTCCCTCGAAGACCGGGATGAGCACCCGCGGTTTTGCCTTGGGGTATCGGCATTTCGGCCACGCGTCCACAACAAAGTCCAAAGTTGGCACCCGCTCACCCTCAGCATGCATCGAGCCGTATACCGGGGCAAGCGGAGCCTCAAGGGCAGTGCGCAGTGACTTGATGTCCTTGCCACAGCTTGGGAAAACCACCTCCGCTTCTGCGGTGGTTCTTCCAATGAGCACTCCTCCCTCCAGGGGCCCATCTGTCTCCACCACAAAAGCACCATAGCGCTTCGTAGCCAGGTCAAGATCGGTTTCCAGTATGCAGCCGATCTCATTGCCAAGGCTCATATGGGTAACCGCCAGAGCCAAGCCACCCCATCCCACAGCATAGGCTGAGCGTACCCGCTTCTGGCGAACCAGCGTACTGACATGCGTGAACAGGGCAAGAAGATCCTCTTCGCGCTCTGCTTCCAAAAGGAAGAGAGAAGAACCAGCCTGTACAAAATGGTTGTATCCCACCTGGTTCTGCTTGGCCACACTGACAGCAAAGCTGACCAGCGTGGGAGGAACCGAAAGCGAACCGAAGGTACCGCTCATCGAGTCCTTGCCGCCGATGGCGGCCGTACCGAAGAGCCTCTGGGCCTTGTATGCTCCCAAGAGGGATGCAAGCGGCAGACCCCAGCGATCGGGATCGCTTCCAAGCTTTCCGAAATACTCCTGAAACGTCAGATAGGTCTGGGCAAGATCGCCCCCTGCTGCCGCCACCTTGGCAAGCGAGTGCATCACTGCAAGGAAGGCACCGCGGAAGGGGTTTGCTTCCGATTCATAGGGGTCATAGGCATAGGAGGCAAGACTGGTGGCAGTGGTCCTTCCCTCCTCTACAGGAATGAGAGCGGCCATTACTTGCGCCGGACTTGACTGTGTCTTTCCGCCGAAGCTCTGCAGCACGCTCCCCCCTCCGATGGTAGTGTCAAAGCGTTGGGCCAACGCCTGCTTGCTTGCTGAGTTCAGGTCGTTGAGAAGCGTGGCAAGCTCCGCTTCCCCAAAAGGCTCTTGCTTGGCAGCGCGCTCCGCATAGCAGGGAACATGCACTCGCGCCCGCTTTCTTGCCCCGTTGCTGGAGAGCAGCTCCCGGCTGAGATTCACCAGGGTCTTTCCCTGACAGTGCATCACCAGATTGGGCTCTTCGGTAATTTGGGCAACCACCGTAGCCTCAAGGTTCTCCTCCTCGGCATAGCGAAGGAACTGCTGTGCATCCTGCTGGGCAACCACCATGGCCATTCGTTCCTGACTCTCGCTGATAGCCCGTTCGGTCCCATCAAGACCCTCGTACTTGGTCGGAAGTGCATCAAGGTCGATCATCACCCCGTCGGCAAGCTCGCCGATGGCCACACTCACTCCCCCGGCACCAAAGTCATTGCAACGCTTGATCAGGCGGGTCACCTCAGCTCTTCGCATCAGACGCTGCAACTTGCGTTCCTGGGGAGCATTGCCCCGCTGAACCTCGGAAGCACAGGACTCCAGACTGGTCAGTCCATGGCTCTTCGAGGAGCCGGTTGCCCCACCACAGCCGTCCCGGCCGGTCCTGCCCCCAACGAGAATAACCACATCAGAAAGATCGGGCTGCTCCCTGCGGACCTGCGCCAGTGGCACTGCCCCGATGACAAAGCCCAATTCCATATGCTTTGCCACAAAACCCGGGTGGTAGAACTCCTCCACCAGGGAGGTCGCCATGCCTATCTGGTTTCCGTACGAGCTGAAGCCGTGGGCAGAGCCCAGGGCTATGGTTCGCTGGGCCAGCTTTCCCTCAAGCGTCTGATCCAAGGCTGTGGTGGGATCGCCGGATCCTGAGATTCTCATCCCTTGGTAGACGTAACTGCGCCCGGAAAGAGGATCGCGGATAGCCCCACCGATGCAGGTGGCAGCCCCTCCGAAGGGCTCTATCTCAGTCGGATGGTTGTGCGTCTCATTCTTGAACTGCAGCAGGTAGGGAATGTTCTTCCCATCGACGTCCACATCAATGTGGACAGAACACGCGTTGATCTCATCGCTCACGTCAAGGCGTTTCAAACCCCCATTCGCCTTGAGGTATTTTGCACCACCGGTGGCCAGTTCCATCAACGTCAGCGCCTTGGTGATGCCAAGCCTTGACCGGTCCTTGAGAAACATCTGGTAGATGGCATCTATCTGGGGGTCATCGATCACCACCTCGTCCAGCTCGGTGAGAAAGGTAGTATGCCTGCAGTGGTCGGACCAGTAGGTATCCAACACCCTCAGTTCTGTAAGGGTGGGATTGCGGTCTTGGCTGATGAACCAGCGCTGGATAAGCGCAAGGTCCTCCTCATCCATGGCGAGCTGGTACTCAGCAAGCACGCCTTTCAGGTCCTGCCGCTCGCAAAATCCATCGAGGGTGGGAGGAAACAGAGGAGCTTGGGCCCGTTCAAAGAGCTGGTCAGGAACCCGTTCGTCAGCCTCACGCGACTCCACCTCATTGATGAGGTACGCACGTATTCGCGCTTTCTCCTGTTCACTGAAAGTGCCCTCAAAACAGTAGAACGTGGCGGTCCTTACCTGTATTTCGGTATCAGGAAGAAGAAGCTTGCCGCAGAGCTGGACTGCATAGGCACGCTGGTCGAACTGACCGCTGTGCATCTCCACCCCAAGATTCCACGTATGCTGGGGAAGTTTGTCCAGTTTCCGGTCACGGGTGCTGTCGACCAGCAGCTGGTCACCCAGCAGGGAGACTTGCCCGGCATCGAGACCCTCCAGTGTGTAGCGGAGGCAAATCTGCAAGCCCTGAAGGTCCTGCAGACCCAGCAGGCTCCTAAGCTGAGCAGCCAACTCGGCATCCCGGTTTCCATAGGCATCCTTACGACACAACAGCACCTGATGAACCATCAGACTCCTCCCCTTCCAAAGCACGACACCCAATGTCGGCACGATAGTGCATTCCTTCAAACGCAACCTGTTTCACCGCTTCATAGGCAAGATTCCTTGCCTCTGTCAGTGTTTCCGCCCTGCCCACCACATGCAGCACCCTTCCCCCGGTACTGGTCAGCGTTCCATCAGACGACCGCTTCACCGCAGCATGCAATACAGAGGATCCAGGAGGAAGATGGCCGATGCGGATCGTCTTGCCCGCCTCTGATGCGATCGGATACCCCTTGCTGGCCAAAGTGACGGAAACGGCGTAGCCCGGATGGAATTTCACGCTCTTGGTGTCGAGCATTCCTTCCCGCGCACCGACCAGCAGATCGAGCACATCTGCATCCAGCAACGCAAGCACGGCTTCGGCTTCAGGATCGCCGAAACGGCAGTTGTATTCGATGACCACAGGACCCTCGGGGGTGAGCATGAGGCCGAAGAAAAGGCAGCCGATGAATGCGCTGCCTTCTTCCTTGAGCCCTCTGATGGTGGGGAGCACGATGTGCTGCATGCAATCATCAGCCACATCCTGGGTGTAGTACGGGTTGGGGGCAACCACACCCATGCCACCGGTATTGGGCCCTGTATCCCCATCCCAGGCCCGCTTGTGGTCCATGGCACTGGCCAAAGGAAGCACATGCTCACCGTCGCAGAGGACCAAGAGGCTGACCTCCGGCCCTGTGACAAACTGCTCCATGACAATGGTGTCCCCGCTCATGCCGTGGATGTGGTCTACCATCATACTGGTGAGCGTGGAAAAGACCGTGTCCCTATCCTCAGCGATGACCACCCCTTTGCCCAATGCAAGTCCATCGGCCTTGATGACGATGGGAAGCGGGCAGGTAGCACCGTACTCCTTCGCTTCATCGATACCGGTGAACACACGGCAGGCGGGCGTGGGAATGTGATGGCGCTGCATGAAGGCTTTTGCCCACGCCTTGCTGCCTTCTACCCTGCTTGCACGCTTGGTGGGGCCGAAACAGTGGATTCCCCCTGCTTCCAGGAGATCCACCAATCCGTCGACCAAGCACTGGTCCGGCCCGATGACGGCAAAATCAATCTGCTTGTCCCAGGCGTAGGAGAGAATGGCCTGATGGTCGGAAAGCCTGATGTCCTGCATCTCTGCCAACGCTGACATGCCGGCATTCACCCCAATACCGTAGAGAACGGGATGCAAAGCACTCTTTGCAATTGCCTTTGCCAGGGCGTGTTCGCGGCCGCCCGAACCGACTATGAGGACGCGCATCCTAGTGGTGGAAGAGACGGATGGAGTTGCAGACCATCACCATCTTGTACGCGTCACAGGCCTCGATGACCAGCTCATCACGAAGGGACCCGCCGCTTTGCACCACATAGGAGACCCCGCTGCGGGCAGCGCGGTCGATGTTGTCACGGAAGGGGAAGAAGGCATCACTGGCCAAGCTGACCCCACTGACACGCGAGAGGATCTCCTGTTTCTGCTCTGCTGATAGAGGACTCACCTCCTCGGAGAAGTAGCGCTGCCACTCATCCAGCTCCCCCTGCAGGTAGTGCTCCACCGCATTGTCCTTGTCATTGCGGCTGAGCTTGGGAAGGAAGGGAAGATCGAGTACGGCTTTGCATTGGCGCAGATGCCAGAGATCCGCCTTGTCCCCGGCGAGACGGGTGCAGTGGATTCGTGACTGCTGGCCTGCCCCCACCCCGATGGTCTGGCCGCGTTTTGCATAGCAGACGGAGTTGGACTGGGTGTACTTGAGGGTATTCAGGGCAACCAGGAGGTCGATCACCGCCTCCTCGGGAATAGCTTGCTCGTGTGTCACCACAGGCTCGAGGACCGACCTGTCCAGGACAACAGCGTTGTGCTCCTGGGTGAAGGTGATGCCGAACACCGAGCGTGTCTCCAGAAGCGGGGCTTGCCAACCGGAATCGATGGCGAGGACCGTGAAGGAACCTCCTTTCTTCTGCTTGAGCACTTCCAACGCTTCGGGGGTATAGGAGGGGGCGATGACCCCATCGCTGACTTCCGCCTTGATGATCTTGGCAGTACTGAGGTCGCACTCATCGCTGAGGCTGATGAAATCACCGAAGGAGGACATCCGGTCGGCACCGCGGGCCCGCACATACGCTGCAGCCAGGTTCGACAGCTCCTGCTTTTCTGGAATGAAGTACATGCGTCGTTCCACGTCATCAAGGCTCAGTCCCACGGCCGCTCCTGCAGGACTCACATGCTTGAACGAAGCGGCACTGGCAAGGCCGGTTGCCTTCTTCAGTGAGCTGACCAGCTGCCATCCATTGAGGGCATCGAGCAGATTGATGTATCCTGCCTTGCCGTTGAGCACCTCAAGGGGAAGATTTCCTGATGCCACACTGATGGCAGCCTGTTTCTGGTTAGGGTTGCACCCATACTTCAATTCAAGACGATCCACGCGCTATCTCCTCTCTTCTGCATTGATGATGATGGTCTGGACCTCATGGCTATCCAGATCGATTTCTTTCACACACAAGCCCACCCGGACCTGCTCATCCAGGCTCTGCCAGACGGACCGGGCAAGTTGCTCTCCGCTTCCTTTGAGAAGCACCCTCCTAGGCTCCCCCTCAAAGGAGGGAAGAGGCTCCGCTTCCCGCTCATAGGTATGGATCAGATGGCCCTCTCCTGCCTGCAGGTTGGCGTAGGGGAAAAAGGCATGCTCACACGAACTGTCTTCTCTCCTGCGAAGGATGGAGAGGGTGTAGGAACGGGTATCCTCGGCTTGGAAAAGGGCGCTGATGCGCGGGGTGTAGTTCGGCGCATCCGGCTCGTAGGTACTGTCGGCCAAGCCTTCCTCCAAGGAGCGACCGCTGGACAAGGAGGCAAGGATGGCCTCACTCTGGTCCCCGTTCGCCACCACGAATGCATTGCCGATACGGTCGATCGCGCGGTAGATGATCAGGGACGGGTCCACAAGCAGACTCTCATCGAGTGCCTCGGTACGCACAGCCTCGTTTTGGGCGACAAGCATGCGATTCCTGCTGTGCTTGCTGCGGGCAGTGATGAAGTAGACAAGCAAGGCTTTGCCCTCCTCGCTCATGCCGCAGGCGATGCCCCTGCCGGGGTAGCGCAGGCCTTTCAGATAGTGTTCGATTTGCATCTCTTCCTCCAATGTCCGGCAGTACTGCTGCACCGTCTTGGGCAACAAGGTCCACTCAATGGTCTCCCGGATTCGTCTTCCAAGGGTTTCTGGTGTGTCATCGTCGGCAACACTGAGCGCCTGTTGCGCGAGAATGGGACCTTCGTCCGCCTCTTCGGTCACCAGATGGACCGTCGCACCGCTGATCTTCACCCCGCGCTTGAGAACCGCTTCATGGACACGCTCCCCATAATACCCTTTTCCCCCGAAAGAGGGGAGCAGGGAGGGGTGGATGTTGATGATGCGATTCCTGTAGGCATTGACAAACTGTGCTGAGAGGATGGTCAGAAACCCACTGAGCACGATCAGGTCAATCGCATAGTCAGCCAACAGGCCGACCAGCTCCTGCTCAAGGGCCTTTCTTCCCAGTGCCTTGCGATCGAGGCCGATGGAAGGGATCCCCTTCCTTCTGCTGCGCCCAAGGGCCGGTGCATCGGGCTTGTCACTTGCCACCAGCACCACCTTGCCGGGAACCAGATCGGCGTCCAGAAGCGCTTGGAGATTGGTGCCGCTTCCGCTTGCCAGTACCGCTATCCGTATCATAGGAGCACCAAAGCCTCGTCACTTGCCACCACTGAGCCCAGTACATAGGCATCAGGAAGGAGTGACAACGCTTGCTTGGCATCGTCCTTATCCAGGATGAGGACCATGCCCACCCCCATGTTGAACGTGTTGAACATCTGTCGGTCATCGATGGAGGAGAGCTTCTGCATAAGGCTGAAGATCGGATGGATCCTCACACTTTGCTTCTCAATCCTTGCACCCAAACCCTCCGGGAGGGAGCGGGGAATGTTCTCGAAGAACCCTCCCCCCGTGATATGGCTCGCTCCCTTGATAGCTACCTTCCCTGAGAGGGAGAGCACCTCGTTGACGTAGATGCGCGTAGGCTCGAGCAAGGCCGCTCCCAACGTGGTGCCAAGCTCAGGATAGGATGTCCCAAGGTTTTCGGGATGCTTGTCCAGGTCAAAGATTGAACGGACCAGGGAGAAGCCGTTGGAGTGCACTCCCGAGGAAGGAAGGGCCACCAGCACATCCCCTTCCCTGATGGAGGAGGTATCGAAGATCTTGGTCTTGTCCACCACTGCGGTACAGAAACCCGCGATGTCATACTCCCCCGCTGCATAGAAACCGGGCATCTCGGCCGTCTCACCCCCTATCAGGGCACAACCGGCCAAGAGGCAGCCTTGGGCAACCCCTTTGACGATTTGCTCCACTTTCTTCGGCTCGAGTTTTCCCAATGCGATGTAGTCGAGAAAGATCTTCGGCCGTGCGCCGCAGCAGATGACATCGTTGACGCACATGGCCACGCAGTCGATGCCGATGGTATCGTGCTTGTCCAGGGCAAAGGCAAGCTTGAGCTTGGTGCCCACCCCGTCGGTCCCGCTGACCAACACCGGATTCGGGCACTCGGAGAGGTCGAGTTCGAACATGCCGCCAAAGCCGCCGATATCCGAGTGCACTCCCTTGATGGCAGTTCTTGCCACATGGGCCTTGATCAACTCCACCGCCTCATACCCGCGGCGGATATCCACCCCGCTTTCGGCATACCGTTCACTGTGACTCTGAGGATGCATCTACAACTCCTTGTGGTGGCTCGCACGGATAGGAGCCGGTAAAGCAGGCACTGCAGAACCCTATGGATGGATGGTCGCTGAGTTTGAGTACCTGCTCGGGAAGCAGGAAACCCAACGAATCGACATCCAGGATCTTCTGCATCTCCTGATGGGTGTACTTGTGGGCGAACAGGTCCTTGCGCGAATCGATGTCCGTTCCGTAGTAGCAGGGATGGAGGAAGGGAGGGGCGGAGGAGCGCAGATGCACCTCCTTTGCCCCAGCTTCGCGCAGCAGGCGGACGATCCGCTTGCTGGTGGTTCCCCGTACGATCGAATCATCGATGAGCACCACCCGCTTGCCTGCAACCGTGGAGGCGATGGGATTGAGCTTGATGCGCACCCCGCTCTCCCGTTCCCCTTGCTTGGGTTGGATGAACGTCCGGCCGATGTACTTGTTCTTGATGAACCCGATCCCGTAGGGGATGCCCGACTGCCAGGAGTATCCGATGGCCGCATCGATGCCGCTGTCAGGAACCCCGATGACCACATCCGCCTGGGCTGGATGCTCCAGGGCAAGGAAGGCGCCGCTGCGCAGCCGTGCCTGGTGTACGCTTATCGTGTCGATGACGCTGTCAGGGCGGGCGAAATAGATCAGCTCAAAGACACACAGGCTGCCCTTTCGCTCACCCACGTGCCTTTTCCTGCTCTCCAGCTGGCCGGTCTTCGCATCGACGATGCAAATTTCCCCGGGCTGCACATCCCTCAGGAAGCGGGCGCCAACGGCGTCGAGGGCACAGCTCTCACTGGCAAACACATAACCATCCCCAAGCGTTCCGATGCACAGCGGCTTGAACCCGTAGGGATCGCGTACGGCGATGAGCTTGCTGGCGCTCATGACCAGAAGCGAGTAGGAGCCTTTCAGCTCATCCATCGCCTTTTCGATCGCTTCCTCCACACACTCACTGGAAAGCCGGTGCTTGGTGATGATATAGGCTATCACCTCGGTATCGCTGGTGGTATGAAAGAGCGAGCCCTGCTTCTCCAACTCCGAACGCAGCACCTGGTCATTGGTGAGGTTGCCATTGTGGGCCAAGGCCATGCTTCCCATCTGGTGGCGGATGAGCAGGGGCTGCACATTCTCACGTGAACGCTCACCGCTGGTCCCATACCGGGTATGGGCGATGGCCATCCTGGTGGTGGGAGTGACCTGGACAGGCTCAGGAAACACCTCAGCAACAAGACCAAGGTCCTTCTGCAACGAAAGAGTTCCCCTGTCATTCAATGCGATGCCACACCCCTCCTGACCCCGATGCTGCAGGGCATAAAGACCAAGATGGCAGGCAAGTGCGGTGTCCACAGCGGCCTCTGAGTAGATGCCGAACAGCCCGCAGGCTTCCTTGAGCTTGCCCATCAGTTGACACCCATCAGCCGGGAAAGCACTTCCTGGTAAGCCGCCTCAACATCACCGAGATCACGGCGGAACCGATCCTTGTCCAACTTCTTGCCTGTCTTGGTGTCCCAGAACCTGCAGGTATCGGGGGAGATCTCATCGGCGAGGATCAGCTTGCCTTCATCGGTGATGCCGAACTCAAGCTTGAAGTCCACCAGCTCAATGCCAAGATCAAGCAGGTACAAGCCAAGGATGGTGTTTATCCTCAGGCTGTAGGCACTGAGCTGGGCAAGCTCGTCATCGCTTGCAAGACCGAGGGCCCTGATGTGGTATTCGTTGACCAGAGGATCGCCCAGATCATCCCGTTTGTAACAGAACTCAAGCACCGTACAGCCAAGCTTTGTTCCCTCCTCAAGACCGAGACGGGTCGCCAGCGAGCCGGCTGCAATGTTGCGTACGATCACTTCCAGGGGGATGATGAGCACCTTCCTGACCGCAGTCTCCCGGTCGGAAAGCTCCTTCAGAAAGTGGGTGGGTATGCCTTCTTTCTCCAAGAGCTGCATCAGATGGTTGCTCACCCTATTGTTGATGCTTCCCTTCTGGGCTATGGTCCCTTTCTTCAACCCATTGAAGGCTGTTGCGTCATCCTTGTAGGCGACGATGTAGACACCCTTCTCATCGGTTGCATAGACTTTTTTCGCCTTTCCCTCATACAGTTGTTGCGCTTTTTGCATGGTATCTCCCTCTGGCAATAAAAAAGAGCTTCACCTGGTCTCAGGAAAAGCTCTCGTTGATTCGCTTGTCTGCACTTCTTGCCTGCTCGGCCATGGCGAGGCGCCTTTGGCCCAGCTTCTCTGCCAGCTCGGGATCCTGGAGTGCCAGGATCTGGGCGGCAAGCAGGGCTGCATTGGCCGCCCCATCTATGGCCACACTCGCCACCGGGTAGCCGGTGGGCATCTGCACCGTGGAAAAGAGTGCATCAATGCCGGAAAGTGAGGTGGACAGGGGAATTCCGATCACCGGCAGAAGGGTTCTGCTGGCCAGCACCCCACCAAGATGGGCTGCCTTCCCTGCCGCTGCAATCAGCACCTTGAGGCCGCGCTGGGCAGCTGTGTCTGCAAAGGCAATCGTGTCATCGCTGGTACGGTGGGCGGAGAGGATCCGCTTCTCGAAGGGTATGCCCAGTTCGGTAAGTACCTGGAACGCTCCCTGGACCCGGTCCAAGTCGCTCGCGCTTCCCATCACTACGGCAACCTTGCAATTCTGTGTTGTCTGCATACGCGTACGGTAGCGAAAATAAAAAGGATATGCAAGACGTTTTTGCAACAAAAAATATCAATTTTGTTGTGACACAAGACAGATGAACGCTAACGTTACTTCTTTTGCAACATTTCTTGCACCAAAAGTACAGCTTCCTCAACACAATTGTCGCAGGATTGCAATTCAATGCCGGTTTCCTCTCCCAACAACTCCTTGCAAACCAGGCTCTTGCACCGCTGGGCAAACGCATCCACCAGCGCTTTGGATTTTTCATAGGTCAGCGCTTTCGTCTGGCCTTCCACACTCCCTTTGCTGGTGACAAGACCCGCTATCGCAACGGCACCACTGAGGGCCCCGCAGGTTGCCTGATGGCCGCCCATACCTCCGCCGAAACCTTCCATCATCGAAAAGATGATCGCTTCGTCCAGTCCCACGACGTCACTGAAGCTACAGGCCACAGCCTGGGCGCAGTTGTAGCCCTTGCTGCGCAGCTGCCGTGCTTTCTCCGTATAGTTTGTATCCACAGCTTACTCCTTCCCGCTCTTGTGCAAATAGTAGGCATAATCGCCTTCGTAGACGTTCAGCTTGCCGTAATCAATCTCGAAGACCCGATTTGCCAGATGCTTGAGGAAATAACGGTCATGGCTTACGATCATGAGGGTTCCCTCAAAGCGTACCAGCGCATCCAGCAGGACCTCGCGGCTTTGGATGTCAAGGTGGTTGGTCGGTTCGTCAAGCACCAGAAAATTCACCGGATT
Source organism: uncultured Sphaerochaeta sp. (assembly GCF_963667405.1). Classification (NCBI taxonomy): domain Bacteria; kingdom Pseudomonadati; phylum Spirochaetota; class Spirochaetia; order Spirochaetales; family Sphaerochaetaceae; genus Sphaerochaeta; species uncultured Sphaerochaeta sp. The sequence goes on along the minus strand of NZ_OY763408.1, from coordinate 506,883 downwards.
GGCCAGCATGCAGGCGAGCATGACGCGGCTCTTCTCCCCGCCGCTGAGCAGGCCGATCTTCTTGTCCACATCATCCCCGCTGAAGAGGAAGGCCCCCAACATCGCCCTGAGGACAGGAATGGTGGTCATGGGGACCCGGTCCGACACTTCTTCAAAGATGGTCTTGTTCGGATCCAGCACATCACTGGAATACTGGCTGAAGTAACCGAGGTTTACGCTCGCTCCCAGGCTTACCTGTCCATCGGAGGGCTCGGTCATGCCGACTATGGTCTTCAGCAGGGTACTCTTGCCCGCCCCGTTCACACCGGTGAGGGCAATCTTGTTGCCCCGCATCACCGTTGCGCTGACCCCATGGAAGACCGGATGGGTCTTCCCTCCTGCAAGCGGCCACTCCTTGGCAAGGTCTTTCATGACCACTACCTGGTCCCCACTTCTCTGACAGGGTGCAAACTGTACCTGCATGAGCTTGGTCTCAGGCGGAAGGCTGATGCGCTCAATCTTCTCAAGCGCCTTGATGCGCGACTGCACCAGGGAAGCGTGGCTGGCACGGGCGGCGAACTTTGCGATGAACTCCTCGTCCTTGGCAAAACGAGCCTGCTGGCGGTTGAAAGTTGCGATGAGCTGTTCGCGGCGGATCTCCCGCTCACGAAGATAGAAGTCATAGTCACCGCTGTAACTGGTGACCTCGCCGTTGGCAACCTCAATGGTTCGGCTGCAGATGCGGGTCATGAACTGGCGGTCATGGCTGGTCATCACCAGATCACCCTTGAAGGAGGAGAGCCACGATTCGAGGTAGATGATCGACTCCAGGTCAAGGTGGTTCGTCGGTTCGTCCATCAACAGGACATCCGGCATGAGGGCAAGGATCTTGACCAAGGCAATGCGCATTTTCCAACCACCGCTGAAGGTTTCCACCCTCTGCTGCTGCCGCTCCTTGGAGATGCCCAGGCCGGTGAGAATCTCCTCACTACGGCTGACCAGGTCATATCCGTCACGTGCAAGGTATTCGGTCTGCAGCTCCCCGTAGCGGTCCATGTCGGCATCACTGAAATTACTCTCGGGATCGGCCATGCGATGCTCAAGTTGTTCCAGCTCGAGACCGATCTCATAGACGGCTCCAGAGCCGGCTATCACCTCTTCCAAGGCAGTACGTCCCTGCATCTCCCCCACATTCTGGCTGAAATACCCGATGATGGTGCCGCCTTCGGTGACGACTTCGCCACTGTCAGGTTTCTCTTCCCCGCAGATGACCTTCAGCAAGGTACTTTTTCCCGCCCCGTTGGGGCCTACCAATCCGATGCGATCGCCGCTTCGGACCAGAACGTCCGCATTCCTGAGAATATACCTATCACCGTACGCTACATTGATGCCATTGAGTCTGACCACGCCTTTCTCCTGAAAGGCCGAGTATATCGGAAAAGCTTGACTCTGTCATGCTTTGAAGCGGCCGTAGATTGCAGCCCCGCACTGTGGGCAGACCCCACGATCGAGAGGCTTTGCATAGCCTGCATCTCTTGCCATCCGGTCCTCGATCAAAAGGGTATGGCAGGAGGGGCAGCAGGTGGCTTGGCCAAGAGAGGAGTTTCCCGCATACACATAGGGTATGGAGGAGAAGGAGGCAACCGAAAGCGCTTCCTGCAAGTACGCTTCGCTGGTAGGAGGATCGGTGCAGAGATAGCGGGGAACGTAGCGGCTCAGATGCCAAACCTGTACACCAAGATCGCCCAAAATGCGTCCCAAGCTCCTGATATCCTCCAGGCTGTGGCGGGTTTCCATGACCATGGTGGTCACTTCCACATGACAAGAGCTTCTTGCCAACACCTCCAGGCCCCTCAGCACCGGCTTCAGGCTGCCATTGCACATATCCCGATAGAACTGCTCATTGCCTTTCACATCGATGTTGTATGCATCGATGAGAGGCTTCAGGCGGGCAAGTGCCTCCTCACTGAAGGTACCGTTGGTCACCATGATGGTTGCCAGGGAGGACTCTTTGCACGCAGCGGACACCTCCATCATGTAGTCCTGCCACACCAGCGGTTCGCTGTAGGTGAAGCTGACCGAAGGGCACCTTTGCTCGTTTGCCATGCGTGGCAGTTGCTGTGCATCCACCGGCCTATAGGAGATTTCCCCTTCATACTCGATCTGGCTGATCTGATGGTTCTGGCAGAAGGTGCAGCTGAGGTTGCAGCCGAACATAGCCAGGGAAAGGGTCCTGGTGAACGGAAGGAAATGGTAGAGAGGCTTCTTTTCCACCGGGTCTACGGAGAGGGCGACCAGTTCTCCGTATGATCGGGTGACCAACACACCACCTTGGTTTTCTCGCACTGAGCAGACACCCCGTTGTCCCTCCCCAAGGAGGCAGTGGCGCCAGCAGAAGTCACACTGAAGTTTCATCAAACACCTCGGCTTGGAACACCTCGAACCGGCATTGCTCATCAGTATAGGCAAGATCAGGGAGGCCTGCCTTGCGGCACAGATGCCCAAGCATCGTCTCAAGGTCCCAGCCCTGCTCGGTCGCTACCTGGGGAAGGAAGACCGCACGATGGTAGTTGTGGGTGAGCAGCACCCCGTCCTGTCCAAGGGTAATGTCGTGCCAGTCCTGAATGAGCTGCATCTTGCTGAGCAGACTTATCTCCAGCACCAGCGTGGGAAGTTCCCCTTCGCTCACCGGCCTGAACCGAGGGTCGGAGAAGGCCGCCTGCCGGGCAAGGTCCGGTATCATCTGATAGAGAGGGTTCACCCCCCACAGGTTTCCGATGCACCCCCTCAGCTCCCCTTGTTGGGTATGGAGCGTGACGAAAGCTCCCAACTCATGGGTGTACGGGCTCCTTTTCTCCTGTTTCAGCTGCTCATACAGCGGTTGCGGGGCATGGGTGAGTGTGTTTGCCATCGCCTCACGCGCCAGTCCCAGCAATGTCCTCTGAACCTGTCTATCCATCCCCATCACCTCCAGAGAATGGTGGAATATGCTACAAAGTTGGCGTCCTCTGAGGAACTCACATCCTGGGATGTGTAGTAATCGGCAACCCAGCCGGTACACTGCAGGCGCTGGGCAAGATCCGAGACAACCAGGGAGGGAGCATAGCCGCAAACGGTACTGTGGTGGGAAGCACAGAAGGCATACGCCTCATTCACCCTGCCGTCACACAGAAGGTGCGACAGTGCCAGATCATCCTCCCGAACCTTCTTCGGCGCTCCATCCTGGTAGGGTGTATAGCCGAAACGTGGCCCATAGTGGGTGAAATCACTGCTTGCGATCACCACGGTCTTTCCCAAGCGAAGGTTCTCCTCGCCCAGATCGGCAACCAGTTGGTCTGCAATTGCATGGATGTGATCGGGATCGGAGAATTGGGAGATGAGAGCAAGACCGACTTTGGGCCTATCGGGCATGCTGGCGATGTAGGGAAGCACCATCTCCAGGGCATGTTCGCTCTGGATGGCAGAGAAGTATTTGTCTTGGGCTGAACTCAGATTGAAACCTTCCAAAACTCCCAGAGGGGTCTGGCACCCCGAGAGCGGAGCCGAGGCAAGGATGTCGCTCTTGAGGTTCGCATAGTGGCTGGGACTGAGGATGAGGATGCGCTCGAGATCAGGATAGGAAGCAGTGAAAAACGGCGCTATTCCCGCTTTCGAATAGAAGAGGCCGGCGTGGGGCAGGACAGCAAACCGATACGGCCCTCTCTGATAGGTTGCACGCTTGCGTGCCTCCTCGATGGATTGGGCAACCAAAGCCTGCAAATCCTTTGCATCTGCAGGGTACCAGGAACCAGCATACAGGGCGTGTCGAATCATGAACGTCCATCTCCTTACTCTGTCTGCTTCCCATCATAGAACAGTTTGCATGAATTGCAAGGTTTGGGACGGGGCTCTGCAAAAAGTGACACCCTGCTTGGCTGCGTGAAAACCAAGCAAGGTGCCGGAGGTGGAGGTAAAAAAGCATCAAACAAACGGTCAGTCAACACTCGCAACAACCACCGAAGAGAGACAGCGCCACTGTTTGGTCAGGGCTGTCGACTCCCCGAGGATCGAAAGCTCACGAATAAACACCAAATCCTCACTGCTTCTGCCGACCATGAGGTCGAAGGTTCCGCATTCAAGGACTCTTTGCATCTGCTCGCCGATGAAGGAGAGCAAATCGGTAGGCAGGGTGAAGGTCACCTTCTTCTTCTCCCCCGGTTCAAGATGCAGGCGGACGAACGCCTTCAGTTCCTTCACCGGTCGCACGATGGAAGCCCTCTGGTCATGGATGTAGACCTGCACCACTTCATCACCGGCTGCCAAGCCGGTATTCCTGACGGTCAGGGAGAAGACGAACTCCCCATCAACGCCTGCCAATGGATTTTGCAAATTGAAGTCATCCCACGCAAAACTGGTATAGCTCAGGCCATGACCGAACGGGAAGTTTGCTCCAAACTGTTTCTGTCTGGGAAGCCCTCCGGCCTTCTTTGCATAGTTGTACGTGTACGGCATCGCCCCCGCAGTCTTGGGAAAGGAGAGCGGACTCTTTCCTCCGGGGTTGTTCAAACCCATCAGGGTACGTGCCACCGCCTCCCCACCGCCTTCACCAGGCAGCCAGGTTGCCAGGATGGCACCAGCCTTCACCACAGCTTGCTCAATGGCATAAGGTCTGCCGCTGACCAGCACCACAACCACAGGCTTGCCCGTGGCCAGTACGCTGTTCATGAGTTCTTCCTGGATACCGGGCAACTTGAGGCTTGCGGTGTCCGAGCCCTCCCCAACCGTCCCGTTCTGGAACAGACCGGCCAGATCCCCAACCACCAGGACGGTAAGGTCGGCTCGCTTGACCGCTTGGACAGCTGCACTGATCCGTCTGGTATCGGTACTCAGTTCATGGGAGTGGGAAGCCTCCTGCTCCTGGACGTCCCCAGGGAAGAATATGGCTTGCTCGACCTGATTCTCATACAGCATGCATCCCGGTTCAAAGTTCACCTGGCAATCCTTGGCATATTGCTCAAGGGCCTGCTTGATCGTCATCGTTTTTTCGGGGACCGTTTCTTCCGGCCCATGGGAACCTTGGAGGTGCACCGGTGGGCTGTATCCACCGAACATGGCATAGGGATGATCAGCCAGGGGACCGACCAAGGCAATGCTGGTCCCTTTGCGCACGGGAAGCAGACCCTCATTCTTGAGCAGGACCATGGATGCTTCCGCAGCTTTGACCGCAAGCTTGTGGTTCTTTTCCGAACCCAGCTCCAGCGAATCTTCCCGGATGTACGGTTGCTCAAACAGGCCTTGGCGGAACTTCTCCTCCAAGACCCTGAGGACTGCCTCATCCAGGGCACTGTCGGTAACCAGACCACGGTAGAGAGCTTCGATCAGGCCCTCCTTGAAGACGGTGAAGCCTGGAAGCTCAATATCCATCCCGGCGTTGAAGGCAAGGGCGGCGGCCTCTGCCATATCGGAAGCAACGCGGTGGTCATCCAAGAGTTGCACCACCGCTTCGTAATCGCCTACCACCAACCCATCGAATCCCCACTGTTTCTTCAACAGGTCTGTCACCAAGCTCTTGTTGCTGGTGCACGGGATGCCATCGATATCATGGTATGCAGGCATGACGGATCCGGGATGAGCATGCTTCACCACCATTTCAAACGGAAGGGCGAAGGTGTTGAGCAGCTCCCTCGGGCCGATATGCACCGGAGCGTGGTTTCTTGCCCCTTCGCCATAGGAGTGCCCGACAAAGTGCTTCAACGTGGCCAAGGGGGTGCGTTTGCTTCCCTGCAGGCCCTTGACGTACCCAATTCCCATGACTCCGCACAAATAGGGGTCCTCGCTGAAGGTTTCCTCAAGCCGTCCCCATCGTGCGTCACGGGCAACATCGAGAACAGGAGCAAGCCCTTGGTGGATACCCAGGCTGCGAAGCTCATCGCCGATGGCCTTTGCGATCTGCCCCACAAGCTGGGGATCCCATGTCGAACCATAGTTCAGGGCTGACGGGAACACCGTGGCACCCTTGATCATCGCTCCGGTGAGGCACTCCTCATGAAGCATGGCCGGGATTCCAAGCCGGGTCTCCTCGACGAGGTAACGCTGGATCTTGTTGATGGCTTTTGCCTGGAGGTGGGCCTCGTTGGCCATAGTCCCGAAGGGTCTGGTCAGCTGACCGATGCCCTTGCCGAGCACCTGCTTGCGCAAATCCCCCTTCAGGCTCTCCTTCGCACCATACTCCCGCACGGCAAAGGATCCATCCAAGTCTATTTCCAGCCACGCAGATACCAATTGGGCGACTTTTTCTTCTACAGTCATCTTCTTCAGGAGCTCAATGGCCCGCTCACGATTCTGCTGCATGTATTCAAACTCCTTACCAGATTCCCCCACACCGGGAGTAATCACTACTCCTTCAAGGCTCCCAAGGCTACACCTGCAATGATGTACTTGGAAAGGAGGAAATAAACCACAAACAAAGGAAGGACAGTCAGGGACAAGCCGAGATAGACAGCCCCATACTCGGTCTTGTAGATATCACCGCGCAGCAAGCTGACCATGATCGGCATGGTGTACTTCTCACTGTTGGTCAACAGGATCAACGGGATGAACAGGTTGTTCCAGCTGAACACAAAGGTGAAGATCGCCTGGGTTGCCATGGCCGGCTTCATGATCGGAAGAATGATGCGGTTGAAGGTGTAGAACTCCCCCGCCCCATCGATGCGAGCCGAATTGACGATATCAAGCGATAGGGTCGCCATCAGGTACTGACGCATGAAGAAGACCATCGACGGCGAGGCGATTGCCGGGAAAATCAACGGCAGGAGACTGTTGGTCCAACCGATGCGGTACATGAACTGATAGAAACCGATGCCGGTCACCTGGGCGGGGATCATGAGCACTGCCAGGATGAAGGAGAAGAACGGCTGGCGAAGCTTCCAGCTGTAGGCTACCAAAGCGTAGGCCGTCAATGAGGAGAAGTAGACGGCGCACAAGGTAGCTCCGCCGCTGCTCAGCATTGAGTTCACAAAGCCAACGACCGGGTTGAAACTCTTTCCTTTGAAAACCGCCCAGTTGCTCTTCAGGAAGGTTGAAGGGAGCAGGGAGACCGAATCCTGCTGGATCTGGAAGGTGCTTCGGGTCGAGTTGATGAACATGACCAGAAAGGGAAAGACACTCAGGATCGCAAGGAAAATGCAAACAACGTAGATGATGGTCTTGGTGAGATTGGTGGATGCCTTCAAGCTTTTCATACGAGCGCCCCCTGCTTCTTTGCATTACGGATGCGCAGTTTTTCCGCTTTCCTGAATTTGGCCTCATCCTTGTCACGCATGAGATGGAAGAGAGCAACCGAAAGAATGACGATGATCAAAAACATGATCATGCTCGCAGCTGAAGCACGGTTGTACAGATAACTGCCGCTGAACGCTTGGTTGTAGATGAACAAGCTGGAGGTGAGGGTTGCACTGTCAGGTCCTCCCCACAAGAAAAGACGCGGGATGTCGAACATCTGCAGGCCTCCGATCATACTGGTGATCAGCACATACAGCAGGATGGTCTTGAGCCTGGGCAACGTAATCTTGAAAAAGATCTGTGTGGAGGTGGCTCCATCAATCTCGGCTGCCTCAAAGAGGGTCGGGTCGATACCCAACACCCCGGCAATGAGCACGATCATGGAGTTGCCGTACCACATCCAGAACTGGATGAATGCAACCACGCCACGGGCTGTCCACTCCTGCATATGGAAGTTTGCAGGTGCATCCAAGAGGCCGAAACGGATGAACAGATCATTTACCGGACCCTTTGGGTACCCGAACAATGAGTTGAACAGGATTGCAATGGTTGCGGCAGTAATGATATTGGGCATATAGAGCAAGACCTTGAAGAGCCCCTGTCCCCTGACCTTATAGCGACGGGTGGTAAACCAGGCGGTCAGCAACAAGGAGAGCAGAATCTGGGGAATGAAGTTCATCGTCCAAATCAAGGCGGTATTCCCCAAGGACTTGATGAAGGTCGGATTGTTCAGAATCAGAATGAAGTTGTCAAAGGGTTTCTCGAGAAATTTGAAATCGGTCCTTCCCATTCCCCGCAGGTCAGTAAACCCAATGACGGCAGTAAAAATGGTTGGATAGAGAGAGAAAATAAGAAAGGTAAGCACGAAAGGAATGGAAAAGATGTATCCGTACTTAGCATAGTTAACGCCTTTATTGCGCATGAGAAGATCCTCCAGTAAGTGTCACCGTGCATCGGAAAGAGCCAAAGCAAGAACTTCCATCCTCAGGATGCCAGAAACAGGCCACATAGTTGGTGCAGGAGGATGGTTACTCCCCCTGCACCAAAACCAATCAGTGGTTATTTGACTGCGATGGCAAGGTTGTCCGCAACCTGCTGCTTGAATTCAGCAAGGGCTGCAGCGCGGGTCTTGTTGCCTGCACTATAGGAACGAACCTGATCACGCCAGTAGGTGTTGATGGTCTCATCATACTGGGTCTTGTTCCTTCCGGATGCGAAAGCGCCGGCGGGAACGAATACGTCAAACATGTCCTGTCCACCGAGGAACGGCAGGGTGCCGTCGCTCTTCTTCATGACCGTACCGGAAGCAACCGTGTCCTTGGTTCCGCCGGGCCCATTGAGGGTGCCGTTGGCCCAGTAGTACTGCAGACCGGTCTCGGAGCTGTCGAGGGTGACCCATTCGATGAAGTCGCCGACTGCGTCCTTGACAGGGCTCTTGTCGTTTGCAAGAAGCCAGGTACCGCCCCAGAAGAAGCCCACGGGAGGTTCACAGACTGCCCAGTCACCATAGGTGCCTTCACCGGGCTTGGTGCCACCGCTGTTGCCAGCCATGACGTAGTTGATCAACCATGCGGGACCGAAGAAACCGAAGACCTTCTTGGCACCGGCGTCTTTCATGTCGGCGAACCAGGCATCAGTCCAGTCACGGGTATCATTGTGGTAGCCCTTGTCGAGCATATTCTTGGCGACGTCGAGGAACATCTCACGATCGGGATCGATGAAAAGTTTGTCATTCACGATCCAGCCCTTCTCGGAAGCGCCTTCGATGGCGTGCCAGATGTCTCCATCACCACTGATGATGGCATAATTTTTCTTGCTCAGGTCTGCTGCAGCCTGGAAGAACTTCTCCCAACCCGGTCCGACCTTGGTCTTGATCACTGCCGGATCGTCGGTGCCCCAGACGTCCTTGGCGATGGAGCGGCGATAAATGAATGCACCACCGGTAGCCTGGTAGCCCAAGCCGACCAGATCACCGTTGGCATTGGAGCCGATTTCAACGGTATAGGGAGCGATGTCAGCTTCCTTGAGCTTCTTGTCCACATCGATGCCCAAGGACTTGTAGGGAGCTGCAAACTGGGAAGCATCACCCTGGGTGTACTTCAGCACGAAGGCAGCCTCTGCAGTATAGATGTCAGGAGCATTGTCCCCACCTGCTGCCAATGCCGCATCAAGAGCGGGCTGATAAGCACCGTCGGTGGTGGCGATGATGGTGACGTTCACATCATAATCGAACTCAGGATGCAGTTCCTTGTACTTGTCGATCATCTTGGGGACTTCATCGGTGAAGCTCCACAGGTTGATGACCTTGCGTGCGGGGGCCTTTGCAGCGGCTTCAGTCTGTCCGGCGGCGAACAGAGAGAAACTCATGCAGGCGATCAGCAGAAAACTTACGACAATTCGCATGTTCCGTTTCATACAGATTCCTCCTTACATTGTATATGTCCAAGACATATGTGCCAAACATTGGGGGATTTCCCGAATTCGTACAACGCTTGTACTGAAAACAGGCTCCCTTAGCTGTATACTAGAAGGGGACCGATGGCCACGCCACCGGTTGTTTGTCTTGAAATCACCTAGGATGTTTGTCCTAGGCCAATCAACGCTCGTTGCTCTTTACCCACTTGATCGCAAACTTGCGCAGGGCTCCGGCATCGTTGATGGAGAGCTTGTGCCGGATATTGTCACGGTAGACATTGATGGTTTTCACCGAGAGGTTGAGCGTCTGCCCTATCTCCGATACCCCGAAGCCCTGCCCCAAAAGACGCAGGACCTCCATCTCGCGCAGACTGAGCAGTTTCACTGCCTCAATTTCGTCTTTTGCCTCAGGTTGCAGCATGGTGTCGAGCATGCGTTCGCGCATGTCCGGGGAAAGGTAGATCTTGCCCTTGAGCACCAAGGCGATGGCATCAAGCAGGCTTGAGGCTGCCTCCTGCTTCATGATGTAGCCCCGCGCCCCTGCCTTGAGCGCACTGGAAGCGTAGATGATCTCATCGTACATCGAGACCACAAGGCATAGGATCTCGGGCCTGGTCGCCTTGAGTGTCTTGACCAGCTCAAGGCCGTTCTCCTGTTGCAGGGAAATGTCGATGAGCGCTATCTGAACCTCTGCATGCTCCAGCTGGGGCAGCGCCTCTGCAATGGTGGTCGCCTGGAGGGCCACCTTGTAGGAACGCACATTCTCAATGACGCTGACCAACCCCTGCCTGAAGAGGGGGTGGTCGTCCACTATCAGAAAACGAATCGTGTGACTCATGCACTACTCCTTGAGGATGATGCGCACCGTTGTGCCCTCATCACCGCTCTCAATCTTCAGAAGGGCATTGGCCATGGAAGCACGGTTGTGCATGATTTTCAGCCCCAAGCCCTGCTTTTGCAATTTGGGGGGCAAACCCGTCCCATCATCACTGACTGAGAGAACCAAAATCTTCTGGGACTTCTCATCCACCGTGTGGGAAGATGATATCTCGATGTGTTGCGCCTTCGAATGCTTGATCGCATTGGTAAGCGCCTCCTGGATGATCCGAAAGGTGTTCAGCTCAACAATGGGATCACAGATGCACAGCTCGGGATCGACATTGATGTCGATCTCCACCTTCGCCAAGCGCAAGCTGTCCCCCACCAAAGCCTCCAACTGTTCCAAAAAACTATGCGACTCCAGTTCCAGCGGCATCAGGCCGCGGCTGATCGTCTTCACCTTGGAGATGGCCTTGTTCAGATGCATGCTGATCATTTCCAGCTCCTCGGGCTTCACTTCCTGGTGGCTCTCCAGATGCTGCTTTGCCGAAGAGGCAAGCAAGCTGATCCCCAGAAGGTACTGGCACAGGTCATCATGCAACTCCTGTCCGATGCGCTCCATCGTCTTGGTGGAAATCTCCATGACTTCCTTCTCCAGCTCGGTCCGGCGCTTTATCTCACTGGACAGATCCTGGGTACGGTGGGCAACCTGGGTTTCCAGGTTCTTCTCATGCTCACGGATCTGCGTAAGCAAAAGAGAACCCTTGAGCGTGCTGGAAACCTGCTCCTGCAATACATCATAGAGGGCCGGCATCACCTTTCTGAACGGAACCAGCAGATATCCCAGAGGCTCATCCAGATAGACTAGCGGCAGCAATACCCAACGCTGGGCTTTCCAGTCAACACCCAGTGACGGCGGAAGAATATGCATTGCATCAAAAACCTGATCCAGCGGGGAGACTTGGTCCATCGCCATCAGCAGCCGTGCCTTGCCTTTTGCATGGGTGAAGCGCACAAGATAACCGTGGTCCAGGCCGAAGAGCTTCAGACTGAGGCGGAGGTTCTCAAAGAACTCATCCAGCTCGAATGTTCCGGAGAGCATGGCGCTGACTTTGCGAAGCGAATCGAAAGAGTTCTCCGTGGCAATGCGCTTGGCAGCTTGGAAACGGCCGATCTTATCCCCGATCAAGGCCCGTGCCGCAGCCATGAGCATCCCCAGGGTTTTCGGGCTCAAGTCACTTTCCACGCTCGACTTGTACTCCACCACCGAGAGATACTCGTTCCAGCGGTGCATTGACCCGCTCTCTCCTGCGGTGGTATCAAGGGCACGGTTGAGCCGGCTGATCATCTGATGATAGTTTCCCTGACGTACCAGAAGCAGGAGGTCCTGCACGGCAAACCGCTCGCTTGGGCTTGCATAGCTGGGCATCTCATGCAGACCTGGGGTGTAGCTGATATGGGGATTGCACCCGCATGATTCGCGGATGACCGTAGTACAGGGAAGCGTGATGTGCTCCTCTTCCCCACCAGCCATGATTCGGTCCAGGATATCAACGGCAATGACACCCATCTCGTGCAACGGCTGCACCACGGTGGTAAGTGGGGGAAGTGCATAGCGTGACGGGTCCAGCCCATCATAGCCAACCACAGAGACATCATCAGGCACTTTGATGCCCCGCCTGGCCAGTTCATCAAGCGCACCGAGAGCCATCCAGTCGTTGAGGCAGATCAGGGCATCAAAATCATGTCCCTGTTCAACCAGTGATGCCACCGTCTCCCTTCCTGAGACATCGGTGAAGGTGCCGCTGAACACCATCCTCTCATCCAGCTCGATTCCGTGTGTTTCCAATACTTGGCTGCAGGCATCAAGACGCCTGATTGACTCTTCGTGGGTTTTCGGACCGGTCAGGATGGCAAATTTGCTCCGATGATGCACGGTTATCAGATGCTCCACCACCACGGCAATGTCCTCTTCGCCCTCGACGGTGATATCGCTCATGCCCTGCATCCGCATGCCGATGGAGACCCTGGGCAATGAGGACCAGGGAGCAAAAAACTTGTTGAGGTCGACGGTGGTGAAATAGGAAGCCAGGGAGGAGGCGATGATGATCAGCCCATCGATGTTCTCTTTTCCGGCCAGATGGTAGGCAAGATTGGAGGAAGCTTCACTCGCAATGGGCGATCCGAGGCGGGAACCGATGAACGAGATGGTACCGATATTCCGCTTTCTTGCTTCCTGTTCTATGGCATGCCAAAGCGTCGACTGATATTCGTCATCCAAGCTGGCGGTAAAAATCCCGATACAACGCTGTAATCCTTCCATGGAAAGCCCCTTCACCCCGTTTTCTCTCATCATAGCCGATGTTTTTCATATTACAAGGATAGGGAGAAAATTTGAACTAAGCCTACAAATGGTACGAAGTGTCAGCAAGACCGGTCAGGGGATCGAAAGCAAATGTCCAGCTTGTGCTGGAAGATCCCAGATGCAAGCTGAGGACCGGGCCCTTGAGTATGCAACAGGCAGGAAAGACTTTTGACTTGGAGATTTTCAGGCTGATACCCTCGAGAAGACGCTTTGTGTCGCTCTCGTCACGACAATTCCTCTTTCCAGTGAACGGGCAGAAAAGAGGCCGCACGTTCTCACTTGCCAACACAAACTCTTCGTTTTCCAAACTGATGGTCAAGCGAACCTCATCCTGATAGGGATAGGCATACACACGGAGGTAGGTTTGGTTGGGCAAGCATATCTGAAGCAAAGGTTTGTCTTCGTACATAGTTTTGTACTATAGTGATTTAGTGAGAATTAGGCTAGTAGCTGGAGACCATAATCGCAGCATTTGGGCAAAAGGAAAGGCAACCCGCCGTACGACCATTGTCGTCTCAACAAGTTGCCCATAGCTTGGTAGAATCAGGAATCACCGTCCTGCCGTGCACCTTTGTGCAATCGGCAGTCCATTCTTCAGACCAACTGTTTAGCAGGGGTAGGACTCGGACCTACGACCTTCGGGTTATGAGCCCGACGAGCTGCCAACTGCTCCACCCTGCGTCGAATTTCTTACCAACTATAGGAGAAATGGAAAACCTTGTCAACCAACATCAGGGAAAAACATTGACTATGCATATATTGTTGCCATAATGGTGAATGTCTTCAAATAATGACCGCAATTGAGGGGTCTTCAGCTTTTCCGGAGGTTCTGGTATCATCACAGGCAGCACACGGTATTTCGGGCTGCCAAGAGTGGGCAGGGAAAGAAAGGAGCTTGGTATCAGTAAGAAAATCATCATCCTGGGAGCTGGCAGACGTGGTCTGGGCTTGGCCAAACAGCTGATTGTCGACGGCAAGGATGTAGTAGTCATAGACAGTGCCCATGAACGGGTGGAGAGCGCTGTGTCGAAGCTCGACTGCCTGGGCGTACTTGGCAATGGAACGGACATAGCAAAGCTCATGGAAGCCGGCATCGAGGATGCCGAAGCCTTCATCGCCGTCACCAACAGCGATGAGATCAACCTGGTCTCCTGTGGCCTGGTCAGTTCAACGTTTCCAAACACCAAAACGGTTGCGGCAATACGCTCACTCATCTATACCGGGGTCGATGGTCTGAAAGAAGGGCTACTCGGCATTGACCACATCGTCAATCCCAATGCAGAGACAGCCAAATCCATCTTCAACATCATAGAGCAAGGGGTCAACGGCAATGTGCTGGGCTTCTCCAATACCAAGTTGCTCCTCTATAACTTCCATATCGAGCCATTCAGTCCCTATGTAGGTTCCACCGTCATGGAGATGCGTTCCAAGCTTGACGCTGAGTTTGTCATTGCCTCCATCAACAGGCGAGGGGTGGTAATCGTCCCCTCCGGCACTACCACCATCCAAGCGCAGGATACCTTGGCTATCGTTGCCAACAGCGAGGAAGTCACCGATATCCTCAAGACTGTCGGACAATTGCAGAAGCGGCCGAACAATATGGTACTGGTGGGAGCGAGCAAGATAACCCGTGCCCTCCTGAACAGGATGAGTCCGGCAATGCGATCCAAGGTTACGGTCGTTGACCAGGATGAGGAAGTCTGCAAAACCTTCTCCGAGCGATTTCGGGAGATCCTGGTGATCAAGGCTGACATCACTGACGAGGAGGTCATGCAGGAGGAGCAACTCGGCACCTACGACCTGCTTGTAGCGCTTACCGACAATGATGAGCTCAACATCATCACCGCCAGTTATGCAAAGCGCATCGGCGTGCAACGCTCGATGGCCCTCATCAAGAACAACAACAACTATTCGCGCATGGCCTCCTACCTTGATATCGATGTAGTCATTTCCACCACCGACACCACCGTCGAATCGCTGTTGCGGTATCTCAGGGGCTCGAATGTCTCCAGCATCCACTCCCTGTACAATGGCCAATTGGAGATATACGAATTCATCATCAACAAGGAGTGCGAGGTCTGCAACAAGCAGCTGAAGGACATCAATATGCGCAAGAAAGCCATCATTGCCGGCATCATCGACAACACGGGACACTGCAGCATTCCCAGTGGTCACTCCATCCTGGGAGAAGGCGATACCGTCCTGGTTGCCGTTCTGCGTGATTCTTCGGATATGATCCAAAAACTCTTTGGGTAGGAAAGCCATGCTCAACTGGAAACTTGACCTACGTCTGCTCGCCTTCATCGTCCTCTTTCTCTCCGTATTGATGGGCATTCCCACAATCCTCTCCTTCCACTTCCAGGAACCGGATGCAATCAGGGGGTTTCTGGTTGCGTATGGAGCCATAGCCGCATTTTGCAGCACCATCCTCATCCTGATACGGAAGCCTGAATCAAAAACCTTGCTTGCCCGTGACGGCTATCTGGTGGTAACCCTTACCTGGATAGTGGCAACTGCGTTCTCCGCCATTCCGTTGGTGGCAAGCAATGCCTATGTAAACTACAGCAGTGCCTATTTTGAGATCATGAGCGGATTCACCACCACCGGGGCCACTGTGCTGACGGAGATAGAAAGCCTGCCGAAATCGATTCTCTTCTGGAGATCGCAGACCAACTGGCTCGGAGGGATGGGTATTGTGGTCCTCTTTGTCGCACTCCTGCCTGCCCTTGGGGTAAGCGGTACGCTGTTGGTGGGTGCCGAATCCGTCGGGCCGACCAAAGACAAGCTGACTCCGAAGATCAAGAACACCGCCCTCATTCTCTGGTCGATCTACATCGGCTTCTCCGTATTGGAAACCATCCTGCTCCTGTTTGGGGGACTATCCCTGTATGATGCGGTGACGGTCACCTTCTCCACCATGGCTGCAGCGGGGTTTTGCGTGAAGAACAGTTCGATCGGGACCTTCTCAAGTGCCTATGTTGATGTCGTGGTGACCATTTTCATGCTGGTCAGCGGAGCAAACTTTGCGCTCTACTACAAGGCCATCAGCGGAAAAATCTCATCGGTGCTCAAGGATGGGGAGCTGAGGGCATATCTCGGCATTTGGGCTTTTGTTGCGTTTGTCTCCGCCTTGTACCTCTTCTTCTCCAATACCTATGCATCGTTCGCCCAATCGCTTCGCTACAGCGCGTTCCAGACAGCTTCCATCCTCACCACCACCGGCTTTGCCACCGCAGACTATGTGCTGTGGCCGGCTTTTCCCCAGGCGATGCTGTTTTTGCTCTTCTTCATCGGAGGTTCCGCAGGGTCTGCAGGTGGCGGTGTGAAGGTCATCCGCATCGTCGCGTTGTTCAAGATGGGTCGTGCGCAGATCAAGCACCGCATCCATCCCAGGGGGGTCTTCCAGGTCCGGGTCGGCAGCGCCACCATGCGTGAGGATCTTCTGATCTCCATCGCCACGTTTTTCGGGGTGTACATCCTCACCGGTGTAGTGGGAACGGTGCTCATCTCACTCAGTGGTGCGGATATAATGACCAGCATTGCCGCTTCATTTCTCTGTTTGGGAAACATCGGCATCGGGTTTGCAGAGGTGGGACCGACCGGAAATTTCGCTTTTCTTCCCTCGTACCTGAAATGGGTCTGCTCCTTTTTGATGCTGGTAGGACGGCTTGAATTGTTCACCGTCTATGTTCTTTTCTCCAAACACTTTTGGAAGCGATGACCCAAACAATTAATGAGAGTGATGTCCGAAACCTGTGATATACTACACAAAATATCACAGGAGGTTTGACATGTCTGGAGTAGCTTTGATCATCACGTTCGTGATTGCCATTGCAATCATGATCGTCGCCATCTCAAAATGGAATGTTCATCCGTTCCTTGCCTTGATGGGCATCTCTCTTCTGCTTGCCCTTATCGTGGGTCTTCCCCTGAAAGACATCCCCGGCATCATCGGCTCGGGTTTCAGCGGAATATTCAGCAGTATCGGCATTGTCATCATTCTCGGCGCGCTCATCGGTACCATTTTGGAGAAAACCGGGGCAGCGCTCAAGCTTGCTGAAATGGTTGTTCGCCTGGTGGGGAAGAAGCATCCGCAGCTTGCCATGGAAATCATGGGTTGGGTGGTTTCCATCCCCGTCTTCTGTGACAGCGGGTTCGTCATTCTCGATCCCATCCGCAAAGCCCTTCGCAAGAAAACCCAATTCAGTTCCGTTGCCATGACCGTAGCACTCTCTGCCGGTCTGTACACCAGCCACGTTCTGATCCCCCCCACCCCGGGTCCGATTGCTGCAGCCGGAACCTTGGGAATCGGAGAGAATCTGTTCATGGTCATTGTCATCGGCACACTTGTCTCCATCCCTTCGCTGATCATCGCGTACTTCTACGCCAACTATATCGGCAAGAAGATCAAGAGCGGTGAGGAGCTGGTCGAGGATGCAGACGAAATGGACTATGATACCCTGCTCAAGAGCTTCGGGAAGCTTCCCAACGGGTTCCTCTCCCTTGCACCGATCCTTATTCCTATCGTCTGCATGGCCCTCGGCTCACTTTCTGCGGCAATGAAGTGGCAAGGAGCAGTGGCAAGCCTCAGTTCGTTCATCGGAACCCCGATCATCGCACTTACCGTCGGCTTGCTCTTTGGTATTCTTCTTCTGGTTCGTCAGGACGCACTGAAGAAGTTCAACAGCATGACCACCGAGACGCTGAAAGTGGTCGGACCCATTCTCTTCATCACCGCTGCCGGCGGAGTATTGGGCAAGGTGATTGCAGGGGCTGGATTCGTTGACTTCATGAAGCAGAACGCCCAGGTGCTCGCTGCAGTGGGAATCTTCTTCCCGTTCCTCATCAGTGCCATTCTCAAGACTGCCCAAGGATCATCTACGGTTGCCATTACGACTACCGCAGGCATCATGGGAAGCATTGCAGAGAGCTCATCAATGATGAGTGCCCTCGGCCTTGCAAGCCCCATGGCAGCAGTGCTCACCGTCATGGCCATCGGAGCTGGTGCAATGACCGTCTCCCATGCAAACGACAGCTACTTCTGGGTGGTTACCAACTTCGGAAAACTCAAACCGGAGGAAGGATATAAGACCCAGACCATGGTCACCTTGCTGCAAGGTATAGCTTGTATGGTTTTCATCTGGATTTTATCCCTCATTTTGATTTAATATGAACAAAATCCGGGGGCTCAGGCCCCCGGGATCATATTTGAGGAGCCTACAATGAAGAACATCCTGCTTATCCCTGATTCCTTCAAAGGAACCATGAGTTCTGAACAGATCTGTGCAATCATGGACAGAGCCATCAAACAACACTATCCCGAAGCAGAGGTCACCAGCATTCCTGTAGCCGATGGAGGAGAAGGCAGCGTTGATGCATTCCTTCAGGCACTTGGGGGCGAGAAGAGGACTCTCACTGTCCAAGGTCCGTATGCATTCCCGATGGAAGGGTTTTACGGGGTAGTCAAAAAGACGACGGCAGTCATCGAGATGGCGGCCTGTGCCGGACTTCCCCTGGTTGGGGATGAAATGCATCCCGACCTGACCACCACCTTCGGAGTAGGCGAGCTTATCCTTGATGCAGCCAAAAGCGGTTGCAAGACCATCATCGTCGGATTGGGCGGAAGCGCCACCAATGATGGGGGCTGCGGCGCTGCAGCTGCCTGCGGTGTAAAATTCTACGACAAGGACGGCAAGTCCTTCATTCCTACCGGCGGCACATTGGGCAAAGTTGCCAAGATCGATACATCGGCACTTGATCCTGCTCTCAAGAGCGTGACGATCACCACCATGTGCGACATCGACAACCCCTACTATGGGCCCACCGGAGCCGCCCACATCTTTGCTCCCCAGAAGGGTGCAACCCCTGAAATGGTGGAAATCCTTGATGCAAACATGCAGCACATCGCCAAGGTCATCGAGCGCGACTGCAACATGGACGTGCAGTCCATCCCCGGCAGCGGAGCTGCGGGTGGCATGGGTGGCGGCATGGCTGCGTTCTTTGGCTCACGCCTGCAGATGGGCATCGAAACGGTTCTGGAAACGGTCAACTTTGACAAACTGCTGACCAAGGCTGATCTTGTGCTTACCGGTGAAGGAAAGATTGACGGGCAGTCACTGCGCGGCAAGGTGGTCATCGGTGTGGCCCGGCGTGCCAAGAAAGCCAATGTTCCCGTACTGGCCATCGTCGGCGACATCGCTGATGATGTCGAGGGTGCATACGATGAGGGAGTAAGCGGCATCTTCTCGATCAACCGCCTGGCCATCGACTTCAAAAAGGCCAAGCCTCGTGCCCCGGAGGATATGGCAAAGACCGTTGACAACCTGATGCGCTTTGCAAAGCGCATGGGACTGTGAACCAGTCTCAGCTCGTCCGAAGGCTCAGCGAATGTGCTGAGCCTTCGTATGCGTCCTTCTCCCAGAAGCTCCAGGTTTCCGACCGAGCCATTTTGGGAGTGCGGACTCCCCATCTGACCAAGCTTGCCCGTTCTCTTGCCAAAACAGAGGGCGAGCAAGCGCTCATGGATTTCTATGGCTACGAAGCACCATCGTATGAAGAGGTGATTGTCATCTACAAACTCTTCGGCTTGCTTCGTCTCAATTCCGAAGAAGCTCTCTCCCATCTGATCCGCCTGCTCCCCTACAACGAAAGCTGGGCAACCAATGATACCCTTGCATCCTCACTGAATCATCTCAGCAAAAATCCGGAACTTCTCTATCCCTTTTTGCTCGCTTTGCTGAAAAGCACACAGCCCTATGAGCAACGCTTGGGCATCGTCAGCCTGATGCTGCACTTTCTGGAGGCACCCACCTTGGATGAGGTGCTCGAAGCCTGGAGCAAGGTGGAGAGTGACCACTACTATGTGGTCATGGCCCTTGGGTGGGGATATGCATCCGCTTATTGCAAGCATCGGGAAAAGACGCTTGCCTACCTTCAGAAAGGACGCCTGCAGGAGAGCGTCAGGCGCAAGGCCATCCAGAAGTGCATTGAGTCCCGCATCCCCACTGAAGTGGAGAAGCACATGCTCAGAGCCCTTCGCTCAGCACCCTGAGGGCATTGCCGTACCACATCTTCCCAAGTGTATCCGTAGAGAGCCCGGCCTTCAGCAAGGCTTCATGCAACGTTGCAAGCTGTGGATAGTGTTCCACGTCCAATGTCCCGCTGATCCCATCAAAATCGGTTCCCAAGGCAAGGACAGAGCTGCCACCCACCTGATGGATGTGCATCGCATGGGCAACCATTGCCTCGATGCTGCTGTGTCCCCAGTCCTCGCTGAGGAAGGAGGGGCAGAAGTTCAGCCCGATGATCCCACCAGCATCAGCAATCTTTTCAATCATCCCATCACTGAGATTCCTGCTGTGGTTTGTGACTGCCCGTGCATTCGAATGGCTGGCGATGAAAGGACGCTTTGCAAAACCGGCAACGGAGGAGAAGCCTGCATCATTGAGGTGGGAAACATCCACCAGGATCTTGTGGTGTTCCATTGCCTCGATCACCTCATAAGCGAAGGGTTTGAGATCCCCCCTCTGGTGATGGGGATAGCCCAGTTCATTCTCATGATTCCACGTAATGGTTGCCAACCGAACGCCCCATGATGCAAGGACAGCAATGCGATCCAACCGACCTTCCAGGATGCCCAATTCCTCCACACTGAGAATGGCCTGATGCATCGGCCCTTCCAGGTGCTCTTTCGGGCTGAGAACCTGCATGATCCTTGAACCGGAGGCATGCAACTCCTGCTGGAAGCGTTCATACAGCTTGTTTGCGTGGCTCCAGGGACTGGCGTGAGCATGCGCATCCACGAACAAAGCGAAGCATGTGGTGACTGTTCCCGCCCCGTCCATCCACCTCAGATCGACATGGGCATTGCTGCTCAGCCCAAGGTTTCCCGAACGCTCCCCAGCATGCAGGGCATGGATGGTGTCACAGTGCAAGTCAATGATTGGCAGCATGAAAAAAGTTCTCCCAAGTAGTTGCCGTTAGCAATTAAATGTAGTATTTTACCTGTACGATAAGACAAAACAAGAGTATAGTATACCGTATAAGAGGAGTTTACCATGATTAAACACGTAACCAAGAGCACATATGAAGCAGAAGTTTTGAAGAGCAGCGTTCCCGTAGTTGTCGATTTCTGGGCAGCATGGTGTGGGCCGTGCCGCATGCAGGGCACCATCCTTGAGCAGCTCGACAAGGAGATGGGTGCAGATCAGGCAAAGATCGTGAAGGTCAATGTCGATGAGGAAGGTGAGCTTGCCGCTACCTTCGGCGTTCAGTCCATTCCCACCCTTCTGTTCTACAAGGACGGCAAGGTGATCAACAAGGCAGTCGGTGTACGCGACGCAGCAGCTCTGAAGAAGATTCTTGGTCTCTAAGAGAATCACGCTTTAGTACAGGCCCACAGTGAATAGTACTCACTGTGGGTGTTTTTTTGTCGTTAGGCAAACAGAGAAGCAAAAAATGTTTCTTTTTATAGAAACTTTTCTCCAAAAGTCCTTGACAGATTGTTTCTATTCAAAGTAACATCGGACCCATGAAGGAGAATCCCATGCAAAACGCACTTACCAAAGAGATCAACACCACCAACCTTCCGGACAAGGATGGACGTTTCGGAGAATACGGCGGAGCATACCTGCCACCCCAGCTTCAGGAAGTGATGGACGAGGTCACCCAAGCATATCTGGAGATCGTACAGGACCCGGCATTCCTGACAGAACTTTCCAGCCTCCAGAAACACTATGTGGGACGCCCTTCCCCCGTCTATCATGCAAAACGGCTCAGCGAAGCGGTTGGCGGAGCCCAGATTTATCTGAAGCGTGAGGACCTGAACCACACCGGTGCCCATAAGATCAACCACTGCATCGGAGAGGTGCTGCTTGCAAAGAAGCTTGGCAAGAAGAAGGTCATCGCTGAAACCGGTGCCGGCCAGCACGGTGTTGCCCTTGCCACTGCAGCCGCCCTGCTTGGACTTGAGTGCGACATCTACATGGGTGAAATTGATATCAGGAAAGAGGCGCCGAACGTAAGCAGGATGAAAATTCTCGGTGCAACGGTTGTTCCGGTAGGAAGGGGAACCAAGACGCTCAAGGATGCAGTCGACGCTGCATTCGAAGCCTATCTTGCAGACCCGGTGACCCAGATCTACTGCATCGGAAGCGTTGTCGGCCCCCATCCTTTCCCGATGATGGTCCGCGATTTCCAGAGCGTGGTCGGCATTGAGGCACGCAAGCAGATCCAGGAGATGACCGGAAGGCTCCCCGACTCCGTGGTTGCCTGTGTAGGCGGCGGCTCGAATGCCATGGGCATCTTCAGCGCCTTCCTTGAGGACAAGCAAGTCGCGCTGTATGGAGTTGAACCCGCAGGAAAGGGGCTCGATACCCCGGACCACGCAGCTACCATCACCAAGGGTTCGGTAGGCATTCTCCACGGATTCAGAAGTCTTCTGCTCCAGGACAAGTCCGGGGAACCTCTTCCGGTCTACTCCATCGCAAGCGGACTGGATTATCCCGGAGTAGGTCCCCAGCACAGCTACCTGCACTCCATCGGCAGGGTGCACTATGACAGTGCCACCGACCGCGAGGCAGTGGAAGCGTTCTACGGCCTGAGTCGTATGGAAGGCATCATCCCCGCCCTTGAATCCAGCCATGCAGTGGCACATGCCATCAAGATGGCCCAGCAGCTTGGCAAGGATGTGAACATCCTGGTCAATCTCTCCGGTCGTGGTGACAAGGACATCGACTATGTCATGGAGAACTACCCGCTGGTGGAGTACGAACCACAGAGCAGCAGCAACGGCTTCAAGGAGTTCCTTGCCCACATCAAGCAGCGGTAAGAACAGAAGGTACTTTCAAAAAGGACGCACTCAGTCGGGTGCGTCCTTTCTTATCCTACAACGATACCTGCATGCCGACGGTGGGTCCGATCAGTATCTGGGGGGCATGCTCATCATGTGCTAGCAGGCGGTTGGTCAGGTAGGGACCAAGAAAGCCAATGGCTGAACCAATGGCCGCTCCTGCAAGCACATCTCCCAGATGGTGGTTGCCACTGAGCACCCGGAGGGTGGCAGTGGTGGCAGCCAAGCCCCAGGTTGCGTAGCTTACGGCTTTCATGGCTTTTGAATCAGGATACCAGAGAGCCTGGAGGGTTTGGGTATAGGCAGCAGCACTGAAGGCCATCAGGGCATGACCGGAAGGAAAGGACTCATAGTCTTCGCTGGTATCGGCCGGGCGGTCGATCTCCCCAACATAGGGTCTTGCACGATGGACTAATTGCTTCATAACGGTACGTGCAGTAAATGCTGTGGACATCGTTCCTATATAGGTCGTAGCAAGCAGCTCATAATCAGTAGCAGGAACAACCAGACCGCTGACACCTGGCATAACTAGCGCAAGCCCCAGCGTCACATCACTTACCGTGGAAAGATCCTCATCGTAGGCGAATGAGAGGGAGAAGAGGTTTGGTGTTGCAAGCATCAGCAGGATGGTGAGCAGGATGAGAGAACGCTTCTTGGGCATGGATACCTCCGGTCAAGAAACAGTCTACCTGCTCAGTTACTCCTGCTCAAGAGCAAGATGTATCTCATAGGAGGAGAATCCCCGTTTGCC
Source organism: uncultured Sphaerochaeta sp. (assembly GCF_963667405.1). Taxonomy (NCBI): domain Bacteria; kingdom Pseudomonadati; phylum Spirochaetota; class Spirochaetia; order Spirochaetales; family Sphaerochaetaceae; genus Sphaerochaeta; species uncultured Sphaerochaeta sp. The sequence continues at coordinate 483,444 of NZ_OY763408.1, read as the reverse complement.
CATGAGAAGACGGGCTTTTTCCGTTCCGCCCTTCGCAAGGGCAAGCTGATAGGCTTTCCGGGCATACTCGGCGGCCAGTTCCTCGCAAAAGAGCTCGTCCAAGGCACGCTGGGCATCCTGGCGGTTCACCCCTTTGGAGGCAAGTCGTTGGGAAAGCAGTGCCCTCCCCTCCGGATTCTTGCGCTGCCGATGCTCTATGGCCAAGAGTGCATAACGATATTCGCTGAGCAAATCTTCCTCTGCCAGCTTCTCAAGAACGGGTGTGATGATGGTGCGGTCAAACCCCTTGATCTGGAGTTTCTGGGTAAGCTCCAAGGCGGTATGCTCCCTGCGAGCCAGATAGGCAAGGGCCTGGGAACGGCAGTTGCGCTGCAGCTGGGCAGTTCGGAGCCTTTGGAACTCCTCCTCACTCAACTCCTGGCCAAGGGAAAGCCTCAGGGTTCGAAACACATCAGCTGTGATGGAAAAAGAGGAACCCTCCAGGACAAGGGCTTGGTAGCCTTCGCCGGAGGGATCCTTTTCGATGCGTGCAAATGCCACTTAGCGCTTGGAGAACTGGAACTTGCGGCGAGCACCAGGCTGACCGTACTTCTTGCGTTCGACCATGCGGCTGTCGCGGGTCATGAAACCAGCGGTGTGCAGTGCCGGGCGGTAAGCCTCGTCGTGTGCACAGAGGGCACGTGCAATACCATGACGGCAAGCACCAGCCTGACCGGAGGGACCACCACCAACCACGTTGATGAGGATGTCGAACTTTCCTTCGACTTCGCTGGTCACCAGCGGCTGCTTGACAATGTACACCAACATCGGGTTACCGAAGTAGGAGTCAACGTCACGTCCATTCACCACGATCTTGCCCTCGCCTTCACGAAGGTAGACACGAGCAATGGCGGTCTTTCGGCGACCGACCCCATGACCAAGATCCACAACTTTTTTAACTTCTTTCTTTGCCATTTTTCGCTCCTACCTTAGATTTCAACCTTGATGGGCTGCTGGGCCTGCTGCTGGTGATTGGCACCTGCGTAGACCTTCATGTTGGTGAACAACTTGCGACCAAGCGGTCCGCGGGGAAGCATGCCCTTCACAGCATGTTCCATCGGGTAGACCGGATTGCGCTTTACCATGTCGGCATAATTGGTCTGCCGAAGCCCGCCGGGGTAGTTCGAGTGGCGATAATACATTTTGTCCTGATACTTGTTGCCCGAAAGAGCAGCTTTGTCAGCATTGATGATAATCACATAGTCGCCCATGTCCTGGTGAGGAACATACTCGGGCTTGTTCTTCCCGCGAAGGATGCGTGCAGCGGCAACTGCTACCTTGCCAAGCTCCTTTCCCTCTGCATCAATCAGATACCATTTCTTCTGAATCGTCAGCGGTTTCACAAAAATAGTCTTCATCTATTCATCCTGTTCTGCAAGGACCTGCCTTGCGTGTGGTGTAGTGCATGGACAGAATTCTCTGCCATATCTATCTTACAGCAATTGCATACCGACCAGCCAACTCAAGAAAGGGTCGTACATCACCCTTGGCATATTCGCCGGGAATGATGAACGGAACATCCGCAGTTGGTGGAAGCACTACCTTGAGGGACAACGCCTCCAAAGCGAACGCTTCATAACGCGCTGGCGAAAGACCGGTTAATCCGTACGGACCTCTCGTCTCGAACACCCCCGCCAGGGGATTGTCCATGCGTTTTTTCACTGTCTCATCCGACTCCAAGCTACGTATCAGATTCGCGGTTGTCTTGACGAGCAAATCAAGCAACAACGGTGACACGGCGTCTGAGGGCGGAACATCGCCGGTACAGGCTTCTTCCTTAAGGCAAACGACCTGAGGTACGAAACTCCCTGGGAAAGGTAGGATAGGGAGGAGCATCACGGAATCTGCCCCGCCAAAACCTAGGTACGGTCGCCAATAGGACACTGTACGGCTAGCATGTTCAGGCGAAGTCGCAGGATCGCAGGGGACATCCCCGGAGACCGAACGAATTGCCTGCAGGACCTTCTGGGGATCGGAATACATCCGAATCACCGGAAAATCCGGAAACAGCGTTGCCAGCAGCTTTTCAAGCCGTCCTGAAAATACCGAAGGGTATTCACTGACCAAGCCCCTGCTGACCGTAGATTTTATGGACCTTTGGATCAGATCGGGACGATGGCCTAGGATGGCTCTGCCATAATTCTGGAAAAAATCAGTATACCGCGCCCCAAATCCATCATACAGATAGAACGAACGCGCGCGGACAACGGTAGGCATTGTATAACCTTCCGGCCTTTCGTGTCTAGTCTCTTTCCCTTCTCTCTGCATATCAGTCACTTCCAATTTTCTCGAGTTGGGCGAACTTGCTGATGAAGGTCGCTTTTCTGCCGGTGTGGAACCGAACTTCGATGACCTCACGGTCTCCGCTCATCCGCACTTCCACAACCTCCCCTTCCCCATAGCTGTCACTGTACACCCTCTGACCGAGAGGGAACAGCGCCTCACCCTCTTTTGCAGCATGGGTGGTCTGCATGGTGAACGTCTTGGCCTTGGTTCCAAAGCCCTGTTGGATCAGGTTTCCCCCGGAATTCCCCCAAGCAGCGGGGCTTGCAACCCGTCGCTTCTCCCCAAGGCTTGAGAACCCTTGGTATCCGCCTTGTCCAAGCGAGCCCGGGCGAATGCCCTGTACGGCCACCAAGGAAGGATCGACCTCATCCAGGAAGCGGCTTGGATGCTGGAAGCTTGTCTTCCCCCAGATCCTGCGCGCCCTTGCACACAAAAGGTAGAGATCGCGCCGGGCACGGGTGACAGCCACATAGAAGATTCTTCTTTCCTCTTCCACATCCTCATCACTCTCGCCGCTGCGGCCGGGAAAAAGTTCCTCCTCAAGCCCTGCAACAAACACCCGATCGAACTCCAGACCCTTGGTATTGTGCATGGTGATGAGGGTGACCCCTTCCCTGTCACGGGGATCATCGGTACCCAGCGTAGTGGGGTCCAGCGAAAGCTGTTCCAGGAACTGCAGCAAGCCTTCAAGCGAGGAGTCGTAGGAACCGAGGGCACTCACCAACGCTTCCAGGTTCTCCACCTTGGAGGTGCTGTTCAGGCTGTCCATCTCGGTGTAGTAATCCACCAGACCAGACTCCCGGACCAGGAAGTTGGCACAATCCACCAGCTCACCGCCCTCCAACATGGTCTGGGCATGTTGGAACATCTTCAGAAAGTGCAAAGCCCCTGCCTTCGCTTTCGCAGAGAGGGATCCCTTCTCCAAAGCAAGGGAGAGCATGATCAGCAAATTGCCGTCGGTCTGGCTTGAGAACGAGAGGATGGTCTCCAAAGCGCCGGGACCGATTCCCCGGGCAGGCTTGTTGATCATCCGCTTGAAATTCACCTCATCCTTGGGGTTGGTCAGCAAAAAGAGCAGAGCGAGGGCATCCTTGACCTCTTCGCGCTCATAGAACTGCAGGGCACCCACAACCTTGTACGGGATGCCAAGGCGTTTGAACACCGTCTCGAAGGCAACAGACTGGGCATTGGTGCGGTAGAGAACCGCACTCTGGTTGAACTGCTTGTCCATCATCAGGATGTTGCTGACTCTCAGAGCCTCATCCTGCTCATCCTGCACATAGAGCACATTGGGCTTCGACCCCTTCGTGTTGGCTGTCCACAGCTTCTTGTCATGCCTGCCCTTGTTGTTGCGGATTACCGAATTCGCAATCTCCAGGATATTCTGGGTTGATCGGTAGTTTTGCTCCAGCTTGACCGTCCGTGTCCCCGGATAGAGGGAGGGAAAACTGAGGATGTTCTGCACCTCCGCCCCGCGGAAACGGTAGATGGACTGGTCGTCATCACCGACCACGCAGACAAAACAGTTCGGCCCAACCAGCTGCTTGAGCAGGTTGAACTGGGCGGCATTGGAATCCTGGTACTCATCAACCAGTATCATGGAGAAGCGGTTGTGCACCCAGGAGAGGACCTCCCTCTTTTCGGAGAGCAGCTCTATGCTGCGCCCGATCAGATCCGCAAAGTCGACATTCCCCACCCTCCTGAGTTTCTGCTCATAGGCCTCATACATCCGCTTGAACGTGGAGTCGACCTTCAAAGAGCTCAGGTTGTCCGTACTGGAAAGCCCTCGGTCCTTGGCATAGGAGATCTTGCGCATGATCGGGTCGAGTTCCCGTTTCTTGTAGTTGGGGAAGCAGGAGGCAAGCAGGGAGAGTGAATCATCATCATCGTAGATGGTGAAGTTGGAATCCAGCCCGATCTCCGAGCCAAAGCGTCTGAGCAGCCAGGCTCCGAACGAGTGGAACGTGCGGATGTTGCACTCATCGGCCAGAGGATTTCCGTCAAGCATCACCTTCACCCGTTCCTTCATCTCATTGGCGGCCTTGTTGGTGAAGGTAACGGCAAGTATCTTATAAGGAGGTATGCCCAGCCTCTCGATGGCATAGGCAATCTTGGTGGTGATGACCCGTGTCTTGCCACTGCCGGCTCCGGCAAGAACCAAAAGCGGTTTTGAGTTCTCCAACACCGCTTCCTTCTGTTGCTCATTGAGCTGGCTTACCAGATGCTCGATATCAGCCATGCAGTGCTCCTTGCAGGGGAAGGGCCTCAAAATCGAGGCCTTTCACCGCACGGATGCCACAGCGAACAACTTGCCCTGCTTTCAGATTGCGGCCCATCACCACCGTAAGGCCATCAACCTCAGGGGCCTGGGCATACATGCGCCCGATCGCCAAGTCCTCTCCTTCCACCAACTCCTCAATCAAAACATCGTGCTGTGTTCCGACAAAGCGGGCAAGATTCGCCTCGGTGATGGGTGCCTGCAAGGCTTGCAGTTGTTTCTGAAAGGCTGTGGCCTGGGTTATGGCTTTCTTGTGCTCCCGCTCATTTCTCAGACCATACGCTTTGGTACCCTCTTCCCTGCTGTACAGGAAGGAGCCCACCCAATCGAGCTTTGCTTGGGAGAGGAAATCGAGCACCTGTGCAAAGGCTTTCTCATCCTCGCCCGGGTAGCCGAGCAGGATGGTGGAGCGAAGGACTGCAGTCGGCACGGTTTCCCTGATTTCCCGTATCAGGGCAAGGTAACTCTCCTTGGTGCCTGTCCTTCCCATGCTGCGCAACACTGCCGTGTCGGCATGCTGGAAGGGAATGTCAAAGTAGGGCAATACCTTCGGATGGCTTGCAATGAAAGCAGGCAACTGGGGGGGGAACGCATCCGGGTGGATGTAGAGCAGGCGGATGAAGAAGTCGCCCTCAAGCGAGACGAGGTCTTCCAACAATGAGAGGAATTGGCTCTCCTTGTCATCCCTGTCCGTACCGTAGGCAGCAAGGTCCTGGGCTATGAGGTTGATTTCCCTGATGCCAGAGGCGATCAGGCTCCTGGCCTCCTCAAGGATAATGGGACGCTCTTTGCTGCGCAGGCCCCCACGGATGAGGGGAATGGCACAATAGGCACAACGGTGGTTGCACCCTTCGCTGATCTTCAGATAGGCACTGCCGGGGAAGGAGAGCAACTCGTTGCGCTCATAGACCTCTTGCTGGGGTGCGGGATAGGAGGGAACCAAGACAACGCGGTCCCCTGCGAAGATCTTGCGGACCACCTCACCGATCTTGGATAGGTCATGGTTGCCGAAAATGGCATCGGCCTCAGGCAGTTCGGAGCGTAGGTCCTCGGCATACCGTTGCGCCATACAGCCACTGAGCACGATCTTTGCCGTGGGATTTGCCTCCCGGAGGGAGAAAAAGGTGTTGATCGACTCTTCTCGGGCTGATTCAATGAACCCACAGGTATTGACCATGATCAGATCGGCATCTGCAGCATCCTCGGTCCGAACGAACTGGTCATCCTCAAGCAACTTGATCAAGGTTTCGGCATCGACTTGGTTTTTGGAGCACCCAAGGTTTTCCATATAGAGTTTCTTCATGCACTTCTCCCATTGTGTAACGCAGAATCGCAGGATACCAAAAAAAGGAGGGTTTTCCTACCTCCCCATACATGTTGACACTCTGACGCCAAGAATCAATCTGTAAAAAATAAGATTTTGGAATCCTGCTTCTATTTTCTTGCTGACAAATCTCTTACATTGATGCAAAAAGTATTAATTTTGCATAATTTTGGTAATTCTTGCATAAAACAAATTCTTGGTATAGTATCTGAAATGCTGTATGATCCTAGGCTTACGCCGCCAATTTCACCATACAACAAAAATCTCATAAGAGGAAATGCATGACGAAATATATCGTGAACCGCCTATTGGGTATGATTCCTACACTGTTGATCATCATCACGCTCAGTTTCTTCATCGTACGCATCGCACCCGGAGGTCCGTTCGCTACCGAACGCAATCTTCCTGAGGTGGTGAAGCGCAACATCGAGGCCAAATACCACCTCGATGAACCGATGATCCAGCAGTATGGCCGCTACATGTTCGACATCTTGCGCGGGGACCTCGGGCCCTCGTTCAAGTACAAAGACTATGATGTAAACTATTACATCGCCAACAGTTTGCCCAAGTCCATCGTATTGGGAAGCTGGGCCATGCTTCTTGCCTTGGTGTTCGGCATATCCGCCGGCATCATCGCGGCTGTGAAGCAGAACTCCTGGATAGACTATCTGAGTATGGGGGTAGCCGTCATCGGCATCTCGGTTCCGCTCTTCGTCATAGCTCCGGTGTTGCAGCTCATCTTTGCGATGAAGCTGCAATGGTTGCCCACCAGCGGGTGGTATACCACCGGTGAAGGGTGGAAGACCGTCATCCTCCCTGCAGTCTCGCTCTCCTTTGCCTATTTCGCCAATATTGCCCGTCTTACCCGCTCTTCCATGCTTGAGACGCTCAGAAGCGACTACATCCGTACCGCCAAAGCCAAGGGCATGAAAAGCACCACGATCATCTTCAAGCACGCCATGAAAGGCGCAATGCTTCCCATCGTCAGTTATCTCGGCCCTGCATTTGCGGGTATCATCACCGGATCGATCGTCGTTGAACAGATCTTCCGCGTCCCCGGCCTTGGCAAGTTCTTCGTACAGAGTTCCTTCAACCGTGACTACACCCTGATTGTCGGCGTCGTCATTGTCTACTCGCTCATCCTTATCCTGATGAACTTCATCGTAGACATCGTGTACGCACAACTCGACCCGAGAATCACCTACAAATAAGGAGAGGACCATGGTACTGAAGAGAAAAAAAGAGAAGACAGCGGCCCTCAATGAATTTGCACAGGTTGTAGAGGGCAACAGCTTGGGAAAGGACGCTTGGAGAAGGCTGAAAAAGAACAAGATGGCAGTAGTGGGCATGATCATTGTCATCGTGTACTCCCTGCTTGCCGCCACTGCCATGTTCCTTCCCATTTATCCGTACGACCAGATCATTCTGGACCATCAGCACCTCAGGCCCTCACTGTCCAAGTCTGCTGGTGACCTGATGATGGAAACCAAGCTTGAGGACCTCTATTTCAAGGCGTGGAGAGCCGGCAGCCTCGTGGTTACCGAAGAGCAGAGTGCAGACATCAAGCGTTGGATCGCTGACAACGAGACCAACAAGGTCTGGAACTTCTGTTATATGGAAGGAGAACGCCAGCGGGAAGCAGGCCTGTTCACCTTCAGCAGCGCAGACCAAAGGACCATCGATCGTCTTCAGGAGAAGATCGATACCGAATTCCTCATCAATGTCGATACCATGTTCTACACCGATGCTGAGAGTGGAAAAACAAAGAACCTTACCAAAATGGGCTACAAAGAGATTGAGACCATCTATGCAGATCTCCTGAAGGTCGACATCGCAATCATCGAAAAGCAGACCATGGATGAAATCAGCAGCCAGCTCCTCAATACGCTCAAGGCTGCGACCCCTGACCTCACCGATGAGGAGTATGCGGTGAATCTTGAGATGGAAATGGCTTCTCTCGGCGATAAGGGCATTGCCTCAATGGCAAAAACCAACCTGCTGGGAAAGGTGAAAACAACCATAACCCGTTCCGCAGAACGCGACCTGCGCGCTGAAATCAAGAACGGGGATGTAGCATTCCCTCTTAATCGCGAGATTTCCGTAAACAATCTGCTGAAGGCTGAGATTTCGGCTACCAAGAAGCACGAACGTCATTACTATCTCGGCACTGATTACAGCGGCCGTGACATGCTCAGCCGCATCATCTACGGTGGACAGGTCTCCATCGCCATCGGTCTGGTGGGAACGCTTACCAGCGTAGTGATCGGCATCGTGCTGGGAGCCATCGCCGGATATGCAGGAGGAAAGGTTGACTTCTTCCTCATGCGCTTCGTTGACATCATGTACGGCCTTCCGTACATGTTGCTGGTCATCATATTCATGGCCATCTTTGGGCGCAACATCATGAATCTCTTCGTTGCCTTGGCAATGGTCAGCTGGCTGACCGTCGCCCGTATGGTGCGTGGACAGGTAATGAGCCTGAAAAACAGCGAGTACGTAGAAGCGGCCCGCAGCATGGGGGCCTCCACCGGCCGCATCATCTTCCGCCATATGGTACCCAACTCCCTTTCGGTCATCATTGTCTATTCAACCCTCAGGGTTCCCGCATTCATCATGCAGGAGTCCTTCCTCTCCTTCCTTGGTCTCGGGGTCCAGGCCCCGTATGCTTCGTGGGGTTCTTTGGTTGGAGATGCCGTGAACGGCATGACCCTCTATCCGTGGAAGCTTATCTTCCCGGCTATCGCCATGACCATCTTCCTCTTTGCCATGAACTTCTTTGGTGACGGCTTGAGGGATGCGTTCGATCCACAAAGCAAGAACCAACTCTAGGAGGACATACATGAGTCTGAATCCCAATGCAAAGGTTGTCCTCGAAGTAAAGGACCTGAAAACCTATTTCAAGACAGATGCCGGTATCGTCAAGGCGGTTGACGGTGTCTCATTCACCGTCCACGAAGGCGAAACCATCGGTATCGTAGGCGAGAGCGGAAGCGGCAAGAGCGTTACCAACCTCTCGGTCATGCGTCTCATTCCCTCCCCTCCGGGCAAGATTGTCGGTGGTGAGGTGCTCTTTGAGGGTGAGGACATCCTCAAGGTCAGTGAGAAGGAAATGCGCGAGATTCGGGGAAACAAGATTTCCATGATCTTCCAGGACCCGATGACCAGCCTCAATCCCTTTCTCAAGATTTCCACACAGATGGTGGAGACGATCCGCCTGCATGAGAAGAATGTTTCCAAACAGGAAGCGCTGAAGCGTTCCATCGAAATGCTCAAGCTTGTCGGCATCCCTTCTGCGGAGAAACGAATCCAAAGCTATCCCCACCAGTTCTCCGGCGGTATGCGCCAGCGCGTCATGATTGCCATGGCCCTCTCCTGCAACGCTCAGGTTCTGGTGGCCGATGAGCCGACCACGGCTCTGGACGTAACCATCCAGGCCCAGATCCTTGAGCTGATCGACAAGCTCAGCAGCAAGATGGGAACCGCAGTCATCCTCATCACCCATGACCTGGGGGTTGTGGCAGGGATGTGTGACCAAGTTTGTGTCATGTACGCCGGACGCGTGGTGGAGAAGGCAGTCACCGAGGACCTGTATGCCAGACCCAGCCACCCCTATACCGAGGGCCTCATCAAGAGTGTCCCCCGCATGGATACCACCAAGAAAGGCAATCGCCTCTTCTCCATCGAAGGCCAGCCGCCAAACGTCATCGACTTGCCTCCTTGCTGCCCCTTCCATCCCCGTTGCCACAAGGCAATGGAGGTATGCCGCCATGCCTACCCGCCGGTAAAGGATCTGGGTAATGGGCATGAGGTAGCCTGCTGGCTCTATGCAGATGAGTCAACCAAGGCACAGGCACTTGCAGAGGCGAACGTAGAGGAGAAGGCAACATGAGCACGACAAAGAAGCCCCTTTTGGAAGTCAGGGATCTGAAGCAGCACTTCCCCATCAGCAGCGGATCGATCTTGCAGAGGCAAGTTGGAGCCATCAGGGCTGTTGACGGCATTTCCTTTGATGTATACCCGGGTGAGACACTGGGGATTGTAGGTGAGTCGGGGTGCGGAAAGTCCACCACGGTCCGCTCCATAAGCCAGCTCTACAAGCCCACCAGCGGAAGCGTCATCTTCAACGGTGTCGACCTGGTCAAGGCTGACCACAGGACCATGCTCAAGGCACGGCGTGACATCCAGATGATCTTCCAGGATCCGTATGCATCCCTCGACCCGAGAATGACGGTCCGTTCGATCATTGCAGAACCGTTGGTGATCTACAACTCCCGCAGACTTCTGGAAAAACCCCTTTCCACCTTGGATATCGAGCGCAAAGTGGAGGATCTCATGGAGCGCGTTGGTCTGAACAAGGCCTTCAAGAACCGCTACCCGCATGAGTTCAGTGGTGGACAGAGGCAGAGAATCGGGATTGCCCGCGCTCTTGCCCTCAATCCGAAGATCATTCTTGCAGACGAACCGGTTTCCGCTCTGGACGTATCCATCCAGTCTCAGATTCTCAACCTGCTGGGGGACCTGCAGAAGGAGTTCGGCCTTACCTATATCTTCATTGCCCATGACCTTGCGGTCATCCAGCACATCTCCACCCGCGTGGCGGTCATGTACCTGGGCAAGATTGTGGAGATCAGTGAGGCGGTCCAGCTGTATGACAACCCCCTGCACCCCTATACCACAGCCCTGCTGAGTGCCGCCCCCATCCCCGACCCCAAAGTGGAACGGGAACGGCAGCGCATCATCCTCACCGGAGATGTACCTTCCCCGGACAAGGAGCGCAATGGTTGTTACTTCTATGACCGTTGTCCCAAGCGGATGCCTTGGTGTTCCTGCCACCTGCCCCCGATGCTCGACATCGACCCGAAGCACCAGGTCGCCTGCTGGCTCTATGACAAGGAAGATCACAGCAAGGTCACCATGGAAGAAGCCCAAGCCGATGCGGCAAGGCCCAAAGCCTGAACATCAGCCACTCTCAAATCGAGGGTGGCTTTTTCTTGCTACAGATCCTTGTACGAGATGTTGAGATCCATATCACGGGGACGATCGACGTACAAGGGCAGGCCGGTGACAGAAGCAATGGCCTGCATCGAGGACTCAGTTCTGCCTTGGGATGTTTTCTCGGCAATGATCTCAATGGTCCTGACCTCATCATCGCGAAGGCGCAACGAGAACACAAGCATGGCCCTGAGCCTGCGCTTGTTGGCCTTGGCATCCTTGTCATTGCTTCCCCGAACAAAATGGGTTATTTCCAAACGTTGCACATCCGTAAACGCATGGGTCTCTCGCTTGCAGAACGGCCCGAAGCCATAGATGCTGGTAACTGTCTGGGTGGCAGTGTCAAATCTCCAGGTATCGCGGTAGGTGGCCGCAGCAAGACTGAGCAACAACAAGAGAGGGATGTGGGGCATGGTGAGCAAGCTTACCCCCTCGGCAAGATTTACAGAGAGCCCCCAAGCAAGAAAGAGCGTAAAGAGGGCACTGGTCAGGTGAAACATGCGGGTCACTGCATACGAGATGCCATGCGCATGAAGATAGGTGGTATGTCGAACCATATGGTCGCGCTCCTTTGGTATCCCTACTATAGGAGAAAGAAGTCATTCTGTCATGGCCATATCTATGCACAACCTGCATAAAACCCCATTTCCTATACACTATCAGCTACTTTGACGGTTAACCTATTTGCGTTTTCTCTTGATTCGTGGTTTAATGTGATTTAAGCTAAGTTGAACGTGTATACTTAGATTTACAAGGAGATATGTCTATGAAGAAATTTCTGGCTATCATGCTTTGCGTGCTCCTGGTAAGCGCACTCTTCATTTCCTGTGGAAAGAAAGAAGCGCCAGCCCCAGCCGCAACCACGACGCCGGCACCCGCAGCTCCCGCAGCTCCGGCCACTCCGGCTCCCGCTCCTGCCGTAGCAGCAACCCCGGCTCCCGCCGCTCCTGCTCCTGCAGCTCCGGCTACAAAAGAAGTCGTTTTCCGCATCTCCAATGGTGCTGAGCCCGAATCTTTGGATCCCGCTCTCATCCAGGGCGTACCCGAGCACAGGATTTTCGAAGCTCTCTTCGAAGGCCTGGTAGCAAACGATCCCGAGACTGCCCTTGCAGTTCCCGGCGTTGCTGAAAGCTGGGAAGCAAACGAAGATGGCACACAGTATACCTTCAAGCTTCGCAAGGACGCCATGTGGTCCGATGGCACTCCCATCACCGCCGATGACGTCGTATACAGCTGGCTGAGGATTCTCGATCCCGCAACCGCTGGTCCTTATGCTTGGTTCCCCTGCATGTTCCTTGCCGGTGCAACCGAGTTCAACGCTGGAGAGGCTGGTCCTGAGGCTGTCGGTATCCGCGCCCTTGACGACTACACCTTCCAGATGGACCTCATTGGTCCCCTCCCGTATGCAGTTGACGCCCTTACCCACTACAGCTTCGCAATCGTTCCCAAGCACGCCATCGAGAAGTACGGCTCCGCTTGGACCGATCCCGCCAACTTCGTGGGCAATGGCCCGTTCGTCCTCTCCGAGAGAGTTGCACAGACCTCCCTTACCGCCGTCAAGAACGACAAGTACTGGGATGCAGATGCCGTCAAGCTTGACAAGGTCATCTTCTACTCCTCCGACAGCGATACCACCAACTACAACATGTACCTCAATGGTGAGATTGACTGGGCAACCAACGTTCCCCCAGATCAGCTCAACGCTGCACAGATGCGTGATGACTTCCAGTCAGCCCCGCAGCTTTCCACCTACTACTATGTGTTCCAGACCGAAGTCGCCCCGATCAACAACGTGCTCGTCAGAAAGGCCCTGTCCTATGCTGTCGACCGCGAGGCTCTGGTTGAAGGCGTGACCAAGGCCGGTCAGATTCCTGCTTGGGGCATTGTTCCCCCGATGGCTGGATATTCCGGACTTGAGTTCCCGTTTGAGACCATGGATGAGGCAATCGAGATGGCTCAGGACATGCTGGCTGAGGCTGGCTATCCCAATGGCGCCGGTTTCCCGACCGTCTCCGTCCTGTACAACACCAACGAGGGTCACAAGCAGATTGCTGAGTTCATCCAGCAGGAATGGAAGAACAACCTCGGCATCAACGTTGTGCTTGAGAACCAGGAATGGCAGACCTACCTCTCCAACCGTAACCAGGGCAACTTCCAGGTTGCACGCGCTGGATGGGTTGGTGACTACCAGGATCCGAACACTTTCCTCGACATGTTCCTTACCGGTGCCGGTATGAACGGTGGAAAGTACACCAACGAAGTGTATGACGTCCTGATCAACGAAGCAGCCAGAATGCCCGCCGGTGCAGACCGCTATGGCGTCCTGATGACCGCTGAGGACATCATGATCAACGAAGACCAGGCAATGATGCCTCTCTACTACTACGTAACGATCAACATGATCGATACCAACAAGTGGGGCGGATGGCATGGCAATACCATGGATTACCATCCGGTCAAGGACGTCTACCTCAAGTAGATGTACAATCAGTCTTTTCGATCCCCGGGCTTGTCCCGGGGATCTTCTTTTTGCTGGACTGAAGGTGTTCTGTTCGGTATAGTTTTACCGAAGTGCCAAGGAGAACCACGATGAAACACTATGACCTCAGAAGCGACACGATCACCAAACCGACCCTTGAGATGCGCAAAGCAATGGCCGCTGCAGAAGTCGGTGATGATGTCTACCGGGAAGATCCCACGACCACAAAGCTTGAAGCCTTGGCAGCTGAACTGACAGGAAAAGAAAAAGCACTGTTCGTCTCCTCCGGCTGCATGGGGAACCTCATCAGCCTCTACCTCCAGGGAGGAAGAAGCAATGAAGTGCTCACCGCCTCCAACAGTCATATCATCCAGCACGAGATTGGTTCGATCAGTGCAATAGCCGGCGTGCTTCCCATCACCATTGATGTCCCTAGGGGTGTGCTGAGTGCAGCAGATCTTGCCGGTAAGGTCAAAGGTGGCTCCTATGACATGGCCACCACCACCCTCATCGAGGTGGAGAACACCATTGGCGGCTACTGCTATCCGTTGGAGAATCTGGAAGGAATCAAGGACTTTGCCCAGACCCACCAGCTGAAGATCCATATGGACGGAGCACGGGTTTTCAATGCACAGCAAGCCACCGGCATATCGGTCAAAACCTATGCCAAGTATGCCGATACCATCACATTCTGCCTTTCCAAGGGGTTGGGAGCTCCGGTAGGAAGCATGCTGTGCGGAACTGAGGACTTCATCAACAAGGCGCTTACACTGAGAAAAATGCTTGGTGGCGGAATGCGCCAGACGGGTATCCTTGCAGCGGCAGGACTCTATGCACTCACCCATCATGTCGAACGGCTGAAAGACGATCATGCCCATGCTGCAGCGATTGCGGATGCTCTTGCACAAACAGGTTGGGCCAGAGTCGACCGTGAAGGAGTGCAGACCAACATCCTCTTCTTCCAGGTTCCCGGGCTTTCGGCCCAGACGGTGGTACACCGCCTCGCCACCTACGGCATTCTTGCCAACAATGAAGGTGATATGGTCCGCTTGGTCACCAATCTCGATCTCAATGACGAGGACACCCAGGAAGTCTGTGCACTTCTTGCCTCGCTCGACATAGAGGCATGAACATGAAAACAACCCTTATCTGCTTCTCCGGTACCGGCAACAGCTATTACATCGCAAAACGCTTGTGTGAGGAGCTGGGAGATTGCCAGATTCTGATGGTCCCAAACCTCATGCATGGCGACCCTATTGAACTGACCGAACAGGTCGGCTTTGTGTTCCCCGTCTACAAGGGATTCCCACCCAACCTCGTGGTGCATTTCATCCAGGAGGTCTTTGCAAAGCAGGATCTCTCTCCCATCAAGTACCTTTTCTTGGTAGCAACCCGCTATATGTTCCAAGCCTACACCTTCCAAGCAATGGATGTCGTGCTCAAGGAAGCTGGTGCACTGGCAAGCTATGTCAACCATGTGGTGATGCCTGACGGGTATGTCCCCCTGCTGCATGCCCCGACCGATGAGAAGATTGACGCCCTCTATGCGAAGGCGGAGGAGAAGATTGCCCTCATCGCCAAGGATGTCCAGAGTGAGGCGATCCACCTTCCCTTCAGGCCCCCCTTGAGCCGGTTGGTGATCAACCACCTGATGGAGCCCGTTCACCGCGCCTTCATGGATACCGCGCTGGACTTTGTGGTGACCGATGCATGCACCTCCTGCGGACTGTGCTACCGCATGTGTCCCTCTGCAAACATTGATATGGTGGACGGGAAGCCGGTCTTTGACCGTGCCTGTACCGGATGCCTCGGCTGTTATCATCGCTGCCCTACACAAGCCATTGTGTTCAAGCAAAAGGTCAAGGAGGGAAGATATCCCAATCCCAAATCCACCTATGACCAGGAGTACAGAGTCTGATGCACTACGATTTCGATACGGTGGTGGACCGCACCACCTCTCTCTCGGTGAAATGGAACAGGGATGTCATCAAGTCAGTGTGTGGCAATCCTGATGCAGAGCCGTTCTGGGTAGCGGACATGGACTTTCCGGTAGCCGGCGAAGTGGCCCATGCGGCACGTGACCTAGCCCAGCACGCCATATTCGGATATCCGCATGCTGAGAACCAGCGACAGGTCTTTTGCAATTGGGCGAAGATGAGACATCAGCTCACGCTTGCAGAGCAAGAGGTGGTGATCAGCCAAGGAGTCCTGAATTCCATTGCAGTCCTGGTGGAACAGCTCACCAGAACAGGAGAAGGCATCATAGTCCCTCTCCCAGCCTACCAACCCTTTCTCAGAATCGTACGGAATCTCGAAAGGGAATTGCTCTCCTGGCCCCTGCTCTATGATGAGGAGAGCCACCGATTCAGCTTGGATTGGGCAAAGCTGGAAGCACTGGCCGACAAGGCGAAGATGCTGATCTTCTGCTCACCGCACAACCCTTCGGGCCTCGTCTTTGACCATGAGACACTCACCCGCCTGTGCAAGGTTGCCAAGGAGCATGACCTGACCATCATCTGTGACGAGATTCATGCCGACCTGAACTTCACCGACCATGTGTGCTTGGATACCGTTGCCAAGGAAGTGGGAGCGACCGCCATTACCTGCATGGCACCCTCAAAGACATTCAACATTGCAGGCGAGCACTACTCGGCCACACTCTTCACCGATGCTGGCATGCGTTCAGGATTCGTCCATCGCCTCTCCCAGCTGTTCATCACCGAAACCTCAACCTTCGCCACCACCTTGGCCATTGCTTCCTATGAGCATGGGCTTCCTTGGCTTCAGCAACTGCTGGGCTATCTGCAGAAGAACGCTTCGATGGTGGAGGCGTTCCTTGCCGAGCGAGTACCCCAACTGGTTTTCATCAAGCCGGGAGCTTCCTTCATAGGATTCGTCGACTGCAGCAAGATCATGGATCTGGTGGAGAAAGACCGGGCGGCACATCCAGAACTCTATGATGAGAAGGCCAGCCCCGGCGGCGGTCTGCTCTCACGCTTCTTCGGCCAGCGCGCAGGCCTTGCGTTCAATGACGGGACATGGTTTGGTGGAGATGCATACCGTAATTTTGTTCGGATGAACTACGGTACCCCCACAAGCAATGTGCAACGGGCACTTTACAAGATGGAAGAGGCGGTGAACTTCCTGACAGCAACCTACACAAGCTGACGGGCCAACCCCTTTGCGAGGAAGGCCACAGCCTTGCTTCCCGGATGCAGGAATTCGTCATCATAGCTGTCACGAAGTGAGAGGGAAAGCCCATCGGCCACGCTGACCTTTGGGAAACACTTGGTGGCTTGCATGAGGGCAGCCTGCATCTCGGCAAAGGAGCCCATACGCTTCGCTTGCTGGATGTCTGCCCGCCAGAGGGGCGTCAGGACAACCACCGGTGTGAGTGGATGGAATTTTCGGATGCGCCCGAGCAGGGCAAACATCTCCCACCTGAGCTCGGCCAGATTCTCCCTTACCACCCAGTCATTGGTACCGTAACCGATGATGATGCCCGCCAGAGGTTGTGCAAGCGGCAACTCCTGGACCAAGCGTGGGGAGATGAGCGTACCGGCCAACCCCTGATTGAGAAAACCTGATCCCGTCAGGGTTTCCAGCATGGACCCCAGTGATTGTGAAGGATGGTGGATGCCCACCCCTTGCATGATGGAGTCACCCAAAAGCAGATGCATTGAGGGATTGCGCCCAATGCTCTCCACTTCTCCGCTGAGGCGAACCTCCACCTGATGATGGAGGGGCAGGTAAATGGACACCTGCTCGGAAGGACCGATTTCGATCACGCCATGTTTCAGCGGGAGATAGTCCACTCTCCCATCCTCGTAAGCAACATCGATGCTCTCTTCAAGATCCAGAGGCCTGCCGTACAGCGAAGCAAGGTCCAGAGCCCCTTCATTGGCTCGGGGAAGCAGGGATTGGTTGATACGCTTGATCTCCAGTTGCACCACAGAACGTGTCTTGAACCGCAGGCACGCCCCTGCAGCGGTGTTGGCCATCGCCCGATACAGAGGATGGGCTGATGCCTCTTCCTTTTGCGTGGAGGTAAAGCGGTTGATCCTGAAAAAGCCATCCTCAGCGCTCTGGACCGACAGTGCATTGTGGACGAGGGAGAAAAAATACTCCTCAGAGATCGAGTAGCGATCGGTTTCCATAGACCTGCTCCCAATTGGTGGAGAAATCATGCACAGCTTGGGTGATGGATGGCATCGAAAGGCCGGTCGCGAGCAGCGAGTACGGAACCGTACAGCAGCTTGCCCCCTGGGCATAGGCTGTGGTGATCTCACTGATGTTCTTGAAAGATGCGGCCAACACCTGGGTCTTGGTGCTGTTGGCCCAGAGCAGGGAGCTGAGCTCCTTGATGACCTTGGCGGCATCAATGTCGATGTTGAGCATCCGGTTGTAGTACACAGCCAGATAGCGTGCACCGCTGAGCATGGCAAGAATGCCCTGCATGGTGGTGTAGATGGCCGTAGCGGTGATGTTCACTTGCTCGGAAGCAAGGATGCGGATGGCTTTCAGCCCCTCGTCGGTAACGGGGATCTTGACGAAGGTGGTCGGCCCAAGTTCACGAAGAATCCTCCTAGCCTCGGCTATGATGGTATCTGCATCATGGCTTATCACCTGCACATGCAGGCTGCGCTCATCGCCGATGAGTTTTCTGATCTTTTGCATATGGGGGAAAAAGGGAATACCACCCTCCGCCTTGAGGATGGATGGGTTGGAAGTCACCCCACTGATAGGATATGTATCGAGAGCCCTTTCTATTTCACTGAGATTTGCGGTATCAAGCATCAACTCCATAATCTGCCTCTTGTGCCAATCATGCCACAAACCGTTGGGAGGGGGAAGTCTCAGCTCTGTTTTTTGCTCTTCCTGTAGGCCTGTGGTGTTTGTCCGAAGCGCCGCTTGAAAAGGTTGTAAAAGCGATGGATGGAACCGAAACCACACTGCTCGCTGATTACGGCGATGCTCTCTTTGCTGTGTTGCAGAAGGATGCTTGCCTGGGAGAGCTTCTCCTCGCAGATTTCCTCCCAGATTGACTTGCCCCGATAGGTACGGAACCGCATCTCCAGCGACCTTCTGCAGATCGAAGCCTGCTCGGCCACCTCGCTTGCCGTCAGATTAGCCGTTGCTTCCCGCTTGATGAGCGACATGGCCTTCGCTACATGCTCATCCTCGCTCAGCACCAGGCGGGTGCTCTCCCGCTCCCGTACCGGCCCCGGAGCTATCCGTTGGATGTGTACGCCACTGATCGATTGCTCCAAGAGTGCATCCAGCATGGCGGACGCCTGATAACCGATGGCAGCGCAGTCTGGTTGGATGCTGGATATGGAGGGGTTTGCCAGTTCGCAGAGCAACGTCTCGTTGTCAACACCCAGCACCATGATCTCCTCGGGTATATGCACGCCAAGACGCTGGCAAGCAAGCTCCACCTTCATGGCAGAGAGATCGTTGCAGCAAAAGAGCGATATCGGCTTGGGCAGCTCTTCAAGCCATGCTTCAAGATCGGGACAGGGTTCATACAACTGCCTCCACCAGGAAAGTGGTCTTGAGAAGGTGGCAATCTCCTCGGAGCGTTTGCTCACCGCTGTCTGGAAGCCGACAAACCGCTCCCGCGCCCAGTGCACATGATCTACCGTGCACCAGGCCATGCGGCTGCTTCCGAGGCTCTTGAGATAGGTGCCCCCGCTCACTCCCGTATGGTAGTCGTCATTGCGTACCTGCGAAAAAAGCTTGAGGGAAGAGGACCCTGCGATATCGATGACAGGGATGCCGAGCGAGGCGCAGAACCGTGCCTGCTCATCATCCTCGATGCGGGCTATCAGGCCATCACACAAGGCGAGGGCTTCCCGTTCAAGGCTGAAGAACCAAGGCCCTTGCCCCCTCAGTTGCCAGTCTGGCTTGGTGCGGGCATACTGCACCACCCCTCCCGCCACCGCCATATCATATCCATCCTGGAATCGAAGCATCAGACCAATGGTTGCCATACCGTAAGGATATCAGAAAATGCGCAAAATACTAGTACTTTTTCGCATATCAAGCATTGTGCTCTTGCACCAATCGCGTATGCTGTAGCTAGTGAAAAAGGAGGCCGTACCATGGATATGCCCATCATCGGAGTGGGAACCTTCGGTTCAGACCACATCAGCAGTCTTGAGATGGCACAAGCAGTAAAGCTTGCCCTTGAGATAGGATACAGGAACATCGACTGTGCCAGCGTATACGGCAACGAGCGGGAGATCGGACAGGTGCTGGCGCAAAGCGGCATTCCACGCGACCAGCTCTGGATAACCAGCAAAGTATGGAATGACAGCCATGCGTACCAGAAGGTGATCGCATCGGCAAAGCAGAGCCTGAAGGACCTGAGGTTGGACTACCTTGACCTGTATCTTGTCCATTGGCCCTTCCCCAACTTCCATCCACCGATGTGTGACGTGACCAGCCGAAGTCCGGATGCCCGTCCCTACCTCCATGAGCAGTTCATGGAAACCTGGTCGGCCATGGAAGCTTTGGCCAAGGAAGGCTTGGTACGGCATATCGGGACAAGCAACATGACCAAGGCCAAGCTGGAGCTCCTGCTTGCAAGTGCTTCGATCCGACCCTTTGCCAATGAGATGGAACTGCATCCGCTCTTCGGCCAGTATGAGCTGCTCTCCTATGTACAGGAACAAGGCATCAGGGCCATCGGCTACAGCCCCCTCGGCTCACCGAACCGACCTGAGCGTGACACCACCAGCGAAGACAAGGTGGATATGGATCATCCTGTGGTCAAGGAGCTTGCAAGCAAGCACAACTGCCATCCTGCAGCCATCTGCCTCAAGTGGGCAATGGGAAACGGCATAGTCCCGATTCCCCAATCCACGAAGGAACGCAATCTCAGAAGCAACTTCCTCAGCGTCCACGAAGATCCGCTGACACGTGAGGAACTAGAGCTCCTGAAGACCATAGACTGCAACAACCGCCTGATAAAGGGACAGGTCTTTCTCTGGGAAGGCGCTGATTCCTATCATGACCTATGGGACGAGGACGGGATCATCCCGATCCCCGAACGCTATCGGAAAGGAGGAGTACGATGAGCAAGCACACCATGAAAGGGGCGACGCTTCCGGGCAACAGCACGGTGGCTTTCGCCGA
This sequence comes from uncultured Sphaerochaeta sp., assembly GCF_963667405.1. Lineage (NCBI taxonomy): Bacteria > Pseudomonadati > Spirochaetota > Spirochaetia > Spirochaetales > Sphaerochaetaceae > Sphaerochaeta > uncultured Sphaerochaeta sp. The sequence goes on along the minus strand of NZ_OY763408.1, from coordinate 462,906 downwards.
GTATGACATTCCCAAGCCGGGGCACGGACAGGTCTTGGTCAAGACCAAATGCACCACCATCTGCGGCAGCGACATCCGCTGCATCTACCGTGAACACTTGGGAAAGGGCCCTGAGGGGTATCAGGGAGTCATTGCCGGGCACGAACCCTGTGGCCAGATTGTGGAGGAAGGACCGGGCCTCAAGCGCTTCAAGAAGGGCGACCGTGTCATCGTCTACCACATCAGCGGTTGCGGAGTCTGCCATGAGTGCCGACAGGGCTTCATGATCAGCTGCACCAGCGACAAGCGGGCAGCCTATGGCTGGCAGCGCGACGGGGGTATGGCCGAGTACATTCTCTGTGATGAGAAGGATCTCGTGTATCTTCCTGAAGAGCTCACCTATGCTGATGGTGCCCAGGTAGCCTGTGGCTTCGGTACCGTGTACGAGGCGATCGAGAAAGTAGGGGTAAGCGGAAACGATGCGGTACTGGTCGTAGGTCTCGGACCGGTGGGTCTTGCAGCACTGATGTTGGCTAAGGCCATGGGAGCGAACATGCTCATCGGCATTGAACGGGAGCCATCACGCATCGAGCTTGCAAAGAAACTTGGCTTGGTTGACCACGTCTTCACCCCCAGCGAGCAAAACGTTGCACAGATCAAGGCACTCACCGGCGGCAACGGGGTTGAGCGGGCTTTTGACTGCTCAGCAAGCGACCCTGGAAGAGCCACTGCCATCAGGGCAACACGCAAGTGGGGCAAGATTGCCTTCGTCGGGGAAGGCGGAACAGTGCATTTCAATCCGAGTGAGGACATGCTCCATGACCAGAAGACCATCTATGGAAGCTGGGTCACCAGCATCTGGAAGATGGAGGATCTGGTGGAGCGCTTGGTTCGATGGAACATCCATCCGGAGGACCTGATAACCCACCGCTTCAGCCTGGACAAGGCGGATGAGGCCTATGCCTTGATGGCTAGCGGAGCATGCGGGAAAGTGGCTGTCTGTTTTGACGAGGAGCTTCCTAGCTGAAGACCTTCTCGAAGCGGGGGGAGTGTGCTGAGGTGGAAGCCATGGACTTCTCATCGGTAACCATCCCCCCGTTCTCCTTCATGACATGGATGACCGGCTCGATCACCACGGTGGCAGGAAAGCCTTCCCGGTCCCCTTCCATCCTGCGAATCAACAGCTGTGCTGCAGATTCACCCATCAGCTGCAAGGGCTGTCCGACTGCATAGTGGCAGAACTTGAGCAACGGGGCATAGTAGAGATAGTCGAAGGTTGCAAAAGCCAGGTTTGAGCGGAACGTTTTGGGAGCATTGCTCATCAGGTAGCTGGTGGCACCGATATGGACCATGTCATTCACCATGAAAAACGTGTCGGGACAGTTGCTCATGGTCAACAGTTGCTCGGCCAGGGTATAGCCCGCTTTCTGCGTCATGCCGCCCAGGAGAATGAACTCACTCTCCACCTCAAGATGATGGTCGCGCATTGCGTCCAAAAACCCGTGCAAACGCTCCACAGACGTATGGACATGGTTGTCTCCACCCAGAAAGCCGATGCGCGTCCTTCCCTCACGGATCAGGGCACAGGTCACATCGTAGGCACCCTTGCGGTTGTCAGTGAGCACCACATCACAGGAAAGACCATCAATCTTTCGGTCGAGCATGACCAAGGGGGTATGTTCCAAGGAAGGGGAATTGAAATGACTGCCGATGTCACTGACCGGTATCACCAGAAGGGCATCGACATTCCGCTCAAGCAGGAGAGAGAGCTTCCGCTTCTCCTCATCAACCGAGTTTTCCGAGCTGCACAAGAGAAGTGCATAGCCCAGGGGACCAAGCAACTTCTCCAGCTGTTCCACAATCTCGGTGAAGAACGTATTGGAAATCTCAGGAACCATGATTCCGATGCTCTTGGTCTCCTTGAGCTTGAGCGAGCGGGCCACCGCATTGCGCTGGTAGTGCAGCATATTGACCGCACTGAGCACTCTTCGTTCCGTCTCAGGATTCACCACACCAAGCTTGTTGAGCACCCTGCTTACCGTGGCAATGGAGACGCCCGCCAATTTGGCGACATCTTTGATGGTGGCGTTCTCACTCTTGCCCATGCACAAACCCCCGCTAGCTGCGTCTGGCATACTTCTTCATATCGAAGTATACCGCAACGATGATGATCAAACCCTTGACCAGCTGCTGATAGTAGCTGTCGACACCCAGGAAGGACATTCCGTAGTTGATGAGGCCCATGGTGAATACACCGACCATCATGCCACCTACGGTTCCCACACCACCGCTTTGGGAAACACCGCCGACGGTGACCGCTGCGATGGCATCAAGTTCCATGCCGTTGGCAGTCAGGGAGTTCGCGAGCCCCAAGCGACTGGCAAGCAAGGTTCCTGCAATACCATAGAGCAAACCAGCGTAGAAGTAAACCATCATGAGGTCGCGCTCGACGTTGATTCCGGAAACCCGGGCAGCCTGGGAGTTGCCGCCGATGGCATAGAAGTGGGTTCCTTGGCGTGTATGGCGCAGGAAGACCCAGACAATGAAGGCTGCGATGATGACATAGATGATCAGATTGGGGACAGGGCCTACACTGCCTTGGCTGATATTCTTGAAATTCTGGTTCAGTGAGCCAACAACCGCAGCCTTGGTGTAGATCAGCTGCAACCCCTTGGCGATGGACATCGAGCCCAGGGTGGCGATGAAGGGAGGGAGCTTGCCGTAGGCGATCAGATACCCATTGAAGAGGCCGAAGAGCCCGCCTGCGGCCACTGCGGCCACGATGGGAACGATGAGCGGGAAGGTCTGTCCGGCATAGATGGCTGACGAGTAGTCAGGATTCTGTGCAAACGAGGCTGCAACACTGGCAGTCAGACAGACAACATACCCGATGGAAAGGTCGATACCCTTGGTGATGATGATCATGCCCACGCCAAGGGCGGCAAACGAGCGAACCGATTCAGCGATCAGAAGGTTGCGAATGCTGTTCCACTTCAAGGCATTGCCTTTCGTCAGGATGGAAAGAAGCAGAAGCAATCCCACAAAGGTGACCCAGGTCGTATATTGGCTGGCAATCTTCTTGCCATCGCTAAGCAATTTCTTGGTTTCCATGATTATTCCGTATCTCCCTCTTTTCCTTACATGAACTTGGTGGCAAGACGCATGATGTTCTCCTGGGAGCACTCGCTCTTGTCCAGGATACCGGTGCAACGACCGGAGCAGAGAACCATGACCCGATGGGACATGCCGATCAACTCAGGCATCTCGGAGGAGACCATGATGATGGCCTTCCCCTGCTGGGCCAACTGGCTCATGATCTGATAAATCTCAAACTTGGCACCGACATCGATGCCTCTTGTCGGCTCATCCATGATGAGAATGTCCGGCAACGTCATCAGCCATCGGCTGATGATGACCTTCTGCTGGTTTCCCCCCGACAGATTCTGGATCAGCGTCTCCATCGTCGGAGTCTTGGTCCGCAAGGTTTCGTTGTAGCGTGTGGAAGCTTGCTTCAGCTCCTTGTGCTTGAGCAAACCGAGCTTTGACAGGTACTCCCGGAGACTGGCGATGCTGGTATTGGAGGAGATGTTCATCAAGGGAAAGATCCCGCTCCCTCTCCTATCCTCGGTGATCATGCCCATGCCGTGGTCGATCGCCTTTCGTGGGCTCATGGAAGAGATCTCCTCCCCCTTGAGCACAATCGTTCCCGAGCTGGTCGCACGAACCCCGAAAAGCGCTTCCATCAACTCGGTACGCTGGGCACCGACAAGCCCGCCGATACCCAGGATTTCGCCACGGTGGAGTTCAAAGGAGACATCCTGAAATGAACGGGGATTCGGGGAGCAAAGGTTGTCAACTTTCAGGAGCACATCACCGATGGTGCTGGAAACTGAAGGAAACCGTAGGTTTGCATCGCGCCCAACCATCAGGGAAATCAGCTTGTCGTTGGTAAGCTCTTCCGTCTGGTAGGTACCGATCATCTTACCGTCACGCATGACGCTCACCTCATCAGCAATGGCGAAAATCTCCTCCATCTTGTGGGAGATGTAGACGATCGCCACATTCTGCTCCCGCAATTGGCGGATAATCTTGAACAGGTGGGCAACCTCGTTGTCGGTCAGCGAGCTGGTAGGCTCGTCCATGACCACCACCTTCGAATTGTAGGAGACCGCTTTTGCAATCTCGCACGTCTGCTGCATGGAGATGGAAAGCGACCCGATCCTGCGTTCCGGCTTGATGTCTATCTCCAGACGCTTGAGCAGGTCAGCAGTATCCTCGTTCATTTTCTTGTGGTCTATGAGTCCAAAACCTTTGAGCGGCTCACGACCCAGATAGAGGTTCTGTGCAACCGACCGCTCGGGAACGTTGGACAGCTCCTGGTGGATCATGGAAACACCGCGCTTCAGCGCATCATGGGAGTCCTTGAAATGGCAGACTTCCCCATTGAGCTTGATGGTTCCCTCATCCTCTTTGTAAATACCGAACAGACACTTCATCAATGTAGACTTACCAGCCCCATTCTCACCCATCAGGGCATGCACCGTTCCCGGCTTAACCCGAAGTGTGACTTCATCCAAGGCCCGAACTCCGGGGAATACCTTGGTGATAGATTCCATCTCCAGGGCATATGTTGCACTCATCTCTCTTCCTCTTCTGTTTTCCCGCAGCACGTGGCAAGACGGCATTCATGAAGTGTCTCCTGCCGGAGCAGGAGACACATCTGCGATGTTTCTTACATCAGGTCTTTGTAATTGGCCTTGGTAACAGGCTTGAAGGGTACCAGGTAGCACTGTGCAATGACTGCTGCATCATTGGCCGGAGCTTCGCTGATCACTTCCTTGGCCGGTGCAATGCCCCAAGCGGTCATGCCGCTGGCAGTGCCCTTGGTAGCCATGGCGTATGCCAGCTCGAAAGCGGTGCTGCTCTGACCGACGGAGTCCTGCAGAACGGTTGCATAGAGCTTGTTCTGATCCATGGAGTTGAGGGCATCAGCGGTGGCATCGATACCGATGACCGGGAAGGTCAGGATGGTGCCATCGGAAGGATCGTTGTCGACCAGACCGTTGGTGATCAGGGACTCAACAGCACCGAGTGCCATGCCGTCGTTCTGTGCAACGACCAGGTTGAACTTGCCGCTGTGTGCTGCAAGCCAGGTGTCCATCTTTTCCTGAGCCTTGTCCGGTGACCAGTCAGCGGTGTCACGGGCAATGAAGTTCACGGTATAGCCGAGGCTCTTGAGGGTATCGATGAGACCGGCTTCACGGCTGATCTGGGCGGGGTGACCAAGCTGGCCCTGGAGGTAAAGAATGTTCAGGACCTTGTTGGGAGCCTTGGCAGGATACTTGGTGAAGTACTCGTCGATGATCTGAGCCTGATACTGGCCTGCGACCAATTCGGGGGAAGAAGCGAGATAGAAATCCTTTCCGACCTTCAGTGCCTCGACGGAGGGCTGGATGTTGGAGAAGGAAGCACCACCACCGGCTGCCTTGATCTGCTGAGCCATCTGCTCAGTAGCGCTGGTATCCTGGGGGATGATCACAAAATACTTGTAGCCCTGGGTGATCAGGGTGTTCAGCTGGTCGAGCTGACGGGCGACGTCGCCCTGTGCATCCTGAAGGTTCAGTTCCACACCCTTCTCAGCGGCGAGCTTGCGAAGGTTGTCCGCATAGTCCTTGACAAACTGTTCGTTCAGGTTGCGGATCAAGGCACCGATCTTTACCGAATCGCTCTTGGATTCGGAAGAACCCTGGGCGAAGATACCCGTACATACCAGTGCGAGCACCAAGAGAATAGCCACCATTTTTTTCATAGGAAACTCCTTTTGTTCGTTATCCAGGATTACGCCTCCTGGCAAGCTTGATACGTTCTCGTTCTTTCGCTTTCTAGAACGATTTTTTAATTCCCTTTTGTCAAATCCATATTCCCATCGGTTTTTGCATTTGTCAACGAAAAAATGTAAACGTTTACAAGATAATTCTCGTATCTGTACCTTCAGTACAGATATTTGTTTTTTTAGAGCCTTATGGAATGCTGTAAACCTTTACAATTGTCAAAAAAATACTGGGTCTACGAAAAAACCCAGTACGAAAAAGCTCATGGTGATCCTACGGCCGGAACACCTTCACCATACCTTGCGCCCTGATCTGGTCACGTCCCTCCTGCAGGCTGGAAATCCCCCCGGCAGCCCATGCCTGGACGATGAGGTTGCCCAAAGCCGTGGCCTCCACAGGTCCGGCATACACCGTCAGTCCGGTCTCCGCAGCTGTCCACTGGTCAAGAATCTCGTTCTTGCAGCCACCGCCGATGATGTACAGCGATGAGAACTTTGTTTCCAGCACCGACTCCAGATCCTTGATCGCTTTGGCATACGCTTTCGCAAGGCCGCGGTAGATGGCAACCATGTACTCACCCTTGGAGGCAGGACGCCCGATACCGTGCTCATCACACCAGCTGTTGATTCGGTCGACCATGAGATTGTCATGGGTGTTTGGCTTGAGGAACCGTTGGTCGGTGGGGTCGATCCATCCCTGATAGGAAGCGCAGGCGATTGTCTGCTCATCCAAGGTCTTCCAGGCGATCTCGGTCCCCTCTTCTTTCTCCCAATGCCGCACACACTCCTGCTGGATCCACATCCCCATGATGTTCTTGAGGAACCGGATTTTCCCACTTGCAGCGACCTCATTGGTGAAGCCGCTTTGCAGGGCTTGCTCATCCATGCGGGGAGTTTCCAGTTCAACACCCAGCAGCGACCAGGTGCCGCTGGAGATATATAGGGGCGTCTCACCCTCCGCTGAAGGAACAGCAGCCACCGCACTGGCGGTGTCGTGGGCTGCTGTGGCGATGACGACCACTGAAGCGGGAGCTCCCACCTCGTGGGAGACTTCCACCGTCAGGGGCCCAAGTACGGTTCCGCTGTCCACAATCGGGGAAAAGAGCGAACGGTCCAGCCCAAGCTCATCGATGAGCTTCCATGCCCAGGTCCCTGTCCTTGGATCGTAGAGCTGGGTCGTCGATGCATGGCTGCGCTCATTGCTCATGACCCCGGTCAGCCAATAGGCAAGCAGATCGGGAACCGAGAGATAGTGGGCGGCAGCGGCAAGGGTCTGGGGACGATCGCGCTGCATCGCCCTCAGCTGGTAGAGCGTATTGAACGGCTGGAACGCAATGCCGGTCTGCTCATAGATGCGCATCTTGCCACCGAGCTTTTGGGCAACCTCCTCGATCAGGCCGTCGGTGCGGCTGTCACGATAGTGATAGCACAACGAGACCAGGCTGCCCTTCGCATCAGTGAGCACGTAGTCCACCCCCCAGGTATCGATGCCGATGGAGGCAATCGCATCCCCATAGAGGGCGAAGGCCTTGCGAAGCCCAACCTTGATCTCACTGAACAGACCCTGGATGTTCCAATAGAACTCCCCCAGGATCTGGTCATTGTGGGTGACGAACCGGTGAACCACCTCAAAGCTGGAGAGGTCCCCTACCAGGACCCGCCCGTTGGAGGCCCCCAGATCGATGGCAATATGCTTCTTCATCCTTACTCCTTGACGCGCTTGGTGCAGTGCTCCATGAGATACGCCTCGGCCTCGGCATTCCAAAGGCCATTGTGTTTCTCAACCAGTACCGCGAGGTGGGCAAACAAAGGATTGTCTTTCCCGATTTCCGCCAGATCATCCAAGGCCGTGAGCGGAAAATCAAGATGGGTATACATCATCTTCTTGCCACCGGGGATGGAAGGAAGATTGATGACCGCCTCAGGAACGGCCGGAAGACCACCGATATGCGTCACCATGGCGGCCGGGTTGATCAAAGCCTTCTCCATCAGGGCGAGCGACTCGCGCATGTCATCGGTGTTGCCACCGCTGGTGCCGACGATGTGGGTGGAGCCGTAGTGCACATTGTAGAAGTTCATGCTGGCTGAGAAATCGGTCTTGTTCGGACCTGCAAAGAAGTTCAGGCACCCATCCTTGGCAAGAATGGCATCGGCCTGCTCAACCAGTGCACGGACCGGAGCCATGACCAGCACATCATCAAAGCCATGGCCCTCGGTGAGCTCCATCATTGTTTTCACCGGGTCTGCAAGGTTTTTGGTGTTCAGGTAGATCAACTCCACCCCATTTGCCTTGGCATCCTCGAGGCTGTACAAGGACTGTGCCCTGGCAAGCCGCGCATCATCAATATCGGTCACCACAAGCCTGCCGGGCTTGCGTCCGGTGTTGTGCAGGGCGTAGTCGATGGCAGAGAGACCCATCGGGCCCACTCCGGCGATGATGGCAAGGTTGCCGCCTTCGACGATGCCCATATCGTGGACATAGCTGCCGTTGGTCGTGTGGTACATTGCATGGAAGGTTCCCACCACACAGGAAACAGGCTCAGCAAGGCTGCCCAGGAAGAAAGCCTCTCCGTCATAGGGAAGCAGGCAGTCGAGTTCCATCACCTGATGAGGGATGATGACGTAGGTGGCATCGCCTCCGATATAGCGGAACGAATAGCCTGGTGCATCGAGGGTACCCTGGTAGTTGAGAGCCGGCTGGATCGAGAAGCGCGAGCCAACCTTGAACTTGGATTTCCACTTCTCACCCACCTCAACTATCTCGCCACAGAACTCATGGCCGAGCATGATGGGGTTCTTGTCGATGTCATTGGGCACCCGCTTGTGGCTTGCTCCCTGCTCTGCAGCCTTGTGATCACTCATGCAGATGCTGTTGGTGACCACCTTGGCAAGAATCTCATCCTGCGCGATGGGGGGAAGCTCAAACTCCTCAAGTCTCAGGTCATTGACGCCATACAGTCTGATAGCACGTGTTTTCATGGGATACTCCTAGTTCAGCATGACCTGCCCGCCGGTCACCGGGACCGCCTGGCCAGTCTCATAGGTCTGTTCGACTATGTACAGGATCGCCTTCATGACATCCTCGGTCCTGCACCCGCGATTCATGGGCACCTTGGCCTCATAGAACCGTCTCACATCTGCAATCGTCTTGGCTCCGGGAACCTTCCCCGCTGCAAGATACTGCACAAACAGGCCCTTCTCAGGATCCGACCAGAGCGGACCATCCAAGAAGTTGCCCGGGCATACGGCATTCACCTTGATATTGTCTTCGACCAGCTCCAGGGCAAAGCTCTGCGTCAGCCCGATCGTTCCGAATTTCGCCCCGGCGTACGCCCCGTTCTTGTTGGAACCTTCCAACCCCGATTTGCTGGAGATGGCAATGATATCGGTGTAGTAGGCATGGGAAGCGGCATTCTGCAAGGCCAGTTGCTGCGAAGCAAACTTGGAGCAGATGAAAAAGCCTGTGTAGTCGACATTGGTGACGAACTGGAAGTCCTTCAGGGCCATGCTCTTGACCGAACCTGCCCTGAGCACCCCGGCATTGGAGATGAACAAGTCGAGCGAGCCGGTCTGACTTGCGACCTCATCCATCATCTGCATGACCGAAAGCTCATCGGTGACATTGACAGGAATACTCTTGGCAACCGTGATGCACGCCTCATAGTTCAGCTCATCGGCAAGCTTTTGCGCCCCTTCCGCATTCATATCGGCAATGAAGACAAACGCCCCGTGCTCGACAAGGGATCGCACCATGCCTTCCCCGAATCCCTGGGCACCACCGGTGACCAAGGCAATCTTGTCGCGCACCACATCAGCGCGGCTGGTGGAGGGGGGAAGGACAGGAAGGGCACTCACCCCTTCGGCCCTCACCGCCTCATCGTAGTTGGTGCCCAGTCCGAACTGCAGTTCAAGACCTTCGAATCCGATGACAGCAGGATAAAGCCTCCTTGCCTCGGTGTAAGCGTCCAGAAGGGCTTTCCACGCTCCGGCCTTCTCCTCGACCGAATCCCCCACCCGTGCAGCAGGAAGCGTGAGATCGACCTTCTTTCCCTCGGTCCGGTGGATGAACAAGCCTTTCTGGCCATCGAAGGTCAGACCCCGCAGGACGGGGGGCAACTCCTGCTCCAGGCGTAGGGTAAACTTCATGACAACTCCTTTTCTTCAAACTGTTCAATCAGGGAGTACGGCTTGGTTGCATCCATCGCCCTCCCCAAAGAGGCATAATAGGCGATTCTCTTCTCCAGACTTGCCTTTGCATGGGGATTGTCCTGACAGAACAACCCCAAGGCAGGATTGACGGAAGAGAGCTTTTCGTGGGCAACCAAGGCCCAGGCACTGTCCACCAGATGGTGGGCAGAGGGCAGGAGCAACTCTGGACAGTTCATGCTCTGTCTGCTTGAGTTGATGTCCACCCCGCTGATCTCCATCAAGCCACGCGCCTTGGCAAGTGTCTGCAGGCGCTTCATCTGTGCCTCGGTATTGCGGGGAGGCATGTACGTGATGGCAGGAAAGCCGATGTCAACCAAGAGGTCAAGCAACTGCTCAAGGAACTCATCCTCGAACTTCTCCGCCTTCTTGTCGCCGGTGACACTCTGTGCAATGTCCCCCAGGTAGGCATAGGCTGCAATGGAGCCGATGCGATTGGAGAAGGCAACCACCTCCCGTACATCAAGGCACTCCTCCCTGCCGGGCTGAATGAAGAAACGCGGCAAAAATGAGCTCTTGAAGAGGCCCAGCAGGTCGTAGGCATAGTGTGGATTCTGCGCATCCAGCAAGAGGGTCGCCAGCTTTGCAGGAACAGAAAGACCGAGTTCCTTCTCCAGGAAATCGACAAGCTTCTGTCCTTTTCCCATCATGGCGATGCACTGGTTGGCCATTGCGTAGAGGATGTGACGCTCGGTGACCGAACCTCCCTCCTCATGGCGTGAAAGGGGCAGGACATCCCGCTCGAAGTCAAGATCAAAGCCATACTGGCCGACGAGGGCCTGCAAAGCCTCCACCTGCGCCTTGTTGCGCTTGTTGCGCACCTCTTGCAAGGGCTTCAGGAAGGCTTCCACCTCCCCGATTCTCTGACGGGGAACCCCGTGGATGCAGATATAGGCGATACCCTCACTGTCAGGATTGTTGATCTTCCTGTCAGAGAGCGGGGTATCGAGGAAACTGACCCGCAGCTCGAAGCCGACCGTGCTTGCAAGGCCGAGATGCTGACAGGAGAGCAGCATTTCCTCTGCCGCCCCGATGCTATCGTGGTCTATGCTTCCGACAATGCCCAACCCCGCCTTCCAAGCCGCATACGCGGCTGCAGAAGGCTCATAGGGGCTGAAGGAGTAGGTGGTGTGCACATGGTTGTTCACCTCCTCCAGCACTGTTCTTGTCAGACTCCCCTCCCTGATGGACTGCCCCAGATTCAGGGCAGCATCCAGTCGTGTCTGCTTGCTGAGGTCAGAGAGCTGTTCTTCCCACAATCGGATATCCATGCTTTGGTCACACTCCCTTCTTGCTGGTACGGGCGAACTCCCCATCGGTATAGTTGTGCTTCGGCTGATACCCACCCAACGGCAGGATCTGCTCATGGATTGCATCCAGGATCGTGCTGGCCTGGGCGAAATAGTACTCTTCCATTTCTGCAGGCGGGGTGATCCAGTTTTTGGAACCGACGACGATCGGAGGAGCATCCAGTGCTTCGAAGGCAAGCCTTCCCAGATTCGATGCAACAGTATGCAGGTAACTGCCACGCTCGCTGCTGTCGGTCACCAGAACGCAACGGCCGGTCTTCTTAACCGACTCCACCAAGATCTCGTACTTGAGGGGGTTGATCCACCTCAGGTCGATCACCTCAGCCTCCACACCGCGCTTGGCGAGCTCATCGGCCGCCTTGGTTGCCGTATAGAGGGCTGGTCCCAAGGCAATGAGGGTGATGTCCTTGCCCACCCGCTTGACTGCAGGTTCTCCCTCGGGAATCTCATAGTAACCTTCGGGTACTCCTTCCTTGACGAACATCTCCCCGATGCCGTAGAGCTTCTGGCTCTCGAAGAAGACCACCGGGTCGGTACCGCGGAGGGCGTAGTTGAGCATGCCCTTCACATCATACGGGGTTGCCGGATACATCGCCTTCAGGCCGGGTACGCTGGCAACCATGCTGGTCCACTCCTGGGAGTGCTGGGCGCCGTACTTGTTGCCAACCGAAACACGGAGCACCAGAGGCATCTTCAGCACACCGGCACTCATTGCCTGCCACTTGGGCATCTGGTTGAACACTTCGTCCCCTGCACAGCCGAGGAAGTCGCAATACATCAGTTCGACAACCGCTCTTCCTCCGGCCATGGCATACCCAACCCCACTGCCGACAATGGCACTTTCGGAGATCGGGGAGTTGAAGAAGCGTGAGGGCGGAAGCAGTTCGGTCAGGCCACGGTAACAGGCGAACGCGCCACCCCAGTCACGATGGTCCTCCCCATAGGCAACCATGGTGGGATCGATGGCAAAGCGATGGGCCATCGCCTCAAAGACGGCATCGCGATACTGGTACTGACGGGCCGACGGCAGCTCCTTGCCACTCTCGTCATAGGCATAGCGGCTGCGTTTGGCAATCTGCTGCACGCGAGGATTCTCCTCAAGCTTTTGCAACAGGATGGGCTCCGCACTGTCCAGCTTCTCCACACTGCCGTTGGAGAACATGACCGACTCGATGAAGGCCTCATCAACCATAGGGCTGAGAACAGGGTCGACCGTGATCTCAAGGGTCTTGCGCATCTTCTCCTCAAGCTTTGCATCAAAGGCATCAAGGTCTGCCTGGCTGACCAGCTTGTTCTCAATAAGGTAGTTTCCGTAGGAGACGATGGGATCCTGGTTGCGGAACGCTTCCAACTCCTCCTTGGTGCGGTAGGTCATCGCATCACTGGGGCTGTGGCCGCTGTAGCGGTAGGTCAGCGTATCGAGGAAGGCAGGACCTTCCCCCTTGAGCAGGATGGCCTTCTTCCTGGCCGTAGCATCTGCAACCGCCAGGGGATTGAAGCCATCGACACGCTCGGTGTGCATCGAGCGCTCGTTGATACCCGCACCAACGCGTGCAGCCACCTGGTAGCCCATGGTTTCCCCGATCGGCTGGCCTCCCATGGCGTAGAGGTTGTCGAAGCAGTTGAGCAGGAACGGGGGATAGCCGGGATTTTCCTCCCACAGTGTCTTGTACTGGTCCATGGAAGAGAGCACAAGTCCTTCATAGACCGGGCCGCGGGCCAAGGATCCATCACCGATGTTGGCAATGACGATTCCCTTCTTGCGGTTGATCTTCTTGAAGAGCGCAGCCCCTACGGCAATGGTGCACGAACCGCCTACGATGGCGTTGTTGGGCATGGAGCCGAAAGGCTTGAAAAAGGTGTGCATGGAACCACCGAGACCTGCATTGAAGCCGGTCTTCTTGGCATAGATCTCAGCAAGCGCTCCGTAGAGCACGAAGTGCTCGGCCAGCTCACGGACGCTCTCAGCGGGGAAGTATTTCTCCACCACCCTGTAGGTTTGGCCGTCCATGAAGGACTGCATGATGGAAAGCAGCTCTGCGTCCTCCATCTTGTGGATTGCAGAGAGGCTCTTCGCCAGGATCTCCCCATGGCTTCGGTGGCTTCCGAAGATCTGGTCCTCGGGATCGAGCACCATCGCCTGTCCGACGGCAGCACTCTCCTGGCCTGCACTGAGATGGGCAGGGCCCTTGTGGTTGTAGGAGATGCCCTGGTAGACACCCTCTTTCTTGATGGTGTCCAGCATTGTCTCGAACTTGCGGATCAGGAGCATATCGTAGTAGGCGCGGATCAGGCGATCCTTGCCGTACAGTTTGAGTTCCTTCTTGAAATCACTCTGGTACTGGTTCACCGGGATCGGAGCGATGGTGAGCGTCTGTTTCTCCCTGAGTTTTGCGGGATCGAATGAAAGGGTCCTGGCCATGTGAAATCTCCTTATCTGTAACCCGTTAGAGGGTATGGTCGAGTGCGAAACAAGCGTCCTTGATCAGTTCCGATACGCTTGGATGGGGAAATACTATCTCTTTGACATCCTGCACACGCAGTTCAGCCTCGATGAGGGCGGCCGCGCCCCAGATCATCTCACTGCTGTACGGTCCGAGCAGGTGGATGCCTACGATGGCTTGGGTGTCACGATGGCAGATGACCTTCACCAAACCTGAGGCCTTCTTGCCATGCTCGGCCAGAAAGCGTCCGTTTGCCCTCATCTGCACTGTCTGGGAACGTACGGGGATGCCAAGCTTCTCAGCTTCGCGCTCCGTCATGCCGGCCCCAGCCGACTCCGGGTTGCCGTAGACAGCCCAGGGGATGGCATGGTAGCGCATGCGCATCTGCTTGTTGCCGAAGATGTTTGCCACTGCAACCTCTGCCATGCGCGAAGCACTGTGGGCAAGCAGGGAACGGCCGTTCACATCGCCGATGGCATAGACGGAGGAGAGGTTGGTCTGCATGCGGTCATTGACTACGACTCCCCTGCGGTCGATATCCAGTCCCAGCTGCTCCAGGCCCTGGGTGTTGGGCTTCCTGCCTACACTCATCAAAACCAGCGAGGCGGGAACTGCCTGCCTAACGCCCTTGGCATCGGTATAGCGGACTTCTTCTGCCGTTATCTCCTCAACCTTGCAGCCGAGGTGGAAATCCACATCCTTGAGTTCACGGCGCATGAGCTTTGCAAACTCGCCGTCCATCATCGGAAGGATCTCGCTCATCATCTCAATGACGGTGACCTTGGTCCCGATCATGGAGAAGAAGGAGGCAAACTCAACGCCGATGACCCCGCCGCCGATGACGACCAGGGAGGAAGGAATCTCGGCAAGCGACAGGATCTGGTCGCTGGTCAGTACATGCGCCAGCTTGGAACCGGGAATCGGGGGAACAAAGGGGGACGAGCCGGTGGCAAGTATCAGATAGGAGCCTTCATAGGTGGTCTCTCCCACCTGGATGTGATGAGCATCCAAGACCTTCGCCTCACCTAAGACCACAGTCACCTTGTTCGCTTTCATCAGGTATTCAATTCCGCTTCTCAGCGTCTTGATCGTCTCTTCCTTCCAAGCCATGGCATCGGCAAGACTGAAGGTGACCCCTTCGGCCCTGACGCCGAAGCGCTCCCCTTCCTGGGCATGCCGATACTGCTTGGCACTGTTGAGCAGGCTCTTGGTCGGGATGCACCCCCAATTGGTGCACACCCCGCCGAACTGGTCTTTCTCGACCAGCAACACCCGCTTGCCCAAGGCACCGGCCCGTTCTGCAGCCACATAGCCGCCGGGGCCGCTGCCGATAACCATCAAATCATACTGCTGCATACATGCGCTCCTACAATGCCATCAAAAGGTCGATCTTGGCGATATTGTCCATCAGGCTGCGCAAAAAGCGTGCCGCATCAGCACCATCAACAGCTTGGTGATCCATCGTAAGCGACAGGCCGATGTGCTCGATGAACGTTACATCGCCATCCTCATCCTCAACCGGCTTGAGGGCGATGGTTCCCACCCCGAGAATTGCCACCTCAGGAACATTGAGCACCGGGGTGAATGCCTCGATGCCGAAGGAACCGACATTGCTGACGGTAAAGGTGGAACCGGTCAGATCGTCCGGCGCAATGGTTCCGTCCTTGCACTTGCCGACCAAGGCCTTGGTCTGAAGCGAAAGCTGCTTGAGACTGAGCATGTCACTGTTTCTGAGCACGGGAACCAACAGTCCCTTGGCCGTATCGGTTGCTACGCCCAGATGGACATGGCCAAAGCGGAGCATCCGGTCTCCCAAGAAGTGTGCGTTGAACGCAGGGTACTGCAACAAGGTTCTGGAGACGGCAAAGAGCACCAGATCATTGATCGTGATGCCTCCAAGGCCGAGTTCGGCACTGCTGGCCTTGAAATCGGCACGCAGGCGCTTGAGCGCCCTGGCATCAGCCCATGCATGCAATGAGAGCTGGCAGGTGGAGTGGATCGACTCCATCATCCTGCGCGCCGTCACCTTGCGCACGCCCTTGACCGGGATCTCGGTCACTTCCTCAGCAAGCGCCGGCACAACAGAGGCAGGCACCTTGGCCAAGTCGGATGCAAGCACCCTGTTGCCGATGCCACTGCCCTGCCGGGGAGCGGCAAGCCCCTCTTCCAGTGCCTTTTGGCGGGCAAGCGGGGAGAGTGGCTGGCCTTTGGCTGCCAACACGTCGCGTTCAATGATCCTTCCTTTCGGGCCTGAAGCCTGGAGGGAATCGAGGGGCAAGCCCTCTTTCTCGGCAAGGGCCTTCGCACGGGGACTGGCACCCAGAGCCTGGACAGAGCTCTGCGGGGAAACAGGGCTCGCTGCCTTGGTCTCGGGGACCACGGATGCTTCCTCTTCCTTGACTTCTTGCGGTGCAGCTGCAGAGAGAAGTTCCACCTTCTCCCCCGCTTCCCCAATGACGGCAACGCTTTGCATCACCGGGACCTCATCGCCCTCAGCATAGAGCTGTGCAAGCAGCACACCCTCTGCGGTAGACTCAACTTCGATGGTGGATTTATCCGTCTCCGCCGAACACAGGATATCACCGACGGAGACTTTGTCCCCTACAGAAACCTTCCATTCGACGATGATGCAGGACTCAACCGAGTTTCCCTGCTTGGGCATCACTACTTGCTGTGCCATCTGAATACTCCTCTATTGTGCAATGATGACCTCAACCCCCTGCTCCTCGAGCGCGGTGATGAGGTCACGGGGAAAGCCACTGTCGGTGACAATGGTATCAATCTCTGTAACTGGCATGATTCTGACAAACCCACGGTTGCCGACCTTCGATGAGTCGACGCAGAGCACCCTTCTCGTGCCCTGGCTGCACATGCGCTGAACCACCTGTGCATTTTCCACCAGGCTGGTGGTGAGGCCATGTTCCAAGGTGAAACCGTCGGTACCGAAAAACGTGGTGATGACGTGGTAATCCTCAATCTGGCTGATGGCGGCAGGTCCTACCAGAGCTTCCGCCTGGGGACGGTACTCGCCTCCTACCAGGGTGACGTTCAGCTGGGAG
The DNA here is from genome assembly GCF_963667405.1 of uncultured Sphaerochaeta sp. Lineage (NCBI taxonomy): Bacteria > Pseudomonadati > Spirochaetota > Spirochaetia > Spirochaetales > Sphaerochaetaceae > Sphaerochaeta > uncultured Sphaerochaeta sp. The sequence continues at coordinate 446,078 of NZ_OY763408.1, read as the reverse complement.
TTAGCCCGTGCATAGGGAAGAATGAGGGTGGAGTTGGTCACCACCTTCACATTCCGTTTTCCAAAGAGATACCGGGGGATCAGGGAGCAGGTCGAACCGTTGGTGATCATGATGCAATCATTGTCCTTCACCAAGGAAGCCGCACATTTGGCGATTGCTTCCTTCTGGGAGGTATTCGAACCATCCCTGAACGAAGCTTGGGGGGAGGAAGCGACCACCACCCTGCCATGGGAACGAACCACCAGACCTTTTGCATCAAGGTCTCTCAAATCGCCTCTGATGGTGACTGCAGACACCCCAAGCTCCAAACTGAGCCGGGTGACCGGATACTCTTCTCCGCTGCGCAGCAACTGGAGAATCTTTTCCTCACGAGGGGAGAGCCCTAGCATAGTATTTGCTCCTGCTTTCTATTTGCTTTCGTAACACTTTCGATTCTATTATGTTTCTCTAGATAAATCAAGAGAAAGTGTTACTCCAAATGAAACACCTCTTCGAGGGGGAGCGAGATGGGGGAATTGTCTGGATGTGTCTCCATGATATCAGCCATATACGCCCACCACTTCTGGACAATTGGGTTTGTCCCAAGATCCTGGGAGCCGCTGGTACCCCGAACTTTCTGGAAGGCAAACAGTCTCCCGCTCTCCCGATCCAGGAAAATCGAGTAGTCATACACCCCGCTCTCGCTGAGCAGTGCCTTGAGCTCCGGCCAAATGGCATCATGCCGCTTCTGATACTCTTCCTCAAACCCTTTTTTCAATTGCATCACAAACGCCTGTCGCATCATTCACTCCTATCGTTGTGCCTGAAGCCGAAGCTTTCGGTTTGCCTTGTAGAGATCCAGCAGCCTCGGCAGCAACACTGCACTGATCAGGAGGCTTCCGATGACAATGGTCATCAGCGTCCCGCTGAACTTGAGCAGGCCCATGCCGAACTTCAGATAGCCGACCAAGAGAGAGCCGAGGAAGACCCCGAAGACTGTACCACGTCCGCCGGTGATGGCAACTCCACCCAGGACGACCAAGGTGATGATCTCCAGATCCCAGCCGGTGGCGATGTTCGAGCGGACCGAGAGGATGCGGCTTGCCAGAAGCACGGCAGTCAAACCACAGAAGAACCCGGTGATGGTGAAATTGATGACCCTGGTAAGCTTCACATTCACCCCACTGAACCGTGCAGCCTCTGCACTGTTTCCGATGGCATACAGCCTTCGGCCGTAGGTCGTCTTGTGCAGGATGAAGGCAAACACCAGCATCAGTACCAAGTAGAGCACAAATTCAAAGGGAATGATGGTTCCCTTGATGAACTCCTGGCCGAAGAACCCGAACCCTTCGGGAAAGGTTGTGCGGGCCTGGTCACCCAGCAGTCCGATGGAGATGCCACGAAAGATGGATTGGGTGGCCAAGGTCACGGCAATTGCAGGCATATCCAGACTCGTGATCATCAGACCGTTGAAGAGGCCTGCAAGGGTTCCTACCAAGAGCGAAAGAAAGATAAGGGAAGGAATCGATGCCCCACCCTGGGCTGCAGAACCCACCACATACGCACAGAGTGCGATGATGGACGCGATGGAGATGTCGATATCCCCACACATGATGATGAAGATCATCGGCAGGGCCATGATCGCCTTCTCAGAGAACTGGAAGGAAGCGTTCATCAGGTTGAACCAATCCAGGAAGTAGGGGGTCCTGAGGGTAAAGAATACGAATACGCCGATGAAGATGATGACCAGCAGCACTTCCCACTTGGTGAAGAACTCGATCAGCCGGTTCTTCAGCGACATTTCATTGATGAGGCGGCCTTTGGCCACCAGGTCTCGCTGTCCTTCCATCTGCTAACCTCTCCTCTGTGCAAGTAGCTTCTTGTTCTTGTGCTGGTCAGATAAGGTATTGAGGGCCAAGGCCAGCAGGATGATCAGGCCCTGGACGAATGTCTGCCAGAATACCGAAAGATAGATGACCGGTAGGGCGTTGGTGACAACCCCCAGAAAGAGGGTCCCCAGCACCACACCGATGATGCCGCCAGCCCCGCCGGAGAAGTTCACACCCCCCAGGACACAGGCAGCGACTGCCTGCATCTCAAAACCGGTTGCCATCTCATTGACCGCCGATGCATAGCGTGCGGTCCACAGCGCCCCTGCAAGACCACAGAGGGCCCCACTGACCAGAAAGACCACCACACGTACACGGTTCTCGTTGACACCGACAAACTTGGCAGCGGTCGGGTTGCCCCCGATGGCATAGATCTCACGCCCGGTGCGGGTGAACCTGCTGAAGTAGTAGCAGAGTGCAATGACAAAGAAGGCTATCCAAAGCAGGATGGAGATACCGATGAAGGTGGTCCGAGGCAGGGCGATGTACGAAGGGCTCATCTCATGGGCGGTGACCCAAGTGCCCTTGCTGAGGAGAAAGGTCATGCCACGGTAGATGTTCACCGTCCCCAAGGTGGTGATGATCGGGGGAATCTTGCCATAGGCAACCAGAAGGCCATTCACCAGGCCCATGGCAACACCGATGGCGATTCCCAGCAAAAGCAGCAAGGCAGGACTCAACTCTGGATGCGACTCATTGACCATTCCGCAGGCCATGCCGGAGAAGGCGATGATGGAGCCTACCGAAAGATCGATACCCCCGGAGAGAATGACATAGAACTCACCAATGGCAACGATGGACAGGATGGCCATATCGTTGAGGATGGTGGAGATATTCTTCATCGACAGAAACTGAGGACTCCGCACCGATATGGGCACCAACAGGACAAAGAGCAGAAGAATCAGGGTCGACTCCCTTCGTGCAAAGGCTTTTTTGACAAAGGAGGCTAAAGATCTATCGTCAGGCATGGGTATCCTCCATCACAGTTGTGGCAATAGCGGCCTTCATGACCGACTCGGCGGTGGCTTTCCGTGCATCAAGAATTGCCGTCTGGCACCCTTCGTGCATGACCAGGATGCGATCGGCCATACCCAGGACCTCGGGAAGCTCACTGCTGATGAGAATCACCGCAACCCCTTTCTGGGCCATATCACAGACAAACTGGTGCACCGCAGCCTTGGTGGCCACATCGATGCCTTTGGTCGGCTCGTCAAGGATAAGGATCTTCGGACTGGTTCCGATCCATTTGGCAAGCACCACCTTCTGCTGGTTTCCGCCCGAAAGCGTCTCTGCATCGACATGATACCCGGCTGCCTTGATCTCCATCTGACTGCCGTGGTCCTGTACGTAGGCCTGCTCCTTCCCTGCTCTGGTCACCAAGCCCTTGTAGGAGAGCTGTTTCAGCACGGGAAGGGAGATATTCTTGGTCAGACTCATCTTGAGCACCAGACCTTGTTTCTGGCGGTCCTCGGGAACCAGGGCGATGCCCCGCTTCATGCTCTCTTTCGCTCCCTTGGGACTGAACGGCTCGCCGAGCAAACTCATGGTGCCCCCGCTCGCCTTGTCGATGCCGAAGATGGTCCGCACCACTTCGCTGCGGCCGGCCCCCACCAGACCAAACAGACCCAGGACCTCGCCCTCGTGGAGCGTGAAGCTGATGTCCTTGAAGGCCCCAAGCTGGCAAAGCTTCTCAACGCGGAGCACTTCCTTGCCTTTCTGCATCTGGTGTTCGGGATACAGCTGGTCGATCGAGCGGCCGATCATCATGTTGATGATGGTATCTTCGTTGCTGTCGGCAACCTTGCCTTCCCCAATATACTGTCCATCACGGAATACCGTGTAATAGTCGCAAATCGTAAAAATCTCATCAAACTTGTGGCTGATGAAGAGGATTGCCTTGCCTTGCTCCTTGAGCGAGCGGACAATCCTGAAGAGGTCTTCGACCTCCCGCCCGGTGAGGGCGCTGGTGGGTTCGTCCATGATGACCAGTTTGGCATCGAGACTGAGCGCCTTGGTGATCTCCACCATGTGACGCTTTGCAACACTCAGGTTCTTGACCAGGGTATCCGGGTCGATATCAAGCTGCATGCGGCCCAACAGTTGCCTGGTCTGCTCGGTCATCGCCTTCCAGTCGAGTGTTTTGGTACGTGGATTGCGCAGATGGTGCCCCATGAAGATGTTCTCGGTAACCGTAAGCTCGGGAAACATCGAAGCTTCCTGATGAATTGCAACGATTCCTGCCGCTTGGGCATCGATGGCGTTTCGGAATGAGATGTCCTTTCCTTCAAAGGTCAATGTACCGCTGGTGGGAATGTACACACCGGTGAGCACCTTCACCAAGGTTGACTTCCCTGCCCCGTTCTCACCGATCAGTGCATGCACTTCCCCGCTTCTGAGCGTAAGATGCACATCGTCAAGGGCTCTGATGCCGGGGAAAATTTTCGTGAGGTTGTGAACCTCCAACAATGCGTCTGGCATTGTTCCTCCTTGGTTTGCACCGAAAATCGAAGGCTCCCGCCCGAAGGCAGGAGCCAATGGTAGCAGAATCCTAGAAAATTGCTGCGAACTGCTCGATGTTGCCCTTGTTGAAGACATAGGGGGTGCTCATGTAGATGAGTCCGTCCTTCTCAACCTTGACAGAGTTCATGCGTCCTGCGGGAATGACATCGCCGACAGCACCATTGTTGGTTCCATCGATGAGTGCATTGAGGATGTAGGTGGAGGTGTAGCCGAGATCGATCGGATTCCACAGAGCCATCTGGCGGCAGGTGTCGTCGAGGATGTAGCCTTTCATCTCGGAGGGAAGGCCGAGACCGGTCACTTCCACAACGCCGATTTTGTTGGCGTCCTTCACAGCCTGTGCGGTAGCCAAAAGTCCGACAGTGGTCGGGCAGATGATTGCCTTCAGGTTGGGGTACTTGTTCATCAAGGAGACAGCTTCACGATAGCTCTTGTCCGGGGCATCGTCACCATAGACGACTTCCACGAGCTTCATCTTCGAATACTTTGCATCCTTGATCTCTTCCTTCATCCAGTCAATCCAGAGGTTCTGGTTGGTGGCCTGGGCGGAAGCGGACAGGACGGCGACATCACCGGTGTAGTCGGTCAGCTCTGCAGCGAGTTGGATCTGCTGGCGGCCAATGAGCTCTGCATTGCTGGGCAGCAGGTCGACGATGCGTCCGCCAACGTTGATGCCGCTGTCAAAGCTGATGACCTTGATGCCTGCAGCCATGGCCTTCTTGGTCACGGGAATCAGTGCATCGCTGTCATTGGCGCTGATGGCAATACCATCAACACGCTGGGCGATGAGGGTCTCGATGATCTCAATCTGACCCTCGGCAGTTGCCTGCGGGGGACCCATGTAGGTGGTCTTGATCCCACCGATTTCTCCGGCGGCTTCCTGACTTCCCTTGAAGACTGCATCAAAGAATCCGTTTCCCATGCTCTTTACGAGAATGACGATCTCTTTGTCACCCTTCACAGCTTCTTCCTTGGTTCCCTGGGCAAACAAGCCCGTGAAGACCAAGCTGGCGATGAGTACAAACAACAACGCTCTTTTCATGATAACACTCCTTTTGCTGAATCATCCCGGAAATACCGGAATCTATTTGTACCTGGACTGGCCAGGGCAAACAGCGAATCACAGCATGTGTCACACCTCCCAGACTCCGATGTTGCCACCGAAGGACACCTACTGTTACCTATAAGTGTGACAGCTTTTTGAGATTCTGCAATGACTGAATAGTCATTTTTTAGCACGATTTGCTCACACTTATGAAACAAAGCCCAAACGAAAGCCAAACAACGGGGAAAACAAACGAAAACCATGGAAATAGTGATTTGATTTTATTTCGATTGCTTTGCAGAAAAGAGCACTGAACCCAAGAATCCAACGAAGGTCTGCTGCAACAGAATGCCCAGAATCACGGGAAGCGAAACGCGTGGAGGGAAGAACTGTGTTGCAAGGATCAAGGCCGCGCTGATGTTGCGCATCCCCCCGGTATAGGTCATGGAGACCACCGATGCACGGTCTGCTTTCAAGAGATGGGTAGCCAAAAACCAGATTACGACGAAGCTCAGGGCGATCACCAGCACATTGACCAGAGCCAACGGGATGTAGAGCCAGGAAAACGCCAGTTTTCCGGAAAGCTGGCCGATGTGTATCACCACCACGGCAACCAGCAGGAGCTTGATGAACGGGTTGAGATACGGGACCGCCACTTTCGATGCCTTCGGGAAATACTGGCTGAAGAGCATCCCAAGCAGCGAGGGAATGACAATCATGATCATCAGGCTGGTGATGATACCCTTGCTGTCGAAGACTACCGAGGCATCGGTGAGCAAGCGTATCGTCAGCGGGGTGATGAGCGGAGACAGGAGGGTGTCCAGCAGGATGAGGGAGAGAGCCAGCGGACCGTCCCCATCAAAGATGGTGCACCAGATGAACGAGGATACGGCAATCGGAATGGACGAGAGGAGAATGAAGCCGGTGACCAGGTCCGGATCGCTGAATACCAGGGAGGCAACCACCTTGGTCAGCAAAGGAAGCAGGACGTGGGCACTGACAAGCACAAAAAGAATGTCCTTGAGCCGACGCAGGGCAAGAGCAAATTGCCGGTAGCTGATACCCAAGGCTCCCACAAACGTGATGATGGCGAAAAAGAGCGTACTCAGCTCCTTGAATGGGGCAAGACGCGAACCCAAGAGCAAGCCCAGAGCCACCCCGATGGGGGTGACAAAGGGCATTGCCTTGTTGCACTGTACGTTCAGACGCTCAAGTGTCATCCGGCAGACCTGCCTCAGGAGGTGGAAACCTGGGAGCGATACTTTTCCACTTCCCAGTTTCTGATGAAGTTGATCATCGCCTCGTCCATGAACCGCGGCCCGCCGAAGCTCTCACTGTACACGCTGATGGCCACCGTATCGAAAAAGAGGGGAAGCGGCTTCTCCCCCAGGGAGAACACACCCAGGTTCTGGACACAGACAATCTTCGGTGAACTCCCATGCTCCCGCTCAAACTGTACGAACGCCTTCTTCACCTCAGCACCCTCATCGACCCACAGCGGCTTGAACCCCGCATAGACAATGTGGTCCGGGGTGAACGATGAGGAAACCTTGGCAAAGGAGGAGCGGTCGGCAAGAATCCTTTTGAACTCCACCGTGTTTCTGAAGAGAACCTTTTCCTTGCCAAAAGCCTGCAGCACATCCATCACCTGGCCAACCTTTACCTCATCCGCCCCAAGGTCGGTGAAGTCGGGTTTTCGCACCAGCTGGGCCTCGATGGTTCCCAGAACCTTTGCATAGACCTGCTCGATTTCCCCAAGGCTTTGGCCACCAACGAAGATCCCATGGTTTTGCAGGAAAATCAGCGAATATACTTTTCCCGTCTTTTCCTGGTGTTCGACAAGACGATCGCGCACGATGTTTGCAAGGATGAAGCCCGGTTTGACCAACTCCACCCAAAGCGCATCGCCAAAGAGCCTATGGACGGAAGCTTCCCCCTCCTGGGCACAGGTCAGACCGTTGACCAGGGCAGGATGCAGGTGCACCACGTAGGGGAACGGGAGCAGTGCATGCAGCAACGCCTCAACCGACGGACGTGCAGTCTCCCCTTCCAGGCGGCAGAACATCATGTCCTTGAGCACCTCGTCCTCACGCTCCTCGTCATCCTGGCTGTACTGCTTGTGCCAGATCTGGTCCAAGAGATCGAGGTCCATGCGCACAAACCCTTCCTTTCCGATGGTTCCCAGTGCATGGCCGCTTGCCTTGACAAAAAGGGTTCTCCCCTCCTTGTAGGAGGTGTTCCCCCCACCCAACAGCACGAAGGCAGGATCGCTTCCGTACCGGCGGGAGTGTTCCAACAGCTCTTGCAAACTCATGAACGCTCCTTGAGAACCGAGTTCTCGTACTCTCCGATGATTTTGATCAGGTCATCCTCCAGCGGCACGTTGTGCCTGCTGCAGAACTCATCCCAGACCAGACCGAACGGAAGCACATTCTGCAGTTCAAGCAAGGACATGGTTCCATAGCCGTTGCCACCCTCTTCATATTCTATCAGAAGATCGATCGGCTGCAGCAGGGCAAACAGCAAGGCCTTGCGCATTGCCCGCACCCCGGTAACCCACGCTCCGATGCGATTGATCGAGGCATCGAAGAAATCCAGGCCGATATGGGAATTGTCAAGCTTTCCGCTACGGACCAGCTCCTCGGCTACCATCTTGATCTTGTCGTTGAACAATACCACATGGTCGCTGTCCCAGTGCATGGGACGACTTACGTGCAAGAGAATCTCATCATCGAACAACAGGATTGAGGAGAGTTTGTCAGAGATGTCCTCCTCCGTGTGGAAGTGGCCCATGTCGATGCACAGCATCTTGTTGTTGCGTGCAGCATAGTTCATGTAGAACTCATGCGAGCCGACGACAAACGCCTCGCTCCCGATACCGAACAACTTCGTCTCCAGAGCATCACGCATGAAGGCCGGGTCATACTCGGTCTCAAAGATCTCGTCCAGGCTCTCCTTGAGGATTGCACGGTAGCCGAACTTGTCCACCGTATAGTTCTTTGCACCATCGGGTACCCAGGTATCCAGGATGCAGGGAGAGAGTTGCTGCTCACCGATCCAAGCTGCTATCTTGCGACAGCGCTTGGCATGCTCGATCCAGAAACGGCGGATGCGCTCGTCCTTGCTGGCAAGGGTGTATCCGTCGTCGGCAAGAGGATGGCTGAAAAAGGTTCCGTTGAAATCAAGCGGAAGACCAACCTTCTTGCTCCAATCCACCCAGCCCTGGTAGTGCTTCTCCTCAATCTGGTCCCTATCGACAAAGACCGGGCCGAATTCGCCGTACGAGGCGTGGAGGTTCAGACGGTGCGAACCCGGCACCAAGGTCAGCACTTTCTCGATGTCAGAACGCAGCTGGGAAATGGTCTTTGCCTTGCCGGGATAATTTCCTGTGGTTTGGATGCCTCCTCCCGCAAGTTGGGAGTCGGGGCGTTCGAACCCTCCGACATCATCTCCCTGCCAACAGTGGATCGAGATGGGAATCTTCGCCAGCTGTTCCAAAACCGAATCGGTATCGACTCCATATCGCGCATATCGTGACTTGGCTGTTTCATACGGTGACATGACAAACCTCCTGTGCATTCTGCTCTACACCCATAAGTGTGGCATCTTTTCATCTTTTTACCTTGACAGAATAGTCAAATTCTAGCACGATTTTACCATGTCTAGCTACATACTGCATTCTGCGATGTTTTTCCGGGAAAACCGCTTGCCTCTGAAGGTTCTTCATCGGGATCCCGAGATTCCTTTTTCCTTGCATAGCCACGAGTTCTACGAACTGGTGGTGGTTGCTTCGGGAAAAGGGACACATCTCTTGCAAGCAGAGAGCCGCCCCTTGCAGGAAGGAATGGTCTTCTTTATCAAGCCGGGCACAGTACATGGGTATGCCGACATCGAAGGGTTGGTCCTCTATGACGTCCTCATCGGGGAGAAGGCCTTCTCAGGCCATCTGCCCGACTTGCGGGAAGTGAGCGGGTTTCGGGAAGTCTTTCTCCAGGAAGATAGCAATCTCCCCCTGGTCCGTCTCAGCGGACACCAACTCTCAGAAATCCTCTCACTGGTCGGTGCAATAAAAAAAGAGTCTGAAGGTCAGGACTATGGAAACGGGGCCGCTGCATTGGCGTATGCAAAGCTCTTGCAGCTGATGATTCTCATCTGCCGCTTCTACACCTCGCGCAAGGGAACCGTCTACCAGGAAGACCCAAGGCTGCAGGACATCATTGCATATATGGAGAAACACCTCGACCGAAGCATCTCCCTCGAGGAGCTTGTCGGTGTCTCAAACATGAGCGCAAGCACCCTCAATCGCCAGTTCAAGCTCTCCACAGGCTGGTCCCCGGTGGACTTTCACATCCACCGCAGGATTGCCTATGCCTCGACACTGTTGCTCACCACGAACCTGAGCATTGAGCGTATCAGTGAGAAAACCGGATTTTCCGATGCCAACTACTTCGCAAGGCAGTTCAGAAGCCACATGCAGATGAGTCCTCGCCAGTACAAGACGCTCTGGACAACCCCCACTGCCGACTAGACTACCACCCCTTTTTTCAGGATGACATTGGCATAGAGTGCAGATTCGCTGGTTGCAATGATGGCGTATGCTTTCTTGCTGCGCTCGTAGAAAGCATACCGCTCAAGATTGCCGAAGCCCTTGAAGTTTGGATCGCCTTCCTTGGCAATCTGCTCAAAGGAGGCCCAGATCGGGGTTTCCACCGCATCCCCTTTGACTTTCTCCATCAAAAAGGCATTGGGGGCATAGCTGTCCAGGGGATAGACGGAAAGCACAGCCCGCAACACCGCTTCCGCCCCATTGCCATCGAGGCGAACCACCCGCTCATTCATGCTTGCAGCGGGAAAATTCCCATCAGCTATGACCAGTTCATCACCATGGCCCATTTCCATGAGAATTTTCAGCAAATCCGGCCCCAGGATTGGGGAAAGCATTTTCAACATAGGTCTCTCCTGCGTAAAATGGATTGCATTTGTACACATCGTGTGCCATACTGCACCTGATGTAAACGATTACATTTCGTATCATATACCAAGGAGGATGGGATGGCAAATAAATCTGAAATGAAATGCATAGGGCCTGAGAGACGCTATGCATCCTCGCTTCCGAAGATCGGCATAAGGCCGGTTATTGATGGAAGACAAAGAGGGGTGCGCGAGTCGCTGGAAGACCAGACCATGAACATGGCCAAGGCTGCAGCAAAGCTGATCAGCGATCATGTATTCCATACTACCGGAGAACCGGTTGAGTGCATCATCGCCGACACCACCATTGGTGGAGTCAGGCAGAGTGCCGATTGTGCTGAGAAATTTGCCAGGGAAGGGGTGGCTGTCACCCTTACGGTAACCCCCTGCTGGTGCTACGGGACCGAGACCTTCGATATGGATCCCCTTACCGTAAAGGCTGTATGGGGTTTCAATGGAACCGAACGACCGGGTGCTGTGTATCTGGCGGCAGTCCTGGCAGCCCACACCCAGAAGGGCCTTCCTGCCTTCGGCATCTACGGGCGCGATGTGCAGGACAACAGTGACACCTCCATTCCCGACGATGTGGCCGATAAGATCCTCCGCTTTGCCCGTACAGCCCTGGCTGTGGCAACCATGCGAGGCAAGAGTTACCTTTCCATCGGCGGCATGTCGATGGGTATCGCGGGCTCCTTGGTCGACCAGGACCTGCTGCAGGACTACCTGGGAATGAGAACCGAGGTGGTGGACATGTGCGAGATCGAACGCCGCATCGCAGAGGATATTCTCGATCCCGCCGAGTACAAGAAGGCCATCGCATGGGTGCGTGAGAACTGCATCCAGGCAGAAGATACCGCAAATGCTCCGGAGAACAGAAGAAGCGATGAGCAGCTCGCCAAGGATTGGGAGTACTGCACAAAAATGACGATGATCTGCCGCGACATGATGGTCGGCAACAAGCAGCTCGAATCCCTTGGCTTCCGCGAGGAAGCGTTGGGACACAACGCCCTCTTCGCAGGCTTCCAGGGACAGAGGCAGTGGACCGACCATTGGCCGAACGGCGACTTCATGGAGACCATGCTCACCACCAGTTTCGACTGGAACGGCATCCGTGAGCCCTATGTCATGGCTACCGAGAACGACCACCTCAATGGCATCAGCATGCTCTTCTGCAAACTGCTGACCAACCGTGCGGCCATCTTCAGTGATGTACGCACCTACTGGAGCCCTGAGTCGGTCGAGCGGGTTACCGGCTGGAAGCCCACCGGTCTTGCCAAGGAAGGCTTCATCCACCTGATCAACAGCGGAGCAACCACCCTCGATGCTGCTGGGCAGATGAAGAACAAGGCAGGCGAAAGCGAGATGAAACGCTACTGGGAGATCACTGCAGAGGACGTGCAGAAGACGCTCGAGAACACCCGCTTCAGTGTCGCCAACTGCGGCTACTTCCGCGGCGGCGGCTTCTCCTCCACCTTCCTCAGCGAAGGCGGCATGCCGCTGACCATGGTTCGCGTCAACCTGGTCAAGGGCGTAGGCCCGGTACTCCAGCTTGCTGAAGGATGGACCTGCGATGTTCCTGATGAGGTCTTCGACACCATCAACAAGCGGACAGACCAGACTTGGCCGACCACGTGGTTCGTGCCCCGCACCAACGGCAAGGAAGGCCCCTTCAAGGACGTCTACTCCGTCATGGCAAACTGGGGAGCCAACCACGGTGCGCTCAGCTATGGACACTTCGGTGCCGACCTGATCACGCTCTGCTCGATGCTGCGCATCCCGGTATGCATGCACAACGTCGACGAGAAGGACATTTTCCGCCCAAGCGCTTGGTCGATGCTCGGCATGGACAAGGAAGGAGCGGATTTCAGGGCTTGCTCAACGTTCGGACCGCTGTACGGTCGCTACTAGATCCCCAAGGATCATTCACCAGGGAGGTTGGCAGATACACTGCCAACCTCTTCTTTTTCTGTATCCTCACCCTTGGCAACTTGTTTCTCTCATGGCAAGCTACACATTGGAGAAACTGTATGAAAACTCTGGTAGGGCAATGGCAAGAGGGCAAAAGTGCCACACAACTGCAGGAACAACAGATCCTGCAGGCAGAACTGGAAACACTGCTTCCCCGCGAGGAAGCCGCCTTGGTGTCGCTGCACCGTCAGGGAGCCTCGTTCAGACTCGTCGAACAGGCAATGCAAACTTATGCCACCAAACACCTGCTGATCCTGCTTGCCATCCAGGTAGTAGTCTCCCAGCTTCCCACATTGTTCGGGTTTCCCCCAAGCGATGCAAACCTTCCCTACTATGCCCTCTACCTGAGCTTTCTGGTGTTTCCTCCGCTGGCGGTCCTGCTTGCAAGCGGCCAGCGTGCTTATCTCTACCGCTTTGTCCTTGCACTCGCCCTGCTCGCGCTCTCCCTCACCTTCACCGTCACCCTGCGCATCAATCCGACAAGCCAAAGCTTTGCACTCAGTGCCCTGCACCTGCCGCTCTTGTGCCTGCTGCTCCTCTCCACCGTCAAACAGAAAAACAACTGGCCGGAGCATATGGCAAAGCATCTGCAAAACCTCTGTGAGGCAGCCCTGCTGACTTTCCTGCTTTTCTGCTCTGTCATGGTGCTGATGATGCTGAGCTTGTTCCTGTTCGAGGCCATCGGCATGGATGTGGAAAGCTTTGTCTCCAGCTTTGTGCTGACTGCTGTCTTTCCAGCCCTGCCTTTGCTTGCATTCTATCTTTTGGGAACCAGAAACCTGGGTATGGGGACACTCTTGCGCCTTCTGGCCAAGCTCTTTCTTCCCCTCTTCACTCTTATGATGGCGGCCTTCCTGATAGCCCTGCTTGCCGGAAAGGGAAGCTTCACAGAAGACCGCAGCCTGCTTTTGGGCATCGATCTTCTGCTTGCCTTGGTGTTGCTGATGATCTTGCTTGCGGCAAACCTCTGGGAACAGGAGCAACTCAGTTCCTGGTACAAACCCCTGATCATCACCGCTTCGCTGCTGGCGCTGGCCATCGATCTGGCAGCCCTGCTTGCCATCACCCAGCGCTTTCTCAGCTATGGGATCACCCCGAACAGGCTTGCCGTTCTTTCGGAGAACCTGCTGTTGGGGGCGAATCTCGGCGCTCTTGCACTGACCATGCTCAGGGGAAAGTCTATGGCAAGGATGCAAAGCATCTTTTTCGCCCTCTATGGCTCTTGGTTCCTGGTCGTCGTCGTTCTCTTCCCGCTGATGTTCGGATCAGTCTAGAGCGAACAGATCTCGTCCCAGATACGCTCGTCCACCGGGATGCCCAATTCCAGATTCTCCTGACGCAGGGCGAGCCGTTTCTCACCGGGGAAGCGAATGGGAACCGAAGGATCTTCCCGCTTGGAGTCCTTGATCTGGGCAAGGCTGGCGGCAATCTCTTCCTCTATCTGTTTCCGGTCGGGAAAAGCCGAGATGTCGATGGCGAAGAACACCTGGGAGGCTTCCAGTTCCCCTTCTTCCAGTCCGATGCGCCGTGTGGTCGCCCCTCCGCTGAGGGCTGCTGCGATGAGGTCAAGGGCGAGTGCCAGGCTGGTGCCCTTCCAGAACCCAACCGGCAAGGGCCTCCTGATCTCCATGATCTTCTTGGCATCGGTGGTGAGATTACCCTGCTCATCATAGCCTCCGGGAACCGGAAGCTCCCGCTCTTCCCGGGCGTAGGTCTCAAGCTTCCCGTAGCTGAACAGCGACATGGCCATATCCACCAACACCGGCTCATCCTTGTTCGGGATGGCAAGAACCAGTGGGTTGTTTCCCACCGTCGCATTGGTAGCGCCCCAAGCCGGCATCAGAGGCATGGTGTTGGTCCACAGGATTCCGATGCACCCCGCCTCTGCCGCCATCAGGCCGTAGGTGCCCGGGCGCATCCAGTGGGTGGTGTTTTTCAGGGCAACACAGCCGATGGTGTGCTCCTTGGCCAAGGAAATGGCGCGCTGCATGCAGGTATGGGCGTTCAGGTTTCCCACCCCACCCATCCCATCCCAACGCTCCAGCACGCCGAACGAACCAACCTTTTGGGCATGCTTGTCCACCAACATATTCCCGGCATCAATCTTTCGGATCATCCAGGGGAAGCGGTTCAAACCATGGGAGTACACTCCCTCCAAGCTGGTCTGTGCAATCAGGCTGCTGCTGAGAATGGCATCCTCTTCACTCATGTTTCGACTTTCCAGCACACGCCTGCACATCTGCTGCACCTGATCAAAGGGTATCCGTATCATCATGCTCTCCTTCCCATACGTCTATGGCATCAACATCCCTGAGGTATACGATACATCCTTTGGCCGGCCTTTGGTAGATTCTTCTGACTGCCATCATGTACGTCTCCACCTGGAACCGATGCACCTCGGCATCCCTTGCCCGGTCGGTCTTGAAGTCGATGACCAGGTAGTGATCCCCGCGATCAACCAACAGGTCGATCGATCCCTCAACCACCACTTCCTCACCCTCATGCTGCAAGGTGCTGAAAAATCCGACCTCAGCGGAGACTGCATAGGGCTCGACCTCACGGTGGTACCATTCACTGTGGAAGAAGGCTGAGGCAAGGGCGAGGCCGTCCTCGGCCACAACTGTCTGCTCCCGTTCCCCCAACGCACGTGAGAGTTCTGCCGGCATGAACGTGCGTACCTCGTCCAGCGCATGTTTGAGAACCATCTGCTCACACAGCGCATGCACAAACGTCCCGAAGGCGGCACTCAGATCAGCATTCTTGAGCAGCGCATCACTGGGAAACAGGGGAAGATTGGGCGGAAGCGTTTGCTCCTCATGGGCTGCCAATGCAGTGACTGCATAGCGGTTGGGCCGGAGATCGAAGGCGGGCAACTGTGTCTCATACCAGCCTCGAACCGAACCCAGACGCTGGAGAAAGGCTTGCTCCGACTCACCACTCCCCTGATACAGCGAGCCTTCACTGATGGATTCGATCCTTTGGACGGAGAGCACTCCTTCCTCGTGCTCAGGATTGCTGATGTCCAAGCCCAGGCTGCGTGTCATCAGAAGCATCAGGGTATCGGCCGGCTTTCCTTCCCCAAGGGCGCGGTTGTTCTTGCCGAAGGCACCGCTTACCACCAGATGGGTTTCCGCACGGGTAAGGGCAACATACAAAAGCCGTTTGAGCTCGGCCAGCTGGAGACGCTGTTCCTCACCCTCGTCAAAGAGGATGCCTGCATGTCTGGCCGTCTCGGTCTTGGTTGCCGAGATGTGAAACCTCTGGTTGAGATAGTGTGGCAGAACCACGTCAGCACAGGTGCTCAATTTCTCTTTTTGGTTTCTTCCCTTGGAGGAGGCATTCGCCACGATGACGATGGGAAACTCCAAGCCCTTCGACTTGTGGATCGACATGATCTGCACCCCTTCCTCCACCTCGTTGATCACCTCAAGGTCATCAAGCTTCTCATTCTGTGCCAGATTCTGCCGCAGGTAGTCTACAAACTGGCTGACACGGTGCCCGGCCGCTTCCTGTTTCTGGGCAAGCCGGTGAAAGAAGGTGTAGTGCTCACGGTAGGCCTGGTATTCTGGGTGGGCACACAGGCTCAGATAGTAGCCACTCTCATACCAGAGACGGTAGACCAGCTGGCTGAGGCTCTCGCTTGCCATTGCCTCAAGCAACGTGCAATAGAAAGCTTGCACCGCCTGCAGTCTCACCAGATCCTCGCTTCCAAGTCCCGGTGGGGTGGAGAAAAGCTGGGACTCTTCGAGCACCAGCACAAGACTTGCATCGCTGAGCTTGCAGAAGGGACTGCGAAGCACGGTGGCATACGCATGACGATCCTCCGGGTACAGGGCGAGCTGAAGCATGGCGTAGAAGTCACTGGCAAGGGCCTCAAGCATCAGCGAGCGTGCAGACTGCACCGTATAGGGTATCGACTGGTGACGGAACGCCCGTTCAAAGCTCAGTTGGTTGCTTGTCGAACGCAAAAGCAGGGCGATATCGCTCGCCTTGGGCTTTCTCGGTCCCCCTGAAGAGGGAATGAGAAAGCGCTCCCCGCTCAGCATCTCCTTGATCAGAACGGCAACGCGATAGGCTTCCGCATCACTGTCCTTTGCCTCTTCCTCCTCGTCATCGCGATCACTCTCCTCATAGGGTTTGATCAGAATGTTGGCGGTGCTTCGAATGCCTTCACTGGCCGCTCTGGTCTTCAGGCTGGAAAAACTTGCCTCATACTCCTCACCATCGTTGGCCATGATGGAAGGAAAGAGGGTGTTGAACCACTCGATCAGGGCAGGCTCGCTGCGGTAGTTGGTGGCAAGTTCAAGCGACTTGCCCCCGATTGCCTTCAGTTCCCCGGCCAAGCGCTTGAACACCCGTACATCGGAACCTCGGAACCGGTAGATGGACTGCTTCTCATCACCGACGAAAAAGAGTTTGTCCTGCTCAAGGTCGCTTGCCTTGGGAACACCCTCCCCTTCCCGGTCAAGCCGCTCGGCAAGCAAGTAGAGCAACTCCTTCTGCTGTTCGTTGTTGTCCTGGAACTCATCGATCATGATATAGCGGAATTGCTGCTTGAAATACCTGCGCAGTGCCTTGTTCTCCTTGAGGATCTCAACAGCAAGGGAAGAAACATCGGAGAAGGTGAGAATACCGCTCTTGCGTTTCTCCATCTGGTAGGCTGCCACCAGCTCCTTCACAAACGCAATGATGTCCGCAAGCTGCTGCTTTCCGGTAAGCACCGCCAAGGCAAGGCAGAGCAGGCGGCGCATCCCAAGATACGAATCATAGGTATCCTTGATATAGAGCAGGTCCTCGCTCTTGCCCGCACTCTTCCTGCGAAAGCCCATCGGAGAGGCAAGCAGGGTGAACACGTCCTCATCTGTGGTGGCAGACGAAAGGCCATCCAGCAGCACGGCCGCATCCTCTTTCACCCCCTGCACGGTCTTTGCCGAGTCGGTGAGCGAGCTGTAGCGAAGCAACAGCGTTTGGAATGGCCCCATCAGCTGGTCATAGCGGGCTCTCACCGCCTCAAGGATTCTCTGCTGGGCATCATCGGCCACCTGTTGGGGAAGATAGTAGTGCTGGGTCAGCAGAGGGACCAGAACCGAGTCGACAAGATCCTCAGGGGAATAGAGGGTGCTGATCAGTTTTGCACCCTCCGAACGGTTCGGGTCATCCAGCAGCCGAACAGCGCACTGGCGCGCATTGGCAAGGTTCTGCTCATCATCGATGGCAAAATCCTGGGCAATACCGTAGGAGACCGAGCTGCTGCGGACAATCGAGGAACAGAAACTGTCCAGTGTGGAGATGGGGGCTTGGTCGAACTTGGCAAGCTGGGCGGCGATGCGCGGGTCATCCTTGGCACAGAGCAAAAGCCGATGGATGCGTTGATGCATCTCCCGTGCTGCCTTGCGCGTGAAGGTCAGGGTGAGAATCTCATTGGCGGCCGCCTTCCCCTCCAGAACCAGCCTCAGGAACCGATAGCTGAGCACTGTGGTCTTTCCCGAGCCTGCTCCGGCACTGACGATGCAGTTCTCGTCTGCATACACGGCTGCCTTCTGGTCTGCATCCAAGCGGGTACCCTGCTGGGCGAGCAATTCCTCAAATCGTGTCATGCTGTTGCAAATCTCCTTCTGCAGAGCGAGCGATACGCACACCCTTCACAGCTCTTCTTGGAAGGAGTTGCCATGAGAAGCCCCTGAGCAACCGCATCCTTGATCCTCTCAAGCCGTTCGGCCAGAGCATCGTCACAGAAGAGGGCTTTCTCATCGTCCTCATGCTCCCAAAGGCTGTAGTACTTGCCTTCTGCAATGCTGTAATACGAAGCATTGGCGGTCTTCCCTCCCATCACCCGCTCGACCAGATGGCGGTAGAGCGGCAACTGATAGGAAGCAAGATCCTCGGTCACCCGTTTTGCCTTTACCGTGGACTTCTTGTAATCGATGACGGCATATCGTTTCTCATCCTCGTCTCCGAGGCTGATGATCCTGTCAATCCGGCCGTACAACTCGAGCCCATCCTCCTTGAGTGTGAGTGCCTGCTCAAAACCTATTGAGCGGGTATCGGCAAAGAGACGCGCTTCCTCTGCAAGAATTGCCAGAATCTGCTCCCGGTAGGTCGCAACCAGATAACTGCGTAGTGAGGGGGTGGGCCCATTGAGGGAGTAATGGTCCACCAAGCATTGGTCGAAGTGGAAGAGCAACCGACTCTCGTACTCCTCCATCTTCCCAGGATCGAAAAAAACAATCTCGGAAAAGAAACGCTGGTAGACTTCATGCAACAGCGTGCCGATCTGCCGGTGGTCAACCACCTGCACGTCGTAGTTCTTCTCCTCAATGCCCAAGAGGTGCCGACACTGGAAGGCATAGGGACAGCGGAGGAAGAGATCAAGCTTGGTGGGAGAGAGGGAGAGATACCTCCCATCCTCCTCTTCCTTGTAGAGTCTGCCGACCAACGCCGATTGCACAGGATGGCGTGCAGTATCGTCACTGCGCAGCGCAAGTGAGGTCGAAAGGGCCTGTGCAAACCACTGTTGCTGGCTTCTGGTCACCTTCACCGAAGCAGTCGGCTTGCCGGCATGCAGCAACAGCTCCTCCTGATAGGGATCCAGCGAGAGGTCCACATTTCCCGCTTGCAAGGCATCATGCTCAAAGAAGTAGGCAGGAGGAAGGGCCTCCCCCTCATAGCTTCTCGTATGGCAGGAGAGGTGCACCGACGCAGGTCCCAGACAGGCTGTCTTGAGATTGGCAAGCGTCGTGTCGACACCCTGTACCAGAGCCGGATCCACATACTCGGGAAGGAAGGAGAGCGGTGCATCCTGGCAAACCGAGGACTCCTGGTCCAGGCCGAGAATGAAGAGATGCTCGCCTATCAGGGGAGCAACCTGTGGCCAGGCATAGACGGGGATGCCTGTTTCATGCTGCTGTTTCACATAGGTTCTGGTCTCAAGGTAGGAGAGCAAGAGCGAGAAGATGTTGGGGTAGGAATCAAGACCGCAACTCTCCATGGCAGACTTCACTTGCTGCATGGTGTCGAGACAGAAGGAGTAAACTTCCTCGTCAGCACTCCCATGCCACTGTTCTGCCACGAAGTATGTATCCTGGAAGTGGTTGAGCTTGCGCCTGAACTCCTCAATGCCACGTGCAGTGACCAAGGAGGTGATGCTGCGCTTGAAATCCTTGTACCAAGACACCAAATCCCGCTGTCCCAGCATCTCGGTGTACTGGTCACGCAGCTCATACGAACCCTTCACGATGGACTTGTCCACCGCACGGGCGAGGAAGCGGTGCAACGTATCCCGATCGCCAAAGGGTATGCTCGGATCAAGCAACAGGGACTTGAGGCTTTCCAGGCTGAATTGCTGGTCATAGACCTCCTGCAGAAGCGAGAGGAACCTCCCGCTGGGATAGGAAAGCGCTGATTTGCCCTCCCGAACCGAGAGGGGGACATCATAGCGGCGGGCCTCCTCTGAGAGAGTACCCAAGAGGGTATCCATGCTGGCGCAACCGATGATGATCGAGTGGGCGCGCACTCCCTGTTCCAGCAGGGCATGGACCGAACGGATGACCGAGCGGATCTCCTGGATGTGATTTGCATGGACGGTAAGCGTAGCTGGTTCGGATGGTTCCGGGCTTGGGGAGAGGGTGAGATACGAGGGTCTTCCCAACTGCTCGTAGAGTGTTGTGGCTTCGCTGATGGTATCGCAAAAGAGGATGCAGTACTGTTTCCCCACTTCAGAGGCAGGCAATTCATGCACCGCCTCGTAGCGAGGCTCAAAGAGTTGGTGTGTGGCCAGAAACTGGGCATACCGCTGGTAGAGCAACACCAGATCGTGTGCCAGCTCTGGATCGAGCTCACTGAGGATCTGCTCATCACAGGCTGCCGAGAGGGACGGAAGCAGGCGGGCAAGGTAGGTTGCGAACCGGGTGTTTGCCTCGGGATATGCAGGGTTGAGCAGACAGGTGAGCGACGCTCCCTCGCCCAGCAGCTGGTGGATGAACAGCCTTCTGATCAGCTCATTGGACGGGCGCAGCGTCTCATGACGGCTGAGAAAATAGGAGCGGAAGGTATCAAAGGAGATGGCCCGTTCCTTGAGGATGGCTCCCTTCTTGCTGTGCAGGGCGTAGTCAAGCAGGTACGAACGCGCTGCGACTTCCGTAGGAAACACACAGACATACCCTTGCTCGAACGCTTGGTGGACATACGAACGCTTTGTGTGGACACTCATGGATTGCAGTATACCATGATTGTGTGTACCATGAGCCTACGTCATGGACAAAGAACACCAAATGGAAGGAAATATGGAGCAAGGCCGGCATACCTACCAGAGGGAAAGCCTGTCGCTCGCCCTTTCGATGGTCTTGGTCAGTGCCTTCTGGATTCTCTTCGGGCCTGTTGCCGTCCAACTCATCCACCCCATCGGCCTTCCCTATCTGACAGCAAACGCCCCGTTCCTCGCCATGGGCCTTGGCATTGTGGTTTCCTTGCGCTTCTTGCTCGCCCGTTCCTTCACCCAGCTTGCAACCGATCACAGCCGCTTCCGATTTCCCCTCTTCGGCAGGGCCTTTCTCGCCTACTTTTTCACCGCAACGCTGTTTCTGCTTTTCTTCTTTCTCTCCGATCCTGACTCAATCAGTATCCATCCGGCCCCATTGCGCCAGAAGCTGCTGATGCTGCTCCTGGTCGTGGCGATCACCCCGATGCAGACCAGCTCAGAGGAGGTGCTTTTCCGCATCCTCCCTGTTCGCATAGTCACCGGCAAAACCCTGAGGGTAGGCAAGCTCCACCGTCTCTTTGCCAGCCTGTTCTCAGCCCTGCTCTTCGCCCTCCCGCATTTGGGCAACCGTGAGCTAACACAAGCCCAGAGCCCAGCCATCGTTCTCGGCTATTATGCGCTGTTTGGTTTTCTGGTCACTTCCATGAGCCTGCAAAGCGGCGGTTTTGAGATAGCTCTGGCTGTGCATGCCGCCAACAATCTCTTTGTGGCGCTCATCTGCAACTACCAAGGCTCTTCGCTTCCCAGCCTGCCTCTTTTTGAGAGCACCCGGGCCCTGGGGACATGGACTGACCTGGCTCAACTGACGGCAGGTCTGGTTGCCGTCTGGCTTGCCTGCAGGTCGGCTTTCAGTTCACCGCAGGCTCCAAAAGACTGAACTGCCTGGAGCTGCAATCAAAGCGGCCGATCGAGCCATAGGGAAGGATGCACATCGGCTCGTTGTGGCCGAAGGCAAGATTGACAGCCACCGGCATATCCGCAAGCCCATGCTCGGCAAGGGTCTTTTTGAGGATGGTGTGGTACTCCTGCTGATGGATTCCCTGATAGGGTTTTGCAAACAGGAGTCCCCTGCTCTCGTCAAAAAACCCTGCACCCATCAGGCGATTGAGCAGCTGCTGGAACCGCTCGGGACTCACCGCCAGCTCACTTGTCTCCAGAAAGAGCAGGCAGTCGGTGAAATCGGGCCAGATTTCGGTACCAATGCACATATCCAGTGTCTCAAGGCAACCTCCCAGCAAAGGGCCTTCCATAACCCCTTCGCCTTGCAGGACCTGTGCTCCCTCATGCACATTCAGCGTTTTCGCTATGCAACGGTTTCCTTGCGTCCACGGCAGGTACTCCCCTGTCCAATGGCTTGGCATGGGAACCAAGCCAACAGGATCTGTTGAGAACAGCAGCTTGTGCACCCACGATTCAGTGTAGGGGTAGACGGCAAGGTTCTCGGCAAACTCAGCAAGCACCGATGGTCCGTAATAGGAGGATATCCCTGCCTTGTACAAAATCAGATGGGTGACGGTGCTGTCGCTGTAGCCAAGGAAGATCTTGGGATTGCGCGAGAGCAGCTCATAGTCTATGTAGGGCAGCATGCGGATGCTGTCATCCCCACCGATGCAGCTGAACACCGCCTTGATCTCACTATCTGCAAAGGCTTGGTGCAGGTCCTGGGCACGAAGAAGCGGATGTTCTGCGAGAAAGGCACTCCCGCTGAGGGTGTGCTCCATCTCCACCACCTTCAGGCCGAAGACATCCTCAAGCCGCTTTTTGCCTACCTCATACCGCCAAAGAAGCTCAGCATCGCCTGCACCGCCCCAGCTCAGGCTCACGGTGGCAACCGTATCCCCTCGCCCCAAGTGTCTTGGTTTTTCCAGCATACAAGCCCTCCTTAAGAAAAAGGGCCACCGCACTGCGATGGCCCCGAAGATATGAACTGTGTAGTACCAGTCTTACAGAACGCGGAATGCGTCACGACCAGCATACTTTGCGGTATCACCGAGGTAATCCTCGATCCTCAAAAGCTGATTGTACTTGGAAAGACGGTCGGAGCGGCTCATGCTTCCTGTCTTGATCTCACCGGTCTCAAGGGCGACTACGAGGTCAGCAATGAAGTTGTCCTCGGTCTCACCAGAGCGGTGGGAAACGACGGAGGTGTAACCGTTGCGCTTTGCAAGGTCAATGGCCTCGAAGGTCTCGGTCAGGGTGCCGATCTGGTTGACCTTGATCAGGATGGAGTTGCCAACGCCCTTCTCAAGACCCATCTTCAGTCTCTCGACATTGGTTACGAACAGGTCGTCACCTACGAGCTGGACACGATCACCGATGCGGTCGGTCAGCATCTTCCAACCTTCCCAGTCATCCTCAGCCATGCCGTCCTCGATGCTGATGATCGGGTAGCGGTTGGCCCAGTCTTCCCACAGGTCTACCATCTGGGCGCTGGTCAGCTTCTCCCCGGTGGTCCACTTGAGGGTATAGGTCTTGGTCTTCTCGTCATAAAGCTCGGAGGAAGCGGGGTCAAGGGCGATCATGAAGTCCCCATCACGACCGGTGGTGTAACCAGCCTTCTTGATGGCTTCCATGATGACCTCGAGGGCCTCTTCATTGGACTGCAGGTCAGGAGCAAAACCACCTTCGTCACCGACGGAGGTATTGTACTTCTTTCCCTTCAGGACGGACTTGAGATTGTGGAAAACCTCGGCAGTCCAGCGAAGGCCTTCGCGCAGCGAGGGAGCTCCGATGGGCATTACCATGAATTCCTGGAAGTCAACCTTGTTGTCGCTGTGAGCGCCACCGTTGAGGATGTTTGCCATCGGCACGGGAAGCACGCAAGCATGATAGGCACCAAGGTACTTGTACAGGGGCAGACCAAGGTAGTCGGCAGCAGCACGAGCCACAGCCATGGAGACACCGAGAATGGCGTTTGCACCAAGCTTGGCCTTGTTCGGGGTACCGTCAAGGGCGATCATGGCGCGGTCAATGGCAACCTGGTCAAGAGCATCCATGCCTTCGAGTTCGGGAGCGATGATGTCGTTGACATTGTCAACAGCCTTCAGGACGCCCTTGCCGAGGTAACGACTCTTGTCTCCATCGCGAAGCTCAACAGCCTCGTGGACACCGGTGGATGCGCCGGAGGGAACCGCTGCACGGCCCATGGAGCCATCTTCAAGAATGACATCTACTTCTACGGTGGGATTACCACGTGAGTCAAGGATCTCCCTGGCTTCGATAAATTCAATAATGCTCATGAATATACTCCTAATTTCAAAATGAATATCGGTAGATTTATATTCGTATCTTTTATCACTAATGTCAAGGCAACCAAAGCCATGCCCCCATCGACTCTAGCCAGATGAAGCATCACAGGGTATGATGGTTTTCATGGATACTGAACAAACCTCCTACAGCTTGCCTCCCTTGACCGAAGAGCTGCTTGAATCGATAATTTTCTCCATGGAAGACCAGGAGAGTTGCTTCTATCTGGACCTCCTGAAGGGTAGTCTGATCACAGAGAAGGAGCGCGCCTTCCTTCTCGAGGATGAGGGAAACCAGCAGGAGGAGCGGTTTCTGCCCATCCCTGACTGGGAACCCTCCGACGGCTTCCACCTGATGGAGCAGTTTGCAAACCGGGTGCGCAACCCGCTTTACCGGACCAGGCTCATGGGAGCGCTGCAAAGCGGCAAAGGCGTCTTCCGCAAGTTCAAGGATACCCTGGCTGAACTTCCCATACTCGAACGCAAATGGTTCGCCTTCAAGGAAGAGCAACTCAGGCGTGTGGTCATCACCTGGTACCGCGAACAGGAGGGAGTGCTCGGTCTTCTGAAGTTGCCCGCTGAGTGCGAGGAGCTTACCGAGGACATCCTGCTGGAGGACTTCACCTTCGAAAGCATAGAGGGAGAGGTCCCCCCCGATCTTGCCCTCTTCATGCAGGAGTTGCTTGAGATGGGACGCGCAAGTGAAGATGAGGATGCCATTGCATCCTTCTTGCTTGCACGGCGCATAGAGCTGCTTGCCCCAACACACTTTCAGATCGCCCGTACCCAGGAAGGGGCCTTGGCCGCCTTCCTTGCCTATGAACTGCTGGACAACGGTGTGGTGGAAGTCCCGTTCTTTGCAGTCAGGCGTGAGTACCGGGGTCTGGGCCTCTTCCGCCTGCTCTTTGACTCCTTCTCACGGCAGATGGCCCGCCTGCACTATACGCGGATTCTCATCACCCTCTCCGGTGATGCGGTGACCATGGATCGCTTTTTCTCCCCGTATGGAGCCGAACCGATCTGCCGTCAGCTGGTGATCAAGAGTGACCAGTGGAATACTGCAAACCGCTCCAGTGAGGAAGCTTTTCTCTGAAAGCCCTATAAACAAACGCCCGCTTCGGCTACACTGTACCCATACGGGAGGAATAGGGAGTATGCGCGTCACCATCTGCGAAGACAAACATGACATGGGATACCAAGCCGCAAAGCTGGGTCTCGCCATCATCAGGGAAGCCATCGAGAAACATGGACGAGCGTACATAGTCGTGGCTACCGGACTGAGCCAGTTTTCCCTGTATGCCCACCTCGGAGAGTCGGATGTCGACTGGAGCAAGGTTGAGGCGTTCGGCCTCAATGAGTATGTGGGCATCAGCGACAGCCACCCTTCCAGCTTCCGCTACTACCTGAACAACCGCTTTGTGAAAAAGGTCCTCAAGCTGGGAGCCTTCCACGCCATCAACGGCGATGCTGAAGACCTCCCGGCCGAAATAGCCAGGCTCAATGCCCTGATTGCAGATCAGGAGATTGATGTTGCCTTCCTGGGAATCGGGGAAAACGGGCACATCGGCTTCAACGACCCCCCGGCAAACTTCGAAACCAATGATCCCTACATCATCGTCGACCTTGAGGAACGGTGCAGGCGCCAGCAGGTCAGTGAGGGCTGGTTCCCTACCCTTGAAGAGGTTCCCACCAAGGCAATCACGATGTCTGTCAGGCAGATTCTCAAAGCCAGGAATCTCATCTGCTCAGTGCCTGACCAGCGCAAGGCTCGTGCCGTGGCCATGTGCATGTATGACCAGATTTCGGTCTATGCTCCCTGCTCCGCACTGCGGACAAAGAAGGAGTGCACGCTCCTGCTCGACCGGCCCTCCTCCCTGTTGGTCATGGGTGATCGCAGATAACCCCACTCCATTCCGTCAGATTTCTTGAAATGTAAAAGAAAGGGGTTCCTCCCTCTTGCACCTAATATATTAGTATGCTAGAGTATTAGTATAAAACAGTATTTGGAGGCACCTACCATGATGCATATGTCACTTCGTTGGTTTGGATCTAAATTCGATTCCGTTTCCCTTGAGAAAATCCGTCAGATTCCCGGTGTGGAGGGAGTCATCACCACCCTCTATGATATTCCCGCAGGCCAGGTATGGCCCAAGGAGAAAATCAAGGCCCTCAAGGAAGAGGTCGAGGCTGCAGGCCTGAAAGTCCTGGGCATCGAGAGTGTCAACGTGCACGACGCCATCAAGATCGGAAACGAGGAGCGGGACCAGTACATCGCCAACTACATCGAAACCCTGGAGAACCTGGGCAGCGAAGGCATCACCACCGTGTGCTACAACTTCATGCCGGTGTTCGACTGGACCCGCACCGACCTGGCCAAGATGCGCAGTGACGGGACCACCGTACTCGCCTACGACCAGAAGGTGGTCGACAGCATCGACCCGCAGACCTTCTTCGACCGGACCAATTCCAACTCCAATGGCTTCGCCATGCCCGGTTGGGAACCCGAACGCCTGGCAAAAGTGAAGGAGCTCTTCGAAGCCTACCAGGGAGTGAGCGAAGAGAAATTGTTTGACAACCTCATCTACTTCCTCAAGGCAATCCAGCCGACCTGTGAGAAATGGGGCATCAAGATGGCAATCCATCCCGATGACCCGGCCTGGCCGGTCTTCGGTCTTCCCCGCATCATCACGAGCAAGGAGAAGATCATGAAGGTCATGCAGGCTGTCGATGCACCCTTCAACGGGCTCACCTTCTGC
The DNA here is from genome assembly GCF_963667405.1 of uncultured Sphaerochaeta sp. NCBI lineage: Bacteria > Pseudomonadati > Spirochaetota > Spirochaetia > Spirochaetales > Sphaerochaetaceae > Sphaerochaeta > uncultured Sphaerochaeta sp. The sequence goes on along the minus strand of NZ_OY763408.1, from coordinate 419,448 downwards.
GCAGGAAGCTTCGGAACCAACCCCAAGAACGACCTCCCCGGCATCATCCGCTCCCTTCCCGGCAGAATCCATTTCGCCCACATCCGCAACCTCCACCACTTCGAACCCGGAGTCTTCGAGGAAGCAGCCCACCTTTCCCGTGATGGTTCTTTCGACCTCTATGAGATCGTGAAGGCTTTGGATGACATCAACTTCGAAGGTCCGGCACGACCCGACCACGGAAGGATGATCTGGGGTGAGGTAGCCATGCCCGGCTATGGTCTGTATGACCGTGCCTTGGGTGCCAGCTACATCCTCGGTCTCTACGAGGCAATCCAGAAAAGCAAGGCAGGCAAGTAAATGGCCAATATCGTCAGAGTCACTGCAAGCGAAGAGATCTATCAGACACTCCGCTCGGAAATCCTCTCATTGCGGTTCAAGCCTGGCGAGGAGTTGAATCTGCAGCTGCTCTCCACGCAGCTGCAGGTCAGCCGTTCTCCGGTACGGGACGCACTCATGCGTCTGAGCGGGGACAATCTGGTGGATATCTTCCCCCAGAAAGGAACCCGTGTCTCCCTGATCAACCTCAAGCAGGTTGAGGAGGAGAGATTCCTGCGCAAGAGCCTTGAGGAGAGTGCAGTCCGCAAGTTCATCTACCAGAGCAAGGAAGAGCATTTCCAAGCGATGGAGCGTGCAGTTGAGGAGCAGGTCGATGCAATGGCATCTGACGATTTCGTGAAGTTCATTGAAGCTGACGACCAGTTCCACTCCCAGATCTTCAGTGGGATCGGCATGCAGCGCATCTGGAAGATCATCACCAACCAAGGCGGCAACCATCACAGGATCCGCCTCCTCTCCTTCTCGGAAAAGAATGTACTTCCCAATATCATCGAGCAACACCGCAACATGATCGAGGCCCTCCGAACCAAGCAGATGGAAGCGATCCTCACCCTTGAGGACAAGCATCTCTCCAAGCTGCTGCAGGAGACCGAACTGATGGTCCAGCACTATCCCGATTACTTCAGGCAGGAGACCAGCTACGTCGGTCTCCGACTTCGTCCCACCACATAACAGGAGTCACCCATGAAACTTACCAATGAAGGTTTGCAAGCAAAAGAGGCCTGGAAGCAGAAGGGATACACCCTTCCTGCCTTTGACAGAGACGCAATGCTCAAGGAAACTGCACAGAACCCCACCTGGGTTCACTTCGGGGCGGGAAACATCTTCCGTGTCTTCCCGGCAGCCTTGCAGCAGCACCTGCTCAACCAAAAGATCACCAAGACAGGCATCATCGTCGGAGAAGGTTTTGACTACGAGATCATCGACAAGGTGTACGACAAGCACGACAACATCACCCTGATGGTCACGCTCAAGAGCGATGGATCGATCGACAAGGAGGTCATCGCCTCGGTTGCCTATGCCTACAAGTGCGACCCCCAGTTTGCCAAGGAGTGGGAGTTCTTCCAGCAGGCCTTCAGGAATCCAAGCCTTCAGATGGTCAGCTTCACCATTACCGAAAAAGGGTACTCCCTGCGTGCAGGCAACGGCGAGTTCTACCCTGCCATGGTTGCCGATCTGGCCAACGGCCCGAACAAAAGCACTATGTTCCTCTCCAAACTCACCGCCCTCGTCTATGAGCGCTATCTTGCAAAGGCCGGCAAGCTGACCCTGGTCAGCATGGACAACTGTTCGCACAATGGGCAGAAGCTCCAGGATGCGGTCATGACCATAGCCCAGGCATGGGCCAAGCATGGGCATGCAGAATCTGGCTTTGTCACCTACCTCGAGCAGGAAGTGACCTTCCCGTGGTCCATGATCGACAAGATCACCCCGCGTCCCGATGCAAAGGTGGAAGCGATGCTGAAGGCCGACGGCTTTGAGGACACCTCCCTGGTCATCACCGACAAGAACACCTACACCGCTGCCTTCGTCAATGCAGAGGAGTCCCAGTACCTTGTCATCGAGGACCTGTTTGCAAACGGACGGCCCGCCTTGGAGAAGGCAGGTGTCTTCTTCACCGACCGTGAGACGGTCAACCAGGTTGAGCGCATGAAGGTGACCACCTGCCTCAACCCCCTGCACACCGCCCTCGCCATCTACGGCTGCTTGCTGGGGCATACCCTGATCAGCGACGAGATGAGAGACAGTGAATTGAAAGCCTTGGTCGAAAAAATCGGCTATGAGGAGGGGATGCCTGTGGTCGTCGACCCGAAGATCCTCAACCCCAAGCAGTTCATCGACGAGGTGCTCACCGTCCGTTTCCCCAACCCGTTCATGCCCGACACCCCCCAGAGAATCGCCACCGATACCAGCCAGAAGCTGGCGATCCGCTTCGGCGAGACGATCAAGGCATACCTCGCAAATGAAGAGCTGGATGTGAAGAATCTCAAACTCATCCCGCTGGTGTTTGCAGGCTGGCTCCGCTACCTGCTCGGCCTCAACGATGAGCTGCGGCCCTTCACTCCCAGTCCTGACCCCCGCCTTGCTGAAGTGCAGACTTCCTTGGTGGATATCAAGATTGGGATGCAGGGACCCTTCCCCTCACTCGATGGCCTGTTGTCAGACACCACACTGTGGGGAGTGGACCTCAATGCAATCGGAATGGCAGAGCTGGTGAAAACCTACTTCGCCCAGCTGCTTGCAGGCAAGGGTGCGGTGCGCGAGACCTTGCGCAAATACGTCCACTGAGCCATACTTCCCGTATGCACAGCACACTGAACAAGCGCCTCGTCATCGAGGCGCTCTATCTTGTCGGAGGAACTGCGCTGGCAGGATTCTCCATCGCAACTTTCATCACACCGGCCAAGATAGCCAGCGGAGGGGTGAACGGCATCGCCACGATCCTCTACCACCTCACCGGTTGGGACACGGGTCTGGTGATGCTTGCCATCAGCATCCCGATCTTCCTCATCGGCATGCTGGTCTTCGGGCGCATCTATGGAGCCAAAAGCCTTGCAGGGACCCTGCTCCTGAGCCTCTGGGTCAGCTTCTTCGGCCAGATGACCGCCTATGAGGGCTTCCTCCCCTATATCGACCGGATGGATACCCTCCTATCGGCAATATTCGGCGGGGTGTTGCTGGGAAGCGGCATAGGACTGGTACTGCGCAGCGGTGCCAATACCGGCGGCACGGATATCCTTGCCCAGATCCTGAGCAAGTACACACCGCTCAATCTGGGGACCTCACTCTTTCTCTGTGACGCTTCGGTCATCGTTCTGGGTGCTGTTGCCTTTGGCTTTGAACGGGCCCTGTTTGCCATCATCACCCTCTACCTTTCGGGACAGATGGTGAACTACATGGTCATGAGCCTGGGTACCAAGTATGCCAAGACCGCCTACATTGTCAGCGAACGGCATGAGGTGATCGGCAAACGGATCATCACCGAGCTGCACCATGGGGGAACGCTGATCAACGGGGTGGGAATCTTCACCGGAAAGGAACGCACCATGCTCATGGCGGTGGTGCACAACCAGCAGATCAACCACCTGACCAGGATCGTCCACGAGGAAGATCCGAAAGCATTCATGTTTGTCCACGAAACCTATCAGGCACTCGGTGAGGGGTTTGTCCCCATGCACCGCCTCATTCGCCTAGAAGAAAAACGGCGCAAGCAACACCGTCCAAATAGCTGACAAGCTGATCGAAATACTGCTCATCGCACCCTGGATCTCGCCGAGTTCCAGGGCTTTGCTTGTCCCCAGGGCATGGCTGCAACTGCCGATGCCCACCCCATGGGCCACCGGGTCCTTGATGCGAAACACCTTCCCCAATACCGGGGCAAGCAGGTTCCCTGCCAGACCCGTGATGACCGTCGAGGCGATGGTCAGGGCGGGGATACCCCCGAACTGCTCGGTGATGGCAATAGCAATGGGGGTGGTGACACTCTTGGAGAGCAAGCTTGCCACCATGCGTTCATCCAAACCCAGAAGGGTGGCACTGAACCGAATGGTGCTGAGGGCTGCCAGCGCCCCTGCCAGGGTGCCCAGCAAAACCGGAAGGAAAGCCCCTGCAAGAATCTTGCGCTGACGATAGATGGTGAGGGCAAGCACTGCGGTGACCGGTGCCAGGAACATGGAAATGAAGGAAGAACCCTCCTCAAATGCGTCGAGGGGGATGTCAAACAGGGTAAGGACCGCCACCACGATGAGCATCGCAATGATGAGGGGGTTTGCCAATGGATGGCCCACCTTCTTGTTGACCCAAAGCCCGATGCGAAACGAGATGATGGAGAGCATGATGCCAAACAGGGGTGAGTGCACTATCTCAAGCATGGTGCCTCCTTGCTATCAGGCGCTGCATGCGCATGACAAGCAACACGGTATAGCTGCTTGCTGCAAAGCAGGCAACCAAGGAGACAAGGTTCACCACAAGCAACTGCCACCAGATGGACTGAACCAGAGCCGCATAGCGCAGGATGCCAACCCCAGGGGGGATGAAGAAGAAGGTCATGTTGCGAAGCAGGAAGTCTGCACTCTCGCCAAGGTGCTCCTCCTTGAGAGCCCGGGTGGAGAGCAAGACCAGAACAATGATCATGCTGATGACACTGCCGGGAAAGGAGAAGGGCAAGAGGCTTGAGACAAGGTCGCCAACCAGACAGATTCCGAAGATGAGTGCAAGCTGGGTTAGGTACTTCATGTGATGCACACCATACCCTATTGGAAGGCTTTCTGGGAAGAGGTACAATAGGAGGATGGAGGCAACGATGAACACAATCATGGAAAGCTTGCTCAGTCGCAGGAGCGTACGCAGTTTCACCGATGAGCAGATCAAAGATGAGGATCTGCTTCTGATTCTCGAAGCAGGAAGACTTGCTCCGAACGGAAAGAACCAGGAAACCTGGCACTTCACCGCCCTGCAGGACCCACAGAAGCTCCGCGCCCTCGATACGCTGGTCGTCGGCACCAACGGCAGTTTCTTCTACCACGCCCCTACCCTGATCCTGGTATCCATCCAGCTTGGCAGTGCGTATGAGAAGGAAGATACCGCCTGTGCGCTGACAAACATGATGCAGGCTGCCCGTGCCCTTGGCCTGGGATCGGTGTGGTGCAACCGGATCAACAACAACCACGACATCGATACGCAGCTATCCGACTACGGCATCCCCGACGGCTATCGGGTGACCGGAACGCTGGCCGTCGGCCATGTCAAAGGCGACTACCCTGCCATGCGCAAGCCCAAGGAAGGGACAATAACCATCATCCGGGCGTAACCTCTCCGTACAAGAGTGGTTCCTCCCTATAGGTGATGCCGGTTCTCAAGCTCTGCATGCTTGGGTATACTGGGGCAGATCGAAAGGGGAGGAACCAATGGCGAGACGGAAAACAGGGACACGGGTGAACAAGGCAAAGAAACGGGGCAAGAGGCTCCTCATACTTCTGGCAGTCCTGCTTGTTCTGTGGATACTCACCCTGGTCCTTGCTCCCAGCGAAGCTGAGCAGAACCCAATGTCGGGATCGGCAATCACTGGGCTCGAACTCCCCTCCTTCGAAAAATCCGAACTGGTGGTATCCCACCCGGGGTACACTCTTTCCTACGATGAGGAGCACGAGCAAGCTCGTTGGGTCGCCTACCACCTGAGCCGCGAGGAGCTCTACGGCAGCTTCGAGCGGGGGGATGATTTCCGCAGCGACCCATCCATCGTCACCGGGTCGGCCACCTTGGATGACTACCGCTCAAGCGGATATGACCGGGGCCATCTCATCCCGGCAGCAGACCTTTCATTCAGTGAGGAAGCCATGAGCGGCTCCTTCTACCTAAGCAACATGAGTCCCCAGGAAGGACAGTTCAACCGCGGCATCTGGAGTAAGCTCGAGGCCACCGTCCGCAACTTTGCCGATACCGAGGGAGCTGTGTATGTGGTCACAGGCCCGGTGCTGACCGACGGTCCCTACAAGACCATCGGCAAGAACAAGGTCTCTGTCCCCAACCAGTACTACAAGGTGATTCTTGACTATGATGAGCCTGAGGTGAAAGCCATAGGGTTCGTGCTTCCCAATGAAGGTTCGGGCAAGAGCCTCGAGAGTTTTGTCACCACTGTTGATGAGGTTGAAGAGCTGACCGGCCTGGATTTCTTCCACCGTCTCGATGACGAAGAAGAGGTTGTATTGGAAGCACGTGCCGATGCTTCTCTCTGGGACTTCTCCACCTTCAGTGCCAGCGCAAAGGATCGTGAAGCCTTCCAGGAAGGCAACATCCCCGCCAAGCAGGCCGAGAAGCCCAGCGGTTTCTACTCCCTGGCCAAGAACACGCTCAACACCATCCTCTACGTGGTGAAGAAGGAGAGCGTGAACCTCATTGAGATCTTCGTTCCCCGTGCTGCGCTCAAAGAGGCTGTTCCGTTCCTGTATTGAACAGGGACGAGAAGAGCTCGGAGAACTCGCTGCCCCATCGGAAGAAGACCGCAGGTTGTCCCAAGGGGGATGCCACCACATGCTTCCCATCCGCATAGGAGGCATGGGTGACAAGGTGCACCCACTCTCCTGTGGGCAGATCGATCTCCCGCTCATTGCAACCCGGCTTGAGCACCGGGGCAACATACAGGTCAGACCCCAGCAAGTAGGCATCCTTGACCGAATAAAAGCGAGGATCCGGGTCATGGAGAAACAGCGGTCGCATGACCGGGATTCCTTGCTCGGCATTCTCTGCCACCACGTGCATCAGGTACGGCTTGAGCCGGACATGGAGCGAGGTGAAGAATGCAAGCATCCGTAGGGTCTCTTCGTCGGAATCGAACTGCCAGTTGTCCTTCGGCCTGTTACCCTCATGGGTGCGCATCAGCGGGGTGAAGGCGGCAAACTCAGCCCACCTGAGCAAGAGCTCCTTGGACCTTTTCATGCCATAGAGAGTGGTATACCCCCCGATATCGCTGTGATGCAAGCCCATCCCGCTCATAGCCAGCGAGAGGGCTGCCGTTATGACTGAGGGTAAGCCATCATCCTCCGACCAATCGACATTCTGGTCCCCGGCCCACATCATGGGACAGGAAGCAAGGCTTTGCGATGACCCTGCACGCATGAAGAAGAGGACCTCCTCTTCCTTGTTGGATTCCACGATGGCATCATGGTTGACCTGTGCCCAATAGCCGGGCCAGGGATTGTGCTCCAACATGGCACTGCGACCGTTCGCCAAGATGACATCGGTGGGAAGATACTCACCGAAATCGGCCATCCAGCCGCTCAAGCCAAAGTCGATCAATTCGCGTTTGATCACATCCTTGTACCAGCGCACGGCCTTCTCATTGGTAAAGTCCACGATGGCGGCATCGAACTCGCCGAAGTCAACCAGGTACACCGAACCATCGGCACGCTTGCCCAACAGATCGAGACGCTTCGCTTCCGCAAACAACGGATGGTCGGCCAATACATAGGGATTGATGTACCCCAGCACCCGTATCCCCTGCGCTCGCAGGCGGGCAATCTCCTTGTCGAGGCCGGGATAGAGGGACGCATCCCACTGCCAGTTCCACCTGAGCCGCTTTCCGAAGCTGGTATACTTCTCCCCCTCCCAGTCCTGGATCCAAAGGCCACAGACCTGCATCCCATGGGCATGAACTCGCTCCAGTTTCTCCAAGCAGGTTGCAGTTCCTCCCTGCATCCCCACTATGATGCCGTCATACGCCCAGGAAGGGAGCCTGGGCTGCCTGCCCAGGAGCGCGGAGATATCCTGTACCACCGAGAGCAAGGTGGGCTTGGTGGAAACGGTGATGCAGGAAGGGACATCCCAGAACTCCAGTTCGTGGTAGGCAGGATGGGAGAAATCGAAATCGGCATACCCATCGGTCTGGGCATGCACGAAGTACCGGCGGCTCGATACAAACGTCGGCTGGGGATAGAAGGTGGTGTGGTAATCACCACCGGCACGGTCGAGACGGTCGGCGATCTGCGTGATCTCCGTCGCCTTGTTTCTCCCCACTCCCTGCTCCTGGGTCCAAAGGGGAAAGTGCCTGCCCCGAAGGTCAAAATGGGAGAACTGCTCACCACAGCCCCAGACATGCTCATCCTCACAGGCGACCAATCTGAGAATCAGGCGGTTGTATGGCTGAGGGAGGGGAGAAAGGTGCATCTGCAGCCTCCCTTCCACCTCACTGAGGTCGCAAATCACCGTGCCGGCCTTTCCGCTGAAGGAAAGACTGACCACTCCCCGCCCCTCTTGGTAGGCTTGGGTGACACTACACAGGGGAAGATCCTGCTCATCGAGCACGGAGTCCTCGATGAAGTAGTTGCCGCGGTACATGTCCACATGTTCCTCTGCCCGGCGAAGGGAGAGGCAACTTCGTGCCGGGGAGTGCTCCAGGATGGGAATCCCCTGATACTGGATGGTCAGCTTCTCGTCACATCGTGTACAACTGATCATGCTCACCCCTTCACCCCACCGGCGGTGAGTCCGCCGATGATCTTGTCATGCAGGAACACATAGGCGAGGATGCTCGGAATGATGGTGATGATGACTGCTGCATACATGCTGCTGTAATCGGTGATGAACTGGCTGGAAAAGAACTTGATGCCCAGCTGGATGGTTCTCGACTCGATCGAGGAGGTGAGCAGCATTGCCATGAGGAACTCGTTCCAGGAGTAGATGAAGCAGAAGGTTGCGGCGGTGACGAGCCCGCTGCGTGACAGCGGAAGGATGATCACGGTGAAGCGCTTGAGAAAGCCGCAACCATCGATTACGGAAGCCTCCTCCAGTTCGCGGGGAATGGACTTCATGAACGCGGTTACCAGGAAGATGGAAACCGGAATATTCACGGCGGTGTACACCAGGATGAGGGCCAACAGGGTGTTGTAGAGGCCTGTCTTGGTGATGAAGGAGAAGTAGGGAACCATGAACGAGATCACCGGGACCAGTACACCGGCGGTGAGCAGCGTATAGAGAACATCGCGGCCTTTGAAGCGTTCCCGGGCGAGAATGAAGGCACCCATTGCGGTGACGGCGCTGTTGAGGATGACTGCACAGGAGGCAACCACCACCGAATTGAGCAGCAACCGTGGCAAGCTGGCCATGGACAAGGCCTTGGCATAATTCTCCCACTGCATAGTCTTCGGCCACCCGAAGGGATTGGTCTGCAGTTCCAGATTGGTCCTCAGCGAACTGACAAAAAGCCACAGCAACGGAAGCAGGGCTACTGCAAGCAGGCTGAGCAGAAGCACCCATTTGATACTATTGGCAACCAGGCGAATGCCGGTGATGCGCTGTTTCATCTCAGCCTCCTATTGGGCCATTTCGCTCATCGGGTCCGAGGAGCCGAAAATCTTGCGAAGCAAGGTGATGACCAGCGTGCCCATCACGATGAGAAACACGCCTGCCGTACTGGCCTCGCTGTAGCGCAAGGCGTCCATTTTCAGATAGAGATCGATACCCATGGTGGTGGTTGCATACGCAGGGCCGCCACCGGTCATCAGGAAGGTGGACTCAAAGTGACGCATCCCATAGGCCATGGCCAAGGTCATGGTGGTGATCAGGCTCCCGCGGAGCATCGGCAGGGTGATGTGCCTCTCCTGCTGGAAAGTGCTGGCCCCATCAATCTGGGCAGCCTCATAGAGCGAGCGGGGGATGTTCATTGCCGAAGCAAGGAGGATGATCATAAAATAGCCGATGTAGATGACGGTCTGGAAGATGACTGCAAAGAGTGCCGTATCGGGGTTGCCCAGCCAGTTGTGCTTTTCCATTCCGAACAGGGAGGAAAGGATGGCGTTCAGCGGACCTTCCACATTGTAGATGGCCACCCAGACCATTGCCAATGCTACCGTGGAGATGACATTGGGAAGGTAGTAGACGGTTCTGAGCATTCTCCACCCCTTGGGCTTGCGTACCAGGATCATGGCCACCAGGCAGGCCAGGGGAACCTGGATGAACCCTTGGGAGAGCGCCCAGATGACATTGTTTCCCAACGCCTTGCGGAAGGTGGGGTCACCCAGCAGTTTCTGATAGTTGGCAAGGCCATTGAACTTCATCGATCCGATGCCTCTCCAACTGGTGAAGCTGGTCACAATCGTAAAGACAAAGGGATAGAGAAAGAAAAAGAAGAACAAGAGCAAGACAGGGAACAGGAACAAGGCCCTCGCACCCCAGACTCGACTTCGTTGTGTTCCAACAGCTTGCATACCGTACTCCTGAGATCAAGCATGAGATGCTGCCGTCACAAGACGGCAGCACAGAATGACAAATCAGCGTTCAATCTTTCGGTCGACCAGAGCACAGAACTCCTCTGCGCTGATGCGGCCAAGAGCGAGAGCTCCCAGTTGCTGGGCAAATTCCAGTGTCACTTCAGCACCCAAGGCAGCTTCGAGGTCAAAAGCGGTGGTCTTGGCAGCGGAGGCTACGTCATAGAACTGCTTCTGCAGAGCCTTGACCGGGCGATAGTCGGTCTTGATGGCGAACATCGCACCACTGGTCTCAGCAATCCTTGCAATGGAGGCAGGGCTGGTCAGGTACTGCATGAAATCGAGGATGGCGGCTTCCTTGGCCTTGTCCTTGGTCGCTGCGGCACAGATGTTGGCCTGCAGGCGGCTGATCATGAAATCCTTGGTGCTTCCGGCAGCGGGAAGTCCGGCGATCTTGATGGAACCGAAGAACGGGGTGGCGGCAAGGTCAGCACGACCAGCATACCAAGGTCCGTTGGAGAACACTGCAGTGCGTCCTGCAAGGAAATGTCCGCCACTTCCACCGGCTCCCAGGCCGACTGCATCACTGGTGGAGTACTCGGTGATCATGCGCTTGGTCAGCTTTGCCGCTTCCACGAACGCGGGATCGGTGAAGGGCTTGTCCCACACATTGGTGCCACCGAGGGAGACTGCGAAATGGCTGAACCAGATCATGCTCGTCCAGGCATTCGTGTCACCGGTCATCTGGCTTGCAGGGGTGATGCCGGCAGCCTTGAGCTTGTCGAAGGCAGCCCACATCTCATCAAGGGTTGCAGGAAGGGTCTTCACCCCAGCCTGGGCAAAAGCATCCATGTTGTACCAGATGGGAAGAATGGCGGTTTCCATGGGAAGTGACTTCATCATGCCATCAACGGTGGACTGCTCCAGCGAACCGGCGTCAAAGGTCTGCTTCCAGGTGCTGCTCATCACTTTCGAGAAATCCATAAGCAGGTTCGACTGGTAGAACGTAGCGGTGGTCGGGTTGAATTTGATCGTGAAGATGTCGGCAGGAGCCTGACCGGCGGCAAGGCTGGTACGCACTTTCTGCTCGTAGGCATTGTAGTCGGGCTGTGGCTCGATGACCACTTTGATCTTGCCCTCGTTCTTGGCATTGTACTCGTTCACCAAGGCTTCCACTGCCGGTGCCTTGCTGTCGTTTCCGACCCAGATGCTGGCCCAGCGCAGTTCAACTTCCTTCTGAACGCCACTGTCCACCTGTCCTTGTGCACTCAGTCCCGCCATCAGGCAGAGCATCAACAGCACTGCAAGAAGTTTAGTTTTTTTCATCATAGCAATCTCCTTTGTATCGTAGTTTTGCCCTAAACGCAAAATACTTTGTATGTCAAATCGGAAATTTCCCCATGCCTTCCTATTCGATGACTTTCCATCCCTTGAATTTGGCCACCAACTCGAGCGGCTTGATGTAGGCTCCGTACACCACCGAGGAGTGATGGGCGAGCCCATTGTCCAGCACCAGGTCCAGAACCTCTTTCACCGGCCGTTCGAACAACACTTTCATATAGGTGCCCTTGAGCAGCTTCTCCATGGGTACCGCTTTTCCCCGTTGCAGGAACATGCGATATCCGCCTCTGGCCGAATCGATGCGCAGCACCGATACCTCGCCGCTCTTGAGCACGAAGTCCGCAGTCACCCCCTTGCCTCCGGCAAAGTAGGTGTCCAGGCTGCGGTTGCATACACCATCCCACAGATTGCAGGGTGCTACCCCACAGTGCCAGAACAAGGCGAAATCCTGCTTGAAATCCACCTGGGAGAAGTCGAAGAGGAAGGGGGTTTCTGCACCAAGTGCCTTGTGCGCGATCATGGAGAGAGCCCCATCGATATCACCCTCGCACGCAAGGATCAAACCTTCGGACTGGAGCAGGGACATGGCTGCACAGGGAGATACTCCGAAATCACGGGCGAACTCAGGCCAACAGCGGATGGCAAGGGCGCTGAGCCCCTTCTCCTTGTAGAAACCATCCAGCTTTGCCGAAAGCTGGGAAACCTTGTCCAGCTGGTATTCGCTGAGGGTGGAAACATCAAAGGTGGAAGTCAGTTGTTTCCTGCGCTCAGCAACCGCCTCGTCACTTACTGCATAGGAGTGGACCTCACTCAACTCATAGTGGTCGACCAGAGCTCCGGTCTGCCCGAAGAGCAGGTTGTCCTGCACTCCGACATTGAAAAAGCCATCAGCCCGATATCCGATGATCCCGATCTTGGCCATCTTCATCGCCTTGATGACACGGATGGCATCAATCCAATCCTCGTCGATTTCATCCTGTACAATGACGGTGTAATCGTCATAACCGCTCTTGTAGAGATTGGAGGCGTTGAGATTCACCCCGCATACCGAGTTGAGCCGGATCTTTCCCCCGTTGTAGGGAAGTTCGGGAAGACCCCACAAGAGGATGGGTACCGGAAGCTCCCGTTTGAGCTGCAGCACCAAGTGGCCAAGATGGAAGGTTCCGGATATGCAGACCAAGCCATCAAGATGCTTGGTTGCGAGCAGCTGGGCAGCAGCGTTTCCCTCTTCCTGGCTGATGACCAGATCCTCGAGGAACTCCCACTGCACGTCCTCAAGGGTTTTCAGGTTTGTACGAATGGCCGTATACAGATTGCGGGCCTCAAGATAGTCATAGGTTGTTCTGGCAAGACAGACAACCCCAATGGTCACCCTCTGTTTCACGCGTTGCTCCTTATGGAAGGGAAAGAGGAGGGATGCATATCCGCTCCTTATTAGTTACTTTCCATAAGTAAGTAAATAACGGAATAAGGGATTCGTCAACCAAAAGTTTTGCAAATCACCGGAAGAAATCCTGAAGTACGAGGTCGGAGGCTCCCCGCTGGGCAAGCAACGGGTCGTAGGCTGTTCCGAAAATCTGGGGGATTTCCCCGCAGAAAGCATCCGGCTCACTGATCAGGCGCCTCACATGATCACAAAGGGCATCCGAAATGGTGTCACAGCAACACACAAAGAGGAAACTCTTGGGCGAAAGCAGGCGCATGATGATTTTCATCGCAATCACGAGATACCCTGCAGCCCGCTCGATGGTTCGTTGGGCACTCAGATCCCCTGCCCGCAGACTGGTATCCAGCTCCTCGAACAAAGCAAGACGTTGGGCAACCGATTGCGGGTCGAGATCCTGCAGGTAGGCCTGGAGGCATCCACGTGAACCACAACTGCATCTGGGCCCATCGCTGTTGATCGGTATGTGGCCTGTCTCGATGGTCTGGTTCATGCTGTTGACGTAGATCTCATCATGGTCGACAAAGGCGCCGTTCACCCCGGTCCTGAGCAGGAAGGTGAACATGCTGCCATCATGCTCATACCCTCCATGGCGGTATTCACTGAGGGCAAGGGCACTGCAGTTATTGTGGATGATGACCGGAAGACCCAAGCGGCTCTCCAGCTCATCCACCAAGGCGATGTCTTTCATGCCTTCGATCCTGGGATAGTATCGCACCCGCTTCTGCTCAAGGTCGACCTGACCAGGAGCTGCCACCCCTATTCCGATGACTCTCTCCTTGGGAAGCGAGAGCTCAGTGAGCACGCGATTCACTTCCCCAACCATGAAATCGATCACTTCGTCGGCCTTCACCCCTTCTTTGAGCGGGTGCATCACCGAATAGATGCGCTGACCCTGGAAGTTGAAGACACCCAGGGAGAGAAACGCTGTCCAGAACTCAATGCCCATGGTATAGCGGGCATTCTTCGCAACCACGTAGAATACAGGCCTGCGACCTTTGCGGGAGACCACTTCCTCGGCATCCGCATCCAGGGGAAGGATGAGACCCTCTTCCTCCAACGAGGAGAAGATGCGGAAAATGGTAGGAGCTTTCAAACCGGTTTTCTGAACCACCTCTGACTGGCTGATACCAGTGGGAGTTGCTGCATGGATGAGAGAGAGCACCATATTCTGATTATGTACCCGTAAATCAGCAGCCCTGAGTGGGTTTCCTTGCATCGCATCCCTCCATATGGGGTCAGTCTAATCCCATCAGAAGAAAAAATCCACAAGAAGTGACTTTACAAGCCAAGGGGAATGATTTATATTTACTTTCACTAAGTAACTAAAAGAGAGGGACCCTCATGATCACCTCGGAAGATCAGAACCGCCTTGCCGATTTTGCTCGAGAAATCCGCAAGCAAACCTTGTACACCATCGGAAATCTAGGGGTCGGCCACATCGGGGGAGCGCTCTCGATCGTCGAACTGCTGGCCCTCCTGTATGGCAAGCAGATGCACTACGACCCCAAGCAACCACAGCTTCGTGACCGTGACCTGCTTGTGCTCTCCAAAGGCCATGCCGGGCCGGCCCTGTACGCCACCTTGGCCCTGAAAGGCTTCTTCCCCCTGGAAGAACTGGCAACCCTCAACCAGGGAGGGACCAACCTCCCCAGCCATTGTGACCGCACCAAGACCGTGGGCATCGACATGACCACCGGCTCTCTCGGCCAAGGCCTGAGTGCTGCCTGCGGCCTTGCGTATGCACGCAGAGTCGACGGCACCATGTGCCATGTCTATGCCATCATCGGTGACGGCGAATCACAGGAAGGACAGAACTGGGAAGCGGCGATGTTCGCATCCCACTACAAGCTCGACCACCTCATCGCCTTCACCGACAACAACAAGATGCAGATCGACGGATTGACCGAGCAGATCATGGGACTGGGCGACCTTGAGGCGAAGTGGAACAGTTTCGGCTGGTTCACCCAGCGTGTCGACGGGCACGACCTGAAAGCAATGGATGAAGCCATCGAGCGAGCCAAGGCACAATCGGGCAAACCCTCGATGATCATATTGGACACCATCAAGGGCAAGGGCGCTTCGTTCTGCGAGGGGAAGGTGACCAATCACAACATGCAATTCAATCTCGAGGTTGCCAATGCGGCAATCGCGGAGCTCAGGTAAGGGGGATGGCCATGGAACAGAAAGAGATGCGACAAGTATATTGCGACACCCTGCTTGAGCTCGCCGGCAAGGATGAGCGGATCATGGTGGTGGAAGCGGACCTCATGCGTGCAACCGGCACCATGAAATTCAAGGAAACCTACCCCGAGCGGGCGGTGGACGTCGGGGTGGCCGAGGCAAACCTGGTGGGCGTGAGCTCAGGGCTCAGTGCCGGGGGGAAGATCCCCTTTGCCGCAACCTTCGGCTGCTTTGCCTCCCGCAGGGCGTTTGACCAGTTCTTCCTCTCGGCAAACTATGCAAGGCTGAACGTCAAACTGGTGGGAACCGACCCCGGCATCAGCGCTGCCTTCAACGGAGGCACCCACATGCCGTTCGAGGACATCGGCCTGATGCGGATGGTCCCCGGCCTGACCATCATCGAGCCTTCCGACCCCGTCAGCCTCAAGGCGTTGACCGAAGCAGCGGCACAGGTCGAAGGATGCGTCTACATGCGCCTCCACCGAAAGGCCGTCCCCGCCCTGTATGAGGAGACGGAGACGTTCACCCTGGGAAAGGGAAAGGTGCTGCGTGACGGTACGGATGTGACCATCATCGCCTGTGGAGCCATCATGGTCGGAGAAGCCCTCGAGGCTGCTGAGCTGCTCAAGGCTGAACAGGTCAGCGCAGCAGTCATCGACATGCATACCATCAAGCCACTGGATGAGGAGCTTGTGATCGCCTATGCCAAGAAAACCGGGTGCATCGTAAGTGCAGAGAACCATCAGGTCGCCGGTGGGCTGGGCTCAGCCATAGCCAACTTCCTTGCCGAACACCACCCCACCCTCATGGCGATGGTCGGCATCCGTGATGCCTTCGGCCAGGTAGGCACCCAGGACTGGCTAAAGCAGCACTACAAGCTGCATGCCCAAGAGATAGCCATGCAGGCAAGACGCTTGCTTGCAGAAAAGAACACAAGGAGATGACCATGACCATAGCAATTGCCAGTGACCTGAGCGGATTCCCCCTCAAGCAGGAGATCGCAGCACACCTGAAGGAACAGGGGTATACCCTGCTTGACTTCGGTATCGAGCGTGAGGATGCTCCCCAGCCCTACTTCATACAAGCCCCCAAGGTGGCGAAGGCCATCCAGGAAGGAAAAGCGGAGAAAGGGATCCTCATCTGCGGGACAGGACAGGGAATGGCCATCGTAGCCAACAAGCACAAGGGCGTCTACGCCTGCGTCGTCGATGACATCTTCAGTGCGGAGCGCTCCAAGATCGTCAACAACGCCAACGTCATCACCCTCGGGGGCTGGATCACGGCACCCTTTGTCGGCAAGCAGATCGTCGATGCCTGGCTCGCCGTCTCCTTCACCCAGAAAATGGAGTTCAAGAAGGAGTTCCTGACCAATGCATTCAATCAGGTGCAGGTCTTGGAAGAGGAGCAGTTCCGATGATAGCAAGCATCGCAAGCCCTGTGCATATCGTTTCCTGCACCGCTCTTGACGGAAAAACCCTGGCTGACGTGCTTTGTTGCACGGCAGGCAGGATGGCCCCCCTGAAGGTGGCGGTGGTGCTCGACAATGCACCGATCAAGGAGAAGGACCTCTTGGTCGAGTACCTGAAATCGGTGTTCGATGTCCAGGTCTTCTCTGAGGTGCAGCCAAATCCAAGGACCGCCGACATCATGCGCATGTTCTCCGATAATCGGTTCGCAGAATCGGACCTGGTGCTCGGCATCGGAGGGGGAAGCGTACTCGACTCGGCGAAAGCCCTGGCAATGCTTGCCACCAACGAGGGAGAGCTCGACCAGTACCTGGGACAGAGCGCCACCAGAAGCATCCAGAAGAGGGCCCTGCCATTGGTGCTCATTCCCACCACAGCGGGGACAGGATCGGAAGTCACCAAGGTAGGGGTCTATACCTCAGACAGTGGGCGCAAGTATACCCTCGGCTCACCGCTGATGCATGCACATACCGCACTGCTTGCGGCAAACCTCCTTGACGGGGTTCCGCTCTCCTTATGCGCAGCAACCGGCCTGGATGCCCTCGACCACAGTCTGGAATCCATCTGGAACAAGAACAGTACGCCTCTTACCCGCCATCTGGCAAAGGAAGCTGCCCTGAAGGTGCTTACCACCCTCCCAAAGCTGTATGCTGCCATCAAAAACGGGACATCAGAGCGAAGAGCACTGCAGATGGAGATGCTTCAGGCCTCCTGTGAGGCAGGAATCGCCTTCAACCTCACCGGGACTGCCAGCGGGCATGCCATCTCCTTTGTGCTTAGTGAGGAGTGGCATATCCCCCATGGCCTGAGCTGTGCTTTCACCCTGCCGGATGTCTTTGCCTGGGCTGTCCAGGACAGGAACAACAGAGACGAACTTGCTTCGCTCTCCCATGCATTGCATCCTGACCTGGAGGACGAAGAGGCACTGGTGCGTCGTCTGGCAGAGGACATCAACGACCTGTTGTCTTCCCTTGGGATACCGAAGACTTTTTACGAGCTCTCCCTCACGCTGGACAGCACGCAGATCCGCAGCCTGTTCCAACGTGCCATGGAGGATCCCAAACTGCACAACCAAACCCCTCCCATGCAGGAAGAAGACCTGTTCCGGCTGTTGGAGGCAAAACTGTGAGCGGCGCCCTGCTGCTCAGTGGCTTGGTGGTATTCGTCACGCACACACTCGAAGCCATCACCGGCTTCGGGTGCTCGGTGCTTGCCATGCCCTTTGTCAGTTCCCTTCTGGGAGTGCACATGGCAGTGAAGGTCATCACCTTCCTTGCCTGGTTTCTTGCGCTCTACTTGGTGGTGAGAAACTACGCAAAGATCGACTGGAAACAGTATGCGATCATCACCGGCTGCATGCTCATAGGCCTTCCTGTGGGAATGTATCTGTTCAGAACCCAGCAGAGCGATACCCTCAACCTTATGCTTGCCCTCTTCATCATCATCGTCTCCTTGAGCCAGCTGTACAGATTGGCACGAGGAGGGGCTCCCCAGGCTCCACTGACCAAGAAAACGGCACTCCCCTACTACCTGCTGCTTGTTGCCGGGGGTGTCATTCATGGCATCTTCTCCTCAGGCGGCCCTTTGGTGGTGCTCTATGCAACCCGAACGCTCCCGGACAAGGGACGTTTTCGTGCAACGCTCTGTCTCTTGTGGACCACGCTGAACACCATCATCCTGGCCACCTACTTCCTGGAAGGATCTGTGACCAGGGAGATTGCTGTCTCCACTGGCATTCTCATTCCGTTTGTGGTGGCAGGCATCATCGTCGGAGAAAGGATCCACAACAAAGTCGACCAGAAGAAATTCTCGCTCATCGTCTTTTCCATGCTCCTGCTGACAGGAGTCTTCATGCTCATCTCGAGGTAATCCCATGGCAAGCAATCCCTTTCAGATCCCCCAGGCTCTCATCGCACAGAATCCCCTGACCATGATCCTTCGCATCGACTCGTCTGCCTTTTCGCAGTACGGAAGAGTGCTGAAAGACCTTTCGGTGGACAAGCTCATCGAAAAGGCCGACCTGCTGACAGAGATCCCAAAGGAGGGAAACCTCTATGTTGCAGATCTTGAGGCTTTGCATCAGGAAGTGCAGGCAGAGGCCCTGGGGCAGTACTTTGGATATCAGGAGATTGAGATCGGATACTGCAATGGGAAAAATGAGACCATCAATGGGGTTGAGTACCACAAGAGCCCTGAGCTCTTCATTGCAGTCACGGACTGCCTGCAGTTCCTCACCCGCTTTGACCGGCTCAAGGAGTTCAGCACTGTCGACACCCTCGATGCAGAACTGTTCTACTTCCCCAAGGGAAGCGCAGTCCTCATCGACCCCCAGGTGTTGCATCTTGCTCCCTGTGCAGTGCACAAGGAGGGCTTCAAATCCATCATCGTCCTGCCCAAACAGACGAACGAGCCCTTGAGTGAAGCAATGCTGGAAGCGAAGCGGTTGAGTGATGATGCAGAAACCCGCATCCTCTTCAAACAGAACAAATGGATGCTTGCCCATCCGCAGAGGCACCAACTCATCAGAGTCGGGGTCCCCATCGGCTTGGTTGGACCAAACCGTGGAGTACTGCCACTGGATTGAAGAATGACCGGCCAAACGGCCGGTCAATTTCTGCTGAGTACACCGAAGGCCGCTTGCGCGGCCCTCGGGTGAACATTACTTGGAAATGAGCATGGTCTTGGGATCGAGGCTTACGCCCATAGGCTTTTCGATCATCCCGTCATGCGTCTTCACGGCGGTCATCACCACCTTGTCGCGCTCCTCGTTGTAAATCAACCCAATGAGGACATCGATGAGATTCGTGTATTTCTGCATGGTGTTCGGAACACCGTACTTATCATAGACCACATCAGCACGGACAGGAGAAACACTGAACCACACTTCCAGGTTCATATTGACAGCAAACTCCTTGATCCGTCTTACATCATCTTCGGTGGCGACTGTTAGCTTGTATCCGTCGAAGAGAATGGCATCGGCCTTGAAGGATCCGTGGTTGATCAGGGTTTCCAAGCTGGAAAGCACCTTGTCGATGGTGACGTTTTCCTGACTGAAATTCATGACCACACGGTTGGAGAGAATATTGTTGTACACTGATGCTGCGTCATCAAGACTGCGACCATCCGATACTTCGCGGAAGACCTCTTTGTACCAGTTGATCACATGTTCCACATTGCCGGAAAAGGAAACGTGAATGACGTGTTCCCCCCTGAGCAACTTATCGGTGGCAAGGTGTACCAGACATGCCGTCTTTCCTACACCGTGTCGAGAAACGAGGACTCCGAGATTCCCACGACCGAGCCCACCGCCCAGTGATTCCTCAAATACGCGAAGAGGACTCAAGTCGTTCAACTCTTGAATTTCCATAATGCTCACCTCCAAGTAGAAATTAGGTTCATCCCAAGTATACTATGGAAATTCACAATTGGGTACTTTTTTGCGTACCGGCGCAAAAAGAGGCCCCCAGAAGGTGTTCAAACCTCATGGGGGCTATGGTTCTCTTCAGAAGATCAGTTACTTCTGCTCCTTGCGGCGCTTCTCCTGATAATCCTTCTTCAGCTGCTCGGAAACACCAACCGGCACTCTTCCGTACTTGCCGATTTCCATCGTGAACTCGCCCTTGCCCTGGGTAAGGGAGCGAAGTACGGTGGAATACCCGAACATCTCGGAGAGAGGAACCTCTGCAATTACGGTACACATGGCATTGTCTTCAGTGGAGCTGATGATAAGACCACGTCTCTGGTTGATCGAGGCGAACACGCTGCCCTGGAATTCATTGGGTGCGACAACCTCAACCTTCATGATCGGCTCGAGGATGACCGGCTTGGCCTTCTCGAACGCTTCACGGAATGCGTTGAGTGCAGCAGTCTGGAACGCCTGGTCGGAGGAGTCGACGGGGTGCCATGCACCATCGTTGACCACAGCCTTTACGCCGATGACCGGGAAGCCGAGCTGACTGCCCTTCTTGACAGCGGTCTGGAAACCCTTGTCACAGGAGGGGATGTACTCGGTCGGGATTGCTCCACCCTTGACCTCATCAACATACTCGTACTCTTTGAGATCCTCACCCTCAGCCGGATCTGGAAGCGGCTCAATATAGCCGGCAACGCGGGCATACTGACCGGAACCACCAGTCTGCTTCTTGTGGGTATAGTTGAAGTCGGCACGCTGGGTGATGGCTTCACGATATGCAACCTCAGGCTGACCGACCTCTACCTCTGCCTTGTACTCGCGCTTCATGCGCTCGACATAGACTTCGAGGTGGAGCTCACCCATGCCCTGGATGATCGTCTGGTTGGACTCGGGGTCGACAAATGAACGGAACGTCGGGTCTTCCTTGGTGAAGCGGTTGAGCGCCTTGCCCATGTTGTCCGCAGCCTTCTTGTCCACCGGCTTGATGGCCAGTGAGATAACCGGTGTGGGAACAAACATCGAGGACAGGGAGTAGTTGAGCTTCGGATCACAGAAGGTGTCACCGCTGGCACATTCAATGCCGAACAGTGCAGCAATCTCACCGCAACCTGCTTCATTCAGGTCTTCCATGGCAGCAGCGTGCATGCGGATCAAACGACCAACGCGGAACTTCTTGCGGCTGCGGGTATTGTAGAGCTCGTCACCCTTCTTCACCTTGCCCTGGTAGACACGGATGTAGGTAAGCTGACCATACTGACCATCCTCAAGCTTGAATGCCAGGATGACCGGGGGAAGATCCTCATTGGACTGGAGGATGACCTCAGACTCATTCTTATCCAAATCGAGAGCCTTGTTGACAACATCGGTCGGATTGGGCAGGTAGCTGACAACAGCATCAAGCAAAGCCTGGATACCCTTGTTCTTGTAGGCCGAACCCATGAGAACGGGGACCATCTCAAGACGAATGGTGGCTTCGCGGATTGCCTTGTGCAGCAACTCCACCGTCACATTGTCCTCAAGCATGGCTTCCATCAGCTCATCAGAACACATGGAAACACCGTCAAGCAGCTCTTCGCGCTTGGCCTGGGCCTCCTCAAGCAGTTCAGCAGGAATCTCAGCCTCACGAAGCTGGTCCATGTTGGGACCATCATCGAAATAGAGAGCCTTCATGGTGACCAAGTCAACCACACCCTCAAGGCGTTCCTCAAGCCCAATGGGAATCTGCATCAGCACTGCATTCAGGCCGAGCTTCTCCACCAGCTGCTTCTTGACGCGATACGGGTTTGCACCGGTACGGTCGCACTTGTTGATGAAGGCGATGCGGGGAACATGGTAGCGCTTCATCTGCCGGTCAACCGTGATCGACTGACTCTGCACACCACCGACGGAACACAGAACAAGCACAGCACCGTCAAGCACGCGCAGGGAGCGCTCGACCTCGATGGTGAAGTCCACGTGTCCCGGAGTGTCGATGACGTTGATCTCCGTTCCCTTCCAAGTGACGTTTGTAGCAGCACTTGCGATGGTGATACCACGTTCGCGCTCAAGCTCCATGCTATCCATGGTGGCGCCAACGCCATCCTTACCACGAACTTCATGAATTTCGTGGATCTTATTGCAGTAGTAGAGGATACGTTCGGAGAGCGTAGTCTTACCCGAATCGATGTGGGCACTGATTCCGATGTTCCTCAAGTTTTGCAAGTCAGCCATACTATATAACCTCTATAAAATAGAATAAAAACGAGTCCACAGGTTCCCTGCAGCATCCAATTCAATCCTGATGAAAAGCTCTTTCTTCCTAGCACACATCAGGTTATTTGCTGAAGGGAAGGGAAGGGACGGAAAAGAGACAACCTTGTCCCAACGTACCTCGTGGATAATAGTATATCTCGCTTTTTTGTGCAATCCCTTTTCCCAACACAATCCTTTTCCGACACGACACTTGTGTGCTACAATGGCTTTGAGGTGTGCCATGGAAACGATTTTCACGAAAATTATGGAAGGCAGGATTCCTTCGGTCAGACTCCATGAGGATGAGCTTTGTTTTGTCATTCTCGACATCAATCCGGTCAACAAAGGGCATCTTCTGATCATCTCCAAAGAGTGCTATCCTACTGTTGCCGATTGCCCGGATGCAACACTTTTCCACCTGATGCTCGTCGCAAAACGTGCCGATGCAAAACTTAGGGACATCTTGCATTGCGATGCGACGAACCTGATCATCAACAACGGGAAGGCTGGCGGACAGGAAGTGCCTCATTTGCACCTGCACGTCATTCCCCGCTGGGAAAACGATATGAAGAGCATCCATCTTCAAAAAGAGACCTATACGGACGGCGAGATGGCCGAGTATGGGAAAAAACTGGAGTTCTGAGCCATGCGTGCCTGTCACCATTGCCATACTGACATCGACCCCCTGATGAGCATCGGCTACAATACCGTTTGCCCCAAGTGCGAAAAAAGCCTGCATAGTTGCGTCAACTGCCGTTTCTACAGCCCAGGCTCCTACCATGACTGCTCCGAAGGAGTGGAGGAGTATATTGAGGACAAGGTGGAAGCCAACTTCTGCGACTCCTTCATGTTGGGGGAGGACACCAAGGAAGAAGCGCAACGCAAGGCGGAAGCAAAAGCCAGGGCGGAAGCCTTCTTCAACTTCTAAGGAATAGGAACCATCATGAATACACGTCGCTCCCTGCTTCTGATCCTCATCATACTGGTCATCCTTGTCACAGGGTGTCAGTCCTATACAGCCAAAGAGGGCAAGACCCGATTGACCCTTCGTGCAGGGCAAGAGGCTCCCTTGGTCACCAAGTACTCAGTGCTTGAGGCACAGAAACAGGAAGCACTTGCGAAGCAGGAAGAGGAAGCGCAGCAGCTGCTGCTGGAACAGAAGCTCGCTGAGGAGCAACGCAAGCAACAGGAGGCGTGGGAGCAGCTTACCAACGCCGAGGCGGAAGCACGAGCGGCCATTGACTCCCTCACGCAAGAGAAGCAGGAGCTGCAAACCCAACTGGCGCAGCTGAAAGCCCAGCTTGACAGGACAAGTACCACACTTTCCACCAAGGAACTCACCGCCGAGGGTCTTTCCACCGAGTTGACAAGCATTGAGTCCCGCCATGAGGAACTGGTTCGTTCCTTTGAGCAGCTCTCCTACCAGAAAGGAGAACTGGAGACCTTGCTTTCGGAACAACAGCTGATCAACGAACACCTGCAGATGGCGCTTACCCAAGCACAGGCCGACCACCAGAACGAGCTCTCCGCCCTGATTGCTGCACACGAACAGAAGATTGAGCAGTTGGGCGCAACCATCCGAAGCCTTCAGACCGACAACTCCCTGCTCAAAGCACAGCTTGAGGAGAAGACACTCACCCTTGAAGAGAAAGTGAAACTTGAGCAACAACGTGCCGAGCAGGTGCAAAAAGCGGAACAGGAAGAAGCGGAACGCCTTCATCAGCTTGCCCTTGAGCAGGAGCGCCTCGCCAGGCAGGAAGAAGAACAAAAGCTTCTCCAACTTGCCCTCCATCAGCAAATCCCTCCCCTTTCCGAGCTGACCTATCCCAGGCTCTACACAACAGACAAAGAGACCATCCTTCTTGATGAGAATGCGCAACTGGATATCATGTTGCTCACCCTCGATGACCAGATGTGGGATTCCCAGGAGATGGTCAGGGAAGTGAATGCCAGCATCAGCGACCTCAGCTATCCGATCATCGTGGCAACCGGCCATATGCAGAATGTCATCGATCTTGTTCGGGAGATGGGCCAGCATGCCATCCTGGTCCGGGGAGGAGCCATCATCAGCAGGCTTCCGATCGTCAAGACTGACGAATATGGGGCAAGCGTCCAGTTCAGTGAGAAGAAGACGGTGAGAGTCTCGGTCGCCAATCTTCCTGAGTACGAGGTGCTCGCGGCATTCCAAGCCAAGGGCGACTGGCAGACCATCCAGAAACAGATTTCGCCTAAGCGTCTGGCAACATTGAAAGCCATCACCGCCAAAGGTCCTGTCACCGAACCGACGATCATCGGAGCAAGCCTCTATGAGCCTTCCCATCAGGATTGGAACACCTTCAGTCCGGTAACCTATCGCCAGATTGATTACTTGTGGCCCCTGACTGCCCAACTCGAGGAAGACCAGTTCTATGATGTCTACCGGGCAACACACTTTTCCAGTGCAACTGATGCAGGAAACACCCTGTTCAAGGGGGATCTGAAAGAACGGGTAGACTACCTCTTCAGCAGAAAGCTCCTGCCGCTCACCTCGACGATGCTCACCATCGGTGGGGAATCGGTACCCGATGAGCAGGGCATTGCGCGCTACGGACTGGTTGCAAGTTTTCTCGTGCCCTAGTTCCCGCTCTCGTCAACCACCACGGCCTCAGCCTCGATCACCGTCTGTGAAAACTGACGGTTGATCTTTCGTATCCTCACCGACCACAAGACCATCCCGAGGCCCATGGCTATGATCACCACGCCAAAGAGCTTGAGCAGCATGCTGCCGATCTGTTGGGGAAATACGAACAACAGAACCGCCACCACCAAGGAGAAGACCCCTTCGCCCAGCAGTGCAGAAACAGGAAGCTCACTCTTGCGGAGCAAAATGGCATCGAGAAAGGAGATCAAGGCAGAGAAGATCAATTCGATGGCAATGAGGGAGAGCATCAGCGTCCAGCTCACATTTGCTGCGGAAAGGGGGACTATGACAGCGACCAGACCAAGCACGATGCTGAGAATGGCTTGGACGAGCGTTGCAGTCTTCGTCCGACGACCAAGGGAGTAGGAGCGTAGGGCAAAGAGGCTGGCCACACCAGATCCTACCAGGAACAACCCCAGGATGGAGATGAAGATCCGTACGAACGACTCTTGTTGGAACATCAGATAGATGCCAAGCACCACGAGAAACGAGCCGAATATCGTCGCCAGCATCAGATGCCGCTTGAAAAACGTGTCCTGCATGGGAAGCTCCTTGAAAGCCGGTCTTGTACAACCACAGCTTTTTTCTTTATGGTACAGACAACAAACACACAAGTAAAGGATAGCCAACCATGTACCGCCATCTTTTCTTCGATGCAGACGGAACTCTGTTCGATTTCGACCGTGCCGAGCAACAGGCCTTCACCCTGATGGCCCAGGAACTCTCCCTACCCGATGACCAAGATGCCTTCTCCCTCTACAAAAAGAGCAATGAGACGTGCTGGAAGGAGTTCGAACGGGGAGTGATCAGCCTCGCCCAGCTCAAGACCCTGCGCTTCGAGCGCTTCTTTTCTGCCCTCGCCATCGAGGGAAACAGTGCGCTGTCCAGCAGCAGATACCAAACCCATCTCGCTCATCAGGGAATACTCTTTGCAGAGAGCATCGAGGTCCTTGAGACGCTCAAGAGAAGAGGGTACGCACTCTACCTTGCATCCAACGGCATTGCTGAGGTGCAGCGGGGCCGCATCAAGGCAGCAGGCATCGGCTCCTATTTCAAGGGAATCTACATCAGTGAGGAACTCGGGGTGCAGAAACCCGATACCCGCTTCTTCAGGTACATGCTTGAACAGGAGCAGTTGCTTGCAGACAAAAAAAGCTGTCTCATGATCGGAGACAGCCTCTCGAGTGACATCAAAGGCGGGTTTGACTTCGGCTTGGATACGGCATGGATCAGAACGGGAACCAGTGAGCCGAAGGATGTGCAACCGACGTATACCCTTTCTCAGGTGAACGACTTGCTCAACCTCCTCACATCCCCTCTTTGACGGCTTTCAGCTCCACTTCGACTATCAGCAGGCTGTTTGGTTCGACCGCCTGGGTTCCTTCTTCCCCATACGCAAGGCTGGGATGAATCCAGAATCGGTACTTTGACCCTGTTTCCATCAGCTTCACCCCTTCGATGAAACCGGGGACCATGATCGCTTTCAACTGGAACGAGGAACTCTGGCCTCGCTCGTAGGAACTGTCAATGACCCGTCCGTTGAGCAGAAGAATCTGGTAATCAACTTCTACGATACTCTCTTCGGTGGGTTTTTCGCCTTCCCCTTGGACGAGGATGCGATATTGCAGGCCACTGTCGGTAACCGAAATCCCTTCCTGTTCCCTGTTCGAAGAGAGGAAATCCTCTGCAGCCTGCAAATTCTCAGAGGCAATCTTGGTGCGCTCCTGCTGAGCCTTCTGCAAGAGGTTCGTCTGCACTTCATGCAGTATCTGCGTCATCTCTTCTTGGGTGAAAAGACCAGCATCCTTTCCTGCATCAAGCGCACCCTTCGCAAAATAGGATGCACTGAGATTATCAAAACCCTGTTGCTGCAAGGTGGTAAAGAGCATATACCCATAGGTATAGCTGAACCGATCATCAAGGGAGATGGGTTTCTCCAGATCAGCAATGGCATCCCTGATTTCCACAGTCTTCTCAACAGGTGCATTCATTACAGGCTCTGTGACCTTTTGTTCCGGCAACGTAGCCTGGACGGGACGATTGCAACCTGCAAAAAGCAACAAAACAAGAAAGGGTGCGAGACGTACGGGCAAGAGGTTCTTCACGGCGTTTCCTTCCGAGCAGAGTTTTTGCCTCCCTTATCCCAGCCAATACGGCATGAGATTGCCAGACACGTCATTCACCCCATGATGACGGTCCGTGCAAGAGAGGCTTGCATACAGGAAACTGTACCCCAGCTCCGGGGAAACGTCCAGTAAAAAGAGCAGGAACCTTGCCTATCGGTCAAACACACTTGCTCCGGTTGCCGTAATGGCGACCACAACCGGCATCTGTTCCACCTCAAGCTCAAGCAGGGCTTCCGGTCCGAGTTCAGCAAACGCCACGGTCCTGGCGGAACGGACACACGAGGCGTACAGGGCACCACACCCTCCATAGGCTTGCAGATACAAGGCCTGGTTGCGCTTGATCGCCTCCACCACCTGTTTCGACCGAGGTCCCTTGCCGATCATGACCTTCAGACCATGATCGAGCAGAAGCGGAGCAAACGGATCCATCCGTGCACTGGTCGTGGGACCGCAGGAGCCGATCACCCTCCCTTCCGGCGCAGGTGATGGCCCCATGTAGTAGATGCAGGCCCCTTCCAAGCCGATGGGTAGCGGCTGGTTTTCTTCCAACAATGACGCAAGCAGCTTGTGCACCTGGTCACGGCCCACATAGAGCTTTCCGCTCACCAGCACCTGCTCATACGGTTGGAGGGAAAGGATATCCTGTTGAGAAATCGGCAACACAAGTTCACGCATCCTCGCCCTCCCAAACCACCTTGGCCTTGCGGTCAGCCCAACAGTTTATGGATACCGCCAACGGGAGACCGGCGATATGGGTGGGTTCCTGCTCAACCGCTGCGCCCAAGGCGGTGATGACACCACCAAGGCCACCGCCTCCGATCTCCGTCTCCTGCACCGCCGCAAGAATCTTCTCTTCCAGTGCTGCATAGCGCGCATCCTGGTGATGCTGATCCACCGGCCGCAGCAGGGCACGCTTGCTCAGGTATGCAGCGCGGTCCATGCTCCCACCGAGACCCACTCCCAGGAAGATGGGAGGACAGGGCTTTCCTCCGGCAGACAGGACGATGCTTTTGACCGCTTCTATGACACCTTCTTCCCCACAGGTCGGATTGAGCATGCGGACCTGGCAACAGTTCTCACTGCCGAAACCCTTGAGCAGGATATGGATGGTCAGCGAGGAGCCCTCCACCGGCTGCCACCAAATGACTGGAGGAAGATTCGTTTGGGTGTTGGTTCGCTCGTAGACCGGCTCCTCCACCACCGAACGGCGGTAATATGCCTTGCTCACCGCAAGGGCACACCCTTCAAGAATGGCGTTCTCGATGGCGGCAAGACCGAGCGGGCAGGTTTTGCCCACATCGACGAAAACCAGGAACATTCCGGTATCCTGACACATGGGCAGGGAGTGGGCATCGGCAAGCTCCAGATTCTTCGCAATGGCATCAAGGACGGCCCTGCTTGCTTCACTGGTCTCTGTCTTCTGTGCCCAGCGGATGCGATCAAGCACGTCCTCTGACAGGTGGGAAACGGCATGCATAAGTTCGTTGGCAATACGATCAGCGAGTTTCATCTACCTCATCCTTCCAATTGGGATCATACAACCACGGGTGCGTGGTGAAATATGATCCTATCAGTTTGAGTATGAGCAGGACAACTGCAATGCCTACCACCAGACCCATGAAGTCTGCAGCCAAATCCAGCCATTCGCGTGTACGACCGAATGCCGGCTGCATCAGTTCAACCATGAGACCCAGCAGTGTCCCGGCAACCAGTGTGTAGATGATGGAAGGACCCGCCCAGGAGGTCAGATGAAGTGTTGAGTGCGGCTTCTCCTGCACCTTGCGCTGTTTTCCCGAACCAGGGATCCTCAGGGTTGCCAAGAAAAAGAAAAACCCGAAAGCTGCATAGGCAGCCATATGGTCACCCTTGTCTGCAAAAGGAATCCAGGAAATGCGCGGGTATGCTTCCTTTGGAATGAAGGAGAGATAGAGGACCAGGATCACCACCAACACCGTGAAGGCTATTCCCACCGTCCGAACGATCATTTGCAATGGAATCCTACCACGCATAGTTATCCCCTTGTCGATATCCCTTCTCATGCATCTCAGCTCTCACCGCCTCAAGAAATTGATGCTTGTCGGCAAAGTGACGGGGCGAGACGAGTCGATGACTGGGAGTTTCACACATCATCCGCTCAATGACAATCGAGGGGTTGAGACAGCGGAGAAAAAGAATACTCTGCTGCACATGCCGCCGCATCGAAGCCACACTGACCTCACCCTGGCGGTACCACCCATCGAGCCTCGTTCCCCCGCAGACGTGGAGGTTGTGAATTTTCACTGCCTCACTGTGCACCTGGTTCACCAGCTGTGCAGTCCGCATATAGGCATCCTTCCCTTCTCCCGGAAGACCGAGTATTACATGAGTACAAACACCAATACCCGCAGAATGTAACGAATTTACTGCAGAAATGTAGTGTTTTACCCCTTCATTACGTTCCAGCAGGGACAGGGTCTGCTCATCTGCAGTCTGCAGGCCAAGCTCAACCCAGACCCGTTTCACCCGGTTCTGGTAGCTGCCCAGCAAAGCGACCACCTCATCATCGATGCAGTCGGAACGGGTGGAAACAATCAGTTCGACGAAGGGCCCCTGTTCCAGGCCGGCATCGTAGAGAGCCTTGAGTGCTCCAATGCTGTCATACGTATTGGTGTATGCCTGAAAGTAGAGCGAGTACAACTGCGAGTGATATCGGTTGGAAATGAATTGTTTGCCCCGAGCGACCTGCTTTTCCACCAGTGCGATGCGAGCAGCGAGCTCCATGGGCTCTCGTTGTGCATGAGCAGAAACTGCATCCTGGAATGCACTGTCATGTTTGAACCTGCTCTCGCGATGACGCAAATAGGTGGATGCGCTGCCGGTTCCATCACAGTAGGCACAACCACCACTTCCATCGCCTTGCCTGTTGGGACAGGAAAAGTGTGCATCCACCCCAATGCGATAGACAGCCTGGCCGTAGGTTCGGCGCAAATGCTCGGAATAGGAGCGATAGGGACTTTCCATCAATAGGCACCAACCAGGAACGTCACCTTTCCCCCAATGCTGGTACCCAGACTCACCAGCACTTCCCCCAGGGGAGTATCCAAAGCAAGCGAGATTCCCAAACCGAGGTCCCATTGGGTTGGGGAGAACAGCTCATCAGAAGAGGCTTCCACTCCCAGGTAGGGATCGTACGCATCAAACAAGGCAAGGCGGACATTCACCTTGCAGAATGCAGGATAGCCCAATACCTCGGTCAGCCGATGGGTCCAGCTGCTTCCCGCCATTGCCAAATCCCTTCGCAAGGAGAGCGGGCTGTATCCGGGAACACCGAACGGGAAGCCCATGTCCGCATAACTGGAAAGCAGTGCATAGGGCTCGCGGAGCATGGAAACCTGCAGATCATACCCCAGACTGTCTGCATAGGTAAGGGCAAACTTCTGTTCCCAAGCAAGCCTGAATGCATAGAGAGGCTCCTTGAGATAGCCGCTTCTCGCAAGGACATCCAAACGATAGCCATGTGAGGAAAACCGACTGTCCAACGTGGTCGAAAGCAGGCTCAGCTCGAGTTGGGGAAACGCAAGAAACTGCTTTGGGTACCTACTGTCATGCAGGCCGATGAGATCATACCATCCATCAAGCTTGAGATGGGTGTATTCACCGATATGCACATCCAAGCCCAAGGTGGCACGGAACGCACGGTCCAGCGGTGCACTGCGTTGGGCATCCACCAAAGCATTGTGCGTTGACATACTCCCGCTTGCATAGGCGAGCGAGAGATGCACATCCCACGTACCGAGAGCATTCACGGCAAAGGGATGGCTGAGGCCTGCACCCAAGCCTGTCTTCTGCCCGAGACTTGCCTGGATGAGGAAGGTGAAATCACTGTCTCCAATCTGGGCAAGCGAGGCATCCAGGAACACATCCGAACGGTACCAAGCGGAGGAAGAGGGAAGCGCATTGGAAAAACCGGCGTCCATCTGGAAACCCATGCTGATGTTTGCACTGCGTGTTCCGAACCCTCTCGTCTGGACCAGAAGCACCCCATCATCAGCCATTTCATAACTGACGGTTGCCAAGGCATGAGCCTTGCGCAGCTCCCTCATCCGCAGGTTGAGCTCGGTTGCCGTCTGCTTGTCCAATCGACGCCCGAGAAAACGGGAGAACATCGACTCTTCCACGAGCGAATGACCGGGATTCAGGGAGATATCCCTTACCTCAAGTTGGAGAATCATCGGGTTTGGAAGCAAGCTGTACGGGCCTGGCCGGTCAGGATCCAGGACCACAAGTCCACGCTCTTGTGCAATCCGGTCAGTCAGTTCGGAAAGCTCTGCCGCCTTTTCCTCCACCGCCTCACGGCCAAGGGCCAGGATCTCCTCGTATTTGGAAAAATCCAGAGCATAGATTTCCTGAAGCTTGGGGAAAAAGACCAGGTCTGCCTGACTGTGCTGCCTCTTTGCCGTATCCTGGGTGACCAGAATGATGGTTTGCATAGTCATGGCGGAAAGGCTTTCCAGGTTGGTATACTCCTGCACCTGCATCTCGTTCACATCACAGGCTATGACGATGTCCGCACCAAGCGAACGTGCCAGCTCGATGGGCAGGTTGTCCACCACCCCGCCATCAACCACCAAACGCCCATCCTTGTAGGGATAGGGAGTGAAGACAATGGGGATGGAGATACTGCTTCTGATGGCACCCACCAGGGATCCGCTGTCATGGACAATCCTCTCCTTGGTCATGGCATCTGCAGAGACACAGCGGAACGGAATGGGAAGCGCATCGAAATCGACTGGGGCGGGATGTCTGGAGAACAGATACCCTAGCAGTTCAAGTATCCGCTGGTCGCCGATGAAAGCTGGAGCATTGCCGATCCCCGTATCCCCGAAGCCCAGGGAGAACGCTTGGTTGTGGGTATAGGCAAACACATTGTCCTGCTTACGCTTGGTATCGAGCACCGGCTCGGCAAAGAGCCCCACCAGATCCGTATCCTCGAGCAGGGAACGGATCTCCTTGGGGGTGTATCCCGCACTGTAGAGCCCGCCGACCAAGCTGCCCATGCTGGTGCCGAGCACCAGGTCAATGGGAAAGCCCTGCTCTTCCAGGGCCTCAAGCACTGCAATGTGGGCAAGACCTCTTGCCCCTCCGCCTGAGAGGACCAGCGCAATCTTGGGAGTGGCGCAAAGTGGGCTGAGACCAAGCAAAACCAGCAACAGCAGCAGAAGGATGCGCCGCATACCGCTACCCCAGCCGGGAGGAGAGAAAACCCTGGTTGCCGTTGAGGAAGGAGAGGTAGTCCAACTCCTTTCGTTTTTCCAGCTGCAGGTGGGTCACCCACAACAGGCCATCGCCGGTGGCAATGCCGATGCCTTTTCCTTTCTGTTTGCACACCACGGTTCCCGCCGCAACGTTTGGAGGTACCGGATCACTGCCCGCCTCGGCAAGCGAGCCATGAACACCGGTAATCATCAGGCTCTGCCCAGCATAGACGGTTCGTGCCTTCGGCCAAGGAACCAATGCCCTGATCTGGGCATGGAGGGTTTTTGCACTCTGTGCAAAATCAAGCACTCCCATCGAGGAATCGATGAGTGTGGTATAGGTTGCCTCTCCGGCCTGGGGTGAAAAGGAGGCACTGCCCCGTTCCAGATCCCGCAACGAGGAGAGCGCAAGTTCGGCTGCCAGCGTACTGACCTTGGCGGTCAGGCTCTCGGTGGTCTCCGTACCGTCAAGAGGCAGAGTGCACGATGCGAGAATGTCGCCACTGTCCATCTCCTTGGCAATGCGTTGGATGCTGATGCCGGTCATCCCAGCTTGGCTGAGGATTGCCCCCTGGATGGGGCTGGGACCGCGCAGAAGGGGAAGCAAGGAGGGGTGGATGTTCAGCTTCTCCCCGGTAAACAGACTGAGAAATTTCGGTCCGAACATACGACCGTAGGCAAAGCAGAGCAGGGTGTCGCACCCAAACGGGGCGACAGCAGAACGAGCCTCACTGCCAAGGCGGTCGAACTGCACCACCTCAAGCCCAAGGCGAAGCGCCTCCGTCTTGACCGCAGGCGGAACAAGGGCCTTGCTGCGAGCATGTGGCTTGTCGGTGTTGGTCAATACCGCACCGATCTCAAACTGCTCTGCCAAGGCCCTCAGGGTAGGTACTGCAATTTCACTTGTTCCTGCAAACAGGATCCTCACCGCTCTTTTCTCCTCTTCCCCTTCGTGCGTTTCTCATAGGCTTTCACCATCTTTTCCTTCTCTTCGTCGGAAAGACGGTCAATGAAGAGCACCCCGTTGAGGTGATCATTCTCGTGCTGGATGGCACGGGCAAGCAAGCCCTCCGCCTTCACGGTGAATACTTTTCCCTCGATGTCCTGGGCCTGGATGGTAACCCTGGCAGGCCGCTGGACATCATGCCAGACTCCGGGGATGGAGAGACACCCCTCCTCTGCCGTATCGGTCTCGATGGAGGTCTCAATGATCTGAGGATTGATGTATGCACGCTTCTCAACACCTTGGATGTTGATCACAAACAAGCGGCTGGGAACACCCACCTGCGGAGCGGCAAGACCGACTCCATCGGCTTCGGACATAGTTTCGAACATGGCATCGACCAGCACACGCAGGCCGCTGTCAAATTTGGTTATCGGTTGGCACTTTTCTCCAAGCACCTCTTCACCTAGTGTATAAATATCTAACATAGTGATTCAACTATACCAACACGCATGTCTCTGGTCAACTTCACGACGAACTGTACACCCACAGGACAAAGATTGGCGGAATCTAGGCAAATCATTTGGACAGATTTATTATTATGTACAACAGCGCCTGTGTGAATCGGTTCCTCAGGCTACACGATGGAGCAATGAGGATTCGCACCCAGACCTGAAAGGAGACGGCAATGCGAAGGTTTGCCCTATGCGTACTGGCTCTCTCTCTTGTTCTGCTGCCCACCGGCTGTGAGGATGATGAACTTCCCCTCACTGCAACCCAACTCAGGATCCAGGCATTGCTCGACCAGCTCCATGCTGCCGACCAGGAGGTGGACACCTTCAAGGCGGCGAATGGGGGGGCGTTCCCATCCGGCTATTCGGAAAGCGGCTCAAACCCCATTGTACGAACCTACACCAACTACACCAATGCCAATGGGGTGCTGATCGATGGCACGGACTCACTGACCGGTCCGACCTTCCCCCAGTACGGTTCGATGGACATGGATTTCAGCGGGGGCAGTGTGGGGACACTGGTGCGTTTGAGGCTGAACATCACCATTCCGGCGGTAGGGCCAAGGACCTGTACCCTCTGCAAGCTTGATGAGACCGATGTGACCGAGGAAGCCCAGGCACTTTTCAACCGGTAAGAGCCTAGAGCAGCTGCAGAGGATCGAGATCAACCTCAAGATACACCCCCGATGGCGGGGTGTAGGTGTTCAGTACGGTGGCCACCAGATGGTGGGTCTCACTCGCTTCACGTCCTGAGATGAGAAGATGGTACCGGTAGTTGGAGGCAATCTTCTCCAAGGGGCACTCACTGGTGCACAGGACCTCAGTCTTCCCTTCTTTCGCGCACTGGTTGAACCGTTCTTCAAGCAGTTCAGACTCCCGTTCCACTTTCTCCTTGCTGCGACCACGCAGGACCAGATTCACCAACCGGCTGAAGGGAGGAAAGCCGGTATCCTTGCGTACCGCAAGCTCCTCTTCGTAAAATTGCCCAAGGTTGTCTTCCAGCGCATACCGTATCGCAGGGTTCTCCGGATGGAAGGTCTGGATGATGACCCTTCCCTTGTCGTTGTACCGCCCCGCCCGGCCCGAAACCTGGACAAGCAGGCTGAACGTACGCTCCTGGGCGCGAAAGTCAGGAATATTCATCCCGCTGTCAGCCAGTACGATACCGACCAACTCCACCAAGGGGAAATTCAACCCCTTGGCAACCATCTGTGTTCCCAGGAGGATATCAATCTCACCTGAGCGGAAGTCGGAAAGCACTTTGGCGACATGCCCTTTCTTTTTTGCACTGTCCGTATCGAGTCGTTCGATGCAGGCCTGGGGAAAGAGAGAGCGCACCTCTTGCTCCACCATCTCGGTCCCAAAACCGCTGTAGGAGACATCAAGGCTCCGGCACTCCGGGCAGACCTTCATCGGCTCGGCACGGTAGCCGCAGTAGTGACAGACCATCTGGTTCGTACTCTTGTGATAGGTCAGCGACACATCGCAGTTCGGGCAACGCAGCTCGTAGCCACAGCTGTTGCAGTGGAAAAAGTAGGAAAACCCCCTGCGATTGAGAAAAAGGATCACCTGATGCTTGGACGCCAGCGTCTCCTTGATGGCCTGTCTGAGGGTGGTGCTGATCACCGACTTCTCAAAGGCAAGGTTGACCACCTCCATTTTGGGCATGCTCCCACCGGCCACCCGATTCTTCAGGTAGTGAGCCTGGACCTGGGACCCGTCCTGCATCAGGCTGTACGCTTCCAGGGAGGGGGTGGCGCTGCCCATGACCAGCAGGGCACCCTCAGTCTGGCACCGCCTCTGGGCTACCTGGCGTGCATGGTAGCGAGGCGTGTTGCCGCTCTTGTAACTGTTCTCATGCTCCTCATCGAGGATGATCAGCCCAAGGTTGGGGAAAGGGGCAAACACTGCACTGCGCGCACCGATGGCCAGCTGAACCTCGCCATTGAGGATTCGTTTCCACTCCCTGAGCCGCTGGCTGGGAGTAAGTGCAGAGTGAAGGATGGCTACCTTGTTCGCAAACCGATTGGTTACCTGCCGTGCCAGTTGGTGGGTGAGCGTAATCTCAGGAACCAGGTAGATGACAGACTTGCCCTGCCCTATGACCGCTTCGGCACAGCGAAGGAATACCTCGCTCTTGCCGCTGCCGGTCACTCCGAAGAGGTAGTGCATCTGCTTGGTGGAGGAGAGGATTGCATCAATGGCATTCTGTTGCTCTTCACTGAGATGCTCGACCTTCTCAAGCAGCAGGTCCTCTTCCACATCAAGGACAGGGGGACTGACGTCACGCCGTCCTCCGGGAATCATCATGCTCAAGGCCTCGCCCTGGCTGCAGAGATAGAAGCGTGCCATCCACTGGGCCAAAGCAATGTTCTGTTCTCCGAACAAGGGTTTTTCGTCGATGACGCGTTTGATCGGCCTGACCTCATAGGAAGCTTCGAAGTTCTCCAGGACAGCGACCACATAGGCCGTCATCTCCCGCTTGCCGAAGGGGACAACCACGCGCTGACCGATACCAACGGCTGTCTTGAGTGCATCAGGGATACGGTAGGTGTACGGATCTTTCAGCGGAAGGTCCAGGACAACCTCCACAAAGTTGGGCATCAGGACCTCCCGTTCAGCGGGGTTGCCAGATACGCTGCCACTTTCTTCAGGTCTTCCCACACCGGGCGCTTGAGCTCTTCGTTGCGCAACACCCCTGCAGGATGGTAGGTGGCAACCACCGGTATGCCTTCATAACGGAAGAAACGACCACGCAACTTCCCCACCCCGTCGGGGGTCTGAAGCAGGGCATGGCAGGCAACTGCCCCGACAAGTAGGATGATCTGGGGCTTCACCAGCTGAATCTGGCGCTTGAGGTAGGGCAGACAGGCTGCAACCTCATCGCCTTCGGGATTACGATTCTCCGGAGGCCGGCATTTGACAATATTGGCTATGTAGACATTCGTCTCCCGGCTCATCGAGATGGCTCCCAGCCAGCTGTCCAGATACTTGCCGGCTTTGCCGACAAAAGCCCTGCCGCTCGCATCCTCCTCGGCACCGGGGCCTTCCCCGATGACCATCAGACGGGCAGGGATGACCCCCTCACCAAAAACCGTATGCGTACGGGTTTCGCTGAGCTTGCACTTGGTGCACCCTTCGACCAGATGCTGTAGTTGCTTCAGCCCAGTCCCCTGTACACTCTGTGGGTCAATGGTCTGCGGAAGCATGGACTGCACAAGCTCTTCGTAATCCACTTCGGTCGCACAAAGCGGCTTGTGCCCCACAAGAGCCTCAGCCTCATCACACACATTCACAAACTGCTTGAGCGCGTAGGTCAGCGCTTCAGCCTTGTCCTGGTCAGCTGTCATGGCCTACCTCCTCAAACCACGCGTATTCATCCCGATCATAACTGATGCGGTAGAGATAGAGCCCGGAAGCCACGGCTGTCCTGCCTGCCTTGCTGCGCTCCTTGCTCTCCAGAATAGCGGAAAACTCCTCGACAGGCACGCCCTTTTCGGCAAACTCCATCATGGAGCCCACCAACGAACGAACCATTTTGTAGAGAAATGCATTGCCGCAGATGGTGTAGCTGAGCAAAGGCTGACCCCATCGGTCGGTCTCGAACGACCAATAGGACTCATAGATGTCACGCCACTTGCTTGGGCACAAATCCCCACTGGCAGTGAAGGTGGTGAAGTCGTGGGTGCCTTGCAGCACCTTCGCATAGCCATTGAGCACCTCAAGGGAGGGGAAGCGCTTCACCTTTGCAACCAGCTGGTCGTCAAAGGCTGTCATCTCTGCCTCTTGCTTGAAGTAATAGCGGTACATCCGTGCCATGGTGGTGTAGCGGGCATGGAAGGAGCCATCCACCTCACTGCTCTCCAGAATCCTGATATCGGTGGGAAGCAAGCGGTTCAGGGCACAAAGGAAGACCGAGGCCTGCACTTTCTGGTTGGAGATGTCCATGTGGCAGACCTGGCCAAGGGCATGCACCCCGCTGTCGGTCCTGCCGCTGCCTACGATCTCAACACGCTCGCCGATCATCTGCTCAACGGCCTTCTCCAGCACCTCTGCCACCGCAAGGGCGTTGGACTGTTTCTGCCATCCGCTGTAGTGACTTCCATGATAGCTTACGGTGAGCCGAATTCTCCTGAGCCCTTCGCCGAGCATTTCCAGCTCGGGCCTTTTCCAATCAGAACGGGCCATCAGCGCCTCCGCCCAGCACCACCATGGCGACAGCCACCGGCTGGTCATGGCTGATGGAAACCAAGGCCTTGCGTGCACCCAGCAATTGGAGAGCCTTGCCCTCCAGACGAAGCACCGGTCTTCCGTCGCTTTGCCGCTCAACGCGGATTTCCTGCAGGCTCAGCCCCGAAAGGCCGGTACCCAAGGCTTTCCCGAACGCTTCCTTTGCTGCAAACCGTCCGGCAAGGTACTCAGCCCGTCGCTCAGAAGACAGCAACTCGGCTTCCTTCAGCTCCTCAGGATGGAACATTCGCTGGCAGGCATGCTCGGAAAGATGTTTCATTCGGTCGATGTTCACCACATCAATGCCGATTCCCATATCCATCAAGGCAAGCTCCTCTGGGCGAAGAGAATCCGATACTGGTTGGGATTGGCGACCAAAGAGATGCCGGCACCATCGAACACCCGTTCATCGTAGGTGAGCACAACCAGGGAAGTGGAAATACCCTCTTCCGTCACCTCGGAGAAGTCGATGGTAGCCTCTATGGCATTGGGATTGATCAGATAGATGACATCCTCATCGCCCCGGATGATTACCTCCACCGATGTTGGCACAAGGCTTTGGGCCTCAAGCGAAGGAGGAAGGCTCACCTCAAGGGGGAGTGTCACCACCCTCGCGCCAAGCGTCGAGTACTGGATGAAAACATACACCAGGAGGGCAAACACCAAGGAGAGGACCTTGGCCGGCCAATTGAGCAGGAGTGACTGCATATGCTTACTCAGTTTCGTCACTGCCTGCCTCCTGCATGAGCTCCTCGGGAGTAATGTCGTGGTAACTGAACAGAGCAAGCAACATGCGCTTGATCGTATTGGTGTCCAGGTCGTAGTACAGGTTTGCATTGTAGGTCATGCTGATAGCCCCGGTCTCCTCACTGACAACCAGGACCACGGCATCCGACTCCTCCGCAAGCCCCAAGGCTGCGCGGTGTCGGGTACCAAAACTCTTCTTGATGTCCGTCTGCTCGGAGAGCGGAAGATAGCATCCGGCTGCAACGATTCGGCCGCTCTGGATGACCATCGCCCCATCGTGCAGCGGTGTATCGTGGTCGAATACCGTCAGGATGAGGGAGGTGGAGAGGTCGGCATTGATCCTGGTGCCGCTGTCGATGATGTTCTTGATGCCCAGCCGCCGGGGAAAGACAATCAGGGCCCCGCGGCGCTTGTTCACCAACACATTGCAGGCATTGAGGATTGAATCAATCTGGTCACTGCTGGTGGTCTGCGTACCGATACGGAAAAGTCGGCTTCCTCCGCTCCACAACTGGGTGAAGGAACGCCTGAGCTCAGGCTGGTAGACGATGCAGATGAATATGGTTGCCGGGATGCTGATGTATCGGAAAAAGAAGAGAAGCACCTCCAGCTTGAGGATGTAGCTGAGTGCATAGGTGGCGAAGAGCACCACCACAACCTTGACGATCTGCTGGGCCTTCGTCTGGGCAATGGTTGTGTAGAAGCGATAGAAAAGCCATGCAAGCAGACCCACCTGCAAGGCGGGCCGCAAAAATGAGAGCATGGACTGCATCGTATCAAGGACCATTCGGTACTCCTACTCCT
This sequence comes from uncultured Sphaerochaeta sp., assembly GCF_963667405.1. NCBI lineage: Bacteria > Pseudomonadati > Spirochaetota > Spirochaetia > Spirochaetales > Sphaerochaetaceae > Sphaerochaeta > uncultured Sphaerochaeta sp. The sequence goes on along the minus strand of NZ_OY763408.1, from coordinate 380,014 downwards.
CCGTAACCCAATCCAAGGTACGGTTCACTGCTTTCTTCCAGAACCGTATCTTCTGTTGACGCACTTCATCGTCCATCTTCGGCTCCCAGCGCTTCTCTTCCTGCCAATAGGAGGAGAGCTGGTCCAAATCCTTCCAGATCCCAACCGAAAGCCCGGCTGCATACGCAGCGCCGAGGGCCGTGGTTTCCACCACCTTGGGCCGGATCACCGGAATGCCCAGAAGGTCGGCCTGGAACTCCATGAGCGGGGTGCTGTTCGTCAAGCCTCCGTCAACCTTCAGGGTCGTCATCCTGATGCCGCTGTCCTTCTCCATACCCTTGAAGATGTCATGGGCCTGGAATGCGGTGGACTCAAGAATGGCTCTGCTGAGGTGGGCTCGTGTCGCAAACCCGGTAAGGCCGGCTATGACCCCACGCGCATCACTTCTCCAGTAGGGAGCAAAGAGACCACTGAATGCAGGGACAATATATACACCGCCGCAGTCTGGCACAGAGGAGGCCAGTTTGTCCAGTTCCTGCGGATTTGATACAATTTTCAGGTTGTCGCGTGCCCATTGGACAAGCGAACCGGCAACCGCAATGGAACCTTCCAGTGCGTACAAGGGAGGCTCATCCCCCAGCTGATAGGCCACGGTGGTGAGCAAGCCCTGTTCGCTGGTCACCAGCTTGCGGCCGGTGTTCACCAACAGGAAACAACCCGTCCCATACGTGCTCTTGCCCAATCCTTCCGAAAAACAAGCTTGCCCGAACAAGGCTGCCTGCTGGTCACCCAGGATGCCGCACACGGGAACCTCGGAACGGAACGGTCCGCTGGGGGTGGTGTGTGCATAGATTGTCCCCGAGGAAGGAACAATGGAGGGAAGCGCACACTTGGGAATGTTGAACAGTGCAAGCAGGTCATCATCCCACTGGCAGGTCTCGATATTCATCAACAGGTATCGGCTGGCATTGGTCACATCGGTCACCAAAGCCTTGCCGCCGGTCAGGTTCCAGGCCAGCCAGGTATCGATGGTACCGAAGACCACATCGCCTTTCTCAGCCTCATCCCTCAATCCTTCGACATGATCGAGCAACCAGGCAATCTTGCTGGCGGCAAAGTAGGGACTGAAAATGAGTCCGCTCTTCTTCTGCAAATAGGAAGCTTCAACCTCTTTTTTCAGGTGCTCAATGAGCTCTGCACCCCGGAGGTCCTGCCAAACGATGGCATTGTGCCAGACCTTCCCGGTTTTGGGGTTCCAGGCAACAATGGTTTCCCGCTGGTTGGTGATACCGATGCCCTTGATATCACTACCCTTCAGGTTTGCCGCCTTGAGTGCCTTGCTGATACATTCGCTGCTATTGTCCCAAATCTCCCAAGGATCATGTTCGACCCAACCGGGCTGGGGGAAAATCTGCTGATGCTCAAGCTGGTGGGAGCTTACAATGGTTCCCTTTTCGTCAAACACAATAAAACGGGTACTGGTGGTCCCTTGGTCCAATGCTCCGATGTACTTCACGCAAAACCTCCTCTTTACGCCAGTATAGCTTCTCACCTCTCTTTTTGAAAGGCAAAAAGCGAGAAAGGGATACTGGATTTACCCTACCGCCAAAGGCTCTGGGCGTGGTATACTCTCCTTCATGAAACTGAAAGATATCCTTGCATGTGTAGATGCGGTGCTCGTCTGCGGAGAGTCCCATCTGGAAGACGAAGTGAAACGAGGCTTTGCCAGTGATCTGATGAGTGACGTACTCACCATCCTCGAGGATGACATCCTGCTGATCACCGGCCTATCCAACAACCAAGCCATCAGGACCGCCGAGATGAGTGACATCTCCAACATCCTCCTGGTTCGCAACAAGAAACCCAGCCAGACGATGATCGACATGGCAAACGAGTTGAACATCGCCTTGGCCTACACCTCATACTCCCTTTTCAAGACCAGTGGCCTTCTCTTTGCACAAGGGCTGAAGCCGGTATATTGAGATGCGACAGGAGTATCTCGTCCCAGCACAAGACTTCTCAGTGGCAGGTGTCGCCTCAAGCAATCTGAAACGATTGCTCAAACAGCTGAACATCGACCCATTGACGATCAAGCGCATCATGGTCGCCGTCTTTGAGGCGGAGGTCAATGTGATCGCCCACTCCTATGGGGGAAGGATTGTCTGTGACCTTGAGGAAGAGAAGATCACCATCCAGGTCATCGATACCGGTCCGGGAATACCCGATCTCGATCTTGCCATGACCGAAGGCTGGTCGACAGCCAGCGAGCAAGTCAGGGAGTTGGGCTATGGGGCAGGAATGGGACTTCCGAACATCAAGAAGAATTGCGACCACCTCACCATCAAGACCAAGGCTGGTGAGCACACCCACATCACCATGGGCTTCTCTCTCAAGGAGAGCATATGAGCGACTTGAGTCTGCACCACTCCCTGCAAGTCATCAATGAAGCATGCAAGGGGTGCACCCACTGCATGAAGCGCTGTCCCACCGGGGCCATCCGCATTTCCAAGGGCAAGGCGGTGATTTCTGCCGACCTCTGCATTGACTGCGGCCAATGCATGGCGGTCTGTCCCAACCATGCGATCAGGATCGAACAGGACCCGCTTTCCCAGCTGCAGCGCTTCACCTACCGGGTGGGAATCGTACCCGCCCCCTTCTTTGCCCAGTTCCCCGACACCCTCACCGTCACGCAGGTGCTTGCCGCCCTGTATGACATCGGTTTCACCCACATCTATCTGGCGGAAACCGGCATCGATATCCTGGATGTCCTGGAGGCAGAGGAAAAGGAGAAACCCCTTCCCCTGATCAGCAACTTCTGCCCGGCAGTCCAGCGTCTCATCCAGATACGCTATCCCCTGCTGGTGGGAAACCTGTCCCGGCTCAGGTCCCCAGCCCAAGTCACCGCCATCTTTGCAAAAAGTGAATTGGCTGCCTTTGGGGAGAGCCTGGGAATCTTCTACTTCACCCCCTGTGCCGCCAAGATTGCCCAGTTCAAGACCGAAGGGTCGGAGGAACACCGGCTCTTTGATGGGATCATCAATTTCGATACCGCCTACAACCAGGTGAGTGTCCTGCTGGCTCGGGAGAAAGAGCGGTATGCAAGCAAGCAGGCCGGTTTCACCTTTCCCCACTGCACCCGCAAAGCCTTGCGCTGGAGCCTGGTGAAAGGACAGAGCTCGAACCAGAAAGGCAGGGCCCTGGCTGTTGATGAGATGCACAATGTCATTGAGTTTCTCGATATTCTGGAAGACGAACAGGAGACCAGCCTGCAATTTCTTGAGCTAGATGCATGTGCCGAAGGGTGTGTCGGGGGAATTCTTACCGTCCGCAACCGCTTTTTGGCCACCGAGCAGTTGCGGCATTGGTCAACGAACCTCCCCAAGGAACTCCCCCAGGACCTGACCGAACGCATCCTTGCACAGAAACACTCGTTTGAGAACAACCTTTGCCTGGATGCACCTCAACCCAAGCAGGTGTTGGGATTGGACAAGGATCGGTCGAAAGCCTTGCAGAAACTGGAAAAGGTCGACAGGATCCTTGCCGTTCTGCCCGGAATCGACTGCGGCTTGTGCGGATGCCCATCCTGCCTTGCCCTTGCCCAGGATGTGGCCAAGAGCCAGGCAAGCCTGCGCCAGTGCGTGGTGCTCAAGCTCAAGGACCCGAAGGAACTGAACTCACTGGCGCGCATCTGGGGCGAACGGCCTACAGCGGCAGGCGGACAGATGGACGATCAAGCATAGGATGCTTCTCTTTCTCCGCTTCCAGGAGCTGGGAACCGGAGAGCACCACATACGAATCCTCACGAATGGCGTGCTCAAGCAAGGCTTGCGCCCCTTCGTTGATCGCCTTCCCATCCACACTAAGCAACTGCTCACGCCTGAGCGCCCTGAACTCATCACTGATACGGTAGAGCAAGCGCCGGAAGGCCAACATGGAGTCCTGCGCAGGGGAAAGCGGCTTGATCTCCGTTGCGATGAGGGTGATCAGGGCGTTCTCGATCTGTTTCGCCTCAACAGCCGTTGAGGCATATTTGGTGAGGATGCGTTTGAAATCACTATAGGTGCCGGCAATGCGGGGATCACGATAGGACGAGAAGACAAACATCTCCTCCATGACATCCGCGTTGGCGGAAACGCCGTACGCTCCCCCTTGCCCGCGAACCACTTCCCACAAATCATTGGTGCTGAGCAACTGGCCGAGCACCACCTGGGCAGCCTGCAACACCGTACCCTTGGCACTGGTGCGCATGGCCCACGCCGCATAACTGACGGTGGAAGGGAGACGATAGAGCTGTACTTCATGCACAAGCCCCTTGCTCACCTGCTCATAGGAGCGCATTTTTCTCACAATCTCCTCACCCTCGGTAAACGAGAGCACAAAGCGCTCCCAGACAACTGTAAGCGGAGCTACCTTATCCTCATCACAGCTGAGGTGGCTGATCAGACGCCGTCGGTTGTAGAGTTTCTTCTGGAGCAATGCCAGTTCCTCGGCGAGCGGGGCCAGTGCATCATCCTTGAGGGAGTCGAGGAAGAACCACTGCTGGAGGCCGGAGAGCTGCTCCCCTTCCCATTGGATCGGACTGAAGACACTTGCCGCACTGAGGGATGCAAAGCTATGGGCACTGTAGGTGACACTGTCTGCAAAATCGGTGCGATAGTTGTTCAACACAAGCTTCAGTTGCTTCAGGTCGGTCACATTCGCCTTGCCCAGCAGTTCACTGATAAAGAGCATGGCCTCCTCAAAATCCTCATACAGGGTCTTGGCCCTGCACAGCATGACCAAGGTGTCTTCCCCACGATTGGACGAGCCCATCTCGACAAAGAGGTTGAAGTCCCCGGTCAGATGTTTCAGTTTCTGGGAAACCTCGCTGTAGGAGAGGTCCCCGATTCCTGTCATCTGCACCATGCGGGTGAAGAGCGGCAGCAAGAGCAGCTCCCGCTGGGTCAGGTCCTCGCAGCGCACCGCGAAGTCGGCATACACGATCGTATTGCAGAAGAGGGGACGGATGTACAGGTCCTGCCCCCCTGAGAGCACCAGCTCGTGTTCATTGGTGCGAACGGTGACGGGAAGGTCGCTGAGATGCAGGTACGGCACCTTCGCCAAGGCTTCAGGGGTATCGGACTCCTGCTCAAAGAGCAAAAAGCGTTGGTTCTGCTGCATCAACTGCTTCAGGCCCTTCTTTCCCAATTCCGTCGCAAGGCTTTGGGCATACTTGGCAATGGCCTCATTCTGCCGCTTCTGGTGTTCGGCATCCGGACGGACGGTGACCAGGCAGCGGTGCTGGTTCTCCAGGAGGTTTTTCTCGATCCACTGCTCGAAATAGCGGGAATTTGCCTCAAGCTGCTGCTCAAGGTCGGCCAGCGGCTTTGCCGACTCGATGGTGCTGGTCGGCGAAAGGTCATAATTCCACCCGCGCAAGGCGCGGTTGAGCGCCCTGAAGCCGTTGGGGATGCCCCCCGGTATCTCCAGTTGCTTGAACCGTGAACGCTTCAGCGAGGTGGCGATGAGCTTGGGGTCGAGGCCCTCTTTCACAATCTGTGTCAGCGAGGAGAGGATGCACTCCTTGGCCGCTTCTTCCTTGTCACTGGCAATGCCCTTGAACCCGACCAGGAACGGCATCTGCCTGAAATCTGCACTCATCCCGCTCTCAGGAGAGATGTCCAGACCCAGCTCACTGTCCAGGAGCGCCTTGTACAGGGGAGCTGCAGGGTTTCCCAGAAGGATATCCACCAAAGTGGAGAGGGTGACCACCTCACGGGTGTCGGTCACCTCACTCGTGGACCAGGAGAGGACGATCGAGGAGTTGTCTTTCGAATCCCCCTCCTCCATCGGGCTGGTGAGCGTCACCTTGCGCTCCCGGTCCCACTTCTTTGCCGGAGGGCAGATGCTGTTGACATTCAGCGATCCCCTGGTCTGCAGGTACTCTGCATCCAGGAACGCAAGCTTGTCGGCAACATCAAGAGCACCATAGAGGAAGAGCTTGCCGTTGGAAGGATGGTAGAACTGGCTGTAGAAGGCAAGGAACTGCTGGTAGTCCAGCTTGATGATCTCCTCGGGATTTCCGCCCGATTCAAAGGCAAGGGGAGTATCGGGAAAGAGGGAGCGTACCGAGCCCTTGCCGACAACCGAATCATGGTCAGCCCCATCGCCGAGCATCTCGTTGTACACAACGCCCTCAAAATGACAGGTCTCCCCATCACAGACGAGGCGTACCCCTTCCTGCCAGAAAGTCTCCTCCCGAAGCAACGGGGCGAAGACAGCATCAGTGTAGACGTTGAAAAGGTTGTCAAAGTCCTTTTTCAGGGGGCTTGCAGCCGGATAGAGCGTCTTGTCCGGATAGGTCATCGCGTTCATGAAGGTATTGGTGCTTCCCTTGAGCAGGGACATGAAGGGGTCGCGAACCGGATAACGCTCGGACCCTGCCAATACACTGTGCTCGAGAATGTGCGCAATCCCGCAGTCGTTGCTGGGAAGCGTGCGGAAGATATAGCTGAAGAACAGCTCGGTATCATCGTTGACCAGCTGGAAGACCTCAAAGTTGGTCTCTATGTGTCTGAAGAGATAGCCGGTGCCCTTGTACTCCTCAAGATGGGTAATTTCCACCAACTGGAATCCCGAAACCTCATCACCGACTGTCCAAATGCGTTCACTCATGCCTCGGATCTCCTCATGACAGGACACTAGCACGAGCGTTGATGATTGACAACCCTCGGTATCACCGCTAGCGTATGCCTATGCATACCGTAGGACCCCATCTCAGCATCGCAGGAGGTTTGGACTTGGTGTTTGACCAAGCCCAGGAGCTTGGATGCAATGCCTTGGGCATGTTCACCAAGAACCAACGACAGTGGAAGTCCAAGCCGATCGAAGAGGAGCAGGCCCGGCTCTTTCGCTCCAAAGCATCAGAGGCGGGTTTCACAGCAAGCCAGATCCTGGTGCATGACTCCTATCTCATCAACCTCGGTCACCCTGATGCACAGAAGAGAGCTGTCAGCCTTGAGGCTTTCGTCGACGAGCTTGAGCGCGTACGGCAGCTGGGGCTTACGTTGCTGAACTTTCACCCAGGCTCGCATCTCGGCCTTGCCGATCCTGATGAGAGCCTCCTGCTGGTCAGCCAAAGCATCGATGAGGCGCTTGGGCGCACCGAAGGGACCATTGCGGTCATCGAGAACACCGCAGGGCAGGGAACGAATCTGGGCAGTACGCTTGAGCAGCTGGCCGTCATCTACGAACGATGCCGAACCAAAGACCGGGTGGGATTCTGCCTCGACACCTGCCACCTGCATGCAGCAGGATATGACCTGTCTACGGTTGAAGGGCTTGAGCGAGTCCTCTCCCGCTTCGATGAGCTGCTCGGTCTTGAAAACCTGCGGGGAATGCATCTCAACGATGCCAAGGCCGAGGCCGGCAGTCATCTGGACCGGCATGCAAGCCTGGGAGAGGGAACCATCGGGTGGGCATGTTTCGATGCCATCGCAACCGACCCAAGACTGTGCAACATCCCCCTGATCCTGGAGACGGTGGACAGGGAGAAGTGGAAGGCCGAGGTTGCACGAATCAGAAGAGCAGAGCTGTCATGAGAAAGCCTTTCACCCGACCCCATCTGTTCAGCCACCGTGGTCTTGGCTTCGGGGGGAAGGAAAACACCCTCGAGGCCTTTCATGCCTGCCTGCAGCAAGAGTATCTTGATGGAATTGAGCTGGATGTACAGCAAACCGCTGACGGGAAGTTGGTGGTCATCCATGACTTCAATCTCAAGCGTATCGCAGGTACGGATGCGGTCATATCAGAGCTGTCCTATGCTGAGCTCACAACGATGTATGCGGAACTGCCCTTGCTGGATGAGGTCTTCTCCCTGTGTACGGATCGCCTGCTCTACGACCTTGAGATCAAGAGCGAGAGCCTGTCCAACCAAGGACTGGAAACACGTCTTCTGGATATGATAACTGCCCACCATCTTGCAACCAAGGTCGTGGTCAGCTCGTTCAACCCTGTCTCGCTGTTGCGTTTCAGACGCTTGGCAGGGCCTGGCATTCCCACCGCCCTGATCTACAGCACCGACTCCTCGGTGCCTGTACTGTTGCGTCATGGCTTGGGAAGACACCTTGCCCGTCCCACCTACCTCAAACCCGAGCAGACACAGGCTGTGCAAGCACTCAAGCTTCCTCATCAGGTGGTCACCTGGACCGTGGATGACCCCGAGGCTGCCCGTCAGTTGCTCAAAGCAGGGGTGATGGGCATCATCAGCAACAAGGGCGGAGAACTGGAAAGCTTGTTCAATTGCTGAACAAGTAGGCACCGACCAGATAGCGAGCTATGGAGCCGAAGCGTTTGAACGCTTCATCACGGGCTTCTTCGAAGGTGGCGGCGGTGGCCACTGCCTCTACCTCCTGGGTATCATAGGCCACGTTCAGGGAACCCAGATCATACAGAAGGACCCTGCCGGAAACCACCACAACCCACTCTGTTCTCACCTGCTCCTGTACAGCCACCCCCACCGTTCCCAAAACTGCTTGCGTTGCCTGGGGAGCACGACTACGGATCTCATCTGCCTGCTCTTCCACATCAGCTGAACCAAGACTCATCATCTCGGTGTCCACGCCATCAAGCCTCAGCTCCCGGGCGAAGGAGGAGAGAGCGGCAGAGCCGGGAAGCAGGACTCCTTCACGACTGTACTCCTGGATTGAGGAAGGAAGAGCCAAGGCAGCGGTGCGAACCTTCAGTGCATAGGGAAACGAGATGGTCGCCTTTTCCATGGCTGCAAGAATGGGAGCTGAAAGCTGTGGATCAAGGGAAGTTTCAAGCGAAGGAACCAGATCGGAAAAATCGACCGAGAAGATTACCTGTCCATCCTTGAGCAGCCCCTGGTTGTACGGCACGAAGGGGAAAAACCCCTCCGTCGAAGTATTGAACTGCAGGAAGTCCGTATACGTGCGCCCAAGGCTGTTGCGTGCTTCAAAGCTGGCATTCACCCGTGCATTGAGCACCTTGGGGGCAAGCAAACGACTCTTCCTTCGCAAATAGACATCAACGGTGGCGGCATTGCTCTGCTCGTTTCGGAAACTGAACCGAAGCGCCTCAATGAAGGTCTGTGCCTTCACGGCCAATTCGGCTGGTTCATGCTTCTTCTCATTCACCGGACCTTCGGAAGCAAGCATGGCTGCCTCAAGATAGAGCCTGATCGCCTGGGTATCGTCATTTGCCCGATACGCCTTGTCAGCATTGCGCACCAAGCCCTCGATGGCTGCATCGCGTTTGACTATCTGTTCTGCAACACTGCTTCTGCGATTTGCCAAAAGTGTTTGGTCCAGACGGGCCAAAAGATAAGCTTGGTAGGAGCGTTGCTCCTCCCGTTCATACTCGTTGGAAATGGTCAGGCCGAAATCAGCAATGGCATTGGTGGTGGTGAGCTCGCGGTAGTAAGCCACGCGAACGTCTTCCCCAACGTAGGCGGAGATCTGCCGGAGGATGTCCTCGTAGGCAAGCAGGCGGGCGTTGTAGGAGAGTGGGGCACTGCCCTTCCCGACGAAGGAGACCTGATCACTGCGGCTTTGGGGCGAGTAGACCCACGAAGGCAGGCCTTCCACCTGGGCCCTCACCAAATCGGAGAACGAGGTGCAGGAGACCAAGAGGAAGCAGCAAAGGGTGAGCAGCAACAGATGAGCAGTGACTCGTTGTTTCATGGTGTATAAGTGTACGCTGTTCCGACGCTGAAAAAAAGCCCTTCTTCAACAAGCGAGTTCGCGTTTGCCCCTACCCGGTTACCTCCCCCGAGCTGCAGCGACCAGGAGCCAAGCTGGCAGGAGAGAAAGAGCAGGCCGGCACTGCGCAGATACACTTCAGTATCGGAACCGAAGCCGAGACCCACCAGGGCCTGGGCTCCCACGCTGAGATTACGGGCCAAGAAACTCCTGGTGCCAAACAGATGGGAAAGAGGAACCTCTGCCTGCACCCCGAGCCCTGCATGAAACCGCGCCATCTGCAGGTACCCTGCCTGTGCAATCAGGGAAAAGGGATACATCGGGAGAGCATAGGAGAGCTGGACAGCGGCCCCGAGCTGCCCGTTTCGGTCAAGCGATACAGACAAGGCAGTGCGCAAGGGGCTCATTGTTGCAAGACGCATGCCCAAACCAAGCGTGGATCCTTCCCGTTGGGTAAGGAACGAGAGCTGCTTCTCTTCATGGAATTTGGTTGCCACCACTTGCCCCAGGCGCTGGTTTTGTCCGTCCAATACCCAATAAGGATGTCCTACCGCAAGCTTGGAAGAGCTTGCGAAACCACTGCCAAGCCGATACTGCAGATAGGGATGCTCCTGTTCGCCAAGCAGGGCAAGGCCCTCCTGGTCGAGCTGACGAAGCAACCGCTCATACAGGCTCTCCACCTCATACCCTATGTCCAGAAGAAGTTGCTCCTCCCCATAGGTGAGGGTGAGCTGATAGACTGTTGTTTGTTCCGTTGGCTCAAGGCTTGCCACAAGCTCGCCGTTTTCAGGCAAACGGGGAAGCACAGAGTGCACCAAGGCTTGCTCAACGATGGAGGTCACCTTGGCATCTACTGCCGGATTGCTGTCCAGCGAGAGCGTTGCTGCACCCAAGGGAGAGAGCAGCAACAACAACCCAGCCAGAAGCGGAAGCCTCTTCATCAACGAGCCCCAACCTCTATGATCTTGAGGATCAGGCGTGCAGCATCCTCCATGGCAGGAAGGGCAGCCCACTCAAAGCGTGAGTGAAGATTGTGCCCACCGGTGAAGATGTTCGGACAGGGGATGTTCCGCTCATTGGCCATTCTTGCACCATCGGTGCCACCCCTGATCAATTCACTCTTCAGCTCCATGCCAAGCTCCTTGCCTGCGGCAAAAAGGTTGTCCATGGCGAAGGGCTTGTTCTTCGCAACCAAGGCCATGTTGTAGTAGACATGCTTTGCATCAACGGTGACCTTCCCGTTGGGATAGAGGGCCTCGGCAGTCTGGGCCAGGCTTCTGAGAGCATCAATCCTCCGATTCAGCTGGTCTAGGTCGAAATCCCTGAGGTAGAGGGTGAGATTGACATCCGTGGAGGTTCCGCTGATGTTCTGGGCACAGTAGTAGCCGTAGCGACCATCGGTTGCTTCCGGGCTCTCGGCCTGCGGAAGGGCATTGATGAAGAAGGCCGCCATGGTCAGCGCGTTGACCAGTCTTCCCCGGGCCGCCCCCAGATGATAGCTGACACCGCTGAAATGGACCTTCACCGTTGCAGCGTTGAAGCATTCGCTCTCAATCTCGTAGCGCTTGCCCCCGTCGATGGTGTAGCAGTAGTCACAGCTGATCTTCTCATAGGGGAAACTGTCCATACCGGCACCGGTCTCCTCATCGCTGGTGAAGATGAACTCCACCACCCCGTGCCTGATCTGCGGATTGCTTGCCAGGTGATGGGCAATGCTCATGATCTCGGCCACCCCTGCCTTGTCATCACTGCCAAGCAACGTGGTCCCGTCGGTGACGACCAGGGTCTCGCCGATATAGTTTGCCAGCTCGGGGTTCTCCTCAGCAAGTAGGGTATAGGTTTCATTGAGCGGGATATCCTTGCCGTCATAGGCTTCTACAACCCGGGGCTTCACCCCATTTCCGTTCACATCATCGGCAGTGTCGACGTGGGCCATGAAGGCAACGGTGGGAACCGCATGATCGAGATTCGAGGCAAGACGGGCGATGACCACCCCATGCTCATCGACTTCGATGTCTGTGATCCCCATCGCTTTCAGTTCATCGGCCAGCAGGTTCAGCAGATCCCACTGCCCTTCGGTGGAGGGGCGCTTGGTGACCACCGCCTCCTCATCGCTCATTGTATCTATGACAGCGTAGCGGAGAAACCGCTCGAGAATTTCCTTTGCAAGTTGACTATGCACACACTACTCCTTTCTCTATCCGAGTCCCTCCCAGTATTCCACAAACCGAGAGGAGGAGCAACCTGTACTCTTCCCGAGCAGATCTAGTTCAAACAGTAAAATTGTAGGTACTCAGCATCGGTTTGACCATGTCGATCACATTGTAGAGGGCAAAGACACAGATGATGACACCGGTGACCACCGGCCCTCGCTTGAGGGTGTTTCCGACAGCCATCACACTGGCAGCCAGGGCATAGGAGAGCTCAGGCTCGGTGGTTACGCTGGTCAGCCACTCACCGAAGGCCTGGTCGGCGCTGCCCCCGAACTGATAGTAGCGCCAGACTGACATGACCGAGCTTGCCACCACCCCGGTAGCCACCGCGATGGCCGTTGCTGCCGATACCTTCCCCCAGAAGACCAGCTTCGGGATGCAGGCATAGACCACCCCTGCGGTGAAGAGCACCAGGGTGCGGGTCACCAACTTCTGCATATCCTTCCAGAACGGGGCACGCTGACTGGGGGCCAAGGCACGGGCATGGATCTCAGCCTCGGCCATAAGCAGGCTTCGCGTCTGCTCAAGTTTCATGTCCAGATCGATGCGTTGCGCTTCATCGAGCAAGCCATGGGCGAAGGAGACCACTTTCTGCACATCCTCCTCACTCTCGCTGTGTCCCACCACATAGCAGAACTCCAGGTACTCCCTACCCTGCACTTCCCCCATGGTTTGTTCCACTACCTGGGCGGCGTCAAGCGAACCTCTGCCCAGCACCCGCTCAATCTCCTCAGACAGGTAGGGCATGACCACCTCCTGCTGCTCCTCAATCATCTCCTGGACTGCAGGAAACAACACCTCGTCGCTGATCTTGGCCTTGCTCTCAGGCTGCCAACCCATTGAGCAGCCGCTCAAGGGAATGATCAGCATGATGACCAGCGCCCATTTCCCGATTGTTCGTATCATTGCATACTCCTTTCTTCTGTCCTCATCACCATTCATCCCTCCTTGGAAAGGGGGGAAGGGACAGAAAACGACCACCCCACCAACAAGGAGAGACGAACCATCTCATATGCAGAGAAACAAGAAGCAAGCTCCTCATATTCGCTTGCAAACACCCCATTCGGATCGCGCACGGTGAGCCTGAGATCTACCTGCAGGCCAAAGGGAAAGGCATAGCGATACCCAAGTCCCATCTCATGGAGGAAGAGCATTTGGTGTTCCTCTTCACACAGATAGCTTTCCAGATATCCGGCTTGCACCAAGGAGATGAGCAGATAGGAACGACGGGAAAAGGGCCTGTAGGCAAGAAAAACCCCTCCTTCAAGATAGGAGGAGCCGGCATAGGTGCGCTCGGCAGCCAAGGTCAGCGGAAGATTGAGGCTGAATTGGTCGGAGAGAGCAAGCTGGGCCTCGAGACGGACGTTCCACGTCTCCTTCCAAAGGCCGTCCAGAGACAGGAGGTCACAGCTCAGAAAGAGATCGGGCTGGGATGCACCCAGGGGAAGACAGAAGAGAAGCAGGAGCAAAAGCAAGAAAACCTGTCGCATGGGAAGCCTCCGGATTCGGAGCCTACCATGTACGTGTCAAGCCTGACATTCTCAGACAAAGGTCCCCAAGGAAGGGGAAATACGCAAAAAGACCACGAAAATTCCTTCTTTCTTCCCACCAATGGCGATATCTCATGCTAGACTTGTAGGTAAACCACCTGCAAAGTTGTTAGTATCTAGTGTAAGGAGTGAATTGTGAACAAGATCTGGTCGATAGCGTTGATAGTCGTTGCTTCCCTGGCAGCGGTTGGGGGTACCTACTGGTACTTCGAGATTCGTGAGAAGCCAGAGGTGGTTCAGCAAGTCCAGCAGGAGACCCTTTCGGAACAACCGGTCACCGTGGAGGCAAAACCGCAAAAGCCTGAGACACGCGTTGAAGCTCTTGCACCCATTGCCGCAGAGTCTCCCAGCCAAGAGGAGACCGTTCCCGCAACTGTTCCTCTCATAGTGGAAAGCCCCCAAATCGAGGAACCGGAGCCTGCAATCCCGCAGCTGCCTCCCCCGGTAAACACCTTGCTCACTTCCCCACTGTTTGCGCTGCGATCACAAGAGGCACCTTCAATTGCTGTCCCCTACGCTCCGCCAAAGCCGGAGGCAAATGTCATCATGGATGAGACGCAAGAGATGCCATCCATCCCAGCCCAGCCCCAAGAGACAATCGTGGCGCAGGTTGAGGAAGAGCAGGCAGAGGTGGCTGAAGAGCCTACCATCTCTGAACCTGAGAAGATGATCCTCACGCCCAAGGCTCCCGCTGCCCCGGTAGTACCGACAAGCCGAACGGAATTCGACCCCACCCCACTCACGTGGACGGTAGGCGCTTCCGTCTCCTTCATCGATTTCCAATGGCCTGGTCCCGAGCAAGGCTTCGATGCACAGTTGCAGATTCTCAAGCAGGGTGAAGGCATCTTTGGGTATGGTGGCATGGCAGAGTATGCCAAGGTGGATGGTGACCAGCAGATCAGCCTCTTGGCCACCGGAACCTGGACGCTCAACAAGGAGAAGGATCTCTCCTTCCCCCTCTCCATCTCACTTGGTCCTTCGTTCTTCCTCGGAGCAAACAACGGGTGGGGAATTCGCGCAAAACTGTATGCAGGCATCTCGTATGCCATTACCCGCCAATTCGGATTCTTCTACCAAGCCGGTTTTGAGGCGTTGTGGAACATCACTGATTCAGACCTCACCTTTGCGCTCGAACCGATGCGCATAGGGTTCAGCTACAGCTTCTGAATCTCGGTGAACGAGGGTGAGGAAGCAGCCTCGTCCCCTACACCAACAGAGGATTCCGTATCCCACCCCAAAGCCTTGGTGATGAGTTGCTTGTAGTTCTGTGCATTGCGCAGCACAAATTTCACATCCCCGTTTTCGGTATGAAAGGTAATGCCTTTGCGTACCGAGAGCACGGGCCCCAACGTAAATTTCTTCACGTCCTTGATCGGCACACTCCAGACCTGTTTCAGGCCTTGGCCTTTTGCCGTGCGTTGGTAGAGGATGAGATTGGTGGGGGTGAAGAGCAGCCGTCCACGGATGAGATCCCCATCCCCCAGGGAAGGGACCATCGCACAGAACAGCGAGAACGAGAAGGCAACATCGCTGGAGCTTCTCACCAACTTCTCGCTGACATGGTAGGTGATGCGGTAGAACACCCAAACCAGGACGAAGAGCAGGGGAAACAGAGCATAATAGGTTGCACGCCCGATATAGGCAGGGTTGATGAATACCAATACGAGGGTCAGTCCGAGCAGGACCAGCTTGATCAATACTTGCATACGGTGAATGTACCCACTGCCGGAAAAAAAAGAAAGGGGTGAAGCAATGCCGCCTGCCTCTTCCCTTTCTCGGTGGAGGCGATAATGAACACAATACCTGTACGTTCTCGTTGGCTCTGGCTTTCCCTTTTCTGCATGATCATCCTCATGCTGGGGGGATGCAAGGAGGAGAGCGCGAACCGCTCGACCCTGCGCCTGAGCATGGAGGGTCGAGAGTCGCTCGACCGCATCCTGTCACCACAAGACACTCCCCTGGAAGTGTCCCGCTACACCGTAGAAGGAACCGGTCCCCAGGGGACCACCTTCAGCGTCATGTCCAACACCCCTTCCGTTGAGGTGGAAGGATTGTTGATCGGCGCATGGACGATCCGAGCTGTGGGGCAGAACTCCCATGGGGTGGATCTCGTTGACGGCCAGGTCGACGTAACGCTCACCAAGGAACCTACTGCCGCAATCATCGAACTGGATACGCTTTCGGGCAAGGGCACGATGAACGTGCGCCTGGAATGGGATCCCACCAAAATCGCCAATCCAAGCCTGGAACTCTGGCTTACTGATGCCGCAGGAGCAAAGAAGGCCGTAGTTCCGACCATCAACAACATGGCCCAGGGTTCGGTGACCTATACCGGTTCCTACGATGCAGGCTCCTATCTGTTGCAAGCAAAACTCTACAGCGGCTCAATCGCCGTAGCTGGCTGTGTCGAGGTCATCAGGGTGGTGGGCAATCGCACCACAGAGGGTTCGATCCCCCTATCGTTGGACAAGTATGCCGATGTTCCCACCTCACTGACCCTCATCAACAAGCTGGGGGTGCCGGTACAGTGCACCATTGCCGGCATATCTGCATCAATGCGCGCCCTGGTTCCCGTCACGGCGGAACTGGTTGCGGTCAACGAGCAGGACAGCGGCACATTGGAGGTCACCTGGTATCTGGACGGACAACAGATCAGCAGTGCCCCCACCTGCACGTTCACCCCTTCAAGCGGAAGCCACCGACTGGACGTCATCGCACAAGGAGCCCTTCTGGCCAGTTCCGGGTCGGCCAGCATTTCTTTCACAGCCTCTGTCACGGGAACGGCCGGAGTGCCGATCCCTGTCAATGAGATAGCGGACACTGTCGAGGCTCTGCATGTCGGAATGGATGCACGCGTTGCATTCCTCCCCGATGGAAAGATCTTGCTGGCCAGCAATCAACACCAAACCATCCAGGTTTGCAGAATTGTCCGAGATTCGCTGGAAGTCATACACACCTATACATCCCTTGACGGGTTCAATGCATCGGGTGTGACCAACCTCTTTGTGGACAACACCACCTACCGTGTTGCGATAGCCGACTCAACCAGACCTGGCATAAGCCTGTACCAGTATGATATCGGGACCGGCTCACTGACCAAGCTCTTTGACCGAAGCAACACCTATTTCACCAAGACCGATGGGACCAAGGAGACTTTCACTGCCAGCACCGCATTTGCCCTGGACAGGCAAAGCGGCCTCCTCTACTCACTGATCACCGATGCCCCACGTCTGGTGGAAACTTACTTCTATGCAAACACCGAAGCTGAGGTGGATACCAACCACTACGTCAAATGGTACAAGAGCTATGAAGTCTTCGATGGCCTCGCAATCTCATCTGATGGAAAGCATGCCGCCCTCTCCGAGTCCTCAACCGGCTTGGTCAAGCTCTTCAGAAAGAACACCAACGGCGTGCTGTTCTCCAACGACCAGGACTTTGCAACAGCAAGCGGAGAGCTCTACCTGAACAATGCCAAGGAGTTGTGCTTCGTGAACGGCGATAATCTCGCCTATGCCACGGACAACGATTTGGGAAGGTTCTCCTGGACCGGGACTACCTGGACGCAGTGTGAGGTCTATACCAGCGGCCTGAACGATATCGGGCAGATGGATGGAATCACGAGCCTTGCCGTCAATCCACTGGGAACCATGCTCTATGTGACTGCAGCACAGAGCAAGAACCTCCTGACGTTCGCCATCTCTCCTTCAGTGGGAGAGCTGAGCTATGTGGAAACCACAACGTTGGAGGATACAATTCCCAAATGTGTGGTTATCTCCCCGAAGAATGACCACATGATCGTGCTCTCCGAGAACAAGGGCGCCTTGCTGCTGTGCAAGCTACCCTAGACTTCCTCACTTCAAGCAAGAGACCCGGGGCAACCCGGGTCTCTTGGTATATCCAGCACAGAAAGAAACAAATGCCCGGCCTGTCGGGGGCCGGGCAAATTGGATACTGGCCAACTATCAGGCCTTGTAAACAGGAACTTCCTGATAGGTGGTATGCAAAAGGTGATGTGCAGTCTCGCTCATCGGCTTTTCGAGGAACTCCTCGTACAACTTCTGAATCGAGGTGTTGTGGTGTGAACACCGCACAGCACTGTTCTTGTCGTCGGCATAGAGGCCGGCAGATCTCTCTTCGCGCAGGATGTCATTTGCACCGTAGGGCTGACCACCACCGGCGATACAACCACCGCGGCAAGCCATGACTTCGATGAACTCATAGGGAGCCTGCTTTCCTTCAGCCTTGGCGGCACGGATCTCATCCAGCAGCTCATCGACATGGCTCAGGCCATGCACGACTGCAACGCGGACGGGAGTCCCGTCAAAGTCAACGGTACCCTTCTTGATCTCTGCAAGACCACGAACGGACTCGACTTCAACACGATCCATCTCCTTGCCGGTCACCACATGGTAGGCAGTTCTCACTGCAGCTTCCATGACACCACCGGTTGCACCAAAGATGGTACCTGCACCGCTGTAATCACCGATCGGGCTGTCAGCCTCTTCTTCCTCAAGATGGAGGAAATCAATCCCCGAACTCTTGATCAGGCGGGCAAACTCACGGGTGGTGAGCACAAGATCCACATCCTGGAAACCGCTGGAACGCATGCTCTCGTCACGGATAGCCTCATACTTCTTTGCCGTACAGGGCATGATTGCAACCGTGAAGAGCTTTGCCGGATCGATATCCATCTTCTTGGCGAAGTAGGTCTTCTCGATGGCACCAACCATCTGCATCGGGCTCTTTGCACTGGAAACGTGGTCAAGCAAGTCAGGATAGTACTTCTCGACATAGTCGATCCAAGCAGGACAGCAGGAAGTCAGCTGAGGAAGGGCTCCGCCCTTGGTCAGCCTTCCCACCAGCTCACTGCCCTCTTCCATGATGGTGAGGTCGGCACCAAAGTTGGTATCATGCACAGAGACTGCTCCAAGGCGGCGCAGAGCGGTGTAGATTTTCTTGGTGGTGACGGTACCGGCAGGAAGGCCAAAGGATTCGGAAAGTCCTACGCGGATCGAGGGAGCGATCTGGACAACAACCTGTTTCTCCGGGTCGGCGATTGCCTTGCGGAAAGAAGAGATTTCATCCTTCTCATAGATGGCTCCAACCGGGCAGTGTGCTGCACACTGGCCACAGCGTACGCAGGGACTGTCATCAAGCTTGAGCATGGCTGCGGGGGCCATGACCGTCCCATCACCACGGCCGATGAACTCAAGGGCGAAGACACCCTGCAGGTCCTGGCAGACCTGGACACAGCGTCCGCACTTGATGCACTTCTCGGGATCGAGGACGATGGAAGCAGAGCTCTCATCCTTCTCCTGGTCACTGAGGCGGACCTCGAACGGCTGCTCGCGGATCCCGAACTCAGCGGCCAGATCCTGAAGCTCACACTCACCGTTGCGGATACAGGTAAGGCAACTGGAGGGGTGCGTGGAAAGGATCAGCTCAAGGATGGTCTTGCGGACCTCAAAGAGCTCATTGTCGTTGGTGATGACGCTCAGGCCCTCATTCACCGGGGCTGCACAGGCGCGCAGGATCTTGGCACTTCCCTCCTGCTTCACGATGCACAGACCACAGGACCCGAAGGGCGTAAGGTCGTCGTGATAACAGAGGGTCGGAATCCTGACCCCGGCCTTCTTGGCCGCATTCAATACACTGGTCCCCTCTTCAACTTCGACGGGGATACCGTTTATCTTTACATGTACGATACTCAATTGTTTCCTCCTCTCCCAGATCCTAGTGGATTTCGACGGCGCCGAACTTACACGTCTCCATACAGACCCCGCACTTGATGCAGATGGATTGGTCTATGATGTGAACCTGTTTCCGTTCGCCAGAGATTGCAGCGACCGGGCACTTGCGTGCACATGCCGTACAACCGATACACTTCTCGGCATTGATCGAGTAGGTGATCAACTTCTTGCAGGTGCCACTGGGACAACTCTTGTCCACAATGTGTGCAAGGTACTCGTCCTTGAAGTGCTTGATCGAAGAGAGGACCGGGTTGGGAGTAGTCTGACCCAGAGCGCACAGGCTGCCCTTCTTCATTGCTTCACCGATTTTCTCAAGGGTATCCAGATCCTGGAGCGTGCCGTTTCCTGCAGTGATTTTCTCCAGGATATTGCACAAGGACCGGCCACCGATGCGACACGGTGCACATTTGCCGCAGCTTTCGTCAACGGAGAAGTTCAGGTAGAACTTTGCCACGTCAACGATGCAGTCATCCTCGTCCATGACGATCATACCGCCGCTGCCCATCATCGAACCGATGCGGATCAATGAACCGAAATCGATGGGGGTGTCGAGGCTCTCCTCAGTGATGACGCCACCACTGGGACCACCGGTCTGTACTGCCTTGAACTTCTTGTCATTGGCGATGCCACCGCCGATATCATAGATGATTTCGCGCAGGGTGGTGCCCATCGGAACTTCAACCAAGCCGGAGTTGCGGATCTTGCCGGTGAGGGCGAACACCTTGGTACCCTTGCTGTCTGCAGTACCGATCTTGTTGAACCAGTTGCCACCCTTGGTGATGATCACCGGGATGTTTGCCCAGGTCTCAACGTTGTTGATGACCGTCGGCTTGCCCCACAGGCCCTTTACGGCTGGGAACGGCGGACGGGGCTGCGGCATGCCGCGCTTGCCTTCGATGGACTGCAGGAGCGCTGTCTCCTCACCGCAGACGAATGCACCTGCACCAAGACGGATCTCAATGTCGAAATCAAATCCGCTGCCGAGGATGTTCTCGCCCAGGAGACCATACTCACGAGCCTGTTTCATGGCGATTTCCAAGCGATGGATTGCCAAGGGATATTCGGCTCTGATGTAGATGAAACCGCGGTGGGCACCAATGGTCTTTCCGCAAATGGTCATGGCTTCGAGCACAGAGTGCGGATCACCTTCGAGGGTGGAACGGTCCATGTAAGCACCCGGGTCGCCTTCGTCGGCGTTGCAGACAACATACTTGGTGTCATTTGCTACCTGGCGGGAGAAGTTCCACTTCATCCAGGTGGGGAAGCCTGCACCACCGCGACCACGCAGGCCGGCCGTCTTCAGTTCCTCGATGATGTCCTCGCTGGTCATCTCGAAGAGGGCTTTCTCAAGCGCCTGGTACCCTTCACGGGCGATATATTCGTCAATATTCTCGGGATCGATGAATCCACAGTTGCGAAGCACGATGCGGAACTGCTTCTGGTAGAACTTGATGTCCTCAACCTTGGCATGCTTGCGGCTCGACTCCTTGTCATAGAGCAGGCGGGTTACTTCGCGGCCCTTGATGACATGCTCACTGATGAGCTCTTTGGCGTCCTCGGGTTTCACCTTCACATAGAAGGAGTCTTCGGGAAGGATCTTGACGATCGGGCCCTGCTCACAGAAGCCGAAACAACCGGTCTTAACGACCTGCACTTCGTCAGCGACTCCCTGTGCCTTGCACTCTTCCAGCAGGTTCTGGTAAATCTGGTCTGAGCGGCTGGATTCGCAGGCCGTTCCTCCGCAGACCAAGATGTAATTTCTGAATGCCATTATTTACCCCCGTCCTTCTTGATGATGTCAGCTGCCGGGCGATCGAACATATGGTCGGTCACCAACTGCTTGCCGATGATGTGCTGTTCCACGATCTTGCGAGCGGTGGCAGCATCCACTTTTCCATAAATCACGTCGGGCATGCCGGGGACGATCACCTCAATGGTCGGCTCAACGTAGCACAGACCCATGCATCCGGTCTGGGTGACCGAGACGTTGTCAATATGCTTCTCTTCCAGGGCAGCCAGGAAGGCATCAAGCACCGGTTTTGCACCGGCTGCGATACCGCAGGTTCCCATGCCGATCACAATGCGGCTGTCCTTGCCTTCGATGTCGCGCTTCTGCATTTCGCTCTGCTTCTGGTCCCGGAGCTTTCTCAGCTCCTCAAGTGTCATTTTAGCCATGTTCACATCTCCTGTTGTGTTCTGTGAGTCTCGCTGTGCATCTTCGGTTCAACGTGGTAGGTCATCACTGCTTCCTCCTGGGAGTTGATGTACTCCCTCAGCAGGTTCAGCGCCCCACTGGTGGACAGGCCTCCCAAGACATCCTCAAGCTCCTGTTTGGAGAGTGAGTAATTCCCGCTGCCTTTGCTGGTATTCACCGATCGCCTGATCACCAGCTCTTGGGCCAGTGGATGGCCAAGCAGTGCAACAAACGTCGAAACCAGATTTCCCATCGGGGGAGCATCGAGGTGTGCCAGATTGAAGGAAAACTCCACGGTGGTACCAACCCCGACTTCAGAATGGAGAGCGAAGGTCCCCTGACAAGCCTCACAGGCTTGGCTGAGGAAGGGCAACCCCAATCCTACCTTACGTTTTGCGTGTTTTTTCCCATCCGAATAGAACGGGTCAAGCACCCTTTTCTGAACCTCTGCATCCATCCCCTTCCCGTTGTCCCGTACCAAGCAAGCCAAAGTGCTTTCGGTTTCGTCCAGAACCAGTTCCACAAGCGAACTTGCAGCCTCAAAGGAGTTCTGTACGATGTCCAACAAGTAGTCGTCGATGCAGATATGCATTGAGAGAAACCTCTCTTCTTATCTGAACTTCGCGATGATTCCGGCGACCTGGTCTTTGGTGACCTTGCCGAAAACCTCTCCACCGACGGTCATTACCGGGGCAAGCCCACAGCAACCGACACACCGCACTGCCTCAAGAGAGAACACACCATCTTCGGTGACTTCCCCAACCTGCAAGTGCAGTTGCTTGTCCAACTCGTCGACGATCGCCTGGCCACCCTTGAGATAACAAGCAGTGCCCATGCAAACCTGGATGTTGTGCTCTCCCGGCTTGGTCAATTTGAAGAAGTGGTAGAACGAGACGACACCCCAGATGGTTGCCAAAGGAACGTCAAGCAAGCTTGCCACCTGATCCGCAGCCTCGCGGGAGATGTAGCCTTGCTCTTGTTGTACCTTGTGGAGCACCATGATGAGATTTCCCGGCTTGGATTTCCATTCCTTGATGAATGCTACCAGCGCGGGTGAGAACGTGAAATCGTTAATGTCCGACATGTAACCTCCAGTACCCAAACAAACGTTGGGAGTATCCTATCACTTTTCCAAAGGTTTTGTACATATCAAATTTGCTATAAATCGCGCCCATTGTGCTGTGTCTGCTAATTTTGTCACAATATATTGACCAATTTTCATAGTTAATATACAATCATTCACATTAACAGGAGAAACAATCATGAACAATGACCAACTGATACGCATCACCCGGTACTTCCGCTCCCTTAATCGGCTCAAGACCATCGGACTTGAGAAAGTGTTTGCACACAACCTAGCGGATGCAGCCGGTGTATCGGCCGCAATTGTGCGCAAAGACTTCTCCCAATTGGGCATCCATGGCCAAAAAAGGGGTGGATATGAGATTCATGACCTCTTGATTTCCCTTGGGGAAATCCTGGGCAAGGGAGACAGCCAGAACTGTATCATCATCGGCTGCGGACGCATCGGCAAGGCCTTGATGCACTACAATGGCTTCGAACCCGATGGCATCCGCATCGTGGCGGGATTTGACAGCGATCCGCTGGTATACAGCGACGCATCACACCCGGTGCCGATCTATCCGATCAGCAGAATCGATGAGGTCGTCGAAGCCCTTGATGTGACGGCAGCAATCATCACGGTTCCTGAGCAGGCAGCATCGGACAGCTATGACCGCCTGCTGAAGGCCGGAGTCATGGGCATCCTGAATTTCAGCCCGATCACGCTCAAGCCGCAGTTGCAGGATGACGGTCGCATGCCCGTGGTCCATAACATCAACATCGCCCTGGAATTGGAGCAGATTTTTTACGAGCTCAAATTCCCGAAGAACACCTGATCACAACCTTGAAAGGGTCAGCAGCACCGGAAGGTGGTCGCTGACCCCATTCAGGGTCTGCAGGTTCCACGCCTTCGGTCTTCCGTCCGCCTCAAGGCAGAGCGGAAGATCGCAAACTGCAAATGAGGAAAACTCCCAACCTCGCCGGTCAAAGAGATGACCGTTTCCCAATATCTGATCATATTGATGCCAACTGCCATCCCAGTTGCAACTCCCTTTTTCCCCAAGACCAAGTCCTTGGTCAAGGTAGCCCGAGTACCAGATGAGTGAGCTTACCTCAGTCCGATCGCCCGTAAGCACGATCGAGCCTTCGTGCAGATACCGCATTGAAGTCGGATGATTCACGTCCACCAATGCTGTCTGCACATCCCCACCCTCCCAGACTGCGGAGGGGTCGCTGTTGAAATCCCCACACAACAGGATGAGACTGCCCTCCCGCTGCCGTGCTGCAGCGGTGACAGTTCTCGCCACTTCAAGGCGAAGCGCCTCGGTCTGGGCAAACTCCCCTATCTGACTCTTGGCGTGCAGAGCAAAGAGCACCACGTCCTCACCCTCCGTCCCAACGGTGGCTTCGAGGATGGGGCGTGTACCCTTTGCACCGGTATGCACCTTCGCCTCCTTGATCGGATGACGGCTGATGATGGCCACCGATATTGCATCCCCCTCTCCCTTCGCTGTGGCAAACCACTGGTAGCCATGGCGATGCAGATGATAGGTCAGCAAATCCTCCACCACACTCCGGTTCTCCACTTCCTGGAGTACCAATACATCAGGCAGATTGAGCCTTGCATGGAGTACCACCTGCGACAGGGTCTTCAGCCTCTGGCGATAGCTGTGCTGGGCCCAGGCTTTGGTGTCCTGGTACTCGGCATACTCAGTCCCGTCAAGCTGGGTGTCAAAGAGATTCTGTACATTGTAGGAGAGTACACGAAAGTGACCTGTGTCCTGGGGAAGGTCACAACTGCAGCTGCAAAGCAGCAACGCAAGGAAAAGCAACAGACATACCATGCCCCAAAAGAGAAGACTGTCTGCGTATTGCTTCAGTTCTTGGAGTTCTTGCCCAGTGAGTAGCTGAAATAGAGCATGGCAAGCATATCCTGCTCATCAAACAGCCCGATATCCATCTCCTGGGCCCGCAACAGACCAATCTTGAGGTTCTCGAAACAGGGATCGAAAGAGACATCACTGCTGGCCAGGATATCCAGACAGAAGGCCCGCAGTTCTTCCCACCGATGTTCGTTGAAGTAGTGGAGCACTTCCTCATAGTACATGTCGATGTGATTGAGATCGCGGGCTTCGGTAAGGAAGGGAGAAAGGAAGTCCTTGGGAACACCCATATTCATATGCTCATACAGCAGGGCGAGACGGGGAGAACCGAACTTCAGGAAAGAGGCGATGACTGCATACCGTGTCTGGCGGAAGGTGGCACTGCGTCCCTGCTCGATGGAGAGGAAGAACTCCTGGTAGAAGGAACCGCTCTTGTCCATGAAGCGTTTGGCAATGAGATAGTCGATGACCTCATCTATGTGCTTGGCAGAGTGGCTGAGCTCATTGACGAGGCTCAGGTATTCGGTGCTCTCGGTAATGCGTGCAAGGGATTTGCTTGCCATCGAGCGGACCGAGGACCACCGTCCGTGCAGCATGAGGTTGACCAAGGCCTCCTTGGCTTTCTCGTCCTTGCGGTATGAGCCCAGGGCGGCAATGGCATCGAGCTGGACATATGAGTCATCATCACGTGCAACCATGATCAGATCATCCAGCAACGACTTGCGCGGGCGGTCAGCAAGTGCGCGAACAGCTTCCAGCTTGTTGGGCGAGAACGGGCTCGCCAGGATGGAGCGCAACTCGCTGGTCGCCAGGTTGTTCAGGTTCTCCCCCAGGCTGAGCATCAGAAAGCGGCGTTTGGCAGGATCGCTGGTATGCTCCAGCTTCTCGATCATCGAGACGGCACGCAGCCCGTGCATGCTGAAGATGACCTGGGCTGCCGCTTGGCTCGAATAGGCCCCCAGTTCCTGCAACCTTGAGGCTACCAGCGTCTCAATGGAAGTCAGGACAATGGCAAAGAGGAATACCAACGTGTATCCATTTCCGGCAGGCCTTCCGTCCAAGGTGAATAGTGCACGGGCGATATCTGCCTTGTCGGCAAGGAAGCCACTGAGAATACCAACACCAAAGGCAATGATGGCTATGACAAAGTTTACCATCGAGTTGAAAGCGACCGTCTCCTCATCGGGCATGACCTGTGCAACCAGACGGTACGTCAGAAGGCTGATCAGGGAGACGAAAAAGTTGGTGAAAAACCCCAGGATAAAGTACCAGGTGGGAGAGACTGTTTTGGTGATGAGCACCCAGACCATGAAGAAGAAAAGGGAGAAGAGCGTTGAGAAAAAAACCAGCGGCCTTGAGCCGAGACGATCGGAGAACTGTTTGCTGATATAGCTTGCCGCCATGACCGAAACGCCAAGGGTAACCGAATAGAGGACCACAACCGAGTTGGAAAGCCCCAGTTCTATGCGCAGAAATGGGGTGGTGAGGCCGAAGATGACCGCCACGGCGGTACTGATCCAGCGAAGGATAAGGCGACGGCGGAAGGTGACCGATCCCATGGCCTCCTTGAGCAGGACCATGACTGTTCTCCCCTTCTTGTATACGATGGTGCTTCGGCTGGGAATGAGGGACATTTCCCTGCTTGCCAACAAGTTGACCACTAAGCCGACCATCTGCAGGGCAACCAGTCCGACCAGTCCGCTGAAGCGCTGGATACCCAAAAACAGGGCGGTGAGAACACGAACGACAATGGAAGAGCTTTGGTAGGCGGCATTGACGTTTGCCACCACCTTGCCCCGGTTGGAGACGCTGCTGATGTTCTTCAGCGTCGAGTCATTGAGGGCAATGCCGATCATACGGAAAATGTTGAAGAGGGTGTAAACCACCAACAGCAAGAGGACGGCAAAATCTCCGGAGATGACAAAGAACCCCAGATAGAGAAGACATACCATGCCCCTAAGTACCCAAACCAAGGACTGTACCTTTATGTGGTTGCGTCCCTGGAACATCTGGGGAACGAAGGGAAGCACGATACCGGCAATATAGCTTGCAGAGGAGATGTAGCCCAAGGCAATATTCCCAGCCCCAAAGGAGATGGCAAGCAGGTAGACGAGTGTGTCACCGAGAAGGCTGTATGCCACCCCGTTGTACAACTCTTGGCGGTACATGTGTTTCCGGCCAAGCTTCTTTTCTGCCTCGCTGAGGTATTTTGTCTTGGGCATAGTGCGCTACAGTTCACTCCTCTGAGAGACGATCCTGCTTACCAGGCCGTAGGCAAGGGCCTCATCACTGGAAAGCCAATGGTCGCGCTCGGTATCCTCACGAACTTCGTCTACGCTCTTTCCTGTTTCGGTGGCAATAAGGGCATCGAGTTTCAATCTGAGTTTTTCCAGGTGCTGGGCATGGATCTCAATGTCCGTGGCCACGCCGCGCATCCCGCTCATCGGCTGGTGGATCAGGTAGGTGGAGTTGGGAAGGGCTATCCTTCTCTCCTTGGGAACAGCGAGCAACACCAAGGCCGCTGCGCTGGCAACCAGGCCCATGCCGATCATGGTGACCGGTGCACTGACAAAACGTGCCATATCAAAGATGGCATAGCCTGCATCAACATCACCGCCGGGGCTGTTGATGAAAATCTTGATCGGCTCACTGCTCTCCCCTTCCAGGATGAGCAGCTGTTTGATGACAGATTCTGCACTCTCCTTGTTGATCTCTCCCGAAAGGAGAATCGAGCGGGTCTTGAGCAATTTTTCCTGTATCTGTGGATCCTGCACTGCAGGCTTCTTCTCTTCTTCCTGTGGCATGAAAAGCCTCTCTCTCATAAGGTTTTGGCACAAGGGCCAAGCCAAGTATACGGGATAAGAGGGGCCTTGAAAAGGGATAAGCGGAAAACAATGCCGGAGCATTCCCGCCTTGGGAATGCTCCGAGCTCACCGCAATTCGAATCAACGATTTGCGAATTCGAGAATCCTGACAATATCCTCTTGGCCCAGTTTCCGGAAACTGCCGATGGTCTTGGCATCACCGTTGGTAGCCTGACTCGCCATCCTGAACATCTCTTCCTTGGTGGGATTGATTCCCAGTTCCCTCAGGTTCTTCGGCATCCTGACGTCCACAAAGAAGTTCACCATTGCCGCTATGGCCGCCAAGGCATCCTTCTGTGCATCATCGGTCAGGGGAAGACCAAACACCTTGTTGCCGAACCGGGCAAACCGAGTGGGATCGGTCTTGTAGACATACTGTGCCCAGGCCTCCCAAACAGCAGCCAAGCCTGCACCATGGGCTACGTCAAACAGGCCCCCGATCTCATGCTCGATCATATGCGGGGCCCAGTCCCCACCACTCTCATTGCCCATTCCGGTCAAGCTGTTGTGTGAGAGACTGCTCGCCCACATCACATTCGCCCGGGCATCGTAGTCCAGCGGATTCTCCTTGAGCAGGTACGCCGATTGATGCACGGTGCGGAGGACTCCCTCCGCCAGTTCATCGGTAAGAGCCATGTGATCGCCGGCAGTGAAATACCGCTCCATGGTGTGCATCATGATATCCACGGCCCCACACATGGTCTGGTATTCGGGAAGCGTATAGGTCAATTCCGGATTGAGAATGGAAAACTTGCATCGGCTTGAGTCGGAAACTGCATCTCGCTTGAGCCATCCATCCTCGTTGGTGATGACCGAGCTGTCGCTCATCTCGCTTCCAGCGGCAGAGAGGGTCAATACTGCAGCTACCGGGTAGCACCCCAGTATCTCCCGCTTCTTGATGTAGAAGTCCCAGACATCCCCCTCGTGGAAGAGACCATAGCCGATTGCCTTGGCCGAGTCGATGACCGACCCACCTCCGACAGCAAGCAGGAAATCAACGTTTTCTTTCTTGCACAGCTCGATTCCCTCATACACCTTCGAAAGACGGGGATTGGGAAGTACCCCCCCAAGCAAGACATAAGGAATAGCCAGCTCATCCAGACTGGCCAACACCCTGTCGAGCAAGCCGGTCTTTTTGGCACTGGCCGATCCATAGTGGACCAAGACCTTTGTCCCTCCAAACGCCTTTACCAGGCTGCCTGTCTGCTTCTCCGTATCCTTGCCAAATACCACCTTGGTGGAAATGTTGTACTCAAAATTCGAAACCATGTGTTCTCTCCTTAGTTCTCCGGTTATGAGACACTCTGGGCGAATGCTTCCATCAAAAGGGCAGCTACCGCCGCCCCTGGATCGAGCAATTGCCTGGAGGCCTCCCCTCGTGTAGCTGCCCGACCATGGACAGCTATCATGCCCTGGGTTGATTCATACCCTTTTTGGGCAGCCTCAGCTGCTGCTTGGGCAACCTGAGCAGCAGTCTTTCCTGCCTCTATAGCCTCTTGCATCGCACCGATGGCAGGGAACAGTCCGTCCAGAAACGTCTTTTCGCCGACTTTCGCCTTACCTCGAGCGCTGACACCATCGAAGTATGCCTGAAAAAGAGCGGCATACTCCTTCGTTTGCACTTCAGTTTTGCCTCTGAAGGTCTTGCCCACCTGCATCAGCCCGCTGGCCATGAGTGTTCCCATGGTGGACGGCACGGCAACGGACATCGCCTTTCCAGCAGTGTAAAAGAGCTTTCCTACGTCCGCTTCATCGCTCTCCCTGACGCTCTCATACGCAGCCTTGAACCCATCACTCATAGTGAGCCCGAGATCACCATCCCCAACTACGCTGTCAAGGTCGATGAGACGATCCCTGTTTTCCGTCATAAGAGCCGAAGCAGAAGCAAGAAAATCCTGTACAATCATCGGTCACCTCCTACAGCTGGACAAAGAACGGGGTCTGGGCCGGGGCATCAAGATAGGTTTTCAGCTCTGCATCCAGTTTCATCAGGGAGATTGAGAGGCCAGCCATCTCCAAGCTGGTGGCATACTCACCAACGTAGAAGCGATGGACGGCAATGCCCAGTTTACCCAGCTGCTCATTGATTTTCCGCACCACAATGTACTGTTCATCAACCGGGGTCGCACCCAAGCCATTTACCAGAACAGCCACCTCATCGCCTTTGGAGAAGGGCAGGTCGGAGACAATCTGGTCCAGCATCTCAACGGTGATCTGGTCTGCACTCTCCAGCTTGCCTCTGCGGATGCCTGTCTCGCCATGGATGCCCATGCCGATTTCCATCTCATCCTCGCCAAGGCTGAAACCGGGTTTTCCTACCCGGGGAACAATGCAGGGAGTAAGGGCAACACCCATGGTGCGCACATTATGCGCAGCCTTCTCGGCCACACGCTTCACCTCATCCAGGGAAAGCATTGCATCGGCAGCAGCGCCTGCGCACTTGTAGACGAACACAATGCCAGCCACGCCCCTACGGGTACTTTTCTGTCCCAGCTCAGTAGGTCCGGCGGAGGCAACATCGTCTGCACCGACTACACTCTCAACACGGATGCCGTCCTCAAAGTCCGCCATCTCGGCAGCCATATCAAAGTTGAAGATATCCCCATTGTAGTTACCGTAGATGTACAACACCCCGGCGCCCGAATCGATGTATTTGGTCACGGCATGCATCTGCTCGGCACTCGGTGACTGGAACACGTCCCCAACGCTGCATCCATCCAGCATACCCTTGCCGACATAGCCGAGGAAGAGCGGCAAATGGCCTGAACCTCCCCCGGTTGCAATACCCACCTTACCCTCTTTCTTGTTGGCGGTAACCAGGCAGCGTACGTCATTGTTGGTATAGGTAATGAGATCTGGATGGGCGATATACAGACCTTCCAGCATCTCGTTCACATAGTTCTCAGGTTTGTTGAGTATCTTCTTCATCTTTTCGCGTCCTCCGTGTAGTTCACCTTCATTTTTTGGTCTTCTGCATAGGCAACGACCATGCAATCTGTTTTGTAAATCCGTTCGGGCAGGCCGATCAGCACATGGGTATCCCCTTCCTTCACGGCAAAGGGAGCCAGATGCCAGACACCGATGCGCAACATCACCATGGTCCCTTTCGGAACCAGGAAGGCCTCGGTCAACTCAGGTACCGGGACCTGGGAAGGAGGGGCAACATGCACGATCACAGCACCATCGAGGGGCAGGATGAACTCAGCTGCAGTGCTGTGGCACTCTGCACTGTCAATGATTTTCTCCATGCGCTTGGTGCAGACCAAGGAACTGAAGCCTACCATTCTCCCCTCTGAAACCGGGAAGAGAACCCGATCATGATAAAAATCACCCAGGCTGTACCCAGCAGGATGCAGTGCATCAGAAAATTCCCCATACTGGTGAAAGCTTTCCCATTGCAAGGATTGTACCGGTATCTCTCTCATTTTGTTCTCCTCTCTTCTTTCTCTCTCGTATCGATGATCCGCGATATCAGCATGATGCCGATGAGTATCAGGCCCCAGACAAAGGTCTTCACGAATGAGTTGACCCGAAGGATGTTGAATGCACTGGAAATCATCTGCAGGACGATTACGGCAAGCGAGACTCCCAGGACATTGCCCTTCCCTCCACTGGGGTCGGTGCCGCCAAGCACTACGATCAGCAAGGTAAGCAAGGTATAGGACTTGCCGTAGTCAGACTTTGCCGAGTTGTAGTGCGAGGAGATCAGAAGACCTCCGATCGCCCCCATCAAGCCACTCACGATATAGGTGTACATGGTCACCTTCAGGTTGTTGATGCCCGAATACTTGGAGGCAATTTCATTCGTCCCCATGAAAGAGACATGGCTGCCATAGATGGTCGAGCGCATCAGATAGGCTACGGCAACTGCAACAACAAGGAAAATCAACACCGTATTGGGTATTCCCCCGATCAGACTTCCATTCGCAATCTCCCCATACGATTCAGGCAAACCGGTGAGGGCAGGCCCCTTGGTGATGGCCAAGCCCAACCCGGAGTAGAGCTGCAAGCCACAGAGGGTGACCAACATGGCAGGAATCTTCAGATAGCCGATGAGAAACCCGTTGAAGACTCCGCACAGTGAGCCGATAAGCAGGGCGGCAAGGATGCCAAGCACGATGGAAAAGACCGAATCGCCCATCTGCAGCATCACCATTGCAGCCACAATGCTGGAAAGGTTGGCGATGCCGACCAATGAGAGATCTATTCCTCCGCTGATCATGGCGATCATCATCCCGAAGGAGAGGATGCCGAACTCGGGAAACTGCACGGCCATGCCTTTCAGGTTTGCTGGTCTGAGAAATGCCCGGGGAGAGAGAATGGTCATCACGAGGAAGATCAAGAGGACAAGCATCACGAGGATGATGTTGTTCTTCTGATCTTTGGTAAGTGTATGTATCTGTAGTCGTTTCATGCTTGCTCCCCTTACACTTTCGAACTGTTTGCCACGCGTTTGGCGCGAATGGAGGTGATTCCTGTCCCAAGAACGATGATCAGGCCGACCACGAAGGACTGGAAGTGAGCGGGAACACCCACCATGATGAGGTTGTTCTGGACAATTGCTATGAGCAGTACTCCCAGCAAGGTCCCGAACACGGTCCCATGGCCACCAGTGATCCTCGTCCCTCCGACCACCACGGCTGCAATGACCATCATCTCAGAACCCATGAGGTTTTGGGGGCTGCCTTGACGCATGAGAATGGTGTAGGTCACCCCGCCGACTGCCGCAAGGAAACCTGCCGTCATGTAGATGATGTATTGGATCCTGGTTACGTTGAAGCCGGCGATACGCGCTGCAAACCGATCACCACCGATGGCATAGATGCCACGACCAAGCATGGTATGGCGCAAAACGATATAGGAGAGAATCAGCAAGACCAAGGGAATGAGAATCAGGGAAGTCATCTGGAAGGTGATGCCATTGCTGTTGGTGTAGGAGAAGAGGAAGGTCTTGCTCAACTGGTCAATGCCTTCGGGAATATTGGAATACTCCTTGGTTCCCAGGAATGCCAGGGTGGCACCGTTTGCCACACTGCTCACCCCAAGGGTTGCAATCAGGGCTGGCAACTCCATCTTGGCAATCAGGAATGCATTCACCAATCCGAACGCAATACCCATCACCCCTGCCACTGCATAGAAGAACAGGACATTGTCGATATCGAAGGTCAGAATGAGACGCAAGGTGGCATACGACGAAAAACAGGCAATCGCAGGAAATGAAACATCGATGCCGCCAGAGACGATCACCATCATCTCAAGCACGGCAAAAATGAGGGTGACCAACATAGCCCGGGAGAGTGTGATGGCGGTGGAAAACTCACGGAAAGCGGGGTTGATGAACCCAATGGCCAGCGAGAGTGCCACAATGGTGTATACGACGATCGCCTCATTGGTTGTCAATGATTTGGTAATTTGTGTTCTCATCCTACTTCTCCAACGCATTTCCATGAAGAAGGCTTGCCAAGCCTTCCTCAGTCAGGGTCTTTGTATCCATGAGGCCCGAAGATTTGCCTCCCTCCATCACCAAGAGCTTGTTGCAGTTGTAGTAGAGTTCACTCAGATCATCGCTGATGATGATCACCCCCACCCCTGCGTTGGCAAACTCATGCAGTATCGTGTGGATATCAAATTTCGACCCGATGTCCACCCCAACGGTAGGACCATTGAGAATCAACACCGATGGGTTGATGTTCATCCATTTCGCTATGACCATCTTCTGGGCATTCCCTCCTGACAAGGTCCTGATCGGAGCCTTCGAATCGGAGGCGACACAGCCGATGCGCTTGATCCACTCCCAGGTGACGGCATCCATCTTCTCCTCATCCAAGCATCCTTTGACGAAATATTTCTCAATGGAGGCAGCCACGGTGTTGTCCATGATGGAACGGGTAAGGAAGAGCCCCTGGGTCAGGCGATCCTCCGGGACATACCCGATATGATGCTTGGTGGCATCCTTGATCGATTTGATGGTAATGGGTTTGCCGTGCAAGGCGATGGTACCCGTGTCAGCCGGATAGATGCCGAACAAGGCATCCCCGATCTCTCCCCGTCCCGATCCCAGCAGCCCGGTGATACCAAGGACATCCCCTTTGTGCAGAGTGAACGATACATCGGAGAAGGAGCCTTCACGGCCCAGTCCCTGCACCTCAAGTATCGGTTCGGCGGAAGTCTCGGGTTCATAGAGCGAATCGATGATCTCACGCCCTGTCATGCAATGGATGAAGCGGGAGCGGGAAAACTCATCAAGGGGGCCGGTAGCCACATTCTCCCCGTTGCGGAGAATCGTCAACCTATCGGCAATTTCATAGATTTCCTCAAGCTTGTGATTCACGATCACAATGGCCATTCCCTTGGCCTTGAGGTTTCTGAGAATCTCATACAGCATCGAGACCTCGTAGCTGGTCAAGGCTGTTGTGGGTTCATCCAGAATCAGCAATTTGGCGTCGTTGAGTATAGCCCTGCAGATGGCAACCATCTGGCGATTGGAGACGGAGAGCCGCTCAACCAACATATCGGGATCCATATGCGCCCCGATTTTCGCCATTGCCTCCAAGGCCATGGCACGGGCTGCTTTCCAATCCATCCGCTTTTTTCCCTGCATCAGGGCGGAGTTCATGGCGATGTTCTCTGCAACCGAGAGATTGGGGAATATGGCAAAATCCTGGTAGATGACCTGGATGCCCTTCTTGATCGATCCGATGGGGGTAAGCCGTTTCTCTTCCTCCCCTTCAATGAAAATGGAACCACTGGAGGCCTGGTGAGCTCCTGAGATGATCTTGATCAGCGTTGATTTGCCGCACCCATTCTCTCCTGCCAAGCAGTGAATCTCTCCTGCATGCACTTCAAAATCAACATTCTGTAATGCTTTCACCCCACCAAAGTTCTTGCATATGCTTTCCATCCGCAAAAAACTTGTACTCATATACCCCCCAGTCCATGTACCAGTTCAGAATCAGAGCTGCTTGGGATGTCTCCACCCCAAGCAGATTCAAACAATTGACAAGTTCCTCACTTAGAAAGCGTAGGCAGGATCATCAACATTGGCCTTGGTCACGTCAATCCAAGCTTGTCCATAGAAGACCTTCCCGTCGAGGGTGAGCTTGTCGTAACCAAGAACGCCGAGGTCAAGACCAGTACCGACTTTCTCTCCGTCAAGCACGCGGACAGCGAGCTCAACCATTGCCTTGCCTGCAAGAGCCGGATCCCAGAAGGAGATCATCTCGATGGTGCCGTTCTTTACATACTTTCCGGCGACGGAAACCAAGGAAGTACCGGCAATCTTGACTTTGCCAGCCAGACCAAGTTCCTCAACAGCGAGGGCTGCCCCAGCTACGTCGGGCATTGCAGAACCCTGGATGGCAGCAATGTTCGGATTGGCGGTGAGTGCTTCCTTGACCTTGTTGTAGGAGGTGGACTGGTTGTCTGCAGTCTCGATCTTGTCTCCGTACTGCTTCATCTGCGGGAACTTCTGCATCTGGAGCTCTTTTGCTGCATCAACCCACTGATTGTGGGATTCGCTGGTCAGCGAGCCAACGGTGAAGAGATACTCACCCTTTCCGCCGGTGATCTTGCCCAAGGTCTCCATGAAGTGACGACCATACTCTGCGTTGTCGAAGGCCTCGATATCATAGTCGATGTTGGTCATGCCGGAAGCTTCGTGGGAGATGACCACGATGCCAGCTTCGCGAGCTTTCTTCAGCACTGGCTCAAGAGCACTGGTGGAGAACGGAACGACACAGATTGCATCAACACCCTGGGAAATCAGGTCCTCGATGGCCTGTGCCTGCAGAGCACCGTCACCTTCGGAGGGACCGGTATAGAATGCGTCAACTCCGGTCTGTTTTGCATACTCTTTTACACCAACTTCCATTCTCTGGAACCATGCGATGCTGGTGAGCTTGGGAACAACTGCGATACGGTAGTCTTTTTTCCCGGTAGCTGCTGCTTCCTGGGAACCGGCTGCAAATGCCACACTCGACACGAGCATGAGCATAGCCAAAGCAAGAATCAATGCCTTTTTCATAAAACTCCTCCTAAACATTTTACTAAAAATTTAGTAATTTTTGTTCGTTTACACATAGTAAAACACTGAATTGTTTAGTTGTCAAACACTATTTTCTCCTCCATTGCCTCC
Organism: uncultured Sphaerochaeta sp.; assembly: GCF_963667405.1. NCBI lineage: Bacteria > Pseudomonadati > Spirochaetota > Spirochaetia > Spirochaetales > Sphaerochaetaceae > Sphaerochaeta > uncultured Sphaerochaeta sp. Next base: position 344,684 of record NZ_OY763408.1, on the reverse strand, counting down.
AAATCGGCGTAGGAAAATCAACAGTGAAACAGATTTGACAAAGAGGTGAAGCTGGCGTATTATACTAAACAAGCTTGAGTTTGTTTAGTTCCAACCTTTCCCTTGGCCTAAAAAACAAAAGCTATATTTCCGTACATCGAGAGAGGGTTTCCTACTTTGACAATCCGTGAAATCGCAAAAATAGCCAATGTATCCCCGGCAACCGTTTCCCTGGTCATCAACAACAGGCCTGGGGTGAGCGAGGCAAAGCGCCAGGAAATCCTTGCGTTACTGAACAAACTAAACTATGCAAAAGGCAAACGGGGGAAAATTGGTCCTTCGGCGCCGCAATCCATTCTGTTCCTAAAATATATCAAGACCGGTTTTCTGGTTGAGGAGAATGCAGGGTTCATCTCCAAGATCCTGGATGCGGTGGAGCAGGAGTGCAGCAAGCTCTCCTACACTCTTCGCATCCAAGTGGAGAAGAAAAGCCTCGCTGACGCCATCAACGCATTGGACATCTCCCACTTGGATGGCCTTTTGGTCATCGGTACTGAGATCGACCCTTCCGAATACGAGGTGCTTCACAAGATCAAGCTCCCATATGTGGTCATCGACAACTCCATGCCGAATTTCTCCTGCCACTCGATCACGATGGCAAACGAGGAAATGGTGCACAGTGCTGTCACGTACCTTGCCTCGTTGGGGGACGGTCCCATCGGATACATCCACAGTCAGTTTGACGCCCAGAACTTCACCGAACGATCCAACGGATTTCACTCCACCATGGCGGAATTGGGTCGCGAAACCCGCAAGGAGTTCTGCTACCTGCTTGAGCCTACGCTCAAGGGTGCATATCTGGGGATGAAGCACTACATCAAGCAAGGGGCAACGTTCCCCTCACTCATCTTTGCAGACAATGACACCTTGGCAATCGGGGGGATGCGCGCCCTTGCAGAAGCCGGATACAGGATACCCGACGACATTCAGATAGTAGGATTCGACGATGTATACCTCAGTGCCACCAGTTCGCCCCCCCTGACCACCTTGCATGTGCAACGCACCATGATCGGTCGCCAGGCGGTACGCATGCTGCATGAGGTGATCTGCCAGGGAAGTGCCGGCGACATCAAGATGAAGATCGGTAGCGGGCTCGTCTATCGGGAGAGCACCAAGGAGATGACTCGGTAGGCAGAGCAGGCTGTGTACGGTATACTCATCCTTGGAGGATCCACCAACGATGAAATGTGCCACGGTAGCCATTATCGGCCGCCCATCAGCAGGGAAAAGCACCCTGCTCAATACGATCTGTGAGATGAAAGTCTCCATCACCGCCTCTACTCCGCAGACCACACGCAATGCGATCAGAGGCATCTATACCGACAACCGCGGACAGTTGATCTTCACCGACACCCCGGGTTTTCACCTCAGTGAGAAGACGCTGAACAAGCGTCTGCAGGATACTGCCCTCAGAAGTCTGGAAGAGAGCGATGTGGTGCTCTACCTCATCGACTCCAAGCGAAGTGCCGGAGAGGAGGAGATGGTGCTGGTCTCCCACATCGCCAAACTCAAAACTCCGGTAGTGTGCGTCATCAACAAGGCTGACATCATCCGGGACACCGAGGAAGCCGCTGCCAAGTCATTCCTGGAAGAGTTTCTACCCGGCCGTCCCGTGGTAAAGGCTTCGGCCAAACTGGACGAGGGTGTGGATGAGATCCTCATTGAGCTGTTCAAGCTCGCCCCCGAGGGAGAACTGCTCTATCCTGCCGATGCATACACCGACCAGAACCTGGAGTTCCGCATCAGCGAGATCATCCGTGAGAAGGCCATCAATTTGGTGACAGAGGAGATTCCGCATGCCATCTATGTGGAGATAGCTGACATCGAGCACGATGAGAAGACGAACACCATCTGGGTGAGAGCCTTCATCATTGTTGAGCGGGAGACGCAGAAAGGCATTGTGGTGGGAAAAGGCGGAGCAAACATCGCCAAGATCCGCAAGGGTGCCGAGCCTGAGATCCGCAGCATCTTCCCGAACAAGAAGCTGCGCCTCGACCTCAGGGTCAAGGCACAGGACAAGTGGAGAAACAACTCCGTGGTGCTGGACAGGATCCTGCGCTAGCGGATGAAGTTGGTGTAGTGCTCCCGTTCAAGACGGGGGCGCGGCACCTTGGCTGTCTCGATGGAAGCGAGCAGCCAAGCCAAGCTGGATCCCAGGTTGCGCATGACCTGGAGCCCTTCCAGATCCTGCTCAACTTCCTCTGCGGTATTCCCATGGACGGAATTCCAGTAGGTGGAAGAGACCACCGGCATGCCGCTGATGGTAAAGTACTTGTTCAACTGGTCAAAGGAAGCGCTCGCCCCACCCCGTCTGCAAGAAACCACCGAGGCGCCCGGCTTGAGGGCCATCTGGCGTGAGATGACGCGAAAGAGGCGATCGAGGAAAGCGCTGCCGCTTCCGGCAATGCTTGCATAGTGCACCGGAGCACCAAGGATCAGGGCATCTGATGCGATGGCCTTTTCGGCAGCCTCATTGACCTTGTCATCACCAAAGACACATCGCCCATGATTGAAGCAGTAGCCGCAGTCGATGCAGCCATGCAGGGCTTCGGTCCCGATCCAGAGAATCTCGCTGCTGATGCCCTGCTTCTCCAACGTGGAGGCAATCTCGAGCAGTGCACGGTTGGTGCACCCTTGGCGGTGGGGACTGGTGTTGATCATCAAAACATGCATGGGTGACTCCTTGAAATGGCAACAGGGAGCCTAGGCTCCCTGTTGAATATATACCAAAATCTCTTAGTAGCGACCGAGAATGGAGAGTACTTTCTCCTTGCCGCAGGTCTGCAGGAAGGGTCCGAGCTTCGGGCCTCGATCCTTTCCGATCATGATGCGGTAGACAAGCTTGAAGAACTCCCCGGTATCGAGATCGTTGAGCTTTGCAGCGTCATAGAGGCGGGTGGTGTACTCCTTGTCCTCAAGCTGATCCATGACCTCAACCACCTGATAGAGGGCTTTCACTGCCCTCAATTCCTGCTCGGTGAGCTCGACCAAGGGGTCGTTCTCATTGCTGAGACGATACTTGAAGTCCTCGGGGGCAAAGGTGGTGATCCAGTTCCAGGCACAAGCGCAGCGGGTTCTGAGACGCTGTTTCTGGCTGTCAGTCATTTCACCAAGGGTGGAAATTGCACGCACGATGTCGCCTTCATGCAGCTGAAGGAGGTTGCACAGGTGGCGGAAAGGAATCTGGAAGGAGGCTTCGGTGGGCACTTCGCCTACCTGGCTCAGCTCGTAGATTCTCATCTCCTTTGCCTTGCGCTTCTCGTTCACCTCCTGCAGGCCGAAGTAGATTCGCTCGCAGGTATCGTAGTCCTCGTAGATCTTGAGAACATCAAGGTCGAAGGAGATGGCAAACTCGGTGTTCGGGCGGGTGCCGGCGAACATGAAGCGGGTGATCTCAGGGGTGTAGACCTCAAGCACATCATAGAGGGAGATGACCTCACCGCTGGAGGAAGAGATCTTGCCTCCCCTGCCCTTGATGCTGATGAAGTCGTACTGGAACGATACCGGAGGCTGTCCGCCGAAGACCGTGACGACCTTCTTGGAAGTATCGAAGCTGCCACCCTCGCTGTGGTGGTCCTTGCCTGCAGGTTCGAAGTCCACGCCCTCGTGAGCCCATCGCATGGGCCAGTCGATGCGCCAAGGCAACTTGGCATAGGGGGTATTCCTAAGGTCGATGGTTTCGGTCTTGCCGTTCTCATCATCGCGGTAGGTGATGTTCCACTCACCGTCCCAATCGAGCACGGTGGTGGTGTCCTTGTCGGTGAAGGAGGAGAAGACGGAGACAGGCCACCAGTTCTCTTCCAGGGCTTCTGTGCGGAACTCGTCCAGGATTGCGCGAATCTCGTCCTTCTTCTCCAGGGCAGTGCGCATGCCTTCTGCATAGAGGCTGCTGCGGTAGCGATCGGCCTGGTAGAGGTACTCGGGCTCGACGCCGACGGTGGGAAGGATCTTCTCGACATCCAGCTCGTTGGCACGTGCATAATTGTCCGCCCTTCCGGTGGTGTCGGGCACCAAGGTGATGGGTTTGCGCAGGAACGTCTGCAGCAACTCAGGCTGGGGCATGTTCTTCGGCACCTTGCGGAATACATCGTAGTCATCCCAGCTGTAGATGAACCGGACTTTTTTGCCTTTTGCCCTGAGAGCCCTCACCACCAATTCCACAGAGATGATCTCCCTGAAGTTCCCAATATGGACTGTGCCGGAAGGGGTGATGCCGGAAGCGCAGGTGTATACGTCCTTCTCCCCTTTCTCACGAATGATTTTGTCGGCGTATATATCCGCCCAATGTGTAGATACGTTCTGTTCACTCATAGGTGGTGATTATAGTGAATCATATCCATCAGTTCAACTGCTGGTTGCCAAAACAAACTGCGGGAGCTTATACTCTTGGGTATGAAACGATTGACGGCATTGCTAATCCTGTTGCTTCTCGTCTTCCCTGCCCTGTATGCAGAGGATGCCCCGCTTGAGCCGGGTACGGTCATCGAAAAAGGCATTGCCTCGTGGTACACCACAGACAAGAGCGAAAGCCTGACGGCCAATGGGGAGACGTTCGACCCCAACAGTCTCTCTGCCGCTCACAAGAGTCTGAAATTCGGTACCATCGTACGGGTTACCAATACCGTCAACGGCAAGAGTGTCGATGTCAGGATCAATGACCGGGGCCCCTATGTGGATGGCAGGATCATCGACCTGACCCCGGCATCGGCCAAGCAAATCGATATGCTTGCCAGTGGGATTGCCCCGGTCGATCTCACCCTGATCTTCGAGCCGGAGATTCCCGAGTCGAAGTACAATCGTGCAGGGGACACCGGCTGGTACCAGATCCAGGTGGGGGCGTATTCCAGCCTTCTCACCGCCTATGCCCAGTACGACAGGTTGCTCAATGCGGGGCTCAAGCCCTATGCAGAACTGCTGCCCGATTCGAAGGCTGTCCGACTGACCGTGCGCTGGATCCCGGCGTATCAGCTGGAGAGAACGATGAAGGCCCTCTCCGCCCTGGGATTTGCTGAGAAGAATGTACTGAAGAAGAGCGAGGCCAATCCCTACCGCTGAACAAGCCAGCCAGTTCTGAATGGCTTGCCATCCTCCTTGCAGAGCATCTTGGCGATATCATGCCCGTCCTTTGCTGCGGTGGGCAGTCCTCCGCCTGGGGTGGTCCATTGCCCGATCATGGCAAAATTGGCAAGTCCGGGTAGCTTTTTGGGCAGGCGCTTGGAGAGCGTTGTCTTGGTGGGTGCAAAGCCCTCAAAGCTTCCTTTCCAGTTGCTTGTATAGTGGACAACCGAGTTCGGGGTGGAGACGTCGACCATGTCGACCAGTCCTTCCAGCGAACCGAACACCTGCTCAAGCCGCTTGAGAACCTCATCAGCTATGCGTTGCTTTTCTGCCTTATACTTGGCTGGATGATCCTGAGCCAGTGTTACCCACGCCTCCGTCTCCCACGTATTGAAAAGCGCGGTCACCACCGTGCATCCTTTGGGCGCCAGTGTTGGGTCATAGTGATAGATGTTGAGATTCAGTCGGTCTTGGGTTGTCCCATCTGCAAAGACAATCGGCTCTTTGAGATACAGCGATGATGCATGAGTGAAGGATGAAAGGTCCTTGTGGATGCCGAAGGCTGCCATGACGGTGGACGGAAAGACCGGGTACTCGCCAAAGGCTTTCTTGTAGGGCTCGCTCACATAGGCCCCGTCGAGCATTGAGTAGAGGGTGGCATAGCCGTCGGCTGCGCTGACCACATAATCGGCAGACACCGTGGTTCCGTCGGAAAGCGTAACCCCGATGGCCTTATCATCACTCACCATGATCGTATGCACATCACTCTTGTACCGGATTACCCCACCCTTGTCCTCGATGAGCCGTGCAATGTTCCTGGCAATGTTCAGCGAGCCCCCGACAGGATAGCCTGCACTCTTGAGCGGCTGTTGGGCGAGCCCCATGGTGAGGGAGACCAGACTCCAGTCGGAAGGGATTTCGGTGAGGAACAGCTCTCGCAGCTTGGGACTCTTGAATCGGTTGGCGTACTCCTGCATGGGAAGCAGATGGCTCATCAGAGCCATGAGCTGACGGAAACCGGAGATCTTTTTGACCAAGGGGTTGGTGCTGGTGGTGCCTGCCATGGTCTTGAGTGTCTTGTAAAACTTGAGGATCTCTTTCTCATCCTCCGGGGCCAAGGCCAGGAAGGTATCGCGTACGTCCTCCAGATTGCTGGAAAGACAGACCGACTCCCCGGTGGAGAGCTCAAGGGTGGTGAAGGTATCGAAGTTGACGATGGGGACAGGAGAGCCATCAGCATTGGTGAAGGCTCCCAGGTCCTGCCAGAGGGGATGGAACTCGGTTCCTTCCCGGGTTCCCATCATCCAGTGGATGCAGTAGTCGATGGTGTAGCCCTTGCGTTTCCACGAGGTGCAAAGCCCTCCTGGTTCCATGTGCTTTTCCAACACCGTTACCTGATAGCCGTTGCGCAGGAGGTAGGATGCTGCACTGAGCCCTGCAATGCCTGCCCCGATGACGATGATGTGTTTGGACATTTCCCAACCTCCAGCCAATAGATAGTTTCATATATTCTATCATAGGTAATACAAATAAGGGATAGTACCAAACAGAAGTGAAATTTCTCAGAATGTTATGCGGCCCACCAATTCTCCGACCATGGCGTTGGTAGGTTGGGTCCTGCTTGTTCCTGACAACAGATAGGCCATCTGGTAGCCGATGTCGAAGTATTCAAGGAGGGAGAAGGATACCCGTACCCCTACGCTGGAAAGGAAGTCCGAGGCAGCAACTTCGGTATTGTGGGCGTTGCCGAATCCATAGCCGATGTCATAGAAGCAGATGAAGTGGGGAAAGATTCCCTTGGTGAAGGACTCAGGTCCATTGAACCGCAAGTCAAGCTGATTTGCGATGGACATATCAGCGAGGTATTCGAAGGTTCCGAAACCTCGGACCTTACTGCCGAGAGAGGAATCCTGCTGGACAGGGAGGGAGATAGTGGTGCCAAAGGCGGCACTTGCCGAAAGGCGATCGACGACTACGATGGAATAGAGGTTTCGGTCGTCGTTCTCGCGAACAGAGGCAAGCGTTTTCGCTCCCAACAGTTCAGCTTCCACCAAGGTGTAGGAGGCATTGCTGTTCAGGAGCTTGGGTCCGAACCAAAGGACGGTGGAGAGGTGATAGCCGTCAAGCGAGGAAAGTTGGTCGACCAACGAGTCATACCGGTACGAAACCCCCAAACTGGTGCCAAACATGGTAAGCGGCCCATAATACACATTGCCAGCTGCCAGATAGGAGGAGAGAGACTGTACGGCCCCAGTGGAAAGGGTATCACCGACGATCATGGAGTCGAGGCCGTATTCAAACGAACCGCGATATCCCAAGAATAGGTTGTGTTTCTGTTCAGCGCCAATGGACTGCTGTACGCCAAGGGTCCAATCGAAGGAAAGATAATCGTAGATGACAGGGTTGGTGGTTCGCACCATTCCTGTCACCGGGTCTTGCCAGAGCATGCGCTCGTGATAACCTGCTTTTCCCAACAGGAGAATGGAAGTATCCCACTCAAGGAAAAGGGGAACCCCTTTCACAACCGTCCCGGCCCTGAGGCCTGTTGGGACCAACCTGGATAGAATACGAGGATGGCCTTCCCAGCTGTCAAAGGCGAAGGAGAAGGAGGCAAACAGCACTGAGGGCAACAGGAAGAGCAAAAAGATGCTTATACAAATTGTCTTTCGTCTGTCCACCATCTTCCTCTGCATGCAAGCATGATAGCACGAGCCTTTGGAGCATGACAGTTAATACAAATCAAAAACCAAACAAACTGTCATGAAATCTACACTCATCACCAAGATTGCTTCCCACTCAGAAGTCAACACCACGTTCTTGCAAACATTCTTTACATTCTCCCAAAAATCCTTTAGATTACTTACAGCTTTTCGGGCCTATAGCTCAGTTGGTTAGAGCATCGGACTCATAATCCGTGGGTCGAAGGTTCAAGTCCTTCTGGGCCCAAAGAATTAATCCTTACTTTGTAAGGAGATCGCACCGCTCACTGGAAGAACCGGCAGCATGTTACATCGCAACTGTGCCAAAGAATGTGCCAAAAACATTCTGAGGCACTAGTTTCAGGAGTGGAACATGAGCCGGAAACCCTTCTATCTTTCTCTTCGTAGCGGTGTTTGGTATGCAAAGATTGTTGATCCAAAGACAGGAAATCAGCTCTCGGCAGTAAGCACCGGTCAAACCGACCGGGATGCTGCTGTCTTGACTGTCTCCCGTTGGCTTGTCGAGGGCATTCCCCAAAAACGTATCAACTCAAAGAAAGATGTCTCCGAAGCTTTGACTGTAAATCGGTTGTTCAATGTACTGAATGATATCGATCTCACCAACAAAGAAGCTGAAAAGATCATGAACATACTCAAGCAGCGGGGGCTTCTCAAGAAGATCAAGGAAGCAGAGGAACGGGATCTCATTACCTACCTGCTCGACTTCTACAACTATGACACCAGCCCCTATGTGCGAGAAAAACTTGCACATGGTCAGTCCATTGGAAAAACCCACTGCCAAGACTCGATCAATCGCGTCAATTCTTACTGGAAGAAGTATTTCAAGGGCAGAACCCTTGCAAGCATTACCAGGGAAGAACTAAGGGCTTTCTCCCTCTCTCTCAAGAAGAAGGGACTTGCTGCAGCAACTATAAACAAGGTTATGCTTGCCGGTAAGGTTGCTTTCGCCTGGGCGTTTCAAGAGGGTTACATTCTCAAATTCCCGACCCAATTATAACTAGGTCTCGTCCTCTTCCTGTTCGCTATCATCTTCAGGCTTATTGAGCTCCTCGACATTCAAAGTCTCACCCTTCCAATGGTACTCCACCTTTAGGAGATCGAAGATCAGTCTCTGTGCCTTGGTGGGTACTGTCCACAGGTCCTTATAGGTACCAGTGAAGTGAATCCTTGAATAGGTGGAAACCTTGTTCAGCATGTCCTTGGAGTCCCAGTACTTCCTATCCCTCGGCTTGATGGCCGAGACCTTCCCTCTCAGATCATTGAGCAGGATGAGGGTGATGAAGTTGACGAACAGTCTGCCCTTCATGGTTTTCTCACCATGAACGTTGAGCCTATTGCAGTCCAGCAGGTTCTTCATGTCGTCGAAGTGGAACTCGATATCGCACCTTCGGTTGTAGTGCTCCAAGGCCTTGGATGCATCTTTTTCCGCATTGGTGAGGATGATCCAGAACCCGCTGTAGCCGTTGATGTAGGAAGTGACGGCCTCCTCGTTCAGGCTGACCTTTCTTCCCCGCTTGGGCGTCTCCTTGACGGTGAAGTACGTCTCGTACAGGCCTTTGTTCCTTTCGACGATATTCCCGCTTGCAAGCTCCTCCTCGCACTTTCGCAGCCTGAGCATCAGCGATGCGATGTCCTGCTCCTTCCTGACGGGGTCGAAGTAGACATGCCGCCAGGTCCTGCCGTAGGACTCGGTCTTGTAGTCAGTAATACCATAGATATATGACTTGTCATCCTCTGGGTTCCTGATGATGTTAGCCGGTCTTCTGATGGAATCCCTGACCTTGTCGATCAATTCCTTCTGCCACTTGAGGCTGGATGGTACGGGGATGGTGAACTTCTGTCCCTTTCCTGCAATATTTCTGAGATTGGCTTCACTGTAGAAGCCTCTGTCGCCAACCAGGTTTATGTCCTTCACATCGAGCTTTTCCAAGCTGCCCAGCACATGGTCGAGCACGATGGAGTCCGCCATGCTGCCGGGCAGTTCCGAGTACCAGAGTGGGACGTTCGACGAGTGGGAACTGAGCAGTCCGAGATTGATCTGCCTCAGGTTCTCGTGGTCGCGGTTGTACCCCCGTTCCACATATGTATTGGTTTTACCATATGAGGATATGCTGGTGATATCGAACAGCAGTGCCTTTTTCTTCGCCTGTCTGTTGATCCAAAGCTTGAAGAAGGTGTTGCGCCTGTCGTCGGACAGGGAGGCGAGCAGCTCGCTGATGCGCTGCGAGCAAAGGGCGCTGCCGTTGAAACCCCGGTCATCCAGCCAGTCCTCGGCTCTGCTGAGGGCTTTGCCCTCGCAGACGCTGTACCTGGCAAGCTTGAGGATGGCATCGGCGTCATCGGATCCGAAGGCTTCCTTCAGAACTGGTTTGATGCCGGTATCCTTGACCACCTTGTCCATGATGAGGTTCTGTCCCATCAGCGTGGTCTTGGAGACAAGCGGATTCTCGGCCTTGACGGCTTCCTTCCTTGCCAGATAGTACTCGTTGTATATCGCATCGCCGTCCGGACCGAGGCGGCCGATGCACTTGCGCTTGTGTTCGCCGCGCTTCTTCTCGCTGTTCCAGAAGGCTTGGTCCTCGTAGAGGTAGGTGACACCGTTCTTCTTGTTGGTGACACGGATGATTTTCGTCGGTTTTGCATTGGCATCTATCATAGATACAATTATACCTATGTTTTATGCTTTTGTCACGTACTTTTTGCCAATATTTGCAACTATTTAAAAGAATTACTGAATTCCTAGATATAATTTGGACGGGAATTTGAGTTACATTCATACCAACCCCAGCGAAGGACTCAAGAGCTTTGTCGGGAAGGCGAAAGAGAGAGGCATTCTCACCGATGAGGAGATATCTGCTTTAAACAGACTTGTCGCTGACTGCTATAACTATCTCGCTTATGTATTAAAGCTATGATATTCTTAAATTGGACTATGGGAAAAAATTGATGCTGACTGGTGTTATCCGAAGGAGGTATATACAAATAGGTTAGGAATATAACTAAAATATTAAAGTCGATTATAACTGTGCAATACTAATTGATATAAGGGGTTCAAATTTTCTGCTTGCTTGCCGTGCTATCCCAAATTTGCATTGGTAAAATCATTCATTTAAAAACACCAATACTTTGAGATGTATAAAAAGTTTTCAATGTCTATTGAAAATCTCCTTCATTCGAATTTTCACGTTAGCTGACTACTCACTTGTTATAAATTTTCGTTAATATTTACCATATGGAGTCAAAATGCAATTAAGATTAAGTATATTCCAATTATATGAAAAAATGATGTACGAGTTCTGTAGGGAACTTATTAGAATACGCGTTGCAGAAATTAAAGGGGAATCAGAATCTTATTTGAATGAGACAATATTTTCTTTTCCCAATCTATCAGAATATTTTGTAGAATTTAATTTACCAGAACAAGATAGAAGTGAATTCTGCGAAAAAGTTACTGCTGATTTTGTAGACATGTTAAACCCACTTATCCGTGGAAAGAAACTGAGAAGTCTTATGGAATTATATTTTTTAAATCATATTCAATGGAAAGAGTTAACACCAAAAATAGACCAATTTATTTTACAAAATAGACCAGCAAATCCTGAATTTTTATTTTTATTATTAATGGGAGAAAATTTGGACTATTTTCCAAAGTGGACTGGGAACACAATCACCTATCCAGAAATGATAGTTACTGCGAATCCAGTTGAAGCAGATTGCATTAAAAATTTTGATTATTTGACATTGCTCGATACGCGAGATCATTACATACACATGTGTTCCATCGACGAACAATATCTCAATGACCAGCAACCACCAGATACCATGTTTATTGAAGGTCGCCAATTTTTACAAAAAATATTATCGAACCATTATTTGAGTCAAATATTCGAACTTCAAAGTAGTGTGATAACTGTCTTTAATACAGTTCTAAAAATTGTAACTGATAATTGGGAAGTATTAGTAAGCAAGTTTAAGAGAGGCGTTTTTCTTGATGAGTGGGGAATAGTGCATGATGAATCCTGGAAGAGAGAATTACGATATTTTTCAAATAATCTTATAGTTCCTTCTATAAATATCGACAATTTTGTCTTACTGCTAAATTTTGAGGATGAAGCTATTAGCCCATTATTCGAAGATTTAACAATCGATAATTAAAAAGAAGCCTTTATCACTCTAGGTTGTGCTTCTAACTATGAAGAAATTCAAGAGGTATTATTGAGCCGAGATAGAGTTAAGCAAAATAGATTAATTGAAGAATGTGCATTCAATATCTGTAAATTCTGTATTAAGTACCAAAATCTCTTTTCAAGTAAGGATTATCAAATCCAATCTTCAAAAGATTCCATTCCTACTAGTGGTTTATCCGTGACTGAAAATTATACAGATGTTTCTAGTCAAAAAGAAGGTATCTCAAATTCCCGTCCAAATTATATCTAGGAATTCAGTAATTCTTTTAAATAGTTGCAAATATTGGCAAAAAGTACGTGACAAAAGCATAAAACATAGGTATAATTGTATCTATGATAGATGCCAATGCAAAACCGACGAAAATCATCCGTGTCACCAACAAGAAGAACGGTGTCACCTACCTCTACGAGGACCAAGCCTTCTGGAACAGCGAGAAGAAGCGCGGCGAACACAAGCGCAAGTGCATCGGCCGCCTCGGTCCGGACGGCGATGCGATATACAACGAGTACTATCTGGCAAGGAAGGAAGCCGTCAAGGCCGAGAATCCGCTTGTCTCCAAGACCACGCTGATGGGACAGAACCTCATCATGGACAAGGTGGTCAAGGATACCGGCATCAAACCAGTTCTGAAGGAAGCCTTCGGATCCGATGACGCCGATGCCATCCTCAAGCTTGCAAGGTACAGCGTCTGCGAGGGCAAAGCCCTCAGCAGAGCCGAGGACTGGCTGGATGACCGGGGTTTCAACGGCAGCGCCCTTTGCTCGCAGCGCATCAGCGAGCTGCTCGCCTCCCTGTCCGACGACAGGCGCAACACCTTCTTCAAGCTTTGGATCAACAGACAGGCGAAGAAAAAGGCACTGCTGTTCGATATCACCAGCATATCCTCATATGGTAAAACCAATACATATGTGGAACGGGGGTACAACCGCGACCACGAGAACCTGAGGCAGATCAATCTCGGACTGCTCAGTTCCCACTCGTCGAACGTCCCACTCTGGTACTCGGAACTGCCCGGCAGCATGTCCGATTCCATCGTCCTCGACCATGTGCTGGGCAGCTTGGAAAAGCTCGATGTGAAGGACATAAACCTGGTTGGCGACAGAGGCTTCTACAGTGAAGCCAATCTCAGAAATATTGCAGGAAAGGGACAGAAGTTCACCATCCCCGTACCATCCAGCCTCAAGTGGCAGAAGGAATTGATCGACAAGGTCAGGGACTCCATCAGAAGACCGGCTAACATCATCAGGAACCCAGAGGATGACAAGTCCTACATCTACGGTGTCACCGACTACAAGACCGAGTCCTACGGCAGGACCTGGCGGCATGTCTACTTCGACCCCGTCAGGAAGGAACAGGACATCGCATCGCTGATGCTCAGGCTGCGAAAGTGCGAGGAGGAGCTTGCAAGCGGGAATATCGTCGAAAGGAACAAAGGCCTGTACGAGACGTACTTCACCGTCAAGGAGACGCCCAAGCGGGGAAGAAAGGTCAGCCTGAACGAGGAGGCCGTCACTTCCTACATCAACGGCTACAGCGGGTTCTGGATCATCCTCACCAATGCGGAAAAAGATGCATCCAAGGCCTTGGAGCACTACAACCGAAGGTGCGATATCGAGTTCCACTTCGACGACATGAAGAACCTGCTGGACTGCAATAGGCTCAACGTTCATGGTGAGAAAACCATGAAGGGCAGACTGTTCGTCAACTTCATCACCCTCATCCTGCTCAATGATCTGAGAGGCAAGGTCTCGGCCATCAAGCCGAGGGATAGGAAGTACTGGGACTCCAAGGACATGCTGAACAAGGTTTCCACCTATTCAAGGATTCACTTCACCGGTACCTATAAGGACCTGTGGACAGTACCCACCAAGGCACAAAGGCTGATCTTCGACCTCCTGAAAATCGAGTACCATTGGAAGGGTGAGACTTTGAATGTCGAGGAGTTCAATAAGCCTGAAGATGATAGCGAACAGGAAGAGGACGAGACCTAGTTATAATTGGGTCGGGAATTTGAGAAGGTATAGATTTTGAATTTAAGATTAAATCAAACCTAGAGAAAGTGGGATATACAATTAGTATGACGCCTACAACAGGAGATCAAGGGGTAGATATTATCGCAACTCGCAACGGTAAGAAATATGCTATCCAATGCAAGTCATATACAGGACAAGTCGGCAATGCTGCTGTACAAGAGGTGATTGCGGGAAGAATCTTTTATGACTGCGACTATGCCTGTGTTGTGACAGACTCTAGCTTCACTCCATCTGCGTATCAATTGGCAGCCAAAGCAGGGGTAATCATGTGTGCTAATGAAAATCTTGATCCATTTAAATAAATGGAGGGAGAGAAGTATACTAAGACCAGGTTTTGGACAGGAGATTAAAAATTTAACGAATGTTTGCTACCTTATAAGAAGGAGCGAACAGTATGGGAAGGAACAGGAAGACATTCACGGATTCTTTCAAGAAAGAGGTTGCGCTTGAGGCTTTGAAAGAGCGGAACACGGTCAATGAGATTGCTGCAAAATACGGGATCTCATCAAGCTTGGTTTCGAGTTGGAAGAAAGAGTTTCTCTCCGGCGGTTTTTCCAAAGAGGTGAAACAGCTAAAGAAGGAACTTGCCGAGGCTCAGCAGAGGATTGAGGAAACCTACAAGGAGCTCGGGAAGACGCGTATGGAGAACGAAATCCTCAAAAAAAAAGTGAATTTATAGGAACCGAACCCTTTATGCTAGTGGACCCACAGCTGGCAAGGCCGTTGGGAAAGGAGAGATCCTACACCCTGTCGATTTGTCGGCAATGCCAGCTTCTGGGGGTCTCCCGCTCCTCCTATTACTATTGGAGAGACCACCATGAGGAGCAGGAACGACTCAGGCAGGAGATTTTTGCAGAAGAGAAGGCATTTGCAGAGGTGGTGATGAACAATTGGATGGAGCATCCGATCTACGGCTACCATAAGATGGCTCACCACATGCAGAGGAACGGACATCCTGAGGCGACGGAGAAACGGGTAAGGAGAATCTACCGGCAGCTTGGGCTGCAGGGGCTGGTTCCCAGGTTCAAGACCACCAGGAGCTCCAAGAGGAAGGAAGGGAAGTTCCCCTATCTGCTTCGGGACAGGAAGATACGGTACGTCAATGAATGTTGGAGTAGCGATATCACCTACATCAGACTTCCAGGGGGGATGGTCTACTTCACTGCGGTGATTGATCTCTACAGCCGAAAGATCCTTTCCTGGAGGCTCAGCAATACGATGGATACCATCTTCTGCATCGAATGCGTTATGGAGGCCGTTGAAAAGTATGGTATTCCGGCCATTTTTTATACAGACTGCGGTGCTCAGTACACAAGCAAGGAATTCGTCTCGATGCTGCAAGGCTTTGGGATACAGATAAGCATGGACGGAATCGGGAGATGCCTCGACAACATTTTCATTGAGAGGACCTTTAATGTCCTGTCCACCATAATGTAGCGAACCAAATCTTATTTGAGAGATGAAGCTTCTATAGCATATTATTTCTTTTGCTTACTTTGCATTATATCCTTCAAGAATCAAACGGAGGATAGCATATGCAAAACAATCAACAATCATTTGGAGTCTTGGCAGGCAACCTATTGTCGTATCTACAGAGGCTGAACTACCAGCATCGGACCATTGAGGCTTACAGGTATCGTTTACGGCACCTGAGCAAAATGCTCCCCAATGGGGAGGATTCAATCTACAACCATGAAGCCTGGGAATTCATAGTTTCTCAGCTTGAAGAAAACAAGACATGGACGGTCATCGAAACATACAGAAGGGCTTTGCTTCAGACTGCGGATGCAGTATTTGAGCTGCAAAACACCGGAACCTTGGAAATTCATCACATGACAAGGAGAAATTGCAAGAAACCAGACGTTTTTCTATTACCAGAAATTGCTGAGCATCTGAAAACCTTAGAAGAAAAAGGATACCAAGCTCATACACTCTATGAGTACCGCACGCATTTGGTCAAATTTCAGGAATATCTCGCCTCAAGACATACAAGCATAGCAGCAATCACCAATAGCGAAATCTTTGGATTCATCAATTCCTTGTCAGGATATTCAGAACCACTTCGTTATCGTACCATATGTTGTCTCCGGGTATTCCTGAGGTACTTGCATGAGAGTTCGGTCCTGGAAATGAACTACTCAATCCTTATTCCGAGGATGAGAATACATACCAATGAGAAAATCCCGAGCGTCTATTCAGCAGATGAAATCCGTCAAATCCTTGCCTCTATCAATACAGCCAGTCCGGTAGGGAAAAGGGATTACGCAATACTGCTGCTCATAGCCAAGACAGGCTTGCGAGCCAGCGATGTCAGTAATCTTGAGTTTTCAAATCTAGATTGGGAACGAAACACCATCAGCCTCACACAATTCAAGACTGGGAAAAAGCTACAACTTCCCCTTCTTGCGGATGTAGGAAATGCAATTGTAAGTTATCTCAGGCACGGTAGGCCAGAATCCCAATCCCCAAAGGTATTCCTACAGGCAAGGCCTAGGTTTGAACCGCTAAAAGCTGCTGCTGTTAGTAGCATCTTCCAGAATATGGCACAAAGGGGAGGCATTCTTAGTAAACCGGGCAGAAAACATGGGGCCCATGCCTTTCGGCACAGTCTGGTCAGTGAACTGCTCTCAAAATCGGTTCCGTTCCCGATTGTTACGCAAATCCTAGGACATAAAAGCAGTGATACGACCCTGAATAGCTATGCACGGATAGATCTCAACAATTTGGAAAAGTGTGCTCTGTCGGTACCGAGCATTCCTTCCGATAGGCCCATCCATGCCGTAGTTGAAGGAGGTCGAAGATGATGACCCCAACCAGCAACTATTCGGAATTGATCGATGCCTACATCACATTCAAACGTAGCCTTGGATATGCAATGAGCAATCCCTATCACTGGAGAGATATAGACAGATTCCTGCAATCATCCAAAGAGCAAGAAACTGAATTGGGCATTACCGAATACCAGTTCACGACATGGTATCAGAGGAGGTCGAATGAGACTGCAAGAAACCAATATGATCGTGCTTGCAGGTTACGAAACTTCTCTGCTTACTATCAGTACCAGTTAGGACTTCCATATCCTCCACAATTATCACCCAATGGTACTCCCAGAACGTGTTTTTCTGATTTTTGCTACCAGCTAGAAAATCCACAAAATCCAATTCGTTGTCTGATCGGCTTTGGTCTGTACGAAAAAAAAGGGAAGAGAATTTTTTGGACAAGCTATCTGGTACCCTTTATCACGAAATCGTGCAATGGAGGTATCAATTTCTCATTCATGTGGAGGATGTGGATTTCCTTCCTGGTACCGATGATGGCAAGATCAGTGGATTCCCTCTGGGCTTTCTAGCTTTCAAAAGATTAATAACAATAAAAATAGCTTAAAGCGAATTAATTGTTTGTAATTCGGCAATCTTCAAGATACAATAATGTCTGATATTGTAAGGCCTTTTCCTGAAATACCGAGGTGTATATGAAAAGCGAAAAGAGGTTGATTCAAAAAAAAGTCCTGTTTATGTTGTTTGTCCTATTGTTTCTATTATCGCTTGATTTATCTGCAGCTAGCTACGACATAGAAAAACATGACAACCAAACTTGTACCATAAAACGCTACTCCGGGAATGAGAAAGAAATTAACATACCATCAATGATTGATGGATTCAAAGTTACATCAATCGGTAGATACGCATTCTCTGAGAACTCGTACGTAATCAATATCACCATCCCGGACAGTGTTACTTCAATTTGTGATATGGCTTTTGCTTCCTGCACTAACTTGACCAACATTTCCATCCCCAATAGTGTAACATCAATCGGAGCATATGCTTTCGGTTATTATAATAAACTTAAAAGCATTATCCTACCAGCGAGCGTACATTCCATCGATGTAGGGGCTTTCAGTTGCTCATCTCTTGAAAGTATTCTGGTTGATTGGAGCAATGTTACCTTTGCAGAAATTGATGGGGTTCTTTTTAATACTAAAACCCGGACTCTGCATACATATCCAGCGGGGAAGAAGGCATCCAGTTTTTCAATACCAGAAGGTATTGGCTCGATCGGGGGATCAGCTTTCTTGGGGAATAAGTATCTGACCGATATTACAATCCCCGATAGTGTCATTGACATCGGAAATCAGGCGTTTATGAACTGCAATTCCTTGTCAAACTTTTCGGTTCATCCTGATAATCCCGTTTTCTCACATATTGATGGCGTTCTTGTGAACACCAAGGAGAAGAGTCTTCATACCTATCCAATCGGAAGGAAAAACACGACATATTCGATTCCCAATGGGATAGTGTCCATCGGTGATGAGGCATTTCGTGATTGCAAAACCATGAAAAGTATAACCATACCCGTCGATGTCACAACAATCGAGGATAGCGCTTTTAAGTACTGTACAGCCCTGACCGACATTATCCTTCCCGAGGGCATCACCTCAATTGGTGAAAGTGCTTTCTACGGTTGCTCCAAACTAAGCAGCATCACCCTTCCCGAAAGTATCACATCAATCGGTGATTGGGCTTTTACCAGCTGTGAATCTCTGGTGAGCATCAACATCCCCGCCAACAACACATCCATCCGAAAAGGTACTTTTGCAGGTTGTAGTAACCTGAGAAGCATTACGCTCCCCAACAGTGTTACCTCTATTGAAGAAGCAGCCTTTCGAAATTGCTATGCTCTCACAACAATATCCATTCCCGACAGCGTCACAGCAATCGGCGATATGGCTTTTCAAAGTTGTAAGTATCTGACCAGCATCACCATCCCTGGCAGTATCATTTCTATCGGAGAAAGGGCTTTTGAGGGATGTTTTTCTCTTACCAGCATAACCGTTGATCGTGACAATCCTATCTTTGCCCATATTGATGGGGTCCTTTTTAATCTGAGTGAGAGAAGCCTCCATACATATCCAAGAGCAAAGCTTGGATCAGTTTATTCCGTTCCCGAAGGTATAATATCTTTAGGTATTGAAGCCTTCCATGGTAACAAGTACTTGAATAGCGTCATTCTTCCTAATGGCCTTGAATCCATTGGTGAGCAGGCTTTTGAATCATGCAATTTGCTGAACAGCATCATCATCCCTGACAGCGTTACCACAATTGGAAGTAGAGCCTTCGCATCGTGCAAGTCACTTGCCGAAATCATCATCCCCGACAGCGTTAGGACCATCGGGATTGAAGCTTTCTCCTATTGTATTTCCCTGTCTAAAATCACTATCTCCAACAGTGTCACGACCATCGGAGATAAAGCTTTCTCTGGGTGCAAGTCACTAACCAGCATCACTATTCCGGGCAGCATCACAACAATTGGAGATGAAGCTTTCTATAATTGTAGCTCACTGACCAGTGTTACCATCCGTAAAAGCGCCGCAATGCATAGCAGTACAGTATCAATCGGCGTGGGAGCTTTTTCTGGCTGTAAGGTTCTGACCAGCATCGTCATTCCCAACAGTGTTACGACAATCGGAGCAACAGCTTTCTATAAATGCAGTTCCTTGACCAGTATTTCACTCCCAAACAGTGTCATAAATATTGGAAACTGGACTTTCGCCGGTTGTAGTTCTCTGACTAGCATCAACATACCGGAGGGTATCACCGCTATTGGCGATTTAACATTTTATGACTGTAGTTCTCTGGCCAGCATCACCATTCCCGACAGTGTTACAGCGATTGGAGATAGCGCTTTTGCTAATTGCAGTAGTCTTGCCAAAATCACCATCCCCAAAAATGTCAAATCCATCGGCCATAAAGCTTTCGAGTATTGTACATCTCTGACCAGTATTACTATTCCAGACAGCGTTTACCTGATGGGAGACGGGGTATTTGACTCCTGTTACCTTCTGTCGACAATAAATGCGTCAAATAGTAGCTATGCCAAAGCGTATTTTTATGAAAACTATGCACCGCAGCCTTCTTACAGCCCCCAAGTCCAGTCTGCTCCTGCCGCTGCTCCTGCCGCTGCTCCTGCCGCTGTTCCTGCCGCTGCTCCTGCCGCTGTTCCTGCCGCTGTTCCTGCCGCTGTTCCTGCAACCAAACGCTAAACAACAGTTGTGCTCAGTCAGTCTTCCTAGGTAAAGAACACTCAGACAAACCAATGCAGAGCTCGAGAATCCCTCCCGAGCTTTCTTTCTGACATAAAGAAAATTCACAATACTTGCAAACCTAAATGTCCGTGCAGCCATCCGGGTTATCCCTGGCTATCACCGTAATGCAATTCATCTAACAGGTACGCGTTCTCAATCAGCTGGCCAATGTTCTTGCACTTCATCGTGGCATGACTCAGCGATCTCTGCGTGGGCAATGGAAGCTCTTCCTGGCACCGATAAAGACTCGACTTATTGGCTATTAACTGAATGGATCAGCTTGGCAATTCAATCAATTAACTCACATTCGATTAATCAAAGGAGGAGTGAGCCTCCAAGACTCATCCTCCTATTGAAACCTGTGACTTATTTCATCTTGGATTGGTCAGTTCTTCTTGTTCAAGGCTCCAGATTGCTCGGTCCTTGCCAAAAATCAGACATGTTGCCACGCCAATGAGACCTATCACTGCAAAGAGAAATGCAGCTCCTGACCCTTTGCCGGAACCAAACAAGAAATCCAAAAGAGCATTCGGCGCCTGTTTGGCGACAAAGGGCTCGAACACTTGGTCAACCATAAAGCCACCCAGCAAATACCCTATTGGTATGGTGCAGAACTGCAGAGTATTCCTTGTTGCATACACACGACCCTGCATCTCGACAGGAATATGCAGTCTCAGGATAGCATCGAGATTTGTACCCATTAGAGGAATCGCTATCCATCCCAGTATTGCACCTATACACCATGTTGGAACCGATCTTCCGAAGGCGAGTAAGAAATTCTCGGTACTCATTGAGAACAACAGCGACCAGTAGATGACTTTCACCCTGCTTTTCGGTGTCCCCAAAGTAGAAGCGGCTATACTTCCAACCAGCGTTGCAAACCCAGTAACCATGGTAACCCAACCAAGTGCTGTTGTGCCGCCTCCTGCTCGAGAGAGCAACATGGCGGGAAGCGCTGCATTGTAGATTGAAGCTGTCAGGTTGATGGCAGCAAGAAATAGCAACAGGTCCAGGATGCCACGATTCTGTCTGAGATAGCGAATCCCCTCTCCTGCTGCCTTGAGTATCGATTCTTTGGCAACTTTGGAAACAAAACTCTGTTGCGGGATTCTGATGAAAAACAAAAGAATCAAAAAGGCGATGAGAAACGTTGCTACATCAACAAGAATAATAACCTGCATACCTGCAAAGGCATAGAGAGCAGTGGTGATTATTGGAGTGAGCATAGTGTTTAGCGCATTGGAAAAGGATTTCAAGCCACTGACTTTCTGATAGTATTTGCGGGGGGTTATCAGGGTGACCGCAACCTCCGCAGCCGGCTTCTGCACTGTGTTCACAGTCCCGTTCAAGGCATTCAAACCATAGAGATGCCAGATTTGGAGATGATCTGTTTGCAACAGGATTAACACAGCAACCGTGCTGATGGCCGCCAGGCTATCACAGACAAGCATGGTTCGTTTCTTGTTCCAAGTGTCGCTGAGAGCCCCTGCGAACATACTGAGTACAATGTACGGAGCATACGAACACACAGACAGCAGTGCAGTTGATAATGCTGAACCGCTTTTCTCGTACAGATAAAGAATCAGTGCAAAACTGGTCATCGAACTACCGAGTTGTGAAAATGACTGGGTGATCCAGAGCATGAGAAATGTCTGAAAATCCCGATGAATGAGAATTTTTGATTTCATATTGACTTTGCTTCCTTAGTTGTTGAATTTGGCAGGAATATGCAAAGTCCTTGGGACGAGAGAGGTTACGACTCCATGCAGCTTCGTCCTAATCAGACCTTGCATGGAGATGAAGCAATGCAGAGCATGTCGTATCCTCCTTTACCAGAAAGTATAGCAAAAACAGAATTGTATGTCATTACGATCTGCAGTTGCCCTGGGTATGTGCAGCATCCAAAAGAGCCTTAAGGGCTACAAGGCAAACCTGACCCAATTATCGAGAGGGGGAAGGGCAAATCGGTGAGTACGTGCTCGATCATGCCCCTTTACTATTGAGTACGCTGAATTCCGGGAGTTCTTGTTGTTTAGACACACAACAATTCAGCTTTCATGAAAGTGCAGGACCACTACTGCCTCGATTCCTCGTTCAGGTAATACTCAAGGTCCAAGTAGATTTCCTCCAGCTCTGTCCGCGCCCAAAGGTTCTTGCGTAGGAACTTCAAGCTGGATTTGATGCTGGGGTCGATATAAAAGCATTGCAACTGCAGCATGTCGAACAGCCCATCCCAGCCGTAGTAATCGACCAGGCGGATAAGCAATTTCTCCAACGTTATGCCATGGAGTGGGTTGTTAACTTGGGTATTTGAAGTG
This sequence comes from uncultured Sphaerochaeta sp., assembly GCF_963667405.1. NCBI lineage: Bacteria > Pseudomonadati > Spirochaetota > Spirochaetia > Spirochaetales > Sphaerochaetaceae > Sphaerochaeta > uncultured Sphaerochaeta sp. Next base: position 322,246 of record NZ_OY763408.1, on the reverse strand, counting down.
GTTATGTCCGTGATAGAATCTCCTTCACCCGCCCTACTTCACCACTCACAAGACGGACCTTGATGCCGTGCGGATGCTTGCTTGAGTTGGTCAAGATGTCCTTGACCACACCTTTGGTGGTAGCGCCCGTAGCTTGGTCCTGCTTGAGGACGATAAGCACTTCCAGCCCAGCGTGTATATCAGCTCTTGTCTTGCCATCCATATCAATCTCTCCAACACCACTCACTCTATAGGAGAACGTAACAAAGTTGAAGAGCAATCTGCATCAGATCTGTGCCAAGCACCAAACTGCCAGCATTCCAAGTATGTTGGAAGCCATGATCAAGATGGGTATTTTCAAGGAAGAGAAGGAAAAACGGAACATCATTGTTCACAGGTGGCGCCACCGCTATGCGGCGAAGATGGCTGATTTGGTAGATGAAAGAAGTCTTGGATTGGCCACACGTCACAAAACACAGGCGATGCTAGAGCATTATGCCAACCATGCCAATGAGAACTATTTCAAGGCCGTGAAGGAAGCAACAGGAAAAGCATTCGTGCAGAGAAAGTAAAACATCATGAATACGGGGTGAAAACGACTCCAGAAAGAGATTTTCGTGTCGATTACTCCCTGTTATCTTAGTGAAAACTATTGGGCAACCAAGTTCCAGTGTAGTATGTACCCCTAAGGAGGGAACTACAGAAAAGAGGAATTCTATGTCAGGGCTGCAAGTAGTCTGGCTGTATGCCAAACCAAATGATGACGTGATAACAGCAGTGGAGTCCGCTATAAAGTCTGATAGGAGCAGTGCCTACTTTTTCCCAAATGATTAGCGTGATTCCCATTCTGGAATACCCGATTTCTGCGATAGAAGCCGATGGAGTTTACTCAAGTTGATAACATGGAAGCGTTAAAAGAAATCGCATAGACCAGAGAAATGATGTACAATCATACAACGCCTGCGAATCGGAGAATTTGCGGATTGGATGCTGGTGTTAGCTTCCATGGAGGATTAGATACTGATGTTGAATGCACGAGGAGACGATAGGTGAACGAAGAACGGGACAAGTTGAAGATAATGGTGTCCTCGACTGTATATGGAATAGAAGAGCTGCTCGATCGCATATATACGCTTTTATCCTCCTTTGGTTATGAGGTTTGGATGTCCCATAAGGGAACCGTTCCCGTTTTTTCCAATCGAACTGCATTTGAGAACTGTCTGCAAGCTGTGAAGAACTGTGATTTATTCCTCGGCATCATTACTCCTAATTATGGAAGCGGGCAGAATCCCAAAGACTCATCAAGTCTCTCCATCACACATCAGGAGATCCTGAAAGCAATCGAGCTTAATAAACCTAGGTGGCTGTTGGCTCATGAGAATGTGGTATTTGCCCGTTCACTGCTTAACAATCTGGGGTATAAAGGCAAGACAGGACGAGCTGAATTGAAGTTGAAGAAGAATCAGATCCTTACAGATTTGCGCATCATCGACCTCTATGAGGACGCCACCATTGATCATGAATCACCTGAGACCGTTCCCCTGGATGAACGGAAAGGCAACTGGGTACAAAAGTATCATTCCGACAATGATGGCTCAATATTCGTTAGCTCCCAGTTCTTTCGCTATCAGGAAGTTGAGGAATTCATCAAGGAAAACTTTAAGTACAGGGAATCGTTTCAGAAAAATGGAGGTGCTTCATGACTCTGGAACAGATAAAGAACTTGCTTTCTCTTGGAGAAAACCAACGTATTGAGTTCAAGTCTTCAATCCGTAATCTTGATGCTCTGGGAAAAACCGTTTCTGGCTTTCTGAATACAGCTGGCGGGTATTTGATTTGCGGGGTGAGCGAGAGTGAAGGTGTCATCGGCATTGAGGATTCTCATGATGCAGTCAATAAGCTTGAGCGGTATTTGATAGAACATATATCTCCAAAGGCTTTCGTTGCGGTTCAGGCTGAGGAACTAGATAATAAACTGGTCATTTCAATTGAGGTTCCTGCAGGAAGTGATGTCCCGTATGCTTTCAAAGATGTCATTTACATCCGAAATGGTGAACTCACTGAAGTAGCGAAATCGCAAACCATCCGCGATATTGTGATGCGACATCAAATTGAACCTGAGCGTTGGGAGCGCCGCTTCTCTTTCGCTGATTTGGAGAGAGATCTTGATGTACAGGAAATACGAACTGCTGTGTTGGAAGCAGGGAATGTGCGCAGGGTATTGTTTCGGGATGAAAAAGATATCTCAATGGTATTGGAAGACTTCTCGGTTGCTCGATACGGGCGGTTGACAAATGGTGGTGATGTTATTTTTTCAACAAATCCAGCCATCCGATTGCCACAAACCCGAATCAGGGCTATGTGCTACAGTTCAGATAAAGCTGGCGACAAGTTCAGTGACATGAAGTCTTTCGAAGGTCCGTTGCACCGAATTTTCGAGGACGCCTACTCATTTGTCATTCGCAATACTTCCAGTATCTCCAAATTTATCAAGGGTAGTCCCAAACGCCTTGATGCTCCGTTGTATCCTGAAGAAGCAGTACGGGAAGCACTGATTAATGCATTGGCCCATCGTGATTATAGTACAGCATCTGGGGGTGTCAGCATCCATGTGTATCCTCATCGGCTCGAGATTTGGAATTCTGGAGCACTCCCTGAAGGCGTAACCGAGCAGAGTCTGCTCAAAGGCCAGATATCAATACTCCGAAATCCTGATATCGCTCATGTATTATATCTTCGGGGGCTCATGGAAAAAGCGGGGCGCGGTAGCGTGCTCATGGTGCAGAAATGTCTTGAATTCGGATTGCCATCTCCGTTCTGGAGGTCAGATTCGAAGCTTGGAGTTACGGTTACTTTTTCTGCCCCGGAAGTCACCCCGGAAGTCACCCCGGAAGTCACCCCGGAAGTCACCCCGGAAGTCACCCCGGAAGTCATGAAGCTATTGAAGCAACTCAAGAGTGAAATGAGTAGAGGGGATTTGCAGGGGGCGATTGGCCTTCGGGATGCAGAGCATTTCCGAAAATCCTATATAAATCCAGCGCTTGAAATCAAAGCTATAGAAATGACAATCCCAGAGAAACCCACAAGCAGCAAGCAAAAGTACAGGATCAGTGGAGTTGGGAAGCAGTTACTTGAAAAACTTAGAGACAAGGGAGAGGCCTAACAGAGATTAGTTAGCCTTAGATACTACTGAAATCGACGGAGTTGGGAGAACTCTTCTCCCAACTCCTAGTGACTTCCCCAAGAGAACCATAGCCCACCAATCCGTGTGAAACGGCAGTAAGCGCAGAAACTTGTCTTACCCTTCTCCTTCTTCCGGTCTGTTCCCTAAGCAACGATGAGAGCATTTGGTATGTTCATCAATCATTTCTCATGGTCAGCAAGCAACTGACTCTTGAGATCACGCAAACTGCCATCCTTCTGGTATTGATAGATATCAAGAGTAGTGGAAGAAGGCCCTGTGGTCACCACTGCGAACGTCCTGCTGAGAAGACTGCCATCCTTCTCCTTGTAATTGGTGTTGTGGTCAATCCAGGTACCGGTATTGACGTAGGAGTGGCCATTGCCATAGTCGAAGAACATTGGAATATGGGTATGCCCGAAGATCACTACGCTGGTATCGCTTTGGGTGTTGTCGACTTCAAACTGCGCCCGAGCCTGGCTTTCGAAATACCTGCTGTCAAGCGCACCCAAGGCTGCTACTGCGAAGCTGGATTTCACACGCACCCCATTCGCCTCCTGACGGGCGTCCCATGTCCGTTGATAGTTCGGAAAGAGTACAGGAGCCGAAATTTCTCCCTGTTCGTTACGTACCGGATACAAATCCTGAATTGAATAGGTATCGTTGTATCCATCAATGCGCATATCCAAAAGCTTGTCCCCGATTCCCTCGGTTGGGGTGATGTTTTTGAACACAGTTGCCATGGTCCGATAATAGGCATACGCACCAAATTGGTTAGGGTCGTTCACACGGTCCGGAACTACCTCGATCACCGGCAGGTCTGCCTTGTAGGGAGGCTTGTTCTTGAGCACCCAGTCAGCCGCAAATCGAGCATAGAAGTATCCAGGAGGAAACATGGTAGGACCGTTGGTGAGATGCGCATTGGATATGGTATCTGGGGCCGAAAACACATCATACCGGTGGCCATGCTCAATGACGATCTCATTGCAGTCTCCGGTTCGGTACAACCCGACTCCAAGCTGTTGCGCGCAGACTATCATGCCTGGAATCGCCTCTTCAATGTACTGTACGTTGACTGACATGTCATGGTTTCCGACAACATACACCAAGGTGATGCCTGCATCCATGACTTCATTGAATGCGGCTATCAAATCCTTGTTGTTCTCGATGTTCTTTCGGTAGAACTCCCCCCTGTCAATTTCAACAAAGGAGAGCGGCAGGAACCATTCATCAAGGATATCGCCGTTGAGCACCACTTCCCGAACATCAGAAGTCACAGCAATGCGCTGCAGGAATTCGATGAGATACGGTCGATTCTCCAGAATTTCCGCATAGGCATCTTCAAAGCCAGTATGAAGGTCACTGAGCACTATGATCTTGTCGCGTGTGCTTCCTGCCTCCCAAAGCGGTTGTACCCCAGTCATTGCTGTGGAATCCTGCTTCGAAAAGGTCGTACAGCCAACGAAGGTCATCACCAACAATGCAATAGCAACATACGTAATCGTCCGTTTTATCATGGATATACCCCTATCCAAGTGAAGATATGATAAGCACAAATCCCACAAGTGACTCAGTGACAACCACAAGCATCCAGGAAGGCTCTGTGTTCCTCTTGTGCAATTGACTTGTACTCATGGAGAGTATATCCGTGATTATCAAGGAAACACAGTATTATTCATTATTTGAATTTTGAGTGAAAGAGCAGCATTGGGCGTAGAAGCAGGAAATGGTGCAAACCACCGATGTAGCTTGGGGAACAATAAACAAGCATAGTCGTCTCCCGTGTCATACAAGACGTACCACACCAACCCCTAGCATTTTCCAAACTGCTCACACGCCATTCGTGGGACCTTCTTCTTCATCTTCTTCTCTATCACCTTGAAATGAGCTTCTTCGGAAGGACTGACTAGCGTAATGGCTTCACCAAACCTTCCTGCACGGCCCGTTCTTCCAATCCTGTGAATGAAATTGATGGGAGAACGAGGCAACTCATAGTTTATGACAAAGGGAAGGAACTCAATATCAATTCCCCGGGAGAGCAAATCGGTAGTGACCAACACCCTGAGGTAGCCCTGCTTGAAGTCCCTAAGCAGTTCTGTCCTTGCTCACTGGGTCTTCCTGCTATGGATTGATCGTGCCTCAATGCCATGTTTCAGCAACTTATCCACTACCCTATAAAAACCTATAAGGGGAAAAGATATTCAGGCTGAAGCCTTATTTTAGTTTTCTGCCATTTGTTGCATCTCATCCCAAACACTATCCAGCCCATTTATGACTTTTTTGTAAAGCTTATATTTTTTATCATAAATCTCCTTATAAGCTAGGTTTGGTATGACTCTTGCGGAGATTTTGCACATTCTGCCAACTGCTTCATCAAGCGAAGCATAATCACCTACAGCTGCGGCAACTCCGATTGCACATCCCAGGGCTCCCGTTTCATTTGCCTTTACCGTCTCAACAGGTATCTGCATCACATCTGCAAACATCTGTGTCCACTGTCTGCTGTGAGCCGCACCCCCTGCAAGCCGTATAGCTTTCACATCAGATTTCCTGCTCTTCATCAGTCTCTCTGTATGCATTCTATGACAGAAGCAGATACCCTCATGTACACTACGAAGAAGGTGTTTACGAGTATGGTTCATGGTAATCCCTATGAAAGACCCCTTGGCATTTGGATGAACATTGCTGGCCATGAGGAATGGAAGAAAAACAGGAACGAACGTATCGGGGCTGATCTCATCTATCCAACTATTTATTTCATCATAAAAATTACCACCGCTGGCAACCAATTCCTTTCTGAACTCCGGCAACATCTGGTTGATGTACCAGGCATTGTTACCGGCGGAGGTAGGACTCGACTCCTCGATGAGGAAATACTCAGGCAGTGCGAACAACGAGTTCATTGCAACAGAGCCATCCAATACCGGTTCCTTCCTGATATACTCATTGATCGACCAGGTCCCTGCGATCATGCACAAGTTGTCCTCGTTGGTAATACCGGTACCCAAAGCACAGGCATCAATGTCGAACATTCCACCGATCACAGGAGTACCGGAATTGAGGCCACACTTTTTTGCAGCTTGCTCGGTCACATAGCCAGCAATCTCGGTTGCTGCGCACAGCGGGGGCAAGGCATCATGTACCTCGCTGATTCCAAACAGCCTCAAAAGCTCATCATCATAGGTACGGGTGTGCAGATTGAGGAAGTTTGCACCTGAATAGTCGGTATACTCCGCCTTGGCCTCACCAGTAAGCCTGAATCTCACGTAATCCTTGCATTCAAAAACATACTTGATATTCGTATAGGCCTCGGGTTCGTTATCCTTCAGCCAAGCCAACAAGGCAACCGGCTGACAGGCCATGATATGCTGGCAAGAGAGCTCAAACACCTTCTGCTCTGTACCATCCTGAGCCCATTTCTTTGGATATTCATAAGCACGGTTGTCAGTGGAAATGATGCCGTAGCGTACAGGACGGTCATCCTTTCCCCACAGATACAGCCCCTTTCCATGACCGCAAATTCCTACGCCGGCAACATCGTCGGCCGAGATGCCAGTCTTTTCAATGACCCCCTTGATTACTGCGCAGTTGGCTTCCCACATCTCTTCCATGTCGCGCTCTGTGTACCCGGGGCGGACGGCAATCATGGCAGTGTCTTTACTGCAAATGCCAATCTCATTTCCCTCAGCATCAAACAGAGCTGCTTTTGTCGTGGTTCCACCATTATCAAGCCCAAGATAATACTTCATTGTTGGCTCCTTTCATTCAGAGTAGTAGTAGAAGCGGCAAGCATTTCTGTTCCCTTTTTGAATTGTTCTTCCATCCACACACGTGAGCGCAATACCTCAGATTCGGAGAATGTAACATCTTCATACCACATCTCCATCATATAAGGTCCGGTATAATTCAGTCTTTCCAATTGTGCAAAACGTTTGGGGAAATCGACACATCCCGTACCGAACGGCACACACTTGAATTTGCCCGGGAAGGACTCAGTAGCAGAGAGCGTTTCTTTGAGGTGAACCCCAACGATGCTCGATATTCCTCGCTCCAATTCAAAATCAACATCGTTTTCCGGCCATGCCGAAAGGTTTCCGATATCGGGGTACACTTTATACCATGGGGACTTGATCATTGCCTCGTAAGCCATGTGTTTTGAGATGGAATTGATAAACGGCGTATCCATGATTTCCATCGCAAGCATCACCTGCTTCTGCTCAGCCACCTTGGCAGCCCAAGCCATTGCCTGGCGGAAATACATGACAGACTGTGGCGTAGAAGGTTCATAGTACACATCATAACCGGCAAGCTGGATGACCCTAATTCCTGCATAGTTGCAAAAATCAACCGCTTTCAGCAAAATCTCATGAGCTTTTTCCCGCACTGCAGGATCTATGGAACCGAAGGGAAACCTTCGGTGAACAGAGAGGCACATCGACTGGCAGGTCATCCCCGATGCAAAAGCAGCATGCCTGAACTCTTCTATTTGTTCCAGACTCCAGTCGAGCCGTGACAGCCGCTCATCGGTTTCATCAATGCTTATTTCGAGAAAATCAAAACCCAGCCGTTTTGCTTTTGAAAATCTCTCGTGCCAGTTGAGTTTTGGATCCAGAGCTTTCTCATACAGCCCCAACAGATGATTACCTAACACTCTTCACTCCTATAACAAAGTCCTAGGGGAACGTACAGAGGTTGTGGGACAAACATATGGCAGAGGACCAAGAACACATCAGCGTAGAGCGATGTCGGCCTGTATCGTACGCCTCCCACCTTCTCATCAGCAAAGTCACAGGCAACTACAGAGCATGCCTGTGACATAAAATACGACCATACAACAAGTGCTGAGCACTTGCATATACGAACTTATTTGTCTCTCACCAGATTCAGTACGATAGCGACAATATTCCAAATCGAGCTCAGAATCTGCCAGACAAGAAACAGTATTAAGGCAATCGATACAATCTTTGCAAGCATAATCATGTGTACTACCCCCTTACGCCTTTTCTCTGATTCGTTCGCCGGTCTCTATGTCAAATAGATGCGTCTTTTCTCCGCGAACCTCAAGTTTGATGACATCTCCACTTTTATACCGTTTCTCATCCTCTGTAATCAGCATAAGAAGCATATCACCAACATGGATGCCTATACGCCGCTCATCACCAAGGTTCTCAAATGTTGCAATCTGTTCAGAAGTTCCTTCAGAATTTTCTCCGCCGATCATCACATCCATAGGGCGAACACCAACCTTGCAGCGGAAACCGTCATGGATGACGTCGTAGTATCGTTTTGGAACAGTAATCTCGAGCTTGCTGCTATTGAATGAGAAAAAGAAAACATCATTCCTCTTGATGATCTTTGTTTCAAGAATATTCATTGGAGGTTCTCCAATGAATGAAGCAACAAACTCATTGGCAGGATCATCATATACTTCAGTCGGTGTTCCGAACTGTTGCAAGACGCCAAAATTAATGATGGCAATCCTGTCAGCAAGAGACATCGCTTCCAACTGGTCATGTGTTACATATATCGTAGTACATTTGATCTTGTTGATCAGGCGCTTGATCTCAATACGCATTGCCTGGCGGGCTTTACCGTCAAGGTGCGAAAGCGGTTCATCCATCAAAAGAATTTCCGGCTCCCTGATGATTGCACGGGCAATGTTCACACGCTGTTTCTGTCCGCCTGAAAGTTTGACAGGCATCTTTTCCAGAAGATCTTCAATCTGCATCAGTGGTGCAATCTCACGGACTCTTCTGTCAATCTCCGCGCTATCAACCCCTTTCGCTCTGAGATTGAAAGCAACATTTCCGTACACATCCAGAGGTGGATACATTGCATAATCTTCAAAAGCCAGACCAATCTTTCGGTCTTTCGGCTGGAGATTGTTGATCAGACAATCATCAATATAGATATTCCCATGCGTAATGTCTTCAAGACCGGCAATCATACGGAGCGTGGTTGTCTTGCCGCAACCGGAAGGACCAAGCAAAGCAACAAACTCTCCCTGTTCACATTTGAGATTCAAATCATTTACGGCATAATCATTAACGGTTTTCTTCTTTTTACCGGAATTGTCATATCGTTTGTATAAATGTTCTAGAGTCAGACCTGCCATTATCGGACCTCCTGTGTTGCTGCAAAAGCCTTCACTGTCTCTTCATCATATCTGACAATGTAATTCTTCGACTCACTATCAAATAGAATGGACTTTCCAATTTCAGGATGGATATAGATATCGCTGTCAATCTGGACTCTCAAGCCGTTCGGAGCAATCATACGAAGCTGATAGTCACCGCAATCAGCAATAATTACCGACTTGTTTCCGATGCTCTCATAGCTGTACACCGTTGCCTTGAAGTAACCCTCGATCTTCTCGAAGCTGTATTGGATGTGCTGGGGGCGGATGCCGATATCGGCACAGCAAAGATCAAGCTCATCAATCTTTGCCATGACCTTGTCATCCACAGGCATTTCCATGCTGAGCTCCTTGCCAAGAACATCAAAGCAGAGACTGTATTTGTTTCCCTCAGCTTTCATCGTGGAAGGGATGATATTGATTTGAGGCTCACCCATCAACGAGGCTACAAACTCATTGGTCGGCATATAGTATATTTCATCACCGGATCCAATCTGAATGATCTTACCTTTGTTGATGATGGCAATCCTATCGCCCAATGCCATGGCTTCCATAAAGTCATGCGTAACATAAATACAGGTTGACCCAAGGCTTGCCTGCATTTCCTTCAGCTCGGTACGCATAGCGTTTCTGAGCTTTGCATCCAAGTGAGCAAGCGGCTCATCCATGAGAAATACATTAGGATCGCGGACTAGTGCCCGTCCCATTGCCACACGCTGCTTCTGACCGTTGGACAACTGGCTCGGCAACCGCTCGAGCAGATTCTCCATCTTCATCATCTTCGCAGCGGTATACACCTTCTCCTTGATGGTATTCTCATCGGCTTTGTAGAGCTTGCTTCTAAGAGGAGATGCCATATTGTCATATACCGTCATATTGGGGTACAGCGCATAGTTCTCAAACACCATTGCAACATTCCGGCGGGCCGGATCGACCAGGTTCATCAATTGGTCATTAAAGGAAATGGTCCCTTCATCTGGAATCAAGATGCCTGCAACACAATTGAGAATGGTTGTCTTTCCTGCACCTGCCGGCCCGAATAATACGAAAAACTCATTATTGTGAATCTCAAACGAAATACCGTCGAGAGCGCATACTTTTCCAAAACTCTTCTTAATATTTTCAAACTTAATTCTTGCCATATCAAACCTTATCCTTTAACCGCACCAAAACTCAACCCGCGCACAAGATGCTTCTGAATGAACAATGCAAATATGATAGCAGGAAGTGCTGAGACTGTTGCCGCAACTGCAAGACTCCCGTAACGGGCGGTGTCAGTACCAAGATATTTAGTGATTGCAACAGTAACAGGATATACTTTGCTACTGGCGAGGATCAGCGGAAATGTAAATGAGTTCCATGCAAAAATGAATGCCAACAATGCAGAAGAGACAAGACCTGGTTTGATAAGAGGTATGAGCATCTTGAAGAAAATCTGATACCACGGATAGCCGTCTACTTGCGCAGCATATTCTATCTCAACGGAAATATCCTCGAAATACCCTCTTACTACCCAGATCAGGAGAGGAAGCGAAATGAGCTGGTAGACCCAAATCAAACCTATATAGCTGTCATAGAGGCCCATCTTCTGATAAAGCATAAAGAGAGGAAGAACTACGAGAATCTCCGGTGCGAACTTGAAGGAAAGAATCTGGAAAGCCAGCTCCTCCTTCCTAGGAAAGTTGTATCGTGCAAGTGCATATGCTGCAGGAACACCGACGATCACAGAGACAAGGACGGCTCCTCCGGAAACAATGAGGCTGTCTCTTATGTATCTTCCGTAGTCTGAACGCAGCAGTACTTCCTTATAGTTCGACAATGTCGGATTGAAGATGAAGGTTGTGGTGAAAACCTCCGTATCTGCCTTAAAAGAAATGATAACCATCCAAAGCAACGGAAACAGAGCAAAAATTGCATAGATTATCAGCATAGTATTCATCAGTGCGGTTAGTGCACCTCGTTTGCCTTTGTTCATAATACCACCTTCCTCACTCTTCCAGACCAGAGGCCTGCCGTTGTGCAAAGCGCTGGCGCTTTACAATAAACTGAGCCATCACATTGATGATAAGCCAAAGAACCAAAATGTATGAGATTGCAGATCCAAATTTCTGGAATTTGAATCCCTTCTGATACGAAGTCAACGAAAGCGACATGAGCGTATCGCCGGGACCGCCTTTCGTAAGTGCAAATATGACCGCATACTCCTGAAGTGCAGCCATCAATCTGAACAAGAGTGCGATGTAGAGACTCGGCTTCAGCATCGGGAGGGTCAGGTTCTTGAAATTGAACCAAGCACTTCCACCGTCAATTTTGGCTGATTCAAACGGTGACTTGGGAAGGGATTGAAGTCCCGCAAGTACCAGAAGAATAACGAATGACGTATTGATCCATACATCGATCATGATTACTGTCATGAGCGCGGTTCCAGGGGCGGATGCCCAGGGGAAATTATAGACACCGAATATATTAAATAGTTTTTCTACAATTCCTACTGAACTGTTCAGCATGAGCTGCCAAACAATCGTTGCAGTAACAGGAGCAACCATGAGTGGGAATACAAGCAAAACACGCAATACTTTCGAAAGCCAATTGTTCAGACTATTGAGAAGGAGAGCGATTCCTAGTCCAAGGAGGATCTCTATCGCAGTGGAGAACAATCCATATAAAAGTGAGACCTTGAGAGCATTCCAGAATTCCCTGGAAGTCAACATGTTGACCCAGTTATCGAGACCAACAAACTTATGAGTAGGAAATTGGAATGAATAATTTGTAAACGAATACCAGATTGCCATTACAAATGGAACCATAATACCAATTGTAATGATCAGTGAAGGGGCAACAATAAGATATGGCCTTACCCGTACCTTGAAAGGGGCTTTGTTCAAATCAGCTTTCTTGATGCCCAAGTTTTCTTTTCCCATAACAGCACCTCTTGCAACAAACATAAAAGCACGGAGTATGGATTGGCCTATGCTCCGTGCTTAGTAGCAGACTAACTACCTAGGTTACTCAACTTTGAGATCAGAAACGATAGAATCCATCGTCTTCTTCAACTGATCCATAGCAACCTGGACAGACGGGTACTTGTTGGTGGTAACCAGCTCTTGCAGAACCTTTGCCCATTCAGTGGTGGTTTCTACGAAATACGGCTGTGCAGTGAAGAAGATGCTTGCATTCTTCGACACAGTGCTGAATGCCTCATAGTATCCTTCAGCATCAGCAACAGAATTTCTGTAAGCCTGGCTGGTCAGAACAGACGTGCGCGGAGTATCGGTGCAAGCACCTTCCGTACCGGACCAGAGCATGAACTCGGGGCTGGTGAAGTGCTGCATGAAGTACCAAGCCGGACCCTTATTCTTAGAAGCAGAGTTCATGGCCATGGACCATACCCAAAGGTTGGACTTCATATCAGCTTCGGTCTTGCCAGCGGATACTGGATAAGGAACCATACCGAATGCAAGGTTGCCAGCCTGAGCAGAAGCACCCTTCACATTCTGAGTGTATCCACCTCTATCAGCATCCCACATCATTGCTGCCTTACCAGCACCAAGATCAGCACCGCACAACTCCCAACCGTAGCTTGCCCACTGAGGAGCACCACCGTTCTTTACCAGGTCAACCCAGTACTCGGTCATAGCGACAGCTTCAGGAGAGTTTACACGGCTCACGAGCTTTCCATTAACAACTTCGAAGTCCTTTGCACCCCATGTCGAATAGAGGGACATGTATGCCGGGTGGATGGTGCCCCAGTCAGGGAGACCGCGAACTGCGAGACCATAGGTTCCGCTTCCGTCAAATCCCTTCAGAGCCTTTGCAACGCTCAGCAGCTCTTCAGCAGTCTTCGGAGGATTCAGACCCTTATCAGCAAGGACTTTCTTGTTGTAGGTGAGAATGTTAACTTCCCAACCCATCGGAAGCGCCCACTGAGAACCCTTTCCAACCGGATGACCGGGCTTGAGGTCCCACTTCAGAGCATCGATTACACCAGGAATAAAGTCGGCATAGTTCCAACTCTTATCGGTGAGCGATGCGTTGTTGATGTAGTTTTCCAGCGGCTCTACGTTACCAGCGGTTGCATATCCCCAAGACTGATAAGCACCAGTCATGAAGACATCAATCGAACCAGAGCGGCTAGCAAGCTCTACATTCAGCTTCTCGAAGTAGTTGCCTTCGGGCATGCTTGAATAGTTTACCTTGATTCCTGTCTTGTCAGTGAAATCCTTCAGCTTTGCTTCAACAGCACTAGCGTAAGTGTGATCACTGAAGAGAACGGTAATCTCACTTCCGGCATACCGTCTCAAATCGAAATCGCCTGTCACAGATGTTGCATCAAGCGCGGTGCTTGCTGCCTCCTTGGATCCTTGTGCAAACACACTTGTCATAAGGACCGCAAGAATCATGCATACTACCAATAACTTTTTCATCCTTTTTCCTCCTTAATTCTACATCCTTCATCTGAAGGACAATAACCACGCAAACAAACCTCCTACTATACATAAGCCTAGCCAGTGTAATTAGAACTTGATGACAACTTTCAGGTCACCCTTACTACCACCAGCAAGCTCAAAACCCCTCTTCCAATCCTCCAAAGCGATTGTAGTTGTGACTACTCCATCAGTTTTCAAGTTGCCCTTACTCATGTTTTCTATCACAAACGGATATGCATAGGGACTGAGGTGAGCACCCCTGATATCGAGTTCCTTTCGGTCGCCAATAATCGACCAATCAACGGTTGTTTCCTTACTGAAGACGGAGAATTCAACAAAGGTTCCAAGCTTTCTGATAATAGTAAGTCCCTGAACTACACTTGCGGGATTACCGGTTGCCTCAATGTAGATATCACAACCATACCCATCAGTAAGAGCCTTGATTTCTTTGTCGATATCACACTCGCCCGGGTTGAAGACAAGGTCGGCACCGAATTCCTTCGCTTTCTCCAATCGGTTCTTCTGCATGTCGAGAACAATCAAGAGCTTGGGATTCTTCATGCGTGCATAGGTAACCATTCCAAGTCCGAGCGTACCTGCTCCAGAGATGACTACCACATCCTCGTTTGTAATTCCAGCCCTATCAACGGCATGCTTGGAACATCCATATGGCTCGATAAGCACAGCCTGTTCCATCGGCATATCATCAGGAACTTTTGCAATAACGGCATTCTTCGGGTACCTGACATACTCGGCCATACCACCATTCGTATAGTACATGAAGCCGAACATATCATGGGGCTGGCACATCCAATAATGGCCATCCTTACAGAAACGGCATTTCCCGCATGGAACTATCTGGTCAGCGGCAACACGGTCACCAAGCTTATAATCTGTAACATTCTCACCTATTTGAACGACTTTTCCATAGAACTCATGGCCAGGAATAAATGGTGGCTTCACCCATGAAGGCTGTACATCATCACCCCAGAACATAGCTGCGCCATGACTACACTTAAGATCACCAGCACAAATACCACAAGCTTCTGTCTTAATAATTATATCATCAGGCCCACACTCAGGAGTCGGGTATTCCGACTCAAAACGATAATCATCTTTGCTATAAGCCACCAAAGCCTTCATTGTTTTTGGGATACTTCCTCTAGTTGCAACTGCCATATCTGAATACTCCTATACGACTTTCAGAAAGTCATTTTATATATATAGAATAGTTCACCAAATTTGACTTGTCAAACACATTTTTTGTTTTTATAATGACATTACTTTTACAAATGCATAAGATCAAAGTACAAAATTAGGTATTGTAAATTTGTGAGATTGACTTTTGTAAAAGTTATATGAAAAATTTTTTATAAAGAATACTATAGGAAATGGAATATGAGCATATCATCGGCAGAATTGAAGCAGGCAAACAGAAAGAGAGTATTCCATGAAATATATGAGAAGAAAATAGTATCAAAGAACTCAATCCTATCAAATCTAAGCCTGAGCATTCCTACTATTACACAAAACCTGAAGGAACTTGAAAATGATGGTTTGATTATTCAGAAAGGGTTTTTCAAATCCACAGGGGGAAGACCAGCAACACTATATAAGTGCAATGAAAAAATGTGTATTGCCATTGGAATGGATCTTCAGCCAAATAGAATTGATATAGCCTCAATCGACATATATGGCAAAATCATCAATAAGGAATCCTTACACATCACATTCACTAATACGGATCCATACTTCAAGAAGCTTGGACACTTTGTTAATGAATTTGTTGACAAAAGCAAGGCATACTGTCCAACAGTGCTGGGGATAGGTGTTGCAGTCCCGGGAATAATTGCACCTGACGGAAACCATATGTTGTATTCCAAGGTTCTCAAGACTTCTGACTTTACTCTTTCTGACCTAGTGAAATATGTTGAAGACTCTCGCTGCCATTTTTACCACAACGCTGAATCCGGTGCTTTTGCTGAAATCTGGCATGGTAAAATCACAGGTTCAGCATTTATGCTCATTTTGAACAACTGTTTGTGTAATGCACTAATTTTGAACGGAGAAGTATATCAAGGAAGTCTGAGCAGCGGGACAATTGAACACATGATTCTCCATACTGGCGGTGAAACATGCTACTGTGGGAAAAGGGGATGTGTTGATGCTTACTGTTCTGTATCAGGACTTAGCAGGATGATGAAGCAGGATAATCTGGATGAATTCTTCATTGATTTGAGAAATGGAAATAGCGAATCTGAAAGGATATGGAACAAGTATCTGGAAGAACTGGCTCTGACCATTGATAATTGCAGAATGATAGTCGCATGTGATGTAATACTGTCTGGTACGCTCCAGAAATACCTAAACAGCGAAGACTTGGAGAAAATCAAATCGCTTATAGTGAGAAAAACGACTTTTAAAAGCGCAGAATTCAACATAACAAATGGAGTTTGTGGAAGCAACGCAATGGTTATTGGAGCAGCAATACCACTTATCAATAAATTCATAGACACAATATAACAGTTCCTAGTCTACTTGCGCTGGTGTTTTTCTTCAAAGGCATAATCGCATAAGGCTTTGAACATCGGCAGTGAAAATACGACTGTTGTGAATGACTAGATAGCATCCTCTTTCTACTCATACGGAAACATGGATGCTATATAAGTTAAAGGTATCACCAACGGGTGAATAACAGTCATAGGGAGTGCGCACTAAAAATTGGGTGTATTCAAGCAGTTAGGCCAAGATCCTTTCTGTAATCAAGAGGACTGAGCCTCCCTAAAGGGACCTTACTCCTCATAGTAGATACCCAAGAACATAGAATCCAGAATCTGTACGAATTCTTCAATCAATACCCCAATCCATATGCGATTGGAGAACATCACTTTTGCTCAGGCAAAGGAAAAAATATAATCAGTACGAGGATTCTTCGGATATACTTCTTGGTACCACAAACAACTAGTTCAAGAACACGTACTAGGAGGAACTATGGCAGCTATCAAGGATCTGGTGCTCGGACTCCAACACATCGGAATCCCAACGAACTCGATAAGAGAAACAATAGACTTTTTCACCTCACTTGACTTCAAGATTATGTATGAGGCAGATAATAATGGGGAGCAGGTTGCATTCCTCAGGTTGGGTGATGTAGTGATCGAGACCTATGAAAATCACCAAGCGGCGATGCATCTTGGTGCCATAGATCATGTTGCTCTCAATGTGTCAGACATCAATGCAGCTTATGCCAAGATAAGACAACTTGGGTATGAGGCGTTGGAGAAAGACATCCAGAGTCTCCCCTTCTTTGACCGTAAGCGCACTATAAATCACGATTCAAAATCAATCTGAGAACTTCTATCCTCTAGTCCGGAGGCATAAGATGGAAATACGGTTTGAGGATTATGATTTCTACGTCAAACCCGGGGCAACCGATATGCGCAAATGCTCGCCTTCGCTGGCACTCATCGTGCAATATGAGATGAAGCTTGAGCCTTTTGCAAAAGCGGTATTCCTGTTCTGCGGCGGAACCAAGCGAACAATCAAAGCGATCGTCTGGGACCGAAACGGCTGGATTGAGATCATAAAGCGTCTCGAATGCGGCTCGTCTTTCAAATGGCCCAACACGGAAGAAGAAGCTTTGCAGATTGAAATCTCCGACCTTCTGTTGTTGCTCAAAGGCTATGATGTCTTCAGGAGGTTCCCGGTTCTCAGCCCGAGGTATGTAGGCTAAGATGATGGCCCAAAAGGCAATAATTCTTCCAGAACCATTGAGCAAAACTTCGTTATGTGCTATCATTACTCCATGATAGAGAAGAAGTTAAGGAAAGAAGATCTAGTAAAAATGCAGCCGGATGAACTGGCTGCGCTGGTGCTCAACCTTACTTCAATTGTCCAGACACAGAACGAGGAAATCGCAGAGCTCAAGGAGCTGGTCAAGCTCAAGACAGCCGAGCGCTACTGTCCCTCATCCGAACAGATGGGCTGGCTGTTCCAGGAGCTGGAGATCCTCGACTCGGTGCTCTCCAGCCAGCCCGAGCCGGATCAGACCACCGAGGTCGCAGCCCACAGCCGGAAGGTCCGGGAGAGAGTCAATGCCTGCAGCGCCCCCGCAGATGCACCGGTATGCGATGTGTTCCATACCGAAGGCGCCGCAGACACCTTGGTCGGCAAGGACGGCATCGTCCTGACCAGGGTCGAGGACAAGATCATCGACAAGCTGGCAATGATCCCGCGCAAGATGGTGGTCGAACGCCATCACTACCCCCAGTACAAGGCCTTGGATGTGGATGCGGGCAAGGACGGCAAAAGAGTCCTGCTGCCTGCCAAGACATCGGCCCTCGGGGCCTCACCGAGCCTGGTGGCCGGCGTGGTGGTGAGCAAGTTCGACGACCACCTGCCCCTGTACCGGCAGGAGGAAATCTTCCGCAGGGAAGGCTACTTCCTCTCGAGGCAGAAGCTGGCCTCCTGGGTGATAACCTACTATGAGCAGCTGCTGCCCTTCATGGGTTACTTCAAGAAACGGGTCTACCGCTCAGCCTTCCTGAGCAAGGACGAGACCAATGTGTCGGTGCTTGACGTAAGGGGGCCGACCGGCAAGGTCTCGAAGAGCGGGTTCATGTACATAACCATCGGGGACAGCTACGACGAGCAGACGCGCAAGACGCACAGCCTTGTGCTGCTGGACTACATCCAGGGACGTTCGCGTGAGGTCTTGTTCGAGGATATCGGCAAATACAACTACACATCCCACCTGATGACCGACGGTCTGAAGGGCTATCTCTCCTACGACAAGCATTGCGTCTGCTGGGTCCATGCGGTTCGGCAGCTGAAGAAGATACTCAAGATCAACAAGCACGACGTCAATGCGCTGAGGATAGTCAAGGAAGTGGCCAAGCTCTATGACATCGACGAGCAGTACCGGAAGAAGCTGCATAGCGGAGAACTGTCGGCCGACCAGTTCCTTGCCGCCAGGAAGCAGGAATCCGGGCAGGTCATAGACAGCGTGTATGCCATGGCCGATGAGACCCGCAGGCAGTACGCCCCGAAAGGGGCGATGGGCAAGGCCCTCGATTATCTGGATACCTACAAGCCGTACATGAGGACCTACCTGGATGTCGTCGAGGCGACCCCCTCGAACAATGCGTGCGAATTGGTTGCCAAGGCATTTGCGACAGGTCGCAAAAATTGGCTGTTCTCTCAATCCGTCGACGGTGCAGATGCCTCAGCCTTTTTCTATTCGATGATCGAGACTGCCAAGAGGCAGGCCCTGAATCCCCTGGATTATGTGGAGGCCCTGTGCACTTTCGGTCCCGGCTGCAGCACCGACGAGCAGTGGGAAGCCCTTCTGCCATGGAAGATAGATCTCTCACGGCTGGACGAGGTCCGCAAGCGGCGCTTGGCTGCCAAAGCCGATCCAGGGAGGATCTCCCCCTACAGCTTCGTCGGCGCCACTAGGTAGAACTTGCTTTCCTGATTCCCTTCAGCAGGGCAACCAGATCGTTTGTTGAACTTACCTCTATCTTCGACCCGTAGTACTCGACTATGAATGGTTGCTTCTCAACAGCAGAGGCCCTCGGTTTCCCGAGGTTCACCATGCCCCCATCCGATGCCTGATGCTCACTGGTATGGGTGGACCCGTATTCCCGTAACCATTTATAAAAGGCTGACCTGGAAATACCACTCCTCTTTGCATACGAGGCGAAAGAATCTTCCTTCTTTTCGACCCTAGCCTTAGCCCGCTCCACGTGCTCCTGCTTTTCTACCCTTGAATACTTCATCGCTTGCTTCTCCGTGATTGATGCTTGAAGTCAGTCTATCGACGGAGTTGTCGGTTTCAAATTGGGATTTATAGCCCGCTTACCTTTGACCATGGGGTGAAATACTTTACAATTTTGGGACCGAATTGGGAGAAAGTTGAGTTCTCACAGTATCTCCAGTGAAGCAATAAGGGGAGAACAAGCTCGGATGCATCTCTATGCAACTCCACATCAGCCGGTGTTGTTATTGCTGTCTCATTGAAGAGGTCTTCCCCGTTCACTGTATCACCAAGGGTTGAAGATCCCTTGGCGATGGTGCGTGGATACAGCTTTGACATGCAATCAAGCGAATTCCTCATCCCTGAAGTACATGGCACTATCGTATCCCGGCGCGTCTCATCTTCTCTGTAATGAACCGGTATGCGTCTGTACAGGATTGAAGAAAATCTTCTCCAGGTTGGGCCCACATTTCCAGCAAGAGCAATCCGCTGTAGTGAGTTTCAAGAAGTTCTGAAAACACCTGTTCAAAGTCGACAGTACCCTTCCCAAATGCGATATCACGGCAAATTCCTGCAACGGTGTCTTTGATATGGATGGCTGCAATATGTCCTTGGGCTATCCGCAGTTCTTTCCCAATATCTTTTCCCATCGCAGACAAATTGCCGATATCGGCATATATCTGCAGATAGGGGCTCCTGTAATACGTGACAAATTCCATAAGAGCCTGCAGTGAGTTGGTAAACGGGACTTCCATATTCTCGATAGCCAGAATGACGCCGAAAGAAGAAGCTGTGGAAAGGGCACGACCAATATTGTACTGGAACAACTCTGCACTCTCCCGTGTACTCACATCAGGAGCGTACACATCATAACCCGCCAATTGGACCACCCTGATTCCGAGTGTACTTGCCAACCGGATTGCCTTGTGAATGATCAGCATTCCCTGTTCCCGGACTTCCCGTGAGGGAGATCCAATGGGATAGCGACGCAAACCACTCAGGCAGAGCGTCGAAACACGTATTCCTGTTTCCTGCTGCAACCTGATGAATTCCTGGCATGCATCAAGACTCCAATCCAGTCGGGCAAGCCTCTCATCGGATTCATCGATGGAGAGCTCCAAAAAGTCGAATCCGATCGAGCGGGCTAGAGAGAAGCGTTGCTCCCAATCCATCCCCGCTGGAAAAGCTTTTTCATATATTCCTAGACTGAATTTCTCAAACATGGACATTGACCTCAGTTTTGCATCGCTCTTCGCATGGCTTGTACGGTATCGGCATAATCAGAGCTCCCGAAAAGCGCCGATCCAACCGTACAAATATCAGCACCGGCATCAGTGAAAAGTTTCACGGTTTTTAGGTTGATGCCACCATCCACCTGAATCTGTACGCTTCTTCCTGATGCCTCTATCATGTGTTTCACCTGCTGGACCCGATCAAGGGAGTGAGGGATATATCCTTGTCCCCCAAACCCTGGGCTCACTGACAGAATCAGCACATAATCAATGGAGTCCAAAATCCACTCCAAGTTGCCTAACGCTGTAGTGGGACCGAGAGCTACTCCAGGATGCAACCCCTCTTCACGAATCATCTGAATCAACCGATACAGGTGCTTGGCTTCCTCATAATGCACAGAAATGTTGGTTGCTCCTGCATGAGCAAACATGGATATGAATCGCTCAGGATTCTCTATCATCAGATGCACATCCAGTGGAAGACTGGTAGTACGCTTGGCGGCTTCTACCGCCAAGGTACCCATCGTAAAGTTTTCCACAAAATGCCCGTCAGTGATATCAAAATGAATCCAATCAACACCAGCTCTCTCAACCGCTTTGATCTCTTGACCCAGACACGTAAAATCAGCAGAGAGAACCGAAGCTGCAATACCATGTTGCTTTGCCATGCAGAGTTCCTTTTGTTTCTTAGTCAGGCACCTTATTTGGTTCCGGTTACGATCGCCACACTCGATTGGGCACCCAACCTGGTGGCACCGGCAGCAATCAGCTCAATTGCCTTGTCGTAATCCCTGACGCCACCACTTGCTTTCACACCCATCGAAGGCCCTACCACTTCTTTCATCAAAGCCATATCTTCAGCAGTAGCAGCTCCACCACCAAAACCGGTGCAAGTCTTCACATAATCCGCGCCAGCTGCTTTGGAAAGCTTGCATGCAGTTACCTTCTCATCATGGGTCAGCATTGCTGTTTCGATGATGACTTTCAGCACTACCCCATTACCTGCGGCTTTCCTCACTGCCCTGATGTCATCTTCCACATACCGAAGATCACCCATCTTCAGCCGCCCGATTGCGATGACCATATCAATTTCTGTTGCACCTTGTGCAATGGCATCTTGTGTTTCAAACGCCTTGCTGGCTGACGACATGGCTCCAAGGGGGAATCCTACCACTGAACAAACATTGACACCGGTCCCCTTCAAACGATTCGCGACGTACGCAACCCAGGAGGAATTCACACATACTGACGCAAACCCATATTCGATTGCCTCGTCGCACAACTTGTCAAATGCAGCCTGAACTGAGTCGGGCTTCAACATGGTATGATCAATATACTTTGCCAATGCTCTCGGTTCCATCGCGGCCTTTTTCGTATTCTGTTCCATTTCTTGCTCCTTTCGTGGATGCTTTAATGCACCTCACGTCCTCCGCTGATATTAAATGCCTGTCCCGTACAATAATCGCCGCTCACGGTAAGAAATTGCACCAGTTCCACCACATCCTCAATTCTCGTCAATCGTCCAAGCGGAACCTTGGATGTAAATTTCTTGACGACTTCATCTCTCGACAGATGCATATTCTTCGTATACCCCTCACTCACGTTGGACCATACCCCAGTCGCATCCGTAATGCCCGGGCAAATGCTATTGATCTTGATGTTCTTTGCTGCGTATTCGAAAGCAAGCGCGTGAGTCAACGCAATGATTGCACCTTTTGCCGCAGAATACGGAGCCATGAGTGCAGACCCGGTCTTCCCTGACTTGGACGAGAAGTTGATGATTCTCCCATCGCCAAGTGTTTCCATGGAGGAAAGGGCAGCTTGTGCACAATAAATGCTCCCATACACATTCACCTTGAAGATCCTTTCCAGATGAGCAGGAGTATTTTCTGCAAAAGGTCTCTGATCGACCACCCCTGCATTATTCACCAAGCAAAAGACGGGTCCCAGCTCAGCTTCAATACTCCTGAAACAGGCAAACACATTCTCTTGGTTGGTAATATCCAATACGTATGCCTTTGCAGTGTACCCCCGCTCAGCAAGGCTCTTTGCAGACTCAACAACGCTGGCATCAATATCAATGAGCGCAACGGCAGCCCCCTGTTTGGCATAATTCTCGGCAATACCGAATCCAATACTCTTTGCTGCTCCTGTAACCACACATACTTTTCCTTGTAACGTAATCATTGCCATACCTCTTTTTGCTAAAATCTATGATTCAATTGTCAGATGAGCATGCCACCTGTACTATCCAGTACCGTACCGGTAATATTCCTGGCACAGTCAGATGCAAGAAACGCTGCCAAATACCCAATTTCCAAAGGTTCAGCAAATCTTCCGACAGGAATACGGGACAAGTATTCTTCCAAGAGTCCATCTTTGTTCCACTTGTCTTCATTCAGCGGAGTGCGAACCATTCCAGGAGCAATCCCCACCACCCTGATTCCATAGGGGGAGATTTCCCTTGCAAGAGAGCGGGTCATCATATTGATTCCTGCTTTGGCTGTTGTGTAATGGCCATGACCGCCTGTGTTGCACTGGAAACCCGATTTTGAGGAAATATTGATGATTGTGCCCCCAATGTTTCGTTGAATCATCGAGTTCACAACCCTTTTGCTTACAAGATACGGCCCATTCAGATTGATGTTGATCACCCGAATCCAGTGATCATCAGGCATATCCTTCATATCTTCAGTGGGCCATATTCCTGCATTGTTTACCAGAATATCAATCTTTCCATAGGTTTTCAGAACCTCTTCCACCATTGCATCATCATCAGCTGGTTTTGAGACATCTCCATATACAGTAGTACATTTTACGTGGTACTTGGTAGAAAGCTGTTGTGCAAATGTGTCAGCCTGTGGCTTATCAACAATGTAATTGATGGCAACATCGACTCCTTCGGCTGCCAAGTATTCGCTAATTCCCCCGCCAATTCCGGTTGATCCTCCAGTAACCAATGCAACCTTTCCTTGCAGATGTAAATCCATACGACCACCTCATTATTATGTTATAAACTTTTCTATATATGAATATAACATTGGTTATAACTTATGTCAATTAACAGCAAATGAATTACTTGATCTTTTCTTCAGAAAGACTTTGCTCTTACCTACACCCCTGAATCCAGGTTCAAGTGCTCTCCCTGCACGAGAACAAGGTTGCTTCACGCTCAGCAACCCTTGGCGAAAAGTCTTCTCATGAAGGTACAAGAAGAGAGGACCTATGAAGGTCCTCCGAAAACTGGGTAGCTGGTTTCATGCATAGTTCTGAAGTGAGGGTCATACCACTTCCTGGACGCACCAATGAGTAGGAAATGCAACCCTACGAACAAAGGAAAATTCCGTTGTGCTGGGAATTGCGTTTGACATCAGGTCTTGCATCAGCACCGCTCCAGGCAGCAACCGCGCTTCAGCTGCATCTGCCAGCAACCTCAGGCATGACTGGACAAGCTCCAGGGCCCAAAAAGGCTCAGAGAACGACCGACCTGCGGTATTGGGATCTTCCCCCATCAGCAATGATATCCTGGCCACAAACATAGGAAGAAAGATCCGATGCCAAGAAGAGGGCAATATGTGCAATATCCTCAGGGGTGCCGATCCTACCCATCGGGATTTGCGCGGCCAACCGTGTGTTGACTTCCTCGGTATCAGGATACTTATTCCTGAGCAGTTGTGTATCCACCAATCCAGGGCTGATCATATTGGCCCGGATACCATTGGCCAGCAAATCATAATTGACCCGAGCCATCATACCATGCAATGCAGCTTTGCTCGTTGGATAGGGAATCGCTGTCCCCCCTCCAGTCTTCGCAGCAACAGATGAAATGAAAACCACACTCCCATGAGCCTGCCCAATCATGATTGGGAGTAGGTACTTGAGCAGATAGAACGCCCCGTCAACATTGGTTTCCATCAGCGTATGCCATTGTTCCGCTGTTGTATCAATGATTGCAGAGGCTGGCACTTCCGTCCCTGCGTTCAGTATCAGTGCATCAACCCGCCCAGACGTCTCCAGAATACTCGTACAACACTGTTGTACCATCTCAATGCGGGAAACATCGCATTCGTAGAATCTGCATGCATCCCGCGTCTGATTGAGTTTTTGCTGGGCCGCCATACCTGAGACGGCATCACGACCCAAAATTGCGACATCTGCACCATGATGTATGAAGGCTTCGGCAATTGCAAACCCGATTCCTCTGGATCCCCCGCTAACCACCACAACTTGCCCTGAGAAATCCAAACTTGCAGTCTGCATAGCCACCTCAAGTCGTACAGGTCGCGTGGAGCATATCACGATGCTCCTCGCTGCTGCTATTTGATATTGTACAATTTCTTCACATCATCATCGAGACTTGCACTCTTCTCCCGCTTGAAAATATCAACTACGGCCTGTGCAGAAAGCTCATCTATCACCAAGGTTTTGACAATACCTGTTCTCAAAGCACCCACTACCGAATACACACGGTCGAGGCCTGCAGCTATCGCAATTATCTTTGGGATTCGTTTCATCGTTTCAAACGGTATGGAGACAATTCGATCCTGGATTTCATCATGGACAAATTCACCATAGATATTATAGTTTCGAGCACAGAGGTTACCCACAGGAAGATTGTAGGTATTGTCCTTACCCAACCATTTTTCAATGTAAGAACCCTGTACCGGAGAACCATCAAATTCCTCATGAATCGGCGGTGGCCCTACCGACATAATCGCCAAGTCTATCTTTTCCCACATCTTTGAAATCTGCCTCATTGAAGCACTTCTCATATACAACTCATAATCTTCCTGAGACTCGGCCAATGCAGGGGCATGGATAAAATGCGGGGTTGCCCGCATCGAACCTGCAAACACTCGGACAAGCTCATTCAACTGGAATCTGGGAAGGTTCTTGTTGCTGCCGCCTACCAAGGGAACTACATTGGATAAATTATGCATCGTCTTCGGGGTGAATGTTGACATGACGGCATAACAAGTCCTTCCCCAGGAAATTCCGAGCGTCTGACCATTCTCCAGCTGATCATTGATGACCTCTACGGAACGGCTGGCAATAAATTCCCGTAAAACAGCTTCATCCTTTGATGATGAAGGAATAACAATGAACTGAATTGAAGGGAAATACGTTTGCAGCTGTCCGGCCAATTCCTTATTCTCACTTTGTGGGTCATTGATCCGAAATTCAACGATGCCCACTCGTTTTGCTTCATTCAAAATAAGGGAAACCAAGGCACGGGAAATCTTCAACCGCGCAGCAATCTCTTCCTGCTTCAGCTGGGTAAGATAATACAGCTTCGAAACGGTCACCATCAGCTCTGTTTCATAACGTACCAAGGAACTACCTCCTGGAAAATCCATTCGTGGAAATTACTCATATATAATACCTTAGGAAGCTCTGCATGGTCAAAATGAAAACACCAACTTGCAAGACAGGCACACCATGAACGAGAACCATTTCAATCATACATGCTATCATACATCCCAAAAATCATGCAATGCATCCATTGCTTTGCAATACCGTTCATACTTGCGATCATAGACAGCGGCAAACCGGGGCCGAGGACAATATTTTTCTTTCACACGTACCATATCCCCGGCAGCCTCTGCATACGAACCAAAAATCCCAACTCCAACCGCAGCTGTCATCGCCGCGCCAAGGGCACCGACTTCCTTGATTTCTACAATTTCCAAAGGAATTTGCAATATATCTGCAAACATCTGAATCCAAACCGGAGAATTTGCAACACCTCCAGCCAGCCTGGCTACTGAAAAAGTGGGTTCTTCAAGCCGAAGTCTTTCTATATGCATCCGATGAGAAAAGACAATGCCCTCGAAAACCGCCCGGATCATATGGTCGATGGTGTGCCAACCGCTTAAGCCCAAGAAGCAAGACGAAGCCCTGGGACTCGTATTACTTCCATACAGGAAGGGCAGGAAGAGCACATCAGATTCCTCAGCGGGGACGGATTGTATCGCATGATCACAATACGCAAAGGGTGAAACCCCTTTGGGAAACTCCAGATGAAGATTATTCACCAACCAATCCAAATTACTTGCCGAAGTCGCGCTGCTCTCAGTAATGAGATAGTAACCATCCATACAATAGGCGGTACATTTCAAAGATCCCGATTGCACAGGTTTCGGCGAAATATATTCATTGATGCTCCACGTTCCAGCAATAATCGCCAGTGTATTGGGTTGCGTCATCCCAAGTCCCAAACCACTGGCATCAATATCGAACAATCCCCCATACACTGGAGTTCCTGCACACAAACCTGTCTTATCCGCAACGTCAGGAGTGACCACTCCGCAGCAATCGGTGGATTTGCAGAGAGGAGGCAGTAAATTCCCATACTTTTCCAACCCAAATAGGTTCAGAAGCTCTTTGTCATACTTGCAGGTGTGAAGATTCACCAAATTGGTCCCGGAATAATCGGTCAGCTCAGCCCAGGCATCACCTGTGAGCCGAAAACGAATATAGTCCTTGCACATGAATATCCATTTTGCAGGAGTGAACACCTCACGCTCATGCTCTTCCAGCCATGCAAGAAGTGCCACTGGTTGACCAGCCCAAATGTCTTGAAAGGTCAAATCCTTCACTCTTTCTGCGGTTCCATCCACATTCCATCGGTCAACATACGCTTGAGCACGCATGTCAGCTGAACTTATGCCATTCCGACAAGGATTCCCCTGTTCGTCGACGAGGTAGAGACCGTTTCCTTGACCGGTAACGGCAATTGCGCAGATTGAAGACGCCGGGAGACCCGACTTTTCCAAAACTGCCCGTACAGCCTGACAGTTTGCTTCCCACTGCGAAATCATATTGCGTTCACTGTATCCAGGTTTTGCTACAATCGTCCCTGTCCTCTGCTTGGCAACAGCAATTTCTCTCCCGGAGGTATCATACAATGCCGCTTTTATCAAAGTTCCGCCATTATCGATTCCCAATACGTATTTTTCCATACCCTCATACCTTACACTCTCAAGAGGACCCTATGGCTGCTCTCATTATATTCTCTTGATTCGCATCAGCAATCGGCAAATCAGCAGTAATACACCCCTCATGCATAACCAATACCCGATCGGACAAGTTGAGAATTTCCTGCAATTCCGAGGAAATGACCAAAATCGATATTCCTCTGTCCGCCAATGCAGTAATTATGGTATGGACTTCAGCCTTTGCCCCCACGTCAATTCCTCGGGTAGGTTCGCAGAGGATGAGGAGAATCGGGTCAACTGCCAGAGCTTTTGCCAGAACAATCTTTTGCTGGTTGCCTCCCGACAAGGTCCGCACCACCTGTTCGCGTGAATACACTTTTATCCGCAAATCCTTGATGTAGCCGTCAATGATGGAATTCTCTTTTTTATGTTCTATGCATCCGAATTGATTGGAGATCGTGTTGTGAATGCAAAGTGTTGCATTTTCCCTTGCAGTCATCGGCAATACCAATCCAGCACATTTCCTATCATCCGGCAAATAGGCAATACGATGACTCACGGCATCCTTCGGACTGCCAATACTGATCTCATTCCCCTGCAAAAAGACTTTTCCTGCACGCTTGTGATCTGCACCAATGAGCAAACGTACCATTGCATTTCGCCCTGCACCTACCAAACCGGCAAGCCCAAGAATCTCTCCCTTCCTGATTGAGAAGGAGACATCCTTGATCTTCGAACCACCACTCAATCCTTGTACTTCAAGCAGGATCTCATTTGATGGCTTATTTCTTCTCTTCGTATAAAATTCAGTCAGATCACGCCCAACCATGAGTGAGACAAGTTTTTGTTCGGTAGCTTCCCGTGTGGGAATATCCCCGCAATTCTCTCCATCCCGAAGAAGGACGATCCTATCACTGATCGCAAGGACTTCTTCCAACTTGTGTGAAATGAAGATGATGGAGACTCCTTGTTCCTTCAAGCTTCTGATGATGGTGAATAGCGTTTCAATTTCTCGCATGGTAAGTGATGAGGTTGGTTCATCCATTATCAGGACTTTTGTATCATAGGAGAGTGCTTTTGCAATTTCCACCATCTGTTGTTTCGCAACACTGAGCTTGCATACAGGAGTATCAGGATCGATATCAATGTGTAACTTGGAAAATAGACTCAGTGCCTTATCTCGGGTTGCCTTATAGGAAAAAAGGCCTCGCTTCGTCCTGTTTTCATTACCGAGGAAAATATTCTCCATTGCCGACAGATTGGGACACAAATTCAATTCCTGGAAAATTATGTTTATCCCAAGTGTATAGGCATCCCTTGTAGTACTGATATCAAGCTCTTTTCCTTGGAAGAGGATCGTCCCGGAATCCTGCTTGTAAACCCCGGTAAGAATCTTCATCAGGGTAGATTTTCCTGCACCATTCTCTCCTAGCAGACAGACAATCTCTCCTCGCGCAAGGGTGAAGTTCACGTCCTGCAAGGCTCTGACACCAGGGAAACGCTTGCAAATAGTGCGCATTTCTATCAGATGCGTATCCATCATGCTACCTTTCTGTTTTTGACGCGGTCGATAACTGCAGCCAAAATGACTATCAGACCCATTATTGCAGTCTGCCAATAGGCTGAAACACGCATAAGCACCAACCCGTTTCGAATTACTCCCATGATGGCGGCACCAATAAGCACACCAATCACACTGCCGGAACCTCCTGCAAGAGAAGTCCCACCGATTACTGCAGCAGCAATTGCATCAAGTTCCCACCCCTCCCCGCTGGAGGTTTGGGCTGAACTGAAGCGGGCAACCAGAATAATGCCGGTTATCGAAGCCATGAGCCCTGAAATACCGTAGGCCAAGCACTTCACCTTCCTGACATCGATTCCAGACAGTCGCGTGGCTTCCTCATTACCTCCAATAGCATAGATTCTTCTTCCAAATACGGTTTGCCGCATGAGAAAGTGAATCAGAACAGCCATGATACCCATAAGAATAACGGGAACGGGAATACCAAACAAATCCCCCTGGCCCAAGGCCAGAATCCTATCGTCAATATCCTCTACAGGCCACCCTTTGGTAATGATCCAGATTGTGCCACGTGCAATACTCAGCATACCAAGCGTAACGATGAACGGGGTTATTCCCACATACGAAACCAACACTCCATTTATCATTCCTACCAGAAACCCTGTGAGCATACCAATCAGGATTGCCAGCAAGGGGTGCATTCCTGCAGCCATGGACAATCCACATGTAACACCGCTCAAGCCTATCGCCGACCCTAGGGAAAGATCGATACCACCAGTAAGAATAACAGTAAAAACACCAAGGGCTGCAATCGCCACAAAAGATATCTGCCTACTCACCCGGTAGAGATTCCCTGCATTTGCAAATTGAGGCGCTACGATCGTGATTATCACCATGATTCCAAGCAGCGCCAAGAAGATGGCCGACTCACGTTGCTTGACAACCTTTTGAATACATAACGGTGCGATGGACTTCAACCGATTTGGTTCTTCAGGACTTCTCTGTTCAGTTCTCATACGGGTATTCTCGCTTTCTGGATACTGGTTGGATAGTTCCAACCAGTATCATCGTTTACATTTATTTTTTGATTTCAGCCTTAACCTGATCCATATAGCTATCGACATTATCCTTGGTAACAATGACAACACCGGTATCAATGGTATCCGCTACGGTCTTCCCAGCCATCAACTCTTGCAGGACTTCCACGGAAACCCAGCCCATTTTGTATGCTTTTTGCACCAAGCAGAACTGAACAGAACCATCTTTAATACCGGTTATGGTTTCGGCCAAGTCATCGAAACCGCCGACAACGAGTTCTCCGACCCGTCCCTGTTCCTTGAGCACGGTAGCAACAACGGGCGCCCCATATGCTTCAGGTCCAAAGATTCCATTGAGGTTCGGGTACGTTTCCAGCATTGCCTCGGTCTTATTCACGCCTTCAGCAAAATCCGCTTGGTATGTTTCAAAAGCAACAATGTTGACTCCAGAATTGGCCGCAGCTTTCCTGAATCCTTCTTGTCTCTCATTCAGATTTGGAGCCATTCCTCCCTGAAGAATTCCAACATTTCCCGTATTATTCATCAGTTTGAACATATACTCGCCGGCAGTTACACCTGCTTCGAAATTATTGGTACCAATATAGGTCGCCCGTTTTGTACTTGGTGCGTCAGCATCGAAGCAAATGACAATAATGCCTGCCGCAACGGCTTCTTCAACCACTGATACCAAACCCTTATTATCAACAGCGGAAATTGCTATCCCATCAACACCACGGGCTATCAAATCCTCAATGACCTTCACCTGCAGGGCAATATCGAGCTTTGGTGGGCTTTCGACTTCAATATTCACTCCATATTGCTCACCAGCATCCTTGAAGCCCTGGATGCATGGTTCATAAAACGGATGCACCAACTTCGGAACCATCACGAATGTAGGCTTATCACTTTTCTTCTCATTTGCTCCAGCAGCAAACCCTAAGGTTCCAACAAGCGCCAGTACGATGCAAAGTACAACGAAAACCTTCCTTTTTTTCATAACAAATCTCCAATGTAATGTTTGATATACTGTCTCCGGACTGAAGCCAGAATCGCCTTGGATTACCTCCAAGATTATCCTCGTTCTAGTGAGGAAGCAATTGTAGGCGGCAATAAATATCTCATGAAAGACATCTCGTCACCCATGTTGATACCTGTGATTGCGCATGCTGCTTCCACGTACCAAGAACACCAACAATAGTTACGCCTTTTTTCGTTTTGCCAGGGAATCGAACGTGACTGCCAGCAAAAGTACCACCCCCTTTATTATCTGCTGATAATATTCGCTGATATCGAGTAAAATCATTCCATTCGAGAGAATTCCCGTGATGAAGACACCAAGAAGTACTCCAAAAATGGATCCGGCTCCCCCCATGATGCTGACACCACCCAAAACCACTGCAGTGATGACATCCATTTCAAACATCGTCCCAATCTTGGGTTGTCCGGTGTTGATTCGTGAAAGCATGATCAAGCCGGCTATGCCTGTAAGAAAACTGGAAATAACATACACCCCGGTCTCCACACGCTTGGTCCGGATTCCAGCCAGCCTGACAGCCTCTCGGTTGCCACCCAAGCCATATATATACCTTCCTGTTTTTACCCGATTCAGAAACACCCAGCCCACGATGAAAATGATGAACATGATTATCACGGGTATAGGAATTATTCCCAGGTATCCCTGTCCCAACGTTCGGAAAGAGTCCGGAAGCCCCCAAACGGGCAATCCATCACAAAGAACATAGGTCAGACCGCGAAGCAAGGTCATCATTGCAAGGGTTGTAATCAGGGCAGGAACACCAACATAGGAGACCATGAGGCCATTGATGAATCCTATTGCACATGCAATGGCCAAGGTGATCAGAGCTGCCGGCAGGATGGGTACTCCATACCTAGTCATCAGAAGAGCTCCCACAATATTGGTAATGCCCATGACAGAACCAACTGAGAGATCAATTCCAGAAGTCAGTATCACACAGGTCATGCCAACAGCAGATATGCCCAGCATGGATACCTGGCGTGCAATATTCAGGACATTTCCTGTTGTCAGGAAAGAGTCTGTCACCAGGGTAAAAAAGAGGATCAAAACCAAGAGCACACCCAAAATTGCAAATCTTTTCAACAGAATATCCACTGCTTTCATTTTCATTTCTCATTACTCCCCTGATGCCAATCTGAGAACTTTATCCTGTGTTGCTTCAGCTTTACTGAGTTCTCCCATGACAACACCTTCATGCATCACCATAATTCGGTCCGACAGTCCCAATAATTCATTCATCTCCGAAGAGATAAGGATAATGGCTTTGCCCTGGGCTGCCAGTTCGAAGATCAACTCATAAATTTCCTGTTTTGCCCCTACGTCAATACCTCTTGTAGGTTCATCAAAAAGTATGATATCCACATCCGAGACCAGCCAGCGTGCCAGAACAACCTTCTGTTGGTTCCCCCCCGACAACTCACTTACTTTCTTTTGTGTGTTGGGAGTGATGATACGCAGCAAGGCAATCATTTTTTGTGCGGTCTTTTCCAACATCCTTGGCTGGATCAGACCAAACCGACTGCACTTCCCGAATGAACTATATGCAATATTCTCGCTTACCGAGAGGCGAGAGATAATTCCATGTTGCTTTCTATCTTCAGGAATCAGGCCGATGCTCTGTGCTACGGCCTCTTGTGGATGCCTGATTCTCGCGACTTTGCCTTTTACGAGAATGGTTCCGGATGAAACAGTGTCAGCTCCATAAATGGCTCTGGCCAATTCGGTTCTTCCAGCACCAACCAAACCTCCAAACCCCAGGATCTCACCTTTTCGCAAGGTAAAACTGATATGCTGCAATAGTGCATCAGTGCAAAGATCCCTTACTTCCAAAACAGGTTCCGATATCTCACCATGCCGGCTCGGGAAATTCTCCGCCACCTCACGATTGACCATTGTGTGGATCAACTCTTTCTTATTTGTGGAGGAGGTAGGCATCGTGACGATTTTTCTTCCATCCCGAAAGACGGTTACACGATCCGAGAGCTCAAAGATTTCCGAAAGTCTATGAGATATATAGATAACCGTTATCCCTTTTTCTTTCAGTGCATGAACAAGGTTGAACAGTTTATCCACTTCATTGATTGTCAACGGAGCTGATGGCTCATCCATTATGATGAGCTTTGCATTCTGATAGGTCGATTTGGCTATCTCAACTATTTGCTGGTAGGCAACGGTTAGCGAGCCCACTGGTGTATTGGGATCCAGATCAACACCCAAAGACATCAGAACCTCTTTTGCTTTTCGGTTCATGATTCGACGATCAAGAAATCCCTGTTTCTGTATCTCTTTTCCCAAAAATAAGTTTTCAGCAATAGTCAGGGCAGGGATCAAATAAAATTCCTGATAAATTGCAGATATCCCAAAGTTGAACATAGCTTCATGAGGGGAATAGGCATCTCTTTGGACACCTTCAATAACTATTTTTCCCGCATCAGGCTGGATTGCACCCGTAAGAACTTTGATGAACGTTGATTTCCCAGCACCATTCTCACCACAGATTGCATGAATCTCCCCTTTGTAGAAATCGAGGTCAATCTGATCAAGTGCCAGTACACCTGGGTACCTTTTTGTCAAGCCTTGCACTGAGAGTAGAATTTCGTGACTTTCCATTTCATCTTTCCCTCGAGCGATGCTCCCCCCTTGCAAGAGAGGAGCATCCCAGTAATTCTTTTTAGAGATACTTGCTTACATTGGCGATAGTGATGGCTTCATTGGGGATTTTCTGGTGTGATTCCACCTGTTCACCCTTGATCATCTTCACGAGAATCTCTACTTCTTTCTTGCCTGACTCGTAGGGAGCCATGCTGACTGATGCGCGCAGCATGCTGCCGGCCTGAATCTTCTCCAAAGCTTGCTGGATACCATCGGTTCCAGTGATGCACACTTTGGCAGGATTCTTCCCAGCTGCAGCCATTGCTTCATATGCACCAAGCGCACCATCATCATTCAAGCAACCGATGACAGCAAGATCAGGATGTGCCTGCAAGAGCGACTCTGTCACTTTCATGCCAACATCTGTCTGGAATGCATCCTGGCGTGCAACCAAGACTGCATTTGGAGCCTGTGAAAGTATGCCATCCCGTATTCCATCAGTTCTTGGAATGACAAACGGAGTGCAATCGGCTGCGAGCAAGGCGAATTTTGCAGTACCACCCAACTCCTTGGCAATGAACTTACCAGCTTCCACTCCAGCCAGGAATCCATAGTTGTACTCGTCATTCAACATCGATCCATCCGCACCTGCGAGGGGGTGTACAGCTGCCATCACCTTGATACCGGCATCCTGTGCCTTCTTGCAGTAAGCTTGGCTTGCTTTCTCATCAACACAGGAAATCATGATACCATCGACCTTATTGGTAATCAGATTCTCCCAAGTGTTAATCTCTTTTGCAGCATCTACCTGCAAATCGATGACGGTCAGCTTGACACCCAGTTCATCCGCCTTCTCCTGTGCACCCTTGACCTGGGTTGCCCAGAAGGGGTTGCCAAGATCATGCACCATGAAAGTTACCCGAGTTTGCTGTTCACTACTTTCTTGCTGACCGGCTGAGAATACCGGAAGCATCAGTACCAATATTGCTGCTATGGCAACAACGTGTTTCAAAATCCTGTTCTTCATAATCGGCCTCCATTTTTACCTAAATACAGGCTAACATCCGTTATAACAGTTGTCAACATTTTATTAATTTTTTTATAGCGTTTTCCATGGATTGAATTCACACTACGTTAAGTATCCTTTAATTTTCTATTAGTTAATATTTTAAAAAGATTTCAAGATTTCAATTATCTCATCAGGTATAAAATATTTGCCTTAGTAAACTATATTATAAATAATGTTATCATTAAATTGACATACGTTATAGCATATGTTATTATCGATTCAGCAATGGAAATTCAGAGGAGATGCACATGTATACAACCGAAAAAAACCAGGTAATCGACGCAGGCATTAAACTGCATGACTATCATCTAATAAGTCTCTCCGGAGGAAATGTGAGCCTGAGGATCAATAATCATTTATTGGTGACCCCTTCCGGAATGACATACCAGGAGCTTGTCACTGATGACATAGTAGTGATGAATCTGGATGGGTCGATTGTTGAAGGCGAGAGAAGGCCTTCCGTAGATACTGTTGCTTTGCTGTATATCTATAACAATATGCCCGAGGTAAATGCTGTCATTCATACCCACCAAGTGTACGCCACTGCTGTGGGACTGATCTCGGACACACTTCCTGCTGTAGTGACAACCTTGGTAAACGCAACAGTCGGACCTGTCACGGTAGCCCCATTCAGCTCGGCAGCCAGCTTGGATATGGGTATTGAAACAGTGAAACATCTCAATGGGAAACGAGCAGTGATCCTTAAGCAACACGGGGTAATCACCGTCGGGTCAACACTCAAGGAAGCCCTGTATGCAGCGGTGTACATGGAAGACGCTGCAAAGACATATCTTGTTGCAAAAGCAGTCGGAGAACCCCCGGTGCTCAATGCACAGCAGATCCAGGATGCCGTAGATTCATTCAAGGTATATGGACAAATCAAGAAATAGCAAAATCTATAAGGAGATCTAGCATGGAAACATTGAAAGGGAAAGTGGCGGTCATAAGCGGAGCAGGTTCAGGTTTCGGGAAAGCTACAGCTGAATACTTTGCATCTGAGTCCCAGTGCTCTCTGGTTATCATGGATATCAATGAAGCAGCTCTTGCTGACACAGTAAAAACCTGTGAGGCATCTGGTTCCAAGGTAATCGGCATGCAAGCAGATGTGACCAAGGCAGAGACATTCACCAAGGCCTTGGATGCGTGTCTGAAGAACTTTGGGAAAGTTGATTATCTTATCAACTATGCTGGTGGAGCCATCAAATATGCACCAGTTGAAGAGCTTGATGATGAAATGAATCACAAGATCATCAATCTGAACCTGATCAGCGTCATGATGAGCTGTCGCACCTTCACTCCACAATTCAAAAAGCAAGGGTATGGAAAAATCATCAACGTATCGAGCGTGTGTGATCGTCGTGCATGGCCGGGGTATTCCACCTACGCGGCAGCCAAAGCTGGAGTCAGGGAGTATTCACGGGGATTGTATACTGAGGTGAGACCCTTTGGGATTGGCGTCACGACACTCGTTCCCGGTGGCTCAAATACAGGCTTCCAGAAAGCTGAAGGCCTTTCCAAGTTTAATTGGGATGAGGAAATGGCAGTCAGGCCCGAACACTTTGCGCAGATGGCTTATGCAATTTGCGCCCTATCAAAAGGCGCTGTCGTTTCAGAAATCTGTCTGTATGGACTTGCCCAGGATATCTGCGGTTTCTAGGTATCCTTTGATTCAGCACCCCAACCCTTTCCAATCCAACGGAAAGGGTTGCTTATTATCGCCCCAATCACTGTTCAGGGGGAATTGCCCGTAGCATTCAGTATATTGTGAACAGCAGGGCATCAGAAAATCTTTGCATAAGGAAGCCCAAATCCCCGACCTAAGGTTGTTTCTCTTATGGTTCGGAATCATTTCCAGGCTTGCAAAGCTCCATAGCCAAGGCGTTCTGGACAGCTCGCACCCTACCAGTCTGAAAACCTGATGCTTTCGGGCTTACCGAACCTAGAAGTCAGCTCTAGCGTCTCCCAAACTGCTCACACTCTACTCGTGGGACCTTCTTCTTCATCTTCTTCTCTATCACCTTGAAATGAGCTTCTTCGGAAGGACTGACTAGCGTAATGGCTTCACCAAACCTTCCTGCACGGCCCGTTCTTCCAATCCTGTGAATGAAATTGATGGGAGAACGAGGCAACTCATAGTTTATGACAAAAGGAAGGAACTCAATATCAATTCCCCGGGAGAGCAGATCGGTAGTAACCAACACCCTGAGGTAGCCCTGCTTGAAGTCCCTAAGCAGTTCTGTCCTTGCTCCCTGGGTCTTCCTGCTATGGATAGATCTTGCCTCAATGCCATGTTTCAGCAACTTATCCACTACCCTATCAGCCCTTGCCGTCGAAGAAGTGAAGACCAAAACCTGTTGCATATCCTTGCTCTTGATAAGATACCGCAGCAGCGGACCTTTCTCATCCTCCGAAACATAATAGGCACTCTGATGAATCAAATCCAAAGTATCTGATTCCTCTTCAATCTTAATCACCAAAGGATCATGCAAGAGCACTTTTTCCAATGCTTGGATCTGATCATTCAAAGTTGCCGAAAACAGCAGGTTCTGACGGTGCTTGGGAAGCAACGCAAAAATCTGATCCATCTCCTTCTCGAAACCGGCAGTCAACATCTTGTCTGCCTCATCAAGCACCACCATCTCCAAGGATGACAAATGAACAGCATGCAAAGAGACCAGCTCCAGCAACCTTCCCGGAGTGGCAACCAGGATCCGCACATTCTGCATAGCCATCATCTGGGGATTGATTG
This sequence comes from uncultured Sphaerochaeta sp., assembly GCF_963667405.1. Classification (NCBI taxonomy): domain Bacteria; kingdom Pseudomonadati; phylum Spirochaetota; class Spirochaetia; order Spirochaetales; family Sphaerochaetaceae; genus Sphaerochaeta; species uncultured Sphaerochaeta sp. The sequence goes on along the minus strand of NZ_OY763408.1, from coordinate 284,590 downwards.
ACGCACCACCAAACACAGCAAGCGTCTTTATCGGCAATCCTGCTTCATGAACATACGTGGAAAACACGGAATGCACTTGCGCTGCAAGCTCCCTGGTGGGGACCATTACCAGCACCTGGATGTGTCTGTTTTCCATGCTCTTTTTCTTCTGCAGTTGCATGAGAATAGGCAACACATAGCTGAGCGTCTTGCCTGATCCTGTTTGGGCAATGCCAAGCACATCCCTCTTGCCCAGGACTGCAGGAATCACTTCCTCCTGAACGGGATACGGGGTAGTGATCTGCTCTCGTTTCAAGACAGCACAAAGAGATTCTGAAATTCCCAAAGACGCAAATGGCATATGAGCTTGATCCTTCTGAACTACTTGTCCAGCTTATTGTTATTGATGGACGATCCATCCGCTGTGCATCATAGGCTATTGCCTCTTGAGAGTATAGGGGTGCTTACCTATCGAGGAACTTTCCTGCTTGGTGATAGCGTTCATACATTCGTCTGCATCCCCCTCGAGGGACTATGTCCTTGCTATGTGTTTGATGTGACACCCAGATGGCATTCACCCAAAAGTCATTGATACATCCAGAAACCTTCATCTGGTATTCTGCTCTGATGATTCTCTACCACACTACACAGTCAAAAGCTCATAGGCAGCATACTCATGATCGAACTGATACCCCAGTCTCAGGGCAAGCTGCAATGACTCTTTGGTATGGGCATCCCAAGAGGGAAAGAGACCGTTCTGAAGACACGTGAGAATGAGCTTGGCAGAACATGCTGCTGCCAATCCCTGCCTTCTTTGCTCTGGATGAGTATCGACCTCGATCTCGATTCCCCCCGGATAGTAGTAATAGGAAGAGGCTCCACTTACCACCACTCCATCCTTGAGAGCACAGAAACCTAGCCCGTGTTCGGCGTACAGCTCATAGCTTGGAAACAGCGAAACCAAGTCCTTGGACCAAGACTGGGAGAGGCATTGGTGATACAGATACTCGTCTATGGGCTTCAGGACATACCCTTCCTTCAGCGCCTCTACAGTGCTTTGCAGCCCTGCTTTGTCGAAGCTGTGCTCAGTCTTTTTCAGTGCATAGCGGTTGAATGCCCGTGCCTTGTTTCCAAAGACCTCCTCGATGAGCCTATTCCATCCTTGGTCTGGGCCAACCAGTATCAGATAGGATTGTCTCCGTATCCTGGCAAACTCCCGAAGCAACCCCTCTGAAGGTTGTCCTCCCAGGCGAGCGAAGTCCCCTACCACAGCAATAGCGCTAGCTGGCTTTTCCTGCTCATCGACATAGATTTCCCCCATGGCTCCCTGCAAGCAGGCAGCGAGCATGGTATCTTGGTGTTCTTCGAAAAGAAGTGAGGCTTTCTCTGGGTTGTTGAGTTTCTGCATACCCTAGAAGATAGCATGAATACGAACGGTAGCAAGCGTTGGATGATAAAATGTGAATGAAGAAGAATTTGATGGTATTCTGCTATGTACCGGTGGCGTGGAGATAGAGAGCCCGTCCTTTTGTTCGGACGGGCTCTCTTGCATCTACCTATTCAGCGTATCAGTGGCAGTCCCTTCCGCAAGCTCTGCAGCCAGCGCAAAAGTCTCGCTGAGCGTTGGGTGCGGATGGATGGTCAGGCCGATATCCTGGGCAACAGCACCCATCTCAAGGGCAAGCACTGCCTCGGAGATAAGCTCCCCGGCATTCCTGCCGCAGATCCCGGCACCCAGCAAGCGCCCCGTCTTCTCATCATAGAGCGCCTTGCTCACCCCTTCGGAAGCGACAGCACTCAAAGCCCTGCCATTGGCAGACCAGGGGAAAGCCCCCTTCTTGAATGCAAGACCTTTCTCCTTGGCTTCCTGTTCGGTCAGGCCGATCCAAGCCACCTCAGGGCTTGTGTAGGCAACCGATGGGATTCCCATGGGAGTGAATGCAGACGAGTGCCCTGAAGCAACCTCAGCGGCCACCTTGCCCTGGTGACTGCTCTTGTGGGCAAGCATTGGGTCTCCCACCACATCCCCAATGGCAAACACATGAGCGACACTGGTCCTCAACTTCTTGTCCACCTCGATCCAGCCGCGCTGTGTCGCATTGATGGACGTATTCTCCAAGGCAATGCCATCGGAATTGGCTTTCCTTCCCACTGCCACCAACACAGCATCAGCCTCAAGGGAGTCAGGAGCCTTCTCCCCCTTCAGATGGAGAACCAGAGCCTCCTTCGTTGCCTCCACCTTCTCCACTTTCGTGGAAGTATAGATGGCCGAATACTGCTTCTTGAGCTTTTTCACCAGCGGCTGCTTGAGATCCTTGTCGGCAGGAGGAATCAAGGAATCCATCATCTCAATGATGGTAATCTCCGAACCCAGAGCGTGGTACATGGTAGCCACCTCCAAGCCTATGATCCCACCCCCGATGATCGCAAGACGCTTGGGGATGTGCGTAAGCTCCAACGCTTTCGTAGAGTCCCAGACACGCTCATCATCGTAGGGAATGCCCGGTATCTGCACCGATCGGGAACCGACTGCAATGATCAGGTCCTCGAACGTAAGCTTCAGCTCCTCCTTGTCGGTAACCACCTTCAGCTCGGTATCGGAGAGAAACGTACCGGTACCCACAATGCGCTCGACCTTTCTTGCCTTGCACAGCGAGTCGAGACCGGAAGTAAGCGTACCCACCACCGAATCCCTATGTGCCCTGATTTTCTCCAGATCAAAGGTAGGTTTGCCAAACGTCACCCCAAGAGGCGCAAGCTTTTCGGCATCCTCAATCACTTCGGCCAGGTGCAGCAGTGTCTTGGACGGAATGCAACCCACATTGAGGCAGACTCCTCCCAGTACCGAACTCTTTTCGATGAGCGTCACCTTCCTGCCCAGATCGGCAGCACGGAACGCTGCACTGTATCCACCGGGTCCTCCTCCGAGGACCACAAGGTCAGCTTTCTTCTCTTGCATCTGTACACACCTCCTTAGAGCAGTGCTCGTCGCAAATCGCCCAAAAGGGAAGCGAGATACGTGGTGAAACGAACGCCGGCAGCCCCATCAATGACCCTATGGTCATAGGCTACAGAGAATGGGAGGACGTCACGAGGAACGAACTCCTTGCCATTCCAGACAGGTTTCTTGGCCAACCTCGACACGCCCATGATCGCTACCTGCGGTGGGTTGATGAGCGGGGTGAATGCAGTGCCTCCGATACCTCCAAGACTTGAGATGCTGAACGAACCCCCGGAGAGATCCTCCGGCCTCAGTTTCCTCTCCCGTGCTTTCTGGCTCAATGAGGCGAGCTCGCGTGCGATATCGGTCACACTCTTCGCATCTGCATCCTTGAGCACCGGAACGACCAGGCCCTCAGGCGTATCGACGGCAATCCCGATATGATAGTAGTGCTTGAGAATCAACTCACCACGCTCCTCATCAAAGGAAGCATTCATCTCGGGGAACTTCTTCAGTGCCGCAACCACAGCCTTCACGATGAAGGGAAGAATGCTGATGCTCACAGGATCATCACTTCTCTTCATTTCTTCCTTGATCGTCCTTCGCAAGGCTTCCAGTTCGGTGACATCAGCCTCGTCATACTGGGTGACATGGGGGATGATCTGCCAGCTCTTCTGCAGATGCGGACCCGAAATCTTTTGGATGCGGGTGAGCTTCCTGCGCTCGGTCTCCCCATACTTGGAGAAGTCCTCCAGCTCAATCTTGCCGAAGGAGGCTGTAGCAGTGCCCATGCCGCTGAGCGCTTTCTTCACCAGAGCCTGGACATCCTCATGCAAAATCCGTCCATTGGGCCCACTGCCCTTCACCCTTGCAAGATCGACTCCCAGCTCACGAGCGTAAGTACGCAGAGAAGGCGTCGCGTGGTACACAGCACCCGGTGCCTGCTCATTGATAAGATCGGGTTTCTCTTCTCTTGCAGCCGCTACCGGTTGCGTATCTTCAGCTACCGGCTCCGGTTTTTCTTCTTGCTTAGGTGGTTCTGTCTTCTCTCCTTTCTTAGGTTCCTCAGCCTGCTCTTTCTTCGGCTCTTCAACAGGCTTTTCTTCCTCACCTTCTGAAGCAACCTCGATCTCAGCCACCAAAGACCCTTTGGAGACCGTATCACCCTCCTTGAGCAGCACCTTGGTGATGGTGCCTGCAAAGGGAGAAGGAACATCAAGGACAGCCTTCTCGCTTTCGAGAGCTACCACAGAGCTGTCAGAATCGATGACATCGCCGACCTTGATGTACACATCAATGATCGGTACATCTTCGAAATCCCCAATATCCGGGATGAGTATTTGTTTTATTGCCATGGTCCCTCTCTCCTTAACTCAACAATGGGTTGGGCTTATCAACATCAATGCCATACTTCTTGATCGCCTCACTGACAGTCTTTGCAGGAATGGCCCCTTCGTCAGCAAGTCCCTTGAGCGCTGCAATGGCGATATAGTACCGGTCAACCTCAAAGAACTTTCTCAGCGCTTCCCTGAAGTCCGATCGTCCAAAGCCATCGGTACCCAGGATGGTCACCTTCTGGTTGGGGATGAGCCTTCTGATCTGCTCAGGATAGGCCCGAAGGTAGTCGGTGCTGATCACAACCGGCCCCTCATGCCCTTCCATGATCTTGGTAAGATAAGGAACCTTCGCCTTGCCTTCCGGATGGGTGAGGTTGTAACGCTCAGCCTCAACTCCGTCACGATGCAGTTCGTTGACACCAAGGATGCTCCAGATGTCCGAATCCACCCCAAAGTCCTGGGAAAGCAGGTCGGAAGCCGCAATGACTTCCCGCAGGATGGTTCCGCTTCCCATCAGCTGTACGACAGGCTTCTTACCCTTCTTGGCTTTCCGGAAGAGGTAGGCACCCTTCTTGATCCCTTCCTCAGCTCCCTTGGGCATCTCAGGATGGGTGTAGTTCTCATTCATCAGGGTGATGTAGTAGAAAATATCCTCATTATCCTCATACATGCGCTTCAGCCCATCCTGGATGATCACCGCAAGTTCATAGGAGAAGGTGGGGTCGTAAGCCTGGCAGGTTGGGTGGGTGGAAGCCAAAAGCAGTCCATGCCCATCCTCGTGCTGCAGCCCTTCCCCGTTCAAGGTGGTTCTTCCTGCGGTTGCGCCCAGCAAGAAGCCCTTCGCCCCACTGTCCCCAGCGGCCCAGATGAAGTCACCGATGCGCTGGAAGCCGAACATGGAATAGAAGATGAAGAAAGGAATCATGGAAACCTGGTGGTTTGCATAGCTGGTTGCCGCGGCTATCCAGGAGGAGATTGCTCCGGCCTCGGAGATGCCCTCTTCCAGAATCTGTCCCTTCTTGTCCTCGCGGTACCACAGGAAGGAGTCCTTGTCCACCGGTTCGTACAGCTGTCCATCCGGTGCGTAGATCCCGATTTGTCTGAACAACCCTTCCATGCCGAATGTCCGCGCCTCATCGGAGACGATGGGAACGATTCTCTCTCCCATGTTCTTGTCCTTCACCAGTTTGGTGAGCAGGCGGACAAAAGCCATGGTGGTGGAAAGCTCGCGCTCGCCGGTGGAGGCAACCATGTCATCAAAACTGGCAAGAGGAGGCACTACCAATGTATCTCCATCCTTGTACCGGTACGGAACAGGCCCTCCCATCAGCTCACGGCGCCTTGCAAGGAACTTTCCTTCCTGGCTCTCCGGATCGGGCTTGATGAACACCATCTTCTTGGCCTGCTCGTCATCAATGGGTACATGGAAGTGGTCACGGAAGGCAAGAAGATCCTGCTCTTCCATGTGCTTGAGATTGTGGGCACCCATTGCGCCTTCTCCGCTGCCCATGCCATACCCCTTGATCGTCTTGAACAGGATTACGGTGGGAGCCCCCTTATGGTTTGAGGCAGCATGGAATGCCTGGTAGATCTTTCTGGGGTCATGGCCACCTCTGCTCAGCTGCCAGAGGTCCTTATCGGTCTTGCCCTCAATGAGGGACTCAAGGTACGAATCCCCAGAGAAGAGTTTCTCGCGCAGATAAGCAGGTCCCTTGGCCTGCAAGGTCTGGAACTCCCCGTCAACCATGGTTGCAAGTTTCTGCAAGAGCAAACCCTTCGTGTCCTTTTCCAGGATGGAGTCCCACTCCGTACCCCAGATGACCTTGATGACGTTCCAGCCTGCACCCCTGAACTTTCCTTCGAGTTCCTGGATGATTTTCCCGTTGCCGCGAACCGGCCCATCGAGACGCTGCAGGTTGCAGTTCACCACAAAGATGAGGTTATCCAGTTTCTCCCTGGAAGCAAGAGAAAGGGCGGCCAAGGACTCCGGTTCATCAGATTCGCCATCACCCATGAAGACCCAGACTTTCCTGTCACCACTCTTCTTCAGTCCCCTGTCATCCAAATATTTCATGAAGCGTGCCTGATAGATGGCCATCGATGGGCCAAGCCCCATGGAGACGGTCGGGAACTGCCAGAACTCAGGCATCAGGTAGGGGTGAGGATAGGATGAGAGCCCTTTGCCCTCTGTTTCCTGTCTGAAATGATCGAGCTGGTCCTCGGTCAGTCTTCCTTCAATGAAAGCCCTGGCATACATGCCTGGGGATGAGTGACCTTGGAAATAGATCAGGTCTGCACCGTATTCAGACTCCGGACCCTTGAAGAACCAGTTGAACCCGACCTCATACATCGCCGATGAGGAGGAGTAGCTGGCGATATGGCCGCCCAACCCTTTTCCGCCCTCATTCGCCTTGGCTACCATCACCATGGCATTCCAGCGAACAAACGCAGATACATTGCGGGCAATGAGGGACTCTTCCGGCGGGAGGAGTGCCGCATCAACAAGGGTTGTGTTTATGTAGGGACTTACGACTCCAGGAGAGGTAGCAACACCTTTCTTTCGGGCTGCTTGGGTAAGCTCGGATAGCAAGTAATCGGTTTTCTGCTTACCTTCGTGCTCGATAACCCCCTCCAACGATTCCAACCAATCTTTGGTTTCCGCCGGGTCCGGGTCATAATACATCTGTTTACTCATACATTACCTCCGATAGTGAGTGTACGTACTTGATAATTTTAGCATTCAATCTACGAATTGTGTTTAAATTAATATACTACCAATCTAGTAGTATTTCAACCTACGATTATGTAATATCGTGCATAATAGATGCATTACCTCGTATGAAAGTGTTTTTCCGACAAAGATTTACCTACATGTAGCTTAAAATAGAGTTTTTTGCAACATTTTAATAGGAAACTCTCGCTTTTCAATCCATGAACCCGCAATGGGTGCGACGAGGAGCTATGCTACGAGAGCAATCCTATTCAAACAAATCAAGTGCCTTGATTACAGAAAGCATTGTATACTTAAGGAACAACAGAAGGAGTACACCTATGCAGACAGCAGTTGGATTTGTGGGTTTGGGCATCATGGGACTGCCAATGGCGAAGAATTTGGCAGCGAAAGGCTTTTCGGTAGTTGCATTCGACATCGATGCAGAGCGAGTGAAGCTGGCCGGGGCAAGCAATATCCTGGGAGCGAGCATTGCAGACATTGGAAACCAGTGTACGGTTGTCTTCACTTCCCTCCCGAACGGCAAGATTGCGAAGATGGCAATCACCGAGACGGGAGGCCTCTCTTCATATCTGGCTGAAGGAAGCATCGTGGTCGATACGAGCTCCATAACCCCCAATGAATCCAGATATATCGCAGCAGAGCTTGAAAAGAGGGGCATCGACTTTCTGGATGCGCCTGTCAGCGGAGGAGAACCCAAGGCCATAGACGGCACCCTCGCCTTCATGGTGGGAGGAAAGCAAGCGGCCTTTGAGAAAGTCATGCCCTACCTGAAAGCCATGGGTTCCTCGTTTGTACGAATTGGAGAGTCCGGAAGCGGTTCCATCACCAAGCTGGTCAATCAGATTATCGTGAACCTCAATATTGCTGTCTTGGGAGAAGCTTTGGTATTCGCCCAAAAAGCAGGGGCAGATCCAGAGCTTGTCTTCCAAGCCATCCGCAATGGATTGGCAGGGAGTACCGTGATGGAAGCAAAAACACCAATGATACTCGCAAGGGATTTCAAACCTGGAGGGAAGCTCTCCATCAACCGCAAGGATATTGGGAATGTTCTTGAGACAGCACATGAACTGGAAATTCCTGTGCCATTTACCGCACAACTTTTCGAGATCATGCAAAGCCTGAAAGCAAAGGGTTTGATGGAAGAGGATCACGCTGCCCTTGTCAAACACTTCGAAGAACTTGCCAGGCTGAACCCCTAGTCCCAAGGAGGCACCATGAACACCATCGCTGTTGCAGAACTTGCCACTTACAAGAAGCCGGATACCACACTGCTTGACGCAGCCTTGGACAAAGCTCTTCACCACTTGAATAGAAAAATCCTTGTGCTTGATGACGATCCTACCGGGGTGCAGACAGTCCATGGTATAGCTGTCTACACCCATTGGGATCTGAAAAGCATGCGCAGCATGTTCGAAGAGCCTGCCTCAATGGTTTTCATCCTTACCAACTCACGGGGAATGACTGCCGAAGAAACCCGCCAGATTCATCAAACAATCATGCAGCGGGTCGTGCAGGTTTCTCAGGAGAAGCAGCAGCCCTTCCTGGTAATCAGCAGAAGTGACTCAACGCTGCGAGGTCATTACCCCCTGGAAACCGAAGTCATTCGACAGACTGTTGAATCATTGACTTCCCTCCGGTATGACGGAGAGGTGATCATCCCCTTCTTCATGGAAGGCGGGCGATACACCCTTGGTGACATTCATTATGTGAAAGAGGGGGAACAGCTCATTCCTGCCGGCCAGACAGAGTTCGCCAGGGACAAGACATTCGGTTACAAGGCTTCCGATCTCAAGGCCTGGTGTGAGGAGAAGACCCAAGGCCGATTCCCTGCACCTACAGTAACCTCGATTGCGTTGGAGGACCTGCGCTCAGTCAATATCGACAAGATTACCAGCCAGCTCATGGGCGTGCAGCACTTCAACAAAATCGTAGTCAATGCAATAGGCTACGAGGATGTGAAAGTGTTTGTACTCGCCCTTGCCAAGGCACTTGAACAGGGCAAGGAGTTCCTGTTCCGCAGTGCTGCCGCACTTACGAAGGTGATCGGTAATGTGGGAGACAAACCTCTGTTGACACGAAAAGACCTCATACGAGGTGGTTCTACCAATGGTGGCATCATCATAGTAGGATCGCACGTGAACAAAACCACCAAGCAGCTTGAGGCACTTACAAACAGTGCCCTGCCGCTTCTGGCAATTGAGTTCAACCAACATCTGGTTGTCACTCCCGAAGGCCTTGAGCCGGAAGTACAGCGGGTGGTTGCTTTGGCTGAAAGAACTCTTTCAGAAGGCAAAAGCGTGGTTATCTCTACTCGACGTGATCGCTTTGACCTGATGACAGATGACAAGGAAGCTCAGCTGAGAGTGTCGGTAAAAATCTCCGATTCCCTCACCAGCATCGTCGAAAGACTATCCATCCGACCCAGCTTCATCATTGCCAAAGGGGGCATCACGTCCAGCGACGTAGGGACCAAAGCGCTTAAGGTCAAGAGAGCCTTGGTCATGGGCCAGATCAAACCAGGCATCCCTGTCTGGATGACAGGAAAGGAGAGCAAGTATCCTGACCTGCCGTATGTGATCTTCCCCGGGAATGTCGGAGAGGTGGATACCCTGCGCGAGATTATGGAAATTCTGATGGGATAGTGAAAGAAATCTGGGAAATCGACGAGCACCAAGATTTCCTTCCAATACACTACTGATTCCCATTCTTCCCGTTCGGGAGAATAGGAGCCATCATGCCTTTGTGGCTCCTTGGCATGATGTATTGATAGGGATTACCATTGGTCTCACATGGATATACTCACTTATTTTGAGACTCTTTTAATTCATTGAATCTCCGATAGAGCGTAGCCTTCGATAGTTTGGTGATCTGCAGTGCTTCCTTGAGGGTGATATGACCTGCTGTCAATCGATCCCTTACTTCCGCCAACAACGGAAGGGAAACCTCAATGGGCTTTCTGCCTGCATAGACACCGCGTTCCCTTGCTTCCATCTGGCCTCTATCCTGATTCACCCTCCGCTTGGTTGCAAGAAACTCATATTCGAGGAGATAGGCTCTGATAAGAGTACTTCGCTCGCTGTCATCAAAATGAATGCCTTGAATATCTATCGAAAGTCTCATCCCCAGCAATTGGAGTATCGAGAGAGCACGCCATTGCGCACTTCTCGTTGAAATGTGTGAAAAATTGTTGAAGCCGTCTTTCTCCACAATCAGCTTGTCACCAGTGTATACAGTATTGGTGTTGATCAGCCACTGGAGACGGTTGAGATGGTCAAGATTTGCAGAGCGCAACTCTTCCTGCAAATTCACCCGATTAGGGGAAGGAGTACGCTCACTGATGAATGTTGGAATCACTCCTACCCTGTAGTAACTGTCTTTTCTCAAGGTTAGGTCAATGCCGGGAATACCTCCCCAGTCAACAGGTTCCAATCCATCCACTACATCATAATAGGGCTCAAACAGGTATTGGTAGGACTCATCTTCAAACAATTCATAGGTAATCCTGGCAACCTTGAACAAGGTCGTCTTGGTATACGCAAAACATATTTCGCCCGACAGGCTGTACAGCCTCTTTACTTCCTTGGAAATCGGTGTCGTAACGTCCTTATTCATTCGCATACTGCCTCCCCTCGCAATTTCTTGTAGGAAGCTTCAAGAATCTTCTCAAACCGTACTTGCAGGATGGTCCTATAAAACCTTTTCTGGATTTCACTGATCTGTTCAATTGAATCAATGAAGATTGCAATACGTTGCATATCCATCTTGCCCACGATATCCAGTAATGCAGTATTACACTCGGGAAATTGCAGGCTGTGTATGACTTCAAAATAGGAACTCTTCATATTATCAAGCTTAATTTGGGATGTAGGAAATAGAAAAACCCGTTTGTTGACCTCATGTTCATCGCACAATATTTCCAAGCATGCCTCATCAGTGTGTATTCTCGGAAAAAGGCAGGATCCATTATCGAAAACAGGAGCAAGCGTATAGCGATTGGACTCCTTGATAAAGCCCCAGTTCGCACCATGTCTATCGAAATTTCCCAACAAGGCGTCAATGATATATATTCGCCAAAACTGGTTGATCGTCTCGGGAATTTTCGTCAATTTGGTGTTCTCTTGGAGCATCCTCATCACGTCAGCGTATGAGTACTGATAAGTCTCCCGATCATGCTCCAGAGAAGAGTCCCCCACTTCGTTGAAAGGAACAAACTGTTGGCCTGCCGTGATGAAATCTTCCAGTGCTACGACATTTCTCCCTTCATATGTTCCAAGAAATGTTCTTTGCACGTTCATACCCAGCATCTGGAAAACATGGCAACCGATATACTCACAAATGGTATTATTCAACAGCCCTGTTTCTGAGGGTTTTTGAAACTTGAGAATATAATCGGTGGAACCGATGGAAATACCTATCTTTTCTTCGCTGCCTGAATAGAATTTTTGGTTCTTCGGATATTGGGAATAATCCATAATGCACCTCAATACCCATTGTATCGCTCTACCCTGATTGTTTCAATAGATTATACTCACTTATTCTGAGACTCTTACAGATAAGGAGATCAATTCTCCTGTATCAGATCTGCATTGATTGATTATGTGATTGCACTCGCCAGAGTAGCAAGCATATGACTGGAGTCTGCAACACGGCAACAAACAGAAAACCCTATTCTTGAGACCTTATCCAATCTGCTCGGTTCACGTAGTTCTGTGCGATGAGAGGAAAATGGACCCCTCATCTGTATGCAAGGCAATGAATCAGTTTCAGAATAGATCGCTATGCGTGCCTGTTCGAATCAGCTTTAGGATAAGCGTTTGCTGTATAATCTTATACACAAGCAACCAATCTGGCTGAATGTGACATTCTCTCATCCCCTGAAAATTTCTTGAATTGACAAGAGGATGATCCCGATAGGACTGGGGAAGAGGCTGCTCAGCACAGAGAATCGTAATGACTTCCTCCAACTTCTTGGGATCACACCCCCGCTTTACCGCTATCTTATAATCTTTCTTGAATTGTCCCGTGAATTCAGGTTTAAGCATTCAGCTCATCCATTAAGGTTGAGACGCTATCGAATGGCCCATATACCTTCTCATGCTCAGCCGCTTCCATCGCATCGAGCGTCACTTCGTTGGGTATAGTGAGGACTACATCAAAGGGAAAACCCTTGTGTTGGATTGCTTGTCTGAGAAATACATTGATCGCAGTTGTCATGTCCATACCAAGGTCGGCAAAAATCTTCTGTGCTTTTTGCTTCACTTCCCGATTCATGCGGATTGTCATGCTGGTATCGGCTTTCATCGACATCGCTTAGCCCTCCTTTCTCTCATAGGCATACCAAATATAGCACTTTCTATGTTTGTTGTACATACAATGCAATGCTTACGCACCGAGATACACGAGTATAAGCCCAAACAGGTTTTAATTTTTCAGCTCACTCATGCTACACAGAAATAGTGTACATGTATGATGCATGCAACACGACAACACGCAGCGAACACTATCTTTGGGACCTGCTCGAATCCCCTACTGCTTTGCAATGTATGAGAGGGAGATGGACCCCTTGCCCGCATGCAGGGCGATGACAGGGGAAGCTTGCTCCACAAACAGCGGCTTGATCCCGGTTCTCTGCTCCACTATCTGTGCAACGGAGGTGGCCAAGCCTGCATCCCCGATGTAGGACAGCCCATAGGACTGGATGCCCTTCTGCCGATAGACCTTCATGAACCGTTTGACCAAGGCTGAAATGCTGCCGGCTCTGGACAACCGGATCCCATGGAACGCACCACCGCCTTCCTTGGAGAGCCCAACCACCGGCTTGAGGTTCAGCTTCAACAGCGCAGAACCAAGCTTTTTGGGGATTCTGCCACCTTTGACCATCATCTCAAGTGACTGTACCGACACCAATATTGTGGTACGCCCAATGGTCTCTCTGATGCTTTGCAAAAGGCTCTCACCCTGCTCACCCTTTGCAACAGCTCGCGCAGCCTCCTGGGCAACAAGCCCTTGTGCAGAAGCATTGAGTTTCGAATCAATGATCGTAATGTCAGCACCGCTCTCTTGCAGCGTTTTTGCTGCCAACTGATAGGCATTGAACGTACCGCTGAGCTTGGAAGCAACCGACAGCACCACAATATGCTCATAGTGCTGGGCAAGAAACTCAAGATGACGCTGAATCTCCCCGATGGAAGGCATGGAAGAGGACACCTTCCGGGTATTGCTTTCCATGATGCTGAGCAACAAGGGAGAAGAAATCGTGATGCGATCAAAAAAGGAGGTCTCCCCAACCTGGATGATCTGGGGAATCCGATAGATCCTCAGCTCATCAACCATCGCTTGGGGGATATCCGCCGAGGAGTCGGTTACAATAACCGTATCGGAAACCCGTTCATGTGCAGCCAGCTGCTGCATGAACATATCGTCTACCTTCTGTTCCTCAATCTGCGAGCAACGCCCAAGCCGTTCAAACATCAGCGCAGGGTCATCGGTATGCAGATGGACCCGCATCTGATCCTGATAGTTTCCCAACACCAACGAATCGCCAAGCCCCATCACAGCCTCTCGTACGCTCTGCTGCTGTCCTTGGGGAATCCGAAGAAGCGCTTCGGTGCAGTACCGGTACAGGCTTTGTTCATGAGTATGGTCACTTTCGATCGTATTTGGGGAAGCATGCACAAGCAAATCGGTTTCTGAGAACACTCTTGCGGGGTTGATGATATACTGATCGACTCCTTCCAAAATGGAGACAAAAGCCTTGGCACCTGCATCCACCACACCCATCCGCTTCAGAAGCTCCATCTGGTTGGTGGTTTCCTTCTCAGCTTTCCGCGCAGCGCGAAGGGCGCGGCGCAACTGGATTTGCAGGGGAATGTCTGACCCTTCCGCCCGTGACAGCTGGCTCGCCCAACTCTGCATGACGGTAAGAATGGTTCCTTCCATAGGCGTTTCTACGGCACGATAGGCGGTGGCTACCGCTTCCTTCACTGCATCAATGAGCTCTTTGAGCGTAAGCTCCTCAAACTCCCGGGCAATGAGAGAGAAGCCATGGAAGAACTGGGCGACGATCATACCCGAGTTTCCCCTCGCCCCGGTGAGGGCTGCTTTTGCAAATTTGTCAGAAATATCGGCAACAGAACCCGTTCCATCCGTATTGGAAAGAATCGTTTTCAGTGTATGGGTGATGTTGGACCCCGTGTCTCCATCGGCGACGGGGAACACATTGATCGTGTTGATCAGTTGCATATTCTCTCTGAGATGGTAAAAGCCAAACGTCAACGAACCATAGAGATCTTTCCCGGTAATGGTCATGCGTGCTCCTTATCAGCTGAAAAGCTGAATTTCGGTTCTGTGTGGTGCATCAATCTTTGTATGTTCGTCCTATGGGTGAAGAGAATCAGCAAAGCCAGGAGAACCAGGAAAACCAGTCTTTCGTACCCAATGCTCCGGCCTTGTATGGCGTTCACCAAAAGATGGTAAGGGATCAGAACCCCATAGGTTGTCATTGACGCAAGCGAAATGTATCGGGTCGCATAGGCAACCGAAAAGAAAACAATCAGACCTGCCACGATGGCCGACGGAAAGAGGACGGCTATCACACCCGCTCCGGTTGCCACGCCTTTGCCTCCCCTATGGGAAGCAAGATAGGGGGTGTAGATATGACCGAGAATCGTTGACATGCCTATGCAAAGAAGCGTAGTGATGGACAAGGAGGAGAAGAGGAGCGCAAGCAAGGAGGGAAGCACTCCCTTCAGCAAGTCTAGTATGCCAACCATGGCGCCATAGCGAAATCCAAGGGTCCTGCTTGTATTGGTGGCACCAAGGTTTCCACTGCCTTTGGTGCGTAAATCCGTCTGTTTTCTCTTGGCAACAAGGTGTGCGGTGGGAATGCCACCTACAAGATAGCCAAAGAGACAGAACAGTGTCGCTGCAAGCAGGGTGCTCATCAGGGCCTCTTCTTCCAGGGAATGAACACTGATGTCTGGCGTACATACGTTTGGTAGTACTCCTCATTGCCGTACTTCTCTTTCCAGGACTTCTCCAACAGGTTCACTCCACTGACAAACAGCAGCAACAGGGTGATGAACACGGGGCCGAAGGCAACCAGGAAATCGAGACCCTGCAGATAGGGAAGCACCATCACAAAGACTCCCCACCAGACCAGTATCTCCCCAAAGTAGTTCGGGTGGCGGCTATAGGCCCACACACCTGAAGTGATGAGCTTCTTTGGATGCTTCTTCTTGAAGGTTGTCTTCTGATGATCGGCAACCGTCTCATAGACAAGTCCAAACAGCGAAATGACTAATCCTACATAAAGGAAGGGGTAGCTGGGTTGCAAGCCCTTCTGTCCCATGGCAAACGTTACCGGCAGCAGGATGATCCAGACTGCGGTCGCTTGGAGAAGCCAGAACGTCCCGAACCGTACGAATGAATCACGCTTGTCGTCGAAGCGATGGTCAACCTTGGTGGCAAGGATGCGACTCAGCAGATAGGAACCCAAACGCACAGCCCACAGGACCACGATGCCAAACAGCAGTGTTTGCAACAGGCCCTTCTCTGCATGCACCAGATACAGGTAGAGAGCAGAGAGCAAGAAGCTCAGGCTGTAGGAGAGATCCGTCACCACATCGGTTTTTCGGATGAATGCATAGATGAAAAACAAGGTGTTGATGCCAAAGGCAATGATCAGGATTTCAAGAAATAGATTCATGTTGACTCCTACTTCAGGCTCTTTCTTTGAATTCTTTAATAATACTGAATATTAATAAGATATACAATCTGGACGCTTTCGTCATGTAGCAACCTGAAGAATTTTCACCTGGCACTGGGTCGGATACTCCAGGCAATTCACTCTCATTGCTTTCTTATGGGTTATGTGCGGGAACGAATCGGACCAATTTGGTCCGATTATACCAATCAGTCCTAATTATGGTACGGTAAGGAGGAGCGAGGTAAGGAAAATGCCTGGTCGTCCTCTCTGTGGACAAGGGACCCAATCCTCCGTATTACTAGCAACACCGTGCCTATCTGCGTTACGACACTTCCACCGTTGCTGTCGATGCCACTGAACTGAGGTGGTTGGTTCTTCAAGGTATGGATCTCGAGTACGATGCATTGCCGGCAACAAACCAAGAACTCAGCTTCAAACTGTGGGAAACAGACCTGCAAAAGGTTGTTGGCATCGGGGTCCTGCATGGCGACCTTCTGAAAACATTGGGACTGTTGAACAAGGAAGGCTACACCTGTGCTGCACAACTCTTTTCCAACACCCCTGGGCTCCCCCAAGCCTCACTGGAAATTGCGAGATTTGAAGACATCTCACCCATATTCCTGCACCGTGAAAGTGTAGCCAACTGTTCCGTACTCCACCACTAGCATCGTGCTCTTGAGTTGTTGGATACCTGGTATGGGGAGTATGAGCAAGTCAGTGGATTCTATCGGGAAGAGCGCATACAGATTCCCAAGGAATGCCATACTGGCCCAGGTCTTCCATCGCCTCTCCATTATGGTACGTTTTGCCACAGGAGTACGGAGAATCCAGGAAGCCTACGCAGGCTTTGAGCAAAAGCCGTCCTTTCTGGCACTGAACACTCCGTAACGGTAGTGCTTCCGAAGGTTGGGTATCATGACGTACATGAGACAAGGAGATATACCCTAAATGTGGACAAGCACCTGCTCTCCCAGCTGGTAAGTTCGCATCTTCTGAAAAGAGAAGACAAGGGACCGGCAACATCACCGGCGCAGCTAGCCAAGCCCTCGATACGGAAATGCTGCGCACAAAACTTGCCAACCATCGGGTGGCGAGTTCAGAACCATGAGCTGAAAACAACTCATCCAACCCAATACAATGCAATGAACCATGAACACAGATGTAGGGTATACTTATGAAGATTGGAGGAAACCATGCAAGCAAAGAACTCCCAACATCAACGCTACGAAATCCTTTGGAAGTACATCAAGGCAACGGATGCACAGCACTTGACGCTCTCATTCCCAGATATTGAAACCATTCTTGGGTTTCCGATCGATCATGCATTTCTGAACTACAAGAAGGAGCTGCACACATACGGCTGGCTTTGCTCAAACATCTCCATGAAAAATGAGAACATTACCTTTCTCCGTCTTCCCGAACACTCCCGGATACTCGAAAAACGCAGCTTCTCCGTCATAGGAAAGGAAGGCTCGACAGATGACGGCCCGGGTTTTGTGCAGAGGCTTTGGGATGCTGCCAACGGTCAGTTTGACCAGGTTGCGCCCTTTGCAAAGAAGGACAGCAACGGGGCCTTGTGCGGGGTCTGGGGCTTGATGAGTGATAGGGACAGGCAGTTCAAACCCTGGGCACACAACTTCTCCGAGGGACTCTATCTTGCAGGAATCGAGTGCCTTGACGATGCACAGCCTCCACAGGATTGGGTGCGGTGGACAGTACCGGCATTCGAATACCTTGTCATCCTGAATGAGTCGGAAGACACGTTCGGATCAACCATATCCTTTCTGAAAGCGAACAAGCTCAGTCTTGCAGGCGCTGTGCATGACTTCACCGATCCCGAAACGGGGAAAGCCTATCTCTATGTACCCTTGCGAAAACGGTAATGGATGAAAATGACATCCATACCCTTGGGGAACACCTCAGAAAGGAGCTCCTCTCACAAACTTCTCACCCATTTTTCCTAGACTTCTGACTGGGTAAACGCTATAGTAACCCAATCTGGACGATGGTTTTGTGCAACAAGGATGAGCTATGATTGATATTGCCATTTGTGATGATGATCCCACTCAATTGGGACTGCTTGTTGCCTACACAACAGAGTGGATCAAAATCACTTCCTATGGAGCATCCATCCACCAATTCCTTCATCCCGACGAGCTTTTGCGAAACTGTGAAAAAAGACGATACCATCTCTACATCCTGGATATTGTCATGCCCATGTTCAACGGGATAGAGGCGGGAAAAGCCATCCGAGAACACGATCGGGATGCCTTCATTCTCTATACTACTTCAGAACCCAGTTTTGCCCTGCAATCATTTGCGGCAAACCCCATCGGCTACCTGCTCAAACCCATAGACAAGCAACAATTCGCTACAACCCTTTCACTGGTAGCATCCAAACTGGATCTCATGCAGGAACACACCTACCTGATATACACCCGGGATGGGATTCGCATCCTTCGCCTATCCGAAATCATATGCTGCGAATACACCAACCACCGGGTCATCTATACGCTCACCGGAAACAGGACAGCAACCACAAGCATACTCACAGGATCATACGCCAACCACGTTCAGACGCTGCTCCAAGACCAGCGTTTCATCCGCCCTCATGTCTCTTTCATCCTCAACATGGACTATGTGATAGGCTTCACCAAAACCAGATTCACTCTGCAAGAAGGGGCCTCGGTTCCCATCGTTGCAAAACACTACCAAGCGGTGAGAGAGTCCTACATGAACCACCTTTCAGCAAAAGGGCATACATGATGCAGGAACTGGTCAGCAACATCCTCCGCGGCAGTGTAACCTCCCTTATGAACGTTCTGCTCCTTTTCACGCTGACCAAACCAAAATACGGGAGAAACTCCACCACGCTTGCAGCCGTTTTGGTCTTTGTGATCAACATGGCAACCACCTTCTGGTTCTATGTGTATGGGGACCTCACCGCTCTCTCACGCTTCAACATCATCATGTTCATCGTCCTGGGCATCTGTCTCAAACCCCTTTCAAAAGCAAGCTTCATGCAGTGGAGCTTCAACTTTCTGACCACCATCAACATCATGATGATGATCATCATCCTCAGCTTCCATCTTGGCAAACTCTTTCCCCATCCCCACTATGCGCACACACTCATAAGACTGGGGCTCTATCTCTCAATCATCTTCCTCTTTCAACGATACTTGTTGCCACTCTACCACTCGGTTGCAAGCAACTGGAGAATTTTCTCCATCCTGGTCATCAGCATATTCCTCAACCTGTCCTATTACTTCTACGTAACGGCCGATATCCAGCAGACCTTGCTTGCAGGAAAATGGCCTCTCCTGCTTCTGATCATCCTCTCATCGGCAGCCTATGGAACGGTCTTCTACTCAATGAAACGATTCACTGCCATACATGCGCTTGAAACAGAAAATCTGAAGCACCAGCACGAGCGCTTGCTGCTCTCCCAAGCCTCCTCAACCATGACGGAGCGGTTGCAACTCATGGAGAAGGTGGCCTACGAGAACAGCCTTGCTTCGCATGACCGCAGGCACTTCAACAACACGCTCATCGGCTTGCTCCAGCAGGGAGAGATAGACGAAGCCATACGCAGCCTGCAAAAACAGAACACAACCACTGCCCCGGCACCCAAGATGTATTGCGAAAACAAGCCGGTAAACGCAGCAATCAGTTACTACACAACCATGGCAGAACAGAAAGGCATCACGGCCCAGGTGGAAACCACCATTGCCGCGCGCGTGCATGTAGACTCGTTGGAACTGGCATTGGTGGTCTCAAACCTGTTTGAGAACGCCATACAAGCTGTCTCGCTCCTTCCTGAAAACCAGCAGAAGTACATCAGACTGAGTTGTCACCACGCAGAACGCCTCCTGCTTGAGATCAGCAACCCCTGCAAGGAGACAGTGTGCCTTGGCCCGGATGGTCTGCCCTCTACCGACCAGGAAGGCCATGGAGTGGGGACCAAAAGCATTGCAGCCTTTGCTGCCAAGCACGATGCAGAGGTGCTCTATCATGTTCAGGATGGCCTGTTCAGGGTACGAATGCTCATTTGAGAAGATCGCTTCATTCTAAGTAGAAAATCAGCTCTTTTAGGTAAAACCACGTTGCAGTCCACCTCAATTTGCTAGCCTACAAC
Source organism: uncultured Sphaerochaeta sp. (assembly GCF_963667405.1). Taxonomy (NCBI): domain Bacteria; kingdom Pseudomonadati; phylum Spirochaetota; class Spirochaetia; order Spirochaetales; family Sphaerochaetaceae; genus Sphaerochaeta; species uncultured Sphaerochaeta sp. The sequence continues at coordinate 264,757 of NZ_OY763408.1, read as the reverse complement.
CCAAATGTTTTTTCCAACAGCCTCTGTTGCGCTTGTTTCATTCCAGGAACAGATCCATGCGGAGGCCGGACGAAAAGAGGGGTTCCATCATGATGTTCAGAGTTCGGACAGGTGCTTGCACAGCCATCCTGCTTTTTCTTTCAGTCGTATCCCTATCTGCTGCCAATACGCCCCTTCGGGTGGTGGTGCAACCAACCAGCGACAGGGTGCAGGCCATTCGTTACCAAACAGGCGTCTGGCCTGACAGTCTCTGGACAGAAATGGGAGTCTTCCCAACGCCCATCTCCCTCGAAGGATTTGACAGTTCCCAACAGGCACTGTTTGTGCAACAGACGGTAGACGGTACCAATTGGGGCAAAACCTATGCGTACCGGTACGACGCAAAGACACATACATGGGAAGTATCCCTTGCCGTACACAAGCCTCTTAACATCCAAGTCAAACCGGTCTCCAAGACCGTGAAAGCCTTTCGGTATCAGACCGGACCAACTCCCTCGGGTTCATGGACTGAGGTGGATAGTTCCCACTCTGTTCTTGCACTCGACTCCTTTGACAGTACACAAGACACGCTTTTCATTCAGCAATCAGAGGACCTGCTTACCTGGGGGAACACCTACACCTACCGGTATGACTTTCCTACAGACGTATGGAGCCTCACGCATACAGAGCCCCATGAGAAGAAGGCTGTTGATTCGCTTGAACTGAAGCTCTACGGCCTCTATCCGGCAAGCAAGAGTTCGACCTACTATGCATCGGTACTGGGTACGGGACTGAAACTGAACATTGCCTTGAATGAACATGACAAGCTCATCGGCTATGGGGAAGTCGCCTACAGCAGGGGCCCTTCCAAGTCCGATTGGACTGAAGCCATGCAAGCGGCCAATATCTCTGTCGGATTGGGGTACAGGTTTGGCCTTTCAGAAAAGCTGCACCTTGTACCTGAACTCGGCTATGGGGTGGTAGTCCATCTCATCAACGCCGATTTTGACGAGGATGGAACCAAAACCCTCGAGACCTTTTTTGACCAGCAGCTGCGTCTTTCGCTGAATCTCACGTATGCATTCAACGATACCTATACGCTTCTCGTTGCCCCACTGGGCGTCCTGTTCTTCGAGAAAAACTCCATGGGTACGCTATTCGGCGTCCAGACAGCACTTCGATACACCTTCTAGGGGATCTCCATGAAAAAAACCAAACCAACACGGCTTCTCCTTCTTTTCATACTCATCACTGCAGCTATCTTTTTCACTGGGTGCAGTGACATGATGGAAAAACTGGGAAGCATCAGCCTTACCATTGTGCTGGATACACCGAATGTAGTGGTTGCATCGTACGTCCTGGAAGCAGAACATGTTGATACCTCCTCTCGGTTTTCCATGAGGGATATCATTCCCCCCAGGCACTCCCTTTCGGCACTGAAGAAAGGAACATGGGACCTTACCGTCACCGCCTATGATGCAAACAGTGTCCAGTTGGGGAGAGGCACCACGAGAATCGATCTCAAGGAAGGACAGATACTCGAAACCACCCTCCTGGTCGTCTTCACCCAGGCCGTTCCCCCCTCCAGTGGATTCACGCTTGCAGCCCCTTCCCGCTTTGACAGCGCTGACGGCCAAGTCAATGGGACAACGACAGCCATGGAGTACCGGCTCTCTTCATCCCCGGAAGATACGCCATACACGCCCTGTACCCAAGGCGCTACCATCCTGGGGCCCGGGACGTACTTGGTCAGATATGCTGCTGCGCATGCCCTGCACGCCAGCGAGCCGCTTGCTATTACTATTCCAGCATATGAGCCGATCCAACTCACGATCGGCAGCCCAACGTTGACCGCCAGTAAAATCTATGACGGAACAACAGCAGTAGAGGGCACTGTCTCCGCAGGCTCTCTGATCGGCATCCGAAATTCGGATGAGGTAAGGGTGAGTGCCCAGGCAACCTATGACACCGAAGCAGCAGGAACCGGAAAACAGATCACGGTCACCTATACCCTGACGGGCCCTGATGCCCCCAACTACCTGACACCGGGAAACACAACAGTTGCTGCCAGCATCTCCAAGAAACAACTCACCGTTTCAGAAACAGCCATCCTGACCAGCAAGGTATATGATGGGACGACGTTCGCTACACTCACCTCACAGGGAATTCTGACAGGTGTTGTTGCTGGGGATAGTGTCTCATCCCAGGCAACAGCAACCTATACTACCAAGGATGCAGGAACAGCCAAGCGTATTTCCCTGTCGTACACCCTTGACGGGACAGACAAGGACAACTACCTCGCACCTGTCGGCTCGATTGCAACAGAAACGGGTGTGATCATGCACAAGCAGCTCTCTGTTTCCAACCTGGCTCTTGCTGCCAGCAAGGTATATGACGGCACAACCTCCGCAGCGACACCCACCTTCTCTCTCGTCGGGAAGGTGCCTTCTGATGATATAACGGTTGCTGCCACCGCAACCTACGCCAGTGCTGATGCTGACAGCAACAATCCCATAACAATCATTTACTCACTCAGCGGAACCGAAAAGGACAACTACCTCAAGCCTGCAGACGATGCTTCAATTATCGGAGAGATTGCCAAGAAGCAGCTCATCGTCTCAGGAACCGACCTGGTGACCAGCAAGGTCTACGACAGTACTACCACAGCCTCCATTTCCCGTGTGACCTTCACTGGAAAGGTTGCAGACGAGGATGTGACGGTGGGTGCCACCGCATCCTACGCCAGAGCTGATGCCGACAGCAACAATCCCATAACAATCATCTACTCGCTCAGCGGAGCCGACAAGGACAACTATCTTAAGCCTGCAGACGATGCTTCCACCATCGGGGAGATTGCCAAGAAGCAACTTTCTGTCTCAGGAACCGACCTGGTGACAAGCAAGGTCTACGACGGTACTACCTCAGCTACCATTTCCAGCGTGACCTTCACCGGAAAGATTGCAGACGAGGATGTGACGGTAGGCGCAAGCGCATCCTACGGTTCACCTGATGCCGGAAGCGGCAATGCCATCCAAACCCGGTACTCCCTCAGTGGTACCGACAAGGCAAACTACCTCGAGCCGAACAATTCACTCGTTGCGGGAACCATCCTGAAGAAACCGCTGACCATGGAAGGTACCACAGTTGACACTACCAAAGCGTATGACGGCTTGGTTGCAGCGAAAATCACCTCGAAGGGTTTACTGAACGGAGTAATCTCCGGTGATGCAGTGACAGCCGAAGTATCAGCAACCTACGAGGACAAAACCGCAGGCAGCGGAAAAACGATCACCATCGGGTACACCCTCAGTGGTGCTGATTCCGGCAACTACCTCAAGCCTGTCGACAAAACAGAAGCGGGCCTCATCAACAAGAGACCACTCATCGTCTCCGGAACTACCGTGAAGCCAGAGAAACCTTATGATGGGTTGAGTGCTGCAAAAGTAGAATCACACGGCACCTTATCAGGCTTTGTTTCCGATGATTCGTTGGCTGTACAGGCTATTGCAACCTATGATACGAAGCATGCGGGAACAGACAAGCCCATTACCGTCACCTACACTTTAATCGGAACAGACAAGGACAACTACATTACACCAGGGAACGCAACTATATCGCAAGCAGGTGTGATTACCCCAAAACAACTTGGTTTTATGATTACTGAGTCCACTAACAACAAGGTATATGACGGAACTACCGTTGCAACAGCTCCCACATTCAGTACCTTTGGAAAAGTTGGTTCAGATGATGTAAGACTTACAGCAACAGCTGCCTATGACACCCCTATAGCGGAGAACTATAAACAGATTTCAGTTTTCTTCTCCCTGGAGGGAGCCGACAAGGACAACTATCTCAAGCCCTCGGACTTGCGTTCACAACCAGTATGTTCGATCCTAAAGAAGCAGCTAACGATTAGTGCTCCTACCTTGGAGAGTGATACAAAGACCTATGATGGTACAATAGCAGTACACGGTACTGTCACTGTAGGTACGCTTTCCGGTGTTCTTGAAGGAGAGGTCGTTACCGTAGAAGCCACTGCACAGTACGGGTCCGCTGACGTTACCTATGGTTATAATGGAAATCTATTTAATCAGATCACCATCAAATACACGTTGGATGGCACCAATGCAGGCAATTACGACCCACCAGTCGAGGCTTTGCGTTGGGGATCCATCGAACCAAAGCCATTGACTGTCATTGATACCCTTTTCCCTGCCTCAAGGGTCTATGATGGAACTCGTACGGTACCAATCTCTTCAGAGGGCACACTGTCTGGAGTCATTGCGGGAGATAGTGTGTCTCTCGACTCTGTTCTCGCAATCTATAACACAAAGGATGCAGGAAATGACAAGGCCGTTGATATCCGCTATGAAATCTCAGGTGCGGATAAGCTCAATTACACCCTGGTCAATGATACAAGCAGAAAGGCCTCAATTACACCAGCTTTCCTGACAGCAACGGTGGGGGACTATACCCAGCAATACGGCTCTGCTGTTCCTACCTTCCTGGTCAATGTTACCGGCTTTGTGGCTGGAGAAAGCACTGCTACTGCCTCATGGTATTCTCCTCCTGTTGCAACTTCTGGGACAACATCTACCCCTGATGCAGGAACCTACACGCTTACCCTAACAGGAGGCAGTGCCCGCAACTACAGCTTCGATATAAGCGATACGGGAACCCTTACCATCGAAAAGGCTATGATAAGCGGTACGGTGTCTATTGGAGGCAACGCTCTCACTGGCCAAGTCCTGACGGCAAATATAAGCCTGACCAACGCAGGAACTCCCACCTATCAGTGGAAACGCAACGGGACAGCCATCAACGGTGCAAATGGCACTACGTATATGTTGGCTGCGAGTGATGTAGGGACGAGTATCACGGTAACGGTAACCGCTGGGGGAACAAACTATCAGGGAAGCATCACCAGCTCACCCCTCGGTCCTGTCCAAAAGCCCCTGGGCCCGTCCATAAGTGACACGTTGGTTGGCTACTACCCTGCTTCTCCTGCCAGCCCCTCGATCATCAACCTGACCGGCTTCTCTACCAACCGGACCAACCTCGAGGCCAGTGTCGCCATCGACGGTTCGTCCTTTGAAAGGTATGCTGCTGTTGAAGTGGATAGCCGAAATCGGGCCATGATCTTGCCAGGTTCGAATGTGACCACAGCCACCAAGGTACGGATACGGGTGAAAGAATCATCCACATTGGCCCCAGGTCCTGCACAGGAGTTTGGTCTCAGCTCACAAGATCTTGCAGTCGGAGACTACTATCAGGGCGGTATAGTCGCCTATCTCTTTGCAAGCGGGGATCCCGGCTTCCTCACCGGACAGGTACATGGTCTGATAGCCGCGAAGAGCGATATCTCCTCTTCCAAAATCGCTTGGTCAAACAGTATAACGACAATAGTGGGAACGGAAGGCGGAATCGGAAAAGGCTTGATCAATACGGATAAAATCGTCACTTCGCTGGGAGAATCGGCAGCCTCGTATGCTGCAGGCATGACTCGTGCTTACAGAGGTGGAGGCTATTCCGACTGGTTCCTGCCAACGAGAGATGAACTGAGGAAAATGCGTCTCAATTACAGCCTTATCGGAAACTTCGCAACACCAGCGAATTCTTACTACTGGAGTTCCTCGGAGGAACAGCTAGATTTTCGCGATACTCCTCCGTATTCAGGTGCTACTGTATTTGGGTATGAATTTACACCAAATGCAAATAACACAGTCATGGTTGGTTATTTCTGGAAAACCGATACGCACTTTGTCCGTGCTGTACGCTACTTCTAAGTGCTTTCTTCTCCCTGTCTGGTTCTTGTCAGGCAGGGATTTTGCCTCTTATTTTGGGCAATAAACAGTTGTCCATCTCTCTTTTTTCTCGATACGATCATCTTGCATGGAGAATGCTCCCCAAAAATATCCCGACCCAAAACCAAAATTTTGACCTCTTTGCAGCTCCATCGTGTCATCTTTTCTCCCAAAAGCCACGCAAGGGATTCTTTGTATTCCCTCATGCTTCGCTGAAAATCAAAAAAAAGTGTAACCTCTCGGATTTCTCTCTCTTGTGCCATTTGTCACAGTAATTGGAAAAGGTTACAAAAAAAACTTGTATACTAATCCATTGGAAGAGAACTACTTATCATATTTGTATCAATAAATGGCTTTGACAGCTGACAAATGCCAACTGAACATTGTACAAAGAATGCACTGACATATGTTATAAGTCCTTTCTGTATAACGAAAAATTAATTATTTATATTGTTGACAACCCAATAGTGCTGTGTTTTACTGAATCGGAATTTCAACCAAAATGCATTGGATTTTTCCTCAGAAAAAAACATTCATGGCAGATCGGTTTGAAATTTGAAGCAGTACTGCTTGTGCATTTCTGGAATTCTGGTGGAGGAAAGACATGAAGGAAAAAACAAATTTATCAGTAGGTGTCGACCTTGGTACCTCAAACCTTCTCATCTATGTCGAAGGTCAGGGGACGCTGTTCAATGAGCCATCGATCATTGCAATCGACAAAGCAACTGGTAATGTCGTCTCGGTTGGACATGAAGCGGCGAAACTGGTGGGAAAGACCCACAACAAGGTGGAAGTCGCCAGACCGCTGCAAGGTGGAGTGATCTCGGACATCCAGCTGATCCGGGAAATCCTGCTGTTCACCCTGGACAAGATCTTTCTCTCAAACCTCGACTCAATCGAAAAGCTTCTGATCTGCATCCCCTCGGAAATCACCAATACCGAGAAAGAGGCAATCGTTGAGCTTGGACATAGTCTGGGCATCAAAAACACGGAAATTGAAGAAGAGATCAAAGCCGGGGCACTGGGCTCAGGACTCGACATCTTTGCCCCCAGAGGACACATGGTCATCGACATTGGTGGCGGCACCACCGATTTCGGTATCCTCTCCCTGGGAGAAGTGGTCCTCTCCAAATCCATCAAGATTGCAGGTGACTACTTCGATCGTCAGATCATCGACCACGTCAAGACAACCCACAAGCTGGAGATCGGCAACCAGACTGCGGAGCGGATCAAGATAAGCCTTGCTTCCCTGACAGGCCCCTTCCCGATGGATGAGGATTGCAATCCGATCCACGCAGAAGCGATGGGACGCGATCTGGTAACCGGATTGCCGCGCCAGATCACGGTAACCCCAGAGGAAGTCCGTGACGTGTTGCTCCGAAGCTTTGACCCGATCAAAGCCATCTTGCTCGCAACCCTGGAAGAGACACCTCCCGAGCTGGCAGGCGATCTCGTCGATTCCGGCATTCTGCTCACCGGCGGCTGTTCACAAATTCCCGGAATCAAAGAGTACTTTGCAGACATTGCACAGATACCGGTACATCTCTCCGAAGTCCCATTGACGTCGGTTATTGATGGGTGCAAGAAGATGCTCAAGATGACGAGTCGATATTTTTATAGCGAAGTATAACAAGGGGATAAGAATGAGTGCAGCGATAGTACAAGACAGGCTGGGACTGGGAATCGATCTCGGAACAGCGAATTTGTTGGTGTTCCTCGAAAAGAAAGGCATCATCTTTGATGAACCTTCTGTCATTGCCTTCGACAGGGAGTCGGGCAAGATTGTGGCCGCCGGTGAAGACGCCCACAAGATGCTGGGAAAAGTTCACTCGAAGATTGCCGTCATCAAGCCACTGCGCAACGGAGTCATCTCGGACATGAGGGCTGCCAAGGCATTGTTGACCTACGTACTCGGAAAGGTGGAAAACCTTACCGAGAAAGACATCTCCAAGACAACGTGCGTCATCTGTTGTCCCTCCGAAGTGACCAAGATCGAACGGGACGTCATGATAGACCTTGCAACCAAGATGAACATCACCGACGTCTTCATCGAAGAGGAGATCAAATCGGGAGCGCTTGGATCGGGTGTGGACATCTTCAAATCCAAGGGTGTGATGGTCGTAGACATCGGTGGGGGAACCACGGACGTCGGGGTCATCTCCTTTGGGGACATCGTGCTCTCCCGCACCATCAGGAAAGCAGGAAGCTTTATGGATGATGAGATCTCAAAGTATGTCAAGAAAACCCAGAGCGTCGAAATCGGGGAACTGACATCCGAGAAGATGAAAATCGAATTGGGAGACCTCCACGCTGAAGCGAAGAACATCGTGAACCGCTATGCGGGAAGAGACATGGTCAAGGGAATACCCAAGTGGGTCATGCTCTCAACCAATGAGGTCCAATCCGTGCTGATACCGGTCTTCGACGAGATCGTAAAGCTCATCACCGGGGTCCTGAAGGATACACCGCCGGAACTCTCAGCCGATATCTTCAAAAACGGAATCCTGCTCACCGGAGGATGCTCGATGATCCGCGGCATCGAAGAGTACATACAGAAGCGGATCCAGGTTCCCGTGAAAGTGGTCCACAACCCGCTTACGTGTGTTGCAGAGGGTACGAAATACTTATTGAAGAATCGCGGAGACTACTTGGTCAATCCGCTTCAGCTGTAGGAGATTTGCATCATGGCATTTACCATTCGAAAACAAGAGAAAGAGGAAAAAGGCACTGTTGGGAAAAACATCGGTATCGACCTCGGTACTGCGAATATCCTGGTCTATGTTGAAGGGGAAGGCATCATCACCAACGAACCTTCGGTCATAGCATTCGACTATGAAACCAACGAAGTGATCGCCACGGGAACCATGGCAGCAAACATGATAGGCAAAGGTCACCATGGCATCAAGATCGTAAGCCCCTTGAACCAGGGGGTCATTTCCGACATCGATGCAACCAAGAAGCTTATCGAAATTTCCCTGCACAAGGTTGAGAACATCAACATCGACATCAAGGAGTCCACCCTGCTGCTCTGCTGTCCCTCCGAAGTAACCCAACTTGAGCGAGATTCCTTCATGGATCTGGGCAACAAGCTTGGAGTCAAGGATGTCTTCATCGAGCAGGAAGTGAAAGCCGGTGCCATAGGCTCCGGGCTGGATATCTTCAGCAGCAACGGCTCCATGATCATCGACATCGGAGGGGGTTCCACCGACATCGGCGTACTCTCACTGGGAGACATCGTGGTCTCCGAGTCCAACAGGATTGCAGGAAACTACTTTGACAACGAGATCATGAACTACCTGCAGTACAAGCATGGGTTGTTGATCGGAAAGAAAACAGCAGAGAGGATCAAGATGGAAATCGGATCGCTCAGGCAGAAGATCAAGAACCCCAGGGAGACGTGGGCAAGCGGTAGGGATGTGGTGACCGGTCTTCCCAAGAAGATTACCATCACCGAAACCGAAATCCGTGATGTGCTTTCAAAACCCTTTGAATCGATTGCAACCATGGTTCTGAAGGTTTTGCAAAACACCCCACCCGAGCTCTCCTCCGACATCATCGTCAATGGGATCTACATCAGTGGTGGCGGGGCCTTGATCGACGGGGTCGACGAATTCCTGCATGAACGTGTCGGCATGGACTTCTACATCTCCAAACGTCCATTGACTGCAGTTGTCGACGGAACAAAACTGCTGCTGAAGAACCGTGGCAGCTACTTTGTGAAGCCCACCGATTGATGAATCGCCCAATCCCACGCCTCTCTTTCTGGGAACAGGAAGAGAGGTCGCTTGCTTGCAGTGAAGGAAGAACCAATGAAAATTCTCTTGCGTCATCACCTAGTGTTTGCATCCCTCGGATTCATTGCACTCGTAACCAGCCTTTTGTGTGACTGCTATCTTGCGAGTGCCATTTTTTGTGTCGTTTTTCTCTTCACTACAAGCATAGGTTTTCTATGCGCCAATCTCTCCGAACCGTGGAGCAATGCAGGCAAGGCACTCCATAAGTGGCTGAAAAGCCACCAGAACGATCTGGACTCCCTGTTTTGCCTCTCCATCACCATTCATGCACAAGGACTCTTCCAGTCATGCATTGACCGGAAGGAGTATGAGCAAGCCTACGAAGGTTGTGCCGCCGAGCTCTCCGAGTACTTCGGGATCAACAATGTCCAAAGGACCTCACATGATGAGTTTATGGTGATCCGCGCCTATCCTTCCAACAATTTCAATGAGGAGAGGGAAAAGACAGACTATCAGGGCATTGTCTGCCAGACCATTGTCCAACGGCTCGAGCATCGCCTCGATTCCCCTGCCCTGCCTCCCGTTGCACTGACCATAGGGTGTGCCGGATCAGGACTCCGTTACCAGGTGGACTCGCTTGCACAACTCGTAGATCTGGCATACTTCACCAAGCAGACAGCACAGAAACGACGAGTGCAATGGTTGGTTGCCGATGCAGCAGTCCGCGCAAAGAAACTGGATATTGACGAGTGCAAGCAAGGGTTCCTGTCACCAGGATGGCAAGAGGAGTTCAACCCATTCTTTCAGCCGATCATTGAAACAACCACACAAACGGTTGTGGGAGTGGAAAGCCTTGCACGCTGGCAGTTGGGAGGCTTTCGGATCCTTTCCGCAAGTGTCTTCAAGGATCTGGCATGTGACTTGCATCACATCACCACCATCGACATCATCATCATCACCAAGACCTTGGCAACCATCCGAAGACTGATGCTGGAGCGTATCGTTCCCTATACGTTCAAGGTAGTGCTGAACATCAGCAATGAGAGCCTGAAAAAGGGCTTTGCCGACAGGATGGTGTTTCTGGTGGAACAAGCAGGGCTCCATCCCATGCAAATTGAATTCGACATCAAGGACTCTGCGCTTTCAAACCCTGAGTCCATCCTCGCCATCAGGGAGTTGCGTGAGAAAGGATTCTCCGTCTCACTGGATGTGTTCACCGAAACCGCCTTCGATCTGCAAGCCTTCGTCCGTGCAGATTTCGACTGCATCAAACTCGATTTCGCAGCCTATTCCGCCCAACTCCAGCAGGTGTATGCGGCATTGTACGATGCCTCAATCAAACAGGATATCACCGTTTTGGCGAAGGGAATCGAGAACAAGGAAATGCTTGAGGCCGCACGCGAACTCGGCTGTCCCTATGTACAAGGCAACTACTTCACCTTGCCTGTTGCAGAACACACCTTCAGGGTCTTCATGCAGAAGTACCAGGATGGACTCGATCTTGAATCACATCTCGGATGAGGAAACAGTCCCGCTCCAACATACCTCTCATGTCAGCTTACAAAAGAGGATGACACATTCACCTTTTCCGCCGTCCTTGCACATGCTATCATTGCCCCAACCATGAAGTATCTCGTCTTCCTTATAGCGATGGCCGCCGGAGTTCCCTTCATCGCACTAGTCTCCTCACTCTCACCCCGACTCAAACGTCTGGCGTTTGCTTTCATGGTCGTCACCTTTCTCTTCAACTCCATGACCAGCATCAACTTCCTCTCCATGGAGTACTACCGCGGACCCGTACGCGGCTTTGAGGTTACCTTTGCAGACCTCATCGCCTGGGGCCTCGCCCTGGGCATGATGTTGCGCACTCCCCAGAAGATTGTCTGGAAGCCCCGCTTCACCATCATGCTGTCACTCTTCTTTCTCTACATCATCTTCAGCCTGGTGCGGGCGGGGAACTCCCTGCTCGGATGGTTCGCCATCTGGCAACTGGTCCGTATGGGCATCATGTACTGGGTGACCGTCAACTTCTTCAAAACCGAGGATGTGAACAACCAATCGATCCAAGCCTTGGTGGGTGCATACATTGCAACCGGCATCATCCTTGCCCTCATCACCTTCAAGCAGAAATACCTGGACGGAATCTACCGAGCCTGGGCCTTTTTCGACCACTCGAACACCATCCCATCCTTTGCCCTCATCATCCTGTGCGTTCTGCTCGTCTGGCTGCTGTACGAAAAGCAAGCTTCCCTGATCCATTTTCTGCTTGCCCTCGCAGCAGCGCTGGGAACCCTCTTTGCCGTGTTCACCACAGGTTCTCGCACCGGCATGGCAGCTGCGGCTGCCCTGGTGGTAGGCTCTCTGGTGGTAGGAAACAGGAAGAACAAGGAAGTGCGGGCAAAGCGCACCACCCTCATCATTGTCATCTGCATGCTCATAGGAGCCATCCTGGTCGCAGACACCGTCATCGACCGCTTCCTCAACGCTCCGCCGGCAAGCGAGGAAGCACGCAACGAGTTTGAAATAGCAGCCCTCATGATGGCGGATGACCATCCCACCGGAGTGGGCATCAACCTCTACTCGAAGGTACTTACCGAGGAAATGGACTACCGCCGCCACATCGAGGTCATGCGCAACGAGGAACAAGCAGGGGTGGCACACCACATCTACCTGCTTACCGCAGCCGAAATGGGCTACATCGGCATGCTGGCCTTCATAACCATCCTCTTGATTTTCCTTGCCAGTATGCTGGTGCGTGGCATACGATGGAGTACACTGGAACAGAGGCTGTTGCTGGCACTGTCCATGGGGTTCACCATGGTCTGTGCCATAGGACTCTACGAGTGGGTACTGAGGCAGACCCCGGTGCTCTACCAGACCGTGGTTGCATTGGGTTTCGGACAAGCTCTGCTTGACAAGGCAGCACCAACAAGGGGAGAGCGCATCGATGGACAGTAATGCACGGGTACGGAAGGTCTCCATCAACGCAGCCACCAACTACTTCCGCTTCTTCTTCACCATGGTCGTCTCCTTCTGGCTCATCCCCTTCATCATCAACAATCTCGGAGCTGAAGCGTATGGCCTGTGGAATCTCTCCTTCTCCATCATCGGCTTCTTCTCCCTCCTCGACTTCGGCTTTGGGCTGGGGGTGGTCAAATGGACCGGGGAAACCAGTGCCACCGGGGAAATCGACTACCGCAACCACATGCTCAGCACCATCTTCTACGTGTATGTCTCCATTGCCGTGGGGGGTATGCTTCTCTTGGGGATCTTCTCATTCTTCTACCCCACACTCTTCTCCATTGATTCGGGTGTTGCCCCTGAGGCTGTGGCGGTCCTGCTCATCCTGGGCATCCGCTCCCTCGTCATCCAGATCCCCTTGAGCCTCTTCAAAGGGGCCCTCTTCGGTCAACAGGAAATTCACCTGACCAACATCATCCAGATCCTGGGCACCATGATCTATGCACTCACCGTCTGGATCGCCCTCAGCATGGGAAAGGGCATCGTGTGGCTGGCAAGCATGAACTGCCTGGCCTTCCTGATTGAAAACCTGGCGTACGTGTACTTTGCGTACCGCAATGTCAAAGGGCTGCGCCTCAGCCCAAAACTAGTGAGAAAAAAGGATTTCCGTGAAGCAATGGGCTTCAGCATCTACTCCTTCCTCACTACCATCGCCGGCTTGGTGCTCTTTCAGACCGACGCCATCATCATCCAGCTCTTCTTCGGCCTTGAACTGGTCGGCTTCTACGCCGTTGCCATCAAGGTAACCGAGTACGCCTTCCTGTTGACCAAGCAGCTGGTGAACGTCCTCACCCCCCTGATAAGCGAATTGAAAGCCAAGCAAGAGACCGATACCATCCGCTACCTGCTCATCGACCTCTCCAAATACATCATGGCCACCGGGTTTCTCATAGCCGGCAGCGTCTATGTCTTCGGTGAAGACCTCCTGGTGCTCTGGGTCGGAGAGTCCTATGCAGCCGTTACCGTTCCCCTCTGGCTTCTCATCACCTCCTTTGTGGTGGCAGTCCCTGAACTGGTCGCCTCAAACGTGCTGACCATGACCGGGTACCACCGGTTCAGCGCTGTCTCGGCCAGCCTTTCCACCTTCATCAACATCACGGTCAGTCTTGCTCTCATCAAACCGCTCGGGCTGACCGGTGTTGCTTTGGGGACGGTGGTCTCCAGTGCTGTGGTCAGCGGAATCGTGGTGCCTGCAAAGGCGGCACGAGCGTACGGCTTCCCCTTCTCCCGCTACCTCTCCCGCGTGTACTTGCCCGCAGCGTTTCCCACCCTCCTTCTGGTTGGGGCAGGATACGGAATGAAGTTCTTCTTTTCAGTCGATTCGCTGTGGGATATGATGTTCATGGCAATCCCCGGAATCTTGGTGTATGTAGTTGTCTTCTGGAGTCTCTTCACCGACAAAGCGATCAAGGAGAAGGTGAAAGCCAAACTGTTGCATTCCCCGAAACGATAAGGAGTCGAATATGGCGCATGAGCCTGAGACAAAGCAGGAGTCCTTCCACATCCCTCTTGAACTGAAAACCATCGTCAAGAGCCTGAGGATGCGCATCGGGACGATCATCGCACTCGCTTTGCTCTCCGCCCTGCTGGGAGTCGCTGCAGCCCTGCTCCTGGGGAACCGCCAGTATGAGGCAACCACCGTACTCTACTATGCACCCATCGAGTCATATGTCTCCGACACCTTCAGGATCTACCAAAGCGTAGGAAGCGGCACCGAACTCACCTACGACCAGGGAACCGGACTCATGGAGACCACCAGGACCACAGACCTTGTCGACTATGTGAACATGGTCAAGATCGTGACCAATCTCGAGGAGCTCCGAAGACGACTCGCCATCGAGAGTACCCTCGAGGAGATCGGGTCCTCCATCAATGTGGACACTGCCTGGGACTCAAACCTCATGTTCATCTCCGCCCGTTCCGACCAGAGCGAGGATGCCGCCCTCCGTGCAAATGCCATCCGTGACATCTTCCTGGAGAACAGCAATCGGATGATTGACCAAGGAATCGAGAGCAAGATTGCGGACCTCACACTCCAGTATGAGACAACTGCCCAGGATCTTGGGAAAGCAAGGAGCGCATTCGCCGACTTCACCAGAAAACACGGGATCAAGGAGATCACCACCGAGGCTACCCAATACACCTCGGAGCTGCTCGCCCTCGAAGCCACCCTCGCCCGTACGAAGAACCTCATAGAGACAGCACAGGCAAAGGTGGACAAGATCCGCCAGGAGATTGCCGTCCAAACATCGCTTGAAAGCTCAAAATCCGAGGATCAGGGTGCGCTTCTGGTCTCTGACAACCTCTCGTCCGATGAAATTTCCAACAGAATCCGCCTGCTACAGCAGAAAATCGAGGTTTTGCAGGCCAACAAAACCAATCCCATCGAAGAGGAGCGCCTTAGAAGCGCACTCGTCATAGCGGAGAATGGCTATGTACGCGGCACTACAAGCCGAAGCGACTTCGAGCAAGCAAAGTATGCCTATGAGCTCTTCATGGCCCAGAAAACTCCCGATGAAGCGATGATGCAGGCACAAGCGCAACTTGACGAGTTGCTCTCCAGCCGCATCACCGTTGCCGCCCAGGCTCAGAATGAAAACATCTATGCACTGAATCTGCAGACCAGATTGCTGGAAAGCGAGCTGCAGCTCATCGAAGCCAAGGCAGAGTATCAGAACTCTCTCGCTCGCTATGAGGAGCTGAAGAACAAGTTCGTCGACCTCCCCCTGCTCACCCAGGAGTATACCCGTCTCAGCGGCTCGATGGCCTCCCTCGAGGCAGCGGAGCAAGGACTTTCGAAAGTCCTCAAACAGTACAGCCTGATTAAGGACCAGCCCCATACCGACTTCTCCATTGTCAGCGAAGCCATCAATCCACTCTACCCCCGTGAGTCCAACCGCAGACTCATTGCCGTTGCCGTGACCGCGCTGTTCTTCCTCTTCGGCTTCACCCTGCTGCTGGTATCCATCGCCTTGGATATGCGGATCAAATCTGCAGGGGATGCCAGGCAGAAGCTGCAGGTTCCCATCCTGCAAACCATCGGCTATATCCGCAACAAGGGCCGTCTCCTGCCTTCGGATGAGGGCGAATCGGTGCACATCGAGGCCTACCGCATCCTCTGCCGTCCCCTGAGGGAAGCTCACCCGCAAAAGGGTGCAACCTTCCTGGTGACCAGCACCACCGATGGGGAGGGAAAATCCACGGTTGCCATCAATCTGGCAACCGTGTTCGGACGCCAGGATGAGCGGGTGTTGCTCATCGATGCCCAGATCCGAAAGTCCGAGCAGCCCTCGCCGTTCGGTCCCTTCCTCATAGACGAGGATCCCAAGATCGGAGATGGTCTGGGAGAGTATCTCTCCTACAAAGTGTTCGACCACCAGCAGATCATCTCCCCCACCAGACTCAGCGGAGTCGATGTCATCGTCCGCAGAGGCGAAGCCGTCATCCCAGACCTCTTGCAGTCGGCACGGATGCGTGAACTGATGGAGAACCTCAAGCAGCAGTATTCGCTGATCATCATGGAAGGACCGCCGGTCCAGGACTGTGTCGACTCGGACATCCTCTCCTCCTATGCAGACTCCATTCTCTTCGTGACCGCTTGCGACACCCTCAAACCCGATGCCATCCAGCGTTCCATCAAACGCATGCAGCATACCAATGCCCATTTTGAGGGCATCGTCCTGACCAAAGTACGGCAACCCTACCAAGAGTGAACGCGCATAAGGAGCAATGAGTATGATGGCCCAAGACATTGAACGAATCTGTTACCGAATCCTGTTGTCCATCGGCGATTCGCTCGATCTGAGGAAGATGCTCGGCATGAGCCTGGCCACGTACCTGAAGGAGTTGGGGTGTACCATGGGAGCAATCCTGCTTGCCAAGCAGGACGATCATGCATTCAGATTGGATATAGCCTATGCCGTTCCCCGTTCCTTGGACAGGCAACCTTCCTTCAAGACACTGATGGACGAGCTCTCCCACGCAAGCCAGATGCAGGACATCCTGGTCACCACCGTCGGGGAAGGCCGTTATTATGTGCTCAGTCTTGCAGACATGGGACTGTTGGTACTGTACCGCCAGGGTGATGAGCTCTCCACCGACCTTCTGGAAGCCTTGCGTCCGCTCAACCACAAGCTGGGAACAGCCTGCCGGGCATGCTTGCAGAATACCGAACTGGAGAACAGCAGCAAGCGCTTCATGGAGATGGCAAACATGCTGCCCGGCCTCATCGTAGAGCTCGACAGGCAGCACAACCTCACCTTCTACAACCGGCGAACCCATGAGATGTTCCGCCAGATTGACAGCGATGAGTTCCATCCCACGACCATTGAGGACTTTTTCCCGCCTGATGAGATCGATCACATCCACCAGGTGCTCAGCAACCTGTCCGCTCGCAAAATCCCACTGGCTTCCGACGACTTCTGGATGGCAAACAGCCGGGGTATGCGCTTCAAGGTGAATCTTGTCCTTTCCCCGATTCAGGAGAATGAGCAGATCACCGGCTTTCGTGGCATTGCAACCGATATTTCAGAGCGTGTCCGTTTGGAAGAGGAACAGAAAGCACTGCTGCTCAAGGTTTCCGACCGTGTACGCGAGCTGGATTGTCTCTTCGGCATCATGAAACTGGTTGCCGATGAAAGCAACAGCTTGGCAGACATCTTTGCAAAGGCTCTGCTCTCCATCCGAAAAACCTTCAGGAACCACAAGAACCTGAGCGTCGGCATCGAGTACAAGAACAGGACGTACGGCAGCCCCATCGAGGATGGAAAGCTGTTGAGCCGGGAAGAGCCGATCCTCATCGAAGGCAAGCAACGGGGAAGACTGGTCATCCAGATTGCCAATGACAGCACATTCACTGAAGAGGAAATTCGTCTTATCGCCAGCTTGGGAGCCCAGTTCAGTTCCATTGCCGCAAAGAAAGAGACCGAGGAGAAAATCAAGGCACTGTACGATGACATCATGGAGGATTTGGATACCGCACAATCAATTCAGAACTACATCCTTCCCCGCTGGTTCAAGGCAGAGGGCAACGTCATCTTCTCTGCCAACTATCGTCCCTGGGCGCAAATCGGAGGAGATCTCTTTGACTGCCTGAAGATCAGCGACACCCGCTACGTTGTCTATGTAGCGGACATCAGCGGCCATGGAGTGCAGGCAGCCTTGATCATGATGGGCGTCAAGTCTGTGCTTGGCATGATTCTCTCCACCGCCAGAGAGGACTGCACCCCTGCCGAAATCGTCACCCGCCTCAACAAGACTCTCTCCGAAGGGCTCTTCAAGGAGAGCTACATGACCCTGTGCCTGGCCATCGTCGACACGAAGGCCATGACCGTACAGGCACTTACCGCCGGTCATCCCCCCATGGCCATCGTCAACAGGAAAATGAATACCATCCGAATTCTGGATGAGCTTGGGGATATCCCCCTAGGGTGGGATGGAGACCACCAGTATGCCCAATCGCTGGTCATGGAGGAGAGCCTCTGCAGCGAAGACATGCTCGTCCTCTACACCGACGGCGTCTTCGAGTCGACCAATGATGCCGGCCAAACCCTCGGATTGCCAGCCTTCCTGGAATTGCTCAAAGCAGACTCAGCCGAATCGGAAGTGGCCATGCTGCCACAGGAGTGCCATGCCATGCTAGACCGGAACGGCTTCTCCCATCGCCAGGATGATTTCACCTGCATTGCCATGCAGGTGCGGCAGAGCAGTGAGTACTCCACGGTGCTCGAACTGCCCGCAAGCCTCTCCATGGTGGACAAGACGGCACAGGATTGTGCCGACTTCGTCCAGAAACTGGGCAAGAGCGAGATGGAAGCATGGAGATGCAGGATTGTGGCAAGCGAATTCATGAACAACATCATCGTCCATGGATTGGAGTCGACCCTTGATGAGATCATCGCCCTGGAAGTCATCGTAGCAGAGGAGATAACCCTCATCATCCGGGACCGGGCTGATGCATGGGACTTGCCTGCAAAGCCGGAATCCTCGGACCAGTTCTTCGACCTGCTCAACCTTGAGGAGGAGTCCAGCGGCCGCGGCATGCAGATCATCTACTCGCTGACGAGGGAGCAGAAACGCAGAAGAATTTACAACGTGAATGAGACGACGTTTGTCATTGCTTCGATCGATGCTGAGTTCTAGCCTTCTCCAACAACTCAACCAGATCAGAGACATAGCGGCCGAAGGTGAAGCCATCCTCCACCGTTTTGCGTCCTGACTCGGCTAACCGAGGGTAGAGACCTTCCTCGATTGCAAGACGCTCAAGCTGGCTTGCCAGGGCCTTGGCATCGGAAGGGGGAAAGGTCAGCGCATTCTCATTGTCCTTGAGAAACTCCCCTTGCCCCCCGTTGACGGTACTCACTACCACAAGTCCGCTTGCCATCGCCTCAAGGTGGGTGAGTCCGAACGGCTCAGGCCAGATGGAGGGGAACACCAGCACATCACAGTCCTGGTAAACACTGCTCATCTGCTCGTGTGCAACCCTGCCCAAAAACTTCACCGGCATGGGAAGGCGGGAGGCCTGCCCGATCAACTGCTGCTCATAGGCGGGTGTCCCGCTTCCTGCAATGGAGCACATCCAACGTGTTGGATCGTGCAGGAGCGCCAAAGCCTCCAGCAATGTGTGCACTCCCTTGTAGGAGTGGAGCTGGCCTGCATAGAGCAACCTGATCGGACCGGAAGGCAACGCGCTTCCAGCCCGCTTGGGAAACTGCTCAAGGGGAATGCCTTGGTAGATGACCTCACTTTCTTGGATAGGAAGCCCTGCCTTGCGCAGATTCTCCTTCAGGAGCTTGCTGATGCAGGTGGTGCAAGAGAAGTGCAGTGAGCGGTTGGTCAGGGACCGAAAGAAGGTTGCATCGAGAGCCCACCGGACGAATGCACGGGGATTGGCAGAAAAGGGTGCCGGCAAATAGCCTGCAGGATGCTCATCATTGAAGGTATACACCACAGCAGTGCCGGATTGTTCTGCTGCTTGGGCACATGAGGGAGTGAGACGGAGCATGCTCCACAGGAAGATGACATCGAAGGATTCGGCATCAAGCAGGGCCTTGGTCGCCTGCCTGTTGTGTCTCGCTGTCCTGAGCTTCTCTCTCCGCATGGAAGATTCGACCTTCTTGTCAAAGCTCTGGAAGACCTTGAGGGTGCGGACAACCGAAGCGGTTGATGCATGGCCCCCCTCATCACTGGTCAGCACCGTCACCGTATGGCCCAAGGCCTTTAGCGAACGCACCACTTGGTGGCAGAGAATCTCATAGCCACCCAGAACCATAGGGGGAAACAGGTTCGACACGATCAAAATCTTCATGCAAACAGTGTAAACCATGGTAGTATGGATGCCAAGGAAGTTCGAGTAAGGAGTCAAGATTCATGACACAGGATGTACGACAGGAGTTGACCGTTCACATCGATTCCTGGCCGCCTGATACAGCGTTCAGATCTGATTGGAACACCCTGTTGGAGCACACCCCATTCGCCAGTGCATTTGACCACCTCGAATGGATCGAGATCGGGATCTCCCTGTATGCAAGGGAAGAACGCATCCTGCCCTGCCGCTTTCTCGACCAGATGGGAACGCTCTGCTCGATGGGGGTGTTTCGCCTCACGGAGGAACCGGGAAAGCTGGGCAAGCGGGTGGTCGTGCGCACCGTAGATTTCAATGCACAGCGCATCACCCCCTTCCTTGGACCGGAACCGCTGGCCACAGCGTTGGCGATCGAAGCCCTGATACAGGCGATTGACGTGCCGGTGGACTCCTTTGACTTTTTCAAACTCGATGCACAGGGCGGAAACCTGGCCACCATATCGGAACTGTTGGCAAGCCGGTCGATCCCCTCTCTTTTGCAACAGTTCAATGAGCAGCCCTATTTTCCCTTGGAAGGAACATGGGTGGAGTACCTTGACCAGCGCACCCAAGGCCACCGAAAACGCATCCGCCGCTACACCCGCAAGCTCTGGGAACAGTATCCGGACTACGCATTCAAGCGGTACCAATGCGAAGCAGATTACGCAAAGAGCAGTTTTGCTTTCGTGTTGGAGGAAGTGATGGCCCTCTTCGATACCAGCTGGCAGGCCGAAGCCTTGGCCGAAGCGAATGCCTTGGAGCATCTCAAATCGTTCTACACCCAGGTCGCCCACACCTTCCTGGGCAAAGGCATGCTGGACCTCTGTACCCTGCATGCAGATCATACCCTCATCGCCTTTGAACTGAATCTGGTCTACCGCGGCTCGGTTCACATGCTCTTCGGCTCCTACAACCGTAAGTATGCAGACTGGTCGCCGGGCAATGCCATTCTCTCGGAAATCATCCAGGACTCCTACCAAAAGCAGTACCAGAGAATTGAGTTTGGGGGCGAGTACCTTGAGTACAAGAAGCTCTGGTCAAAATCGATGGTTGAGTCCTACCACCTGCGCATCCATGGCAATACGTTGCGGGCAAAGCTGAAAAAGATCATCGGCCGCTGACAGGGTGGGTGTTCAGCACCCCCGAAAGGGCAATATTCCAGACCATCGTCTCCCAGATGGTGAACTCGTTGTTGTTCACCAGCGACCAACCGTCCGCCCATCTTCGTTGCTGGGGCATGTTCTCCCAAACCGGGTAGAGCGTATCGGAAACAACCTTCTGGTAGTCAGCATTGCTTCGTTCGCTCGACGGGCCGTAGATCAGGATACCCGGAACGGGGCCCAAACCACGTTCGATGGCAGGCCAGGAATCCAGATGCAGGGGGCTTGCCGGCTGGACTGATCCCAGTCCGGTGACAAAACTCATGCCCAGAGGATTCAAACCCAGGGCATAGTCGCTGTACTGGCTGAGGATGGCAAATTGCCTTGCCTTCTCTTCTTCTGTTTCTGCCAGTCGGTAGGCAAAGGCGTGGACATCCGCATACCGGCCCTGGGCTGTAGCGGCGCCCCACCCGTAGGACTTGGTGACCCCCTGCGGATAGAACGCCTCTTCAGCTGAGAAGCCCATGTACCCACCTTGCTCTGCTTGCTCGAAGACCAGAGCGACAAGGGCATCCTGCAGAGTCTCATCGACATCCTTGTTGGCCAGCAGATAGCTGGAGAAGTGGAAGGTGTGACAGGTTGCACGGATATTGCCCGGCCGGTACTGCTCGGGCCAGCTTCCATCCTCGATCAGGATGAAACGGGCATCGTCGGCAAAAGCTTGGTGAAACTCCGGTGCCCGCTCTGGTGGGCTTGCAAGAAACAGCTGCAGGGAAGCGTACAGATGTGCCGTGGTTTGGGTGGCATTCTCATGGCTTGCTTCCCAAGCCAAGAGCGACTTCTCATACAGCTCCCGGGATCTGGCCTGCCAGGAAGGCCCATATCCGGTGAGCAGACGGGAGGCATGTGCCATCATACCGGCTACGTACAGGGTTGTCTCATCATCGACATCCCAGGTCCCATACTTCAGTGTATCAGTATCGGCTTGCACCACCCCGTACTCAGGATGGCCGTTTGCCTCGGTTCCTGCCATGACCATTCCGAAGGAGGGATCCGTCGAATCGGTGATCTGCAGGCTCTCCCACCCCCGTATCGCCCAAAGGGCCTCATCCAACAGGTCGGGCAGACCATTGCCTGACTCGGGAATGGAAGCCTGGCCATCCAGGAAGTGAGAGGGGAAAGCCTCCAGATACCCGAGCAGCATGATGGGGACCACGGTGTGGTACGGACGACGGTCAAAGTCTCCGGCATCGTGATGCCCTCCGGAGATGGATATGATGGGGTCGGCTTTGGTTACCTCGATGGCCGGGTACGTCTCCCAGGAGGTTCTGGTCAGCGCTGCTTCGGTGTGACACGCCTCACGCTCATACCGCGTATAGGGCAGGGTGAGGGCTGTACCGCAGCGTTGGTGGTAGAGACCACGGAGGTAGGTGGTGGCAATCGTGTCCACCGCTTCGTAGGAGATCGAGAAGGGATGAGAAACACCCCATTGGGGGATGTGGATCCGGTAGGGACCTCCGGGGGGTACTTCGGCCAAGTCAAGTCGATAGACATACTCACCGCTGCTGATGGTATCTTCACCGACCTCAGTATCATCCCCACGGTACGCAACCCTCCCCGAGTACACGACCCGGTCATTCTCATCAAGCACGAAATAGGGGAGATCCGGAGCAACCTTGCGCGACCCTCCGTCCCCAAGAAAGATACCGAGGTTTGCATACCGTACCATGCTGTCAGGATGGTAGCCGACCTGGTTCACCTTGATCGATTCATTGAACATCTTCTTCTCATCAAACACGAAGGAGAGGGCTCCGAACGGCCCGTCTATCGCATAGGAATGCAGGTTTTCCAACGGCCCTTCCAGTTCAAGAAAGAGCGAGTACCGTCTTTCCACCGGGTAGGATCCATCCTTCTGCTTGGGCAGCTCATTGACAGATGCCGAGGCATGATGCACAGCAAGAGGTTCCTTCCCATTGATGCTCCAATCGGAGCTCCGGCTTGCCAATGGATCGGTTTCCAGGCCCTGAAAGCCATCGGTAAAACTGACCACCACCACCTGAGCGCTTGCCATATGGACGGAAAGCTGTGGCTCGAAATCCATTGCCCTCTGTTTTGCAGGGAAATACCGCTCCACAAACGGTTGGGAGCAGAGCAGAACAGGAACGAAGAGCGTGAGAACCATCAGGATGGCCAATCGTCGGAAAACCATAGCATCACTATAGAGGGAGGAGGCGGAGAAAGCAAACATTTGGGTCTATCTGTTTTTGTGATTCTGGCATATGATGAGGGAGACAACGTGCTGTACAAACCGGAGGAATTGCTATGAAAACCATTCAGGAACCACAGGCATTGGTAGTGGTGCCAGAGATAACCACCCTCACCGCATCGAATGCGAAGGAGTTCAAGGCGGCTTTGGAAGGCCATCTGGAGAATACCAAGACCATGGTGATCGATCTTTCCTCAATCACATTCATCGACAGTACAGGCCTCGGGGTCTTGCTCTTCGCCCTCAAGCGACTCAACCAGAAAGAGGGGGAACTGAAGCTGTGCAACGTCACCAAGCCGGTTCGCGTCCTGTTCGAATTGGTCCGATTGCACCAGATCATGGAAGTGTACAACTCCCGTGAAGAGGCCCTTGCTTCCTTTCCCTCATAGGAGCACGCTGTTTTGAAAAAAAAGTCGGTCTGTCTCTGTATCTTCATTGATGCCTTTGGTTGGGATCTGATGCAGACCCACCCATTTCTGGACCAGGTACTGGAGCACAAGCAAAGCTTGGGCACCATCTTCGGGTACAGCTCCACCTGCGACCCGACCATCCTTACCGGCCTCATGCCCCGTGACCACGGACACTTCTCCTTTTTCGCCTACGACCCTGCTCACTCCCCCTTCAAGCGGTGTCCGTTCATCCATCTGATGCGTCTTGTCCCGAAGGCACTCTCCAGCCGAGGCAGGGTCCGCAACATTGCCAGCCGCATCCTGAAGTGGCGTCTGGGATACACCGGCTACTTCAACATCTACAACATGCCCTTCAAGCTGCTGCCCCTCTTCGACTACACCGAGAAGAAGGACCTCTACCAAGAAGGAGGCATCAACAGCGGCAGTGCCACCATCATGGATTGGGCACGAAAGAACAACCTCGACTTCTTTCTCTCCGATTGGAAAGCGGCTGAGCAACAGAACCTTGCCGCCCTGTCCCAAGCGCTTGCCGATCCGAATCGCAACGTACGCTTTGCCTACCTCTACCTGGCCTCCATGGATGCCATTCTCCATCAATACGGCTCAGTGTCAGACCAGGTCGATGCAAAGATCGCCTGGTATGAACAGCAGCTGCAACTCCTGCTCAAAACAGCCCACGAGCAGTATGAGGAGGTACGGATCCACCTCTTCTCCGACCATGGCATGACCGATATCGTACAAACCTGCGACCTCATGAGCATCATCGAACAGACTCCCCTGGTGTTTGGGAAAGATTTTGCAGCAGTCTACGACTCCACCATGGCCCGTTTCTGGTACCTCAAGCCTCATGCCAAGAAAATCATCCACGAAGCACTCAGCCCGCTCGACTGCGGCTCCTTCCTCGATGAGGAGACCAAAACCCGCTACGGCGTCGATTTTCCCGACAACCGCTACGGGGATGAATTCTTTCTCCTCAATCCTGGGGTCCTGCTGGTACCCAGCCACATGGGGGAACGGCCTCTGAAAGGCATGCACGGCTATGCGGTGGAACACCATGCATCGGTTGCCTCCTATGCGACAAATGTGCCTGATGCACACAGGCCCAAACGCCTCGATGACCTATTCGGTATCATGAAAGGGGAGATCGACCGATGTCTGAGCGAACAGCCGTCCCGGTAGTGATCCGCAGTCACAACGACCTGGCCTACCTCACCCAGACCCTCAAGTGGGTGCTCAAGCAGTCACTCCCTGCTTCTGTGCATGTCTATGACAACGACTCCACCGACGGAACCCTCGAGTTTCTCTCTGAGCAGCCCGTTCAGGTGCATCGGGTACCAAGGGGCACCTACATTCCCGGAGCAGTGCTCAACAGGGCGATGGAAGAGACGGATCCAACACAGCCTTTTGTAGTGTTCCTGAATTCCGACTGTACCCCTCTGGATGAATTCTGGCTGGAAAGATTGCTCTCCGGCTTTGCAGATCGGCAGGTCTGTGCAGTATTCGGCAGACAGCTGCCCCGGCCTGACTGCAAACTCCTCTTTGCAAAGGATACCGAGGACACCTTCGGGGACGGGGAGCGCCAGCAGTACTGGAAGCACTGTTTTTCCATGGCCAGCTCTGCAATCAGGCGGAGCACCTGGCAAACCATGCCCTTCCGTACCGACATCACCTACTCTGAGGACATTGACTGGACCTGGCGTGCAAGACAGGCTGGAAACCAGATCCGCTATGTGAAAGAGAGTTCCGTCTACCACTCCCACAACTATACGGCAAGGCAGTTTTACCGTCGTCACCGGGGGGAAGGCAGGGCTGAGGCACAGATTTTCACCTGGTCAGGCTGGGAACGCTCGCTGCTGCGGTACTCACTGCTCCCTTTCCTCCGTCAGCTGAAGAGTGACTGGATGTATGCGCTGAAACACAAGAAGCCATCGTTGCTGTACGAATCACCCTATCTACGGATGAGCCAGCTGCTTGGACGGCGCAAAGGCTTTCTCCAAGGCTTGAAGGAGCGGGAACACCATGACTGAACACAAGCGGTACTCCTGGGCAGGGTCTCCTGCATTCGAAGCATTCCTTGCCGAAACACTCAACGAGCTGGGAGTGCGCTTGGCAGCCACCTTCGACGGCCACTGCCTGGCGGTGATCCTGGGTGGCGGGTACGGCAGAGGGGAAGGGGCCTGTGTCCTGATCGAGGGGACGGAGCACCCGTACAATGACTTTGACCTGTTTGTGGTTACCGACAAAGCCATGGAGCTTCCCCCGGACACACGCAATGTCACCAAACAGTTCGAACAGCGACTCCACATTGAGGTGGATGTCGGCAAGCCGCTCAGCCTTGCCTCCCTTTCCAAGCTCCCCCACTCCCTGATGTGGCAGGACCTCCTGGATGGACACAAGGTCATGTACGGCCAACAAGACATCCTCACCAAGCACATGACTCCTTCAATCAAAGAACCTTTGCCCAAGATAGAGTCCCTCAGGCTCCTGCTCAACCGCGGCTCGGGTTTGCTGCAGGCGATCAGGGAGTGGTATGCATGCCAGGAGGATGCACACCATGAGCTCAGCGACCCTGACTTCATCCGCCGCAACTACCAAAAGTGCGCCCTCTCACTGGGCGATGCCCTCCTCATTGCCTCGTCAGCGTACAAGCCACCACTTTCATATCGCACAGAGCAGGTGAGCACATTGCAGGATCTTCCCTCCCCCCTCATCGTCCCTCTCTATCAGGAAGCGGCCGCTTTCAAGATCAATCCCGACAAGTCGATCGAGCAACCTACCCTGGAGCAACTGCTCAGCATGGCAAACCTATGGGTGCAGGTCCTGCTGCATACGGAGGCTGAGCGGACCGGCAAACGCTGGTCCGACATAGGGGCGTATGCACACGACACGTTTCTACGCGAGCGGGAACAGCATACCGCTGCCAAGCTGGTGAGAAATGCGGTGAAACAGGCCAAGCTCGGAAAGATCTCGTATCGCTACCCGCGCGAAAGCCTGTATGGCATGCTGGGATGCCTGCTCTCGGATGCAGGAGAGCCTGACCGGACATGGAACGGGCAAACCGATGCGTTCCTGCGGGTCTGGAGAACGTGCAACTGAGCTTCAGCTGAAGAGGGCCTTGAGGTAGCGAAGGATGAGCTTTGCGTTGTAGGAGAAGGAGTCCACCACATGGTAGTACATCTCCGAGGCGAAGAGCATCTCCTCCTCAGGAGGTTCGTTGTAGAGGATATCAGCTTCGGTGATGACCCCTGGCTGGCTGGAAAGGTAGATGCTCTGCCACTCCTTGGAGAGCTTGGCAAAATCCTCAGGCCTTCGGTAGGGAACCCCACAGAAGCGTGCCCTTCCCAGCACGATCTGCCAAAGCCCCGGCAAAAGGACCCACCGTGCATGCCACCAGAGACTGCCCTTCTTCTCGGACCGAAGCCGGAGCACCGTATAGGTGCGGGTACGCAGCTTCTCCTTGGGTGCCTGGGGCAAGGCGATGACGTTCAGCTTGCTGGGAGTACGATGGAAAACCAGGCGGTTGTACAGCAGAAGCAGGACCAGCAGCGGCAGGCTCAGCAGGGCCAGGAGCAGTGCCACACCTCGTGAAGCAAGACTGATTTTGATGCGATCGGGAGAATCTTCCTCCTGCTCCACCGAGGATGCCAGCATGGTATCGCTGGCGACATAGGCACTATCGAGGACAACATTGAAAATGGTGTTCTGGTTCACCACACAGGAGCGCACTTCAAGATTCCTTCCCACATAGCTGCCGCTGAGCACAGAGGATTCAATCACGGTGCTGTCGGCATCGATGATGCATCCATCACCAATTTCGCAGCGCGGACCTATCACCGTTCCCTCTCCCAGATTCACTTGGCTGCCGATGTAGACCGGTGCAACAATCGTACAGGAGGGGTGAATCTTGCTTCCCGATCCCACCCAGACTCCTTCCCGAAGCTCCTTGCCCATCACGATCAGGGAACCTCCGTTTCGGGACAACACCCTTCCTATGCTGTCCAGATAGGCTTTGGCACTGGTGAGGCAGAGGCACTCCAAGGATACCGTGGGAGTCTCTGTCATCTGTCCAAGCGTTCCATGGAACCAACCCGTCTCCTCTCCCTCCTGGGTGGCAAACCGAGCAGACCCAAGCAGGTGAGACTCTTTCAGGCAAGGAAGATAGCGTGCATTGCAGAAGAGCAAGGGCTCCTCACTGGGAAACGGGGAGGATTTTCCCAACCGTTCGGGTACGGAAACACCGCGCTTCACCAGATGGTAGGAAGTTTTGATGCCCCATCGCTCTCCGTCTCCGATGAACTGCTCGAACTGTTCGGCATGGTCGGACACAAAGATGGCCAATTCCTTGGCCCCAAGGCGAGCGATGTAGCCAAGCAAGTGATGCAGGAAGGGCTTTCCCATGACGGGAAGAAAGCAGGTCAACGCAGATCCGGCTCCCCCATCGATGGAGAGCACCGGAGTATCGGTAAAGTCACATACCACATTCACGTCTTTCTCTGCTCCTTATGTTTGAACCGCAGCAGGCGTATCACAAAGACTATGTTCCCCACCACATACCTACGCCACATTCTACGGGGTTCCAGCAAGAGACGCCAGACCCATTCCATCCCGATTGCGCGCATCCATTTCGGAGCACGCTTCACCGTTCCGGAGTAGAAGTCAAACAAGGCCCCCACTCCCATGCACAACGGGACGTTGAGCCTGTCCTGCATCTGTTCGATCCACTGCTCCTGTCTGGGAACCCCAAGGGCAACCAACAGAAGATCGGCACCGCTGGCGTTGATCTGAGCGATGAGTGCATCCTCTTCCGATCCTGGCTTGAAGTAGCCATGGGCGGTGCCGGCGATGATGGGCTTTCCGGTTCTCATCTCGGCCCACAGCCCGGCCTTGTGGGCCACTTCGGGAGCAGAGCCGAGGAGAAACATCTTCTTGTTCTGTTCTGCAAACCTGTCGCAAAGAAGCGGAAAGAGATCGGTCCCATTCACATTGTCCACGATCGGGCAACCCAGCCACTTTCCTGCAAGCCGGATGCCAGAGCCGTCTGCAAAGAGGGCATCAGCCTTCTGAAGGATGTGGCGGTACTTTTCATCCTTTGCTGCTACGTTGATGCAGTGGGCGTTGACAAAGTGCATGGCATGCACCCCTTCATGGGTGCTGCTGATCAGCGAAAGCGCCTCATCCATGGTGACATTGGTAATCGAAAGGCCCAGCAGCGTAAGGTCTTTTCCTGCCATGCTAGTATGCTCCCTTGCCGGTCAGGACAGCCGGTATGGTCTTGAGGATCAGCTTCAGGTCAAGCCAGAACCCATGGCTCTCGATGTAGAGCACATCCAGTTCCACCTGCTGCTTGAAGCCGATCTCCGCCCGTCCGCTCACCTGCCAGATACCGGTGAGGCCGGGTTTGACTTCCAGCCTCCGGCGGTCCTCCTGGCTGTACAGGGCAACCTCCCGGGGCACCGGGGGACGTGGTCCCACGATGGACATGTCCCCGACGAGCACACACCAGAACTGGGGAAGCTCATCGATGCTGAATCTCCGGATGAACCGTCCGATGGGGGTTATCCTCGGGTCGCGCTTCATCTTGAAGGTGATGTCCCCTTTTCGGTCAGCCTGCTGCAGCAGCGTATCCTTCAGTGCATCGGCATTGCGCACCATGGAGCGGAATTTGGGGAACGGGAACTCCTTGCCGTGCAAGCCCACCCGCTTTTGCACATAGAAGACAGGGCCACGGTCGTAGAGCTTGATCAGAAGCGCCACCACCAGGAACAGCGGGGAGAGCATCAGCAGGGCGGTCAGGGAGAAGACGATGTCGAGCAAGCGCTTGAAAGCCAAGGTGGCGGTGACCACAAACAACCAGAGTCTGCGCTTGATCTTGGCCTTGCGGCTCTTCATGGTCGCATGCTGGTAGTCGCGCATCATTTGCTCAAGGCGTGCGCGTCGTCTCTCAGCATCGAGGAATGTCCTGCTCGTCTTCGGATCGATGCGCTCGATGTACCCGCTCACCGACGCAACCGCTTCCTCGAGCTTCTCATCGGAGGCGATCACGATATCGGCAAACATGGTAGGGCCTTGGTCGGCAGCTTTCTCCTTGAGAATGGACTGCACTTCCTCAGCCAGGGTTCGTTCCGAACTCCTGCGTTCCTGCAAGGAGCCGAAGACCTCCACGGTGATATCCATCTGGCTGGCTTCCAGGTAGATGGTGAGGTCCGCGCGCTGGCGCCAAGGTTCGGCAAGCAGTGCTCCCTCGGCATAGAGGATGAAAACGTGCGGCGACTCCTGCCCGGTGAAAGGTGGGACCGAATCCTTTGGAAAAAGGGTGAGATCGAACACCTGGGCATCGGTAAGCGTTGCTGCTAGGCTCTCTGCAAACAGTTTCGAGCGGGAGAGGATGGGACAGTCCAACAGGATGACAAACATCATAGGCCCTTCCTCCCCGTACGGTTTGCCGAGGTGGTTCTGAACACCTCCAAGGTCTGCGCTGTCGTACGCTCCCACGAGAAGGTGGATGCCCACTTCAGGTTCGTTTCCACCAAGGACTCGCATGCTTTCTCATCCGAGAGCAGCTGTACCATCAGCTTGGCCATGGCGGTGCAGTCATCGGGATCGAAACGCGGGGTCTGAGGCCCTCCGATCTCCACCAATGAGGCTGCATCGCTGGTGATGACCGCCGTGGCCGAAGCCATCGCTTCCAGAACCGGCAAGCCGAACCCTTCAAACCTGCTCGGAAGCACAAAGAGGGATGCGCCTTGGTAGAGCAAGGGGACATCGGTCCAATCAACAAAGCCGAGGAAGTGGATGTCCTGTACATAGGCAGAACGCGACGCCTCCGCATGAATCTCTTCCGAGCGCTCCTTGTCAGGTCCGGGAAGAACAAGCGAAAACGGCTCTGCCATCAGGTCCCGTGCAAGATTGAACGCCTTGATGAGGCTGACGTGGTTCTTCCCCGGGTGCTCAAGTCGGGAGATGTACAGCACAAACCGCTGCTCCAACCCAAACCGCTTGGCAAGGTCGGATCGTACCTGAGCCCGGTTATGAGCCGGGGTGAAACGGCTTTGGTCTGCAGCCAGATGGGTTACGGTTACCAGTTCATCCCGTACCCCGACAAACCGGACGATGTCGCGCTTGCTGAACTCACTGACCGTCACGATGTGGTCCAGCTTGCGGATCAGATGGGGAAGGATTTTTCGGTTGAAGAAGGAGTGCACAAAGTCGTACTTCTCCTTGATGTGCAATACGGCCAGATCGTGCACCGTCCCCACGGTAGGACAGCAAAGCCTGCCGCTGAGCCGACGGTTGGCAGCCGGGAAGAAAACAAGATCGTAGCCACGTTTCTTGACCAGGGAGGGAAAGTGGGTCTGGTTCCAGAAGAAGTTGTGGATGGGACTTTTGTCAGCATCCTCAACCCCGAGCCATCCGATATGGGAGAGGCCCTTGCGGTAGAACGCCTCGTCCTCCTGGGGACCGATGAGCTCAAAGGTGAAGCCTTCCTGCTCTGCAAGTGCATCGAAGCGGATGAGCAGTTCCCTGAGGTAGCTGCCGATACCGGATTTGCCATGGTCTGTACCGAACGTGGGGATCCCTATATACATGATGTTCGCATCTCCTGCATCAACGTGGTAAGTCTGGTGACGAAGGCATCGAAGGAGAACGCTGCCAGTACGCGCTGCCTCCCCCGCTTGCCCAGCTCTTGTGCGTACGCACAGTCCAGGCAGATGCGATTGATTGCCTCTGCCAGCTGGTGCGCATCGTTTGGAGGAACCAGCAAGCCATTCTGTCCATCCTCAAGCCAATCGGGAATGCCCCCGACCCGTGTCCCGATCACAGGGCGTGCACGAAGCATCGCCTCAAGCCCCACCATGCCGAACGGCTCGGGCCAGCGGGAGGGCACACAAACACACATCGCCTCGTCGTAGTACCGTGAAAGGGTCTGGTGGTCCACCCACCCCAAGAAGGAAACACGATCGGAGAGTCCCCGCTCCGAGGCCAAAGCCTTGAGGTACTCTTCATCATTGCCGGCACCCACAATGGCAAGGCTGAGCGAGCTGTCTGCCAATGCGAGGGCCTCAAGCAACGTATCCACCCCCTTGCCCCGTACCAATTGGCCCACATAGAGAACGTTCTTGGTGTCGGCAAGGCTTGCCACCGGCTCACCGAAGTCCGAGACAGAGGGAGGAATCACCTCCAGGGTGTCTGGACGAAAGCCATTGCGGATGAGTTCCTCGCGCATGTAGGAGCTTCCCACCACTACACGATCCAGCTGACGGTTGCGTTTCAGTTCCCTGAGCTTTGGAAGGATGGGGGCATAGGAGAGCTTGCCGTCTCTCCGCTCAAGGAACGCAAGGTCGAAATAGCAGGCCAAGCCTGCCCGATGGGTGCAGATCTTCCGATTCCAGCTGTAGTACTTGTGGCGTCTCGGACAGTAGATGTCGTGGTCGTGGAACATCCTCAGCACTGCGGCACGGCCCGCATTCGCCTTGAGAATGGGAGCTATTGCATCCCACTTGTGGATGTAGATGATATCGGGCTTGGATTGCGCAAGCACTTCCTCCCACGGAGTGTCTTTGAGGGAATAGGAGGCGGCAAAATGGGTGAAAAACTCCTCGCATGCCCTGCCATCCGTATTCAGATGTGCAATGCTGCACACATGTGAGGAAGAAGCGAGTCCGTCGGAAGCCAGCACCATGTGCTGCTCCACCCCTCCTACATAGCCTGCCGTGGTGTTAACGAAGAGTATCTGCATACACACTCCGGTAGATGTCGGCCAGCTCGTCGGTGATATGATCCCAACTGTATCGTTCGATCGCTTTTTCCCTGCCCCGATGTGCCAACGACTTGCGCAAGTCCGCTGAAGCCGCCAGCCTGAGGACACAGCCTGCAAGGCTGTCAGGTTGTGCAGGATCGGCAGCTACGTCCATGCTCAGGCCATCGACTCCGTCTTCCACCAACTGCATCAGGCCTCCAACGTGGTTTGCAATGACCGGCAGCTTGCTGGCCCAAGCCTCCAGCACCACCATGCCGAACGGTTCATGCAGCGAAGGAAGCACAAAACAATCGGCACAGTGATAGGCATCAACCAGAGCAGGGTCCCCATAGGGAAAGCCATCCAAGAGCGTCACTTTTCCTTGCAGGGAGAGCTCTGTTGCCCGAGCCACCACCTTCGTCCGATATGCAGGATTTGTCGCAGGACCGATCATCAGGACATGCGCGTTGGGAACCTGGGCAAGGATATGCGGCAGGGCATTGATGAGTGCAAGCTGGTTTTTCTGTTCATCCACCCGTGCGACGGTAAGCAGCACGAAGGCATCCTCTGCAATCCCGTACTGCTTCCGGAATGCCTGCCCATCACCGGAAGAGAAGCGCCCGATATCAACACCGTTGGGAAGATGGATGACACGCTTGTCCGGATACTGCTTCTGCATGGCCTCATATTCATCCCTTCCTACACAAAGGATGGCAGCAGCATCATCAAGTACCCGTCTGGAGCCTACCAGCAAACCCAGAAGTTTACCCCACTCCAAGGCATGCTTGGTGGGATCGGTCCACGTTTGCCGCTCTGCCGAAGGGACTGCAAGATAGCCACCATGCAATGAGATCACATAGGGGATGTGTCGCCGTTTTGCGCACAAGCGGACAATTCCTCCCAGCCGCTTGCCGGTATGGAGGTGCAGGATATCCACCTTACGCCTCCTGTCCAGCAGGGCAAGGAGCAGGGACCAGGAGAAGATATTGCCCGCCTTTCGGTCCAGCTGCAGCTTGTCCTCAGCGCTCAGACCCAAGTAGGGATACAGGTAGGAGTATCGCTGGATGGGAATACCCAAATAGGAGTCCCTACGCTTTGCATTGAGCGCAGTTGTCGTCAGGATTGTGGCTTCAAAGCCCCTTGTTCCCAATCGGGTGGACACCTCGGTGATGAAAGTCTCTGTACCTCCCCATGCTTGTTGCACGAAACGCCTGGGGACATGGATGATCTGCAGTGGGGTTCCCATAGCTTGAGTATAGGGCAGGGACTGCCAATTTGCCACTGATTTATCCATCCATCGTTGACAGAACGGTGAAGGCGCATTGATAATGAGTCCTACGGGGGACATCCATGCTTGAATCCATTCGCTTGATCGTCGTACTTGAAGCAACCGGTGCAAAAGAACTGCTGGCAACCTATCTCAAGACCCAGATAGAGAACATCACCCACGTCGACACCATGGTGGACGCCCTCTCCACAGTCAAGCGTCAGCGCTTCGACGCAGCCATCCTCTCCTACGATCTCGAGGACTACTACTCGGTGGACAACATGCAGAAAATCCTCAAGGACATCGGCTCGATCGATGACATCATACTGGTAAGTGAAAAGGAGGAGCTTCCTCCCGATTGCCCTGCCATCTCCCTGGTCAACCCGATGGATGCCCATGCCAAGATCCTGCGCAGATTGGAGAAGATCAGCCTGAAAGCTGGGCAGAAACCTCTGCGCAAGCGGGCGGCGGCCGACGGCAACCTTTCAAGCACCTCCCTCTTCGACAGCGTTCCCTCCGGTCTCTACCGCATCAAGCCAAGCGGAGAGTTTGTCGAGCTCAACCAGACCTTGGCAAACATCTTCAAGGCACCGAGCCTCGATGTCATGAAATCGGACAACTACTTTTCGATGTTCGTCGACCAGCAGGAGCTGAAGACCTGGCAGGAGATCATCGAGCGCGATGAATCCATCCATGGTCTTGTCTTCGAGGTTGAGCGCTACGACGGCCAGCCCATCTGGATCCGTGATACGGTGAGGACGGTGTACAACCAGGACGCGGAGGTCTGCTACTATGATGGATCGGCGGAGGACATCTCTGCCCAGAAGCGGCTTGAGGACAAGCTGGCCTTCTTGGCAACCCAGGATATTCTCACCGGCCTTCCCAACAGGAATTTCTTCCATGACCAGGCGAAGCTTACTGTCAGCCAAGCCCGCTACACCGATGACTTCGTCGCCTTCCTGGTCATCGACATCGACCACTTCACCACCATCAACGAAACGCAGGGCTTCAAGTCAGGGGACAAGGTGCTGCAGATCGTAGCCGCCCGCGTCAAGGCACAGCTGCGCAAAAGCGACCTGGTATCTCGCCTCGGCGGGGACAAGTTCATCGTCCTGCTCAACGGAATCCGCATGCGCAGGGACGCTTTGGCAGTTGCCAAGAAGATCCAGATTGCCTTCCAGGAGCCCTTTGAGCTGCCCAATGCCACCATCGATGTATCGGCAAGCCTGGGCATCTCCCTCTATCCCGAACACGGCGATGACATCAACACCCTCATCAAGCGTGCCGAGATAGCCACCTATGCGGTGAAAGACCGTGAACGAGGGGGCTACATGATCTATTCGGACATCCTCTACGCAGCGGACGACAGCCCGTCCCATCCCGAGGAGTAGCATGAAAAGGACTATCTTCAATCTCTGTACACTGCTCTTCTTGGGACTTCTGCTTGCCAGCGGATGCACCACCACCGCATCATCCCAGCCCGTCTCCTACCAGGTGGGAGACTTCGGTCCCGCCGGGGGCCTGGTCTTTTTTGACAAGGGGGAAGCATCGGATGGATGGAGGTATCTGGAAGCGGCTCCTGCACGAACCGAGGTTTTGGCTTCCTGGGGCAAGGGGAGCGAAGCAGCGAAGACCGATACAAGCATAGGAAGCGGGAAGACCAATACCGAAATGCTCTTCGAAACGGACCCGACGGACTCGGGTTCGGCTCCCAACGTCTGTGCCGAGCTGACGGTAAAGGGATACGACGACTGGTTCCTGCCTTCCAAGGATGAGCTGTCGCTCCTGTTCACCAACCTTGCAAGAACCGGGAAAGAGACCTTCCGGGGAGAAGGGTATGCATACTGGAGTTCCTCATCCTACGATGAGGACCGTGCATGGGCACAGGGATTTTTCACCGGGGTGCAAGGCCGGGTGGAAACGTCGGAGTTGTTGGCCGTCCGGGCAGTCCGCGCCTTCTAGGGGAACGGATGCTTGGTCTTGTCCCGTACGCTGATATCCTTTCCGCTCTGCACTTCGATCACCTGCAGCTCCGTTTCGGCCAGGATGGTATGGCGAACTCCTGCCTTGAGCAGGATTACATCCCCACACCCAACTGATGTTCGGTTTCCGTCGACGATCACCTCACCCGTTCCACTGATGATCGTCCAGACCTCATCCCGCCGTTGGTGGCTGTGATACTGCATCCTCTGCCCGGCATTGAGCACCACTTTGACCGTCAGGCTCTGTTCGCCTGCATCGAGGATGCGGTAGCTGCCCCAGGACTTCTCAGCAAACATGATCGGCCGGTCCATCTGCTCAACATACTGCTTGATGGCACTCGACTTCTCCCGTTCCGAGACGAGGATTCCTTCGGCACTGGCACCGATGATGACATCCTTCAGGCCCATGGCCAGGATGGGGATGTCGAGCTCGTTGATGATGTGGACACCCTCACAGCTCCCATCCATCCTACCCTGCCCGACGATGGGCTCACTCATCGCTTCGGAGAGCGTGTTCCAGGTTCCCAGATCCTTCCAGGTCCCCTCATAGCGCATCACCTCAATGGCAGTCTCACCCTCCACCACGGCATAGTCGAAGCTGATCTTCCTCAGGGTCTCATACTTGGCATACAGGTCATGGTAGTCGGAGAACTCAATGAGCTCGTGGGCCTTGTCCAGCAGATAGCCCAGACGGAAGGCAAACACCCCGGCGTTCCAGAGTGCACCTTCGGCAAGGTAGCCCTTGGCTGTCTCGACATCGGGTTTCTCCTTGAACATGGCAACCTTACTGACAGGATCCTGGGTCTGGGGAATGATATAGCCGTACTTCTCACTGGGATAGGTCGGCTCAATGCCGAGCAGCACCAGATTCGCACGCCCTTTCGCTGCCTCCTCTCCGACCCGATCGAGCATGGAGAAGTAGGAGTCGTCCACAAAGGGGTCGACGGGGCAGACCACCACCGCTTCATCCCGTCCCACCTTTTGCACATCACTCATGTAGGCTGCAGCCAAGGCTATGGCCGGGAAGGTATCGCGCCGACACGGTTCAACCGAAATGCCGACATCCCTACCGATCTGGTTGTGGATGGCAGACACCTGCGTCTTGGAGGTGGCGATGGTGATGGTTGCATTGCGGTCTACACTCCTGATCTGGCGATGGACACGCTGGAGCATCGACTCCAAGCTGCCATCCTCACGCCTGAAGAGCTTGATGAACTGTTTGGAACGCACCTCATTCGACAACGGCCAGAGCCGTTTCCCCGAACCACCGGACAACAACACGATATGCATAGGCCACTCCTTGCTCTCATGATAGGCCATAGGCGACGCGGCGCAAAGCCAAATTCTTCAGATTATGCGCAAATCCGGGACCATGATGGCATGACAACACCCTCTTTCCCAAACCTGGGAGAGAGGGTGCACAGAGCAGTGTGTCAGGTTCCTTACTTGTAGGATCCGGTAAGGGTGAACGTACCGTTGGGCAGAATGTAGGAAAGACCCATCGTCTCATAATCGAAGTCGGCCCAGGTAAAGATGCCCGCCACCTTGCCGTTGGCATGGAGTTTCTTGTCGGCAGCGTCCTTGAGCACCCAGTTCATTGCAATCTCGGCTCCAAGCAGTGAGCCGTCGATCGTCCCATTCGCCTGCAATGTTGCCACCACCTGCCTCTGCTCATCCACAATCTGGATGACACTGTGGTTGGACCCGGAGATGGCTGCAGTCTCCTGGTCAAGGTTGTAGTTGGTGACGTTGTTCATGATGACAAACTTGCCGTCCAGGAGGTCCCAATCCGACTCAATGACACCACCAAAGGACTCATACGGGAAACTGTAGAGGGTCTCTTCAACCGTCTTGTAGTGGTCGCTGTCGCCCTTGTGCTCAGTTACGACGCTCGTATAGTCCTGATAGAGATTCACCACTGCGGTGAACTGGGTAGGCCCGTTCTGTTTTGCAGCCCTGGAGGAGAGTTCCTCAGTCTGCACCGCACTGCGGGAAAGTGCCAATTCAGTCATGCTCATATCGCATCCAACACAGAGAACCATCATCAGAGCCAGCAAACCCAATGCACGCAGCACATGTTTCATACGTATCCTTCCTTGTTGTTAGGTATCCTGCATATTCTTGCTTTCCCAAACCCCCCTTTGTCAACAAAAAACATCCCAAAAGAGAACATGAGAGAAAACTGGCACCGAAGCGATGCATACGTATCAGCTTCTTCCCTACTTTTACACCCATTTCCAGTAAGCAAATTGCAAAGTTAACCCATGCTGCTAATGACAAATACTCGGGCTTGCGTTATAACTGCGTAATGGGGAAAGTCACTGATTTCCAATACTTCTCCCCTACCTTGTACGCCGTATGGAGAAGAATGCATGTTCTATTCCAAAGCTTGGAAACGGTATCTCTTTCTTTTCCTGCTGCTTCTGGTAGGTGCGGGCGTCTCTGTGCCCATCTACTACATCTATCAGCAGACCAAGACCATCCTGCTTCAGGAAACACAGAACAATGCCATCAACAGTGCCCATACCATAGCCGCCTTCCTCTCCTCTGACATCGAGCGCTACCGGCCGCTGTCGGAAGCGACGGAGCTGGAGGAAGGAAGTGAGCTGCATCAGAGCTATGTGCAGTATTCCAGCCTGATGCGAACCATCAAGGAACGCAATGACGCCACCTTCATCTACACCAGCAAGTATCTGGATGACCAGACCAGTGCATTCGTCCTGGATGGAGAGGAGCCTGGCAGCATGCTCTTCTCTCCCTTTGGCAGCCATGACAGCATGGACGGCCAAGAGCTGTACACATTCCAGCAAGGGGAACTCTCCGTAACGGATCTGATGGATGATCCTGAATGGGGGGTGTACCTCTCAGCCTACGCTCCCATCATCGACGGGCGTGACCAGAGTGTTGTCGGCCTGGTCGGTGTCGATTACTCGCAGGATCACTTCAGCCATCTGACCAGGAAAGTGGCCTGGATACTCAACATAAGCTTTGCCATCTTCACGATTGTGCTCACCGTCGGTCTCTATACAGCAATTCTCACGATTCACCAACGTTCAGGCTTGGATGATCTGACAGGACTGGGCAACAAGCGAGCTTTCAACCGCTCCCTCCACCTGGAGTTGGGAGACGCACGCAAACGCAACCAGCACTTTGTCCTGTGCATGCTCGATATAGACTACTTCAAGTCCATCAACGACACCTACGGGCACCCCGTCGGTGATGTGGTGCTGAAAAACATCGGCAGAATCCTTTTGAATGTCTCGGAAAAGAATCGCAGTTGTTACCGCATTGGCGGTGATGAATTTGCCCTCATCCTCCCCGC
The DNA here is from genome assembly GCF_963667405.1 of uncultured Sphaerochaeta sp. Lineage (NCBI taxonomy): Bacteria > Pseudomonadati > Spirochaetota > Spirochaetia > Spirochaetales > Sphaerochaetaceae > Sphaerochaeta > uncultured Sphaerochaeta sp. The sequence continues at coordinate 225,793 of NZ_OY763408.1, read as the reverse complement.
AACAACGCTCAGCATGGCCGAGCAGATCAAAACTGACTTGCACAAGCAGTTGGCTGGACTTGAGATCCTCTCGCTCAAGTCAGAGAAGATCTCCGCAAGCATTGGTATGGCGGAATGGATTCCCGGCATTACGGCAGAGACCCTGATCAATCTGGCAGACAAGGATCTCTATGAGCAGAAACGCATCCGGACCCGTCTTGCCCATCATTGATGGTACGAATCCCATTCAGTGGGAATAAAACCATCAAGAAGTCTCCAGACTTCCCAAGTTTTGCGATTTGTAGTGTATTTTTGCTCCATTCCCATACTTGGCAATCTTCCTGCATGGAAAGAGACGATGAGTATTCATCATCCAATCTCTTTTCCATAGGAACTCAGTATGCGCTTCACTTCAAAAACACTGTTTCTGGTCATCCTTGTGTGCCTTGCACTCTTCCCTCTCAGTGCTGCCGTCGAATGGCAGCCCTATCTTGCCTTCGGTTCGGGTGATACGAAGATCGAGGGGAAGGAAGCCCCGTATCTGGAACTCGCCTTGGGAACCCCGCTGGGCTCGAGAATCAATGCAGAGGCCTACGTATCCGCCCAGCCGCTCTCTGGCTTTCCGTATGCACCTTTTGAGGAGAGTGATACCGATTCGGTGCATGCCCTGGCCGTCCAAAGCGGTTTCAGGGTTTCTCTCACCCTCTTCGACGATGCAACGTTCAACCCCATGATGCAGGTTTCGGCAGGACATCTTGCCCTGGCATCGCAGGAGACGGAGGATGCCGCCCCGAATATCACCACCTATTTCTCCAGCAGCATTGCCAGTGGATTTGAGCTGAACTTCTTTGATTCGTTCCAGATCATCCTGCTCAGCGGGTACCGCTACAATCCGCATGAAGCCATACTTGGCTTGGGCAAGGATGCGCTCTCCTCACACTACAGCAGTGTCAGCTTCCGAGCGGTGCTCGACTAGCCGACGGGGTGCAGATGCACCCGCAACGTAGTCTGTTCGCTCCTCGGCTCTTGCATTCTTGCCGCAGAGCCGGCGAGCGAATAGCCCTTGCCTTCCTTGACCGCTGCAATGAAGTCGGAGAGGGAGGAGAGCGGATAGGCAAAGTCCATGCCCAGGCTGCTGCTTCCCACCTTCACCACATCGTGGAGATCGCTGCCGCCGGTCATTGACAAACCATAGCGTTGTGCGTAGGAAAAAGCCTTTCGGTCAAACTCCTCGTCATTCTCTGCATTGACCACCTCAACAGCATGCACCACAGCGGGGTGGAGATGAATTTCCGACAGGTAGTAACGCTCACGGAAGGGGTGGGCCTGGACCATCAGGCCTCCGGCCCTGTTCACCTCTGCAAAGAGTGTCTGATGGTCGTAGGTGATCACCTGCGGGTGGGCAAGCAGCCATGCCTTGTCCAGCCCATAGATGAGATACTCATCCCCACTGAAGTTGATCTCCCAGCCGAAGAAGACGGACAGGCCGATCTTCTTTCCTTCTGCCTCGGCTGTTTCGAAACCAAGGCAAAACCTACGGACCCACTCCTTCCAAGGAAGACGACGGTCGACAGCAGTGTTGCCGTGATAGAAGTGGTCGGTGATGATGATGCCGGCATACCCTGCCTGCTGATAGGCATGCACCAGGTCTACGGCACTGCTGACCGAGCAGGCGCTTGCCTCCTTGGTATGCAGATGAGTCTCATAGCGATAGCTGTTCATGTGCTGAGTATACCCCGCAGCCTAGGTTTCTCCTACCGTCTTTTTCCGCTTTCTCGCTTTCTTGACCGGAACGGGGGTGAGCAGCTCCAGAATCTGGACCACTTCGTTGCACAACTCCCGGTCCTCAGCATCCAGGATGTAGTGCTCCCGCGCCCCCTGATAGGGAAAGCCCTTTTCCGCCTCAGCCAGCAGGCCGGACAGCTCACCAAGCATCTTGACGTAGACAGTGTTGTCACAGACAAGGAGAATCGGCTTGTTGTTCGCATACACCATATATTCGCCGAACATCTTGCGATACCGGACCTGATAGGTTGTATCAATCTGGCTGCACACAAACTCAATGAACTCCACCGTGGTTGCCATCTCTCCCTCCTAGCCAAGCCGCTTATGGAGAAATCGGGCATCCTTGTGCACCGAGAACCCCACATGCTGATAGAACTCATACGCAGAAGTCTCAGCCAAGGTGGAAAGCGTCAGCATGTGCACCCCGAGCTTGGCAACCTCAGAACCTGCCAGATCAAGAAACTGCCTGCCCATTCCCTTTCCCTGCCAAACCTTGGCAATGCAGAACTCGCGGATGTCATACTCGGTACCCTCGTACCAGTGATAGACGCGTCCCATGCACAGCCCAATGAGCTTCTCTTCTGCATACAAAGCAAGGCAGAGGGAACTGTTGCCATCCATCAGGTCTCCGAAATAGAGGTCCAACTGCTCTTCCGTCCACCTGTCACGCCAAGGAGCCTCTTGGAAAACCTCGACAAAGAGACGCTTGGCTCTGGAGAGTTCTGCAACCTCCAATCTTCTCACCCCAACCATTGCTTGTACTTCCATGGCAGAGAGTGTGCATCGTTTTTTCTCCAAGTACAAGCCTGTTCAGAATGAGCGGACAGCCCGTACCCGAAACAGGGCTTGCTCCCCTTTCTCATAGTGGGTGACCGAATCCGTAAAAGTAGGCTTGAACTGATGGGCAAAGGCATGGGTATCTGGGTATTGCAGGGATTCCGAAGAAGACCAATACCACGCATTGTTGAGGAAGGTGCTCAGGGGATTGTAGGAAGCATGGAGCACCGTATCGAGCAGTTTCAGTTCCTCGCTTGAGGGAAGATACCAGTCATCGGCGCCCTGATGGATCAAGTCTGCGCACAGCTGTGCAGCAGTGCCGGTCAAGGGCCCTCCTCCAAGAGGGAGGGCATACGCATCGAATGCGACAATTCGTTCGGTATTGAGCTCCCCGCTGCCCAGGTTTTGATAGGTCCCTGCCGCCAGACTGTCAGCCACTGAGGCCTCGCGAAGATAGCCGAAGGGGAAGATGGACAGAGATTGGTCATACCCGCTTGCCTGCGCGTCACAGCTGGGAACTCCGCCTTGCAGGAGGACGAGGTCATTCGGAGCCGCTTCAAGATAGCGCTGCATCGGATAGTAGGCAACCAAGGTCTTGGTTGCATCGTAGATCTTGACATGGGCAATATACCCATCGAAGGCCTGTCGGGTATTGGGGTAGTCGCTTCCGATGCGAAGTGTTCGGGGAACCTCATTGAGATTCACATTCCTGCCGACCCCGCTTATGGAACTGCCGAGCAGCTGCGGGGAGAAACGCTTGGGGACTCCGTCTCCCTCATCAACGTAGAGATAGATGGTAGTATCAACAAGGTCACGCTCCCAACGGAGGGTAAGCCAACGATCCTGGCGCACATCATACGGGTAGATGTAGTTCTGTGTTCCCCCGTCCCACCAGATTCTCGGATTGCCGTTGGTGTAGACCTCCCACCCGGTGGTGGAGGCAGTAACGCCACCCCCCTCATAATTGCCCACCACGATGCCGACCCTATCATCATCAGGATGGTCGCTGCGGACATAAATGCTTGCTTCCAGTGCATTGGGTACAATGTTCATGGTTTCTCCGAGCTCCATATAGGATCCGGTCCCATAGAACTTGAGCCCCGAGGATCCTGCAATGGTCGAACGAAGCGCACCATGGATGGTGGCATCGTTCGACCCGACTGCATCAGTTTCCTCTGTTGCACTGTAGGCATGGAACACGAGGCCGCCGGAAGGCCCGATATCGCCTACCTGGTACTCCTTCATGGCAAAGGTGAGGTTGCTTCTTGTGGTCGCTCCCTTGGCCAGACGGGGAAAGAAGAGCTGCCGGTCACGAAGGTTTGCCAGGAGGGTGATATCACCATCGTAGAGTTCGACCATACCACGATACCAGCCTGCAGGTAGGATGAACGGAAGATTCGAGAGCGTGGTGGAGGTCACCTCAAAAACAGGGCTGTCCATCACCACTTCCTGATCATTGCGGTCGTAGAAGTGCACAACCACCTTCGGATCTTTCAGCTCCTCCAAACTTCCGGTGAACGAGAGGGTAAGAAGCAGGGTACCCTCACCACTGAGCGGAACCAGTACCGGTTGGGCAGTAGTGCTCCTTCCCCTGCTTACCGAGAGTGCAAGCGACTGTCCATCCAATTCGGCAATCGTCTGTCCACTTGCGTTCTTGCCACTTGCCTCAAGGGTCCAGACCCCAGCGGAAAGAGCTTCAAAAAGAAGAGGTTCGGTGAGCGGATAGGTGCTGGTCTTCTGTATCTGTACGCTGCTGTCGCTCTTGGTGAGGGTAAGATCGATCCGGGAAATCTGCATATTCAGATCGGGCAAGAATGTGAGTGCCCTGGAAGCGGGTGCAAAGGAGAGCAACAACGACCCCGTCTCCTCACCGCCAAGCGAGCAGGATGCCAGAACAAGGCAAAGCACCAGCAAGAGCGGGATCAATCGCAAGGGTATTGTATTCTCAGCAGTTCGGTCTCTCATACCATCCACTCCTAAAACCTCCGGATTTGGCGAACATATGCTATGGTGGACTTCGAAACAGCAGCAGCATTGAGATAGGCATCCGTAGCACCAGATTCTGAGGATGTCCATAGCTCAACAGACCCGAGCAAGGAGGGGAAGGTCGCCCTCAAGGTTGCAAGCTCGTCGCGTGAAGGTAAGAACCAGTCATAGTAATTATTTGTCATCCACGTTGCCATACTGGCTGCACTACTGGTATGGCCGCTCTGGCTGACGATGGCCTGGGTGTTCTCTTTGCCCGTTCCCATGGCGGTACTCGTACCCACCAGGGTATCGGTGACAGTACTCCACGCAGAGGAGAGTGGATGGTTGACTCCAGACGCTTCCAGATACGTCCATCCGCTGTACACATCCGTTGCATCTGCATAAAAGAGATACCCACCGGCTGGGCCCCGACCACCCACCGTATACCCGGGCTTGATGTCCACCGTCACGTGCTCCGCCCCATAGGCATTTCTATCAGAGACAGCAACCAGTACGGTATGTCTGCCGTGTTTCTGGAACCGATGGGTGAACTGGCTTTGTGTCGCCCCCGTCTGGGCAACCCCATCGACATACCACTGGTAGGTTGCGGTAGCACTGGCATAGGTAGTGGAGAACCTCTGGTCGATCTGGGTATAGAGGACAGTATCCTCACTGAGATGCGCAAGCCCAAGTGACCCAAGCTCCTGTTCCATCTGATCGGAGAACTCCCATCCGGCACTGCCGCTGTGCAGCATGGAATCGGTAATGGTCAGATTTGCCTGTGTGCCCGCCTCATCATTGGCAACGACATGGGCGAAATCGAGGCTTTGGTAGAGGACCGCTCCCCCCTCCAGTTCTGCATCCGATTCCAGCAGGGTGCGGACCTCATACCAGCCGGAGGGCAGGTTGGAGAAGGTATGGACAACACCATCGACAGCAGCAGCAGTGTAGGTTGTCTCATAGCCGCCTACAGGCTGCTCATACCTGCCCATCAAGTCGTTGATCAGGCGGATGGAGAGTGTCAGGGAGCAGGATCCGGAAATGAGGGTGGCATCAGACCAGGAAGTGGTCAGTGTCAACGAGCCTTGGGTATCGGCATGCGGTACCATCACCACCGAAAGCTCTGCAACCTCACCCCGTACCAGATTGATGGTCTGGATTCCGCTTTGTGCCACCTGTACGCCGGACACAACCGAACGTACAGCATCCCAACCATTGAACCCCGCTACCTCCACGGTCCACTGCCCGCTCTGGAGCGCTTGGATTGCCACACGTTGGGAAGGCTGGGCATGCACGGTGCGCACTTCATCCGATCCGGTGACGACAATCCTATAGGAAGCAATATCGGTCTCAATCGAGGGGGTGTAGACGCTTCGGGCCGGTGGGGTGTTCAGCTGAAGAACCAAGGTGGCAGTGTCGCCGAGGGCGGCATTGGAGCAACCGCCAAGTATCAGGCAGCAAACCAAGAGAAGGAGCCACAGAACGTGTTTTGGTTTCCTCATTTAAGGGCGCTCCTCTTGCAGGACATACACGTCCACCTCTGTTTGCGCTGAACCCCAGTTCAGAAGATCTCCTTGTACATCCAGCTCACTGACAGATGCCATCACGGTATACTGCCCGCTTTCAGCAAAAACCAGGGTTGCACTCGCTTGGGTTTCCTCCTCCACCTCTTCCCCGTTCACATACCAGACATAGGTGAGCCGGGAACCTTCAGCCTGTACCGAGAAGGTTGCCTGAACTGTCGATCCATAACCTGTAGAATTTGGATACTGCACTTGGGAAGGAGGCTCTGGTATGAAACTGACCAAGAGCGGAGCAAGATCCTGATCCAGGTCAAAACCGCCGCTGCCCACTTCAATGTCCTCATTCAAGAACCAGCATCGCATGTCCGTATGCTCCCCTTCCCAGAGCCGTGCAAAGCGAGTCATGCCACTGAGCCGAACCCAAGCCTGATTCTGATCGGTCGTCCACAACTCCGCCTTCACCTCATAGACCCCGCTGGGAAGGTTGGAGAGTGTGCACTCCTCTCCATCAGAAAGTGTAAGAGAGAGGCTCTGTGCACTCCTTGTGCCAATAGTTGCGGATGGGGATACCCCAATCTCATCGTCAAGACCATCAGCAGTGTAGACTGTTGCCAGACGGATGCGAATCTCTTGCTGTGCTCCCAGCAGGAGCGGGTTGATGGCATCCCAATCAAGATGCAAATCCAGTATTGCGCGTCCCTCCACACTGGGAACCAAGGAAGCCTCCACCACCTCCGTTTTTCCACGTTCCACATCACAGAGAAGCGATCGTGCACCCCGCTCTTCATCAAGGCCCAGATAGGAGAGCACCCTGCCCTCACTATCCTTTGCAACCACCCGCAGTTCCCACGTTCCTACGGGAAGCTGGGCAAACCTTGCCAAGTGGTGCTGAGCCGAAAGCGTCTGCTTCTGGACAAAATCCGGTCGATCCGTACGGATCAGGCTCACTTCCACGCTGGAAACTTGTCGCGCCTGCGATGTGCTGCCTTCTTTCCTGCTGGCAGTAATTTGCACCTCCAGGTCTCCCAGGGGCTCTGTCACATGGAGCGAGCAGGAAACACATAGGAGCGCAAGCAGCAAGACCATCCTCAGCAGATGGACATGCTTGGTATGGCTCTTGTGCTTTCTGATCCCAACCAATGTCATTTCTCTCCCCGGGGCTGGGGAACAACCGCCACCTCAAACGATGAGGTGCCCCAGTTCAGGTTTCCTGCTGTACTGCTCTCCTGCACCACCGCGGTGACCGTATACTGCCCGGTTTCTGCAAAACTGCAGGTGAACTGATTTGCTGCATCAGTCGCATCCGCATCGACAGCTGCGGTTCCGTTCACATACCATGCATAGGTGAGGGTGGAAGAAGCATCCATGCCGGAAACGGTTACCCCAAACGTGCCGGCAATGGTAGAACCAAATCCAGCATCATTGGGATAGGTCAGCTCTCCAGGGTTTGTGTCAGGGAAGGTCACCGTAAGCGGATCCATGTCCTCACTGATCGACAGGCCCAGAGAGCCTGTGGCGAAGCTGGTGCCATCGGTGATGGTGAACAGGGCACTGGTGGTCACTGCGCCACCTGCATGAAGATCGTACACAACCCGTACAAAGCCCAATCGCTTGAGCTGTTCCACCCCGCTCTGGCTCGTGAGGGTGGCAAGCACCTCATACCATCCCACCGGTATCGTGGTAAAACTCAAGGTCGCTTCAGTAGCGGTGACTTCTTCGACCCGTTTGGTTTGGGCGGTAGCGGTCACCCCTTCCGAAACCGTCCATGCAGCAGTTGGATAGCGCAGGAACTTGTCATTGATCTGCGTGAGCGTCACCTGCACATCAGGTTGGTCATAGAGTTCGGCAGGAAGCGCTGCAGCGCTCCAGTCAACGGTGACCGATACCGTTCCGGTAGAGCCGGTGATCGGGACCAGCAGTGCTTCCTCACCTCCGATCGATGTGACCACACCCCTTCGGATGGAGAAGGGGATGGCATACGGGACGCGTGCAATCAGCGCCCCGCTTGCCTGGTTGTTTGTTGCATCCCAATCATTGAAGCCTTCAACAACGAGCGACCAGCTTCCTGGTGCCAGCGCCTCAAAGACCAGCGAATCACTGTCTGCCTGCCGGTCATAGATATACAGAGGATCGTTGCTTTCTCCTCTGAAACCACCAAGGGACAGGTAGATGCGATAGGCTTGGATATCCATATCATTGCCGGCCATATCATTGGTAGTGGTGAAGATATTCCTGCTCATGCCGTCACGAAGGTTCAGGACCAGGGTTCCTCTCCCTTCTGGTTGGTATGCAAAATCACAACCGATACCAAGCAAGCACAGCAGTGCAATCATCACGATGATACCGAAGGTTCTCATGGTAGTTCTCCTCTTGTCTTCCACACAGGAAAGGTGCGCGCGAAGACACTGCGCCCCTTGGTGGTAATCCTACAGGGGAGAGAAAGCCCCGCCATAGTATCGCAACCGATACTTTAGGCGAGACCTAGTTCAAGAGCTCTCCGAACCGCCTCGGCCCTGCTTCGGACCGAAAGCTTGCGATAGAGGGTGGTGATATGTTTTCGCACGGTCACTTCAGCCAGATAGAGTCGCTCAGCAATGGCTTGGTTGGTCTTCCCTTCCACCAACAGCTTGAGAATCTCCTTCTCCCGACTGCTCAGCATCCCAAACACATCCTGGTCGTCCTGGATATCCTTGAGGATGGTGAAATACCCCACCACGTTCTCTGCAAGGCCCTGGAGATAGGTATTGAAGGCAGAAAGGGTTGCTGCTTTCTTGGCATCTGAATGGAGATAGCTCGAGGAGAACCTCTGCTTCACCGCAAGCAAAAGGTCCATGAGATCGAGGCTGTATTCGGCAAACACCGTTTCCAGCTGATCGGCAAACCCGATATCGAGTGCAGCAAAGAGATGCCCTTCGGCTGCTGTGATACCAGTGGTATGGTAGCTGGAAATAGCTTCCAGGATGGAAGCGTGCACGAAGCCCAGCTGGTTGGAGAAGTGGGCGAAGGTCTCCTTCATCCGGGTACAGTGCACTTCCAGTCGGATGTACTGCTTCTGCTGGAGCAGATACTTTCCATGGACAATGAGCAGAAAGCCCCGTACATGGTAGAGCAGGGCATGGTCTGGGATGGTGCAGGTGCGGATCCAGGAAGGCAGTTCCTCATCGGTGTGCAGTGTGGTGGATAGATAGGCATGACACAATTCCGAGGTTCGCATCAGGATGGGATAGGTTTCCTTGTCGATCTTGTGATCCATGTGCGCCAGTAATTCGAACGCTTCCCTGCTCTTTCCCTGTGCCATCCGGATGCGTGCCAGGCAGAGTTGGGTGCACAGCATCACCTCCGTCTGCTCGAGCAAACCGGCCTTGTAGAAGGACCGATAGGCAAACCGCTCAGCATGATCGAATTCTCCCAGTTCCAGATGGTACTCGGCATAGAGCAGGTCATCAAACCCTTTGCCGCATCCTCCGGCCAGTTCGCTGTAGAAGGGGAACATCTGTGCCACGGTATGAAGATCGCTCTTCAGCTTTCCCTTTTCCCGGTAGTAGAGATACAGGGCGTGGGGAGAACCGAAGGTGATGATCTTGTCCTTGTCGGCAATCGAGGAGTGCCCTTCAAGCAGGGAGTAAGCCCGATGGAAATGCTCTGCCATCTTCTCTGCATCGTTGAAACAGCCATAGGCCTCAATGAGTTCCATCTCGCCATACATGCGCTTTCGTTCCCTTTCCGGAAGGTGCGGAGCATCGGAAAGTACCGCTCGGACCTCTTCAAGCATAGGCTTGGAGGCCAACTGATCGACATTGGTTACATAAAAGCCGATGAACGCAAGCCAGGTTATCAGGTGATGCTGCTTTACCTCGGCCGGGATGGCGGCAAAGAGTTCGATCATGAAGGGACTGTGGGCATCCAGGAGGGTGTTCCAATCACGCTTTTCAAACTCAGCCATGATGAGGTCATACGACTTTGCCTTCAGCAGGTAAGAGAGTGCTGGTATCGGCTGTTTATGAGAAAGCAACCACAGCCCGGCACGGTGGTGAAGCTCAGAAGAAGAAAGAAGAACAGGGGATTCCTGCATCTGCAATTCAGCGTAGTGCTCTTGGAGTACGGTCCTCAGCAGTGGATGCATCCGATACATCCCCAGTGCTCGGTCATAGGAGATGAAACTGTTGTCATGCCGGAGTTTTTCCAACATGAAGGGGGTAACCGAGCGCAGGGAAACCGCACAGGCCAATTCAGCATCAAAAGCCGAAAGATGGCTCAGCTGAGCAAGCAACCAGAGCTGATGCTCTGTATAGCGAGGAAGCTCATACTGTTGCAAAAAACGATAGATTGCAGGGGGGACATACACCGTATGCATGGCTCTGTATTCAAGGAGAATCTGTTCGACAGCCCCAATCCATCCCTCGCTTACCTGAGCAATTTGCTTTGCATCCTGCAAAGGAAGATCGATACCGCGAAGTTGGGCGAGCTGCAGGATTTCCTGCTCGGTAAACGCCAAATCCTCATGGTTGATGGCAACAGCCGACCCTTTGAGCAAAAATTCGTCCAGCGCGAGCGCCGGAAGCCTGCGGCTTATCAGCAAGAGATGCACATTGGGGACCTGCTTGGCAACAAGCAATTCGATGAGATGATTGAATTCAGGCGACGCTATGTTGTGATAATCATCAAGGATGAGTATGAGGGGATGGTTGCCACTTGCTCTCTGCAATAAGTCCAGACACCTCTGCAGATCATCCAAGCCGGCGGGAGATGCGTTTCCCTGGACATCCTGCCCAAGGGAGGTGACTATTCTATCCCAAGCCGATGCAGGGGTTGCGGAAGCTGAAAAGCAAAGGTACGTAAATCTTGCATCAGGATGCGTACCCTGTTCACCTTCCATGAAATCCAAGATCGTTACCGTTTTCCCGAATCCCATTGCAGCATGAACAATCAGCAAGGGAGTGCTGTACACCAAGGACAACAGGTTTGCAAGTGCTTCTCGCCTGAGCACCTTCTGAACAGAACATATATGCATCGACTACCCAACTCGTATTTGATTATGTACAGAACTTCGCAGATGTCATAAGTATAGCATAGGTTAACGGGAAAGACACAAAAAACCCTACAAAGGTAGCGGATGCGATACATTTGCCGGAGAACAGCAGCTTGCCCCTTGTCATTACCCATCCAAACGCTAGGATGACACTGATGATGAGCATACTCGGCAACTCCCCACCTATGAGACAAACACGTTCTCCCCACCGGGTGTGGCTTCTCATACCCTTCCTGTTGCTTGCTCTCCTCAATTGCCTTCCAGCGCAATCTGTGCAGTTCACCCTCAGAGCAACATCTGAGGAAATCCGCTGGTTCCGCTACCGAATTGGAAATACCGCTCCCTGGGCAGAACGCTCGTCTGCCGACCCTGTCATACACATTCCCGAATTTTCCCCATCACAGGATGTCCTGGAGATCCAACAGGCCAGGGAAGATAGGGCATGGAGCCCAAGCTATCACTATCACTATGGTGATGAACAGAACCGTTGGACGCTCAGTGAGGAGAAGAGCCCTGCATCGTTTGCATCCTTGCACCTGCTTGCCGAACTGCCCCAAGATGCACAGAAGGTCTTCTTCGAGCACACCATCGGTTTCGACCTGCAGTATGGAATGCAACTTCCTACCGGTTCCTTGGTGAGCTCGGCAGGATACCGCTGGGCGCAGGCAACCACCAGTTGGGTCACCACCTTCCATGAACTGAGCTTGCTTGTTGGATTGGGGTATCCTCTTGTGCTGGGCAAGAACCTCCTCCTCACCCCCACCCTCGAATCAGGGGTGTTGCTGCATCTGGTGGTCGGCGACCTCTCAGGTTTCCAGCAGGACTCAGTTTCGCTCTTCCTTGATCCCCAGCTCAGGTTTGCCATCTCGGGTTCAATGCTCCTTTCGGAGACTCTCCGATTTTCCGTCAAGCCGTATCTGCTCTGGTACTTCGAAGAGGAGGCTGTTCTCTTCAGTTCCGGATGTTCCTTCGGTCTGGAGGCAGTGTGGTAGCATGAAATCAGCAAAAACCAGAACACTCACGATCGCATTTCTCCTGCTCTTGCTGCTGGCAAGTTGCTCAGACATGCTCATCCAACTCTCCAACCAAGGGAGCATCGAGACGCAGATACGTTGGGAGGAAGAGCCTGTGCTGACCCTCTCCATCGAGCAAGGCGATGGAAGCATCACCATTCGCTCAGATACCACACAGTCGGTCACCTATCGTTGGTACCTTGACGGGGACCTGCTGGATGAGGAACAGAATGCACAACTCATCTTAGCAGAGAGCAGCCTCGATGTGGGAAGCCATCGCATCACCGTGGTGGTGCAGACCGGCATTGCCGACATGCAGTATGCAAGTGCGGAAACCCGCATCACCATCGGCCTATAACCGCCCTGAATCCACCAACTGCTTCTGCTTTGCTATATAGAGGGGTTTCATGCGCTTGTATGCCTCAAGGCGCACCGGCTTGAGAAAGAATGCAAAGCCCATGACCAGGTTGAACAGCTGATTGCCGAGCCTGCGTTGCGGAAAGTCATACAGCTTCCGTTGCTTGTAGAACCGGTGATCGTCACGAACCACCCCGCGCATCCCGTAGATGAGGTCGCGGAAGATCTTCATGCCCCCGATTCCCAGGAAGTTCGCTCCCTTCTGGAAATGAGCGCGGGCACTCCTGTCCAACCGAAGGGCTGTCTCAGCGATGATCTTGCCAAGCTGCTCATCATGGCACCCATCATCACTGATGACGCCAGCCGAATTCTCCCTTCCCACCATATCCTTGCCCTCAAGGAATTGGCGGACATAGGGAAGCTGGTCCAGCGGACCGGAAACCAGATAGCAGGTATGCTTGCCCATCATGCTGGTGCGGTGTCCATTGGAGAAGGTACGGTCAAGAAAGAGCTTCCATACAGGTTTGAGATACCTGCCCTCAAGATTCATGGCATGCACCAGGACATCGCAGGAGTTGACCAGGTTCTGATAAAACTCCTGGAAGCCATCCTTTCGGTCACACTCACCGACCAGCTCACAGCGGAGGCACCCTTGGCAGGCCCCTTCATAGGGAAACGTATTGATGTCGACCACCTCCACCTGGTTGGGATAGGAAGCGAGAAAAACCTTGATCATCGCAGACAGGTTTCCCTCCCCACCCACCTCATCGGTGAGCAATACGGTACGAAGGTCCCCACGCTTTTCACCCTGGGAAGCGGATGGTTGGGGTTTGAAGGGAACAAAGTCTTCTACGAGATTCTTGCTCTGTCGGATAACGGGAAGACGATGAAGGCAGGTATGATGGAACTCCTCCATGAAGTATCGCATGCTTTGGCGGTATGCACTGTCCAGGAGGTCCTTGTCATCCACGCTCAGCCCTTCCATGAAATACATCCCGAGGTCTTCACAGATGGCCTGCAGCCAGTGCTGGGCAAGATGGTCGTAGTAGTGGAAACAGCTCATGATGCTCGTTGCATACTTGCCGGCGAAGACAGAAGCCCTTCCCGCTTGCTTGATGAGTTCCAGAAACCGGAGCAACTGGTAGGGTACCAGCATGGTATAGACAGGAGTAGCCCAGAGCACTGCATCACACGCATCAAGCCGGTCCAGGGATGCTTGGAACCATGGGATGTCATAGGCATTGTCTGTGAGTTCTTCCCCCACATCCAGCACATCCCAAACAATGTCACTCTCATGCATCATCATATACCGTGCATACTGCAGGGTAAGACTGTATTCACCTTTTGGACTTGCGTTGATGACGACCATCTTCGTGGGTTGGGACACAGCTGACCTCCTCTCCATTGCATTCAGCCTACGCCCAGCAACGCGTCCAGTCAACAAGAAATCACACCATCAGCCCTTCGTCCCCTACCAAGGAAAACCATTCAGGGAAGTGGATTGTCACAGGACGCCAGCTAGTGACAAAGCGGGACTTCTCCGCTATAAAGAAACTGGATAAAGGTGAAGAACGCCTTCATAGTCGCCCCGCTTGGTCAACGCTTGAGGATGCCTGATGAGTTTTTTCTCCCCTACGTTCGCTTGGAAACACCGGCTCTTCTTGGTACTCGTCATCTTGGTGAGCCTTGCGGTAGTGTTTCCTGCCATCTATGCGGTCAGGAGAGCCAAACAGGTCATGATTGAGGAGACCCAGGCGAAGGCTCTGGATATTGCCGGCACTATCTCCGCCTTCCTGACCAACGATATTGAACGGTATCGCATGCTCTCCCAGACTGCGGACCTTGTCAGCGGGACTGCGGAATACCGGTACTACGAACAGATGTCCTCCATCTTCCGTTCGATCAAGGACTCGAGTGATGCCGCTTTCATCTTCACCACCAAGTACATCGATGAGCAGACCGATGCCTATGTCCTGGATGGAGAGGATCCGGAGAGTGACTTGTTCTCACCCTTCGGAAGCATCGATACGATGAACCCCACCGAACTGTACACATTCCAGACTGGATTGAGAGCAGTCAGCGATTTGGAGGATGACCCGAACTGGGGCGCCTACATCACTGCCTATGCCCCGATCAAGGATTGGAGTGACCACACCATCGTCGGGGTGGTGGGAGTCGATTACTCAGCAGACTACTTGCAGCTTCGCCATCAGCGGATCACCATCATCCTCATCTTTGGGTTTGCTTTTTTCATATTCGTCATCGCACTCTCCCTGTACACCATCATCCTGAGTATCTACAATCGGGCAAATATCGACGAACTCACCCAGTTGGGAAACAAGCGATCATTCAACCGTACACTCGCTGATATTGCCTCTGAGGCAAGAAAACACAGAAACTCATTCTCCTTGCTGATGCTGGATGTCGACCAATTCAAGGCGATCAATGACAGCCATGGGCACCTGACCGGAGACAAGGTTCTCAAGCATATTGCCAAAACCCTGCAACTGGGACTTGCTTGGCCCAAAGGCTGTTTCCGCTATGGCGGAGACGAGTTTGCCATCATACTTCCCGCCTGTGACCTCCAACAAGCGTATAAGGTCAAGCAAGAGTTGCAGGAAGAAGTGAAGGCTATCAACCTCGAAGAACTTGAGGGAAAACCACTCTCGATCAGCATAGGAGTTGCCGAGGGTAGGGATGACATTGACCTTGAGGAATTGGTAAGCTGTGCGGACAAGGCGCTCTACGAGCAGAAACGAACTCATTGAACCAAGGAATTGCCGTGAACTTACCATCCATACTCTTTCTCACCCACACCCACTTTCATCCCGACCAAGAGGAGATGCAGCAGCTTCTCGCCTCCTATCCCCAGATCAAGGTAACCACCCTGCGGGGCGCGACCTACACCAGGGAACAATTGGAACAAGCACACATCATCGTGGGCTTTCCCAAACCGGAGGATCTGATCCATGCCACAAGCCTGCGGTGGTTCCACACCCCCAGTGCAGGAGTCACGCAGTATGCCGACAAAGCACTCTATGCACGTGAAGATGTGCTTCTGACCAACAGCGTAGGCACCTACGGAAAGCAGATAGCTGACCATGTCATCGGCATGATCATCGCCTTCAACCACAACTTTCTCACCTACCACAAGCAGATGGAGCAGAAACTGTGGAAGAACTACTTCCCCACCCATGACATCTGGGAGAGCACCCTCCTGATCGTTGGCCTTGGGGATATCGGGACCAACCTGGCAAAACGGGCCAAAGCCCATGGCATGCGGGTTGTGGCTGTCAAGCGTACTGCAACCGAGAAACCTGCCTTCGTCGACATTCTGGGGACCATCGACGTATTGGACACGCTGCTCGGCCAGGCGGACTACCTTGCCCTCTGCCCTGCCTATACCAAGGAAACCGAGCACCTGATCGATGCGAAGAGACTTTCCCTTCTCAAGAGCTCGGCTTACCTGATCAACGTGGGCAGGGGGGCCTTGGTGGATGAAGAGGCCCTCATCGAGGCATTGGAAACCAAGCAACTGGCAGGAGCGGGCCTCGATGTCACCCAGCTGGAGCCGCTTCCTCCCGAAAGCAAGCTCTGGAGTCTGGACAACGTGTTCATCACCCCCCATGCAAGCGGTCTTTCCCCCAGTGACCCGCATCAGGTGTTTTCCCTCTTCCTGACCAACCTGGAGAGGTATCTCAACGGAAAACAGATGCAGAATATCGTGGATTTCCAGAGAAATTATTAAGCAATTTTCAATCCCTATTAAAATACTTTTGTTTTGTATTTCTTCGAGAATTTGCACCTTATGTTGCTTTACTTGCCTACCTACCGATGGTAGGCTGTAGCTATGCAAGGGGGTGGGCACTGTGGCGGTTATCCTGGCTATCGACGATTCCTTGACTGATCTTACCATGATCGAGTACATACTCTCCTCACACCAGGTCTTGGTTGCCAGTAATGGACAGGAAGGGCTGAGCATGCTGAAAGAGCATCCAGAGACCGATCTCATCCTGCTTGACCTGCGGATGCCGGTGATGGATGGGTTTGCCTTCCTGGACAAGATGGGCCCTGTTGGCATAGAGATTCCCGTAATCATCCTGACCAACAGCGAAGAGGTGGACAAGGAGATTCTGGGTCTGGACAAAGGGGCCATGGACTTCATCCGCAAGCCGCTGAACTTCCAGGCGCTGCAGAAACGCATCGAGGTGCAGTTGCGTCTCAAACAGGCAACCGAGCAAATCCGGCAGCACAACCGCATGCTTGAGGAGCAGGTGCAACAACGGACGGCTGAGATCCGCAAGACCAATGAGATTACCATCAATGCGTTGGTGCGGCTGTTGGAAATCCGCAATGTCGAATCCAGCGACCACTCCCGCCGCACCAAGGTCATGATGCAGCTGCTCTGTGAGGAGCTCCAGAAGCATCCCAAGGATGGATACCAATTATCGGAAAAGGACATCCAGGAGTTGGTCGATACTGCTCCCCTGCACGATATCGGCAAGGTCGGCATCCCTGACAACATCCTGCTCAAACCCGGCAGGCTCGAACAGGCCGAGATTGTCATTATGCGCGAGCATGTGCTCAAAGGGGTGGAAGCCCTCGACTACAGCATCGAGACCAGTGATGCAAAGATCAGCTTCATTGAAACGGCACGGGAGCTCATTGCCAGCCATCATGAGTGGTTTGACGGTTCAGGCTATCCCAACGGACTTGACCATGACAAGATTCCTCTCTCCGGCCGCTTGATGGCTGTCATCGATGTCTATGATGCCTTGACCAGCAAACGGGTATACAAGGAGGCAATGAGCCACCAAAAAGCCATAGAGGTGATGCGCAGTGAGGCAGAGCGCCATTTCGACCCGGTCATCTTCCAAGCGTTCCTCAAGATTTCCAATGCAATACAAGAAGCATTGAACAAGGACTGAGAGGTATCCATGAGAGCAATGAAACGCTTCTTGCTGTTCTTGCTCCTGATGCTCTCGTTGTCATGCATGCTGGGCGCAGCAACAGGAGCACCGCAATTCACAGAAGAGGAGCAGGCGTTCATGACCGAGCACCCGGTCATCCGCATCGGTATCGATCCAAAGTTTGTTCCCTTTGAGTTTCTTGATGAACAGGGTCAGCACTCCGGCATCGCAGCCGACTTTCTGGACCTCATCAGCAAGAGGACCGGACTGAGCTTCGTCCACGACCCGGGCCTTGGCTGGGTGGACGCTGTACAGAAGGCACGCAATAGGGAAATAGACCTGCTGCCGGCAGTCGGGTATACCGATCAACGCGCACAGTTTCTGACCTATGAGGAACCCTACCTCCACTTCCAGCGCTCGATTGTGGTGCAGAAGTCCAACACCTCCTTTTCACGGTTCTCAGACCTCTTTGGAAGGCAGGTTGCCGTCCAGAAGGACAGCAGTCACGAAGGGTTTCTCACCAGCTACCCAGAAATTGACCAGCGTCTGTATGATACGGTCGAGGAGGCCCTGCTTGCAGTGAATCGTGCTGAGGAAGTGGCCTTTGTCGGAAACGAGGCAACCAGCATCTACCTCAGCCGAAAACTGGGATTGACCGAGCTGAGATTCATCCCCATCACCGAAGGGGGCATCCAAAACCTCCATATGGCAGTTCGCAGCGACTGGCCTCTGCTTGTTTCCATCCTGCAAAAAGCCCTGGATTCCATCACTGAGGCTGAAGAGGCCCAGATTCTCTCCCGTTGGATCCGGTATGAATCCAAGGTGGACTACTCCCCCTACATCAGGATCGCCGGCTCGCTCCTGATCATTCTCTTCCTGGGGTTCAGCCTCTCCTCGTTCTGGATCGTGCGTCTTCGCATGGCGATCAAGGAGAAGGATATCGCCCAGCGCCAAGCCCAGGCAGCCGATCAGGAGAAAAGCAGGTTCCTCGCACGCATATCACACGAAATACGCACCCCACTCAACGGGATACGCGGGATGAGTTATCTGTTGGAGAAAACAGAGCTTGATGCAAACCAAAGGCGGTATGTGAAAAGCATCGGAGCGACAACCCAGACGATGCAGACCATCATCAATGACATTCTTGAATTCTCACGACTCAGCGAAGATAGGATTGTGCTCGAGCGCGTACCCTTCTCGCTTGATGATGTATTGGAGAACTGCATCTCCATCGTCTCCTACCTCATACGGCAAAAAGGACTTGCTTTTTCCATCAATGAGGAAGGTCCAATCCCCCATCACTTCCTTGGGGACCCCACCCGAATCGCCCAAATCCTTATCAACTTGCTGAACAATGCAGTCAAGTTCACCGAGGAAGGCTCGGTGGAGCTGATCATCTCCAGCACCCAACAAACGGATGGGGAGTGCTCCCTCTCCTTCGCCGTGAAGGACAGCGGCATCGGAATGAGTGAAGAGCAGTTGGGAACCATTTTCCAACCCTTCATACAAGCCAATGAGACGATAAACCGGAGGTTCGGAGGTTCAGGGCTGGGCCTGTCCATCGTCAAAGGACTGGTGGAGAAGATGGGAGGCCGATTGGAAGTGACCAGCATCCTGCACAAAGGGAGCACCTTCACCGCAACCATTCCCCTCAGCATAGACAAACAGGGCTCTGAAGCCGACCAGCAGAAGAGAAAGACCATCGATTTCGCACGCCTCAAGGCCCTGCTTGTCTTGCATGACCGTCATCTGGAGGAGCGCATCAGTGTCCTGTTTGGTGAATACCATCTCACCTTCGAGGGGGTCACCTCAACAAAGCTTGCCGCCAAGATCTTGGAACAAGACCACACCTTCGACCTGGTGGTGGTAGAACACCAGCTCCACAGCGAGGATCATCAGAGCCTCTATACCATGCTCAAGGCCCAAGGGCAAACCCAGACGAAGCTGCTGGTTTTCGTCCATGAGGACAGGCAAGCAGAGGAAGAGGTGGTTGCCGATCTCATCCTTCCCCTGCCGGTAATCAACTCCGTGATCCTCAATGGTCTCTTGCAACTCTTCGGCAGAGGTTCGGCAGGCAAGATCGGGCAACCATCCCAAGAGGCGATTCCGCAGTCCCAACACTATTTGATACTGGTGGTGGAGGACAACCCAACAAACCAGATCATTGCAAAAGAGTTGCTTGAGCAGGCCGGCAACCAGGTGCTGCTCGCCTCCAATGGCAAAGAGGGGTACGAGACCTTCCTCAAGGAGGAAGAAAGGATACACCTGATCCTGATGGACCTGCATATGGATGTGATGGATGGGTATGAGTCGAGTACTCTCATCAGGGGCAAGAACACCAAGGTCCCGATCATCGTCACCTCAGCTGACCTGATGAATTCGGTAAGAGAACGGTGCGAGAGCATCGGGATAACCGAACTGATAGGAAAGCCGTACAACCCGGAGGAGTTGCTGAATGCGGTGCATCGTCTTGCCGCAACCTATTCGCCGAGCCAGGAGAGCCTTGGAAAGCTTAATGTATCGATCGGAGTGAGGAATGTGGGGGGAAACAAGGACCTGTACGCCAAAGTACTCACCTCATTCATCCAAGAGACTGAAGTGTTGCTCAGCGAGTTGGAATCTGAGCACGATCGTACGCTCATTGCTGAGCTTGCGCACAAGGGCAAAGGAAGCTGCGGCGCCGTTGGGGCGTTGGAAGCCCAGAAACTCTGCAAGCACGTGCAATTGATGGCTGAGAATGCTGAGGCGGAGCTCGACAAGCAACTGCTCCTTGCCTTGCAGGAGCAGCTGAGACAAGTCATCAACGAGGCAAAACAGTACAGCTCACAAGCGTGAGGCAAGGAACAGCTCCGTAAGCTGAACAATCTTGTCAACATTGGTTTGGTAGAGGAAGTGTGTACCTTCGAGTACCTTGTACTGTGCATGCCCCCCTATCCTTTCCAGATGCTGCAGCTGGTACTCAATGGGGGTGACAGGAAGCATCGGGTTGGGCTTTTCATAGGTATCGGATGCGATGAGCTTGAGATACGGCACCTGAGGGGGGAACGGCACACGCATGACCTCTTCGATGGACTCGGAAACATTGCCCATCTGGGCAAGCAAGGTCCTGTTGACGGAGAACCCGGCAAACACCAGCATGTCTTGGATCTCCTGGGTTGTGTACCCCAAGGAACCGATTGCATCAGCGTTGGTGACCAAGGGGCCGAGCAGGCTGGTAAGACCCAGATCCTGTTGAACCCTGGCGATCGGCAGCAAGGCCTTTGCAAATGCGGGCATCGGAGCAGAGAGTGCTGTTGAGGTACCGTCCAAGCTGATGATCGCCTCGACCTCCTCAGGATGCAAGCTGGCATACAGTTCGCTGTAGGCGCTGGAAATGGAGTGGCCCATCAACACGTAGGGACCACGAAAGCCTGCAGTTGCAAGGGCTGTGCGGATCTCTTCCACATAGTTGGCACTGCTTCTCGCTCGCTCGGTACCGGAGCTGAACCCCACCCCGAAGTACTCCACCACCACAACGGTGTACTTCTCGCCCAAGGCGCGCATCAAGGGGCCGAAATCTGCACTGGGCAGTCCCACTCCCATGCCTGGCAACAGGACGATGGTCTTCTCCCCCTCTCCCACAGAGTACAGGTGCATGGAACCGTCAAAAACCTCGACCAGCTCTCCGTATGGCTCGATGTTCTCAAAGCGCTGGCGGAAATAGGTGGCATGCACCATCGAGGAGATGAGCAACACCAAGACAAAGGCGGTGAACACCCAAAGCAAAATCCTCAGAACCTTTTTCCCTCGCCTACGCATACCATACTCCCCCGCATTTTGTTAGGGAAAGTATAGAAGAGAATCTGCAGTCTGCCTAGAAATGAGTGGTATTATGTTTGGATTTTGGAACAAATACTGGGCTGGATTGCTCCAGCCCATCAGAGAACTTTCCGTTGCAGCTTACTTGTCAGCTGCTGTTTCGGGATTTCGGGTATTCCAGTCAGACCAGGCAGGGGTTGCCCAGTTCTTGGCGACACGCAGGGCCTTCTTGTCTGCAGGATCTCCGGTAATCTTTACGGTGGCTTCATTCATTGCCCAGCGATCATCGGTTGTGCCGGCAATCCCTTCGCGCCACTGGCCTTCCACGTAGTAGCGGCCGAAGGTCGCCATCTCGGCGTTCTTCAGGGTGAGCTTCACCGGTTGGGCAAGCGCAAACTCCTGCTTCACGTGGTAGGGGTAGTTCTCAAACGGACCGTAGGAGGCAACTTCCCCGTCATTGGATTTCGAGTAATCGATATAGACATGGTAGAAACCCTTGAGGGTGTACTCCCCGGCAGGTACATTCTCAGCAAAGTAGAAGGAGTCGAGGCGGCTCTCTGCATCAAAGTTCTTGAATGGAACAACATTGCCGTTTCCATCCACCACCCAGGGCGCCCAGCCCGTTGCATTGGTGTTGGACATGGACACCGAGGACCCATCGGCCTGGAGCATGCCTACCTCCACTACCAACATGGATGATTGGGGAGAGAGCGGATTGGTTGCCAACGGGAAGAATGAGGCGAGGGACATACAGCCGGTGAGCAACAATACGACAGCCAAGGACAGGGTGAACACTCGTAGTTTTCTCATAGGACCTCCAGAATTGGTATCTTCCTCTCCATGGTAGGGGCACTGTCATGATACGTCAACATTCATCACCCCAAGCCATGTGCATCTTTCTGCAAAGAATACACCGGTGAATGCCACGTGAACGTATTGCCACTATGCAGGTTTTTCATATAGATTAATATCTATATGACATGAAGGAGTACCCAATGAAGCGCACATCAATGGATATGGCATTCTTCGAACGCAATCTTTCTGTGTGGGTCCTCGCCTGCATGGCAGTCGGGGTGCTGATCGGACTGAAGCTGCCGCAGATACCTGCTTGGCTCTCCACCTTCGAGTATGCCAATGTATCGATCCCTGTTGCCATCCTGATCTGGCTGATGATCTACCCGATGATGCTCAAGGTGGACTTTGAGAGCGTGAAAGAGGTAGGGAGAAACCCGAAAGGTCTGGTGGTGACGTGGGTCACCAACTGGCTCATCAAGCCCTTCACCATGTACCTGATTGCACTCTTTTTCTTCACGATGGTTTTTCGGCCGTTCATCGGGCAAGAACTCTCAAGAGCATACCTGGCAGGAGCAGTTCTGCTGGGAGCCGCCCCCTGTACGGCCATGGTCTTCGTCTGGAGCCATCTGACGAAAGGAAACCCAGCCTACACCCTGGTGCAGGTTGCCACCAACGACCTGATCATTCTCGTCCTCTTCATACCCATCGTTGCCCTGCTTCTGGGTATCAGCGGGATCAGCATCCCGTGGATGACATTGGCTCTCTCGGTCGTGCTGTTCGTAGTCATCCCCTTGGCAGCCGGCTGGCTCAGCAGGACCCTGATCACGAAGAAACATGGTCTGGCATACTTTGAGCAGCAGTACATACCGCGCTTCAAGCATGTGACGATCATCGGCCTTTTGCTGACGCTGATCATCATCTTCTCCTTCCAAGGCCAAACCATCGTGGATAATCCGGTGCACATCCTTCTGATCGCAATTCCCTTGGTATTGCAGACTGTACTCATCTTTTTTGTGGCATACCTGTGGGCAAAGGCTTGGAAACTGCCCCACAATGTGGCAGCCCCTGCAGGGCTCATCGGTGCGTCCAACTTCTTTGAATTGGCAGTTGCTGTGGCCATATCGGTCTTCGGCCTGCAGTCCGGGGCAACCTTGGCCACCGTGGTGGGCGTACTGGTTGAGGTTCCGGTCATGCTCGCACTGGTCAATGTAGCAAACAGGACAAGAGGTTGGTTTCCAGCCTAGAGATCCATCAGGTCATCAAGATGATCGAGCAGGACGGTCAACCTTTCCAGGATATCCGCTTGCCCGATCCCCTGCACCACAGCCCGCACATCCTGTACAAAATTGCAGGGTAGTTGGCTGCAGGTGTGGGTTGCCCACGCAACAAGGCGCTTCTCCCCTGGATGGGTCTGCCGGTTGAGGGCGAACAGTACGTCAAAGTAGCTCGCCAGCAGGGCACTGGTGCGGTGTGCCACGCTGATCAGGTCATTGCGCTCGAGGGCGTGTTCAATTTGCTCATAATAGGAGGCGGTAAGCTTGCTCCGCAGCAGGGGGTGATTCTTGGCAATGATAGCCTGGACCAAGGCTGTGGGATAGGGGCTGGAGAGTCGCTCCTGCAAGTCGGCAAACCGATGATACGGGTCGAAGAGAATCTTGCTCGTCTTGAGATTGTGGATGAATGCGGTGGTGTAGCCCACCTGGGCCTGGCAGTCGATCCAGACCCGCGTAACCTCATCCTCTGCCCAGGAGAGGGAGCGGTACATGAGGTCGGCATAGGTTCCGTCGGTAAGCAGCAGCTCATCCCCCTCGCCGAAAAAGTCGTTGCCCACCTCTGCCTTTGCGGCGTATCGCCGGGCTATCTCTCTTCGGATCTCAAGCGATAGCGTTTTTTCTGCATAGAGGTAGAGATCCCAGTCAGAGAGCGTATCGCTGCCCAACCCCGTCCTCGATCCTGCGAGCACCAGTGCATCGAGGCCCTTCTGGGCTTTCAACTCTTCAATCAGCGCTTGTATCATGGGTGCCATCATGCCAAAAACAGAGAGAAAAGGAAAGGTCAGCTGCTTCCATAGAGCTTTGAGAGCAACTCATACCGCCCACTGACTTCACACTTTGTATAGATGGCTCGGTTGTGGTTTGCAACCGTCTTGGGGGAAAGTGAGAGCTGGGCACCAATTTCCTTGTCACTCAATCCTTTGGCAATGAGCAGCAGCACTTCTGTCTCTCGGTGGGAGAGTTCTTTTTGGCGTGCAAACTGCCGTACGGCAAACGAGTCGGATTTCCTCTCGGGATTTTCCATCTCCTCCAGTACCGCTGCCAGTCCGTTGCGAACATGCTCGATCCGTGAACCAAGGAGCTCCTTGTCATGACTGAGCACAGATTCGATGATGGCAAGCAACACTTCGGGTCGGAAGGGTTTGGTAAGGTAGCGAATTGCTCCCTCGCGCAGCGAATCAATCTTCTCTTCCACCGAATCCCGGGCTGTGAGGAAAATGAGGGGAATGGGAGTCTCCTTGAAGCTGGTCTTCACTTCCTTGAGGAACGCATGACCGTCCATCCTGGGCATCATCACATCACAGATGATCAGGTCCACATGCTCGTCCTTCAGAAGCGCAAGGCCTTCGGAGGCATCCTCGGCGAGCAGCACACGATAGTGCTGGGCAAGGATGGAATGGATATACCATCTGAGGTCTGCATGGTCTTCCACCACGAGCACGGTCGGAAGATCTGTAGCCCCGTCCTGCGCATCTACATGGAGATGGGAAAAGTCGGAGAGGAAGAGCGGGGCAAGCGTGGCACTTGAAGATTGGTCCTCCGCATGCAGGACCTCCACCAAGGAGGGGGGGAAGACCAGGGTGAAGGTGCTTCCTTTCCCCTCACAGCTTTCCAGCAACACCTCTCCTCCGTACCCTCGCATGATATGCCGGACCAAGGGCAGCCCCAAGCCCGTCTGCAGACTGACCTTCTCGTCGGCAATGATAGCAAACTGCTCGAAGATACGGCTCTGCTCCTCGTTGGGAATCCCTATGCCGGTATCCACAACAGAGAGCAGCAAGCCTCCCTGCTCATTGGGAAACACCTTCACTGTTATAGTCCCCCCGGAGCGGGTATATTTGAGTGCGTTGGAGAGCAAATTCATCAAAAGCGACTCAAAATCATCCTGACCGACCAGCAGTGCCGGAGGAAGGCCAAACCGCCCTTCTTCCAGAGACAAGGCCAATCCCCGTTCGTGGGCGATGGGCTCAAACTCCGAAATGATGAGACGGATGGTTGCAAGCAAGGCCAATGGCTTTGCAATCTTCGGGGAAGGGGTATGCTCGAGACGCAGCAGTTGGTTCACCAATCGCAAGAGCGTGAGGCTGTTCCGTTCAATGGCCTGCAAGACCGCATCGGCACTCTTGAGCGAGGGACCGTAGGAGCCTTGCCTGAGCTGGCGGACCAAGCCAAGGATGATGGTCAGCGGAGTCCGGGTCTCATGACTCATGGAGAGAAAGAACTGGGTGCGCGCATTGGTGATCCGTTCCAACTCCTCCTGCTTCTGCTTGGAAGCTTGCTCCTCATCCCTGAGATGGTTGTAGCGGTTGGCGGTTGCCAACGAAAAAAGAATAGCCTGGAGCGAGAGCCCTATGGGTTGGTTGTACTGCATCAGGAATTGGGAAAAGGCCTGATGGGAACGCATGAAAGGGAAGATGCTGAGCGCATTCACACTGGTGACGAAGGCCGGGGGAATGAAAGCGATGAGCAGGAGCAAAGCCTCCTTGTGCATCCATTTCCTGCTGCGGATGATGGTGTAGAGAAAGAGAGCGTTGGTGTAGAAAACAAACAGCTCACGAATGAAGTTGAGCAGTGCATGCAGGACAGGACTTGCGAATATCTGCTTCAGCACAAGAAAGAGGATGGTGTATCCGGCTATGACCAGGATACTGGTCTTGTTGAAGCTGCTGAGCCGCCGATCATGCTCTGCAATGGCAAACAGCTGTTCAAAGAAGAGAAGAAATGTGATGAACAGCGTGTGGGTGATGAGTGTCACCCGGTTGTAGGTAAGGTGGAAGAAGAACCGGTCATAGGTGGAGAAGGTTTGCAGGATGGCCAGCAAAGCCATGATGATGCAAAAGTAGAGGAAAAGCGGTTCCTTGGTGGAAATGGCCAGAAACAGTGTGTAACACAGCAGACCAAACAGGACTCCGAGGGCAAGGATTCCGATGACGAACGCCACACTGTCGGTGGAGGCATACTTGGCAACAATCAGGTCTGCAGCGGGGAGCAGCGAAGGGACGAACGCAAACAGCAGACACCCAAGGAACACCCTCTTTGCTGAGAACAATTTCCTTGAAACAGGTGGAGTCATGCCTTTCCTCCCTGTAGGTAGGGACAGTCTAGCAGAGTACAAAGCTTGCCGTAAAGAGTCGGGCTTGGGCAGAGTGCCATGCAATTGAATTCTATGCTGATACTTAGTATCATATAGAACAGGATATGGTTATTGTGCCTGATTGTTTTTGTTGTGAAAACAACAAAAATATGTTCTTGGCAATTGAATATGTATCATGTTTGAATGTAATTGGTTTTTGTAAATACACTTGCAATGTAATGAAAAGACATTTTCGGTACGACATTTTCTTCTCTTGAGTATCAGAAATTTTCTTGAATTTGTTGCAATTTGTTGTATGATGGGTGTACACCCAAAGGAAGGACGCTCCTTCCGGCCCTTTTTGATGTCCGAACCTACTGGCATTTCCCACAGAGCCCGGAAGAAAAAGTCCCCTTTTGTTCGTATTCTGAAGGAGGAACTCCATGGATATCATCGGAACTTCCCTGAAACGTGTCGATGCATTCGACAAAGTGACAGGCAAAGCGAAATACACTCCGGATCTGATCCCTCCCCACGCGTTGGTGGCCAAGGTGCTGCACAGTACCATTGCCAACGGCTGGGTCAAGGAATTTGACCTCTCTGAGGCTTGGAACGTGGAAGGCGTGGTGGAAATAGTCACCTGCTTCGATGTCCCTGACATCCAATTCCCCACTGCCGGTCACCCTTGGTCGACAGACCCCAAGCATCAGGACATAGCCGACCGCAAACTGCTCAACGCCCGTGTCCGCTGTTACGCTGATGACATCGCCGCAGTCATCGCTGAGGATGAGCTTGCCGCTGAGGAAGCGGTGAAGAAAATCAAGGTGACCTACGAGGAGTTTACCCCTATCCTTACCATGGAAGACGCCATGAAGGAAGGAGCCATCACCATCCATGAGGAAAAGCCGAACAATGTGGTCGTCAAGAGCGCCTATGAGGTTGGGTCTTTCGAGGAGGCGACCAAGGAAGAGGGCCTGACCAAGGTGGTCGGAGACTACGAGACCCCGATCGTCAGCCACTGCCACATCGAGAGCGCCAACTCGTTTGCCTACATGGAAAGCGGCAAGATTGTCGTGGTGAGTTCCACCCAGATCCCTCATATTGTGCGCAGAGTCTGCTCGCAAGCCTTGGGCGTTGGGTTTGGCGACATCCGCATCATCAAGCCGTACATCGGTGGAGGCTTCGGCAACAAGCAGGATGCACTCACCGAACCGCTGAACGCCTACCTCACCACCCGTGTGGGAGGTCGTCCTGTCGTGCTGGCCTACACCCGTGAGGAAACCTTTGCCTGCACCCGTACCCGTCATGCCATGAAGTTCCATATCGAAAGTTATATCCGCAAGGACGGATCCTTTGCCGCACGCTCGATCAAGGCTTACTCCAATCAGGGCGCCTATGCATCCCATGCCCACGCCTTGGTTGCCAATGCGGTGAACGGCTTCAGGATGATGTACCCGGTGGGAGCCATCAAGGGTGAGGCCTACACGGTGTATACGAACATGGCTACCGCAGGTGCCATGCGTGCCTATGGTATTCCGCAGATCGGATTTGCTTTGGAAGCCCATGTGGATGACATTGCCAAACAGACTGGTCTCGACCCGCTGAAACTGCGCACCCAGAATATGATGAAACTTGGCTACGTCGATCCGATGACGACCATCACCTGCCACTCAACCGGCCTTGAGGAGTGCATCCAGCGCGGTGAGGAGTATCTTTCCTACACCAAGAAGCGACAGGAGTATGCCAAGCAGACCGGTGACATCCGCAAGGGTGTGGGAATGGCAATCTTCTGTTACAAAACAGGCGTCTACCCCATCAGTCTGGAGACCTCCGCATGCCGCATGGTGCTCAACCAGGATGGTTCGCTGCAGATGCAGATCGGAGCCACCGAGATCGGACAGGGTGCTGACACCGTTTTCTCCATGATGGCCGCCCAGACCATCGGGGTGACGGTGGACAAGATCCATATGGTCAGCAAGCAGGATACCGACGTAACCCCCTACGATACGGGAGCCTATGCATCAAGACAGACGTATGTCTCGGGCATGGCAGTAAAGAAGACCGCAGAGTCTTTCAGAAAGAAGCTGCTCGAGTATGCAGGTTTCATGCTCAAGAAAGACCCCTGGGATCTGGACATCAAGGAGAACTACATCGTCCACACCAACAAGGACGAACGTCTGCTCTCCGTTGCCGATGTTGCCATTGAGTCCTGCTACAGCCTGAGCAACTCCACCCATATTTCGGCGGAGGAGTCCCATCACTGCACGGACAACACCTACTCCTTCGGCGCCTGCTTTACTGAGGTCGAGGTCGACATCCCGATGTGTCAGGTGAAAATCCTGGATATCATCAACATCCACGACTCGGGCAAGATCATCAACCGCCAGACTGCTACCGGCCAGGTGCATGGTGGTATGAGCATGGGCCTTGGCTACGGTTTGTATGAGCATTTGAAGTTCGACCCGAAGACCGGACGGATGCTGAATGACAACCTGCTGGACTACAAGCTTATGACCGCCATCGATACGCCTGAGCTGCATGCAGACTTCGTGGAGACCGATGACCCGACCGGCCCGTATGGAAACAAGTCACTCGGTGAGCCCCCCACGATTCCTGTGGCCCCTGCCATCAGAAACGCGGTGCTCAATGCAACGGGAGTTGCGATCAACGCAGCTCCGCTCCACCCTGAACGGATGTTCAATGCGTTCACCGAGGCTCAGCTGATCAAATAAAGGAAGTAGTGTATGTATAATTTTGGAACCATCTATGAAACCACCTCCGTCGAAGATGCCCTGCGCCTGAAAAAAGAACATCCCCAGGCACACTTCCTGGCCGGTGGCAGTGATATCCTGATCAAGGTCAGGGAGGGCAAGCTCGCAGGCTGTGATGTGATCAACATCTACAACCTTGAAGAGCTTCGCGGCATCTGTCTTGAGGAGGATGGATCGATTCTCATCCGTCCGCTCACCAGCTTCACCGATGTGGCGATGCATCCGGTCATCAAGCAGTACATCCCGGTGCTTGGGGAAGCAGTTTCGCAGATCGGAGGTCCCCAGGTGCGAAACATCGGCACCATCGGCGGCAACATCTGCAATGGAGTAACCTCTGCTGACAGTGCAACCACCCTGAAAGCCTATGATGCCATGCTGGAGATT
Source organism: uncultured Sphaerochaeta sp. (assembly GCF_963667405.1). Classification (NCBI taxonomy): domain Bacteria; kingdom Pseudomonadati; phylum Spirochaetota; class Spirochaetia; order Spirochaetales; family Sphaerochaetaceae; genus Sphaerochaeta; species uncultured Sphaerochaeta sp. The sequence goes on along the minus strand of NZ_OY763408.1, from coordinate 196,357 downwards.
TCCAGCATCGACGGCACCAGAATCCTACCGTATGCCCAGTTCAATCTCGGGCCCGGCAAGGTTGACCTGCGCGAAGGAGAGCTTTTGTGCGGCATCCGCATCAGCAAGGAGAGCTACGAGAAGACCTATGGGCACTACATCAAGTATGCAATGCGCCGTGCCATGGACATCGCAACCCTCGGTTGCTCGGTCAATGTCAGTCTCAGTGACGACAAGAAGACGGTAAAGCGGCTTCGCATCGCCTTCGGTGTTGCAGCCCCCACCCCGATTCGCTCCACTACTGCAGAAGCCAGTGCAAACGGGCATGCTGTGGACGAGGCTTTGCTTGATCTGGTCAGTGAGGGAGCTCTTGCAGATGTGAATCCAAGAACCAGCTGGAGAGCTTCCAAGGAGTTCCGCATGCAGTTGGTCAAGGAGATGGCAAGACGGGCAACGAAAGCTGCTGTAGAAAAAGCAGGAGGAACCATCAATGGCTAAGAAAGACATTACGTGTACCGTCAACGGAAAGGTGCGAACCTATAGTGTGGATGTCAGGGAGTCTCTCTCGGACATGCTCAGGGGACAGGCTGGACTTGACAGCATCAAGCACGGCTGCGATGTGGGTGAGTGCGGTGCGTGTACCGTCCTGATCAACGGCAAGCCGTTCAACTCCTGCATCTATATGGCAATCTGGGCCGAAGGCAAGGATATCCTTACCCTCGAGGGGCTCAGTGACACCAAGGGAGCGATCAGCGACATCCAGCAGGCCTTCATCGATGAAGGGGCTGTCCAGTGCGGCTTCTGCACCCCGGGTTTCATCATGGCCTCGATTCCCATCATCTCCAGTGAGACGGAGTCCAGCAGGGAGGAGATCAGAAGACAGATCTCAGGCAACCTCTGCCGTTGCACCGGGTATGAGAACATCGTCAATGCCATTGAGAAGACCCAGAAGAAACGCATTGCCGAGAAGAAGGGCGAGTAGGACAAGCAGCATAGTTCAGTACAACGGGATTGCCTCTGGCGGTCCCGTTGTTTTTTTCACTCACCCATCCCTCTTGCCTGGATGACCACGCAACGGTAAGCTACGAAAAAATGAGGAGCACCTATGCGCATAGCCATCTACGGAGCTGGTTCTTTGGGAACGGTACTTGGGGCATACCTGGCCAAGGCAGGCGTTGCTGTTGACCTGTACAGCCGCAATGAGGAGCATATCCAAGCCCTGAGGAAAGATGGGGCAACGGTGGTAGGCAAGGTGCAGCTGCAGCAGCAGGTGCACGCACTCCTTCCCTCTGAGATGAACGGTCTCTATGACTGCATCTTTCTTTTGACCAAACAGCTTGAGAACCAGAAGGTTGCCTCTTTCCTCAAGCCCTTTCTTGCAGAGGATGGCATGCTTTGCACCATGCAAAACGGCCTGCCCGAACCCCAGTTGATGGAGATCCTGGGCAAGGACAGCGTCTGTGGGTGTGCCGTTGGCTGGGGAGCGACGTTGCTGGGCCCTGGGGTGGCAGAACTGACCAGTGAAGCGGATGCACTCCACTTCAACCTTGGCTTGCCCACCGCAGGCAGGGAAGAACGACTGGATGAGATTGCAACAATTCTTGGGCACATGGGTCCGGTAACCATCGAACCGAACTTCATCGGGGCCCGCTACTCCAAGCTCCTGATCAATGCGGCCTTCAGTGGTACGGCAACCGCACTGGGGACCACCTTCGGAGGGGTTGCTCAGGATAAAAAGGCCAGGCACATCGCCCAGCTGGTGATGAAGGAGTGTCTCGATACCGCCAGAGCCGCAGGAATCAGGATTGAGCCTGTCCAAGGCAAGGATATCGCCAAACTGTTCGATTATCACTCCCCGTTCAAGCGCCTGGTAAGCTTCGCTCTCATTCCCCTTGCAATGAAGAAGCATGCCTCGCTCAAGCCGAGCATGCTCCAGGATATCGAGAAGGGAAAACCGTGCGAGGTGGATGCCATCAACGGGGCTTTGGGCCGGGAAGCAAACAAAGCAGGTGTTGCAACCCCTGCGAATGATCTGGTGGTGGAGGTGATCCATCGCATCGAAAGCGGGGAACTGAAGCCTCAGTGGGAGAATATCGGGCTCTTTTCCACACTCTTTTCGAAATAAGGTACGATTTCTTGCCAGTGCATTGACTATTTATCCAATACCACCTACGCTGAAGGAGCTTAGACGTTGAGTTCCTTTTTGTTCCCGATCCTATCTTTGTCGCCATGCTGCTGTTGTTCCATGCACTTCTGACGGGTAATCGATCCAAACTGTACCAAACTCCTAAGACACCCACAGAAAGCAGGCAAAGACCTGCGCAAGGAAATTATCATGGCAAAAAAAATCTATGTTGGAAACATGAGCTACCAGACCACCGAGGAAGCCCTCTATTCACTTTTCGCACAGTATGGCGAAGTAATGAGCGCAAGGATCATTTTCGATCGCGACACCAATCGTCCCAAGGGCTTTGCCTTTGTTGAGATGCAGGATGACAGCGCAGCTGTTGCTGCTATCAGCCAGCTCGATGGCCAGGACCTCGACGGCAGAAACCTCAGGGTCAACGAAGCAATCGCAAAAGAAAGAACCGAACGCAGACCTTCCTACAACAACAGGTATTAATCACCGACAACACAGCAGCAAGGGGAGCCCGGAAGGGCTCCTTTTTTGCGTCTGCAATTGTCCTGAATCAAGACAGTCTGGCTTATGCTCTCTCCAATTGAATCCTATTGTTATCTCCACTAAGTATGATATAATCATACTTGTCGGAGGTAACAATGCTTAAGACTCGTGATATAGTCATGTATGAATTGAGAGACTATGCCTCTCCAAAAGCAAAGCTTACCCAGATGCTGAAGAAAGGGGAACTCCTGCAAATGTGCCGTGGAGTATACAGCACATCCCATGATGACCCCAAATTTCCCGTAGCTTCCATGATATACAGCCCCAGCTATATCTCCTTTGAAACAGCATTGGCATATTACCAAATGATACCGGAACATGCGTTTGCCATAATGAGTGCTGGTTTCCGGCTGAATAAGGAAAAGTATTATGACACGCCCTTCGGCCGGTACAGTTTTCACTATATACCGGAGACTGTCTTTCCTTGGGCTTTGAGCCCAGAGCAAGAACTTGGGTATGGCTTTCGACTTGCCACCAAGGAAAAGGCTCTCTGCGATACTCTGTACAAGATCAGGGGAGTTTCGAGCAGAAAAGCAATAAGCGATTTGTTGTTTGAAGATCTGAGAATGGATAGCTCTGAGCTTCTTGCACTGGAATGGTCCACCATCAAAGAGCTTGTCCCACTCTATCACAGCACTACGCTCAACACCTTGCTTCGCTGGAAGGAGAAAGAAGACAGATGAATCAAGAAATATACAAGATGCTCAGCGCATACGCCTTGGGTACCCACATCAGTGCAATACATGCTCTCAAGGAAATAATCCAAGCATTGACACTTCACACCCTTTCAAAAACAGATTTCTTTTCCCATGCAGCCTTTTATGGGGATACTGCTCTCAGGATTTTCCATGGCTTGGATCGTTTTTCTGAGGATATGGATCTCCCCCTTTTTCAACGTATGACTGGGACCCAGGAAATGTATTTTGCTCTGCCATATGCTGGGGGCAGCGCACTTTGCAAAGTTTTTGCTCATTTTGGCAAACGCTTCCTCAAACCCCTGTCAGATACCGATACAAACTCTCCTCTACCCGCTTCTGCATCCTGAACCACATCGCAACAATAGGTCGGTTTCCCCGCGTACCTGTCAGCTTTTCCCGCAACTCCTTCCTTAGGAACGTCATATCGCCCATGTAGTAGAAGGAATGCCCCTCATCATCATGTTTCTTTACGAAGAGAGGGAGACGCAAACCCAACGCTTGTTGCTTGTCCATTGCCTTCACTTCCGGAGAATTGAAGTCACGTCCATGCTTTGTCTCCCAAGCAAACTCCTCGGCTGTGAGAAAACTATCCTTGTAGTTGATGCCCGGGTCGATGGAGGCTACATCTTTTTCCAATGTGACGAAGATTGGACAGACCTGCAACTCCTTGTTGTAGACATATCCCCCGATGTTCAGGGGAACCATATCCTTCTCCCATCCCAGGAGCAGCAAGGCTTCAGATCTGGTGTACTTGCCATACAGATAGAGATCATGGGAAAGACGGCTCTTTTGGTCGCGCGCCTGGAATTGGAAAACTGAGAACGAGAGCAGGTCTTCCACATGCCTGCGATAGCCCTCCCCTTCATTGAGCAACGTTCTGAACTCGGGATGCATCCCGATCATTTCCTCGTTGATGGACACATACCTCAGGTTTCCATGATCGGCCTTGTCCTGATCACGGAAGAAGCCGTTGGAGAGGATGCGAAGTGCTGAATTGAGATCTTGCTCATCACTCACATAGGATGAGCAGGTCTGTGCGATGCAGGTACGCACATCATCCAACGAGAAAACCCGATCACCCTCTGTCAGCAAAAGATTCAGAATGATCGACTCATAGGGTCGCAACCCTTTTGCAAGGATCTTGCTGAGGAACAGCAGGCTCTGCATCTGCTGAAGGGAAAGAGGGGGGAGGGTTTTCTCCACTTTCTGGAGAAAGTGGCGATAACTTTTTGCCCTCTCAATGAACAGCAGGGCAGATACGGCATCCGTCTTGGTGAAATCCATCATGGTCGGAATTCTGCCCAACCGTACCTTCATCTTCTGATACTCTGATTTGAGGAAGGCCAGCTGTGAGAAGTTTGCTGTATTGATGGATGCATAGATCTGCTCTTTCGCTATTTTCTCGAAGTTGATCGTGGATACCCCGGGGATACCGAGACTGCCCCCGGTAAGGTAACGGCGCAGAGAATCTTTCTCGTAGGTGTAGGCACCGAACAAGGCGACGGGAATGAGAAAACTGTTCTTGTAATTGCCGATGAAATCGATGACCGTCACAAACTTCTTGCCCGCAAACTTCCTCAGTCCCCTCCCGAGCTGCTGGACAAAAACGATGGCTGACTGGGTTGGCCTGAGCATGACAATCTGGTTCAGGATGGGGATGTCGATGCCCTCATTGAGAATATCGACGGCAAGCACATACTGCAAGTGATCACTTCGGTCTGAAGCCAACGCATCGAGCACCTTGGTACGGGTCTCATCATCATCCTGACCACTTAAGGCACGTGTCCTATAGCCCAATACATTGAGCTTATCCGACAACTCATGGGCCTCATCCACCCTGCTGCAGAAGATCAGGCCCCTCCGGTTCTCCTTTTTCAGCGAATAGCGCTCCAGCACTTCGCCGATTCGCAGAACCCGCTCCTGAGCAACCAGCGTGGAGAAGGCTGTTGCATCCTCCACCATCTTGCCATCAATGCTCAGGTCCTTGACCCCAAAGTAGTGGAAGGGAGAGAGCAGGTCTGCCTCCAGAGCCTGCTTGAGCCGTATCTCATACGCAACCGTATGGTCGAAGAGGTCATAGATGTCAAACCCATCGCTGCGCTCTGGCGTTGCCGTCATACCCAGCAGGAACGCACTGGAGAAGTGATCAAGCACCTTACGATAGGAGTTCGCCCCACTGTGATGCACCTCATCAACCACAATGTAGTCAAAATGGTCTGATGGGTACTGGGAAAGCACCTCGCTCTTGGAGAGCGTCTGGATCATGGCAAACACATAGGGAGCAGGGGTCTTGTTTCCCGAGCCGAGCATTCCCATTTCGATGTCCGTTCCCAAAATCTTTTGGAAACTTTCCATCGAGCGACGGGCGACCTGTTCGCGGTGGACAATGAAGAGAAAGCGCTTTGGACGCACCGCCTGCACGTCGAAGGCACAGAGATAGGTTTTGCCCGTCCCGGTAGCCGAGATCAGCAGTGCTTTGCGCTTTCCCTGCATGCGCAAATCTGCCAGAGCTTGCAATGCTTCCCTTTGCATCGAGTTGGGGATGATCTCCTCCTGGGTCTCCTCCGGCTCTTCTGCACTGCCGACATGACTGAGATTCCGTTGCCACGCAGTACTCTGCTGGATGGTGCGGTAGTGGCCCAACCAAAGAGCATCAACTTCCCGTGCCTGAGACCAAATCTGAGCAAACTCGTCTTGCATCTTGTGGGAGAACTCCCCCGTGCTGAGTGCGTGGAAACGCACATTCCATTCACAGTTGCGGGCAAGCGCATGTGCGGTGATATTCGAACTGCCAACAATGAAGGTTACGTGGCTTGGGTGGGTAAAGACGTATCCCTTTGCGTGGAAGGGCTCACCCATTGCGATGCGAAGCTCGATATGGGGGTATTGCCGCCCAATGGCCTCAAGCGCATCCGCTTCAGTGAAATTCAGGTAGTCTGAGGTGAGAATCTGTCCCTTCACTCCCCTCCCCTCTGCATCAAGGAGGGCCTGATGAAGCTGGACCAAGCCTCCCAAGGTGATGAAGGCAACGGAGAATTGGAAAAACGTACAGGTCTCCAGCTCATTGACAAGTGCAGAGAGCACCTTCTGGTGTGGCGGTCTGTTCAGCACCAGATCGGGACGGTAGGCATCCGAGCTGGCTACCGTGTCATCCACAAAGCCCGTCTTCAGACTTTTGAGCAGGAACTCCGAGCTGAGGCTGTTCATCGGTTGGCCAACAGAGCCTTGGCCCGCTCGACGATGGGAAGGTCTGCTGCAGCCCAGTCTACATCGTACAGTTCATCCGGACCCAGCCAACGGCTGTCCAGATGCTCGGAAAGCACCAAATCCCCAGCTTCCAGTTCACAGAGGTAGGCATGCATGGTGATGTGGAAGGCCGGGTAGGTATGCTCGACCGTCATCAGGTACCCCGTCACCGCTATCTTGGCAGAAAGCTCTTCTCTGATCTCCCGTACGATGGCTTCTTCTCCGGACTCACCCGCTTCCAGCTTCCCTCCGGGAAACTCCCATTTTTTGGCAAGATCCCCGCTATCCTTTCTCTGTGCCGCAAACACGTTCCCATCCTTGATGATGAGTGCTGCTGCAACGACAATCTGTTTCATACACCTTCCTCGACCTGATGAGTATACAGCAAAATGCAGCCTATGGCGACAATGAGCTGACCCATTTCCCCATCGCCGGTGATTGCCTTCCGCTTCTGTTTATCTGATACTATGCATACCATGAAACAAGGCATTGTACTGATCACCTACCCCGACTCCCTCGGAACCGACCTCAAGCAGCTCAAGGACGTTCTGGATACCCACTATGCACAGGCTGTGGCTTCCATCCATGTGCTTCCTTTCTTCCCCTCTTCCGGCGACAGGGGGTTTGCGCCGCTTCACTATGAAAGCGTAGATCCTGCTTTCGGAAGCTGGGAAGATATCCAAGCGCTTGCGGCTGACTATGACCTGGTCTTCGACTATATGATCAACCACATCAGCAGCAAGAGCCCCTACCTCAAGGAGTACCTGCAGGAAGGACCGCAATCGCCAAAGAAAGCACTGTTCATCGACTATGAGGCCTTCTTTGGGGGGGAACCGACCCGTGAGCAAGTGGACAAGATCTACAAGCGCAAGAACAAGGACCCCTACCACACCCTCACCTTCGCAGATGGCTCGACCAAAAAGCTCTGGTGCACCTTCAGTGAGGAACAGATCGACCTGGATACCCAAAGCGAGGAAGGAAAAGCCTTCCTCAAGCACAATCTGGAACACCTTGCCTCAAGGGGAGCGAAGCTCATCCGCCTCGATGCCTTTGCCTACGCCATCAAGAAGCTCGAGACCGACTGCTTCTTCGTGGAACCGGAAACCAGCAAGCTGCTCAATGAGTGCAGGCAGATCGTTGCACCGTACGGGGCCGATGTCCTTCCCGAAATCCATGAGCACTACTCCATCCAGCTCAAGCTTGCCCAGGAGGGCTTCCCCGTCTATGACTTCGCCCTGCCGCTTCTGATGCTTCATGCCCTGTACTTCAACACTACAGCCTACCTGAAGCACTGGTTCTCCATCTGCCCGAGAAACCAGTACACCACCTTGGACACCCATGACGGCATCGGGGTAGTGGACGTCTACGGTCTGCTTCCTGACGAGGAGATTGAGAAAACCCAGCAGTACCTCTACGAGCGTGGGGCAAACGTCAAACGCATCTACAGCTCCGAAGCCTACAACAACCTGGACATCTACCAAGTGAACTGCACCTACTACAGTGCCCTTGGTGATGATGACCGTGCCTATCTGGTTGCCCGGGCAGTACAGTTCTTCAGCCCCGGCACCCCGCAGGTGTACTACGTGGGGATGCTGGCCGGCAGGAATGACCTGAAGCTGCTGGAAGAGAGTCGGGAAGGAAGAAACATCAACCGCCACTACTACAGCATCGAGGAGATCGAGGAGGAGCAGAAGCGGCCGGTCGTACAGGCTTTGAAGCTGTTGATGGAGCTCAGGACAAGCCATCCTGCCTTCAGCGGGACCTTTGTGCTGGAGACGTGTGAGGACGATGCACAGCTGGCGCTCAGCTGGGTAACGGAAGAAACCAAGCTCACCCTCCATGCCGATTTTGCCTCACGCTCCTTCAGCATTGAGGAACAGGGCAAAAGCATCATGAAGTTGTAGAATCCGAGGCTTCTCGGCTTGACAAGAGTTGGGCGGAGGAGAATGATGGGCTGATTGTTATGCACCACGTCATCATCCTCCACAACACCATACCAGAGAACGCTCCTGAAGACGTCCTGGACATCCTTACCCAAGCCACCTGGATTGGGGAAATCCTTGCGGCAAAAGGGTGGGAGGTCAGTCTGCTTCCCTTCTCGCTGCAAGCACTTGAGCAACTTGATGACAGTGCCATCATCTTCAACCTGCTGGACTCAGCCCCCAACGAGGAGAGCCTCTCCTACCTGGGAGCAGGTATTCTGGAACACCTGGGCCTGCGCTATACCGGCTGTACGCATTCCACCCTGTTTGTGACCGGTGACAAGCAGCTGTCGAAAGCCCTTCTGCTCAAAGCAGGCCTACCCACCCCCAAACCCTATGACCCTTCGGATCCGGAAGGAATGTATCTGATCAAGGCAACCAACCAGGATGCTTCTCTGGGTCTGGATGAGTCGTGCCTGGTGAGGGGAGAACAGGTCGAAGCGGTGCTTGCAGAAAAGCAGAAACTGTTTGGGTTTCCCTTCTTTGCCGAACAGTACATCGACGGGCGTGAGTTCACCGTTTGTCTCTACGGAAAAGCCGATCATCCAACCATCCTTCCCCCCTATGAGTGGGTGTTCAGCCAGTATGGACAACGGGCGAAAATCATCACCTATGATGCAAAATGGACGGAACAAACCTATGGCTATGAGCACATCGAGGCCAAATACACCCATGATGCAGAGGATAAGGAGTTGTTGGAAAACCTGGCAACCCTGAGCAAGCAGTGTGCACGGCTCTTCGATCTCAGCGGCTATGCACGGGTCGACTTCCGCGTCGATGAGCGTAATCGTCCCTACATCCTTGAAGTGAATGCCAACCCCTCGTTCTACGGCTTCTACCATCTGGCGAAGGAGTGGAATCTCAGCTTTGGGGATATGGTGGAGAGTCTGGTCCTGAGAGCCATCGATCAGAGATAGGCATCAACCCAGACCAGGTTCTCAAGCTCCATGCCTGCCTCTTGGTAGAGATGCTGTGCCCGTACATTGGAAGGGTGGGTCACCAAGGCAAGATAGGTACATCCCCGCAGCTTGGCCCAGGAGCGCACTGTTTCAAGCAAGAGGGAGCCAAGACCCTGCAAGCGGGCCTTCTCCGACACATACAGCTCATTGAGCCACAGGTAGTCACCCCCGCTCTCCAAGCCACAGCACACATTGCCGAAAGCAAAGCCTACTGCTTGCTCTTGGCTGTAGGCAACCCAGAGTACCGACCGGCTCCCCTGCTTCATGGCATTGTCCAGCACCGAGGCAACTTCACCCCGACTTGGGGAGTATCCGATGAAGGTCAGCTGGCCGCCAAACAGGTCAAGCACCCCCTCATAGTCGATGATTTCGAGGGTATGCTCATAGACTTCAATGGTAATTGCATCCATACCTCACCATCCCTTTACGTAGATCAGCTTGTCATCACCAAGGGCGTAGTAGTGCTCGAGGCTTGCCTCAAGTGCATAGCCATGGCTGGTATAGAATCTGCGGGTAGGTACGTAGAGCTCGCTGCTGCTCGTCTCGATGTAGATACGCTTGCCTCCCCGCTTTCTGATCTCCTCTTCCGTACCGTCCAGCAGCACGGACCCGATGCCTTGCTTCTGATAGGCTGGGTCGACGGCAATCCAGTAGAGGTCATAGCTGTTCAGCGTCCCCGGGATGGGCCCGAAACAGGTATAGCCGACCACCTCTTCCTGACGCTGGGCAAACTGGAAGAAGTAGAGAGACTTCTCCCCGTACTGGAGGCGCTCCCTGACCAGAGAGACCCCCACCTCCTGCTCTTCCTCATTGAAGAAACCCGAGCGCCTGAGAATTGAAGCTACAGAAGCGATGTCGCTTTCAATCGGTTGTTCGCGCATGTTGAGGTTATCCATCCTAGACCTCCTCGACCAAGCGCTCGATCAGCTGCTCGTAGGAGATGCCTGCCTGCAAGGCGGCAGCGGCATACCCGCTCTCCCGTTCCAGGCAGGGGTTGCTGTTCATCTCCAGGATGAAGGGCCGGTTGTTCCCATCCACACGCACATCCACCCGGGCAGGTCCGCTGGAACCGAAGAGCCGGTAGGTCTTCAGTGCCAACTCACCCAGCGTTCCGACCAGATCGGAATCCTCGTCGGGAAAGGCAAACCGCCGTTGTGTGTGCTGATAGGCAAAAGAGGCAACCTCCCACTTTGCCTCATAGCCTGCAACCTTGATCCGGTCGGAAGGATAGTCGACGAAACAGAGCTCGGCAACCGGAAGCACTTCGCCACCGGGAAGCACCGAGATACTGAATTCACGTCCTTCGATGTACTCCTCGCCAAAGAGGTGGCCATCAGCCAATGCCGTGGCAAGCTCCTCTTGGGAAGCGAAAACCCGCACCGAGGATTCATCAATCCCCAGCGAAGCCTCCTGGTCGATCGGCTTGAGAATGAGCGGGATGCCCAGATACCACCTCTGATCAAAAACATCACGCTGCCCGACCCACCTGGGGGTGGGCAGGTTTGCAGAAACCAGCAGTCGCTTCGCTCCTGGCTTCTGGGCTGTGAGCAACAGCGTCCGGGCACTGCCACCACAGCAAGCCACCCCCAGGCTCTGGCAGAGCAAGGGGGGAAGGCACAAGAGGGAGGCGGAGTTCAGATTCTCCACCAGGTTGAAGACCTTGTCACACCCAGAGCGTTCTATGCTTCGCCCGGTAATGGCAAGGTTCATGGAAAAATAGGCGACACTCACCTCGTGACCAAGGCTTCTGAGAGCCTGTCTGACCTGGCTGGCCTGCAATTGGGTATCCTTGCTGTCAAGGCTTGCTTGGCTTGACAGCCGATCGGTAAGGATCAGGATACGCATAGGCCGCTCCTGATGCACGCCGAGTGCATGATCCGTGCAAGCAGAGCCTGATAGGAGAGGCCGTGCATGGCACTGAGGATCGGAAGATCCGAATCCACCGGGTGCAAGCCCGCGAGCGGGTTCACCTCCAGGAAATGGACCACCCCTTCCCCATCCATGCGGACATCCACCCTCCCGCCATCACGACAGCCAAGGGCTTTCCACGCTCCCAGGGCAACCTGCTCGCACAAGCATGCTGCCTCCTCGTCCGGCCTGACGTAGCGGGTACAGCTCAGGTACTCCTGTTTGGTCTTGTAGGAGTAGATGCCCTTGTCGGAGGATGCATCAACCAGGATCTCCATCACCCCGACGCTCTGAGCATCATCTCCCGTTCCGGTAATCCCTACCGTGAACTCCCTGCCGGTGAGGTAGGTCTCCACCAGTACCGGTTGTGCATATGCGTCCAAAAGATGGCGGGCAACCCGCTCCAGCTCTTCCTTGTTCTCCACCAAGGAGTGGGCGCTGATGCCGATACCGGTCCCCCCGGCCACCGGTTTGAGAAAAAGTGGATACGGAAGATGAATGTGAGCGATATCCGAGAGATTCTGGATAAGGGAAAACGGAGCGGTGTTCACCCCATGGTCGGAGACCACCTGCTTGGCAAAGGCCTTGTGCAGACAGATTGCCAGGACAAAGGAGTCGGAAAAGACATAGGGGATCTGATAGGCGTCAAGCAGGGCGGGAATCTGGGACTCACGCAAGAGACCGAAAAGGCCCTCTGCAATATTGAATACCAGATCACATCGCTTTCCCTGGGCAAGATAGGCCACCAAGGCTTTGACATTGCCGATGCGTATCGTTTCATACCCCAGCGCACGAAGGGTTTGTTCCAATGTTTCGATGGTGAGAGAGCTGTCGCACTCGCTGACCAGCTCAGCATCGTAGCCCTCCTGAAGGTAGTCGTCCTTGAGGTCATAGGTCAGTCCAACAAGCATCGTTGCAGCTCCCGTTCGGTAGGATAGGAGTAGACCTTTCCCTCATAGTTGCGCAGATACAGATGCTGCTCATCCTGACCAACCTCGTAAGCAGGAAGGATGGGAACCTTCCCCCCTCCTCCCGGAGTATCGATGACATACTGGGGAATGGCATAGCCGCTGGTGAAGCCTCTGAGGGACTGCATCAGGGCCTTGCCCTTGTCCACAGTCGTCCTGAAGTGTGCGGAGCCCGAGATGGGGTCGCACTGATAGAGGTAGTAGGGTCTCACCCGGTGACGGAGCAGCTTGTGGAACAGCGTCTTCAGCGTCTCAGCCGAATCATTCACACCCTTGAGCAGAACGGTCTGGCTTCCGAGGACCACACCTGCATCCGCAAGTGCATCACAAGCCTTGGCCGCTTCCTTTGTCATCTCGTCCGGATGTGTTGCATGGATGCTGATATAGAGCGGCTTGCACGTCTTGAGCACTGCAAGCAACTCTTCGGTGATACGCTGGGGCATGACCATCGGCACCTTTGTCCCGATTCTCACCATCTCCACATGGTCGATGGCACCCAGACGGCCGAGCAGGTAGGAGAGCTTGTCATCGGAGAGTGTAAGCGGATCGCCGCCACTGATGAGCACATCCCTCACTTCTGTATGTTCTTCTATATAAGAGAGAGCCTCCTCCCAGTGCTTGAGCAGATTCTCCGTATGCCCTCCGACCATACGTGATCGGGTGCAGTAACGGCAGTAGGTGCTGCAAAAGCTTGTGGTAAGAAAGAGAACCCGGTCAGGATACCGATGGACCAAACCCTGGACCTTGGTGGTGTGTTCCTCGGAAAGAGGATCATCACTCTCGCCGCTCGTCTTGTCAGCTTCCAGTATGGAAGGAATGACACACTTGCGCAGAGCTCCTTGGGTATCTGTCGGATCGATGAGACTTAGGTAGTAGGGGGTAACGGAGAAGGGAAAAAGCGTACTTGCCTGGCTGAGTGCCAGTTTTTCTTCTTCGGTCGGTTCCAGATACCGACAGAGATCCTGATAGGTGGTGACCCGATGGAAGAGCTGCCAATGCCAGTCATTCCACATCGCATCAGTCGCGTCCGGAAAATGGTGGTTCCTGAACTGTTCGATCCTGCCTTCCAGAGGATACTGGGCGTCTGGGAGACAACTGTCTTGGTGATGGGGTTGTGGTGAGCCGGAAGGTTCACCTCTCCGTATAAGCGGAGGCTCGACATCATCAATAATAACATGCTCGTTAGTATTGAACTGTCCCATAAAAAATCATCCTTGACGATCAAACCAGCGGTCCTTTCGACTCTCACAGATCGTCAGGCGCAGTGTAGCACCAACACAAAAAAAGGTCGCCGTGTAGAACCACACTTTCTCCATAATTTTTACCTTTTCGCTACCCTTACACATATGACAGAACTGTCTAGTCTGCTACCATCTGAAAAAGGCCATAGGGGGACACCATACGATGCCGAACCTCTACCATCCAGAGCGCTTCCAAGGCTCTGCCGATCTGCTTCACTACTTTGAAGGTTGGTATTTCAAACTTGCCATCGACGAACCACACAACGAGGTCGTTGCCATCATACCTGGCATTGCCCTGGGCGTTGACAGCCATGCATTCATCCAGGTCATCAGCAGCAAAGAAAGGCGAAGCTGGTATGTACGGTTCCCGCTTGATTCGTTTCAGGCAGGGAAAAAGGGCTTTTCCGTCACTGTCGGCAACAACCACTTCAGCAGGAGCTCCATCACCCTCTCGCTGCATCAGAGCGATCTGGACTTGGAGGCAAACCTCCATCTGATCGACCTGCAACCGTTCCCTGTCACCGTGTCCAGTGTCGGTGTCATGGGTTGGTTCGCCTATCTGCCTGCCATGGAATGCAAGCATGGTGTGGTAGCAACCAGAGGCTCAGCGGAAGGCAGCCTCAGACTGAACAACCGAACGGTGCCCATCAACAGCAGCAAGGTCTACGTGGAAAAGGATTGGGGCAAGAGCTTTCCCAAAGCGTATATCTGGATGCAGGCCAACTGTTTTGCCGATCCGAAGACCTCGGTCATGCTCAGCATCGCACGCATCCCCTACCTGGGGTTGCGATTCACCGGGTTTCTGGGCTTCGTGCAACTGGGTGACGAACTCATCCGCCTGGGCACCTACACCTCTTCCAAGATCAGATCCCTTCACAGCTCAGACGAGGAAGCGAAGGTGGTGATCGAAAAGGGGGGCAAGCTCTTCACCTTCACCGCCCGGATGGGAAGCGGGTCACACCTTGCATCGCCACGAAACGGGGCGATGGACGAGAAAATCGTCGAAAGTGTGGACGGATTGATCAGCCTGACCATAACCGATCGCTCGGGGAGCATGATCTACTCTGATGAAAGCAAACTGGCAGGCATCGAGCTGTACAAATCCGGTACCTTGGAGCAGGTAGCTGCAATGGAAGCAGAGAAAAAAGTGTAGTATAGTGGCAATATGGAAACGTTCAACACTTTCTTCACGACCTCAGTGGAACCCCTGTTGCCGATGCTCATCCTGCTTGGATCGTCGTTGGTGCTCATCCTCATTGCCAACAGCCTGCTGGGAAAGCGCATCAAAAAGCTGGAGGAGCTGAAAAAAGCCGATCCTACCCAGAAAAAGCCGGGAAGAACCCTGCCCGTACTCCGCTTCATCAAGCGAATCGCCCTCCCGCTCATCTTTCTGGCTGTTCTGTACGTATCCATGCAGCGTGTCAGTTTTGGGGAAACCATTCAGGAAACAGTACAGATCATCTTTGCCTTTGTCATGACCATCATCATTGTTCGTTCCCTGAACAAGGGCATTGAACTGAGCTTTGCCAAATACTTCGAAAAGGAGTATGCAAACCAAGAGCACGAGAAGAACCTCAAACCCCTGCTCTCCTTTGTAAAGCTGCTCATCTGGATCGTAGGGTTTCTTGTCTTGCTCAGCAACATCGGCTTCAATATCACCACTGCTCTTGCCGGCCTTGGTGTTGGTGGTATCGCAGTTGCGATTGCCGCCCAAGGTATACTGGGAGACCTCTTCAGCTACTTCGTCATCTTCTTCGACCACCCCTTCGCCCTTGGCGATTTCATCGTCTTTGGGGACAAATCAGGGACAGTGGAACGGATCGGCATCAAGAGCAGCCGCATCAGGGTACTCAGCGGTGAGGTGCTGATCATCAGCAACTCAGACCTGACCAGCAGTCGCATCCACAACTACAAGCAGATGCAACGCAGGCGGGTGGTCAGCCAGATCACCATTCCCTACGAGACCGATATCGCGAAGGTGGAGATGGTTCCCTCCCTGATCAAGGAAGCCATCGCCAATGTCAAAACCATCGAGGGTGTCATCTGCGACCGTTGCCACTTCCAGACCTTCGGTGCCTCAGCCCTCATCTTCGAGACAGTCTATTACGTCCCGTCCCCCGACTATGTGGTGTACATGGATGTGCAGCAGGAGATCAATCTCTCGCTGCTCAAGCGCTTCACCGAGGAAGGCATCGAATTTGCCTACCCCACCCAGAAGCTCTTCACCGTCCAGGGCTAGATTACCTGGATCTCCTCCTCAATGTCCTCCACATTCTCATGGACCTCGTCGGCACTGAGAATCCTGTCCATCTCATCATGCACTGCCTGGGTGTATTCGCCGAAGTCAAAGAGCGGGCGGAGTCTGCTGAACAGCGGCTTCACAAAGTGCCTGAGCTGACTGCGGTCCTTCTCCAAGGTTGACTTGCTTTGCAGCACCAGAACCGTCACCGGGGAGGGAGAGCTGTAGCTCCCCACTTCCACGAAACCGAACTTCTTGTACAGCTTGATGGTCTTGGTATCATCGGCAAAGACATCGATGATCAGCTCCTCAACACCCGTTGCCCGGGCAAGGAGGAAGATGAGGATGATCAGGCCGATGGAAGCCGAGGTGTTGCGCATCTCAGGCAGGACCGCGAGGCGGATGATCTCTGCACAGTGCCGGGTCTTGAGCACCGACTTGATGTCAAAATACTTGGAGATGGGCAGCGGCCAGAACCGCTCACTGGTCATCAGACTGACCGTTCCGACCGGGTGCAATCCCTTGAAGGCAAGGATATGGATGGCTTTCTCATCCTCCTTGCGGTGAATCGACTCCTCAAGGTACCCCTTCTCCCCCACAAGGACCTTGCGCTGGATGAAGAAGACATCATTCATGCCGTTCTGGTCGTTCACCAAGGTAAAGTGGATGCTTTCACGGCCCTCCTCATTGAGGGGAAAAATGGTGGTGAACTCAGACCCGATGTTCTCCTCGCTGCGCACCCTGATCCTTCCACCCATCTTCTCCACGATGCTGTAGCAGTTGGAAAGGCCCAAACCGGTTCCGCTTCCCGGAGCCTTGGTCGTGAAGAAGGGAGTGAAAATCTGGCTCATATACTTTTCTGCAATGCCACAGCCGGTGTCCGCAACCTTGATCTGGACGAAGTCATCCTTCTCGAAACAGGTGAGTGTCAATTTTCCATTGCCTTCCATCGCCTGCAAGGCGTTGACGATGAGATTGAGGAAGAGCTGCTGGAGCTCCCCTTCGTTCGCCTCGATGGTGGGCAGGGCATGGTAGTTGCGCTCAACACGGATGTTCTGTGAGTCGACGCCACGCAGGGCCAGGCGGAGGGAGAACTCCAGGACCCTCACCAGCTCCACCTGTTCCATGTGCTTCACCTCTTCCTTGCGACTGTAAATGGAAAGCTCCTTGATGACATCGCTAGCCGTCTTTGAGTACGAGAGGATGTCCTGCACATACTCGTGGTGGATGCTGTCTTCTTCCAGTTCGCTGAGCATGATCTCTGCAGTTCCGACGATACCAGCCAAGGGATTGTTCAGCTCATGGGCGATACCTGCCGCCAACGTCCCGATGCCGGCCATCTTCTCCGTGCGGACCAGCTCCTCCTGCATGTGCTTCTGTTCGGTGATGTCGTTGATGATCTCAATGAAGACACTCTTCGTCTTGTCTGCAGACCGGACGGAGTGGAACTGGAAGGAGTAGACCTTGTCATCCACATCCGCCTCATTCTCCTGCAAGACACCGGTATGGATGCAATCCAAGCCTTGGCAGAAGGTACAGGGTCGGCTTCGATCGAAGAAGGAGCGGTAGCACTTGCTGCCGATCAGGAGTTCACGCGGCTCGCCGAAGAAGGAGACTGCCGCCGTGTTCGCTTCCTGGATGGTGTAGTCGATGTCGATCAGGCAGACCGGCGAGGCTATCCCATTGAAAATGGCTTCAAGCTTGTTCTTGCTCATCGTCAGCTCATCGCCTTGGATGCGGAGCTGTTCGAACGAGAGGGCGTTCTCCAGCGAGAGACTGCTCTGGGCAGCAAGAATTTCCAAAGCTTCGCGTTCGATCTCGCTGATGAGTGCCTTGCCATCCCCATACCCAATGACGATGTAGCCGGCAACCTGTTTGCGGATCACCAGGGGAATGAGTACATCACAGGGAGGGAGGTAGGCGCTAGCCGAAAGCCGTGGCTCATCGGGATTCACATGGATGATGGCTGAGAGGTTCTCCTTCTTGCACAGTTGCAGTCGGGCTTCCACTTCCTCGGAAAATGCGAAGCTGATCTTCTCGCCTACCCGGATCTCCGTGGGGCAACTGTTGTTGGCTACCAAAAAGTAGGAGTCCGGTTCCTCAATGCCCCTGGCGATGAACACTACCCAGTTGGTTTTCAACCCAACGCTGAGGCTCTTCACCACCTCTTGGCCCAATTCATGGAGATTGACGATGGTGGTCAGGCGTTTGCTGAGGTTCCTGATGGTTGTCTGGTAGGGGTGGCGTTTGGGGATGATGATGACATCAACCACATAGCTGATGAGATTGCGCAGGGGATGGATGATGATGACCGTGACGATACCCAGGATGAAGGAGAGCTGGAAGAGATTGCCTGGGGCGAAACTTGGATTGAAGAACTGGATGAGATTGATGATCAGGAAATAGGTGACCGAGGCGGCGATGGCCAGGATGGTGGAGTACATGATGGAAAGCCCGAGGCGGCTGTAGTTGATCAGCTTGTACTTGTAGATAGTGTAAAAGAGCAGCACGGCATTGATGGTGGCGGCAAAGATATCGATCGGATAGCGGCCAAGGTTGGGAAAGACGTTCATGAAAATGCCCACCAGCATGATCATCACACCAATCAATGGCAAAATGAGATTCTTCTGTACACTCTCCTTGTCGCGCCTCTTGGTCCCGAAGAGCAGCATGAGCAGGGTGAAGATGAGATAGACGTAACTCATGGAGTAGGCGGAAACCGCACCAGGGGCAAGTTGGTAGTAGAACACCAGATCCTCGGTGAAGCCCACCTCATTGACAATATTTCCGGTGAAATTGAGGTACATCAGGGGGATGATGAGCAGATAACTGAGCTTGATCACCACCTTGATGGGCTTTCGCTGCATCTCCAGGATGTCCACCACAAAGCTGCAGAGGGCATAGGGTACGGAAAGCAGGCCGATGAGCATGATGCGGTTCCAGAAAATCGGAGTCAGGATCGAACTGTTGAGATGCATCATCAGTGACCCGAAGCTCCAGATGGAGACAAAAATCATATACAGCTGAAAGGACCAATAGAACCGATCCTTGCGATATTGGAGGAATCCAAATATAACAAACGAGACGTACAAGACACAAGCAACGGCCGGAATGATGGTCGAGACATCAATAATCATGAGGCTTCCTCTTTTTTTCTTTCAAATACACAAAATTTGTATTAGTATAGAGCCACTTTATGAACTTAATCAAACTCTTTTTCTTGGGAGTGAGTGGGTATTTTCTTGCTGCTCTCTACGATATTGCTCTTCTGTATAAGAAAACAGCTCTCAGTCGGGTGTTGTACGTCGGCTTTTTCGTGACGGCACTCCCCTTCATTTTCCTGTTCAGCAGCTATGCTTCGCCGCACACCCCGCTCTTGCAGGGGCTTCTCATCCTGGGAATGGTGCTCTTTGCGCTTCTGCTCATCTACTCGGTCTTGCTGGAGTTTCCCCTGCGCAACAAAACCCCGGGCTCACTCTACACACAGGGCACCTACAGCCTCTGCAGACACCCAGGATTTCTCTGGCATTCCACTTTCAGCTTGTGTGCAGCTCTCTATTTCTGGTATGCTCCCATTACCTTGGTTGTGGCTGGATATGTATTGAGCAACTTCCTGTTGGTACTTTGGGAAGACAAGCTGTTGTTTCCCAAGCTCTTCCCCTCCTATGAGGAGTATAGAATAACCACCCCTTTTCTGAATCCCTTCCGGGGCTGATGATACGGAGATGCACGAGATGACTAAACATATTGTAACAACCGATGATGATCCTGCAATCCGAAAAATCCTACAGATCATGCTGAGAAAAGAGGGCTATGAGGTAACTGCCTGTGAAAACGGACATGAACTTCTGGCCCTTCTTCGTTCCAAGGCGGAAACAGTGGACCTGTTGCTGCTGGATATCAAGATGCCGGGATTCTCCGGCTTTGAGCTTTTGGACATGCTTCGCCTCAGCTATCCTCACCTTCCGGTGGTCATGCTCACGGCCTTCAACGACCTGGATACCGGCATGAAGGCAATCCGCCTCGGGGCTACCGACTACCTTTCCAAGCCGGTGCACCGCGATACCCTGCTTTCCTGTGTAAAGCGGGTGCTGGACAAGGCGCAGGAGCAAAAACTCTTACTCTTGGAAAATCAGAGGAACCAGGAGCAACAGCACCAGTTGGAACTGGAACTGCAACAGACGCTTACTGCGCTCAAGAGTACCACGATGGCTACCCTGGAGGCGTTCAGCGAGACCATCGAGCAGAAAGACTCCTATACCAAGGGACATTGCAGCCGTGTTCGCGACGTTGCAGTCGCCTTGGGCAAGGCCGTAGGCCTGGGCAAGGAAGCACTCTCTGTTGTCGAAGGTGGCTCGCTGTTGCATGATATCGGCAAGATCAGCGTTCCTGAGGAAATCCTGAACAAGGACAGCTCCCTCACCAAAGAGGAGTATGAGGTGATAAAGGGGCATCCGGCAGCTGGAGAACGCATTGTGCGGCACCTCCCTTCCTTCCAACCCTACCTTCCCATCGTACGCAGTCATCATGAACGCATCGATGGCCTTGGCTACCCCGATGGCCTGAAAGGGGAGCAGATTCCCCTGGAAGTGCGCATCGTCAGTCTTGCGGACGCTTTCGATGCCATGACCAGCAGCCGTGCTTACCGCGAGGCCCTCCCAACCGAGCTTGCCATCGAGGAACTGAAATTCTACTCAGGAACACAGTTCGATGCTGATCTGGTGAACTTTTTCATCGAAAAAGAGCTGTACACCCTCTGATTGCATCTGTACAAACGGGATGCAACAGGCAACACTGTCCCTATGAGTGATCCTTGGTATGTACAACTGTTCAAAAACTATGCGCACTCGTATGAAAATGAGCCCTTCACCCAGGGAACGGTAGGTGAATGCGATTTCCTGGAACAGGAACTGGGCTACAACAAGAGCCTTTCCATCCTTGATGTAGGATGCGGAACAGGCAGGCACACCATCGAGCTGACCAAGCGCGGCTACCGGGTAACCGGCATCGACCTGTCCGAAAACCAGCTGGAGCTTGCACGCAGGCATGCCGCACAGGAGCATTTGGACATCAGCTTTCTCCAAGCTGATGCAAGAGACCTCCCGTTCCAGAACGAGTTCGATGCTGCCATCATGCTCTGTGAAGGGGGCTTCTGCCTCATGGAAAGCGATGAGGAGAATGCTGCCATCCTCCAATCCATCGCTCGGGCATTGAAAGATACCGCTCTTTTGGTACTCACCACCCTCAACGGTCTTTTTCCCCTCTCCCAGAACCTGAATGCATTCTATGCGGATGCCAAATCAGAAGAAGGTTCGACATGTACCAGCACCGGCTTTGACCTGTTGACCCTGCGTGACCACAACACCACCACCTTCACCGATGATGATGGGAATGAGCACACCATCACATCCAGCGAACGATACTACCTGCCACCGGAGATCAGGACGTTGCTGACGGGCCTCGGATTCACCACTGTTGAGTTCTTCGGCTCCCATCTCGGCGCTTTCAGCAGGGACCATGCACTCACCCAAAAGGATTTTGAGATGCTTGTGGTTGCCAGAAAGAGCCTTACCCCAGGCACCTTGGTGAACCTCTGCACGCAGGCGTGCAAGGCGCCCCTCTCACAAGCCTACAAGCTGATCCTCCAAACCCTCACTGCTTGCGGCAAGGAGATGCAGAAACAACTCCCCCACTCCGAGGTAAGCGCCCTCTATCCAGGCTATCTCGATATGAGCTATGTCGCCATCACCCCGCCCAGTCTCAAAAAGCACCAGCTCAAGCTTGCCCTGGTTTATCTTCATGACAGAGGAACCTTCGAACTGTGGCTTGCAGGACGCAACCGTTCCATCCAAGCACACGTACGGGAACAGATACGGGGAAAGCTCCCATCCCCTTACGAGTTGGTGGAGGAGGCAAAAGGTGAGGATGCCATTGTACGTTGCCAGAACCCATCTTTTCCTGACTTCTCCAATCCCGACCTGCTGATCGCCCACTTGTGTGGCCTGATGCATAGGATGCTGCAGGACGTGACTCCGCTTTTGGCATAGTAGACAAGGAGGGACCATGCCATTTCTTTTGGTCGAAGGGGACATCACCAAACTTGAGGTTGAGGTTATCGTCAATGCTGCGAATACCTCCCTTCTCATGGGAGGGGGAGTTTGTGGGGCCATCTTCAAGGCAGCAGGAGCAGCCTTGATGCAAGAAGCCTGCGCGGCCTTGGCCCCAATCGCCCCATCTGAAGCGGTCATGACAGCGGGCTTTGCCCTGCCCTGCAAGGCAGTGATCCACACTGCAGGTCCCCTCTATCGGGACGGCAAGCATCAGGAGCGGGAGAACCTCACACAGTGTTACCAAAACAGTCTGCATCTTGCCCTGCAAGCGGGGTATGAAAGCATTGCATTTCCCCTCATCTCAAGCGGGATCTATGGCTATCCCAGGGAAGAAGCGCTTGAAGTGGCCCGATTGGCCATCGCCGATTTTCTCAAGCAGGAGGAGTTGCTGGTCTATCTGGTCTTGTACAATCGCGCCTCCCTGGTTGCCAAGCAAGAGCATCTTGCTTCGCTGAAACAGTATCTGGAGCATGAGATGCCAGTGGAAGTGCTGTGTGCAATCCGGTGCGAGGAGGCATACCCGGAACTGGAAGCGCTGTTGCACCATCAGAGGCAAAGCTTCGATGAACTGCTGCTTGCACTCATCAAGGAGCAGGGAAAAACGGAAGTTGAGGTGTATAAGCGGGCCAACCTCGACAGGAGGCTTTTCTCAAAGATCAGAAGCGGAAACGGGTATCTTCCCAGCAAGCGAACCATTCTGGCACTTGCATGCGGGCTTGAGCTTGATCTCGAAGCCACAGACATGTTGCTCGCCTGTGCCGGCTACGCCCTCAGTCCTGCCGCCACTTTCGACCGCATCATCACCTTCTTCCTATCCAAGGAAGTGTATGACGTCTTTGAGATCAATGAGGTGCTGTTCACGTACAACCAACCGCTGCTGGGAAGCTGAAATGTCGCTTCCCAAGCGACCTGGAAAGACAGGGAGCGTGGTATTCCAAACCTATACCAAGGGAGGATGCCACAATGAACGAAATCTCAACGCAGCTGATGTTCATACTTGACAAGAGCGGGTCGATGTGCGGACTGGAACACGATACCATCGGAGGGTTCAATGCCCTGCTTGCCAAGCAGAAGGCCTTGGACTCTGCTTGCCTTCTCACCACGGTGCTGTTCAGCGATAGCTGCGAAGTGCTCCACCAGCGGGTGGATATCCACCAGGTGGAGGACCTGACCGAAGAAACCTATCAGGTGGGAGGCTCCACCGCCCTCCTCGATGCCATCGGAAGGACGCTGGCAAGCAACGTCCAACAAGAAAGAACGGAGAAAGTCCTGGTGGTCATCATCACCGATGGCCAAGAGAACTCCAGCACCGAGTACAGCCTCGCACAGGTCAGGCGTATGATCGAAAAGCGGCAAGCCGAAGGCGGATGGGAGTTTCTCTTTCTCGGAGCCGGACTCGATGTCATCGCCCAAGCTTCCGCTATCGGCATCAGATCAGAGCAAACGAGGAGCTACACAGCGGACAGTGAAGGAGTTGAACAGAATTTCAGCATGCTCAGTGAGGCTGTCTCTTCCATGCGTGCGGAACGTTCGCAAAACTCCCCTCGCACATTGCATTGAAGCCTTTGCCCAAGCCATGGTACAGTAGGACGATTCCCCTACTGTGAGGCTCTTATGCGCAAAAGATTGCTTGTTTCCCTGCTCCTTTCACTCCTGCTTCTTCTTTTCGGCAGCTGCAAGAAAACCGAGACTGCAGAAACCCTTCCCATCCTGAAAGTCGGAATGATGAGTGCTGTCGATGCAGCACCCTTCTATCTTGCCCTTGAAAAGGGATATTTCACCGAGCAGGGAGTCGACGCCCAGTTGATTCTCTTCACCAACGGACAGAACCGCCAGACAGCCCTGCAGACAGGACAGGTGGATGGGGCGATGACCGACCTGGTCGCCCTCATCACCCAAAGCGCCAGTGACTTCAAGTTGGTCGGCACGCTTTCCACCGATGGGGACTTCCCCCTCCTTGCCAAGAGCGAGATACTCACCAGCCCAACGCTATCGGTGGGTACGATGGAGATCAGCGTCACCAACTACCTCGTGGAGCAGTATCTGGGTGCAGACCACAGCCTGGAAAAGGTATACATCAACGAAATTCCTGCACGGCTTGAGGCAGTGGCTTCCGGCCAGCTCGATGCAGGCATCTTCCCCGAGCCGTTCGCCTCGGTGGGGGCAATGAGAGGACTGAAGAAGGTCTTTTTCCCCGGGATTCCGCAAGAGAGCCTGAACATCATCGCCTTCACCGAAACAGCAGTGCAGGAGAAGCAGGAGGCCCTCACCGCCTTCCATCGTGCCTACGCACAGGCGGTGAAGGACATTGAACAGGATCCCAGTCTTGCCCGCTCCATGATCATGCAGCACATTCCCAACATCCCAGCTGAGGCTGAAAGCCTCATCCAGCTGCCCACCTATCATGCACCCCGGCTACCCAGCGACGAGTTTGTCAGGCAGATCATGGATTGGACCGCTTCGGTCACCAAGCAGACCTATGCCTTCGGCACAGAGAGCTTTTTTGGCCGGAGTTTCACCGAAGGCCTCTGATGCTCGCCATCCGCGATGCCCAGGTGTGCTATGGGGCACACACTGCGTTCTCCCACTTCTCATTGGCAGCCAACCGAGGCGAGATGATCAGCATCGTGGGCAAGAGCGGATGCGGAAAGACCAGCCTGCTTTATGCCATAGCAGGACTGCTCCCCTTGCACCAAGGCTCCATCACCATTGAGGGAGGGAGTACAAACTGCTCGCTGATGTTCCAGCAAGATCGTCTCCTGCCTTGGAAGAAGGTAGAGGAGAACGTCATGCTCGGCCTTGGCGCTGAAAGCGGGGAGTATGCACAAGCGTTGCTTGCCCTGGTAGGGCTTGTCCATCGCAAGAACAGCTACCCCTCCGAACTCAGCGGTGGGGAGCGCCAACGCGTAGCATTGGCACGGAGCTTGGTCAGGAAACCCGGGCTTCTGTTGCTGGACGAACCTTTCGCCAGCCTTGACGAACAGACGAGGGAGCGACTGCAGGACGAGATCAAGGGGTATGTGAAGCAGCACGGCATCACCTTGCTTCTGGTGACCCACAGCATCAAGGAAGCGGTCTTCATGGGAGAACGCATCATTGTGATGACACCCCAAGGTCTTTCCTACGAGACAACCAACCCCTATCACAAGGATGAGGACATCAGAAGCAACACCGATGCGTTCTCCCTGGAAAAGGAGTTGCGTCTGCAGCTGGGAGGCTCCCTATGAGATACCTCAGAGGTTTCCTGGTAGTGTTGCTCTTCTGGTATGCACTTGCACTCTTGATCGCTGGGCCCATCATTCCCTATCCCCATGTGGTCTTTGCCCACCTTCTGAAGGGCATCCTTTCAGCAAACATGTACCTGCATCTGCTCTTCTCCCTCTACCGTATCCTGACCGGGACGATGCTTGCCCTGTTGTTTGCCATCCCTTCCGGTTTGGCCATCGGGCATTTGAAGCGCCTCGACCGAATCCTTTCGCCCACCCTCTATCTGCTCTACCCTCTGCCAAAGATCGCCTTTCTTCCGGTTTTCATGGTGTTGTTCGGCATCGGGGACCTTTCCAAGATCATCCTCATCGCGGTCATCATCTTCTTCCCTGCCACGCTCACAATCCGCGATGGGGTCAAGGAGATACCCTTCCAGTATCTTGAGCTGGCGAAAGCCTACCATCTTACGTCCAGGCAAGTCCTGTCGGATATTGTCTGGCCGTCCATTCTGCCCAGGATCTTCTCATCGCTGCGCATCACCGTCGGCATCTCCCTTTCGGTGCTCTTCGTCAGTGAGACCTATGCTTCCACCTATGGTCTGGGCTACACCATCATGAACAACTGGGTGATGGCCAACTACGTGGGCATGTATGCAGGAATCGTACTGCTCAGCCTGCTGGGTCTTCTGCTGTATATCGTGATAGACAAGGTGGAACAGCTCGTTATTCCTGCACAAGCCAGGTAGACGAAACGAGGGGGAAAGGCTTGTGCCCTTCCCCCAGGTCCGCAAAAAAATGGAGTTACAAATACTACTTAGCTGCGTTCACGTGCACTCTTCAGCGCAAGTGTCCACCAGGAGAGCTGGTCGAGCATCTGCTCTACCAGTTGTTCCAGGTATCCAAGGTCCTTGAACTGCTTCTGTCCATTCATGATCGGATAGAAGTCATTGCCCTGGACCAGGACGGAGTGCCTGACGGGAGCCATCTGAAGCTCAACACAGATGTCCCTGAGATGCTGAACGGCACGTGCTCCGCCAGCTGAGCCATAAGAGAAGTAGGCCGCTGCCTTGCGGTTCCACTCCGGGTATGCATAGTCGAGGGCATTCTTCAAAGCAGCGGTGATGCTGTTGTTGTACTCTGCTGTGACAAAGATGAAGCCGTCGAGGCTTGCAACCTTTTTCTGCCACTTCTGTGCCACCTCGTTGGTGGAGGGTACATAGGCGTTGGAGGCCACTTCGTCGAAGAACGGCATGGGGTAGTCGCGAAGGTCAATGACCTCAAAAGAGAGGTCGGTCCGCTTGCTCGCGATCGATTCGACATAGCGTGCTGCCTGCTCACCTACTCTAGCGCCTCTGGTACTGCTTATGATAATGCCAATCTTGGGTGTGTTCATGTGTTATATCTCCTTAGCAAGGGATTCTTGCTTGTGTTATATGTAGCATACAATTTTATTGCACAATCGTCAAGTAGAAGAACCAAGCCCTCCAATTTGACCTGCCCCCTGCTTTACCTCAGGGAGCAACCACCCTACACTGAAAGGACAACACAAGGAGAGAGACTATGGCAAAGGATCCCAAGGCAAGCCTGCAAAAGGTTGCCTCAAAACCGGTACTGCAACTGCTCATCGCCCTGCTGTTCATCAGCATGGGTATCATCGGCTTCACTTCGGGCCGCGGACTGGGCAACCAGATTTCGCGTGAGATCTCCAACATGTTCGGGGGTGACAGCGAACTGCTCTTGATCCTCATCTCCACCTTGGAGCTGCTGAGCGGTCTCTTTCTGGGAGCCCAGATGCTCACCAAGGCAATTCCTGAGAAGCTTGCAAAGCTTGCCCTCACCTCGATCCTGGTCTTCTGGCTTGCCTTGATCGTCATCCTCGATGTCCTTACCATCGACTTTGGCAGGATGGGTAGCAACGACTGGTTCACCTGGATTGAGCAGGTGGTGCTGCACCTGATCGTGCTTGCAAGCATCGTGCAGATACAGAAGTAAGCGCTATGGATTTCTACGACGTTGCAGCGAAACGAAGAACCGTTCGTGATTTCGACCCACACGCAACCATCGATGCTGAGACGATCCAAAGGATCATCTCAGCGGGTTTGCAAGCCCCATCCAATGACCACCTGCGCGATTGGCATTTCGTGGTCATTCGGGACAAGAGCGTCATCCTCAAGCTGATAGAGATCATTCCCAAGGGCATCTCAGACCAAGACATGGAAGCACTGCTGGAGGATTGGCATCTGGACGACCCGGTACAACAGGAGTGCTATCGGAATGCGGTTCCCAAGCAGTATCGCATGTTCGCCGATGCGAGTTGTGTAGTGGTTCCACTCTTCAGGCAGAGAACGGACATCCTCCACCCAAAGGACCTCTCCCACCTGAATGGGTTTGCATCCATCTGGTGCAGCATCGAGAATATCCTGCTGGCAACAACCGCAGAATCATATGCCGCTACGCTTCGCATCCCCCTCGGAAACGAGGAGGAGTGGACACGGAAGGTCTTGCGGTTTCCAGCGGAGTATCGCTTCCCCTGCATCATTGCCATCGGCAAGAAACGGGCGGATGCCAAAGAGATTCAACAAAAAGAGTACTCGATGATCGAGCGCATCCATTATGACCGTTGGGAGTAGTACAACCTCAGACATGATTGTCAGGCTCCCGATTCGGGAGCCTGACAATCGTAGAATCAAACGGTATTTATGAATCTTCGGATACCGTTGTGGTAGACCTCAGCATCATCCCACATGGCCATATGGCTGCCTTCTGGGCAGTAGAGAAAGGAACCATCGGGAATCTGCTGGGACATCCACTCCATGTACAAAGGATCCATGGTGTCATACTCGGCTCCGATCACCAAGGTGGGAACGGCAATCTTGCGCAGGTCCTGGGAACGATCCCAGGTGGCCAGGACACCGGAGATGCCGAACTCACTAGGCCCCTGCATATAGACGTACAGGTCCTTGTTCACCTGCTCCAAGGCATGCATCACACAGGCAGGCCACTGGTCCATGGGACGGCGCAAAACATGCTTCTCATAGTGGTTGGGCATGAGCAGTGCTTCATACTCTTCGCTCTCATACGCTCCTGCTGCCTCCAGCTCCTTGATGCGGGCGAGCACACCGCTCTCCATCTGCGGTCCCAGCACATCGTCTGCATAGCGCTGGTAGTCAACACAGTCTGCCATCATGTTGCTGATGATCAGGCCCTTGAGTGCCTCTGGATGGGCAAGTGCATACTCCATGGCAAGCACTCCTCCCCAGCTGTGACCGAGCAGGAAGAAGTTTGAGGCATCAAGGCCCAAGGCCTTTCGGACCTGGTCAACCTCGTCCACAAAGCGCTCGATGGTCCAGAACTTGCGGTCTGCGGGGTTGTCCGAGTTGTGGCTGCCAAGCTGGTCATAGTAGATGTATTCTATCTCAAATTCCCGACCCAATTATAACTAGGTCTCGTCCTCTTCCTGTTCGCTATCATCTTCAGGCTTATTGAGCTCCTCGACATTCAAAGTCTCACCCTTCCAATGGTACTCGATTTTCAGGAGGTCGAAGATCAGCCTTTGTGCCTTGGTGGGTACTGTCCACAGGTCCTTATAGGTACCGGTGAAGTGAATCCTTGAATAGGTGGAAACCTTGTTCAGCATGTCCTTGGAGTCCCAGTACTTCCTATCCCTCGGCTTGATGGCCGAGACCTTGCCTCTCAGATCATTGAGCAGGATGAGGGTGATGAAGTTGACGAACAGTCTGCCCTTCATGGTTTTCTCACCATGAACGTTGAGCCTATTGCAGTCCAGCAGGTTCTTCATGTCGTCGAAGTGGAACTCGATATCGCACCTTCGGTTGTAGTGCCCCAGTGCCTTGGATGCGTCCTTTTCCGCATTGGTGAGGATGATCCAGAACCCGCTGTAGCCGTTGATGTAGTCATCGACGGCCTGCTCGTTCAGGATGACCTTTCTTCCCCGCTTGGGCGTCTCCTTGACGGTGAAGTACGTCTCGTACAGGCCTTTGTTCCTTTCGACGATATTCCCGCTTGCAAGCTCCTCCTCGCCCTTTCTCAGCTTGAGCATCAGCGATGCGATGTCCTGCTCCTTCCTGACGGGGTCGAAGTAGACATGCCGCCAGGTCCTGCCGTAGGACTCGGTCTTGTAGTCAGTAATACCATAGATATATGACTTGTCATCCTCTGGGTTCCTGATGATGTTGGCCGGTCTTCTGATGGAGTCCCTGACCTTGTCGATCAATTCCTTCTGCCACTTGAGGCTGGATGGTACGGGGATGGTGAACTTCTGTCCCTTTCCTGCAATATTTCTGAGATTGGCTTCACTGTAGAAGCCTCTGTCGCCAACCAGGTTTATGTCCTTCACATCGAGCTTTTCCAAGCTGCCCAGCACATGGTCGAGCACGATGGAGTCCGCCATGCTGCCGGGCAGTTCCGAGTACCAGAGTGGGACGTTCGACGAGTGGGAACTGAGCAGTCCGAGATTGATCTGCCTCAGGTTCTCGTGGTCGCGGTTGTACCCCCGCTCCACATATGCATTGTTTTTCCCATAGGACGAAATCGAGGTTATATCGAACAGCAGTGCCTTCTTCTTCGCCTGTTTGTTGATCCAAAGCTTGAAGAAGGTGTTGCGCCTGTCGTCGGACAGGGAGGCGAGCAGCTCGCTGATGCGCTGCGAGCAAAGGGCGCTGCCGTTGAAACCCCGGTCATCCAGCCAGTCCTCGGCTCTGCTGAGGGCTTTGCCCTCGCAGACGCTGTACCTTGCAAGCTTGAGGATGGCATCGGCGTCATCGGATCCGAAGGCTTCCTTCAGAACTGGTTTGATGCCGGTATCCTTGACCACCTTGTCCATGATGAGGTTCTGTCCCATCAGCGTGGTCTTGGAGACAAGCGGATTCTCGGCCTTGACGGCTTCCTTCCTTGCCAGATAGTACTCGTTGTATATCGCATCGCCGTCCGGACCGAGGCGGCCGATGCACTTGCGCTTGTGTTCGCCGCGCTTCTTCTCGCTGTTCCAGAAGGCTTGGTCCTCGTAGAGGTAGGTGACACCGTTCTTCTTGTTGGTGACACGGATGATTTTCGTCGGTTTTGCATTGGCATCTATCATAGATACAATTATACCTATGTTTTATGCTTTTGTCACGTACTTTTTGCCAATATTTGCAACTATTTAAAAGAATTACTGAATTCCTAGATATAATTTGGACGGGAATTTGAGATTCTATATCCCCATCGGCGAAGTAGGTATCGAAGCTCTCAAAGTACTCATGGGTCATTCCCGGTCCTCCGTGCAGGAGCAAAAGCCGCTTTGACGGACTGCTGTTGCAGCGCTTGGTCCAGACCCGATACTCCCCGTAGGGTGTGGTGATGGGAATCATTCTGACTTCTGTTTGCATGAAGGACCTCCAAGAGAATTCGGATGTAATGACAACAGTATATCCCAGTATGGGGTTTTGTTCTTGCCAAGAAGCAACAACTTCAGAGTATGAGAAAAATCCGTTCCAAAACAGGAGGAGTGTCCCCTGAAGGGCCCTATTCATTCAAAAGCGGATCTCTCTTGGGAGACAGCCCCTTGCTTATGAAACCTCTCTACTCTGTCACATAATCTACATATAGTTTGTGACAGAAGCACGAAGATTCTCATAGGGCACACAGCGTTACGTTGATAGCTTGCTTAGGTAATACCCCGGATTATCCGTACCAATGGATACAATACATTGCTGATTGCCATATTCAGAGCTATACTGCACCTCGAGAACATTGGGTACCAAAGGGAGAGGAAACCATGAGATTCACCTGTTCGGGATGTGGAAGTTGGGAATACCAGGTCAATATCGCTGACATGAAGCATGAGCAAGTATCGGTGCGGGTTGTATGCCCTGAGTGCGGAAGCATCAATGAGGTTTCCTTCAGTGGTTACGAAACAGTGGTAGTGGAGCTTGTAAAGAAGTAGTACCGATCAAAGCAGGCCTCCAAACGCTTCAGATTACCCCTTGTACACATGCTCGGTATGCCATGCCAAGAAGGAGGGTGAAGGCCGTTCCTGCTCTTCCAGAGGAAGATTGGGAAGCTGTAGCCCATGATAGGCGTAGTAGATCTTTCCATTACCATACTCGCTTTTCAATCGATTGCTTACCTCAACATGGTAGTCGGGAGTAACAGTGAGGTATCCCTTATCGTACAGCGTATGGATGTCAGTCCTGAGCAACAGCCCATTCTTCACCGAATAGCTGCCCTCTTCACTGAACGGGACAATATGTGCGGCATCCAAAACAGGAAGCGTTTTCTCGCCACTGATCGCACAACGACGGTTGTATGCCTCGGTAACCAATACCCGGAAGGTTCCCTGCCCGATACGGTAAGTTGCCAGATACTGCCCTTCCCGAACATTGGAAGCACTGTCGCTCTCATGGTGCCCATACCCATACAGGCCACCAAGCCGCTGGTGTACAGCCTCCATAAGTGCTGCACCCTCTTGTGTCGTATCGTCATACGTCTTGCCTTGCACAATGCTTTTCCCCCAGTTGGGAGGAGCGGCAATCCAATCAGACTCAGAAAAGAAGAACGGAGAATTGAGGATGATGCAGCCGATCTGGGAATTGGGAACCTGACTCTTGCGATATTTGGCAATACGTGTTTCAAGCTGGCCAAAGGTCTCTGTCCCATTCTTCGTGCCAAACGCTTCCCAGGCAAGAAAGCTGGGAAGCAGGGAAAACCGGACGAAGAACCCTCCCCCTACAATTGCATTGTAGGGAGCATGCAGTTTGAACAGGAACAGCTCTCCAGGTGTCAGCGCCTTGAAATTGACGTTTCCCCCCGGCTTCCAGAAATTGACTTCGTCATACCCCCGACCTGCCAAACTCTGATACCACGCGTAGTCGGTGATGCCCACAAAGGCTCTCATAGGCGTGAGTCCTCAGCAGCCATTGAGGAGAGATCCTCTTCTGTCTGATACCCTGTGATCCTGCTCTTGAGAAAGTAGCCGAGCTTCCTATCGGTACAGTAGAGGTAGCAGCCTTTCAGGCCCCTGCTCATGAGGGTACGGTAGGTGTTGCGGATGATGCGGTCCACTTCCTGAAGAGCTTGCAAGTCTTTCTTCTTTGCTTTCCCCAAAAGGCCGTTGAGCGATTTGTCACTCTTTGCACGCCGGGTGTAATCAGAAACAACATGCCCGTTCACAAAGCGCAAATCATCTCCGATGATCACCCCGACATAGCTGAACTCCAAGCCTTGGGTGGTGTGGATGCACCCCACCTGGTTGATGGAGTGCTCCGAGATGGCGAAGGTGGAGTCGCTGTCCAGATTCCACTGCATCGCAAAATCCCCGATGACAAGATCAGGCACCTCCGCGTTCTTCTTTGAAGCCCACTCCCAGCAGTAGCCTGCTACCAGACGGGCCTTTCCATCAATACGGTTCTTCTCCTCGATGAGCTGCTTCAGCTCAAGAGGATCGTCCACCACCTGTACATCGTAGGCAACTCCCTCAAGGGTTGGGTGGGCTGTCTCTTCTTTGATGCCCAGCACTCCGTCCAGCCAGGCAAGATAGCCATCAGAGCCATTGCAACGGAACTGGGAGACCAACTCCCCTTCCCTCACCTCAGCACCCAGGCGCTTTGCCCAATACAAGATTCGCTCCCTGTCCCCATAATCCTTTGCCGTCACCCGTTGGTCCTCATCCAGGAAGAAGACAGCACAAGTTGCCGCCCGTATGATCTCCATGATCTGGTCCTCACCGGTGACCTGGGGACCAAGCTGGCTGCGTTGGTTCAGGCGATGCGCCTCATCCACAATGAGGGTGCTGAAATCACTCTCTTCGGCCTTGGTGAACTTTGCAGAGCTCAGAAACAGGTTGGAGATGTTCCTTGCCTTGAAGGAACCGTCCTTGAGCTTGCGCTCAAACACGTTCCTGGGAGCACTGTTCTTGGTGACATAGGCACAGACCTGGCTCTCACCGGTCAGTTGCACCAGTGCGTTGATGGCTACCACCGTTTTGCCGGTTCCAGGTCCCCCTTTGATGATCATAACCCGTTTCTTTCCATCTGAGAACGAAGCCCTGCTGCAGGAGAGCAGTTGCTCATAGACAACCTTCTGTTCATCGATCAGGACAAACTCGCGCTTGCCGCGCAGCATGGATGCAAGGCAATCCTGCAGGCTCTTTGATGGACGTATCTTTCCATTCTCGATGTAATAGAGGGTTTGCTTGGCATCACCTTTGTGTATGTACCGCTTGATGAAGGAAGCAAGCTGCTCTCCATCGGGTCGGCAGTAGAGCGGGGACTGCTCCAAAAGAGGACCGAACCAGGGCATGAAGAGAGGATCCTCGCTCTTCTTCGGATAGTAGTTGTGCAGGTAGGCGCAGCTTGCCAAGGTGATGGGGATATCCTCCACATTGGCATTGTAGTCGGTGATGAAACTACGGTAGGACCATGCTTGGTAGGAGGGGTGCACCACCGGATGCAGTCCTCCTCCAAGAAAGGTCTTTACCTTACGCACTTCAGGCTGGACAGAAAGCAATTGCTGAACATCAGAGAGAGGAGAAACCTCACTCCACTGCTTCAGTTCCACAATGACAGCGCTGTGCTGGTTGTGCTCATCAAGACCGCTGATGATGAAATCCACCCGTTTGGAAGTGTTGGGGATGGCAAACTCAATGGCGATGCCGCAGTCCGAGGGGATGTCGGGATCGAGGAGAATGTTCTGCATCTGGGTCAGGGAGTTGATGTAGGACTGCTGCTCACTTCTGCCCACCCTGCGGTGAAGCTTCGCCAACAGTTGGTCCTGAATCTTGCGATCGATCACATTGGTCCTGACATCGCGAAGGAAATCCTGCTTGTCTCCGGTATAAACCAACATCACCGGCCTCCGGACTCTTCAAACTCTGTATACTTCTTTGCGTTCCCATATGCCTTGGAAACCTCGTACTTCTTCCCGTTCTTGGCAAGCTTCTCGCCAATGATGCTCGGGATATCCACCCCGATGGAATCGGCAAACAACACACTGTAGATGAGGATGTCAGCAAGTTCCTCCCGCATCTGCCCTTGCTTCTCCTTAGCCTCGACATCACTGCCCGACCACTGGAAGCATTCAAGCAGCTCAGAAGCTTCCAGGCTCAAGGAGATGGCCAGGTCCTTGGGGGTATGGAACTGTTTCCAGTTGCGCGCATCCCGGAAAGCAAGGATGTCTGCAACAGGAAGCTGCTGCTTGGAAAAGACAGGTCCGACTCCATCCTTCAGGTAGGGGAGGGAAACCCCAAAGGTATTGCACACCTTCTCAAGAAAGGCTTCAGTGGGGAACTCAATGGCACTCTGGAATTCGGCTTCAGTGAGCCCGAGGGAGCCTGCCATCTCTTTGGATGAACGAAGAAGGGTCTTCTGGAGATTGAGAATGCGGGTGGTGATGGTGGTCATGTTGGAATCCTTTTTAGCAAATCTTCATTGTCACTTCATCTGCAAAACCCAACCTGAATATCCATTGATTGCGTTCACGAAGATATTCAGTCATCGTAACCAAGTTTGCTGGATTCAGCTTGAGATTGAAAATTACTACATTTCTTGATTTATTATCGATATCGGTTTGTTCCTCAAAATTGGGTTGTCCTACCAAGGAAACCACTCCTTCATAAAGGTACTTGTTCGGAACAAACACCTCGAACAAGTGAAGCTCCACCCCATTCATCTTTGATTCAGCCAAGACTTTATTCTGTCCCGAAAAGCATTGGTTACCCTTTTGCCCCTCTCCCACATACTTAAGCATACCTGTTGTATAATCCCAACTGTCAGCATAAACACCTTTTGTATGATCACTGATAAGAATAAGAGTTTTTGTTCGATGAGACCTTCGCATTCCTCCGCAATTCTTGCAGAGGAATGTTTTGTAGAGTGTTGTATTATCAACCGTATCCCAGACTGAGAATGGTAGATTCATAAGTGAGCCTCCTTTTTTTGGCCCGAGCAAGAACCAGACTATAAATATCAGTTGTTGATTTCGGGAATACTCTTACTCAACCGGCTTAACTCAAATTGTTGCATAGCTTCCCAATTCTTAAGAGTTTTTCCATATTCGGATAGCTGTCTCCCATTTGCCTGTTCTATCATCCAATCATAAAGTTCTTTGCCCCATATTTGGATTTGTTCTTTGAACTCTTCACTTACTCCTTGGTTCAACCAAATCTGATCAAAATTTATCTGATCTCTGTACAGTTTAGAGATCAAAGAAATGAGATAAATTCTTACAACTCCAGGGGATTGTTTACAAATATCTCCTCGGAGATAATAAAAGGTATGGTAGAAAATGATGTATTCAGCGATTCGTCTTTTGAAATACAGTGCATCAATCAATTCAGCTTCTTCGACAAGGCGATCTTTAAATCGAGTCAAGCATTTTTCGCCCCCAAGACAAGCAAGATAGGGCTCACCTTCCCACGTAGCAATCGACAATCCAAGATCTGTTTTTTTTACAACCCTTTTTCTAGGAACAACAGTTGAAGTCAATGCTTTCCGCTTAGCTGGAGTTCTTCCTTCACGACTCAGAAAAGTGTTATAGCTTCCAGCAGCCCGCTCATAGAACCATCGCCCGAGAGAGTCTGGACAGTATATGGTTTGAGACATATTTTCGAATTTCACTTGGAAGGCGGAATGTGCCAAGAAATCAGATTCTTTTACTGGGTTCTGCGTGTTGGCGTATCTTGCCACTTTTCCAATAAACTCTTCTTGTAGTTTATCATCCTGCTCTTTTCCAATTACTATAATTTTTGTGGCCACTCTGACGGGACCAAGATCGATCGATGGATTGTTTAGTTTAGAAAAGAAAATTGTTGCAGTTGTTTGTCCTCCATTTACTATTTGGAGCCCCTCAATTTGCAATATCGAGGAAGTACCATCTTCATTCCCTTTGATAGCCACAGAATCTGCAACAATCACCAGCCCATTATTATACGCCATAAATCGAGTAGGAGCCTCAACTATGGTTTGTTGAATCCCTGCATTCTTCCCTCTGTTAGATAGGAATGATCGTACATTAGCCTCTAGGATACGATCCTTGTATTTGTTGTATAAATAATACAAGACCTCTCCTGGCAGGGCTGTGAGTGCGTAAGAATACTCACTACTGGATTGCTGTGGTACATACACACAAGGAATTCCAAACCCATACATACTCGCAAAATCCACAACAATTTCGTCACGCGGTTTGCCTTCACTGGCAATCTTGTAAAAACGTTCGATATCAAAAACTTCTACCCTTACATTCTTTCCATTAATCTCAGTTTCTTTGAAAAATTTGGATTTTGTTCTTCCGTCAGTAATTATGAATAACCGGATCTGTTTCAGTTCGTTATACATACCTTTAAGTGATTTGGCAAAAATAAATGAGTCTCCTGATTTTTCAAGACCATTAACGAAATTGCTTCTTTCGTTAACACTTTCCATAAGAAACCGAAGTCCAGGTTTAGCAATACTCTCTTTTATTACTCTGTCAGTAATGTCTTCAATTTGATCATCACCCTTAAAGTAACAAACAAATAGATCCAATTGAGTACTGTCCTCAGAGATAGCATATGCATGCAGGTTCACCTTTGCATTCTTGTATACCGTGTTGCAATAACAAGATACAGCTTCTCCTGCAATCATCCCATTTTCCAAAAGGAATGCCAAAACGGATTCCAAATACACATACTCTTTGTAGGTGTATTTGGATGAACTTTCAAGTAATTGCTCATTGTACTGCTGGTTTACATCTTGGATAGTCGATTCATGAAACTCTTCAATCGTCATTCTTCTCACCTTCTATTTTTGCTACAATTTCTTCAAAAATAACACTTGGATTACATTGAGATAAATCAAGTGTATAGAGAGCACTTACAACTTCCTTCGGTACATTTGATGGTGTCAATACAGGAAACATGGAGTCTACTTGATAAAGAACCTGTTCTTGAGCACTGTATGGAGTATCATAATACAATGAATACTCCTCAATGTATCCATAAGCAATTAATTTGTTCTGAAAGTTATGTATAAGGTCATTTTCGCTTAGTCTATCTCGGATTGCTGAAACCATAGAAGAAAGCGTTCTCCCCTCAATCTCATCCACCTTCAGAATATTGCAAACCAAAAACAATGCATTGAATTGCGAGGCATCCAATTGCTCAAGAGAACTAATTTTTACTCTTTTTAGCAGTTGATTTACATTTGTTTTAACTTCTATGGCAACATCAAAATGAATAAAATCTTGAGGCGCATTTTCTGGTCCAGTCCACATATTGCAGAGCAGATAGGGCGATAAACCAAACTCCAACAATTTCAAGAAGACAAACAGTTCACCCCAAAGGCCAATCTCCTGCTCCTTGGTTAAAGTAAGTAATCGCGATTTCCCTAAAAAATTTTGCCATGCAACAATTCTATCGATTACGAGTTGGAATAGCTGAAAACCATCAGCATCTTCTTCGCTTGCTTGAATTACTTGCAGCAAATCCCTAAGCATACTCAAGAAGATGTCCTCATATGCTTCTTCGTCACAAACAATCGTAATCCAATCATAGTCAGGATTCAACGCTTCAGATTTGGCCCTTGCAACACTAAATCCTCTTCCATGCGGCAACACCATAGACCGCCCTGCCATTGCGTTATAGAACCCAAATAACAAAGACTTCTTTTTCTCTGGGAATGAGAGACCACAGTACAAGGTGTATTTATGCTGCTTTTCAACAAGATTATGCCGAAAGCCTTCCTTTACCTCAACAACATCGGCATACGCATGCCACACCGACTTGATTTGATTGACAAGCGTATCAATATTCATCATCTTCGAACTCCCAAAGCTCCGTGAATACATGATTTACTTTATACTTAACGGTCTTGCCTGTTCGAGTAAATGGCAAGCTGACAGAAAATCCAATAACGGGTGTTGTCTTTGATACTTCTAGAGCAGATGAATCAATGACATAGATATTTAGCAAACCTCGGTCAATACTACTTCCAGGATGTTTGGCTCGTACAGTTCTGGCGGCAATACCTTTCAAGGAAGCTGTCTTCGCATCACCTTTTACGACTTCACCGGTCCTAGCCGCATCTTCAGCTCTGATTTTGACAGATAACTCATGGGCCTCCTTATAATAAGCAGAACTAAAATCAATAGCTTCATCTCTTGGCGATGTCAAGACCTTAATTGAATATCTATCCTTAAGCTCCTCATTTATATTTGCCCTGCTGATACTGGGAATGAGTAATTTTTCTCCAAATTGATATGGGGTCCGCTTATCTCCCACCTTATCAACAGCTCCAATTAGACTTACGGTCCATTGACTAAGATACCCATCCTTATTCATTTCCTGGATGAATTCAATTAATGCTTTGCTGCTGACCTTTGTAGCACTTTTATGTGTAATATAGCCATTCAGAAAGTCACAGATCCGCGTAACTGATACGTCCGTCCACAAGGCTCCTTCCCAGCGGTTTAAACCTGAATCAGTTTTGATTGATGGATTGAGCTGAGCCGGGTCACCAAGACTATCCAACAAGGCTAGTGTTGTTCGATAGTTCTTAGTCAGAATCTCTGCATCCCGATGGAATACTATGGTTTGGACTAAACTTCCTTCAAAATTCAATGACCATTCTTTTGCAGCTTTGGATTTATCTCTCGATGTCACTTGAAGATCAGGATAGTGTTGAACTCGCAATCCATAGTCCTTTGGAGTCAATTTCTGGTCTTGCATTATATCAAACTCATTCCGAAGTTTTTCAGTTGCATCAGTAATTTGCTCGAACCACTTTATAAGATCCGCTGTTGTATAAAGCCTGCAAAGATCAAGATATCCTCTACGATACCCAAACCAACGTCCCATCTGCATCAACGTATCATACATATTCGAACCACGAATGAAGTAACTGATGGAAAGACCTTCCAAAGTTAATCCACGCGATAGCTTATCCCCACCAATAGCAATCACTTTCAGACCTGTATTCTTATGTTCCTCGTATTCCAAAACATCCTTGGAAAGTCCATTTAGGAGCATCACTTCCATATCTTCCAGGACATAGTGCAATTCCTGCTTGATGGTCTCCCACTCCGGAATAACTTCATTACCCAGTTTCACTAGTTGAGATACTTTCGGTGAATTCAATACAAAATCGGACAGCCATAAATTCTCGAGTCGCTCCAATATTTCTTGGTGCTCTTGATTTCTGACGATTCTATTTTTGCAATACTGAAGAAACTTGGAGATATGCTCATATACAATTTGCTGTACAGACATATAACGCGAAACATGTACCAACATTGATGAATGCATAGATTTTTGTCCTCTCACGCGCCGGGCAGCACACACCAAGAAGAAAGACAAAATTGCATCCTCGAGGGATTTTGGCAAACGTGAAGTTCTTTCCGTAGTTGGGATATGAGTACTTTTGTGTTTAGCAGGCATCCAACCACCGATAGAAGGAACATCATCAATTTTACAGGTAAGGTACGTTGAGAGGCTACCCTCTTCTGTATCTGCATTATTACTGCCAAACATTTTAACAGGACCAAAATAATCTGAGGATGCTGTTAAATTCATGATGAAAGATTCGGGGAAGAGATCTTTTCCTTCTCGCTTTGTTTCGCCTTGGTCATGAATAAAAATATTGGCAAATGGGGTTGCTGTATACCCAACATATGCTGACCTGGTAAAAATCTTGAGGATTTTTCGTATTCCTCGATTGATTGCCTTAGGATTATGCTCTTCATCGGGAGTCCCATCATCCTTAACAACATTATTACCGGTGTCAACAGATGCATTATCTGATTCATCATCAATCAAGAGAAGAGGTAATGAAGTTATATGCTTTTCTCCTTGCGCATCCTCATAATCCGCCACATAGTTCTTTAACCATTTATATATACTATCAAGTATGGACTTATTCTTTTTAACCACAAAAAGCCAAGGTCGTTGCTCGGGCGTAATTCCAAGATTTTTGGCAATACCAAGTTTGAAATCTCCATTCTGCAATCTACTGGTTACATGGTTAGGACGGATAGACATATCCTTATCAATAAGACCTACACCTGTAAGAAGAAACTGATTTGAATCTGCAGGACCAGTAACATAACCCAAGAAACCTTCTTCCAATCGTATCTGTGTTTGTGTCCGAAGACTGTTTGTAAGCCCGGCGAGAACGATGATGATGCGATAACCGGCGTCGGCTGCTTTACAAATCAAGCCTGTATAATTGCTTGTCTTTCCTGATTGAACATGACCGACAACCAACCCCCTTCTATCCCATGGATTATGACGTTTTGGATCCTCAAGGAGTCCTAGTATTTGATCAGTAACACTATCAATATCTTCTGCAACAGATTGAGCTATCTGTTTTTCAAGTAATTTTCTATATCGCGGCCAATAAACCCATCCAGCTTTCCTTTCTGAATTCAACCAATCCTGATGGCCTTCCGTTGAATACAGGACTTTTGCTTCTCCTGTCCAAATGGAATTTCTTCTTATCAACTCAGCTATGACCGCTTGCCGATCAATTCTGTTTCTGTACTCTTCAAGCTTAAGATTTAGAACTGAATCAACATATCCCGCCAACTCTTCTACGGTATAGGATTTATCCACATCAGACATGTATATGCTCTGTACAGCAGAAATTATTGCATACTCATCATTGGATAGCACTTTCATTCGGTCTCTCCTTTCCCATCTTTTTGGAAATCTGTTCTATAGCTTCTGGATACTGGTCAAAGGGTTCAACATTCAATAAATATACACTAGCCTCAGCAATTGATAGTTTCCTCTCTGCTACAACTCTTCTCAATGCGTCTTCGATAATTGGAAGAACAGTTGCAGAGACTTCAAGCTCTGTATACTGCTCCTGTGGATATTGATGTTCAGCAGTATCAAGCCAAATCCGCTCAACAGGTACTGATTCTTCAAGGATACTTATGAGAAATTCCACCTGTTTTCTTAAGTCTCCAGAATTATTCAATATCTGGTTAACAATCGAATGGGCCCTGTTCACACGATATCTCGTCCCGTCTTTAATCCAAGCATACTCAAAATTGGATACAGAACCATGAGTCTTCTTTCCCCGGTGAACATAAACCTTACGTGCTTCAGCTCGAATGCTCTCTCCTAATCGCTCAAGAACCAGTCTGCAATCTGCTGGAGGTTTTGCAGTTGACTTCTTAACATCAATGGACCAATCAAAGTCGTCACTATTTGTGATGTCAATTTTAATTCTAGCCAATCCATGCAACTCATCCTTTATCCAAGGCTTTGGAGAACCTAATCCCAACCAACTTCCTGCAACAAGTAGGCGATCATTTCGATAAACGTAATATCCTTGTTGAGATATCCAACCGCCTTGACCACCCATCTTCACATAAGTGGTTTCATTAGGAATATAATCTTTATGTGGTAGGATATATCCTTGTGCAATATTGCTATTATGCTTACCAAACTTAACTTCTGGAAGTTGAATTGTTGAAGTCAAGATCGGGAAAGGATTCCATGCCCCAATTTCTTTATCATCAACAAAAATTTTCAGCCTTCTCTGTTCAATATATCTATGAAATACCATAGACAAATGAATGGATACTTTCTCCGCTATGTTACAAAAATGATCATACGTAAGGCCTTGACTGACAACCTTATCCAAATCCTCCCAGATAACTAAAGTACCATGCTTCGAATCCCTCAGTTTTTGGAATTCAGGAAGGGAAGGATTATTTGAACCTTTAATTAGGAACAAACCTTCACTGGGAGAAGCTTTCTCCAGGGCATTGAGATCCCACCTAAAGGAACTACTCTCTTCGTTCTTTTTTGAACTGACCGTAAGAATCTTACATTGAGAAAAAGAAGCCGTTTTCAAGCCCAACCCAAATCTTCCAAGATCATGTTTCCCTCGTTTGAAATTAACGCCTTTCTGAGCAAGGTTCATTGCCTCAATGAGCTCAGACTCAGACATCCCACACCCATCATCAAAAATCGAAATATGTGAGTCTTTGTTTGCCCATACAAAACTAATCTCAACTTTTAACGCTTCTGCGGCTATACAATTATCAATTAAATCAGCAATTGCTGTTTCAATCGTATACCCAATGCCTCTTAGAGAGTCGATCAGATAAAATAGCGGTGGCTGCAATCTAACGATATCTTCCATTAATCATTACCTCAATACAAATAGTCTTTTAGTGAATTATAATACCGAGGAATTTCACGAAGCTTTCTTAATGCTTTAGCTTCGATTTGCCGTATTCGCTCCCTCGTCACATCGTACTGAGAACCCAATTCCTCAAGCGTCATCGACTCATTTCCATCCATCCCAAATCGCTTATTGACAATATCTTTCAATCTTGGATGAAATTCACTGATGATTTCCTGAATCTGTTCATGAAGATTTTCTTCTATCAAAGCAGAATCAAAATCAGTCCACACAATCAAGGCATCCTCAATGAGTGCATCCTCTTTACCAACTGAATACTCATCATCACTGTCACATGTATTATTATCATTTTCTCTAATTTCTTCATAAGAAATAAATTCATGAAAATTTTCTTCCAATCCTTCTATTGTCTTCTCAGATACTTCCAGTAATTCCGCAAGTTCTCCAATTGGAGGCAATTCTTGATCACGATTGCTATACTCAGACTTAATTTTTCGATACTTATAGTTGAGCGTACTAAAATAGGTTGGATACCTGATAACTGAGAAATGATCATCCCGATACCTTACCATTGTTTGCCTAATCCAGTTGACTGCATATGTGGAAAATTTTATACCAAGCTTTGGATCAAATTTCTCAGTAGCTCTCACCAAGCCAAAAAATCCTTCCTGTAGAATTTCTTCTGGTGAAATTTCTGAAACATATGTCTTTTTCATTACAAAAATCAGTAAACCGTAATTTTGTAGTGCAATATCATAACGGTCATTTTGAATTGTCCTTAAGCAAGCAACCACCTGGTCGACAAAATCAGTATTGGGCCTACGCAATTCAAGTTCGAAACAAATCCTTTCAAA
Source organism: uncultured Sphaerochaeta sp. (assembly GCF_963667405.1). NCBI lineage: Bacteria > Pseudomonadati > Spirochaetota > Spirochaetia > Spirochaetales > Sphaerochaetaceae > Sphaerochaeta > uncultured Sphaerochaeta sp. The sequence goes on along the minus strand of NZ_OY763408.1, from coordinate 153,155 downwards.
ACAAAATGTTGTGGGGGTTGTTTTCTTTATGAAATTTGAAATTTCATTTACAGCTTGTTCTGATGGTATCTTTTCATTGCCCAGTTTCTTAAGCATTGTCGCTACTTGCTTTTGGCTATAGGAGCAATCTTCAAATAGATTTTTACCTAGAGAATAGCATGGCCTAAAACAATTACTGTTCGCATCATACTCTTCGAAGCCTTCATCGGATTCAACGTCATCATCAAGTATATTGGAAGAATCTTGGTGTGAGGTCTGTGTACTGTTATGCACCAAATCTGGAGAATGCCAAAACAACTGATCAACGTCTTCAGATTTCCAATCATTTCCCTGGAAACAGTATAATGCCAACAGCAAAGTCATCGCTTCTTTTGACTGAAGGAGCAATTGAATAATTTTTGAGAATTCGCGATCAATATCGCTGAAAAGTAATGAAGTATCCCTGAAACTTTTCTTCTTTAGATTTGCAAACCCTTCATAAATCCTATAAAGAGGAAAATTTATATATTTCATTTCTTCGTATATAATAGAATCCAGATTGCGAATGAATTCCTCATACTCCAATTGATCAAATTCTTCGTCAAGAACATAATCGGGCATTATAGTTTCATTGGATAGGGCAATCCCGCAACAGCTCAACGCAATCTGTAGGGATTCAAGCAACATTTCTGACTCAGGTACTAACTTCTCAAGTAGTGAGAAATCTGATTTTTGTATCCAAAATATTCGTTTCAATGCATCAGCAAACGAATGATTAGAAACAAATCCATCCCGTAATTCAACATAAGCCGGCAATTCAATCCACGAAGAATCCCAATCTAAGTCAGTATCAGCTATCTCCATTTCTGATAGCATGTCTTGGAATTCTACAATATTTTCCACATCAGATGGTTTTTGCTGAATAGGAACGAACTCCTCTTCTGGCTCCCAATCGATACCAAGCAAATCATCAACTTCTTCACCATCTGGTTCAGGTACAAATATTTCGTTCAAGACAGCTTCAATTTCTGGATTGTCTAGATAATCAGCTAAACTTGTCCCATTTGGGGCACAATACTCTGTATCAAGTCCTAGATTCACAAGGTATTTGAAAACATCAATTGCCCCAGAATCAGCTGCTATCAGCAAAGCAGAAAGTCCGTTCTTATCAAGAGCATACAAATTCTTCTTGTTTTCATGGAGCATCTTCAGGTTTTCCACATCGTTTCTTACGATAGAGGCCCTCACCAAGGGATGCATGTATGCTGAGTCGATAAAAACCCTTTTCATAACACCCCCTATTCCTTGATGCCTTTCCTTTGATCTAACAAGGCAACCAGAATTTTGGCTGACTCTTCAACAGCAGGCACAACAACGCTGTTGCCAAGTTGCTTATACGCAAAAGTGAGACCTACAGGAAATGTGAATTTTTCATCGTCGAAACCTTGTAATCGGAGAATCTCTTTTAGCGATAACTGCCTAGGATTTCGATCTTTCTGTGGAACCAAACAGTCTGCACCATCTTTATGATATCTTGCTGAGATCGTCCAAGTTATCTGATCGGGCGTTATTGGATATTTAAGGATACTGTACCCAAATCCATTGTGCTTGCTTGCATGCTTTTCCTTATGGCGCTTCAGTGCTTTCCAAGTTCCATCAGATAGTGTCCTTGCGGTACTATTGCTATCAATAATTGTATCAAGCGTTGGGTAGATATACCCTTGAGAGGGGCCTTTAGGAATATAAAAATCTGCTGGGCTTAGTTCTCCAAATTTCTCGATATCGTAACCTAAGAAGAAAACTCTCTCTCTATGCTGGGGGACCCATTCTTTACCATCAACAACTTCTTTCAACACTTTATAGTTTAGATCTCGAAATGTTTGTTCAATAGTATCAATGGTACGCCCTTTATCATGTGAGTTGATATTCTTGACATTTTCAAGAAAGATAAATTGAGGTCGCTTGGCTTTCAAAATCTTCGCAATTTCAAAAAATAATGTACCTTGAATCTTATCTTCGAATCCTGTCGCCCTTCCCATGCTGTTCTTTTTGGAAACACCGGCAATTGAAAATGGTTGGCAAGGGAAACCTGCACACAGAATGTCATGATCGGGAATAGTTTCTGGGTCAATGGAACGGATATCTCCGAATGGATATACGCCATAATTTGCATAGTAAGTTTCCGCTGCATGCTTATCCCATTCAGAAGAGAATACACAGTTCCCGCCGAGATTCTGGAAAGCTTGGCGAAAGCCTCCAATTCCCGCAAACAAGTCAATGAACTTGAATTTAGGGTCTTTTGGACGTGGATAAGGAACTGAAACTTCAATATTGGCACAATTATCCCGAACATAGTTTCTGATAAGATCAAGCTTATCTATATCTAATAACGGTATCCGAATATCCGGATTCTCTACTATATGAGTGATGATTGCTTCTCTCTCTTTGGAATCACCTAAAGAGGGTACAAGCTTAATTATTTCTTTATGGATATCTGACAGATTCATTAAGAGCCCTTTATAAAAATTGCTTCTTCCAGTACAGAGGTATCCTAATAGATTGGGAATAACCCCTACTGGGCTGAATTGAAGGATACATCATGTACACTGTTTGAACAACAAAGAAAACATATAAACACCACTCTGAGACAATATTTGGATCTGAAATAATGATTGCCTAAGGCATAGGTATGATTAGGACACTACTTATTTGGCATAATTATTATGTTATGCATTCTGCATAACTTACATACATCAATTTTATCGCCACCGATTGAGTAACAGTCAAATCATATTCTACCTCACCTACGATACCAACTATATCTTCAACTTCTCTCCGCTTGAGGAGATTGGGCTCACCTTGCTGACCAGCTGATTTTCAGGCTTGCCTCAGGGAGAAGTCCTACCTATACTATAGTCAATACAAGGAGAACCGCATGGACTTATTTGACGTAGCCATTTCGCTGGAACAGGAAGGAGCCCAGTTCTATACCAAGCTTGCCCAGAAGGCCCCGACTGAAGGCTTTGCAGCCATCTTCAAGATGCTCGCCACCGATGAGAAGAAGCATGAGAGCTACTTCAGGGCCCTAAAGGAACGAAATGCTCTGGTCTCGGTCAGCTCTTCAGCACTTGATGAAGCCAAAAAGGTTTTCAGAGCGTTTGATCCCGACACCTTCTCTCCCACAGAAGACCAGATCCCTGCCTATGAGCAAGCACTTGCAGTCGAGAAGAAAAGCATCGACTTCTATAAGGAACAACTTCCCACTGTGGAGTTCGAGGCTGAGAAGAAAGCATTGCAGCAGATCATTGCAGAAGAGCAGAAGCATTATGCCATTATGGAAGAGATGCTCAAGCTGGTGACCCGCCCCCATCGCTGGGTGGAGGACGCCGAGTTCGGAGTCAGGGAAGAGTACTAGAAACGTCTTGCAGGCTTGCAAATGTACGTCATGTGACAAGATTTGCAAGCCATGCATGGACATTACTCGTATTGATGGCGTTATTGCGTAGGATAGTGCCAATATCAGAAGCAGTGACAATGAGAATTGGATGACCATCCTCAACAACTTCCTTGTAAGCTTGAGAATCTACAAAACTTGTTGTTACCATAATGCCAAACTGTCGGTAGCGAATTCTTGATATGAGCCTACTCATCTGCCTTACACCCACGGAAGTATCTGGAGAATAACATTTTGCCTCCAAGGCACAATCTATTCGAAGAGGATGATTGGCTTTTCCTCCTGTCTGAATAGAGTAGTAACCAAGCGCATCACGACCCCCATCACGCCAGGGCCTTGTCAAATCAAAGTGCACAAAATGTGTGTCCATCTTGCTGACGATATCAACAGCACAACGCTCAAACCCGAAGGGATTATCGGCATATACATTTCTGATTGCTTGCAAGCATGCAATCCCTTCATTATCGCTCTGCAGTTGCTCATATTTGTTTGGAATCTTCAGAATTCGCTTTGCCTTCAACGGTGTAATACCTTCTCTCCCATTATTAATAAAGTCTTTCCAAACTTTTGGAGCGCAGCGAAGGTTATTCGCATGATCGTAAATAAGAGCAGTAAGCCACTCACGAGAGATTAAATCATTCTTAGTATCAAGTATCGTGAAATAGGCTTCATAATTCTGGAATCTGTTGCCATTCATAGTCCTCCAAAATGCTACCAAATCCTTATCAGGCGATATCCGTGGATTCCCTGGAGCAGCCAAGCCAAGAAATTGTGCATCACGTCCTTTTCCTCCTTTTTTAAAAATGAAAAAAGGGGGTATATCGGTTAAGTCCTGGCTACTATGCAATTTCAAGAAAGTATCCTCAAGTAGAGCATTACCTTTGAGAATGGTATCTAGTATGTCTTTTCCTGATTCACGGTTATCGCCATAGTATCGAAAAACCCCAGTTTCCTCGTCCAGATAATCCGGCCACTCTAATTCTTGCATTGAAGTATAAAGAACTACATAAGCTGGTTTTTTGCTTCCATCTGTACGATTAACCTTTCTAATTCCTCCGTTGATTGCTAGCTTTGGAAACAGTTCATGTAATGGTTCTGAACCATAATTCTTTGCTTCCCCACCCTTATAGACAGCATCAATAATGAGTGGGGCTGCACTTAGCTGAGAGAATGAAAATTCCATTGAAATCTCCTCTAGCATAGCAATCATTTATTTATGCTTACCAGCAGCATACAAGCTTCCACCCATTCAAACAAGAGTGAGACTTCAATTCCTTATTAGGAATACCTTTGTACGACTCTTACATTTCAATTGATCGATTTAAAAGTACAGAGCTACAGCCTACAAATGTTTCGCAATTGAAAAATTGAGATTGTGTATCAGATGTGTTGCATATATATCGAAGATATGTTTTTGATGCAATTACCCAGAACCAATGGATACAATCCCATCAAGTCTAAGCTTTGGAATGAAGATTCTCTCCACGTCGGCAACAAGGCCGAACGGACTCAGCATACAAGATATCGATAGCCATTTGATTTGTCTTGTCACAATTGAAGTATGAGCACTAGTGCATTCTGCAAATCAGGCTCCATCCACCATATCGTGCCCCAACAAAGCCAGCGCTTCTTCTGCACCAACGGGCTTGCTGAAATAGTAGCCCTGCATCTCGTCACAACCCTGCTGCTTGAGGTAGTCAGCCTGCTCTTCTGTTTCCACCCCTTCAGCCAACACATGGAAGTGAAGATTCTTGCCCATCTGGATGATGCTCTTGAGAATGGCTGTCTCTTTCTTGATCTCAGAGCCGACACCCTGCACGAACTCCATGTCAATCTTCAGGATATCGATGGGGAATAGTTTCAACCGGCTGAGGGATGAGTAGCCGGTGCCAAAGTCATCAATGGCAAGCGAGACGCCGAGTGCCTTGATCTCCTTGAGCCGCTGGAGGATGTAGGGCTCGTCAAGGAAGGCCACACTCTCGGTGATCTCGATGCAGATATCGTTCGGGTTTGTTGCTGTTCTTTGAAGGATCTCCCCGATTCTCCTGGCAATGGAAGGATCGCGCAACTGCAACAGCGATACGTTGATGGCAATGCTCAGATCTTTCTGCGCGTGCTGCTTGAATATCTTCAGCTGCTGGCAAGCCTGCTCAATGACCCACAACCCTATAGGCCGAATCATGCCGGTCTGTTCAGCCATGGGGATGAAGACCAGCGGCGGGATGATCCCATACTCATCGTGCTTCCAGCGCAGCAAGGCTTCAAAGCCAACCACCGCTTCCGTATCGGCAGCAACTTGTGCCTGATACTGCAAGAACAGCTCCCCACGGTCCAATGCACGATAGAGGCTGTTGGTAAGCCGCATCTTCTGGGTGGTGCTGTCCTTCATATCCGCAGTGCAGAAAGCCAGCTGGTTCTTCCCTTTCGACTTGGCTTCATACATGGCGATATCGGCATGCCTGATCAGCTCCTCAACATCCTCCCCATCCAGCGGGTAGATTGCAAGGCCCATGCTGGCAGGAAGGAAATACTCATTGTCCCCGAGCAAAAGCGGTTTGCGAAGCTGGGAAAGAATCATCTGTGCCCGATCAGAGAAGGCTTCAATCGTCGGTTGGGGCCCGATCTGGACAAGGAACTCATCACCGCCGTACCGGGCAAGAAAATCATCGCTTTGCAATGAAGAGGAGAGCGTATGTGCAAGCTTTTGCAGGACCTTGTCGCCAGTAGAGTGACCGGCAGTGTCATTGATCGACTTGAAGGAGTCGAAATCAATGAACAACACTCCCAGCAGGGAACCAGCACGCTTCGCCTCATCAATGCGCTTGGAGACTTCCTGGAAGAAGGACTCCCGATTGGGAAGGGCCGTAAGGGTATCATAGTAGGCCATCCGATAGAGCTTCTGCTCCGACTCCTCCAGGGTCTTGCGCTGCTCCTCGATCCGCAGCCTTGACGCGCGCTCATGATCGAGGAAAGCCTTGATCAGAAGCAGAAGGAACATCACCCCAAGATAAGAGATGATGCCCGGAATGGAAGATGATGTGCGGGTACGGACCAGGAACATCACGCTGCTGAGCAGATTGAGTGAATTCAGGACAATGCCGACGAAGAACCCTATGGTGGTGACCTTCAGAACCAACAGGATGGAGATCACCATCTGAAGCTGGGTGATGATTCCCCGATAGGAAGCCTCATTCACCGTAAACAAGCTGAAAACAGCAAGGTCGCCTCGCAGATAAACCTGGAGAAAGGAGATTGCCACGTACACAAAGACACTGATGATGATGACCAGGAAGTTGCTTTCTCGAAGCGAATGCTGTTCGCCGATTGCACTCTGCTCGTACAACAGTTCGAATGTATAGCGCAAAGGATGGAACATCAGCAGGGGTGCAAAATAGGGAAGCGAAGGATACATATGATGCAGTATGATATCCAGACCACTCCCTGCAATCAGGATGAAGATGATCGAACGCCACAAGGACTTCACCCGCTTCTGCCTGCTCGTGTCTTCAAGCCCCCTCTGATATCGGTACAGCAAGACCAGGATACCAGTCATGTAGGAAAGGTAATAGCAGTAGAAAAACCAGTCCCAGAATGATCGGCCTGCCATATTTACCAAGCCATAGGCTGTTCGGGTGAGGAGGTAGGCATCAGGATTGAAGAACAAAGGGAAACTGTTGGCCAAGACTGTCAGGAAAGCAGGAACATACAGCAACACACTCAGAAATTTCCTGCGATGAAGAGAAGCGTTGCCGGTGAGGACCAGGACGAAGTGAAGCAAGAGGGCATACAGCGTCCCCCACCCCAAGGCGGCGATGCGCATCCACATTTCTCCAGCTGTATCAGAGGCAACCAAGCCGGCAATGCCCAGGCCTACCGCCCACAAGGAGACTGCAACAGCCAGCGCACCATAGAGCCTGTTGGCCAAAGGCTTGGGAGCCTTCAGCAACAAGTAGATGCTGCTTCCGAGGACATTGATGGCAACAAAGAAATACAGTAGCGAAAACACCGAGGTTGTCAGCAAGGCAAAGTTTCTCCTCTTCGCGGGTCGAACCTAGGTACTATTCTAGTGCTCAGGCAAATAAACTACAAGCATTGTCATTTGTATCTTATTCTCTGATAAATATATATCTAAGTTGCGTTACCAAGAGGAATTGAACGATACCTTCAAGCTACCTGTCACCCAAGATATCGAGCGTGGCGATCACCCTCCCGCTGACCGAACATCCCACGGCTCTCAGCGAATGGGTGCCTGCCGGCAGATACAGCAGGCGGCTGCCCAGATAGGGCCCTTGGCAGAGGGAGAGCACCTTCTGCCTTCCTGTATCCACCAACACCAGCTTGTACTGGTCAGAGTCAACCAAAACATCCAGGCCAAGGGAAACCAAGCACGGTTGGCTGCATGAAATGCGATGAATCGTATCCACACCCGAAAAATCCCTGAACGAGAGCCAAACCTCATCAGAGCTTTGGTCGAAATCCCTGGCACGGTAAAAGTAGGAGTCTGCAGGATTGACCAACCGGCTCTCATCGTTGAACAACGGAGTGCACTCCTGTGGATGATTGATGTCAACGAGGAACGAACAGGAAGCAAAGAGAAGACTGAGGCAAAACAACAAGGCCAAGCGAGTGATTGATTTCATGAAAGGCCCCTCCGAGTGAGATGTGATGCACCGAGTGTGGTGAAACCGGAGTCGAAAAGCACTCGGAAATGTTTCGTATTGGGGGTCAACTACGACACACTATTGCCTTCAGAGGATGCAGATGATAGGCTTCAGAACCATGAGGCATGTCATCCTTTTGGTCTACATCCTGATCTTCTCCACAGGCTTCGCCTCCCTTGCCGGGTTGGCGGTCATCGCCAGCCGACTCTCCCACCCCTTTGCCAAACGCATGATCGTGGTGCAAGGAGTCTTTCTTGCCAACCTTGCCCTTGTTGCGCTCTACTACTATCTGGCCCAGGTGCTTAGCATGGTGGGAAGTGATTCCACTCTGGAGTTCTGGTTCGGCCTGGTTTCCACCTTGCTTGGCATCCTCTTGTATGTGAGCCTCTGGTACCTGCTCAGGCTGAAGTCCTTCAGCGCAGGACCCCAGACTCTTCGCCAAGCGGTCTGGATCCTCATCGCTTCTACGATTGCCATCCATAGCCTGCACCTTGCAGATACCCTTGGCCTGGGCTTGGCCTTTGTCCATACATCACTGTTTCAGATAGCAACCTACCTCTGCATTGCCTTGACGCTGTTGTGCATCGGGCTCCTTCTGCTTCTGGGTATCCGGAAAGCCGATCATCCTGCCCAAAGACTTCTGTTTGGAGGCATCGGCATCAGCTGCCTGCTCTTCGTCCCCCTCTCGGCAGTAGAGTATCTGCTTGCCAATGCAAGTTCTTTCTCGTACCAACCGCTCTCGCTCGAGTATGTGGTCAACCTGCTGATCAACATCACCATCCTGCTCGCTGCAGTCAAGGTACTGGAAAAGCAAAGCGGCAGCGCTTCCGCATTCGGCCAGCTCTCCGAGCAGACGGCACAGCGCTTCTCGCTCACCCAACGCGAGCAGGAGATGGCCACCCTCATCGCCCAGGGACTCACCAACAAGGAGATCGCCTTCAAGCTGGGTATCTCCGAGGCAACGGTACGCACCCACATCTACAATCTCTTCCAGAAGGTGGGGGCCCAAAGCCGTATTGAGTTGCTCAACCTCCTGCACGACTAAGGCCTACGAAGAAGTACTGAGGCCCCACCAGACAAACTCAACCACCCTTCTGATGGAAGAAGCAACGGCCATCTCCCAGACTGTGAGTACCACAATCCAAGGAGATACCCATGGCACATCGTTTTCACCGCTTCTCACTGTCCATCACCATCGTCGCAGTCCTGCTGCTCATCGCCTCCTGCACCCATGCCCCGAAGCTCTATGACCAGGAGGGCAACAAGCTGGACCTGGCGATCAATAGAGCCGAGTGGGTCCCGATCAACGGCACCCGGCAGCGCATCTACCTTGCAGGAACACGCAAGGACAACCCCATCCTGCTTTGGCTGGACGGGGGACCCGGCGGCTCTGAGCTTGCATGGGTGCGCACCTACCTCGGAGCCTTGCACGAGCACTTCACCATCGTCTGCTGGGACCAGCGGGGAACCGCGGCAAGCTATCGTGCAGGAAAGCAAGGGCTAGCGGTCGAAGACTTCACCGAGGATGTCATCGCCCTCTCAGAGTATCTTGCCCAAACCTTCGGCCAGAAGAAGATTTTCTTGCTCGGGCACTCCTGGGGAGGCTTTCTCGGTTCTCTTGCCGCTCAAAAAAGGCCGGATCTCTACCATGCCCTCATTGCGGCCCACCCGCACGTGAACTCCACAGAGAACGATACCATCGGCTATCATATGATCTTGGAAGGGGCGAAAGCCCGTGGGGATGAGAAGACCGTGGAGAAACTGCTCAGCATCGGAGAACCTCCCTATGAGTATGTCGATGATGAGGGCGTTTGCAGAGGTGACGGCGAGGCATACTATGCAGTGCTGTCCAGACTCTACTCCTACAGCCCATCTGCTCCCTCAGACTCCAATTTCCGTTCAGAAAAACTCTTTCTTGCCCCTCAGCATACCCTCATCAACCGCATCAATCTGGTACGGGGGGTAATACAGGGCGTACAGGAAGTCTATCCACAAATCAGGCATCGCAGTCTGGAGGATGAAGCTCTTGCATTTGACATCCCGCTGGTCGTGATCAATGCCAACTATGATTACAGTTGCGTGGCAGCCATCACCGAACGCTGGTTCTCCAAAACAAGCGCTCCAAGCAAGCACTATCTCTGGCTTAAGAACTCAGGGCACAATGGCATCTACACAGAAGCTGAAGCCTTCATCGACTTCATGAGAGATGAGGTACTGCCATTGGAGACATGATAAAGGTTTACAAAATCTTGTAAACTTTTAGCCAATAGTTTACAAATTTTTGTAAACTATCCGGCTATCTGCAGGAAGCCAGAGGTTCCTATACATTCATGCAGGAAACCATACGATGATCACTACTGCAGAAGAGGCCGATTCCTCGGCCTCTTCTCCAATAGCGTGTATTTTGTCCTACTGGTCAGTACTGCAGCTCGGAAGCCTTCAGCATCTTGTCAAACAGCTCACGAGCCTTTTCGCGGGAGAGGTTCATCAAGGGATCGGAGAGGAAGGCGGTGAACAGCAGTTCATCATCCTTCTCCCAGATTGCCTGAAGGGTCATCTCCTGCACGTCGCTCACCTGGCGAACCAGGTTCTGGATGGCAAGCGGAGGATCGGAAGCGACGATCGGACGGATGGAATCCCCATCGATCACGCCGTTGCTCTCCACAATCCTTCCCAACGGAAGGTAGCTGACCTGTCCCTCATTGGGACGATTGATGTTGGTGACCATGGACTTGTCTCCCATGAGACAGCGCATGATGTCCACCCCTTCCTCATCGGAGAGGGAAGCCTTCAGATCCTCATCATTGAATACTTTCTCACGCTTTTCCTTTGCGCTGCGCATTCTCCATGCATACGGGGTGCGGATGACACCATAGGTGTGGAGGTTCTCATCGCTGGTGAGGAACCAGGGCACGAACTCGGCCAGATGGCGGTCCCCGGCAGCACCAAGGGTGTTGAAGTCACGCAGGAAGCTCAGGGCTATCTTCTGGTCGCAATCAAACCACTTCTCCTGCTCGAGGCGCTTGAGGGCAACCTCAGTGCCATCGGCAAAGGTTTCAGGATCCTTGAGATCCTCAACAAGCCTGGCCATCAGGTCATGACCCTGCCAGGTAGCCTTGGTCACAAAGGTGAAGTGGTTCACCCCGGTCAGATCAATCCTGATCTCCCTTCGGTCGGGAGTGGGGACACCAAACCAGGTACTGACTTTCTTGGCCAGGAAGTTCTGGGTATGGAATACCTCATGACAGCACCCCAGCGCCTTGATGTCCGGGAAAGCCTTGTAAAGGGCCGCAGTGCAGAGGGTCATCGGGTTGGTGTAGTTGATCACCCAAGCATTTGGGCAGAACTGCTCAATCTTCTTTCCAAGGTCGAAGAAAATGGGAAGGGCACGACGGGCACGCATGATGCCACCGGGGCCGGTGGTATCACCAACCGACTGCAGGATACCGTACTCTTCGGGCAGAACCAGATCCCCGTAGCGGCACTCGGTCTTGCCGGGCTCAATGGAGATGATGACCATGTCGCAGCCGCTGAGCGCCTGACCAAGGTCGTCGATGGCCTCCACCGCAAAGCGGCCTTCACTGTTGTTCACCCGCAGCACCTGCTCTGCTACCGCCACATTGTTGCGGGCAGCCTGCTTATCGATATCGTACAGTACCAAGGTACCATGGGTCATGGTATTGTACGCAAGATCTTTCATGAATTGGATGGCCCAGAGTCGTCCACCGCCACCAATGATGCAGATTCGAGTCTCTTTCATGTACTCCCTCCTCTCAGTATCCTCATTCTCTTGGCCGTTTGGGCAAAACACCAGAACGAATAGCTTGACATCGGGTATCAATTTTTGACATTTTCGCCCAAATAGTGTAGTAGAGTAGGACTATGTATACTCTGGTGATTGTAGACGATGAGAAAGAACTCTTGGAAGGCTTGTCCCACTATTTTCCGTGGGAATCGATAGGCTTCTCCGTTGCAGCCTCCTTCCTTGAAGGGAGAAGCGCCCTCTCCTATTGCAAGCAGCACAAGATCGATGTCCTTCTGACCGACATCCGCATGCCCTTCATGAGCGGGCTGGAACTGATCGCTTCACTCAAGCAACTCCCCTCACCCCCGCTCTTCTGCATCATGAGCGCGTACAACGACTTTGAATACGCCAAGCAGGCCATCGGCTTTGGGGTGCAGGACTATCTGGTGAAGCCCGCTTCCTTTGACGAGATCACCAAGACTTTTCTCAAGATCCGAGAGAACCTTGATGGTACCTTGCCCAAGGAGAACACCAAGCACGAGGTTGAGGGAAGAAACCCCTTGATCGGCAAGACCTTTGCCCTGGTGGAAAAACGCCTTGGCTCCTGTTCCTTGCAGAACATTGCCTCCGAACTTGGGGTGACGACCAGTTACCTCTCCCGTCTCTTCAAGGAGGAGACAGGACAGAACTTCCAGGAGTACCTGCTGAAGGAGAAAATGGAGATGGCCAAAGCCATGCTCGGCGGCAAAGTCGGATACAAGAACAAGGATATCGCGCACGCCCTGGGGTATCAGGATACGCAGAACTTCTGCAGGACCTTCCGCAAGTACTGGGGCAAGAGTCCCCAACAGTTCAGGGTGGAGATGAAAGGATGAAAAACCGTGTCATCAGGATCTTCTTCCGTCACAGCCTTCCCTTGGTCATCGTTGCCTTCCTGCTCGGGGGAGGCGCCATGGCCTTGTCGCGCAACTTCATCAGGAGCAACTCAGTCCTGCAGGCAAACCAGAAACTTGGTGAGGTACGGGCTTATTACGACGTCATCCTGGACGAGATGGACAGCCTGAGTCTGATGTTCAGCACCAACCCAGAGATGATGGCACGCCTTCAGCGGGTGCTTGCGGATGGAGGAAAGGTAGATCTTGACAACTATCGGGAGATCCGCCTCATCCGCTCCTTCCTCTCAGCCCCTGCCAATGCACGTCCCTATATCCACAACATCTATGTCTATCTGGAGAATCCCCAGGACCTTGTCCTCTCCGCCGACCTGGCGTTCATCCCCCTCAGCCATCTGGAGGACAGCTCCTGGTTTTCCACCTACCAACAGCTCACCCCGACCAGCCAGAGTTTTTCCGAACGCGTCACCCTCAAGGAGGGAACGCCCACCGAGCAGTCGGTGATCCGCATCCTCAGGCCCATCATCCGTGAGGCGAACACCAAGGTTGGGGTCATTGTGCTCGACATCAAGGAGGAAGCGCTCTCCGGAGCCTACGACCTGATCGAGGGGGAAGTGCTTGCGGTGCGCAACCGGTCAGGAGAGCTTTTGTTTGCAAACCCCTCCTACCCCTTCCCCTATCCTGAGGAGGACATGCAGTTCTTCCAGACCGAATCGAACAAGTACGGGTGGGAGTACAGCCTGGGCATGTACAAGGTGAAGCTCTACGCCCTCTCAACCACGCTCATGTACTACACCATCGGCCTGACGGTGGTGGCTTTGCTGCTGGGGCTCTACCTTACCCACCGCACCAACCGGCAGGAACGCAAGTTCCTTGCCAATGTGATGAACCAGCTCTCCCAGGTTGCCGATGCAGACCTTGAGGGAGAAGGCCCTGAGGAGTACCGGAACATCTTCGACTACCTCAACCACCATGTGATCAGGACCTTCCTTGAGCAGGACTACCTGAGGTGGCAGAAGGAGGCGATGGAGTACCGTGCCCTGCAGATGCAGATCAACCCCCACTTCCTCTTCAACACCCTCGACACCATCAACTGGAAGGCGATCAAGCTGGCTGAGGGGGAGAATGATGTTTCGCGCATGATCTTGCTCTTGTCACGTCTGCTCAAGTACTCACTGCAGGTTGACGATTTTTCCGGTGTACCGCTCTCCAAGGAGCTGGAGCAGAACGGGTACTACCTGCAGTTGCAACAGATCCGGTTCCCCGGCCGATTCACCTACCAAGAGACGGTCGACCCATCCCTGCTCGATGTCCGTGTCCCTTCCATGCTGCTCCAGCCTATTCTGGAGAATGCCTTCAACCACGGGTTTGTCGAAGGGGAGGTGCTGGGAATCGCACTGACCATCACCGAGCACAACAAAATGATGCAGATGGTGGTGTCCAATGACGGGAAAGCACTCAGTGAGAAGGAAGTGAATCAGCTCAACACGGCAAAGGTGGATGTGCTGAAGCGAAAAAATTCCCTTGGGCTGATGAACATCAACAAACGCCTGATGCTCTTTACCCAAGGGAAATCCCCCATCGTCGTTGCAAGCGGGAAGGATCGGGGGGTGACCGTCACGATCGTCCTTCCGCTCAGGAGAAGCTGATCAGTTTTTCATGCCGGTGGTGGCGATACCTTCGACGAAATACTTCTGTGCGGCGAAGAAGAGAATCACCGGAGGAAGGATGGAGATGACACTCATCGCCATGATCTGGTTCCAGTCGAACTCGGTGGAGATGTCCATCGTCATGCGCAGGCCCAATGCCACCGGGTACTTTGCCACACTGCTGATGTAGATCAGGACATTCATGAAGTCATTCCATGTCCAGACGAACTGGAAGACGATGACCGAGAAGATTGCCGACTTGCACAAGGGAAGCAAAAGGTCCTTGAGGATGACGAAACTGTTGCAGCCATCCAGCTTGCCCGACTCATCTATCTCCAAGGGCAGACCGCGGAAGAACTGCACCATCATGAAGTTGAAGAAGGGAAAACACCCAAGCATCGCGGGAACGATGAACGGTAGGTAGGTATCGAGCCAGCCAAGCCGCTTGAAGAAGATGTAGCGGGGAATGATGATGACCGTGGCCGGCAGCATCATGGTTGCAAGCATGGTGACAAACAGCACTTTCTTCAGCGGAAAGTCAAAGCGGGCGAAACCATACCCAACCAAGGTGGCACTGAGGACGGTGAAGAGCACGGTGGGAACGACCATCAGGAAGGTGTTGTACAGGAAAGTGGAAAACCCGTACTGGCCGGTACCGGACCATCCTGCTCCGAAGGCGCCGAATACGGGTTGCTTGGGCAACAGGCCCAAGGTCCCGAAGATCTCCTGGTTGCTCTTGAAGGAGGCTCCCACCATCCACAAGAGCGGATAGACCATGATGTAGGCCAAGACGATCAGGAAGATGTAGGAAATGATGCGGCTGACGCTTTTCTTGCTCTTGATCATAGTGAGTCTCCATAGTGTACCCAGGACTCCGAGCTTCGGAAGGTCAGACTGGTAAAGAAAAGGATGATGACAAACAGGATCCAGGAGAGGGCTGAGGAGTAGCCCATCTTGAAGAACTTGAAGCCTTGGTCATAGAGCATGAGCCCATAGAGATAGGTGGACTTCAGCGGTCCTCCCTGGGTGATGACAAATGCGCTGGTGAAGTCCTGGAATGCGTTGATCATCTGCATGATGAGGTTGAACAGGATGATCGGGGAGAGCTCGGGGATGGTTATCTGGGCAAAGATGCGCAGCCTTCCCGCCCCGTCGATGCGGGCAGCCTCATACTGGCTCACCGGTATCTGTTTCAGGCCGGCAAGAAAGAGCAGCATCGAGGAGCCGAACTGCCACACCGTGACAAGGCTGATCGTTCCCAGAGCGTAGCGAGGATCTCCAAGCCAGTCGGTTGCAGGGATGCCCACAACCGCGAGCAAATTGTTGACGATGCCCTGGTTCATGAACAGGTACTTCCACAGCACACTGATGGCAACGCTTCCGCCGAGAATTGACGGTATGTAGTAGAGGGTACGGAAGAAGTTGATACCCTTGATGTTCTGGTTGAGGATGATCGCAATGAGCAGGGCAAAACCCAGCTTCAGGGGAACGGCGATCAGGACGTAGTAGGAGGTCACCTTCAGCGACTGCAGGAACGTGGGGTCGTTGGTGAAGATCTTCTTGTAGTTGGCCAGACCGAGGAACTTGGGGTCTCCCAACAGCTGGAAATTGGTGAAGGAGTACCAAAAGGAGTTGATCAGTGGCGCGAGCTGGAGAACCAGAAACCCAATGATCCAGGGTAGGATGTACAGGTATCCTATGTATGTGTAGCGTTTGCGTGTGAGCATCTCATTACCCTTTTTCAAGGGGGCCACCCGAGGTGGGTGGCCCTCAATCTCTGGTGATTTACAGTGTGGCCAAGGTAGCGTTCAAGTTCTTGATGAGCTTTGCGGAAGCTTCAGCGGGAGTCAGCTTGCCAAAGCCGAACTCGTCGATGACGTCCTGCATGGTCTGGATGACTTCACTGTTCATCTGGTAGGTGGACTGGGGAAGCCCGGCCTGTGCGATGCCTTCGTTGGTAGCCTTCTCAGCCATGGCGCTGATGGCGCCCTTGGCAGCAAGGGTACTTCGTCCGATGACCGTGGCAGGGATACCGCGGGCAAGGCCGAGCAACTCAAGTGCCTGGGGATCGGTGAACAGGTAGTTCAGGACCTTGATGGCTTCAGCTTCGTTCTTGGAGTTGCTGTTGACCACCATGATCTGGGAGGGTCTCATCAGCACGCCGGTGTTCTTTGCTCCAGCCATGACGGGGAACTGGCGGGTTTCCATCTTCCGTGCGCCGATGTCCTTGTCCATGGAACTGACCCAGGTCCAGGAAGTGGCCATCTTGCCGTTGATCCAGCTCGGGTTCTCCTGGAACTTCTGGTAGAAGAGGGAGGTCTGGCTGAAGGGAGCTACGATGCCTTCGTCGAACCAGCGCTTGAAGTAGGTGAACGCCTCGGTTCCCTGAGCTTCGGTGAAGGCAACCTTCTTGTTGTTGTCCACCACTGCGCCGGCAAGCTGGGCAATGTAAATCTCGAACCAGTAGCGCATGATGTCAGGGGAAGCCCCGCTGAAGAAGGCACTCTTGTCCTGCTGGTTGATCTTCTTTCCTTCGGAGATGATGTTGTCCCAGGTCCACTGGGTGTTCGGGTCAATGCCGAAGCTACTGAGCATCTGGGCATCGACGATGAAGGTGTTTACGTTGGTTCCGGTGGGCAGGCCGAGCAGTTTCCCGTCATAGGTGCAGTAGTTCTTGAGGAAATCTGCATCGAACTGGCTCAGGTCGACCATGGAGTTGTCGATGACGGTGAAGACGTCACCCTTGGAGGCAAGCTCTGCAAGCCAGGGCTGGTCGATCTGGATGATGTCGGCTGCGGTTCCGCCGGCGATCTGGGTTACGATCTTCTGGTAGTAGCCGTCCCAACCACCATACTCACCTTCGAGCTTGACGTTGGGGTTTGCTGCACTATAGGCTTCCATGGCCGCAAGGGTCGGGGTATGGCGGGAGTCACCGCCCCACCAGGAGAGACGAAGGGTTACCGGTCCGTCCTGTTTTGCAGCTTCCTTCGATCCTGCTGCAAACACGGTTCCCATGGCCAGAACGGCGATGAGAAGCAATACAAGTGTCTTTTTCATAACAAGCCTCCATTTTTAGCTTTGTATCCCTAGCCTAGGGGGGAAAAACCGCCTTGCCCAGCACGAGAGTTTTGACAAAGTGGTATCATTTCTTGACATTCCCAGCCAACTATTCCTTGGTTGACGCCAACACCAAACCCCTGTAGCGTACACCATACGGGGGAACGTGACGAGATGATGATTGACGCACATGCACACTGCTTTACCCAGCTCTGCGGCTTCGGAGCCGACGGAGAACTCAGGTCCATCGGTGGTGGACAGGCACGATGGGCGACCGGGGAGGTCATTGACCTCATCCCATCCCACTATGGCGACACAACCTTTTCTGCCGAACGCTTTCTGTCGGTGATGGACAGCCATGGCGTAGAGAAAGCCGTGCTGCTGCAGGGGGGCTTCCTTGGCTTTGCCAATGACTACCTCCACAGGGTGGGTAAAACGTACCCCGACCGCTTTGCAGTCGCAGCCACGTTCGATCCCTTTTGCCGTAGTGCAGACAAGATCCTGGACAACCTGCAGGACAAGCTGGGGTTCTCCCTCTTCAAGTTCGAGATGTCCACCGGCTGCGGCATCATGGGGAGTCACCCCGACTTTCCCCTTGATGGCAAGCTCATGATGGGCTTCTACGAGCGCATCGCCGCAAAGGGGGGAACCTTGGTCTTCGACTTGGGAAGCCCGGGTGACGGCAGCCACCAGATCCATGCGATCAGGGAGATTGCCCGAACCTTTCGGTCCATGAACATCGTCATCTGCCATCTTGCCAGCCCAAGACGGCATCACAAGAATCAGTTGGAAGAGGCACTTGCCGTTCTGAAAGCCGAAACCATCCACTTCGACCTGGCTGCCTTGCATCACAAGGTGCGTCCCGAAGCCTATCCCTTCCCTACCGCACAGGCCTTCATCACCCTTGCGAAAAACATGGTGGGCTGTGAGCACCTGATGTGGGGCACCGATGCCCCATCGACCCTGGTGCAATACACCTACCAGCAGCTGATGGACTACCAGCGTGCGCTCTTCACCGAGGAAGAGCAGCAGAAGGTCTTCTTTGCCAACGCCCAGCGCATCTACTTCAAGGGGTGAGAGAACATGCAAACAAGCACGCAGTACTCATGAAAAAAGGAACGTGGGTACGCTAATTCTTCAGGCATCCGATGGGAACTACAAAGACACCGTCAGGGCGTCTATAGGCAAATTCTGTTCCTGTGAGTATCATCAGGAACGAAGGTTCTCTCATCTTCTTGGTATCTACCTTTGCTTTCAGTTCCAAGAGATGCTCAGCTGCTTCCTCAATCTCCTTGGCTCCAAGTTTCACTTCGATTGGAGCCCATCTCCCATCGTTCAGACAAACTACGGTATCAGACTCCAGTCCGCTTGCATCCCGATAATGAAAGACCTGACCATCAATGGATTCTGCGTAAACCCGCAGATCCCTGGTACAGAGAGATTCAAAGAGAAAGCCGAAATACAGGAAATCATCGAGCAGCCGGGAAGGGGTGAGCCGCATCACGGCCGTTGCAATGGAAGGATCCACAAAGTGACGCTTCACAGAGGTCCTGATGGCTGTCTTGGATCGCAACACAGGATTCCAAGCAGGAAGATTCTCTGTCACAAAAATGCGATCCAATGCCACAAGATACTGACTGATTGTTTTATCGGAAAGGCTCGAATCGGTATCACCCATTGCAATATCATCACGAATTGTCTTGATTGTTGCCATGGTGGACAGATTCCTTGCATATGAACGAAGCAGCGCTCGTACCCGGGTAGGATTCTTCTCAACGCCATCCACCCGTGAAACATCTGTATTGATAATTGCTTCCACATAATCAACAGCATGCTGCAACGCGATGCCATCTTCATCACCAATGGACGCTGGCCATCCTCCTCGGGTGATGGCAAAAGCTGCCCCTTCTAGGGACAAACCAGAAAAACCCTCAAGATTCTCCTTCCCTTCAAACAGCGATTTCAGGGAAATCATCCCATTTGATTCCAGCGACTCAAACAGGCTCATAGGACGCATCATCAGACGAGAGATACGCCCAGTCCCAGAATGGCTCATCGCATCATCTTTAGGCACCGCAGACCCTGTAAGGATGAACTGACCGGGGATCCCCCCCCGTTGGTCGACCATGAACCGTACGGCATCCCATAGGACGGGTGCACTTTGCCATTCATCAAGCAGACGGGGCGTGTCTCCTTGCAGCAAAAGAGAAGGCTTTGTATCTGCTGCCATAAGGTAAGAAGCAGACTTATCAGGATCCTGCATGAATAGCTGACTTTTTGATGCCCTTGATGCAGTGGCTGTTTTTCCGCACCACTTGGGTCCTTCGATAAGAACTGCACCACTTGAAAGAAGTCGCCTTTGCAAGAGCCCATCAGCAATGCGTGTGAAATAGGTTCTCCTCTTCATGCAGCAACCCTCCTTGCCAATATGCTCATCTTACTCCTTACTTCCTCAAATATCAACATTCTACTTCCGCGATTATTGTTATTTTACTTCCGTGAATATATCAATTTTACTTCCGACTTTGTGGATTTGCCGACATCACCTTGCACCTGTCAAGAAAAGTTTACACAGAAAGTGGTTTTTTACTGGTTCGATTTCTCAAAGTAGACAGGAAAGACTTTTTGCTTGCTCATATGTTTCCCGAAGTAGACAGATCCAGGACGAACGGGTAAAGATTCGGACATACCTCTTTGAGTTTTTCAATTTGCCAAGCAAACTCCTGCTCTGCATCCAGAGCAAGCAGGTTCATCAGCTTTCTGCCGTAGTACACCGGGCCAAGGCAGTGGTCGGCCATATGGGCGGTTGCCACCGCATGACCGACTGCACGGCAAAATACCTTGGAGGCAGGATCTTCAACGGTTTGTGCATACTTGTGCACCGCCCTGCTCCATTTGATGGCTTCTCCGGTTGCGACCAAGCCCTCGCTCCACTGCTTTCCCACTTGGAGGGCATCATTGAGAAGAGGCTCGACGGGAAAGCAAAGAGAAGCCTTCAGATGCTCGGTCATCGCAAGTGCCCACTTCATCAAGCATCGATGGTCCTCGAGCGTCAGCAACCCTCCCCGATGCTCGGCTACAAAGCGCTTATCGCGCATGAGGTTCTCCCGAATAGGCAGACCGCAACAGGTGAACCACATGGTGATCGAGATCACTGCTTGTCCACAGCTCCTTGTGGTGCATGAACACCTTGGGGCTCACCTCCACCACCTCTTTCCATTCCACCGTCTCGTCCACATAGGGAAGAGGAATGCTCAGGACCAAGGGAGCCACCCGGCCTTTCTGGTACCTACCGGGGATCCACAGGTAGGCAAAGTGATGGGAAGCGGTATACCTGATCTGGCTTGTGGTGATCTGCACAACAGAAGGCCCCAGTGCGTCAATGACCTCGTTGACCACCAGGTATATCTTGTAGGACTCGGGAAACGATGCGAAGAACGTTTGGATATCCATACCCTATCCTACACCCAAGTGAGTGATCTGCAAAGCCGGAGGATTTCTGTTTCCCTTCCCAAGTGCCGATGCTACACTATGTCCAAGCGAGGAATCCTATGGAACACAAGACCATCGTCCTGACTGAGAAGATTCCCATCGGCATCAGCCTGTGTGCCATGGGCGGGCCTGTGCGCTACAACGGCAAAGGCATCGATGTCCTGACTCCCTTGGGAAGGGAGAAGAATGACTTCATCTTCTGTCCCGTCTGTCCGGAGTGTCAGGCCGGCCTTGGGGTTACCCGGGACCCGGTGCACCTTTCGGGGGGGGACCGGGGAGGATGTCTGGACCGGGGAAGCCGAAGTCAAGAACCGTGGGGGACGCTTGGTCACCAAGGAGATGAAAGAGGGCTCGCTCGAATGCCTTGAGGTGCTTCGCCGCTGCAATGCAAAAGCATACATCTATATGGACGGCAGTCCTTCCTGCGGTGTTTACCGCACAACCTTGAAGAATACCAAACGGGGCAATCCCCCTGGTGTCTTCGGCTCGCTCCTGCTCAATGAGGGATTCTTTCTCATCCCCTCAAGCGACCTGCAAAGCCCTTTGAAGTGGTGGGACTGGAGACGCAGGCTCTTGGCTTTCACGTGGTTCAGCGGCCACAAGCTCTCCTCCATGCAGGAACTGTACGAGGCTTGGTATGCTCTCAAGTTCATCTGCCAGGAGTTGGACAACACCTGGGCAAGGGAGATGGGACGCACGTTGGCTTCTCTGGGCAAGGCTGACTTTGCCCAGTTCGAACCGACTTTCAGAGCCCAGGTATTGGACCTCCTGCGACGCCCCTCCACCACGGCAAAGATGACCAACAGCCTTTGGAAGCACTACTCGCACTATCGCAAGCAACGGGGCAAGAATGTGGATGAGATCAACAGCCCGGAGTTCAGGCGCAACGTCACCACCATTGCCAAAGAGCTGATGAAGATGGAGAGGACAGCCTTTGAGGATGACTTCCTCTTCGGGGCAAGCCCGGTCATCTACCGCGATCCCCATCAGCTTAAGGCCAAGGAAGAGAGAGCCGCCGTTTCCTCTGAGCAAGAAGAGAGCTGATCATCTTCGATCGGCATAGAGGTAGCTGCACACCAGGCTGGTAAGCGGGCCCACCAACACCAGCCCGATGCATCCGACCAAGGTATGGAGAATCTCGGAGGCTACACTCTGGGCATTGAGGATGCTCATCACAGGTGTGCCTTGTGCCATGTAGACCATCATGATCGTCAAGTAGCTTCCGATGTAGGCAAGCAACAAGGTGGTGGTCTGGCTCCCTACCACCGAGCGGGCTATGGACATGCCACTCTTCATCATCTGGGGCTTGCCCAAGCCGGGATTTGCCTGATGCAACTCTTCCATGGCCGCACTGATATCGATTGAAAGATCAAGGATGGCTCCGCTGCAGGAGAGATAGATGGCGGCTTGGAAGAGCTTGGTCAGGTTCACCTGTTCAAAGCCTGCAAACAACAAGGATTCCGACCAACTCATCACCGAACCATGGATACCAAGGTAGGAGGTACCCAGGATTGCCAAAAGGCAGGTGAGCAGGGAGCAGAGCAGGGAGCTGAGAATGGCGGCATAGGCTTTTCGGGTAAATCCTGCCACCAGCAACAGGCAGCTGATGGTCAGAAGCGTCCCCACTCCCAGGGCCACCAGGACCGGTTCGTACCCCTTCAGGCAGAGGGGAATGAGCACTTTCCAGATCAGGAGAAAGGCAAGGGCAAAGGAGAGCAGGGTCCGCAGTCCTGTCAGCCCGGAAGAGAGGACCAGCAGGACGGCGAACAGCAAAAGAAGCACCAGCTCCTTGCCCACCCGATAGTGGTTCACCATGTTTGCAAAGAGAATGTTCCCCTCCCCGTCCTCCTCGACCAAGGCCCATGCCAGGTCTCCTGCCTGATAGAAGGTGTCAAACTCCAGCTTTCCGCTGAGCAGGTTCACCGCCTGGACCTGGCTTCCCTTGTGCTCCCCTCCCAGTATCCTGATGGTGCAGGTCTGCTCTCCGAGGCGCACCACTCCCCGCTCAAGCAGGTTTGTGTTGTCGGTGGCAAGCACTCGGGCTTTCACACCCTCTGCATTGATGTAGATTGATCGGGAGAAGCCGGTGGGAAGCAGGACGAGGAACACAGCAAAGAGAAGAAACAGGAGGACCAGAAGGGCCTCCCTGTGTACGAAGCGTTGATGCATGGTTGAGTCCTTATCATCCTCCCCTCCCCCAAGGGGAGAGGGAGGACGGAAGAGAAGTTTAGACAAGGCCCACAAGGTCAGCAAGTTTGTGGTAGATCTCGGTATTGTCGTAGCTGCCGCTGAAGCGTTCGCTGCCGGAGCCGTAGGCATAGACGCTTACCGGTGTCCCGGTATGGGCGTAACTGGTCCAACCGATGCCTGCCTTGTTGTTCAGGATGTGGGTCAGGGTGATGGAGAACGGGTTATAGCCACCGTAGAGAAGCTTGTACTGGTCATCAACACTTCGCTGGGATGAGGGAAGCTTTGCCTGGGTGAACGCTTGTTCAAGCTTGGCATACTCCAGGTCGGAGAGCACAAGCGCCTTGTTGGATGCAGTTTTGCCGGGGGCAACCAGCCCGAAGTCAGCGGCAACCAGATCCAAGGCTTCAGAGAAGCTGAACAGGCTGTCAGCCTTGAGTCTTGCGTTGAACTTCTCGTCGAAGGCAACGTAGGAGAGCTTCTGGTTCTCCAGGATGTCGAAGGCGGTGTTGTAGCCGGTACCTGCATACCCGATGGTCATGCCACCGGTCTCATGGTCCCCGGTCACCACGATGAGGGTCTCCTGGGGATGAGCCTGGGCAAAGGCAAGTGCCTCGTCGATGGCTGCATCGAAGGCCAGCAGGTCGTTGATCTCAGCTGCTGCATCGTTGGCATGACAGGCCCAGTCGATCTTGCCCGACTCCACCATCATGAAGAAGCCGTTCTCATTGTCCAGCAGCTCAATACCCTTGCCGACCAATTGGGCAAGGCTGAGGTCGTCAGCATCCATGTCCATGGCATAGGGCATGGAACCACTGTCCTGCAGTCTCGGGCTCTGGGCATACACCTTCCCTGCTGCGGCGTTGAGGGAGAGAATCTCTTGGGCGGAATCGGTCACCAGATAGCCCTTTTCCTCAAGGATGGTGTAGATGCTCTTGTTCCCACCGTCCTCAGCCTTGCTGATGGCGCCTCCTGCAAAGTAGTCAAACCCACTGTCTGCCATCTGCAGCCCGATGTCATAGTAGCTGTTTCTGGAGGGTACGTGGGCATAGTAGGCGGCAGGGGTTGCATGGTTGAGGGTTACCGTCGACACAATGCCAACCTTCCAATCCTTCTGCTGTTTGACCTGCTCAGCAATGGTTTTTCCCACCTGCTGCTTGTCGATGCCCAGCCCGATGACCCCGCTGTGTGTCTTGAAGCCGGAGGAGAGGGAGGTGGCGGTGGACGCGGAGTCGGGGCAGAACGAGGTTGCATCATAGGTGGTCTGCAGTCCTACAGCAGGAAACTGGGTGAAAGTCAGCTTTCCCAATGAGAGGTTGCCCTTCTCCTTGTTCCCCTTCAGCACCTGGGCAGCATTGATCTGCACATGGCTCATACCATCACCAATGAACATGAAGACGTACTTGGGCTCTGCTGCCTGAGTTTGGGAAACAGGAGTGCTCATTGCCGGCTGTTCAACGTTTGCCTGGGCAGGGAGCACCGTCAAGAGTGCGAAGAGCAGCACAAGGACTGCGATCACGTGTTTTTTCATACCTATCCTCCATGGATGTTTGATTGGTTACACCATGGAGGATGGTTGTCAGCAGAGCATGCAGGATCGGTGAGAAAATCATCAGAAAAGTGTGTACACTGCTCCGCGTTCAGGACTGCTCCTTTTACATGAAAAATAGATGCGTTCTACCATCCGCCTACCCTGTACTCGCAAAGGGGAATCCCTTCATCCCATGAAAGAATAATCCAATATATCGATTGTGAAATTTTGATCCCTATCCATACTTGGTATGTAAAAAGTTTTCATATTTGCACCAAACTACTCCCACAGAGCAATGATTTCTATTCTCTCAGTTGTCAATATGGTAGAATGAGGTAAAGGAGCAGCCATTGACTACAGTCTATGATCGTGCGTTGGGAGCCTTGGTCGGCAGCTTTGTCGGAGATGCTTTTGGAGCCCAGACAGAGTTCAAGCGAGAGAAGGATGTACGGAAAGACTTTCCCGAAGGCATTTGGGAGATGGACGCCACTTCACGCTCAGTGGGAAGTGCCGAGCAAATAACCGATGACAGCGAGATGGTCATCATGATGATCCAGAGTATCATCGCAGAGGGCGGCTACTCCCAGCAAGCTGTCAGAAAATCCTATCGGCGGTGGAGAGATGCCGGCCCCCTGGATATCGGAGTTACCATTTATGGGGCCCTTGAGGGACTTGTCAGCCCCAAGAGCCAGGCCAATGGCGCCTTGATGCGCGCGGTTCCCTTGGGAATCATGGGGAGTACGCTGAGTTTCAAGCGGATGATGCGTCTCTCCGATCTCGATTGTGCCATCACCCATGTGCATCCGGTGTGCAGGGACTGCAACCGTCTTTTCGTGCTCGCCCTCAGCCTTGCCATCGGCAAGGGCTGGGATATTCGTGCGGTTTACAACTACTTGGTTGAAACAGCTCCCACCTATGTGACCGAACAAGTGGTCATTGATGCGTTGCTCAAGGCAGAGACAGAACTTCCTGCCAACATAGATGGTCCTTTGAAGGGTTGGGTACTGATCGCCTTCCAGCTTGCGTTCCACACCCTGCTGCATGCACCCTCATTTGAGCAAGGCATGGTGGATGTGGTGATGCACGCAGGGGATGCAGACACGAATGCCGCCATCTATGGGGCGTTGGCGGGTGCTTTTGCCACGCTCGAGAACATTCCCAAACGCTGGTACGGCCAAATCAAGCTTTCCACATGCATGAAGCGGTTGATCGAACCTGGTCACAAGACCCTGCTCACGCTCAGCGAGGAGTGGATCCAGCCTCTTCTGGAGCTTGGTTCGATGCAGGTGTTTTCCTAAGCACAACGTTCAGCCAGAGTTCATGTTCCCTGCCCGGACGAACATCATTGCTTTGCCTCTGCAAGAGAAGGGAAAAGCCCCCTGCTTGGTGCAGGAAGGTTTGGAAGGAGTCAGGAGTAAAACAGGTGAAGTGTCTGCCGTCCTGGGAGAAGTCTGTATCTCGCAGTTTGAACGAGCAATACAGAATCCCTTCATCAACGAGGGCACGGTGCAGCAGTCCAAACACCTCTGCAAGCTCAGCCTTAGGTACATGCAGCAGGGATGCACAAGCCCAGATGCCGTCAAACTCTGCATCATAGTCCATCTGTTGGAAGGAGAGGCAACGTACCTCAAGCCCGGTCAGGGCCTTTGCTGCTTCCACCATGGAGGGGCTCAGGTCAAAGGCTTCCACCACAAAGCCAAGCGTCAGGAAGGCAAGGCTGTCCCGTCCACTGCCACATCCTGCATCCAGGATACGGGCACCTGGTTTAAGGTAAGGCAAAAACATCTGGTACTGCATTCCCATATCGATATCCTTGGTGGTGGAGAGAAACAGATCGGCATGATGCTCGTAGTAGTCAGGCATTGGGCAACCCTCCCAGGTCTTGGTAGTATTCTTGCAGATGTTGGTCAATGAGGGCAAGAAGGATGCAAAGTGGCTCTATGCAAAACTGCCCGCCCTCCGAAGAGAGCGGGCAGCAGATAGCAGATGACTCAGGTACTACAGCAAGGAAGCAGCAGCTTCGTAGACCTTGTCTGCGGTGATGCCGAAATACTCGTAGAGCTTTTCGGCAGGACCGCTCTCACCGAAGCTCCTCATACCGACAATCTTGCCTTCCAGACCAGTATACTTGAACCAGTAGTCAGCCCAAGCAGCCTCAACGGCAACCCTGGCCTTCACTGATGCAGGGAGCACCGCTTCCTTGTAGGCGGCATCCTGTTGTTCGAAGACCTCAGGAGAGGGCATGGAAACAACACGCACAGCCTTGCCTTCCGAAGCAAGTTTCTTTGCAGCATCGAGTGCCAAGGAGACCTCACTGCCCGTTCCGATCAGGATGACCTGGGGCTTTGCACCCGATTCATATAGGGTATAGGCACCCTTGGAAATCAGGGAAAGCTGCTCATCGGTTCGTGCCTGGGGAGCAAGGTTCTGGCGGCTGAGCAACAAAGCGGTAGGTCCGTTGGAGCGCTTGACAGCACTCTTCCAGGCACAGGCGGTCTCAACAGCATCACAAGGTCTCCAGGTAACCATATTCGGGGTCATGCGAAGGCTGGCAATCTGCTCAACAGGCTGGTGGGTGGGACCATCCTCGCCAAGACCGATGGAGTCGTGGGTGAAGACATACACATTTCTCAGGCCCATGAGGGCGGCCATGCGCAGCGCATTGCGGGCATACTCCATGAACATCAGGAAGGTTGCGCCGTACGGCAGGTATCCGCCGTGCAGGGCAAGGCCGTTGAGAACGGCAGCCATGCCGAACTCACGCACCCCAAAGCGCAGGTAGGTTCCTTCACCGGTTGCAGGATTGAAATCCTGTACACCCTTCCACTGGGTGAGGTTCGAAGGAGAAAGGTCTGCAGAGCCACCGATCATCTCAGGCAAGAGCTTGCCCAGAACGTCAAGGGTCATCTGGCTTGCCTTGCGACTTGCCACTTTCACCCCTTCACTCTGCCACTGCTTGACCACTTCGTTGAAGGCTGCTTCCCAATTGGTGGGGAGGTCGCCGTTCATCCTGCGTTCAAACTCTGCAGCCTCCGCAGGATATGCTTTCTGGTAGGAAGCAAAGAGGGTGTTCCACTCGTTCTCATAGGCCTGGCCCTGCTCACGCATATCCCATGCCTGATAGATTTCTTCGGGGACGAAGAAAGCCTCATCATACTTCCAGCCAAGCTGCTTGCGGGCAAGCGCCACTTCGTCTGCACCAAGAGGTGCTCCATGGCAAGACTCTTTTCCGCCCTTGTTGGGGGAACCAAAACCGATGGTGGTGGAACAGATGATCAGCGAGGGAGCATTGGTGTTGGCCTTGGCCTCTTCAAGAGCCTTGGCAATTGCGGCACTGTCGTGTCCATCCACATTGCGGATGACCTGCCAGCCATATGCTTCAAAGCGCTTTGCGGTGTCATCGGTAAACCAGCCATGCACATCGCCGTCAATGGAGATGCCATTGCTGTCGTAGAATGCAATGAGTTTTCCGAGTTTCCAGGTACCTGCAAGGGAAGCAGCCTCATGGCTGATGCCTTCCATGAGACAGCCGTCACCAAGGAAGGTGTAGGTGTAGTGATTGACTACCGGGAAGCCTTCCTTGTTGAACTGCGCAGCAAGATTCTTTTCAGCAAGTGCCATACCAACTGCGTTGGCAATACCCTGTCCAAGGGGACCGGTGGTGGTTTCTACGCCCGGGGTGAGCTTGTACTCAGGGTGTCCTGCAGTGCGGCTGTGCAGCTGGCGGAACTGCTTGAGGTCTTCAAGCGTTACGTCGTACCCGGTAAGGTGCAACAGTGAATAGAGCAGCATTGATGCATGACCGTTGGAAAGGACAAACCGGTCACGGTTGGCCCAGTCAGGGTTCTTGGGGTTGTGGCGCATCGCCTTTCTCCAAATAACCTCGGCAATATCTGCCATCCCCATGGGTGCGCCCGGGTGTCCCGAATTGGCTTTCTGCACTCCATCCATGCTCAAAATGCGAACTGCATTGGCAAGTACCTTCGTGTCCATGTATTCCTCCAATGGTCATTAGTCGTTACTGCTTGTATTACAAGACCCTGTGTTCGAAAAACCCCGGGCTTTGATGTATACGGACAAGATACCTCAGTATCGAAAAATAGTCAAAACTGTCAAAAGCGTTGAGAAGACATGAAGTACGAAAGATAGCCGAACAAGTCCATTGCTTCCTTACATTTGTTTTTTTCAGCCCGTATTCTTGGAAATTCAATATTCTGAACCTATACTACAGCAATACACCCGAAGATGGAGGTCGCCTCGTGAAATACCTGTCAATTGCACTGCTCTCATTGGTTCTTGCCTCTTGTTTCATGTACGTTGAATACAAGAAACAGTATGGAAAAGCTGTGCTGCTCAAGGCTCTGGCATCCCTCTCGTTCATACTTTTCGGCATTCTCTCCAGTGCTCAGTGCAGCGATCCTGTCTTTGCCAGGCGTATCATCATAGGCCTGATCCTGGGGGGCATCGCCGATATACTGCTCAATCTGCGGTTTGTCTTCCCAAACAGGGGAAAGAGAATCTTTCTCGTGGGAATCCTGGTCTTCCTCAGTGGGCATGTACTCTATCTGGCAGCGCTGATCCCAACCTCCACAGCTCTCATACTCTGGCTGGGCATTGGAGTGGTGCTTACCGTACTGGTCCTCATCTGGATCTTCAGCAAGATTACGGTAGCAATGGCCTTCAAGGTCTTTGGGATCCTGTACATTGGGGCCATCATGCTGATGAACAGTGTCGCGGCAGGAAAACTCTTCTCAGCTCCCTCATCGCACAGCCTGGTGTTCTTCATCGGAGCATTGCTCTTCCTCATCAGCGACATCGTCCTGATTCTCAATACTTTCGGGCCCAAGCAGCAACAGAAACTGAGGGTGACGAACCTCTCGCTCTACTATATCGGCCAGCTTCTGATTGGTTTGAGTTTGCAGTTGCTGCGGTAAGGGAACAGTACCAAAAAGGAGAGAACCATGCGACTTGATGGATTTGGCTGGTTGGTGGATGACATGCCGACAATGATTCGTTTCTACCGGGACGTCCTTGGCTTCGGGATCAAGGAAACAGAAGACAGCTCCAATGTCTATCTGATCAAGGATGGAACCTTGTTCCTGATGTATGGGAGAAAGGACTTTGAGAAGCTGACCAACCGCACCTATGCGTATGTACAGGGTTCCAACGGCCATGCCGAGCTTGCGTTGTCTGTCGACACATTCGATGAGGTGGACCTGGAATACGCGAAGGCGATTGAAAGAGGTGCTGTTTCAATCCTGGAACCTACGACGGAACCTTGGGGACAACGAACCTGCTATCTTGCAGACCCTGAAGGGAACCTGATTGAAATCGGCTCGTTCAACAGACCGTTCAGGAGTGAGGACTGAAAGCCGTATGAGTCTATCGTTGCTGGAAGCTTTGAGAAGGCCGGCTCTCTACGAACAATCGGAGGCTGCCTTCTGGGACGACCCGTATATCTCAAATCAGATGCTCAAGGCTCATCTCGATCCGGAGTGTGATGCTGCAAGCAGAAATCTGACCTTCATCGAGCGGTCAGCAGCATGGATCAAAGAATTGTTGGACCCAAGACTCTACCCATCTCTCTTGGATATTGGATGTGGTCCGGGCCTCTATGCTGAACGGTTTGCACGCAGTGGGTATCAGGTGACTGGCATCGACTATTCAAGAAGGTCCATCGAGTATGCCCTTGCATCGGCACACACCAATAAGCTGGATATCACCTACCGCTGTCAGAACTATCTCCATCTGGCTGAAACTGAACTTTATACTGTCTGCTCCCTGATCTACTGTGACTATGGGGCACTCTCCGTACAAGACCGCGCTACGGTTATGCGTAACGTATCCTCCTGCCTGAAGCCAGGGGGAAGGTTCCTCTTTGATGTATTTACCAAACGAAAGCTTGAAACATTCAACGAAGAGCATACGTGGCAGATGTGCGAGGGAAACGGCTTTTGGCGAAGCGAACAGTATCTGGAGATTACTGCACACTCCCAATACACAGACTCAGTAAGTCTGAGGCATATCACCATTGCAACGGACACAAGGAATACCCCTTACTATATCTGGGACACGTATTTCGACGAGGGGATGATCATCGAAGAAGCAAAAAATGCAGGTTTCACGGTTTGTGGGTTGTTTGGTGATATAGCAGGAGAACCCCTTACAGAGAACTCAGAAACCATGGCGGTTTTGCTGGAAAAACCAAGGGTGTAAGTCATACGTCCAAGGAGTTTGGTTCATGCATGAGGCAGGGGTATCAATCATAGATGCCTGAGCACCTATGATTGATACACTTATCCACTCTGGTTTCTTTTAGAACGCGTAATTCACCATGACCGCAACCCGCTTGAACGCAGGGTCTTTTTTCACGATTCTGCGGATGGTATCATCCGTCTTCTCATAGTTGGTGAACTGTACAGCAGTGAGTACGGAAAGCTGCTGGTTGATCTGGGTGTTGGCAAGAATGCTTGCATCCCCAAACAACGCTGAGCGATCATCCAGCACATCATAAAGGAAGGTTTCCAACTGGACACCCACCAGATTGACCATCAAGGGCATCTGGTAGCCAAGGACGTATTCGCCCTTGTAGTTGAAACCGTTCACCATGGCGCCACCATTCTCATACTCCCATGCGATGTCAGCATCAGCATGTGAATAGCCTTTGAAGTTGAGCTCGTGGTAGGTTCTCATGACCACGCTCATCCAGTCGCTCTTGAAGATGACACCGGTGTCAAACTGGAAGGCAGCACCAGCTCTTCCTACATAGTAAGTGCCTCCGAAGCTGTCGGAGCCAAGGGAACTTCCAATGGGACCACCAGCTACCTTCAAGCCTTGCAGGTCCATAAGATCGAAATCCCAACCGGTACCGATGCTTCCTCCAAGGTTGATTTCCAGAACTGCCAAGGGAGTCAGCACTGCATCAAAAGCAAAGGTTCCCGCAATGGGCGATACTCCCAAAAGAGCCTTCAACTTGAGGTTGTTTCCGCTGGTAAGCGGGCCTTCCCCAACCAACATGGGAATCTTCACCTGATACCCCGCCTCGATTTTGGCTTCAATGCCGGTTCCGTAGGCAGCGGTAAGTTTGACATTCCCCGAAGTCGTTGTCTGGGCAAACAAGCCCACAGCAAGCAACAGAATCACCAAGAGGGCGAGCAACTTCTTCGTACTACTTCGTTTCACAGTCCTTCCTCCATTCATTAGGTAGGTATAGCATAGCATAGGAATAGGCAGGAGAAGATACATTTCTCCTGCCTTCTGGTGAGGAAAGTATGAAAACGGAACACAATTGCAGACCTATTCCGTATCCAACCTCGCCTTCATGGGGGTATTGCACCCATAGAAGGTGTAGGTATAGCCGACGTTCAAAGCCCCAAGATCTGATACAGCAAGGGGCCTGTTGAAGGTGTTGACTGAGAAGAAATCTCCTTGCATGCGATACACTCCCTGATTTGTGTCCAAGCTATCACGCAACATGTAGGTTCCTGTGGGGCAATCGATATACAGCTCCCTGAGCAAGCCCGCAATATCCGATCCAGGGAGAATCGCATTTCGCTGACCATCCGGACCATAATAGAACCAGTTGAAGTCAATGCTTTCCACAGAGTTTGAGTCGGTATCACTAAGCGTATAGGTGGGATCAATCATGGGGATGATAGGATAGCCCTCCTCATCCAGGACAAAGGCAACCGAGAAATCAAAAGCAGCAAGCTGCTCTCCATCCTCATTGACCAACCCCCACAGGGCCCCACTTTGCGCTGAAGAAAGCACTTCCTCAACCGGTAAGGAGGCAAACCACTGTACCGAACTATTGGTCCCTTGTGCCTGGACGAATCGGTCATCCATCAGGTTCTGTCCCGAAGGACTGATCAGGGCAGCACGCTCATCATACTGGTTGCTGTATACCCAGAGTTCCAAGTCTCTCCAAGCAACAGTTCCTGCGTCCGTCAATTCGTACTGCACAAGCATCCCGGGAGCATAGAACGTACCATCGGAAGCGGTATTGTAGAGGGTATTGACGGCCATCAAAACCAGATTCTGCGAGATTGTCAGATGGGTAAGATCTGTATAGGTATTTGTGGAAAAGCTCGTTTGGTTCTCTTGAAGCGTAGTGCCAGAGGTCGACAGATAGGAATCTGGACTATATGTCACCGAACCAAAGCTGACAGTCCCTGTTATCTCATTTTGCGGCGGGAATTCAATCACAGGCAACCCGCCATCAACCTGCAAGGTAAGGAAGCCTATCAGCTCCCGTTCGTTCTCTTCGGTGATGCGCATGATGAAAACCACCGAAGGATCGGTTGCAGGCAACTCCTCCTTTGGAATGGAGTACCCGTTGGAAGCAACAGGAAACCGCTTGATGCGACGTACATTCTCATGACTGATTGATTCATCCCAGCCCCTTGCCACCGGCATCAGCCACAGCTCATAGAGCTCTTCCGGTTCCACATCACGAGAAGAGGATGAGCGACTGCTTTCCTGGATCGTATCAACCTCAAAATAGTGGCCTGACGCTGACGTGGTGGAACCAGTAGCAGGAATATACGTGATTGTCGGGGTATGCACCCCTATCGGGGGCTGTTGTGATGCAGCATCACATCCTATCAGGAGAATCACCAAACAGACGAGTATCCAGGCTTTGCGCATAGAAAAACCTCCTGTATGCTATTTTCTGAGAAAAAGCATACAAGAGGTTTCTTGGGCATGTAAGGGAAGAACCTAGTCTTCTGGAAATATTTCTTGATTTTTTCCTAGATGAACCTACACACATGGTCAATGCAGACATCGGAAAAACCGAAAGCCTCCGCCTTGGTGAGCTTGCCGTTGCAGACAGAGAGGATATCGTCGTAGATACGATTTGCCCCATCCTCAAGGGAGTACTCCCCTCCGATGATGCCACTCACATCGGTATCCATATTGTCCAGCATATGCCGGTAGGTTTCCCGGTTGCCCGTAATCTTGAGCACCGGTGCAAGAGCAATGCCGGTAGGGGTGCCCCTGCCGGTGGTGAAGGCCACCAGCTGACACCCACCGGCGACCATGCTGGTGATGGATGCGATATCGTAACCCGGGGTATCCATGATGATCGAACCCTGCTTGGTGGGACGCACAGCCTCCTGAAGCACCTCTACAATCGGACGCGAACCACCCTTCTTGATGCAACCAAGGCTCTTCTCCTCCAAGGTGGAGAGCCCACCCTCCTTGTTGCCCGGAGTCGGCTGACCGGCACGGCAACTCTGCCCTGCCGAGGCAAGATGCTCCTCGTATGCCTTGCAGATGCCGATGATCTGATCGTGGACTTCCTTGTTGGCCGCGCGCCTCGCCAGAATATGCTCAGCACCAATGAACTCAATCGTCTCACTGAGCATGGTGGAAGCGCCCTCGTCAATCAGGCGGTCGCAACACAACCCAAGGGCAGGATTGGCGGCAAGGCCGCTGGTGGCATCACTGCCACCACACTCCAACCCCACCAACAGCTCGGAGACATCACAGGGAATGCGTTGCTGCATGCTTGCCTGTGCTACCAGCTCGCGGGCAGCGGAGACCGCCTTTGCAGCAGTCTTGAGGGTTCCCCCCTCCTCCTGGATGCCGAAGGAGACGACAGGTTTGGAAGTTTCTTTCTGGATTTTTTGCCTCAGCTCCGTATGCCCCACCGTCTCACACCCAAGACCGATGATGACCACCGCAAAGACATTCGGATTGAGGGCAAAGCCGGTGAGTATCCGTTGGGTCAGCTCGGTATTCGCCTCCACATCGGCACAGCCTGTGTTGATGATCACATTCACTGTACCCTGCACCTGGTTTGCCACGATCCTGGCTGTCTCGCTTGCACACCCGCAGGTAGGAAGGACCAGCACAAGATTGCGCACCCCGCTTCTTCCCTCAGAACGCTTGTATCCCAAAAACTGCATCAAAGGGCCTCCTGCCAAAACTCTTCATCGTACTGGCGGTCAGCTCCCACCACATTCAGATGAGACACCCACCCACCCTTCCCGATAGGCTCGGTGGCTGTTCCGATACACTCGCCGTACTTTAAGATTGCATCCCCTGCCTTGATGTCCACCAAGGCAATCTTGTGCCACGCAGGTATGGTGGAGATGCAAAGCAACGTCTCCCGAAATGGAGAAGTGAGCGTCACCAAATCACCAATGTGTGCATCCTGCATGCAGGTCGCCACCGTATCCTTGTTGTCTATCTTGATCGCCTGTATATCCATATCCCAGCTCCCCCGCAAGCATTGCACACCATCCTAGAAGAAAACCGGATGAGGGAAAAGAGCCAAGCATTACAATTTCAGGATTCTGTCATACAAGATTGAGACGCAAGAAAAGCTCGGTTACCTTTTTGGCAACAACAGCGGCTCCCAATTCATTGAGATGGGTATCATCGGCTGCGCCCTCAGGGTAGTTGGGATGCTCTGCAGGCGCCAGATGCAAAAACAACCGTTTTGACGCCTGGACTCCCAGGTGGGAGAGCAACTGGAACGTCTCCTTGGTAAGATCGAGCAGAGGATAGCCCCTGCCTTTGGCGAGGGCGATCATGGCAGAGGGATAGTCGCCATGCGTCTGGACCAGAACGCCTTCTTCGGTAAAACGCCTGCGACAGATGGGGGTCAGGAGTATCGGATAGGCACCTTTCTGGCGCACCTGCTCTGCCATGAAGGCGAGATTGCCCTGATAGGTGGTCCAGGGATCGGTATGGCGCTGGTCATCCTCCTTGCTGTCATTATGGCCGAATTGGATCATGACCACATCTCCAGCTTTCAGAGCCTTATGGCACTTCCCAAACACCCCTTCCTGAAGGAATGACTTGGTGCTGCGTCCATTGAGAGCAAGATTCACCACCGAAAAGGAGGGGCCGACCAACTCCTGCATCATCATTCCCCACCCCGTCTCCGGACGCTTGTCAGCCTCCTTTTCCGCACACGTGGAGTCCCCGAGGAGAAACAGTTGCCTCATTGTTTTGCTTCCTCCTCTTCCTTTCCCCATCCGTAGAGCATATCCTCGGTGGAAACCAGAGGTTTGGCCACCGGCTTTGCCATCGGTGGATCCTGCACATCTGAAGTGCTCTTCCCTTTGATCAGCGACACAATGCCAAAGCCTGCCAACAGCACCGCCGCTGCATAGATGCCGATAAGGATGATCAAGTCACGCATGCTACCTCCCTCTACTCTTTCGCTGCCAGTAGGCAATGGCAAGTTGGGTGCGGTCACGCAAGGCCAGCTTATCCAACATCACCGATATCACATTGCGCACCGTTCCCTCACTCAGGCAAAGACGGGCGGCTATCTCCTTGTTCGAAAGCCCATCAGAGAGTTGCTGCAACACCTCTTGCTCGCTCCTACTCAAATCATTGAACACCAACGGGTCGGAAAAACTCTTCAGTGCCTGTTCGCTGATGACAGGAAGCCCCTGATGCACAGCCTTGATCGTCATCACCTGCTTCTCGGTAGGATCACTTTTAAGCAGGAAACCCGAAGCCCCTGCTTCCAACGCCCGATGAACGGTACGGTAGTCGGCAAAGGTGGTGAGCATCAGGATCTTGATGCGGGGAAACTGTGCCTTGATACGCTGGGCTGCCTCGATGCCATCCATAACCGGCATCTGGACATCCAGGAGCACCACATCCACTGCCAGTTTCCCCAGCAGTTCCAGTGCTTCCGCACCATTTGCCGCACACCCCACAACATGCACATCCTCATCCTCGGCGAGCAAGACGGAAAGAGACTCCAGCACCAGTTCATCATCATCCACAAGAACAATTCTCACTTCAGTGACCCCCAGGGAACGGAATGACCACAATCAGGCGAAACGTAGTGTCCTTCTGCGCAGAAAGGCTGCCCCCTGCCGCTTCCACACGCCTGCGCATGTACCTCAGCCCATTCCCACCAGCCTGCTCCGCTTCCGTACCAAGCCCATCGTTCTCCAGCATCATGCGTACCATAGTCTGGCTCGAATCGATTTGCAAGCGTACGAAACTCGGTTTGGCATGCTTGGCAACGTTGGTCAGTGCCTCGGTAAGGCAGGCATAGAGCAACTGGCGAACCGAAGCGGGAACCAGCAGCAAATCACCACGAATATGCTTCTCAACCGGATAGGCAAACTCCTTGAGCAAGGAATCCAAACGGAATTTCTCGACCTCGGGATCGCTTTCCAAATCCCGAACAGCCATCCTCAACTGCCCCAGACTGCGCTCCAACCTGTCGATCACCTTGTCCTGACTCTCCTTTGCCCGCTCAATATCGCCCTTATCGAACAAGGAGCGTACCATCTTGGCAGAAAGATGCGCTCCGGTCAGCTCATGGCCCAGGCTGTCGTGGAGAATCTGGGCAATATGGGAGCGCTCCTCAAGGCGGGAAAGTTGCTGGGCATCCTGATAATCCAGAAGCAGGCGTACCTGCTCCGCTTCCAACCGATGGAGATGGAGCCGCAACGCATCGGCTTGCCCCAACAGCACACGCCGCTCAACCTTCCAACGGGCAAGCAAAAGGCCAAGCACCAAGCACAGCAGGGGAAAAAGGAAACGCTGTGGCTCAAGCAGGGAATACGAAACCGCAAGGAAGGCTAGAGCGAGCAGGGGTCTCTCCTCAACGGCGAAATACCATACATACAAGCCAAGCAACAACGATGCATCAGGATAAAACAGGGAGATGAGCACCAGAAAGGAAGCGTCCAACACCATCCAGGTGGCGGTGAGGCGAAACCTCCATCGCAAGAGAAGGGAGAAAACCAAGAGGAGAAACAGGACGAACATCAGGGAATCAAGGACGGGAAAGAGCAGACAAAAAGCAATGAGCAGCAGAGCGAGCAACACCACCCTCTCCACCACCTCATACCCAGTCTGAAACCTGCTGCCTGCCAACCTCTAGAATCTCCTTTTACTTCCCAACAAGAGAAATATCCCTGCAAATACCAAGAGTACCACAGCAGCAAGCAGGATACCAGCGCCGTTCTGTTGATAGAGGGCGGCAAGTGCGTGTGCAAGCCAGTAGGTGGGGAGAATCCGCACCAAGCGCTGTATGCTTTGCGGCAGCAGATGCAGGGGAAATGAGAGCCCGCTGACCAAGCACATGATGGAGCCAACCCCACTGAACAGTGCAAAACTGGTGGTATACGACCGAAACATGGTATTCCAGGCAAGCGCAAAGGAGAGCACCATCACACTGTAGGCAAGATAGAGCAACCAAAGCAGGAGATAGTTGGTAAGACCCAATCCAAACCGAAAGGCACAAGCGATTACGAAGAGCGTCGCTTGCAAGGCAAGCAATACCATGGCCGCACCGAGATGACTGAACAGGTATCTGGCATGGGAAACCGGGGATGCGGCAATTCTCACCACAACCTTGCGCATCCGGTCCTCCATCACCGGCCGGGTCATCAGGAATGCTGAATACAAATTGAGCAGACCGTAGAGGCTCAGCCCCATCGGAAGCGATCCATTCATGGAAGGAATGAACAGCAACACCAGCGGGAAGCCCACCAAAAGAAGGAAAGAACTCTTCTGCCGGAGATTTGAACGCAAGGAGAGCAAGAAAATCGTCATACCACCACCCTCCTTACCAAACCCTTGAGCAAGACAAACAGGGCCACCGTGAGGATGAGCAAGGGAGCAAGCGTGGTGATGGCTCGCGCCCAATCTCCCTCCATAACCGCCAGAACGGTTGTATTGGCAAGACTCATCGGAGTTCCATACAGACGGAGGAACCGAACCAGTGCATACTTGGGAAGCGGAAAGTAGAGCCCGATGATCATGGGAACCACCGATCCGTACACAGTGGTTACGATGTTTGCCACCTTTGGAGAACCACACCACAGCAGCAGGATGGTGCCCAGCAGCTGGTTGAAGAGCACCGAAAGCAGGAGAATGGCCAGGATGAAGGCAAGGTTTGGAATTGCAGCCCCCAGTATGATGATGGAGAAGACAAGTATGACTACCGACTGCAAGAAACTCACCACGGTTCCACTCGCGAGCACCGAAAGCACCAGAGACCTCCCTTCGGTAGGAGATGCAAAAAGTCGGTCGTGCATTGCGGTGAACAGGTCCTCACTGAGGGTCTCAAAGCTCATCGCCGAAGCATAGATCTGAAAGGTCAGGGCAAACCCGATGGCAAGCACCGACACCCTCGACTGAGTACCTGTCTCCATGCCCGTCTCAATGCCGATATTCCGGTAGAGGTAGTCAAAAAAGAAGATGAGAACGAGGGGGAAAAGGATCAGGATGACTTCGCCTACCACATCCTTGGAAGCCCGTTTCAAGTGGAATCCGATCATGACTTCACCTCATCACGCAGCTGTTTGCCGGTCAAGGTAAGAAACACATCCTCCAGGTTTGGTTGCTTGGTATTGACGGAAACCAACGGCAAGTTGGCAAACACGTGCAGGATCTTGTCCAGGATAGGAATACCCGCAGGCACGATGATGCGGTAGCGATTGCCCTCCAACACCACTTCCTTGACGTCAGGAATCGAAAGCAGACGGGTTCTGACTTCCTCTGTGCCCAAGCGCACCTCCACTTCAATGACATGGTCCCCTTGGATGCGGGCAACCAATTGGGCCAAGGTTCCCTGGGCTATGATGTGCCCGTTGTCCATGATGTATATGCGCGAGGCAACCGCCTCCACTTCCTCAATATAGTGGGATGTGTAGATGATGGTCGCCCCCTCCTTGGCCAACTCCTTGACCGAGCGCAGGATGAAGGAGCGCGACTGGGGGTCGATACCCACCGTAGGTTCATCCATGATGACCAGATCAGGAGAATGCATAAGGGCACAGCCGATATTGAGCCTCCGTTTCATGCCCCCGCTATAGTGCTTGACCTTGTCAGCGAGCCGGCCTTCCAGACCAATGATGGCAGCCACTTCAGCCATGCGGACGGCAATCTCTTGTTTTTTCATCCCATACAGGGAGGCAAAGAAGGCAAGGTTGTCCTTCCCGCTCATCTCCTCATAGAGGGTAATCTCCTGGGTGACGTAGCCGATTTTCTTGCGGATTTCCTTGTTTCTCCCATCCTGATGCATCCCAAAGACCGTTATGGTTCCCTCATCTACGGGAATCAGGCCGATGATACTGCGGATGCAGGTGGTCTTGCCCGCTCCGTTCGGACCGAGCAAACCGATGACTTCCCCTTTCTCAACTTCCAGGGAACATCCATCCAGAGCAAGATTTGCATTGAACCGTTTCATGACTTCGCGCACCTGTAATACCATGGCTGTGTACCTCACACGCAGAGCATATACCCAACACATGAGGCAAAGCAGGTGACAATTGTCACGATATACCGAAGATTGCCATGGAAATACACTGTACATACGAAGAAAGTGTGTTCAGCTCTCATGCATTTCCCTTTTGCACGCACACCTCATGCTCTATACTGAATCCAATGAAACGACGCAAGATCAAGAAACCCGGACGCGCCGATACGCGCAACCTTGCGCTTCTGCTGCTCATCATCCTCGTGGTGGTGAGCCTTCCCTTCGCCCTGCACCAGATGAGTCCTCCCAAGGAACTGGCGATCACCATCTATGACAAGACCGTTCCCTCCATCGGGGAGGAACAACACCGCAGCCTGCTCTGGTTTCTCCTGCATCACAAATACCTGACCCAGGAGGGCATGTTTTTCAGCAAGGCAGGCTCCTACCTTGGCTACCATCCCGGGAAAGAGGATCCGATACGGGACCTGTCGCTGTTGGATGAACGGACCGACGTGCTCTATCTTGCCGACACCTACGGCATCTACCGCAACGCAGAGGGCTTGTCCCGTTCTGGAGAAGCTACCGGAGTAAGCAACCTGATCTGGGGAGGAGCATCCGAAAGCGATGCCGAGGCGATCAGAACGTTTCTCAACCAAGACAAGAGCAGTACCGTCATAGCCGAATACAACACCTTCGCAACCCCCACCCCTTCCTACGTCCAGGCCGAGCTCTACCAGCTGTTGGGAACCCGGTGGACTGGCTGGACCGGAATGTATGTCCACGACCTCTCTCCCAAGGGGGAGGTCCCCGCCTGGATCTTGCAGCAATTCGGAGAAAGCTGGGAGTATGAAGGAAAAGGAATCATCCTCTCCAATATCCACGATGAGGTCGTGGTCCTCAGGGAAGGAATCGAATTGGGGCCGGACGCCCTGCAATTCCAGTTCACTGAAGAGGGAACAAGACGTCTTGGACTTTCCGGCTCACTGCCCTACTCACAACTGTTTGACATCACCGAAAGTCTTGCCGGCACCACCGTCCTTGCAACCTATGCATTGGACACCACCGCCGGGGGAGCTGAGCTGCTCGCCTCGTATGGGATCCCCTCATCCTTTCCGGCAATCCAGCTCAAGCAGACTGCACATCACCTCTCCTACTACTTCAGCGGCAACTGGGCATTCAGCAGGGACAAGCTCCGTTTCAGTCGTGCCATGGGTCTGGATACCCTGATGCAACGTGTCGCTGCAGGCGAGAAAGCCTTCCTCTGGAAGATCTATCTCCCCCTCCTGAAAGCCATTCTCGAGGAAGCCCAGCAACGAAAGCATTTCGTCATCCCCCAGGAAGAATCCAAGCCATTCCTCGAAAAGGATGTAGAGCTCACTGCCCGCACCCAAGGCCGGGAGATCCAGGTCTTCAAGGACGGCACGTGGCAACCTCTCTTCATCTACGGCATGAATCTCGGTACAGCCAT
Organism: uncultured Sphaerochaeta sp.; assembly: GCF_963667405.1. NCBI lineage: Bacteria > Pseudomonadati > Spirochaetota > Spirochaetia > Spirochaetales > Sphaerochaetaceae > Sphaerochaeta > uncultured Sphaerochaeta sp. The sequence goes on along the minus strand of NZ_OY763408.1, from coordinate 111,849 downwards.
GCCCGGCAAGTGGTTCACAGAATTCCCCCAGGACAAGAGCCTCTACTACCGGTGGCTGAAACAGATGGGAGAGCTGGGAGTGAATACGCTGCGCATCTACACCCTGCTTGACCCGGAGTTCTACCAAGCCTTCTCCCTCTACAACCGCCTCCACCCCGATACGCAACTCTACCTGCTGCAGGAAGTCTGGCCTGAGGAGGAGCCCCCGGGGCACGACTACCTCAGGCCGGCCTACCAGCAATCGTTCGAGGAAGAGATACGCCATGTGGTCGATGCAGTGCACGGCAGGGCATCCATTGCAGAGAGAAAAGGAAGAGCATGGGGCACCTACACCGCAGATGTAAGTCCTTATCTCATCGGCTATCTGGTAGGTCGTGAGCTGGAACCTCACGAGGTGGAGGAAACCGATGCCCAGCATGAGGGATATCGCTTCATCGGCCAGTATCTGAGCACCACCACCGATGCAAGCCCCACCGAATCGTGGCTGGCGCAGAGCTGTAACTTCCTGCTCTCCTATGAGGAGAAGACCTACAACCGGCAAACCCCTGTGTCCATCGTCAACTGGCCCACCCTCGACTTCCTTGAGCACGACTCCGAACGGGACGAAGAAGGCAAGAAAGTCCGCGAATACAACGACCGCACCACCGTGGACATCAACCACTTGGTGCTGGGAGAGAAGAACAAGGCCGGGCTCTTCGGTTCCTACCACATCTATCCCAACTACCCAGACTTCATGAACAACGAACCCTCATTCGACCTCTATACTGATGCCAAGGGAAGATTCCGCTACGGCGGCTACCTCAAGGCCTTCATGGAAGGACACAGCACCTACCCGGCCGTTGTGGCGGAGTTCGGCATCGCCACAGGCATGGGCAACGCCCATACCAGTCCCGATGGCTATCATCACGGCGGGTTGGATGAGCAGGCGCAGGCACAGGGCATCATCCGCATGTTCGAGGCAATGAAAGCCGAAGGGTACAGCGGGGGTATCATCTTCGAATGGATGGATGAGTGGGCCAAGAAGACGTGGACCACCGAGCCGTTCATGGTTCCCTATGACCGCCAGATACTCTGGCACAACAGCATCGATCCCGAACAAAACTACGGCATCCTTGCCTATGAAGCGGTCAAGCCGGCACGCAGTGGTGCCACCTATACCGCAGACTCGTTCATCAGGCGGGTTGAAGTCCGCAGTGATGTCTCCTTCCTTACCTTGGATATCACCCTCGCAAAGCCGCTGAACTTTGGGATGGAGCAGCTGCTGGTGGGAATCGACACCCTCTACCGCAATCGCGGGGAGCAGAAGTATCTTCCCTCCCTGGATATTCTCTCGGAAACGGGCATGGAGTATCTGGTCATACTCGATGGTGCGCAAACCTCCCGCCTTTTGGCCATCAAGGAGGCCGACTACACCAAGTTTGGCTTCTCGACCTCTGAAGGCTTGCAGCAGCATGCAGCTTTTCTGGCGATGGAAAAGCTCATCAACAAGAAGAGAGCCCTTGGCGATGGGACACCTATCGAGGCCAGATATGAGGATGCCAGTCTTCTTCGCTATGGGAATCTTGTTGGCTCAACCAACCACTGGACGATGGATGGCAACCATCTTGAGGTACGAATTCCCTGGACACGCATCAATATCAGCGACCCCTCATCAGCCCAGGTCCTGGACGATGAACGCACCTTCTACAGTGATCCGCTTCGTGACGTGATCGCCACCAGCGCAACCGATGCGTTGGTATTGAGCGTTGTTGCGGCAAACAAGGCGGGAAGCACCGTACTGGATGCAACAAGCAGCATCAGCTATACGCTGCCGACCTGGAACCAGCCTGTCTATCAGGAACGACTGAAAACAAGCTATCCCCTGCTTGCTGCGTATTTTTCCGAGGAGCATGCACATGATTGACCTTACCAAACCTGTTCAGCTGGCCGAAGGACTCTGGTGGGTGGGCTCTGAAAACACCTATGAGAACCTGCAATGCAACCCGTATCTTCTCATCAAGGACGGAAAGGGAATCCTGTTCGACCCCGGCAGTGCTCTTGACGGGAAAGAGGTCCTTGCAAAGACCCTGAGCCTTCTTTCCATGGACCGGCTGGAAGCCATTGTCCTCAGCCATCAGGATCCCGATCTCTGCTATGCCGTCTCCTACTTTGAGGAAGCAGGCTTTGGGGGAGTACTCTGTTGCCACGAGCGTGCCGCCCTCATACTCAAGCACTACGGGTTCAGGAGCACCTTCTACTTGGTCAACCAACATAAGTACTCCTTTACGATGGAAAATGGGAGCTCCATCGGCTTCATCTTCACCCCGTACCTCCATTTCCCCGGTGCCATCATGAGCTATCTTCCCGAGCAACAGGCGTTGGTCAGCGGAGACCTCTTTGGCTCCATCACCGCCGATTGGCACCTCTATGCCGATGACTCCTACCTCGATGGCATGAAAGCCTTCCATGAAGTGTACATGCCCAGCCACGAGATTCTCAAAGCCGGCATGGAGAGTCTGGACAGCTATTCGATTGCGCTCATCTGTCCCCAGCATGGTTCTGTCATCCGTGAAAACATCCAAAAGCATATCGACACCCTGAAAGAGATGCCGTGCGGACTCTTTCTGCAACCCCGCAAGCAGAGTCTGCCCCTCGATGGAGGCATCCGTGCCCTCCTGGACCAGGTGGTGACCCGCCTGATAACCCTGCACGGCCAGGAAGCCGTCCGCACTGCCTTCGAGCAGGGGCCGTTCACCATCAACACCAGGAAGAAGGTGATCAGCAAGACAAGCATCGGCGAATCAGAGCTGTGGGAGCAGTTCTTCTCCTACCTCGAGCAGAAGAAGGGAGTAGGCTGGCTCACCTCCATCTCCTCGTTTGTCGAGCTGCTCTCCAACCAGTATGACCTCCCATTGCCGCTCTCCTTCTCCACCTTGGCGGTAAAAGCCAAACAAGAGGCTCAAGAGAGTGCCCAAGAACTGAGAGAGACACAGCAGCGGCTCAGGGAGCTTGAGGAGAGTCTCTACCGTGACCCAGTGACAAAGCTGTACAACAATGAGTTCTATCTCGCTTTCCTGCAGAAAGCCCTCTTCCAAATGGAGAAAACCGAGCATGGACTGGCCATTCTGGTGCTGGGCATCGACAACCTCGATCGCATCAATCTCGACTTCGAAAGCAGCGAGGGAGACCGCACCATGCGTATCCTTGCTGACCTGCTGGTACGCAATGTGGAGGATCATGTACAGGTATGCAGGCTCAGCGGGGGTCTCTTCAGCCTTCTGTGCACATCGCTGACCAAACCACAGGCCATCGAGCGGGCCAATGCCCTGAGAAACCTCATTGCTGCGGAGGAGCGTTTCATTGTCCCCATCACGGTGTCCATGGGACTCTTCCACTCCGATGAGATCCCCCCCGAGCTGGAAAACGACAGTACCCGAATCATTTCCTTGGTAAACCAGACCACCCTGTTCAGGCTGAGGCTTGCACGCAAGCAGGGAGGGGGTGTACTCATCTCCTCCTCTGAGAGCAAGGTGGGCAGCCGTTCGGCCTTTACCATCGTGCTTGTGGACAACCCAGGCTTTGACCGCGACCTGCTTACTGAGACACTCACCAAGGAGGGGTATCGCGTCTTGGTCTGTTCCAATGGGCTGGAGGCGAAACGCCTGGTCACAGAGGCTCCTCCCGACTTGATCATCAGTGAACTGTTGGTCCCCAAGCTCAGTGGTCTTACCTTGCGCAAGGATCTGCTTGCCAGACCTTCCTTGGGAAGAATCCCCTTCCTTCTTATGTCAGTGAACAAGCAGGAACGTACGGTAAGCCGTGCCTTTGAACTGGGAATCCGCCACTTTTTCTCCCGTCCACTCTCCTTGTATGAGCTGACCGGCCTTATCAGGCTGATCAGCGAGAAGGGGGCTTGAGATGTCGTCCAACCTTTCCCTGATCATCACCCTCAGTGTGGTAGCTGCCGACCTCCTGGTCATGGTCTCGCTGCTCTTGCTCCGTCTTACCCGTACACGAGCAAACAAGCAACGGCTCAGGACCGAGGCACTGCTGTTGGGCCAGCTTGCACAAGGAGCACTCGATCTCGGACAAATCCACCCCAAGCAGTTGCTCAAGCTCTACAACCGGTTGGCATCCTCTCTTGTCTTGCCGGAGGATCAGGAGAAGCAAATCCAAGCGTATCTGGCCTCCTCAAAACTCATCTCTTCACTGACCAAAGGTCTCAGATCACCATTCGTTCTCAGAAGGATTGAAGCGTGTGTCCAGCTCAAGCGCCTGGCAAACCAGCAGAATGTACGGCAAGCCCTGCTGGGGGCACTGGAGCAGGAAAAGCAGCAGGTGGTGGTGCTCTATCTCTTTGAGGCACTGTCCAAGGCAAAGGAACGCAAGGCCATCCTCATCATGCTCAAGCATCTCAGGAAGGCCACTCCCTGGATGGCTGGGCGGTATAGGGCACTCTTGGTCAGCTATGGGACCATGTTGCTCCCGTATCTCAAAAACCGCCTCAAGATCGACCGATCCTACTTTTCCCTGCTCGTGGCACAGTATGCAAAGTCCTATCCCACCGAGGAGCTGAAGGATTTTCTCATCCGCCAAGCACAGGCAAAGAACATCCTGATCAGGAAAGCCGCATTGGAAGTGCTCTGCCTGCACTACCCAACAACCTTGCATACTCCCCCATTTCTGGAAAGCCCATACCGAAGCACCCTTCCCTTTGTCATCAGGGCATACGCACAGCGGCAGGACAAGAACCTGCTTCCCGCCATGCTCAAGTACGCCAAGCGCATCGATATCCGCGAGCAGTTGGTACAGAGCATCTCCGAAATGGCCTACCGGGATCCTAGTCTGATACGTGTCCTGCTTGTCCTCTTTGAGAAGAAGCGCTCGAAGAGTGAGGCCGAAGTCCTGGCAAAGATACTCGACAATCGCCTCACCTACATTCTGGAATCCCACCAGGGACCTTTGGATGAGAGGATCACCTCATTGGTGACGAGTCTGGTGAGCCAGAACCATATCAGTGGTCTGGTGCAATTCCTCAATACCAATCAGGAGAGTGAGAAGCACGCTGAACTGGGCAAGCTCATCAGAACCATGGCCAAGCGAAGCAAAAACCTCAGACTGCTGCTCTTTGCCTACCTCCACCCCTCGGTGTTCAAAGCCCTCGACATCCCCAAGCCACCGACCGTACAGCAAGCGGCAAAACCTCATCAGGAGAAGCCCCAGCGCATGATGCTCACCCTCTTGCTCCTGCTCACCCTGCTCATCTTCCCCCTGATCATCCTCATTTCTGAGTTGCCGAACCTGGTAGACCTCTCCTTGATGGAATTGGTTAAGCTGTACGTGGTGCGCTTCAACTACCTGCTGGTCTTCTACTCGGTGACGATCAACTGCATCTACCTGGCCATCCTTGGTATTTCCCTGCGCGGTGCTGCAGTCCAGAACCGTCTCTGGCGGGCAAAGGACAAGCAGATGCTCTTCACCGAAGGGCTTCTGCCCTCGGTCTCGATCATAGCCCCGGCGTACAACGAGGCGGCAAACATCATTGAGAGCACCAACAGCCTGCTCAACCAGCACTACCCTGACTTTGAGTTGATCGTGGTCAATGACGGATCAAAAGACGATACGCTTGCCAAGCTCATCAACTACTTCAACCTTGAGAAGCGAGACCAATTGGTGCCAAGGCGACTGAAAACCCGCCCGTTGAGGGGTATCTACCGAAACAAGAACATACCCAACCTGGTGGTGGTGGACAAGGTGAACGGGGGCAAGGCTGACTCATTGAACCTTGGACTGAATGTCGCGAAATGTGAGTTCTTCTGTGGCATCGATGCTGACAGCCTGCTTGAGTCGGATGCCCTGTTGCGTGCAGTCTCCGTCATGCTCGACCACCAGGTCCAGTCCATTGCCAGTGGGGGAAACATCTGCCCGGTCAACGGCTGTGATGTCGAACTGGGCTCCTTGGACTCGATAGCGCTTCCGCACAAATTCCTTGCCAGGTTGCAAAGCCTCGAGTACATACGTTCTTTCATGACCGGTCGCATCGGGTGGGCGAGGATGAACCTGCTGCTGATCATCAGCGGAGCGTTCGGTGTCTTCCATCGCGACCGAACCATTGCAACCGGGGGCTATCTGACCAAAAGCGGGAAATACCATAAGGATACCGTGGGCGAAGACATGGAGCTGGTGGTGCGCCTCAGCCGCTACATGCGCGAGCGGCACCTGCCCTATCGGGTCCAGTATGCAAGCAATGCCAACTGCTGGACCGAGGTCCCTGAAAAATGGAAGGTGTTGCGCCGACAGCGTGACCGCTGGCATCGCGGCCTGATCGACATCCTGCTGTTCCACAGCACCATGATCGGCAATCCGAAGTACGGGAGATTGGGCTTGGTGGGCCTGCCCTACTACTTTGTCTTCGAACTGATCGGCCCGTTTGTAGAGGCACAGGGGCTTCTGTTTGTGTTCATCGGATTTCTCTTGGGCCTGATCAACCTGCCCATCGCGCTTGCCCTCTTCACCTCAACCATCCTGTTGGGCATCCTGGTCTCCCTTGCTTCCCTGTTCATCAGTGAGTTCGACCGGGCCCTCTACTCAAACAAGGACATGCTCAGGCTCATCCGGATGGCCATCATTGAGAACTTCGGGGTACGTCAGGTGATCAGCTTGTGGCGGGTAAGCGCCTACTTCAGTGCCATGCGCAAGAATCGGGGTTGGGGTGCGCAGGTACGCACCGGCTTCAAGGTCGCCAGCGCTCAAACGAAAACGAAGTGATCACCATATGCACCTCGTCCTTCGGCTCTTTCCCCTGATAGAGCCAGAGGTTGATGCGAAAGCGCACTCTTCCTTCGCTTGGGGCATTCGGATAGGTCCACTTCTTTATCAGCAACTGCTCGCTCCCCTCCTGGTCGGGATCAACCTGACCGTGGTAGGATGAAAAGCTCACCCCGTCGGGCGTCCAGACAATGCGGTGGGTGGTGAGGTTTCCGTTCAGCTTGGGATCGAAAACAAGAATTCGTGAGGGGTCGGTATACGGCTGCACCACATACTGGAAGGTGGTGCCGCTCTGCTCCCCCCAGGCTGCAAACTCAATGTCAATCTCCCGGTTATGTTCCTCAGGTGCAGTGTCCCAGGTAAAGAAACCTGCCACCACATGCGGGTCATAGGTGCGTGCATCAGTCTCCACGCTGAAGGTGTAGGTGCCGTACCCCACCCGCTCACGGGTGAAGATCTCAGTCGCCCACCACACATCATCCTGTTGCTTGATTGTCAGATGCATGCCCCAATCATCCACCCAGACAGAATCCTCTGTTGCCCGATAGTAGTTGGGACCGGGAGCTGTGGGGGTGATGCTGCTCTTCAGTCTCCAGCTGAGACCTCCGAATTTCATCTCCCTGGGCGGGGTCCGAACCAAGGTTGCCGGTTCAGCGAACAGCAGGGAAGGAAGGAGTAGCAGCAGGCAAGGAAGAAACAGGTGTTTGGTCATCTCAGAACCTCCCGGTAAGGGACAAGGCTTTCTGGACAAAGACATCGGTGGAGTAGTTCTCCACATTGAGGGCAGGAACAATCCAAGGGTTGAGCTTCCCAAGCAAGGTGGCTTGGGGTCTCGAGGTCCTGATCGTGGTATACCCCAATTGTTTGGCAGCGTTGATGATTGCCGTATTTCCCTCGCCATCACCGAACGGGAGGGCAAGAACCGTCACCTCGGAAGCGGTGTGCTCCTCAATGCGTGCCTTCGACTCCTTCAGTTCCTGAACAATCTCTTCCTCGCCGAGGGAGCCCATCGGGCGATGGGTCAGGCTGTGTGATTCGAAGTGAAAGAGCTTCTTTCCCTCTTGTGTGCGGTAGTCGCTCATCTCCTTCACCTGCTCCCAGCTCATGTAGCCCACCTCCCCGATGAAGTTCGGCACCAAGAAGATGGTTGCCTCCAGCTCATACTGTCGGAACAAGGGGTACACGATGCCGTACAGGGAGAGATCCCCATCATCAAAGGTGATGATGGCTGCATCGGTTGAGGACTTGAGAGCAGGCAACTCGGTAAAGTTGGTGATGGTGTAGTTGCGTTTCAGATAGGCCAGATCGTGCTCAAAATTGTACAGGTCACGGTTGTAAATGTTTCCGGTGCGCCCGAAGACGATGTTGTGATAGAGCACCACCAGCAGTTTTGGGTCGGTTCTCTTCGGAACAGGACGGGGTTGCTCAAGCCCCGGGAGCGTCTGTACCAAGGGATTGCCACTCTCTGTCGGCCTCCAATAGCGTACCGGAGGACGCTCGGGAGATACCGGAGCACTTCTCTGCTCGGGCAGGACCTCAGCACTCAGGGAGAAGGAGAATAGGATGATCATCAAGGCCATCAGCAACTGTTTCATACGGCGAATATCCTCAACAGGAGAAAGAAAACAAACTGAATGAGCACGATCAGGGTGGGAACCGTGTTGGTTGCCTTCACCTTCCTCTGTTGATACAGCAATGCGAAGACAAAAGCAATACAGAACCACGCGATGTAGTTTTGCAAGGGGATGCCCCCTCCGGTCCATGTCCAGTAGTCGAAGGCGATGGCCACCGGTTCCATGACATAGTCAAAGACGACGGTAAGGGAGGCGGTAAGCAAAGCGACCACCACGGGCTGCTTGCAATACTTCCCGACCAGTTCGGCCAACCCCAGGATGATGAGGGTCCAATTGATGCCGATGAGGAGGGGAACACCCAACACGCTGAGACCAAGGGTCGGACCGTAGGTGTAGGCTCCGAAGATGAGCGAGGTGGCAACCCCGACAATCTCCAGGGCAAGGGTGACCAGGAACGTGCCCAAGGCCCAAACCAACAACGGCGTATTCTTGGCCCTGGCTTCAAACCAGAACCCGAGGATGGAGGTGCCCAGAATGGAGAACGGGGTGATCGCAAGCATGAGGGGGAAGGTTGCATCAGCAAGGTGCAAGACCACCCCGATGAGATAGAAGGGAATAAGGAGAACGAGGATCAGGCGTTCTGTTTTCGAAAAAGTCTGCATGGCAAAGCCACTCCCAAGCTATGGGCAAAACCCCTTCGAAGAATCCGGGTCTTGGGCGGCTTGACCCGCTTTCGGTAGACGATCATCGGATCCTTGGCGATCTGTTGTGCTGTCCAACAGTACATGTCAGCTGCCGTCATGATGGGTATGCGATAGCGCCGGGGTATGAAACGATACCCTTTCTCCGCCTCTTTCTGCCAAGCTTGGTAGCGCTTGATCTGAGTGCGAAGGAACGTGCTGAATGCCTGCTGGTGACTAGCTGTGTACGCATACTCAAGGGAGGAGAGCTTGCTGCCGGCCAACGGAAGATATCGTCTTCCCAGCTCATTGTCCTCCTGGATGTCCCGGATGAAATTGATGAACTGCATAGCCCTGCCCAGCATGGCTGCATAGGGGAAAGCCTCTTGTGCCAGATCCATGATCCTGGCCATGTACAGGCCGATGACCTCAGCCGAACCGTAGATGTAGGTAAGTACCTCATCAATGCTGTCACAGCTTGACTTGACCAAATCATGTTCCATGGAGTCGAGGAAGGCCTCCGTCCACTGGGGATTGAACTGTTTGCGCCCCTGCAACTCGATGAATGCATCGATGATGATGTCCCCACTGGCTTTCCCGGTCTGAAAGGCAAGGGTGTAGGCCTGCCTGAACGCATGAAATTGGGCGGGATCAACCGGCTGGGTATCCACCAGGTTGTCGGCTGTCCGGACAAACCCATAGAGGGCGTAGACATCCCTGCGAACAGCAGGGGGGAAGAAGCGCGAGCTGAAGTAGTAGGTCTTGCTCCCACTGCGAAAAATCTGTTCGTGTTTCTCAGCGACCATAGGTTTCCTGAATATCCTTGGCAATCAATTCACTTGCGATGAGTACCATCGGTACTCCTACTCCTGGGTGGGTGTACTGGCCTGTGTAGTAGAGGTTCTTCACGTGCTTGCTCTGATGGCGGGGACGGAAGACCGCGGTTTGCATCAGGGTATGGCTCAACCCAAGCGCAGTGCCCTGGTAGGCATGGTAGTCCTGGATGAAATCACGATGGGAATAGAGTCGCTTGACCAGAAGGTCCTTGCCCAGATCCTCACCGGTGACCTGCTTGACGTGCTCAACGATATGCTGGAAGTAACGCTCCCGTTGTGCATCCGAGTCCTCAAGGCCGGGGGCGACTGGGACAAGCAGAAAGACGTTCTCACACCCGTCGGGAGCGGAGGACGGGTCGGTCTTGCTGATGCAGCTGAGATAGAAGCACGGGTCGTTGGGCCAGGCCGGATCCTTGAAGATGGTATCGAAGTGGGAGTCCCACTCCTTGGCGAAGTACAGATTGTGGTGTTCCAGGTTTTCCAGCTTACGCCCGATGCCCAGATAAGCGATGAACATGGATGGAGCGACCACCCGTTTCTTCCAGTAGGACTGGGAATAGGTGCGCAGGTTCTGTTCCAGGAGGACCGATTCGGTGTGCTCATAGTCAGCGGAGCTGATGATGACATCGGCCTCAAACGTACCCTTGGCGGTCTCCACCCCCACAGCCTTGCCGTCCTTGGTGGTGATGCGCTTTACCTCGGCATTGGTGACCAGTTCCACCCCAAGCTCACGGCACAGCTGGGCAAACCCCTCTGCAGCCCCTGCCATTCCCTTCTGGGGGAAGAAGACTCCCAGCCTGAGATCCACATGGCTCATGATGGAGTAGATTGCAGGTGCTTGGGCGGGATTGGTACCCAAAAACACCATGGCATACTCAAGGATCTGCTTGGCGCGTCGGTCCTGGACATATCCGCTGACAAAGCGGTCAAGCTTGCCCAGCACCCCAAGGCGCAGGCCTTCGGTCATCAGCCGCCTGTTGAAGAACTGGCCGATGTGCTTGTAGTCGCGGTAGAGAAAATCCTCCATAGCCACCTCATACTTGTAGGTGGACTGCTGCATATACTCCTCAAGTGCTGCACCCCCGCCCTTCTCAAAGGATTCGAACAACTCCTTGTTCTCCTCAAAGCGCGGAGTAAGCGCTGCGGTTTCTCCTTCTCCATAGAAAACCTTGTAATAGGGATCGAGCGGTTTGAGATCGAAATAGGAAGAACGTTTCTTGCCGAAAAGGCTGAAGTAGCGCTCGAACACCTCAGGCATAAGATACCAGGAGGGGCCCATGTCGAAGGTGAACCCATCCTTATGCCAATAGCGGGCGCGACCACCAAGCTGGTCATTCTTTTCGACGAGCGTGACACTCCAACCATCACGGGCCAGAAGGGCTGCCGAACTGAGGCCACCGAAGCCTCCACCAATTACTATTGCAGTTTTTCCCATGTACCAAGCGTAGGGGGTTTACTGGGGAAAATCAAGCGAAAGATGCGCCTGCTTCTTTAAAAAGAATGATTCCGAACAAGGAGAAACGGCTTGTTCGGAGAGAAAGGAATGGGTATGCTCTCACCAAGGAGAACCAGAGATGATACTTGACCAACTGACCAACCTGCACCGCTACATTCCCGCTCTTCCCGCCCTTGAAACGGTTGCATCCATTCTTGCAAGCGGGGTTCTGAAGACCCAGGAGTTCGGAAGCTACAAGACCGAAGACCCCCGTGTTCGCTACAACCTCTTCACCTATGCCACCGAGAAACAGCATGCGGATGCCTATGAGGTGCACCGCAAGGAGATTGATGTCCAGATTCTTCTCTCGGGCCATGAACGCATGGAAATTGCAGACTCCGCCACCCTATCAGTCACCCAGCCCTACGATGAGGCAAAGGACGCCCTCTTTGGACCGGCAACGGGCATGGTCACCTTCGTTGCAAACCCCTCGGTCTTCGCCCTCTTCTTTCCTGGTGAGCCCCATGGGCCGAACCTCATTGACACAGAGAGCAGCACCGTGGTGAAGGTGGTCTTCAAAGTGTTGGCCGAATAGGGAGTGCATTTGGTTCGCTTTTTTCGCTCTCCCATCATATGATGCAACCATGCACACCAATCTGGGCAAAGACAACCTCTCCTCCCTGCTGGCCAAACTGAGCATCCCCTCGATGATTGCGCTCTTTTCCGCATCGCTGTACACCATTGCCGACACCATCTTCCTTGGTCGTACAGTGGGAGCGACAGCGCTGGCAGGGCTTGGCTTTGCCTCCCCCATCCAGCTGCTTCTGGTGGCGTTCGCCCAGCTCTTCGGTGCCGGATCTGCTTCGGTCATCAGCAGGGCGTTGGGAAAGCGGGACCAGGATCGGGCAAATCGGGCATTCAGCACCTCAGCTGTCACCCTGCTTGGGGTGACAGCCCTCTTCGCTCTCTTCTTTCTCTCCCTTCCTTCGCTTGTCCTCTCCTGGTTCGGTCCGGCAGGAGAGACCTCAGAACAAGCCTTGCGCTATCTGTCAGCCCTCCTGTCCTTCACCCCGTTCTTCACTGCAAGCACCTTTCTCTCCGCCATGCTCAGGTCCGAGGGTAAGGCCGGCAAGGCCCTGTCATTGCTCTTGATCGGCAATACGGTGAACATCATCCTGGACAGCATCTTCATCCTTTCCTTGGATTTGGGTATCCAAGGAGCTGCGCTTGCAACCGGGTTGGGGCATCTGGTCGCAGTAGCCTTTGGCCTGTATGCATTGCTAGGCAGAAAGGGGACCTTCTCCTGGTCAAGACCCTCAAGGATACTCCTCAAGGAGATACTCCCCCTCGGTTTGCCATCCTGGATCCGCCAAGTGGGAACGGGAGCCGTCATTGCCCTGGTGAACTCCCTGCTGCTGGCCAGTACAGGCTCTGATGCGGTTGCCTCCTACACCCTCATCACCCAGGTCACCATGCTCTGTTACCTTCCGCTCTCAGCACTGGTGATGGGCTTCGCCCCCATCGCAGGGTTCAGCTATGGTGCACAGGACACAAAGCGGCTTGCCTCCCTGGTCAAGCTCTCTGTAGGTGTACAACTTGTTCTCGGCCTGCTCCTGCTCATCTCGCTCCAAGGGTTTGCCGGCCCCATCCTCAGTCTGTTCACCAAGGACAGGAATCTGGTCTCGTCCACGCTTGTGCCCCTGCGCATCGTACTCTCAACCATCCCTTTGGTGGGAATCCAGAGCCTGGGAGCCTCGTACTTCCAGAGTATCGGCAAGAGCATGCAATCGCTGCTCTTGTGGACCAGCAGGCAGTTTGTGCTGCTGCTTCCCTTGGTGCTCATGCTTTCTTCGCGCTTCGGCAGTCTGGGAATCTGGATTTCCTTCCCTCTCTCCGACCTGCTCTCGGTCCTTCTGACCATCGCTTGGTTGCGCCGGGAACTGATCAGATTGCAAAAATCCTGACACGTTTGAAATAGTGTTTGACAGAAGAAGAATCCCATGCGACCATTAACCTGTAAGACAGCTTTACAGCTAAGCAGATTTGTTTCCGATAGACATCGGAAAACCATCGACCATTGTTATACCGCTATGCGGTCCGTAGGAGGAGACAATGAAAAAAGCAATCATCACCCTTTTGATGGCAGCCCTGGTACTTCCCATGGCTTTCGCCCAAGCTTCCACCGAAGTGAAGCCCGTTGAATTGGTCTACACGATGACCGCAGTTCCCACCGATGCTCATGCCGGTGCCATGCGTGTCTTCAAGGAGACCGTCGAGAAAGCCTCTGGTGGCCAGATCAAGGTGCTCACCTATGATTCCGCCTCCCTCTTCAAGCAGGAGCAGGAAGTTTCTGCAGTCAAGAGCGGTCAGGCCGACATGACTGCCACTTCCGCTTCCTGGCTCACCGATGGCAGCCCCTGGGTATCGATGTTCACCGCCGGTTACATCTTCAAGACCTACGACCACATGACTGGCGTACTCAATGGCCCGGTAGGACAGGAAGTGTTCGACCGCATCGCCAAGGAACAGGGCATTCGCCCCCTCGGCGCACAGTATCTGGGAACCAGACAGCTCAACCTGGTTGAGGACAGGGAGATCAAGACACCGGCCGACCTCAAGGGCGTGAACCTGAGAATGCCGAACTCCGACTCCTGGATTTTCCTGGGCAAGGCACTGGGTGCCAACCCGACCCCGATCTCCTTCAGCGAGCTCTACATGGCTCTGCAGACGAAGACCGTCGACGGACAGGACAACCCGCTTCCGTCCACCAAGAATGCAAAGTTCTATGAGGTCACCAAGTCCATCACCATCACCAACCACTTGGTTGACTCCGTATGGCCCGCCATCAACGAAGCAAAGTGGCAGTCCCTTACCGAGCAGCAGAAAGCTTGGGTGATGGAAGGCGTGAAGGCCGGTATCGAGTATTGCGACACCACCAACCTCAAGGCTGAGGCTGAGCTGGTCGACTACTTCAAGAGTGCCGGCATGAAGATCTACTATGCAGATCTGGATGCCTTCTCCGAACATGTACTGGCACAGTACCTGGCCAGCCCCTATGCCAAGAGCTGGGACAAGGCTATGTTCGAGAAAGTCCAGGCAGCTGGCAAGTAAGTGCAATCCTGAAGCCCGGGGCTGTACTGCCCCGGGTTTCTTCTCGTATTCACAGCGGAGGCCGTCCCCTATGAAAAAAGTATTGTTGGTCCTACGGGATGTCATGGAAGTCTACCTTCCCATCATCTCCTTCGTCTTCCTGTTTCTGGCATTCATCCTGCAGGTATTCTTCCGGTATGTGGTCAACCACCCGCTTACCTGGACCCAGGATGTGATTGTCATCGGTTTCTGCTGGTCGGTCATCCTTGGTGCCTGCTACACAATGCGCCGCAAGGGACACGTACAGTTCACCATGCTCTATGAAGCCTACAGCCCCAAGGTTGCAGCCTGGGCTCGCTTGTTGGGAAACCTCCTGATCATCGGCACCTTTGCCGTCATGGTCGTTCCCTCCTTCAAGTATGCATTTTTCCTCGGATTCCAGAAGACCCCGGTCCTGCGGGTCTCCTACACCTGGATTTTCCTCCCCTTCACCTACTTTCTGCTCTCCATCATCGGCTATACGATCAAGCCGGTCATCGAGGACTGGAAGGTGATCACCGGCAAGCTGGATGATGCCTTCGACCATCGCTATGACCCGTTGCTTGGGGAGGTAAAGAGATGAGTTTTCCCCTCTTCATTACCCTGTTTGTCTTCATCCTGATCTTCATACTCAGGATGCCCATTGCCTTGGGCATGCTCGCCTCGGCTGCATGCTACCTTCTGGTGAAGGGTGCGGACCTGAGCCTGGTCGTGAACCAGGTCATGAATACCTACTATACCAACTATGTCATCATTGCCGTTCCCCTCTTCATCTTCACAGCAAACGTGATGAACTCGGGAAAGGTAACCGATATGATCTTCAAGTTCGCAGGCGGCCTCACCGGAAGGATGCGGGGAGCCCTGGGACAGGTGAACGTCATCGCCTCGCTGATCTTCAGCGGCATGACCGGTTCGGCCATTGCCGATGCAGCCGGGCTTGGCAAGATAGAGATCCAAGCCATGAAGGATGATGGGTATGACCCTGAGTTCAGTTGCGCCATCACCGCAGCCTCTGCAACCATCGGCCCCATCTTCCCCCCGTCCATCCCCTTGGTCATCTACGCCATGCTGTCCAGCACCTCCGTGGGTGCGCTCTTCATGGGTGGCATGGTACCGGCTGTGATGCTTGCACTCTTTTTGATGATCTACGTCGCACTGGTTGCCAAGAAGCGCAACTATCCCCGTGGCGAGAAAATTGTCTGGAAGGTCTTCCTGCTCTTCACCCTCAAGGCTCTTCCCGCCTTGCTCACCCCCATCATTCTTTTGGTAGGCATCTACACCGGTGTGATGACACCCACTGAAGCGGGTGCCATCGCAGGGCTCTATGCAATGCTCGTGTCGGTGTTTGCCTACAGGGCAATGGGATGGAAGGACCTCTTCGAGGTGGTGAAGACCACCATCAAGGATGTGGGGGCAACCAGCATCATGATCGGGGCGGCCACCATCATCAGCTACATTGTTGCCCGCGAGCAGTTGGCTGCAAACATCGGGAATTGGATCTTGGGATTCACCTCAAGCAAGTGGACCTTCATGCTGCTGGTGAACATCGTCATTCTCATCCTGGGCATGTTCATGGACACCTCCACCATCCAGCTGGTCTTCGTCCCGATCATGATTCCGGTGGCACAGGCCTTGGGCATCGATATGATCCACTTCGGTCTGGTTGTTACCTTCAACATGATGGTCGGGCTCTCCACGCCGCCTTTCGGAATGCTCCTGTTCATCACCAGTGGCATCTCGGGAACCCCGCTCAAGGGTGTCATGAAGGAGATCATCTGGCCCTTGGTGGTCATGCTGATCGTCCTGGTCATCATCACCTATATCCCTGAAGTCACCCTCTTCCTGCCCAGGGCGGCAGGCCTCATCTAAGGAGCAGTTACCATGCAAGAACGTTATTACGGCTGTTGGCCGACCATGATCACCCCGTTCACCGAAGACAACAAGGTGGATTTTGCAGGGGTTCGCAAACTTACCGACTGGTACATCGACCGTGGTTGCGACGGCATCTTTGCCGTTTGCCAGTCCAGCGAGATGTTCTTTCTCTCCGATCAGGAGAAACTCGATATCGCCAAGGCTGTGGTGGAAGCGGCGGCAGGAAGGGTGAAGGTCATTGCAAGCGGGCACACCAGTGACGACCATGCAAAACAGATTGCCGAGCTTGGTGCAATGGCCGAGACCGGGGTCAATGCGGTGGTGCTTGTTTCCAACCGGATGGCCAAACAGGATGAGGGAGCCGATGTCTTCAATGCGAATGCACAGGACATCTTCGCCCAGCTTCCTTCGGTCACCTTCGGCCTCTATGAGTGTCCCTACCCCTACCTGAGACTGCTTGATGACGAGTTCCTCTCTTGGGCCGCCAAGGAGGACAAGCTGGTCTTCCTCAAGGATGTCTCCTGCTCCCTGGAGATTGAGAAACGCAGGGTTGAGCTGGTCAAGGGAACGAACCTTGCCCTCTTCAATGCAAATACCGCCACCGTTCTCGACTCCTGGATTGCAGGCTACCATGGCTACAACGGGGTGATGGCCAACTTCCACATCGACATCTACAAGTGGCTGTATGAGCACTTCCGTGAGAACGAGGCCCTTGCCCGGGAAGTCAGTGACTTTTTGACCATCGCCGGGGTGAGCGAGGCACGCTCCTATCCGGTGAATGCAAAGTACCACTACGACCTCACCGATATTCCCATGAGCCTGGTCACCCGCTCCAAGTCGGTCTCCCTACTCAATGAGAATGGCCGCCATGAGATCGCCAGCCTGATCCGGATGGAACAGGCGATGCGGACCAAATTGGGGTTGAAGCAATGAACAGGGGATCGGAGTTGAGAAAGCGGCTGAACGAGGGGAACCTGCTTGGAGGCCATGTCTTTTTCAATGACCCTGCAATTACCGAAGCGATGGCACGCTACGGGTACGACTTCATCTGGATCGATGCAGAGCACGGTCCATTTGACAAGCAGAACCTGTTGATGCATATCATCGCTGCCAATGCCGGGGGTTCTGCAGCCTTTGTCCGGGTGACCAGCACTGCCATCGAGAGCATCAAGTGGGTGCTGGAGATGGGTATCGATGGCATCATCCTGCCGATGGTCATGGATGAGGTGGAAGCGAAGCGAGCCCTTGAGCTTTGCCTCTATCCTCCCAAGGGGACGCGCGGCTTTGGCCCTCGGCGGGCCATCGCCTACAACAGCGAGGAGACCGGCCACTACCTTGCACAGAGTGAGGAAAGTTTTGTCCGCATCATCCAGATCGAGCACATCAATGCGGTACGGCATATCGACGCCATCCTGAGTCTTGAGGGGCTGGATGCCATCATCATCGGCCCCAATGACCTCTCCGCCTCAATCGGGAGACTGGGGGACAGTTTGCATCCAGAGGTACTTGAGCTATCACGTACGATTGTTGCAGCTGCAAAGCGTGCAGGAAAACCCGTGGGAGTATCCATAGGACCTGATGAACGGACCATCCGTACCTACCAGGAGATGGGCGTCGATTTTCTGAGTACCGGGGATGACATCTCCTTCCTGTACCAAGGCTCGCAGCGCGTGTTCTCCTTGGTCGGAAGGTAGATGGAAATGGCAAAATCCGATATGCTCGACGACGGCAAGGAGGTTTTCATGGATATCTCTCACATCTCACTTTCCCGAACGAATCTCAGCCAGCAGGTTGCTGACCATCTGGAAGAGGTCATTCTCTCCTCGCCCACCAGTCGGGTTGCCGAAAAACTTCCTTCGGAGATGAAGCTGGCCAAGCAGTACAATGTCAGCCGCCCGATCATCAGGGAAGCCATGAAACTCCTGCAGGAACGCGGCCTTATTACCCTGAAGAACGGAAGCGGGGCCTACATCACCCGTCCTGAGACGGATACGGTCATGAATGCGGTGAACCGCATCATGCAGGTCGACCGGATCCACAACGAGGATCTTACCCAGGTCCGCGAGATCCTGGAGCTTTCCAGCGTGGATCTGGCTGTACAGAAAATCACAGACGAGGAACTGAAACAGATGGATGCCATCCTCTCCAAGTTCGAGGACAAGACCCTCCCCCTGAAAGAGCGTGTCAAGCTGGACGAGCAGTTCCACCTGGCCATCGCCCAAGCTGCAGGGAACGAGTTGCTGACCATGTTCATCGGAGTTCTCACCTCTCTGCTTCGCGATTACATGGGCAAAGGGATCCTGGTCGAAGGAGGCATCGAGGATGCCATCGCCCGCCATCGCCAGATTTTCCAAGCACTCCAGAAGCGTGACCCTGAAGCGGTGCACAAGGCAATGTCCGACCATCTGAAGGTCTCGAGCCTGAACGTCCAATTCTTCGACAAGCAAGGATCTTCCCCCAAAAAGCACGGATAAAGGACATTCCTCATTTCCGTTTCCCACTTTCCCTGTTATGCTGGAAATGCGGAACCTTGAGGAGGCGCCCTGTGAGCTTATTGCTTAACTCTGTCGATCCAAAGCTGATCACGCTGGCCCAGAAGATTTTTGACCAACAGTTTGACCAAGACCCACAGCTTGGCCAAGAGATGGATGAGCGGCGCAAGCAGCTCATGTTCCAGGACATCCTGTACAACTTCAACTTCCTCACCACTGCAGTCACCTTGGAGGACGAACAGATTTTCTCGTCCTATGCAATCTGGCTCTTCGAGCTCTTGTGCAACCTCATGAAAGACCTGGACCGAGACAGGATCAAGGACCAGATGGTCCACCACTACCAGATTCTCGGCACTTTCAGCGACCAGTTGTTCTCCCCGGACAAGGCAGGATTGGCACGCAAATACCTTGAGAAAGCAATTTCCCTTACCGAAGGGGCAGTGGATGACTACCCGCTTTCGGAACAGTTTCTGAAAGGACGCCACGTAGAAATACGGCGGGCCTATCTGAATGCACTGCTGCGCAGCGACACCAACGGGGCCATCAGGATCATCAAGGAGGCTGAGGCATCAGGCATCAGGCTGGAGGAAATCTATGAGGACATCATCCGCCTGGCAATGCTGGAGGTCGGGGAGCTGTGGCACCAGAACAAGATTACGGTGGACAAGGAGCACTACTGCACTTCCACGACGCAAATGATTCTCTCCCTCTTCTACCCAACCATCTTCAGCCAAACGGGCAATCAGAAGAAAATCGTGACCTGTTGCATCGGCAGTGAGCTGCATGAGATGGGTGGACGGATGGTAAGCGACCTGTTCGAGTATCATGGGTGGGAGAGCATCTATCTCGGATCTGCTGTTCCCGTCTCCTCATTGGTCCACGCACTTGAGGAACACCACCCCGATTTGGTTGCCCTCTCGGTAACCATGCCCCAATACCTGGGGCTCTGTCACGATGCGGTGCTTGCAATCAGGAAGGCCTTCCCCTCCATACTCATCGCCGTAGGGGGCCGGGCTTTCCAGACGAGCGGGAAAATCCATGAACGCTGGCCGGTAGATATCCATACTGATTTGGCGTCCGAATTGATTGCCTGGGCTGAGGAGAAGGTGATCAAACCGTGAGCAATACCTTCCTGGCGAGAACCACAACCCAAGGACTGGTGCAGGAGGCCTATTGGTCAGACCCCGTCTCCTTGGCCATTCCTTACAAGACCACCCTCTCCGAACTCTTTGACGAAACCAACAGGGCTGTCTTCGAAAAGACGTTCACCAAGGCCTTGTTGGAAAAGCACAAGGTGTTCTGTTCCCATGTGGTGGTGGTTGAAGAGGAGTTGGAACTCTGTTTCTTCATCCTCAGCCTGGATCAGAACGTCTTTGTGCTCGCCTTGGATTATCTGAAAGAACTTCCCACCGAGTTTCAGGAACGACACAAGGCTTTGCTCATGCGCATGATCGAGCAGATTGCAGCCATGCACGCCCGCAATTCGCTGCAAAACTCACAGGTCGTCTACAGTCACTTCGAGGAGATCCAGCGGCTCAACAACCAGCTGGTCAACACCCAACGGGACTTGCAGCGGGCGAACAAGAAACTGGAGAACCTCAACCAGGAGCTGAACAACCGTTTGGTCAAGGACCCTCTCACCTCCTTGGTAAGCAGGTACCAGTACCGTTCGGAGATGCAGATGGTCATTGCAACCAAACCCGAGGCACTGGGGCTCTTTGCCTTCATAGATATCGATGCCTTCAAGCAGATCAACGATACCTATGGCCATGGCGTGGGAGATGAGTACCTGGTGGGGTTTTCCCAACGCTTGAAGTCCCTTTCTGTCGGATACCCGACAATTGCCATGCGCATTGCAGGTGATGAGTTCGGCTTGTATATCCATGACATTCCCGTAGCTGATGACTCCTTTCTTGCCGACATGTATGCACAGTTTGAGAAAACGGTGACCAATGAGCCGCTACAGACCTCCTGTGGGAAGCTGAACATCAGCTGCAGTGTCGGCTTTGCTGTCTTCAACCGTGACACCACCAATCTCTATGACTTGATCGACTATGCGGACTGGGCCATGTACTGTGCCAAGAAGAACGGCAAACACGGCTGGCGCAGCTTTGAGCCACTCGCGTTTGCCCAACGGCACGACCAAGCCTGAAGAAAATGAAAAAACTGTTTTCACTTTGTTGACCTTGACGTTGCGTCAAGGTGTATTGCTGTTGTTGGAGGGTATATGGAGTACACCATCAAGCAGGTTTCAGAACTGAGTGGAGTCACCCAACGGACTTTGCGTCACTATGAGCAGCTGGGACTGCTCAACCCACGACGCAAGAGTGGGTCGGGCTATCGGCTCTATGGCAAGGAGGATCTGGTGCGGCTTCAGCAGATTCTTTTTTACCGGGAGCTCGATCTGGGTCTTTCCACGATCAAGAGCATCTGCCTTGATCCCACCTTTGACCTGGAATCGGCGCTTTTGGAGCAAAAACAACTGCTCGAAGCGAAGCGAAACCATCTTGAACAGTTGCTTCAGAATCTTACCCACACACTGCAAGACGTGAAAGGAGAACGAACCATGCAAGACCATGAACGCTTTGAGGGATTCAAGAAACAACTGGTCGAGGAAAATGAGAAGAGGTATGGAGAGGAAGTGCGCAAGCGCTATGGAGAGGAGACCGCCCAGCGGGCCAATGCACAGATGATGGGTATGGATGAGACGACCTACAACGAATTCACAGCCCTTGGGGAAACCCTTTTGGAGAAGCTCAGGGAAGCTGCAAAACAAGGAGATCCCACTTCGGAGTCAGCGATGGAAATAGCACGGATGCACAAGCGCTGGTTGGGGTACACCTGGGGTGACTACTCTGCAGAAGCACACAGAAATCTGGTGCAGATGTACGTCGATGACGAGCGGTTTGCCGTGTACTACCACGGCAATGCTGAGTTCCTGCGTGATGCTGTGCACCACTTCCTGGACATCAACTAAGCCAGTGCCTCAAGGCGATAGGCAATGACCTTTCCCACCAGAGCCAAAGGAAGGCTCTGGTCCAAGGGCAGCTGGATCGCTCCCTTGCTGGTCTTCAAACCGGCAAGGTCAGCCTGCAGCGCCTCGATTGCCTCCGGCTGGGGATAGAGACCGATGTGCGCCTTGAAGGCGGCAACCGAGAGGATGTCCCCTTTGCCCGGAAGGACAAAGGTGGGCATCCGGTACTTGATCACCTCCTTGCAGGAGGGAGCCATCTGATGCACAAGGTTTCTGATCAGAACCAGCCGCTTCTGCTTCTCCTCTTCAAGGAGAGAGAGATAGGAATCGACTTCTGCATGATATGTTTCCATACGCGTACTCATTGCTCCTTCTCATAGGGTGTACCCAGTTTTGCAGGCACATTGAAAGACCTTCTGCTGATGGTCAGGATGATGGTGAGGATATAGGGCAAGGCAATGAACAGCTCATTCGGAAGGAACGTCCCCCCACTCGACTGCATGAAAATTGCCAAGGCTTCCGTAAGACCGAATATGATGGTCCCCACCAAGGCACCGATGGGATTCCAGTTGCCCAGGAAGCAGATGGCGAATGCAATCCATCCCCGTCCATTGATGATTGACGTGGTAAACATGCCCAAGTATCCGATGGAGTAGAAAGCCCCTGCAACACCTCCCATCAAACCGCTGAACAATACGGCCAGGAAGCGCACCCGTTTCACATTGATGCCGGCTACATCAACTGCTTCGGGGTTCTCCCCTGCAGATCTGATGGCCAGGCCCAGTGCGGTCTTGTACAAAACCACATAGGTGGCAGGTACCAGCAGGAAGAGCAGATAGAAAAGGATGTTCTGCTTGAACAGGATGGGACCGATGAAGGGTATGGAGTGAAGCAGAGGAATGGGAATCTGTTTGAGCGGAACCACCGTAAGGGGAACCAGCGGAACACCAAAGATCACTCGCTGCAGGAATGAACACACTCCGGCGATGAGGATGTTGATGGCAGTTCCCGTGACAATCTGATGTTGCTTGAGGTAGATGGTGATCCATCCATACAAAGCTGCCGTCATGAGTCCGGCACCCATGGCACACAGGATTCCGATAGCCAGGCTGCCACTCTGGTAAGCCCCGACAAATCCAGCCCAGGCGCCGATGAGGAAAATCCCTTCGATGGCGGTAACCATCATTCCCGTTCGTTCGGCAATGACTTCACTCAGCGATCCATAGAGCAACGGGGTGCTCATCATAAGGGCTCTGGCAAGGAGATTGATCATTGCACGCCTCCTTCCTCAAGAAGAAGCTTCCTGATCTTTCTCTTCCGATCCAACTCGTTTCGTACAAAGTAGCCCATGATGACGAAAACCATGACAAACCCTTGCATGAGATCGATGATGGAAGAGGGTATTTGGGAACGCTGTCCCATGATCTGTCCTCCAACCCGCAAGGCTCCAAAGAGAATGGAGGCAAAAATGATGCCGATCGGATTCGCATTTGCCAAAATGGCAATGCCGATGCCGATGGAGCCAATATCGGGGTTGAATCCTTGCAGCAACATGTGCTGGACACCGTTCACTTCGGTGAAGCCAGCCAAACCGGCAAGAGAGCCGCTGATGAAGAATGCCGCAATATGAATCCTACCGGTATTGATGCCACTGGTCGCAGCGGCCTCCCCATTGTACCCAACTGCACGAATCCTGAATCCCAAAGCTGTCTTGTACAACAAGACCCAGATACCAAGACAAGCCACCACCGCAAGGATGAACCCAACATGCAAGCGGGTTCCTGCCAGAAGCTTGGGAAGCCAGATCGATTCCAACAGAGGATCGGTCTGCGGGTACTCGCCTTTTGTCTCCAACAGTCTGGTGCGAAGCAGATAGTTCATAAGGGCAAGAGCCACATAGGTGCTCATCATGGAGATAAGAAACTCATTCGCCTTGAACTTTGCTTTGGCATACCCGATGGCAGCACCCCACAACCCGCTTGAAAGGACAACCAAGACCAAGACCAGCAACAACGCCCATTTCTGGGGGAAGCGCAGGGAGACCGAGACGGCGACCAAAGCCCCGATATAGAACTGGCCTTGCGCCCCAATGTTGAAGAGATTCGCCTTATAGGTGAAGGCAAACGCCAAAGCCGTGAACATAAGGGGTGTGGCTTTTACAAAGATATCCCCAATGGTGTAGCGGTCACGAACCATGGAAGTGAACAAAAGCCCAAAGGCTTCAAGAGGATTCTTTTTCAGCAACAAGATCATCAGTCCGCTCACAAACAGTCCAAGGAGTACGGCAACCGCATTGATGAGCAGGATATCCCGGAGTTTACCTTTCATGGGTGGCATCCTCCCTGTAACCGGCCATCAAAAGGCCGATCCGTTCCGTACTCAACGTACCCCTTGGATATACTCCTTGGATCTTTCCTTTGTAGAGAACGGCAATCCGATCACTGAGAGCGAAGATTTCCGACAGTTCGGTTGATATGAGCAAAATGGCCTTTCCTTCCTTGCGCTGTGCCAAGATGGTTTGGTGCACATGGTTGATGGCCCCAAGATCCAATCCACGAGTCGGTTGGTCGAAGATGACCACTTGGCTCTTTCCTGATACTTCGCGTGCAACAATCACTTTCTGCTGATTCCCACCTGACAGGCTTCTGGCAACCACCTCAGGTCCAGGCGCTTTTACGGAGAAGCTGTCTATGAGCTCTTGCATGCGCTCATCGAGCTCTTTCTTCCTGATGAAGCCATACCGCGTCCAATGACCATCAAAACTCTGGCGAAGCATGAGATTCTCGCTCAGGCTCATATCCATCACCATCCCAAAGCGTTGGCGATCACTGGGAACATATCCCAGCCCAAGATCGATACGATGCTTGATGGAGGTATGGGTGATATCTGCAGAACCTAGAAAGATATTCCCCTGGGAAACCGACGATCGGCCGCACAGCACATCACACAGTTCCTGCTGCCCATTCCCCGATACTCCTGCAATCCCAAATATCTCCCCTGCGTGTACGGAAAATGAGAGGTCCTCAAGCGAAGGGACTTCTTTCCCTGTCTGCAGGGTAACATGTTCCAATCGCAGGATCTCATCCTGCACCTCTGCAACAGAATCAACGTTCGGAACGGACAATTCATGCCCGATCATCATATTGCTCAGATCTTTTGCATTGGTAGTGCTCCGAAGCACATCCCCATGCACCATCCCATTGCGCATGATGATGATCCTATCGGCTACCTGCATCACCTCAGCCAACTTGTGGGTGATGAAGATGACCGAGTTGCCTTTGCCTACAAAGGTCCTGACAAACGCCATCAACGAGTCGGTTTCCTGGGGAGTGAGGACCGCAGTGGGCTCATCCATGATCAGCAGGTGGGCATCCAGATACAGGGCCTTCAAGATCTCAACTTTCTGCTGTTCCCCAACCGAAAGATCACGGATCTTCTTTGTTGGATCGATATGAAAGCCATAGGAAGTGGCAAGCTGACGGATCTGCTCGTGCTCCTGCTTCCAATTGATGGAACCATGCTTGGCACCGAGGATGATGTTCTCGGTGACCGTATGGGCATACACCAAGGAGAAATGTTGCTGGATCATGGATATGCGGTGCTTCATGGCATCCCGGGGGCTGCTGATGTGTATTTCTTTGCCGTTTTTAAAAATGTGCCCGTTGTCCGCCCTATAGAGTCCGTAGAGAATCTTCATGCAGGTGCTCTTGCCCGCACCATTCTCCCCCAACAGGGCAAGCACTTCCCCTTGGTTGATGGCAAACGAAACATCCTTATTCGCGATTACGCGGGAGAAATACTTGTCAATTCCCCGTAACTCAAAAAATGGCGTATCCATGTATGTCCTTTGGAGGTAGTGGAGATGACGGTTCCCGATAGGTTTGCCACCTACCGGGAACCACAACATGATTCAGTTACTTTGTGCTGAACATGGAAGCGAAATCCACTTCACCCTTTGCAGCCTTATCCATTCCGGCAAGGACCTTGTCCTGCACGGCTTTGCTGATATGCGTGGTGAACACTGGCTTGAAGATGCCTTCCTTGATACCGGCCATGTGGACCGTATTGCCTGCGAGGGTTCCTTCCATATACTGCTTTACAGCCCAGGTATAGAACGTCTCGAAATCGAAGATGATGGATGCAACAACGGTGTTGGGATCGATGGTGGTCTGATCACCGGAGAAACCGATGAATTTCGCACCCTTCTCCTTTGCAGCCTGGATGCCACCAAGGCCAACCTGGTTGGCATAGATGAACATGGTATCTGCACCATTGTCGATCATGGTCTCGGTCATCTGCTTGCCCAGTGCAACATCATCCCAACTGTTTGCGAAAGCCCTGACGGCCTTTGCCCCGGTGATGCCACGTGACTTGGCAATATCCACAGAGACTTTCTCATAGACATCAAGCAGTTTCACCATGGCATCGTTGGGGAATCCGCCGATGGTTGCAAAATGACCATTCTTGGTCACTTCACCTGCAAGCAGTGCTGCAACATAGCTTGCTTCATACTCTTTGGGGAAAATCGGGGCCACATTGGCTCCGCTGGCCACCATACCGTTTACAACGCAGAAGGTTGTCTTCGGATAACTGGCAGCAACCTTGTTTGCAGCTTCATCAAACTGCGTTCCGGCAGCCATGATCAGATCATACCCACGCTCGGCATAGTTGCGGAACGTCGATTCATAGTCGGGAGCCTGCACATTCTCGATGTACTCCATCTGCGTGCCCAACTCCTCATTGCACTTGACCAAGCCTGCATAGTTCGTGGCATTCCAACTCTGGTCATTGATCGGACCGGGAAGGATCAGCACAATCTTGTAGTCTCCAGGTCCCTTGGGTCCAGAAACCGATGCAGATTCTTTGGCTCCGGCTGCAAACACCATCGAGGAAGCCAAACACATCACCAACGCGAGCAACACAATACGTTTCTTCATACATACCCTCCATGAAAACTTTTCAAGATCATACGATCCTACATCTCTTGTACAGTAAATCCGCATATCTGACCTGTCAACGCATACCGGTCGATACCTATGCACTCCATCAGGAATTTAAACCAGACTTGTACGGTTGGCGAGAAACCACTTCTTTGCATCTCCTTCTTCTCTCCATTCGAGTCTTTGGCCAAGAGCATCTCCCCGCTCCTTCACAGACAAAAAAAGAGGCGCTGCAATCCTCTTGGGATGACAGCGCCTTTGCTTTGTACTGCTTTTACACCATTACTCCAGATGATGTCAAGTCACATCAACCAGTGGACTACTCCCACTCCTTGAGCACCGCCATGATGGCAGCAAGCTCTTCCTTGCTGAATGTGCTGGGCTTCTCCACTGCCTTCAGGTTCTCCAGAAGCTGGTTTTTGTTTCTCGCCCCGATGAGAACACTGGTGACACGCTCATCCCGTAAGAGCCAACTGATGGCCATCTCAGAAAGGCTCTGATTTCTTGTTTGGGCAATTGCATTGAGCTTATTCAGCAACGCCACCCGCTTTTCTGTGATCATCTCAGGCTTGAGGAAGCGCTTCTCATTCGCCCTGCTGTCCTGGGGAATGGACCCATCCAGATAACGGGAGGTCAGAAGACCTTGGGCAAGGGGCGAGAAGCAAATAGTACCGGCATTGTTGTCCATGGCATCGAGCAGACCATCGGTTTCCACCCAACGGTCGAGCAGGGAGTACCGTACCTGGTTGAGTACGCACGGGCAGCCGAGCTCCTTGAGCAGGGCAATGGCTTTCACCGCATCCTTCGCCTTGTAGTTGGAAATGCCCACATAGAGGGCCTTTCCCTGTCGCACCAATTGCGCCAAAGCACCCATGGTCTCCTCAAGCGGGGTATCGGGGTCGGGACGGTGGTGGTAGAAGATGTCCACATACTCAAGGCCCATCCGCTTCAGGCTCTGGTCGCAACTGGAGATCAGGTATTTGCGGCTCCCCCACTCACCATACGGACCCGGCCACATGTAGTAGCCGGCTTTTGTGGAGATGATGAGTTCATCCCGATAGCTCTTGAGCTGGTGTGAGAGAATCTTGCCGAAACGGCTCTCTGCACTGCCACCCGGAGGTCCATAGTTGTTTGCCAGGTCGAAGTGGGTGATGCCGTGGTCGAAAGCGGTGGTGATCACGTCATTGCACACCTGCTCTTCTGCTTCCGAGCCAAAGTTGTGCCACAGTCCGAGGGAGAGAACAGGAAGCTTCAGGCCACTCTTTCCTGCCCTCCGATACGTCATGGTTTCATAGCGTTGTTCATTTGCTGTATAGTTCATGCCTTACATGATACACCACTGCAAGGTGTGGTCAAACTCTTTTTGCCTATGCTATAGTCAGTCCATGCAAACTATGGTAGACAGCTTTCTCTCCCTCGTCTCGTTTGACTCCCCTTCCTTTGAGGAGGATCGGTTGGCCCTGTATCTGGAACACAAGCTGCTTTCGTTGGGCCTGAGCACCCAATACGACGAAGCTGGGAACCTCTATGCCTACCTACCGGGAAGCGGGCCTACGGTACTGCTCAACGCCCATATGGATACCGTGGAGCTGGCCCGGGGTGCAAAGCCGGTAATTGAGCATGGCATCATCAGAACCGACGGCACCACTGCCCTCGGGGCCGATGACAAGGCTGCGCTTGCTGCAATTCTCTCTGTCTTGGAGACCATCAGGGAGAAAGGTCTGGAGCATCCCAACCTCGTGGTGCTCTTCACCACGGCAGAAGAGCAAGGCTTGCTTGGCGCGAAAAAGATCGACCCTTCGCTCCTTGCAGGCGTGGATTACGCCTTCACCCTCGATGCTTCCCAGGATGTCGGACTCGCCATCACCGCAGCCCCCTCCTATGACCGAATCGAAGCAATCTTCACCGGAAAGGGAGCCCATGCCGGCTTCAAGCCGGAAACCGGAATCAGTGCCATCCAGATGGGCAGTGACGCAGTCAGTGCCATGCACCTATTGCGCATCGACGAAGAGACCACCGCAAATATCGGTTCTTTCATCGCCGAGGGAGCAAAGAACATCGTTTGCGACAAGGCAACCCTGGTCTTTGAGGCACGAAGCCTGAGCAATGAGAAACTGGAGAAGCAGGTGTCTTCCATGAAGGAAGCGCTTGAGGCAAGTGCAGCAAAGCATGGAGGAGCGGTGCAAATCATCCACGACCGCCTCTATGATGCCTATCGCCACCATCCAGAGGCCCCAGTCCTGCAGGTCTTCAGAAAAGCATGTGAAACACTTTCACTCCCGCTCAGGGAGGAACCCACCCTCGGCGGCAGTGACGCGAACATTCTCAACGCCTTGGGAATTCCTGCCTTGGTATGCAGCATCGGCTACGAGGAAGCGCATACCAAGGGCGAATACATCACCATCGAACAGCTGGAGAAGCTGTATCTGCTGACCATGGAGCTTGCAACACTATGAACACCATCACACTGATCGGATGTGGGGCTGTCGGAGCCCTGTACGGACTGAGACTGCACCAATTGCTGGGAAAGGAGCAGGTCTGCTTTCTCGTGGACGAAGAGCGGAAGAACCGATACGAGCAGGATGGCATCTTCCTCAATGGAGAGAGAGCACAGTTCACCTTCTGCACCCCGGACACGGCACCGGTATCCGATCTGGTCATTATCGCCACCAAGAATCATCATCTTGAGCAGGCGATCGGGATGATGCATTCGGTGGTCGGTCCGCAGACCGCCATCCTCTCGCTGCTCAATGGAATCGAAAGTGAGCGCATCCTTGCCAAAGCGTTCGGAAGCGAGCGGGTGCTCTACAGCTTCGCAGTCGGATTGGACTCAACCCACACAGGCAACTCCATCATCTATACAAAAGAGGGACGGATAGTCTTTGGGGAGAAGGACAACAGCAGAAGCGAGAGGGTCAAGGCCATCGCCGACCTCTTTGAAAAAGCCCATATCGGCTATGTTGTGCCCGAGGATATCCACCTGCAGCTCTGGAACAAGTTCATGCTCAATACCGCTTACAACACCATCAGCAGCCTGCTTGGTGCAACCTACGGAAACCTGAAGCAGGAGCCGGTCTGGGATCTTGCCCAGAGGGTATGCAAGGAAGTACAGGCAGTAGCTGCAAAAGAAGGGGTCACCCTCCCCGATCATCTGATCGAGGAGAATCATAGGATCGTGACCTCACTTGGGGTTGCAGGAAAAACCTCCATGTGCCAAGACATGGAGGCTGGAAGAAAAACCGAGAACCCCTGGTTCTGCGGAACGGTCATCAAGCTCGGCAAGGAGCATGGCATTCCTACCCCGACCTGCACCACACTTTCAAATCTGGTGGAGGCCATGGAAAGCATCAGGCTCGGCCAAGCTCGCTAAGGGCATCCTGCTTGGCCTGTTTCAAGGCGGATGTCAGCTCGGTAAGCTTCTTGGGTGCGCATTTTCCGCAATAGATGAGAAAATCCGCATCGGTGGCAGGAACATCCTTTGCCATCTGCAACAGAAGATGTTTTTCCAGAATCCTGACAGCCGGAACGTTGTACTTGCGGGCCAATGTATCGCGGGCGATGAAGAAGTGCTTCAGAAATACTTTCTCTTCCTTGGAGAGGTACTTCCATGAGGAGAACTTCGTCCACCCCGGCTTATCCGGTCCCTTGCTTTTCCCTACTTCCTGCATCTGATGTGCAACATCGTGTGCAAGCCCTTTCTCGTTCACCTCTGCAAACAGCAGGGAGCGCAATGTGAACAGGTGTTCCACATCTGAGAGGGCATACTGGATCTGCTCCTCCTTCAACGGCCTGAGAAGCCAGTTGGTCATCTGGTTCTTCTTCTTGCTGGCTCCGGTTGGTGTGACATGGTCAGGGATATAGCGTTCCACCAAGCCGCTGAGATTGCCGGTATATCCCAAAGCAAGGGCCAGCACCCTGATGTCGTAGAGGCCATCCATAAGAATGTCATACTGTTTGCGAACCAGAGCGGAATCGCTGGCACAGTCAAACATGATTTTCTCAAGACTCTTATCCTCAAGGAACTCCTGCAAGGCTTCCTTGGAAACCTTGAACGGATCCACCAGATAGTATGCTGAACCATCGAAGAGCTGGATAAGACAAAGGTGTTCACCATAGATGTGGAGATTGAACTCTCCCTCGAAGTCCATGGCAACCGAGGTGATCCCCGCTTCTTTCCACGTGACAAGAAGCGAAGCCAAAGCAGCATCAGTATCAATCATTGTGTACGTAAGCATAGGGTATGAGCATAGCAGATATCTGATAAAGAGAGAACCAGCAAGGGCTTTGGAAGCATATGTTCAGACCCATGTATAAGAAAAATATTTTAATATTCTCATAAACCTTTTATTATTATCTTTATTGGTTTATTAGGCATATTATTAGTATTTTGTTTACTATAATATTACTTTTAGTATTTTTTTAACCAATTTATATTCATTATTTTTGCTTTTCTTGGAATTCTTTGGCGGTTTCAGAAAAACCTCTTAACACGATAAATATATATCGATACCTTATGGGCATACAGATTCCCGTAAGGAGAGAACAGATGAGTACCATGAGTTTTTCCATTCCCAGAACCATCTATTATGGTGAAGGCTCGCTTGGCAAGCTTGCAGGATTGCAGGGCAAGCGTGCGGCAATTGTGACTGGGGGAAGTTCGATGAAAAAGTTCGGCTTTCTTGACCAGGCACAGGCCCTTCTGGCCGAGGCCGGCATCGAGTCCATCATCATTGACGGAGTTGAACCCAACCCCTCTGTGGAAACCGTAAAGAAAGGTGGAGAGACCATGCTCGCATTCGCTCCCGATTGGATTGTGGCCATCGGAGGTGGTTCGGCTCTCGATGCTGCAAAGGTCATGTGGTGCTTCTATGAACATCCCGAGCTGAATTTCGAGGATATCATTGTCCCGGGGAGCATGCCTTCGCTGCGCAACAAGGCCAAGTTCATCGCCATCCCCTCCACCAGCGGGACTGCAAGCGAAATCACCGCATTCAGCGTCATCACCGATACCCAGAAACACATCAAGTACCCCATCGTCGCAGCTGACATGGTACCGGATATCGCCATTCTCGACCCAGTACTCCCCATGACCATGCCCAAACACATCACCGCCAATACCGGTATGGACGTCATGGCCCATGCAGTCGAGGCAGTCGCCTCAACCGCGGCAACCGCATTCAC
Organism: uncultured Sphaerochaeta sp.; assembly: GCF_963667405.1. NCBI lineage: Bacteria > Pseudomonadati > Spirochaetota > Spirochaetia > Spirochaetales > Sphaerochaetaceae > Sphaerochaeta > uncultured Sphaerochaeta sp. Next base: position 79,989 of record NZ_OY763408.1, on the reverse strand, counting down.
CGACCCGTATGCGGTGCAGGCGATCAAGATGGTGCTGGACAGTCTCCCGACAGCCTATGCCGAACCGAAGAATATGGAAGCAAGACTTGCCATGCATGAGGCTTCAGCTCTTGCCGGCATGGCATTCACCAATGCATCCCTTGGTTTGGTACACTCCATGGCACACAAGATCGGAGGGGAGTTTGGCGTCACCCACGGGCTTGCCAATGCCATTCTGCTGCCCTATGTGATCGCCTACAACCGCAAGTTCTCGGACAAATACACCTATGCTGAGAAGCTCCTTGGCCTTCAGGATCTCTCCAAGGCTATCCAGGAGATGAACAAGAAGATGGACATCTCATCCTGCTTCAAGGATTGCACTGAGGTTGATTTCAATGAGGCCAAATTCAAGGAAGTCCTTGCGAGGATGAGCCAGCATGCATTTGAGGATCCTTGCACACTGACCAACCCGGGGAAGCCCACCGCAGCCGATGTACAGATGCTCTTTGAGGCAGCGTACTACGGCAAGGCCGTGAACTGAGCAACCATGCTCCCGAAACTGACGATAGGCGCTGCAATTGCAGCGCCTATCTTGTCAATTGGGTTGCTCTTAAGCTTGTTCTTTGGGAAGCACCAGGTTCAGCAGGATGCCGACCAGGGTTGCAAGGGCAACACCTGCAAGCGTGAAGGTGAGATCCTTGCCGATCATGAAGGAGAGGGTTCCCCCACCGATGCCAAGCACCAGGATGACGCTGCTGATCGTAAGATTGCGCTTATCCTCATAGTTGACCCCACTGTCGACCAAGGTCCTCAGTCCGCTGGAGGCAATGGTGCCGAACAGCAGCATGGAGATGCCTCCCAAAACGGGAGAAGGAATGGTCTGGATGAGAGCTCCGAACTTGGGGAAGAACGAGAGGAAGACCGCAACCACGGCAGCTCCTCCGGTTACATAGACACTGTAGACCCTGGTAAGGGCAAGCACGCCGATGTTCTCGCCATACGTGGTGTTCGGCGGTCCACCCCAGAAGGATGCCCACAATGTTGCAAGTCCATCACCGGCAATGGTCCTGTGAAGGCCCGGATCCTTGTAGAAGTCCTTGCCTACCACCTTGGAGATGGTAAGGGTGTCACCAAGATGCTCACAGATGGTGGCCAGCGAAACGATGATGAAGGTGATGCTTGCCACCAGATTGAACTTGGGCAAGGCAAAGGTCGGCAGTCCGAACCAAGCGGCATCCTTCACACCCTGGTAGCTGATCAAGGCATACTGGGGGAAGAGCAGGCCCATGATAAGGGCAAAGAAGTAGCCTCCAAGCAGGCCCAGCAGAATCGGGATGATGCTGAAGAAACCCTTGGAGAAGATATTCGCGATGATGGTAAGGGCCAACGTCACCGTGGCGATCATCAGGAAGTAGAGGCTGTAGTTCCCGCTGGCATCATTCATGGCCATCCCGATGGCAGTCGGGGCCAGGTTGAGGCCGATGACCACGATGACCGAGCCGATGACTACCGGAGGAAGCGCCTTGTTCAGCCAGTTGTATCCGCTCTTCTTGATGATGAAGGCCACCAAGGTGTAGAAGAGACCCGAGACAAAAGCACCACCCATTGCATAGGGCAAGCCGTATGCTGCGCTGATGGCTATCAAGGCCGGGATGAAGGCAAACGAAGAGCCCAAGAAGGCTGGTACTTTTGCACCGGTGATCAGGATGTAGAGCAAAGTGCCCGTACCTGCGGTGAAAAGTGCCGTACTGGGACTCAACCCAGTGAGGATCGGAACAAGAATGGTTGCCCCGAACATCGCGAAGACATGTTGGATGCTCAGAGGAATCCATTGTCCCATCGGCGGTTTGTCTGCCGGTCCGTACTTGACGAATTTGGATGGTGTATTGGCCATCAGAGAGCTCCTTGAGCCTGTACACAACAGCAAAGCAGAGCAAAGGTGCGTGTGCAACAGACAGAGGGGGATGATGACTTGCAGGAAGTCTCTCCATCCTAGCGGGAAAACCCGAAAAAAGGGAAGCGCCTGAGTGCATGTTTATGCAGAAATATGCGCAAAACAGGCACCATACTGCAACACTATGCCAATCTTCGTGTATCCTGGTTGCAAAGAAGGAGCTCAAGCTTGCCACTCTCCTCTGCAGGACAGAGTTCCTGCATCGCAAGCTGAACCCGCCTGCCAAGCCTGGTAAACTCCTCACTGGCGTAGAACTCACGCAGAATCTGGCGTGCCACCCTTCGTTTCTCAGCTCCCAATTTCCGTCCCGGTCTTGCCTGTCTCTGTCTTTCTTCCTGCATGTTCACCTCCTGAATAGGGGAGAGAGCGCCCCGTATACCAACAACAGGGGGGAAGCAAGAAAAGCCGCCACTACAAAAAGCAGCAACAGGATGGGGGAAGACAGCATCTTCCCGTACCACTGCGGCAACACTTCTGCGGTCTGCTTTCTCTCTTCCATTCTCTCCTCCTTTCGTATCCATGGACAGGATAGCGCAGGTTATGAGACACAGATTGTCACATCAAAGGAATTTCCAGATTTTTTTGCATGTCGGAAAGAGAGTCCCGGTAGAGCTGGACAAACTCAGGGGGACTGATCGGCTTTGCTGCCGCCCCAAAGGCCAGAAGGGAGGAGAGAATCTCATGCAAGTCTGCTGCCGGAAGGGTTACTTCCAAAGCTTCTGCATCCCCTTCCTTGACGGTTCTCAGCTGTTGTTCCTTATGCCAGGTCTGGGTGGCGAGGGTCTCCTTCGCCCAGCCATACACACGGAAGGTGACATAGGTGACCTCCTTGCCCATAAAGATCCCATAGCCACTGGTGATGAAGGCATCGAGCTCTTCCTCACCGAATCGCTTTTGGATACGATCACCCTGGATGGGAACGATGGAGATGATCCTTGAAAGATGGAAGGTCCTCAGCTGCTTGTGTTTCAGGTCGAAGGCCAGGAGGTACCACCGCCCGCTGTAGTTCACCAGTCTCAGCGGCTCGATGTGCCTGACCGAAAGCTCGGAGCGGGCGTTCTTGTAGTGCATGGTCATGCGAAGTTCACTCTTCATTGCCGAACAGACCTGGTTGAAGATGTCGTAGTCGGGCCAATCCTGGACAGGAGTGATGAACATGATTTTTTCGGAAAGGGAACGGTAGCCCTTCTCCACCCCACTGTCGAGCCCTTCGCTGAGCATGTCGGTAAGCGTGCTCATGATCCCTTGGGACCTGGCAAGACTCCGATAGATGGCATTGAGCACAAGGATCCGCTCATTTGAATTGGAGAAGAGGGTGAACTCCTTGGTATAGGTGTACCACCTCTTGGCCGCATCATAGGTGATCGGGGCCTCAAGATGGCTACGCAGGTAGTCGATATCCCTGAGGACCTGACGACGGGATATCTGGTATGTGGTGGCAATCTGTGCGGTTCTGACCCCACCCTCCTCCTCAATGGTACGGTTGATGAAGACAATGCGTTCTATTTGGCTCATGCCGAGAGTATACACACAAAACGGCCCTCCCGTGAGGGAGAGCCGTCGAAAAATGCAGAGATTGTTCGCTTACAGGGCAGCCTTGAGGTTTGCCTCGAGCTGATCCAGGAACGTAGCGAGTTCCTTGGGCAGCTTGTCGCCGAACTTCGGGTAGTGGTTGGCGCGGATGTCAGCGACTTCCTTCAACCAGCCTTCCACGTCGACAGCCAGAAGCTCCTTCATATCCTCTTCGGTAACACCTTCAGGACGATCGAGTGCGTCCGGAGTGGGCATGATGCCGATCGGGGTTTCCATGGTCTTTGCAGTACCTTCACAGGCCTCAAAGACCCACTTCAGGACGCGGCTGTTCTCACCGAAACCGGGCCAGAGCCACTTGCCTTCGTCAGTCTTGCGGAACCAGTTGACGTAGAAAATCTTGGGAAGCTTGTCAGCATCCGGTGCAGCTTTACCAACGTTGATCCAGTGCTGGAAGTACTCACCCATGTTGTATCCGCAGAACGGAAGCATGGCGAACGGGTCGCGGCGGATGGTACCAACCTTGAGGTCGAGTGCAGCTGCGGTGATTTCCGAACCGACAATCGAACCAAGGAAGACACCGTGGTTCCAGTCGCGGCTCTGGTGTACCAAGGGGATGGTCTTCGGGCGACGGCCACCGAAGAGGATTGCGCTGATGGGCACACCCTTCGGATCTTCCCACTCGCTTGCAATGCTCGGGCACTGGGAAGCGGGAGCGGTGAAACGGGCATTCGGGTGAGCAGCAGGCTTCTGTTCCTTGTTGCCCTTGTCCTGAACCCATTCGTTGCCGTGCCAGTCGATCAGGGTGCCGGGAGCATCATAGCCGATGCCTTCCCACCATACATCATTGTCCTCGGTGAGGGCACAGTTGGTGAAAATGCTGTTCTTGGAAGCACTGACCATGGCATTGTAGTTGGAATCGTTGGAGGTACCGGGGGCAACACCGAAGAAACCAGCTTCCGGGTTGATGGCATAGAGACGGCCGTCAGCACCAAACTTCATCCAAGCGATGTCATCACCAACGGTCTCGACCTTCCAGCCGGGGAGCGTCGGAACAAGCATGGCCAGGTTGGTCTTGCCGCAAGCGGACGGGAATGCACCGGTAACGAAGATGCTCTTGCCTTCGGGGTTGGAAATCTTGAGGATGAGCATGTGCTCAGCAAGCCAGCCTTCGTCGTGAGCAAGCACGGATGCAATGCGCAGGGCCAGGCACTTCTTTCCAAGCAGGGCGTTCCCGCCGTAGCCGGAACCATAGGACCAGATCTCGCGGGTCTCAGGGAAGTGGGAGATGTACTTGTCCTCAAGCGGAGCGCAGGGCCACTTGCCGTTGTCGTTCTCACCTTCAGCGAGGGGCTTGCCGACGCTGTGGTAACAAGGTACATATTCGCCTTCGGCTCCAAGGACATCGAGGACCTTCAGGCCTACACGGGTCATGATCATCATGTTGATCACAACGTATGCACTGTCGGTAAGCTCAACACCAATCTTGGCGATGGGACTGCCGATCGGGCCCATGGAGAACGGAATGACATACAGGGTGCGGCCCTTCATGCAACCACGGTACAGGCCTGTCATAGTCTCTTTGAGAGCGACGGGATCAATCCAGTTGTTGGTCGGACCTGCAGCTTCCTTGGACTTGGCAGCAATGTAGGTTCTGTTCTCGACGCGTGCAACGTCGGAGGGGTCGGAATTGTAGGCGATACTACCGGGATTCTTCTCGGGGTTCAACCGGACAGCGTAGCCTCCGGCAACCTGCTGGGCAACCAGCTCATCGTACTGTGCGGAAGATCCGTCAGCAATTACGATCGCATCAGGGGTCGTCAGCTCAGCAAAATCCAAAATCCACTTCTTGAGCCCAGCATGTTTGATGTCATTGACGTTCATGGGGTTCTCCTTGTAAAAAAATACTGCAAAAATATTTTTATCTGTTACAGTTCAACTTATTAAGTACCAGAAACATCCAAATTAATCAAGCCTATTCCTAAGCATTTGGCTTTTCAGCGACAAAGTTGGGGACTTTCATGCACATACATACTCACCTGCTGATGAGTTTGTACGTTGGTAGCTACACTCTATAATTCTGTACCATAAGCTATATTGTCTGGTGCTCATACATTGATATACTATTTTATTGGCTTTACCTAAAGGTTTTAGGAATTCTCATAATCCGAATCTTGCCAATCCAAGTCGCACCCAGAGTCACACCCCAAAGGAAAACCAGCGCTACAAACCGGAAAACTGGGGAGAGAAATACCTGCAATATATGAATACCTAGTTATACTTGTTAATTGGTAGGATATAATACAAAGTTTTGGGCGTTTTGCTAAATTTGTATCACTTTTCTGAACATTAAAACACATTTCAACTGACTGCACAAAGCGTCAAAAGACACTCCTGATATCATGGAAATAACTATATATGTAATTACATATGAAATAGTTATATTCCTTCACATCTCTTGCGTGAGGTGGTGGACCTCTCCGCTTGAACAATCATGCGAAAAGGAAGAGAATAGGAAAGGAACCCAATCCTTGAGGAGGAAATATGACAAAGTTTGAAGCCATTCTCAAAGAGAAAATGAGTGCAGAAAGCCTCGCTAAACTCATGGCCTTGCAGAACGAACATGTACTGAATTTCGTAGGAACATTTGCTGAGCACTGTGATCCGAAGAGCATCTACGTATGTGATGACAGTGAAAAAGATACCCAGTATGTCAGAGACAGGGCCTTGGCCTTGGGAGAGGAATTCACCCTTGCCAACTCCAAGCAGACAATTCACTGGGACGGCTATGGCGACCAGGCCCGTGACAAGAAGAACACCCGCTTCATGGTCTACAAGGAAAACATGGCAAAAATGTCCACCCTCAACAGCGTGGAATATGAGCAGGGCTATGAGGAGATCATGGGCATCTCCAAGGGCATCATGAAAGGGAAAGACGCAGTGGTCCTCTTCTACTCGGAAGGCCCAACCGAAAGCCCCTTTACCATCCCCTGTGTCCAGTTCACCGACAGCTGGTATGTCGCTCACTCCGAGAACATCCTCTATCGCACCGCTTACAGCCATTTTCTGAAGATGAAGGACGCCGAGAAGGCTGACTTCTTCCGCTTCATCCACTCTGCAGGCCCCCTCGATGAGAACAACTGCTCCAAGGACCTTGAGAATCGCAGGATTTACATGGATACCCAGAACAACATCGTGTACTCCATGAACGACCAGTATGCAGGAAACTCCGTGGGATTGAAGAAGCACTCCATGCGCCTTGCAATAAGCAAGTCCGGCAAGGAAGGCTGGCTGTGCGAGCATATGTTCGTAATGGCAGCCCTGGATATGGAAAAGAACCGCAAGACCTATTTCTGCGGCGCCTACCCCTCCGCCTGCGGCAAGACCTCCACCGCCATGATCCCCGGCGAACAGATTGTTGGTGACGACATCGCCTATTTCAGAAACATTGACGGCGAATTCCGTGCAGTCAATGTTGAGTTCGGTATGTTCGGCATCATCAAGGACGTCAATGCCCAGGACGACCCGGTCATCTTCAAGAACCTGATGATGAACCAGGAAGTCATCTTCTCGAACGTCCTGCGCGGAAAGGACAACAAGCCGTACTGGCTGGGTATGGGTGTTGAGGCTCCTGAGGAAGGACACAATCATTTCGGCGAGTGGAAGAAGGGCGTCAAGGATGAAACCGGCAAGGAAGTCGGCGTTGCCCATGGCAATGCACGCTACACCATGCGTCTGGACTACCTGGACAACATTGACAAAAAGGGCTTTGAGGCAAAGGACGGCGTCAAGGTTGACGGGGTCCTCTATGGCGGACGCGACAGTGACATCACCGTACCTGTTGAGGAATCCCCGAACTGGAAGGATGGCATCCTGATCAAGGCCGCAACCCTTGAGTCCGAGACCACCAGCGCAACCTTGGGCAAGGAAGGCGTACGCACCCCCAGTCCCATGGCCAACATGGACTTCGTCTCCTATCCTCTCGGCACCTACACGATGAACAACATCAAGTTCGGCGAGTCGGTGAAACAAACCCCGAGGATTTTCAGCAACAACTACTTCATGCGCGATGAGCAGGGGCACTTCATGACCAGCAAGCTCGCCAAGAAGGTGTGGCTGCACTGGGCGGATGGACGCATCCACAATGAGTATGAGGCATATGACACCCCGACCGGAAAGATTCCCCACTATGAGGATCTGAAGGTCCTGTTCAAGAAACACCTTGATGAGGAGTTCTCCAAGGAGAAGTACGACTACCTGTTCACCTTCCGCTGCACCAAGTGGATCGAGAAGCTGGAGAGGACGAAGGCATACTACCAGAAGATGGATCCGAACACTCCCAAGGAGATTTTCGACTACTGGGATGCCACCATCGCAAGGATTGCCAAAGCCAGGGACACCTATGGGGACCTGATTCTCCCCGGGACCTACAAAGGCTGAAACAACTGATCGGTCGAAATAGAGAAAGCACGCGGGAATTATGCCTGCGTGCTTTTTCTTTGGGAAGATTCGCCGATCCTAGAACATTGTTCCGTGGAAACGCGAATTGAAACTCAAATAGAGTTCAGGGGGGACATCCTGGGGGATGTCCAACAGGTAATCGCTGATCTTCCTGATGCGTTCCTTCAGCGTATCCTTCTTGTTCGCCTGTGCTTCCTTGAGGGCTTCAAGGCACTCTGCAATGATCTGCTGGTTGTTCTTGACCTCCACAATGGCCATCTTGAAGCGCTGGCTCAAATCAAGGATCATCTGCTTCGTCTCATCGGGATGGGCCTCGATGAAGGCGGGGAAATTCGCCTGGGAAATCTCGACAAGAGTGCAGTCGCTGAGTGCGACGGCAGTTGCATTGCGCGGTTCTTTCTCAAACAGCCCCATCTCCCCCAGGCTTGACCCGGGACGGGAGATCTCGAATAGCTGGAACTGCTGGGGCGTATGGTAATTCAGATACAACCCAACTGTCCCGCTGCGAAGGAGGAACATGGTGGAACAGGGAGCGCCTTGCTCATAGATGATCGTTCCTTTGGCAACTTCCAGCACAGTGTTTCCTGCATCACTTTTCATCGGCATACGCAGCCTCCTTATGCAAAAAGTATACTCTCTGCAAGATGGAATGGACAAGGGCACGTCCCTCGCTCTTGCATGTATGCCTGCTTGTGCTAGGCTTTTTCCCATGGAACAACAAACAGTCCGCACTCAGGAAAAGATGGCATACGGCTTCGGGTGTTTCGGCCAGAATATGCTCTACAACCTCATGGCCAACTTCCTCCTGTTCTTCTACACCGATATCTTCGGCATCCTCCCCGCAGCCGCCGGCACGATTCTCCTGGTCGCAAGAATGTGGGATGCGATCAATGACCCTCTGATGGGTATGCTTGCCGACAGGACACACTCACGGTGGGGAAAGTTCCGCCCGTACCTGCTGTTCACCCCCATCCTCTTCCTGCCCTTTGCCGTCGCTTCGTTCAGCGCCCCCCAATTCAGCCACAGCGGAAAGGTTGTCTGGGCTGCAGTTACCTACATCTGCTTCGGCATGATCTACACGGCAAGCGACGTCCCCTTCTGGGCGATGAGCAGCACCATCAGCGAGGATACCAAAGTCCGTTCCAGCGTGGTGGTCTATCCCCGATTCATGGCAACGGTTGCAGTTGCCCTGGCAACCTTGGCCACCCAACCCCTGATACTGCTCTTCAGTGTGGAAGGGAAACCCGAGCGGGGTTACCAGATGACCAGCCTCGTCTACTCACTGCTCACCGTCATCTGTTTTCTCATCGCCTTCCTCGCAGTGAAAGAACGAGTGGTGACCCAAGACGACCAGAAACCACGATTCTCGGATATTCCCAAGATTTTTCTCTCCAACAAGCCCTTGCTTCTGGTAATTCTCAGTGGTTTCTTCACAGGAATCGGGCAGACAGGAAAACTGAGCATGCTCATCTACTATGCAAAGTACAACCTCAGCAATGAGCTGCTCTATACCCTGCTCGCAGGCATCAACATCCCCTTCATTCTCCTTGGCATTGCCACAGTTCCCTTGCTTACCCGGAGACTGGGGAAAAAACGGGCCTGCATCGTCTACTACCTCATCTATGCCCTCGGAAGCCTCGGTTTCTTTCTCGTCGGTTGGGACAACTTTGTCCTGCTGCTCTTCTTCAACTGCATCAGCTCAATCGGCATGGCAAGCCCGCAGGTGATCCAGACAGCCATGATTGCAGACACCATCGAGTATGGGGAGCTGGCCACCGGCCGGCGCAGCGAAGGAACCATCTTCTCCAGCCAGACCTTCCTGGCCAAGCTCACCGCAGCGGTGACCTCCATCACCATCGCAGCCACCCTTGCGTTGATCGGCTACCAGCCGAATGCAGTCCAGACAGCCACCACCCTTGCCGGCATCCATACCCTGACCACCCTGCTTCCCTTTGCCGCCAGTCTTTTGGGTATCATTCCCATCCTGTTCTATCCCCTTACCGAGGAGAGACATCGCGAGATTGTCGAGGCTTTGCACCAACGACGTCAGCGTGATTGACACTGACGGGGTGGACCACTACCCTAGGGCCATGACAGAACTCGCACTACCCGCAGGATCATTGCAGGCAGCACTGGTCGCCTTCTCAGAAGGTGCCGATGCCGTATACCTTGGCATGAAGAACTTCTCAGCCCGAAAAGGGGCGACAAATTTTACCTTTGAGGATCTGGCAAAGCTGAGACGCGTTGCCTTGGAACAGAATAAGCGCATCTATGTGACGGTAAACACATTGGTGGATGACGAGCAGTGGGAGGACCTTTCCAGACTGCTCTTCCAAATTGACTTCATCGGCTGCGACGGGGTCATTGTCCAGGATCTGGGATTGGTGAACTTCATCAGACAACAGTTCCCCAACCTGAAACTGCACGGAAGCACCCAGCTTGCCGTACACACCATTGAAGGGGTGAAAGAACTCGAACGGCTGGGATTCGAACGCGTGGTGCTTGCCCGCGAGCTCACCCTGGAAGAAATCAGGCGTATCCGAACAGCCTGTCCTGACATCCAGCTGAAGGTATTCATCCATGGGGCACTCTGTTACAGCTTCAGCGGGCTGTGCACTGCCAGCGAACAGCTCAGTGGGCGAAGTGCCAATTGCGGAGCCTGTGCCCAGATCTGCCGAAACTATTTCACCGTCTCCTCAGATCCCTCTGTCCCGGCTTCCCTCTCCCCATTGGGAAGGGGAAGCAAGGAAGGGTGGTTCTTCTCCATGAGCGACCTGAAGGCCGGACCTGTTGCAAAAGAACTTGAGGAAATGGGAATCGAAAGCCTGAAAGTCGAGGGAAGGATGAAAAGTCCTGCCTACACCGCTCTGGCCAGCCGCTACTATCGCGCCGTTCTGGATGGCCGGGAAGAGACCGACGAGCTGGATGAGGCCCTGTCTGTCGTCTTCTCGCGCAGACAGACCGGAGGATGGCTCTCTTCCTATGGACGTGACAAGCAGGACTTTACTGTCCGAAAAACACCTACCCTAGGCAGTACGAGCTTTCCCAGCCATCGTGGCATAAAAGCCGCAACGGTCCTCTTGGTGCGTCAAGGAAAAGCAATTGTCACCCTTGAACGGGACCTGTCCCTTCGTGACGGGCTCATGTTCTTCACCAAGGGAACCAAGGAACCGATTGAGACCGTCAAGTTCGGCATATCCCTGTTGCTTGACCAGAATCGAAGGAGCATCACCAAAGCCTATGCCGGAGAGACGGTGGAAGTTCCCCTTCCCTCGGGTCCGCTTCCGCATGCCGGTGAATTCCTTTTTCTGATCAGCCGCCACGACCAGAACCCTGCCTTGCTCAACGAGAACCTGCCTACCAGCAAGCATCCGCTTGATCTGGTGATCACGTTGACCGATGATGAGGTCAGCCTCAGGTCCGGCGAGGAACAAGCCTCCTTCGCCCTTTCGGTCAGCAAGGCAAAGAAGGAGCAGGACGTCACCGAGAACCTGCGTTCAATCTTCAGCCAGAGTGACACCTCCTACTATACCTTGGGTGAACTTACCGTGGAAAACCGGACGTCCTTGCCTCTTGATGAGCTCTTTCTCCCCCTTTCTGCGCTGAAGTCCATCAGGAGAAGCTGGTATGAACAGCTGGACAAGGGTCTTGCCAGAAAGCTGGGAGAGCAGATTGTCCAAAGGGAAGCGGTTGGAAAGCTCCCTCTGGAAGGTCTGCCCGCACGCAAGCTCCTGGTAACAAAGGAGGGCCTTCCCTACCTTGACCTCAAGTTGCTGCTTTCCAAACTGGAACAGGGTTCCTCAGCGAAAGAGCTTCTGTTTGCCAGCGAAGCGTTGCTCTACTTGCCGCTCAGTCCGGTCATGTTCGACGAAGAAGCATTCTTCACCCAGTTGGAGGCGATCATCGCACATCTGGAACGTCAGGATGTGTTGGGCTTGGTGCGATTCGGACTCAACAATCTTGGTCAGGTGGAGTTCTTCCGAAGCCGGGGCTTGGCCTGTTTCTTTGACATCTACCTCTATCTTGCGAACCACCAGGCAGCACAGCTTGCGCTCTCCCTCGGACTCAATCTGGTCGGGGGATACCTCTGGATGGAACGAAGATCAGGCGATTTTACCTCTTGGCCGTTCGAGCCGACCGTTGTGGAGGAGGAGTTCCATCCTCCCCTGTTCATCAGCCGGTCCTGCTTCCGTCACGATTCCTTGCTCCTGAGCTGCGAAGGCTGCCCGCATCGGGGTTCATGGTATGTGAAGGGAGACAAGAACCGCTATCATGTCATCGTTGAGGATTGTGTCACCATTGTCGTGAATGCCTAAACAAGAAACTCCGTGAAAACTGAGCGGAATTGCTCAAAGCGAAAAGCCACCGGGAAGGCAAGTTTGCCTTCCTGGTTCATCTGTTCCAACTGTGCAAGGGTCACCCAACGATAGGCTGTGGTCTCGCCCTCCTGGAGGGTAATGGTTTCGCTGTCAAAGTATTTTCTCACCAGATAGATGTCGACAAAGGAAGCAAGCTTGCGGGCAGTTCCGAGAAATTGCAGCTCGTCCTCACGGGCCTCAATGCCTGTTTCTTCCCTGAGCTCCCTCAGCGCTGCCTCCCGGCTGGTCTCACCACTGATTACGGAACCGGAGGTATTCTCCCAGAGGTTTGGATACAGGTCCTTTTCTGCAGACCGCAGGGTGACCAAAAGCTTGTTGTCCTGATTCACTGTCCAGACAGAAACCACCACATGATAGGTGTCCTTGTCCAGGGGAAGCCCCCTGAGGTGAGTTCTTCCCAAGGGTTGCCGGTTGGTGTCGTACAGGTCCCAGTATTCTGCCATAGGAACTCCTTTGCTGCTTAAGTCTACGCAAACGAAGCCTGGCATGCAATCAGAAAGAAACAGGGCTTCCCTTCCCTGACAGGGAGAGGAAGCCCTTGGAGTGCATGATGGGCAAATTTAGATGAGGCCGAACCGCTTCACAAAAGCTTCTGCGTTCTGGATGGATCCACCGGCAGCGCCTTTGACGATGTTGTTGACCAAGAGGAGGAAGCCGATCTTGCCGTTCTTCTTCTTCAGTCTTCCGGTGTATACCACCATCCCGCTCGGCTTGCCCCAGAAGGCATACTTGGGCTGGGGGAAGGTGTTGTCTGCACCATACTCAACCGGCAGTTCAGGGGTTGAGGGCAGATCGCTGACTTCCTTGAAGTTGTTCCAGTCATTGATGATGTCTTCGACTTCAACGTCCTGCTCAAGATCCAGCCAGACTGCTTCGAGGTGGCCGAACATGACCGGTACGCGAACGGTGTAGCAGTAGACTTCCGGATCGATGGAAAGGATTTTCTTGATTTCCTTCTCGATCTTCTCTTCCTCTCCCTTGATGAAAGGAATGCAGTTGTCGGTGATATCGAAGGAGGAGAGGCCAGGATACCCTGCACCACTGACACTCTGATAACTGTGCAGGACAATGTTCTTGATCCCGTACTTGCGAAGCGGTGCAAGCGCCATGGCCAGACCGGTGGTTACGCAGTTTGCATTGGTGACGACAAAGCCACTCTCCGGATATCCCTGGTTCTTGATCAGGTCGAGCTGTTCGACGTTGGTCTCGGGGATCAGGATGGGCACATTGCTGTCATACCGCATGGAGGCGGCATTGGAGAAGACGTACAAGCCATTCTCACGAAGCTGAGGCTCCGCTTCACGGGCAACTTCTGCAGGAAGTGCGGAGAATACGATTTTCACCCCAGATTCCTTCATTGCCTCGATATTGAATTCCTTTACTTCTGTGTCCCTGATGCTCTTCGGCATCTCAAAAGGCATGACCCAGTGAACCGTGGATGCATATTGCAAACCGACACGGGAAGCGGAAGCTGTGGCGTACGCCAACTCGAACCAAGGATGATCCGCAAGCATCCACATAAACACCTGGCCAACTGCACCAGTGGCACCCATTACGGCAACTTTGATTTTCTTGTCCATCTACGATTCTCCTGAACGGCACTCTGCCGCTCCTGTAAGCTAAGGTAGGAGTACAGTACCGTTTTTATAGGTCTTTTTCAAGGGTTTGATAACAAATAATTGAATTTTTTAACAAAATGTTATTATATTAACACTGAGTTTCAACATAGTGAACACAGCCCTAGGCATAAATCCTAGCAAATACTCGCACCCGTGTATAGACTTGCCTAGGCTCCCAAGCTCGTAAGTGCTTGCACTGATAAGGTAAAGGCGATTCCTCTGCCCTTTTGCTGCATGCAAGGGAGTTTGGAAACTGCAGAAAGGACCCCATCGGCAAAGCCCTTTTTCAGGAAAATCAGAATCAGCTCTTTTTCTGCCACCAACGTCGAACCAAAGAATGCGATATCATCCTCTTTGGCCGTTCCTCGTCCCTCGACAATTGTCCCGCCTCCTGCGCCTGCTTTTCTTGCTGCCGCCATGATTTCATCCCCATATCCGCTGGGACAGATGATGTGCACCAAGTCCCACCCCTCTGCAGGACCCTTTGTCTGATCGGAAAGCGAAGTGGAAATTGCCGATACCAACCCTTTTGCATGCGGGGCGTGTGAGAGCGCAGCATATACTTGGTCCTTCGTCTCATCTGATACCAAGGTAAGCAGGAGTTCCTTATGGGAGTCCCCAAGCCCGAGCGCACACAGCAGGGAGGAGGAAGCGGTGCCACGTGCATTGAGCACAGTGCCTCCGGTACTTCCTGCTTTCTTTGCTATGTTCATGAGCATATCGGCTTTCCCTGACTCGGTGATGGCTAGCAACAAGGTGCTGTTCATGATTTCTTTCTCCCTTTCTGCGCTGCAAGCTTTGCCTGTTTGTGCTTGTACAGCAAGCCAAGCAGCTGCACGATGACAACTGGTGTCATGGATACAAAGATGATGACTCCAAAGGCATCGGTGGTTGGATTTCCTCCTACTGCCACCGAGGCTCCGATGGCAAAGGAGAGGATGAATGTGGAGGCCATGGGGCCCGAACTGACGCTGCCGCTGTCAAACGAAAGGCCCACAAACAGCGTGGGAATCCTGAAAGACAACAGGACCGCAATCGTATAGACAGGAAGTACGAAGTACCAGATGGAGAGGCCGGTGATGACCCTGAGCATGGCCAGAAATCCGGACAGCCCCACCCCGATGGCAAGGGCTATGAGCATGATGCCCTTTCGGATATGCCCTTGCGTGATTGTCTGCACCTGATCGATGAGCACCCAGACAGACGGTTCTGAGAGTACCGTGATGGAGCCGATGACCATTCCAGCCAACAACAGCAGGCGGCTATCGAGCGTACCGATGGCGTACCCGATCTGATAGCCTGCCGGGATGAATCCTCCGTTCACGCCCACAAAGAAGAGGGTCAAGCCAAGGAAGACATACAAGAAGCCAACCGCTACGCGAACAAGCTGCCCGATTGTCATCTTGAGCAGAACCAGCTGATAGACAATGCAGAGCAGCACGAGAGGGATGAGGGAACGGACTACCTGGGAAACGCTTTCTTCGACCAAGGAGAGAAAACCTCCGGCAACGGGGATCTGCACGGTGGTGACCAAGGATGCACCACCTTCCTTGCTGAACAGCCCCAGCACGACCAGAGCCAGGGTGGGCCCGATGAGTGCAAGAGAGACATAGCCGAAGTTGTCGGACTCCTCCTGCTTCTTCTGTACACGGGCAACACCAAGCCCGATTGCCATGATGAAGGGAACCGCCAAGGGCCCTGTGGCCGCCCCTCCGCTGTCAAATGCCATGGCAAGCATCTCTTGCGAACTGAAGGCTGCCAAGAGGAACAGGAGGGTGTAACTGCCCAGGTAGATCCATTTCAAGGGGATGCGAAAGACCACCCTGAGCAAGCCGATCATCAGGTACAGGCCTACACCAAGAGCGATCATGACCACCATCAGGGTGGTGGAGATGGAGGGATTCACCGAGGCCACCTGCTCCTGCAATACGGTGATGTTGGGCTCTGCAAGGATGATGACGATACCGACGATCAAACCTGTTGAGAGCAGCACTGCGAGGTTCTTCGTACGAACCGATGCCGATCCTATCCGTTCCCCGATGGGAAGCAAGCCGATGTCTGTACCCAGAAGGAAAAGGGCGAGACCTGCGATGATGAGAACTCCTCCAATGAGGAACGAGGAGAGCAGGCCTTCCCCGAGGGGTATCCAGAAAAAGTGCATCAGGGAAACCAGGACAAGGATGGGTACGATGGAGGAGCCTACTTCTTTCAGCTTCTTCAACAATTCCATGAGGCCCTCCTTGTTCCTGATTTACTGCATGTTTCTAAAGTTATTTATATCAAGAAGTAATACCTTGAACCCAAACAAAGGTCAAGCCAAACCGAATACGGTGCCATAGTATTTATCATCGTAAGCTCTTGACTAAACAGAGGCCAATCCGTATGATACCTTTTGTTATTGCCTTGGGGGTGTAGCTCAGTTGGCTAGAGCGTTTGAATGGCATTCAAAAGGTCAGGGGTTCAATTCCCCTTACCTCCACTAACAGAAGTCGTTGCGAGAGCAACGGCTTTTTTCATTTTGAACATGGCTTGCATCAATCATGGACAGAAACGACCAGAAGATACGTTACGACAAGTCTATGAACCTTCCCAACACAGAGTCGCTGAATCCTGTATACGTGTGGTCAAACCTGAGCTGTTG
Organism: uncultured Sphaerochaeta sp.; assembly: GCF_963667405.1. NCBI lineage: Bacteria > Pseudomonadati > Spirochaetota > Spirochaetia > Spirochaetales > Sphaerochaetaceae > Sphaerochaeta > uncultured Sphaerochaeta sp. The sequence continues at coordinate 63,426 of NZ_OY763408.1, read as the reverse complement.
CACGTTCCCGCTCTTCATCTCGGCCGTACACTGCACCGGCTCCGGATAGACGGGAATCACGGAATTCCTTTTCACAAAGAGCGGTATCCGAGCCAAGGGAGAGTATATGCTCTTCAGCCAAACGCCACCTGAGAGCACCTCTCCGCTGTAGAAATCCACCCATTCACCTGCAGGCAGATAGACATCACGGATGCCATTTGACTGCATGACCGGAGCAACAAGAAACACATCACCGCAATAGAATTCATCGTCTATCGACCAACATACCCGATCCTTCTCATGATGGAAGATCAGGGCCCTGAGGACAGGAAACCCGCTTCCGATTGCCTGTTTCCCTGCTTGCACGAGATAGGGAATCAAGGCGTAGCGCAGCTTCAGCCACTCTCTGGCCATGGCTTCCACCTTGGGATACTCATAGGGCTCCCGTGGGGTCGTACCATGATACCTGAGGTGCGAGGTGAAGACTCCCATCTGCGTCCATCGGATATACAAGTCGTTGTCCGGCCGGCTGTTCATGAAGCTGGGAACACCCTGGAAGCCCGGTACATCATGGCTCCAGAAAGCAAAACCGGAGAGCCCAAGATGCAAGCCCCCCCTCAGAGACCCTGCCATGCCATCCCAGGAACAGGCGCAATCCCCACTCCAATGGACGGGGTATCGCTGGCATCCGATCCACCCAGCCCTCGCCCAGATCATTGCCTCTGCCGGTCCCTTCACCTCTTTGGTGATCTCAAAGGCTGCCTTCTGGTAGAGCAGGGCATAGAGGTTATGAAGTTTCCGATACGGCATGCCAAAGTACGAAGCATGCTCCTCTATCACCTCACCGAAGTCAGTTTTGATAGCAGCCACCCCCAGCTTGAACAGATTGGCAAGCATATCCTGGTACCAAGTCACCGCAGCGGGATTGGTGAAATCGATATTCCCGTCAAACTCAACCTCACTGAAGTTTGACCCCAATGCAACATGCTCGCTCTTTGGTGCTACATACCGCTGCCGCTGTGCAGTCTCATAGTTCTTGGTATCCTTGGCTATGCAGGGAAGCTGCCAGAGCGTTACCTTTATCCCCTGCTCTTCCATCTCCTGCAAATACGCTGCTGGTGAGGGGAATCGGGCAGTACTGAACTCCCACTCGCATTTCCAATCCTTCTCAAACCAACCGGTATCGATATGGATGACATCCAGGGGAAATCCGCCCTCACGCATCCTCTTTACGACAAGTCGCGTCTCGTCAGCGGAAAAGTAACTCATGCGGCTCATCCATGTCCCATAGGACCAGAGAGGCACATCGGAAGGAAAACCTGTGAGTCTGCGGTAGTTCCACACAATCTGTTCAATGCTGCCGCCACCAATGAAAAACAGATCCAACCCATCATCCTCCACCACTGCCTGGGCAGAGCGGGTCGAGACGTCGGAGAGGGAGAGCCGCACATGGGCAGATGTCATGATCAGCAGGCCATACCCTTCGCTGGAGAGATAGAACGGCACATTCTTGTACGCACGGCGGCTATTCACCCCCAACCCGTCCGTGTTCTCCAACACAAACGTTTTTCCGGCCAAATTCATCGGGGCAAACCGTTCTCCGGTACCCGCAAACTTCTCGTTTGGCTTGGCATGCAGGGAGTATGCCCAACGGTCGACATCTCCACCCCTCTCGATGAAGGCCAGGCTGAAAGACTCAGACTGTGCAGGGAAGAAATCATCATACGCCATAAAGGGAACCAGCGTGTTCCCATCCGGCAACACCACCGCATCAAAGGTCTGCGGCGGTTCTGGTTGCAAGGTGCTCCAGATTTCCCTGCTCTCTTGTTTGGCAGTGATGCGCATCCTGCAAGATCCCTGCGAGTCCAGGATCTCCCATCCTCCATCGGTCTGTTTGCTGTGCAGGGACTCCTTTTTCAGGGAAGCATCCCAGTCCAGCATGGGATTATCCGCATCTGAAGGCACCTTACCATCCACCAACATGGTCAATCGGACAATAGAGGACCCATAGGCACGCACCATCATATCCATTGTCTTTGTTGTGGATGGTTGGGCAGCATGAAGAAACAGGTTTGAAAGCAGCTGCCGGATAAAGGGGATCGCCACCACCGCGGCATCAGACTCATCCCGAATGGAAAGCGGTATTCCCGCACGGTATATCGATTCAGCGTGTGCCTCAGGAGCATCCTGATCAAGCATATCAAATACAAAACGATTTCGTTGTTTCATACAATTCAGCTGCCTTTTTTGACGTATTCATTCATCCCTTGACCGCACCACTGTAAGACCCCATGGTGATTTGCCGTTGGAAAAAAACAAACAAGAGCAAGGGAACCAGGGAGGCTGACAGGATGGAAGCGGACAACGTGGTATCATCCAATCCATATTGGCCCTGCAACATGCCCAGTCCCTGGGTAATGGTCCTCAGCTGCTCCGTCTGGAGCAGCAAAAGCGAGAATGGCAACTCATTCCACATCGATTGGGTGCCGATCACCACAATGATGATGATCATCGGTTTGGCGATGGGCACCATGATGTAGTAGAGCATCCGGTAGACCCCTGTCCCATCGAGCCTGGCCGATTCCACTATTTCCATGGGAACCGTTGCATAATAGGTGGTCATGATATAGGTGCCGAAGGGGCCGAAGTAGGCCACCCATACGAGTATCAGTCCCAGATAGCTGTTGACCAAATGCAGTTTCCGACATATTTGGAAAATCTGGATGGAAAGCAGCATCTGGGGGAAGATCATGAGAAACAACACGGCAAGGAACAGGGGGAAGCGATGGGGAAACCGCAACCGGCCGAAGGCAAACCCTGCAGTTATGCACACAAAGAGGTACACCACCAAGCCTGAAGGGATGAGAATGCAACTGTTGACGAAGTACCTGAGCATATTCCCCTTCACCCAGACATGGTAGAAGTTGCCGAAGGTCGGACTCTGCGGCATCAGCAATTTGTTGCTGACATACTCTGCAGGGGATTTCAGGCTGGTGATCAGTACGAAGAACAAGGGATACAGGGCCATCAAGGCAAAGATTCCCAGCACACCATACATGATTGCTTTCACCATTTTCTCATACCTATTGGACATCTGAATTCTTCCTCATCAGCGCAACCTGGAAACAGGCAATAACGGCACAGACCACAAACAAGACGCTTGCCCACGTGCTTGCATACCCCATGTTGAATGCAACGAACCCTTCATTGTAGATTCCGTATTCCAAGGTGAATGTCGCAAACCCAGGGCCTCCGCGGGAGAAGGTGTAAATGAAGGGAAAGGCACGAGCCAGGATTTCTATGAAGGAAAGCACCACCCAGAACTCAATCGAGAAGCGGATGGACGGTACGGTGACATTCCAGAACGTACGCCACCAGAGCGCACCGTCAATTTTGGCAGCATCGTAGAGAGACTCATCAATGCTGCTCATCGCAGCAAGGAAAAAGATACAGCCGAATCCCAAACGCAACCAAACGCCATAGACCAAGCCCAGCGTATTGAGCGTCAGCTTGGGAATGCTCAACCAGTCGAGTGCCAAGGACTTTAGACCCACCCCTACCAGGACGTTGTTCAAAGGACCCAGTTTCCTGAACATGATGCTGCTGATCATACCCATGATGACGTAGCCAAGAATATTCGGGATATAGATGATCGCCCGAAAGATCGACCACCCTTTCAGCCCTTCACGAAGAAGCGCGGAGATGAGGATGGGAAGCATGACCCCCAGAGGGATGTAGAGCAGCAAGACCATGGTATTTTTGATGGAAACCCAGAAGGTCTCATCCTTGAACATGGTCCGGTAGTTGGCAAATCCGATGAATGTCGCCTTTCCCAAGCCTTTCCACTTGAAGAAACTCAGGTATACGTTGGCCAATACCGGATAGAGTATGAAAACAAGCAACAGAAGCATCAACGGCGCAATGAGCAGATACGACTCCCTTGCTTCACTCTTCATACTGGATGTAGGACTTTTCACGTGCATCCCCCATGCAAAAGTATGGGTTGTCCAAACGCAGAAAGCAATTGTGGACAACCCATGGGAATCTCAGTTATCTTGCATTCTGGACGTTGTCCAGCATGCCCTGCGAAACCTCAACAAACTTGTCGATGCTGATCTCGTTCGATACGAATGCCTGGGCACAGTATCGGTCGAAATTGCCGTTGGCATCCTCGTTCAGCAACAAGGTGTTGAAATCCAGGACAAACGGTCTTTCCAGTATTTCGGCCACCAGGGGATACCCCAAGCTCTTGATGTCGACATTCTTGTTGGGGGACAGAGCTCCGGTCATGCCCATCCATATGGCATTCCCCTCACCACGGGCATAGCCTTCCACCACCTTCATTGCAGCTTCAGGATTCTTTGACCATGTCATGACGCTGTACCCGATGCCTGCCGGTTGTCCAACCTGCTGGTCCTTGTACTTGGCTTGGGGGAAATTGATCGTGGGGAAGTAACCCACACCGTCGGTGCCCAATGCATCGCCGAACACTTTCCAGTGGCAGACATCAGAGAGCAAGCCGATGAACATCGCCCCCTTGCCGGCGGCAAAGTTGTTCGCTGCATCCATGAAATAGGGTGTCGAGGTGCCGGCGGGGTCCATATACCCTTTGCTGAACAGTTCCTTGACAATCTCTGCCGATCGCTTGAATGCGGCATTGCCCGCAAAGTTCTGTTTCCCGGTTCCCAGATTCTTCACCTCATCGCCATAGATGTTTGCCACAAAGCATCTGAACAGGAAATCAAGGGTATAGGGGCTTCCCTGAAGACCGGCAACGATGGGGACGATCCCTGCTTTCTTGAGTTTCTCACAGGCTGCCAAAAACTCATCAAGATCGGCTGGAGCTTTCTCAGGGTCAAGACCAGCTTGCTTGAAAAGGGTCTTGTTGTAATAGATGCCGAATCCCTGGGTTGTCAAGGGAACCATGTGAACAGGTTTGGTTGCATCCCCACTCTCGGAGCAGTAAGCCCAGCTGAATTCGGAAATTTCCGATCTCCAGTCAGCGATGTAGGAATCCATGGCAATCGTATAGTCATCGAATTCGTACGCCTGGACACCACCATGGAACATGACGACATCAGGACCTTCCCCTGCCTGTACGGCAGCACGAACCAGCTGGTAATAGTTGTCGTTCGGCTGGCCTACATGCTTGATGGTGATGCCGGGATTCTGACTCATGATCAGATCGTCGATCTTCTTCATCGCAGGCTGGACACCTTGCACATCGCCATACTTGAAATCCCAAACAGTGATTACTGCAGCCCCATCAGCCTTTTGGGCACCAGATTCCTTGGTTCCGGCAGACCAAAGCATCATTGATGGCAGGAGCAACAGCAGTACGCACATAACCTTCATTCGAACTTTCATACATTCCTCCTATTGCAAATCAACCTGGAAGTTGAATGCTTACCTGTTCACGCCACCTGATCCGGCATACCCGGCTCAGCATGCGGACGAACCATCACACCCTCAAGCTTACCCAACAGAAATATATAAACGCTAAACCAAATATTTTTTTATTTTCTATTTAACCGCTTAAATTACTATACGAGCCATTCTCCCGTTCTGTCAAGAACAAAACCTTGCACGTTTCATGCCACCTGAACCTGCAAAATGACGCAAGATACAGAATGCTCAGCTGCTCTCACGTTCCACAAGACGGGTCTGTATGATCTCATGGGAAGGCTGTATCCTCCGCTTCTCAATCACATCGACCAAGAGCTCGGCGGCTTTCGACCCTATCTCATAGGACCCCATATCAAGACTGGTGATGGCCGGCGAATGAATCCTGGTGATCATCGTATTGCCTGCACTCACGACGGCAACCTTGGAGGGAACCTGCAGATTGCTCTGCTTCAGGGCCCTCAGGACACCCACGGCTATCGTATCGTTGAACGTAACCACTGCGGTGAAATCGGGAATGGTTCTGATGGTCTTGAGGAAAACACGATACCCTTGTTCCTCCAGCATCGGCACATTGACGATCCAATCGTCGGAGAAGTCCATCCCATTGTCACGGTAGGCCATCATATAGCCCGCTTTCCGTTTCTCACTCTGCGTGTACTCGACAGATCCGTTCATCAGGATGATTTTCCGATGGCCCTTTTTCAGAAGATAATTGACTATGGCGTAATACCCTGCAGTCACATCAGCATCAACATAGAAGGAATCATCGCGCTCCTCGGGTGTACCGATGACAACGTAGGGAATGTTTCGTTGCCTGATATGATCGATATACACGTCATTGATGCGGGGATTCATGATCAACGCCCCATCGATGGGTTGGGTCAGGTTGAGGTCGGGATGATTCCGGGTCTTCTCATTCAGGTAATCCGCATAGAGATGCACCTGGTACTTCTTTTCATGCAGTACATCCAGCACCCCTGCAAGGATGTTATTGAAAAAGTAGTCCTCCCGGATGTTCTGCGTGGGTGATGCGTAGAGGCCTACCGTCCAGGTCTTGTTGCTTGCAAGATTCCTTGCAGTGATGCTGGGCCGGTAATCCAGCTCCTCAACAGCCTTGAGAATCCTGTCAGTCACTTCCTGACTGATCTTCCGTTTCCCCGAAAGTGCATACGAGACGGTTGCAGCAGAAACACCGACCTTTTGTGCAACCGTCTCTATCGTTACTTTTTTCATAAGTTCCTTTCAATAGTTGTTAAACGCTTAAATGAGTGTAAGGTGATAATTTCAATTCGTCAACAGGTCAATTTCCCCGAATTCGTGTGAACATGGAGTTGATGGAAAAAGCATTGCAGCGGCTGTTCCCTACCCAGACAGCATATCCTTCCCTGTTCTGCCAGCATTTTTTCTCTGGAATATGCTTCGGGTATTGGTATCCGGCTCCTTGAACAGGCTCATGATCAGCAGTTCCTCCAGCGCGCTGAGAATTCCTACGACTACCAGCAGTGCAACGAAGAGCCCCGTACCGGTGAGCAGAATCAGGCAGATGGAAACCACCACCATCACCCCGGTCAGCTTGTTGCCATAGGTATGCAGCGAGTAGATGCGTCCGTTTTTCACCTTGCTGACAGCCAAGGTGAGTGTCTTGATTACGAAGATGGCTATGATCCCTCCCAGATACGGTTGGATCAGGGGCATCTGAAAGCGGACCACATACAAGGTGAGTGCACTGTAATAGACCAAATCCCCCAAGGAGTCCAGGCGAGCACCAAGGTTGCTCTCACAGTGCAGCTTGCGCGCCAAGTATCCATCCAGGACATCGGTGATGCCGCAAAGCACAACCAAGGCAAACAGGGGGACAGGATGATCTGAACTGAAGAACAAGGCAAAAGCCAGCACGATTCTGGAAAGAGACAGTATATTGGGAATACTCGCAACACTACCCATGCTTGTGCTCCTGGGTACATCATACCAGAACAATCAACAACGGCTTAGTATGTGGTTTACGAAAAATGCATATTTCCTCAGAATTACCAAGCAACCGCTTGGCCATGGTACCCTGTGCATGCAGACATCCAAAACTCTGTGCTCACACCTTGGATTTCTCCCACAACCCGAAACCCAGCTGCGTTTCCACCTGCTTCTGCACATCTGAAAGTGGCTTTCGGTACTTGGTCAGGCTCTGTCCAAAGGACACTTCCTTCAGATTGGAGTAGGAAAAAAGCATCTGCTCAATGGAAATATCGCCCTCTTTCAAGGCTGCTGTCAGTACTGATCTGATCTTTTCGCTGACCAATTGCAGAAAAACCCGTCCTGGGTAGCAAGCCGGGCTGTGCACCTGCAGGTTCTGGCAGTCCTCAAAATTCATCAGGTTATCAAATCTTCGCTCAAAGGCATTGCGCTTCTCGTACATGTCCAGGGCCTGCTGGCTGGAAAGACCAGTATTGGTTACCAAGGCCCAGAATCCTGCATGAGAGGAGTTGAAGAGGTGCAACGGATCGACAACAAGAAGAGCGCTTGTCTTGCCGGTGTTTCGTTTTCTTACCTTGAAATAGGTTTCGTATAGACGAGCATGTTCCTCCACCCTCTCCTCCCGTTCGAGCTCCAGCTTGCACTGCGCCAGCAAGGAGAGCAGGTTGTCCTGTTGGTTGTTTCTCCAGAGCTCATCATAGAAAAGATGGACCTGCAGATGCTCGTCCGGGAGAAAGGGAGCATCAAATTGCAGCGCCCTGATCACACGCTTCTGGGCATCAAGCAGCGGTGCTCCTCCCTCGACATCCTTGCGATGACGGGCAATGCACTCATCAAGCCAGCGTTGTCTGGTAGGAACACGGAGCAGAAACGATCGGTTTTGCTCCACCAACTGCTCGATGCGCTGCAGTGAGAAGAATCGCCGGTTCAGCATGAGAATGGTGGAAGTATCAACATCCAGATAGGCGAGCACCGATTCAATGGTCCTGACACCGAGCATTGTGCCGGAGAGCAACTGGAACGAGAGAGGGAAGAAGTCGGCATGATCGGTAAGCAGGATGATGGTGTTCTGCTCGAGAGCCTCGCTGTCCCGGTTGTATCCATACTGAAGATACGGATTATGGTTCTCATAGCTGGCCACGGAGCAGAGATCAAATACGGCACAGGTTTGCTCACTCGCCGTTTGCATCGCTTGCCATTGGCGAAGTTTCTCAGCATCGAAGAGCTGGAGGAGCCTCTGCATTTCCTGCCAATCCGAGGGCCCGTGATAGAGGCCTTCTCTCCCCTCATCCCAGTAGAGGGAAAATGAGAGCGGCCGTCGAGTGACCAGAAGGTACCAGGCAAGATACAACAGCTGGTGAACATCTTCTTTTGCAAAGAGCGAGAGCAGATCGCTTTTGATCGTCGAGGTCTCCTCGACAAACAATTCCAACATTTTCAGGCCAAGCGCCTGGAAGTTCGGAACAACCTGCGTATCATCTTGGTTTTGTTCTGCCATCTTCTGCTTATAGGTTGGATTATAGATGCGCTGGGAGGTGACCGGATCCAATTTCCCTATGCACCGCCTTTTGTGACGTGTTTGCTTCTTGTCCGGGTCCCAGTAGTGCCGGTCCTCGTACAAATACGTTACATTGTTCTTTTTGTTCCTGATTTCTATGACTTTTGGAGAAGATAGTGTAGCAACCATGTTATAATTTATAGCATTCTCAGCAGGGAATCTCAAGAGTAAATCACACCCTGCAAATTACTTATTCGTATCCATGTTATAAAGGTTGTAAAATCACAAACAGTTATATTATAACAAATAGCATATCACTCATTGTTGCTTCTCCCAAAATTCTGTTACAATTTCTTATCACATTCACAAAGGAGAATTCTGTGAAAAAGACAAGTAAATTATATCGCAATTTGTTTCTGGTAGGTCTCATTCTCTTGCTCACCATGCCCTTCCTTGCGGCTCAGGGACAGAAAGAGAGTACCGCAACCATTTCTTTTGCCGGATCGGGAGGGTATCCCCCCTTCAACTATCTCACCGAAGAGGGGGATGTTGCCGGCTTTGATGTGGACGTAGCACAAGAGATAGCGAATCGGCTGGACAAGGAACTGAACTATGTGACCACCAGTTGGGATGGCATCGTCGAAGGACTCAGGGCAAAACGCTATGACGGCATCCTCGGCAGCATGGGCATCACTGCAGAGCGACAGAAAGTGGTTGATTTCTCCCTGCCCTACTACTACAGCGGCCCGCAGCTCATTGCCCGCAAAAACGGATCGATCCAGACCCTGGAAGATCTGAAAAGTTCCCATACCCTGGGACTGGTGACCGGAACGACCTTTGAACAGGACGCGATGAAGCTCGGTACCAAGGTCAAACTCTATGAGGATGACAACCAGACCTTGATCGAGTTGCTCAATGGCCGCATCGACGGAGTGCTTACCGACAGGATCGTAGGTCTGAACGCCATTGCAGCCCTGGACGAAGGGGATACGCTCACCTTGGTCGGTTCGGTGCTCCGCAGTGAAGTCATGGCCATTGCCTTCCACAAGGACAACACGGCCCTGAAGGATCAGGTCAATGAGATTCTCTCATCCATGTTCGCGGACGGTACGATGCGTGCGATCAGTGAGAAGTGGTTCAACGGCGAAGACATCACCGTCGAGTAAGGGAGCATTCCAGCCATGCATATTCTACCCTGGGATCTTACTGTCATCCCGTCGAAGTTTTTCCTGTTTGCAGAGGCTGCCCAGTACACCCTGCAGATAACCTTCTTCGGGATACTCGTTGGTCTGCTCATCGGCTTGGCGGCCGCCCTTGGCCGCCTCTCCAAGCACCAATGGCTTTCAGGCATCTGCAAAGCCTACATCTTCCTGATTCGGGGAACACCGCTTCTGGTGCAGCTGTTCATCGTCTACTACGGATTGACGAGCATTGTCACCATTGCCCCGATTCCCTCGGCCATCATTGCCTTGGGCTTCCACAATGGTGCCTACATCGCCGAGATCTTCAGAGGTTCGATCCAATCGATCGACATCGGGCAGATGGAAGCGGCAAGGAGTCTGGGGATGCCCAAGGCAAAGGCAATGCAGCGCATCATCCTGCCCCAGGCATTCAAGCGGGCGGTGCCACCGTTGGGCAACCAGCTGATCATCGCACTGAAGGACAGCTCGCTCGCATCCACCATTGCTGTCCCCGAGCTCATGCTCAAGGGAAGGCAGATGGGATCATCCTCATTCATGTACATGGAGATGTTTCTCATCGTCGGCATCTGGTACCTCATCATGACCAGCGTGCTCTCGTTTGTGATGCATCGGATCGAACAAAGGCTGAAGGTGAGTGACCGTGACTGAGAAAACAAGAAAGACTGAAGAGACAATTCTGAAAATTGAGCATCTGGTGAAGCGATTCGGCGAACTGGAAGTGCTGAAGGACATCAACCTGGAAGTGAAGCGAGGGGAGGTGGTGGTCATCATCGGCGCCTCCGGCAGTGGGAAAAGCACCTTGCTTCGCTGCGTAAACTTTCTGGAGAAAGCGCAGAAAGGGAGAATCTTCATCAATGGCAAGCGGGTGAAGCAAGGCGAGAAGCAACTGAACAAAGTCCGCCAGGAGCTGGGTATGGTCTTCCAGCACTTCAACCTGTTTCCGCACATGACGGTCATCCAGAATGTGATGGAGGGCATGGTGCACGTCAAGAAGATCCCAGCCCAGAAAGCCCGCTCGTATGCATCCGACCTCTTGGACCAAGTAGGGCTTCAGGACAAGGCGGATGTGTATCCTGCCATGCTCAGCGGCGGACAGAAGCAACGGGTGGCCATCGCACGTGCCCTTGCGATGGAACCGAAGATCATGCTCTTTGATGAACCTACCAGTGCACTTGACCCGGAGTTGGTGGGAGAAGTGCTCTCGGTCATGACCGACCTGGCCAAGAAAGGAATGACCATGCTGGTGGTCACCCATGAGATGTGGTTTGCAAAGGAAGTTGCCGACCGGGTGATCTTCATGGATGAGGGGGTCATCCTTGAGGAAGCAAGTCCCGAGACCATGTTCAGCTCACCAAAGGAGGAACGCACACTCGCCTTCCTCAAACAGGTGCTTCCCCAGCAACAGGCATGACAAAGCTATGCTGATGCTCTATGATTATCGGCATCATGCAAGAAGGAACAGGAACATCCCATCCTTGGCTGGAGATCCCTCTCTCAGTCTATGAAACCCATATGAGCCAGAGTCAGGTCGGGCAACTGTACACACTGAACGCGTGCATGAAGGACCAGTTGAACACGTATCCGGCGAAAACGGTTACCGTGCTGGGCATTGCCGGCGGAAATGGTCTTGAGCATGCCGATCCTGCAAAGATATCCACGCTGTACGGGGTGGATATCAATGCATCCTATCTCGAACAGGCCGCAAGACGTCATCCTGAACTGGAAACCATCCTTGTCCCGCTCTGCCTCGATGTCACTGTGCAGGCAAAAGAGCTCGCTCGGTGCGACTTGCTCATCGCAGACCTGGTGGTGGAGTATCTCGGCTATGCAGCATTCCTTGAGACAGTGCAAGCAACACGCCCAACCTTCGTATCGATGGTAATCCAGATGCAGGAGACTGGGGCTTTTGTCTCAGAATCACCGCAGAGATCATCGTTCGATTGCCTGGAGACACTCCTCCATCCCATCACCGCCGAGGGCCTGGGACTGGAAATGGCCAAGAGCGCGTATCGTCTCATCCACTCGGAAAGCATCCCCCTGCCGAACCAGAAACGGTTCATACGTCTCGACTATGCCGCAAGAGAGGACTGCTAGGCACAAGAGACCTGTCTTTCTTCATATTCTGTGCACAGAAAGGAAATCCTGGCCTATACTGGGAGCATGAAACACCTTCTGTTGGCTGTATGCTTGGCAGTGTGCCTCTCTCTGGTTCCCCTCAGTGGGGCCTCGTTCCCTTCGGTCGAAGGCAAGACATTCGCCGATCAGGAGATCGTTTTCCCCGATGACCTGCTCTCCCCAGAGCCCATTGTGGTGGCCATCACCCTCAGCTCCTCGCGAAAGAACGGGGAAGAGCAGCAAGTGGAATTCATCGAGTGGCAAAAGCGACTGGTCGAGACGGGAAGCCCGTTGCGCGAGGTACCCATCTACCACGTGGCGGTCATCGATGGGGCCCCGTTCTTCGTACGGGGAGCCATCCGCAAGGGCATTGCCAAAGAGTATGAGCAAGTGGTTGAACCATCCTTCGGCATGGTGCTGTTTCTGTCCAAGGCAGAACGGTTCGCTTCGGAAGCCGGCATCACCATCGATGGGCAACCGACTTTGGTGGTTCTCACCCAGGATGGCACAGTCAAAGGGTTCGTGAAGGGAGCCTTCTCCGAGGAGAGCCGAAGCCAGCTTGCTCAGATACTGGGAACCTGACCTGACCTGGCCAGCTTCAGGGCTGCTTCCTCATCAAGGGGGCGGGATATCAGGTAGCCCTGGATCTTGTCGCAGTGGAACCGCCTGAGGTAGGCAAGTTGGCGCTCATGCTCAATTCCCTCTGCCACCACACTATGGCCCAGCTTATGGGCCATGGAGATGATATCCCCGCTGATGGCCTCATCATCGGAGAGAACCATCAGCTTGTCGATGAAGAATTTGTCGATCTTCAGGCAGTTGACGTTCAGTTCACGCTCCCTGGCCAGTGATGAGTAGCCGGTACCAAAGTCATCCATGGCAATCTTGATGCCGATCTTCTGCAACTGCCCCAAGAGACGATTGATCTCCTGGTAGTTGGAGGCGAAGACCGATTCGGTGATCTCCAGGATAAGATTCCGGGGATCGATCTGCATCGCCTTGATCATCCTCTGCAACGAGGGGATGAAATCATGGCGGAGCAGCTGGATCGCCGAAACATTGACCGAAACACTGATGTGGTTGCTGCCTTGCCCGCGAAGCAGATTGAGGAATCGGAAGGCTTGGAGCATGAGGGTTTCCCCCAAGGGAATGATGAGCTTGGTCTTCTCGGTGATGGGGATGAATTCGACCGGAGAGATGAGTCCGAGATTGGGTGTCCGCAGTCGAGCAAGAGCCTCAAAGCCACAGATGGAATCGGTAGCCAGATCGTAGATGGGCTGGTATTGGAGAAACAATGATCCCATGCCCTCTCCTGAGGCGAGATGCATCAGTTCGCTGGTGATCTCCTCCTCACGGAACATCTGTTCCTCCATTTGCTTGTCGAAAAAGCAGAATGGATTCTCGCTTCCCCAGGCAAGCAGCGATCTCTCCGAGGCAACAAGCACGTTGCGCAAGAGCTGATCCACATCCCTTGCATTGGAGGCGTCAATCTCCACCACCCCGATGCCCCAACCGATGCCCTCCACCGCCAGCAGTGTTTCGAGAAGACTCGAGATTTCCTGGCAGAACAATCTGATGCTATCCTTGTTGCCAAGGCACTTCACATAGAAGGTGAAGCGATACTCGTGTGTCTTGCACAGGGTGCTGCCCTCCCGGCACAGGGTCTCCAAGCTTTGGGCCACCCGTTTCAGGATCTCCTGTGCATACTGATGGCCATAGGTGAGACTTGAGGAGTGCAGGGCACTGATGTTGATGGTGACCAGACTCCGCTTCAGGCTCACATTCCGTTCTGTATCGGCACGCAGCTGAGCCTCCAGATGGGTCCGGTTGTACAGGCCGGTCCATCCATCGTGCTCGTTGATGAACGTCAGCTCATGCTCGATGCGCTTGCGATCGGAAATATCGAGGATGATACCCTCCAACGCCTGGACCTGATCATGCTCATCGTAAACGCCCTGCCCCATCTCCCAGACCCATTTGCGTTCTCCGGAACTGGTGATGATCTCGTACTCGTAGCGAAACGGCACATGCAGGGCCAACGTCCGTTCCCACTCCCTGTTGATCACCTCCTGATAAGAATCGACTATCAGGTCGTTGAACGAGAGGTCACGGTTGGACACCAAGCTTTCCGGTTCATAGCCGGTAAGGTCCCTGCACCCTTCCGAAACGAAGAGCATGGTCCACTGGCGGTCATGCTTGCAACGATAGGCCATGCCCGGAAGATGGGAAAGCAGCACTGACTTGCTTCGCTCACTCTCCTTCAGCGATTGTTCAAACCCCTTGCGTTGGGTGATATCCTGCACCAGGCAGATATGGTTGTAATCATGGCCATTGGCAAGGGCAAGAGGAGCAACCACCATATCAACCCACACATAGGAGCCATCGGGCTTGAGATAGCGCTTCTCCATGGAGTAGGAGGAGATCTTTTCTTCCTGCAACTGGGTGAAATACTCCATGTCCTTGACCAAGTCATCGGGATGGGTGATGCTCGCCCAACCCAACTCCTTGAGTTCTTCCTTGTCGCGGCCGGTTATTTCCACAAACTTGGGATTTACGTTGAACAGCTCACTGATACGTCCATCTGCAGGATTTTTCCCATGGGAGATGGTGATACCCATCGGAGCCTGCCAAAAGATGGCGTTGAAAAGGGATGTCTGTTCCTCAAGCCGCTCTTCCAGCAGATCAAGATCGGGTTTGCCGAACAGGCGCTCCAACTGGAAAAAGAGGTCCTTTGCCCGAAGGGGTTTCGCAAGGCGCCCCCACCAAGCCGGGCATGCAGGGGAGAGGGTTCGGCCAAACACCAATACCGGCTTTTTTGTTTGCAAGGACTCCAAGAGCGGACAGAGCTCGTCGGTCACCACTGACTCGTCCAGAATGGTGAGCTCAGCCACAACCGCAGTATTCAGATGGTGCAGATACTCATCAACCCCAAGAGACGAGCAGGCATACCCGTTATCGAGGAAGGTGCGTATCTGCGCCAATTCCGTTGGCGGCACTCCTACGGTAACAATCGTTCGTTTCAACACGCATCTCCCTTTCCTCAGCCATCAGCAAAGACGGTACTACATCTGCTGAGTATATAACCAGAACTACCATACATGCTACAGGAAATGTAAGGCTTTGCCCGAATACATTGAGGATTGCATGAAAGGCTCTGATGGACTAGAGTACAAGATCATATGGGAACGCACGTAAAACTGATGACCAAGGGCTCGATACAAAGGAACCTTCTTTCCTTTGCAATTCCCATTTTCCTCGGCAATCTGTTCCAACAACTGTATCATACCACAGACTCATTGGTAGTCGGCAACTTTGTCGGCAAGGAAGCCTTGGCAGCCATTTCCTCCATCGCAAGCCTGACCATGCTCCTTGTCGGCCTTTTCCAAGGAATCTTCGTTGGGGCCGGAGTGGTCATCTCAACCTCGTTTGGCGAGGGGAACAAGGAAGAGGTCGGAAAGGCGGTCCATACTTCGGTGGCATTCGGACTCGCGAGCAGTGTCGTGTTGACCGTGCTGGGGTACTATCTCACCCCACTCATCCTCACCTGGATGAAGACCCCTGCCGAAGTCTATGACGATGCGTCTCTCTATGTAAGAATCTACTTTCTGGGAATCAGCACCCTGGTACTCTACAACACAGCCACCGGAATCCTGCAGGCAGTCGGGGACAGCAAGCATCCGCTCTACTATCTGGTTGTGGCTGCAATCCTGAACATCGTACTCGACCTTGTCTTCGTGGGAGTTTTGCATCTTGGCATTGCCGGAACCGCCTATGCCACGGTCATCTCCCAAGGGGTGAGCGCTTTTCTCTGTTTCCGCCTCTTGTTCACCACCAAGGACCTGGTCCGGGTACGGCTGCGTTCCCTCAGATTCCACTCCCATCTTTTGCGCCAGATCCTCAGGTTGGGCATCCCAGCGGGCATCCAGAACTCGGTGACGTCATTTGCAAATGTCATCCTGCAGGCTTCCATCAACCTTTTTGGCGCAGATGCGATGGCTGGAAACGGAGCTTTCATGCGTATCCAAGGCTTTGCCTTCATCCCCATCACTGCCTTCGCCCTTGCCCTGACAACCTTCACCGGGCAGAATCTGGGGGCAAGGGAGTATGAACGGGTTCGCAAAGCCGCCCGGTTCGGGGCCATCTTCGCCATGCTTCTGGCCGAATCCATCGGCCTGTTGCTCTACGTAGGTGCCCACCCCCTGATCAGTCTCTTCAGCCGCGACCCGGCAGTCATTGCAATCGGGATCGAGAAAGCAATGATCTCCAGCTTCTTCATGTGGGCTCTTGCACTCAGCCATGTCATGACAGGAATCTTCCGTGGAGCAGGACGATCAATCGTGCCGATGAGCGTCATGCTTGCAATCTGGTGCGTGTTCCGCATCATCTTCATCAAGGTAGGCCTCTCCCTCTTTCTCGACATCCGGGTGGTGTTCTGGGCATACCCTGTTACCTGGACGATCAGCAGCATCATTTTCATCCTCTACTATTTTCTGGTCGACTGGATGGCACAAACCAAGTAGACTGGAACCATCAGGAGGCAAGCAAGATGGACAAGACCACCCAGACATTGGCCCAGATCCGTTGCATCCCCATGGCAAAGGCCTATACCAAGGATGCAGGACCGGAGCTGGCGAAAGCACTGAGATCCAGCGGCGTGGGAGCCGTCAACGTTTCGATGCAACACCCCGAAGGCCTGCAGCTGCTGCGCTACCTGGCCATGCAAGGAGACATCCTTGCAGGAGCCGGCAACGTACAAACCTACGAGCAAGCCGTACAAGCCTTGGACAACGGGGCAGCCTTCATCTTTTCCCCCTGCTTTGATGAGCAGATGATCGGGCTCTGCCAGAGTCGATCAATACCCATTTTCCCGGTAACCACCCAGGCATCCCTAGCCAAGCAGTTCAATCTTGAAGTACTTGGCTGCTTCCCTGTGGAGGAGCTCGGAGGCCTCGCATTCGTCGACAGGATGGCGCAGGAGGGCAACTTCTCCTTCTTTGTCGCCGGACACATCGAGGAAGCGACGACAGAGAGTTACCTGTCCAATCCCCATGTGCTGGGCATGACCGGCAGTTGGATGTTGCGCGATGGGCAGGATTGGGAAAAGGTCACCCAAGCATTGAAACGGGCAAGAGCGTACGCCCAGAGCTAAGAAGGCAAAGAACCCCCGATTGTCTTGGGAGTGAGGATGGTGAACCCCTCATCCTCAAGCAATTGGGCGAAGACACCGTTGCCAGGGATGAGACGTGAGGAAAAGCTGCCGTCGTAGATCATTCCATACCCACAGGAGGGACTGCGCTCCATCAGAAGAGCAGTGGTACAACCCCTCTTTCGTGCGTATTGCAAGGCAATGCGTGCACCCTCAGCAAAGGCCGGGGTCACATCCTCGCCAGCCTGGTTGAGCACCCTGTCTCCCACCCGCTCTGCACAAGGGCGCGGGGTGGAAAGACCTCCCAACACCTCAGGGCAGACGGCAATGACCTCATGGTTTTCGAGAACTTCCTGCCTCAGCGCAAAAGGGGCATCAGTCCCATTGTAGCGGCAGGGATAGCCAAGCAGGCATGAACTGACCAACAAGAGCTTTTTCATCGTGGAAGAACCATACCATGTGTGGTACCCTTTTTCCATGGATGGATATGACAATCTGGTGCAAACACTCGACAGGTTCGAACAGAGTCTGGGGACCTCTCATCCTCTTGCCAGCGTGCAGGCACTTGCAAAGGTAAGTGGGTACAGCCCCCACCACTTCTCCAGACTCTTCGCCTCCCATACCGACCTCAGACTCAAGGAGTACTTGCAGGCAAGACAGCTTGCAAGCCTGCTTCACCAGGCCCTCCCTGAAGGGAGACCCTTTGCAGAACTGCTTGCTTGCCATGGTTTTGAGGACTATGAAACCTTCTATCGCTGCTGCAAGCGCCGCTATGGCAAGAGCCCGAGTGTGATACGGAAGCAAGGGCTCCAGGAAGGGGTGCTGCAAGAACGCATCCACCCTGCACGAAAGCAGGAAACACAGCCGCTCAGCGGAGAAGAGCTGGAGCTCGACGGCTTTTTGCTCTGCGGACTCAGTTTCTTCATCGGCCCCGAGACAAGGTCCTTCCATACGATCTGGCAACACTTCTCCAAGCATCAGCACCTTATACCCTCCCATCCCGGGGACAGGGCAAGCTACCAGTACTCAGCATGGCTGGAGGATGCAGCGGATGGCATGAGTGTCCTCTGCTCAGTCCCGGTTGAACCGGGCTCTGAGCAGAACCCCCTGTTCACCCTCAAGAGCATCCCACCGTGCCGATATGTGCGTTTCATCCACGACCAGGATGTAACCAGCATACCAAGTACGTACCAGTACATCTACGGCACCTACTTTGCCCACAGTGAAACACAGCCTTTGGGGAACTGGGAGTTCCAACGCTATCCAACAGGAGAGCACCAGATCGAAATCTACATCCCCATCAGAAGGCAAACTCCTCTTCCCAGTTGAAAGCTTCGCTCTCCTCCAGATAGTGCGGCCAATGGTTGCACCAGGACGGCATGACAAGGTCCCTGACACGGTCCTCGCTGCCATGATAGGGCTTGAGGTCAAGTATCGGGGTACCCATCTCAGCATCAAGCCAAGCCAACCCGACCCTGCCCTCTTCGATCCCTACCGACACAAGCTGGGCAACACTGATGCATATGCTGTTCGGGCGATACGGGGAACGGGTGGCAAACACCCCGATTTGCTCAGGACCATTGGTATAGGGCTTTCCGAACAGCACATGATCGCTGCCTGCATTGCCTATCTTGTCTGCATACCAGACCACCAGGACATGGCCGAAGCCTTCAAGCCCTACCAGACCCTTTCGATACGGCTCATCGATGAGAAGAGAAAAATCTCCTGCCTTCGAGACGATGCCAATTGACGTACACTGCATTTCCATAGCGAACACTCCTTATCCATATGATGGGTGCAGAGTCGCATGGATACACTGTCCATGCCATGACATAACCGGATGACGTGCTTGCAAAATCTTACAAACCCAACTCCTGCAGTTTTCTTCCGATGGCCTGTACGGTGGTCTCAAGCAGGTATTCGCCCCACGAAGCACTGCTGGTACGGGGATCCTCGCCCTTTACCCCAAGCGGCCAGGAAGCAGGATCGAGTCGGGAGAGGTCGACCAGGTCAGGATGCAGTGCCATCATGGTCGATGTCTCGATCTTGCCGGCATGATCATTCTGTGTGAGATAGGTGAGCGGATCGAAGTCATTGATTGAGGAGAGCAGGATGATGTCGTACTGCTTCTCCCAAAGCGGGGCCATCTCAGCCCACGCTTTGCGGCTGGGCCCATGCCCATCAGCAAGAAGGCAGATGAACCCTGCCCGTTTGGCCTGGGCGACGATGGATTCAAGCAAGGAGAGGAAAACTCCTTTGCCCACCCAGTAACAGCTGCCGGGCAACTGTTGGTGAGGCCGTGTTGCCTCACTGCTGTCCATGCCGATGAATTGCCTCCCTTCACCTGCATCCTCTATGCGGTCGGGGCCCACAAACAGCGGGGGAAACACAATGCCCCCGAACCGCCGGGCTGCACGGAGGAACAAGCCTTCCGCCTGCAAGGAATCACTGCCCAGAACGTTGTGCAACCCATGCCACTCCAAGGTTCCCAAGGGCAGATACCCAACCGGGTGCTCTGCAAGCCGCTTCTGGAAGGCAGGCACACTCAGATAGGAATACTGCACACACTCATCCACGTCCTGCCTCCCCTTTCATTGCTTTCTTATTGAGATACATTGCATTGTCCGATGCAACATAGGTGTTGAAGATATTGCCGATGCAAGACTCACAGGAAGCACTGCCGATGGCAAGTGAGAGCGGGATCGTGCGCGTCTTGTTTGCCAGTTCAATCTGGAGAGAGAGCAAGGAGAGAGCATTTTCAATACTGTCAGAGAGTGTATTGACGCTGATGATGGCAAATTCATCCCCCCCTACCCGATAGACCTTTCCCATCGAGCGAAAACATCGCTCCACCAGGCCGCTGGCAATGACCAAGAGCTCATCACCGCTCCTGTGCCCCTCGGTGTCATTGGTCTTTTTCAGATCATTCACATCTAGCACCACAACGGTTGCCGGTCCCTTGCAACTGTGCTGGAGATTGGAAAGATCACGCATGAAGATCGAACGATTGCGCAGACCGGTCAAAGCATCGATGGAGTAGCGCTGTTCCTGGAAAAAGAGATAAAAGAGCAACAAGGAGAGGGCAATCCCCGGCCAGAGTGTAAGCACCCACGGCCAAAGCATCTGTGCAGCAAACCCAAAGAGAGGAATGATGAGGATGAACAGGAGCAAGGGCCGGTCAGAAGCCTCATACCGCTTCAGTGTCTTGATGAGATGGATGATGCACAACGCATAGTAGAACAGTGTGATTACCGCAGAAACAAAATAGATGGGACCACGGCTGTACACATTCACCGGATCGACATAAAAGAGCCAACCAGTCTGATAACTGAGGGCACTGAGTGCGGCATTGAGAATCATGGGCAGCAGTAGAAGCCGGCTTCGTTTCCGGTAGTACGAATAGCCGATGAAGTGCAAGAGGAAATAGCAGACCACCGGGGAGAGAGAGAACCCAAGCACATTGGTGAACCGGTGGAAGAAAATCTGGCTGGCGACACCCACATCGTCAACCTGATAGGCAAACAACTCAGTGCCAAGGAGCAACATGAGCGAGAGGCAGGAGAGTATGTACCACCGATTGCGAGGATTTGTGCTCACACTCCTGTAGGCAAGAATGATTGCAAACAGCATCAGGACCACCGAAAACATATCAAGTTCCAACGTTGGTTTCATTGCCTATTCCTTGGATTCATATTGCCACAGCACCCAGCCTTTGCCAAGGCCAACCTTGCACCAAGACAGCTCTTTGCGTAGTATAGGGAACATGAATCCCCCACTTGGCGAAGATCGGGCACTCCTGCATGCCCGCGTGTTGCAACATCTCCTGCTTTCCACCGGTGTGGTTGACTTTGATGCAGACTGCTCACTGGATATCTCAGGTTTCTTTGCTCCCAAGGGAGGAGCAATGTTCGGCGTACTTGTCGCCCTGGACGGGGAGGGCAATGAGGTGCTGCTCAAGGCCTTCAGCGGGAGTTGCCTGGGAAGAAGAAACTTGCCGGGTTGGGTGGATCATCTCATCGATGATGACTCCTTTTTCAGCTTTGAGAAGACTTTCGATCAACGGATCAAGGAGTTGGGGAACGCCATGCTCTTGGAAGCAGACGAGACAAAACGCAATGAATTGATGCATGCGCGCTCCGAGCTCTCACGAGAAGCACTCAAAGCCTACTACTCCCTTTACAGGATACCGACCATCCAAAACGAGCGCATCAGCCTCTTTTCCTGCTTTCGCGAGGGAAAGATTCCCACCGGAAGCGGGGATTGCTGCGCGATCAAGCTGCTGGCGTACGCCTTCTCCCACCATTTGCGGCCGGTGAGCATGGCCGAGTTCTTCTTCGGGGATGCAACTGCCGACAAGAAGCGCACGCATCTGGGTTTCTATGGTCCCTGTGACGAGAAGTGCAAACCCATCCTCAAGCAGATGCTCGGTCTGGACATCGTCTACCAGGACAAGGATCTGGTGGTGGTGAACAAACCAGAACACCTGCTCTCGGTTCCCGGCAGAGGGGTGGAACGCCAGGACTGCGTCGAGAGCAGGGTACGCTCACTGTTTCCCCACGCACCGCTGCAGTGTGCCGCCCATCGTCTTGACATGGATACCTCTGGTCTTCTGGTGCTCAGCCTGACCAAACAGGCGCACCGTTCGCTCTCAGTGCAGTTTCAGCAACAGCAGGTGGAAAAACAGTACGTGGCACTGCTGGAGGGTGTCCTTACCTCCGAGGAGGGGGTGATCACCCTTCCCTTCCGCTTGGACGTGGGGAACCGCCCCCGCCAAATCTATGACGAGCACCAAGGCAAATGGGGAACGACAAGCTACAAGCGGCTTGCTGTGGAACGGCTAAAGAGCGGGAAGCTTGTATCGCGCGTACTGCTCACCCCACACAGCGGCAGGACGCACCAACTGCGTCTGCATACTTCTCATCCCAAAGGTCTGGGCCTCCCGATCCTTGGAGACCGCTTGTATGGCACGGGCATGGAGACACGGCTGCATTTGCATGCACATACACTCAGTTTTTGCCACCCTGTGGATGGAAGAAGGCTTTGTTTCACCACAACCGTACCATTCTAAAACAAACTTCCTCCCTACCTTGCACTTTCGGTCTGTCTGAAGGTGTAGTATAGTAGGCAAAGAGGGATATCCATGAGAAGAAAAAACAACGCCATATACATCGATCTGGAGAACATTCCTTCAGGACTGGACCTGAAGATGCTCTTTGAGGAACTCACACTCAAGCACAACGACAGTCCCGAAGAAGAGAACATCTTTGTTATCAAGATGGCTTGTGGGAATTCGAAGTCGATCAAGAAACTTGAGAAGCAGCTTGCCGAGTACAACTTCACCATTCGCGATACTCCTTCGATCACCACCAACTACAAGAATCGGGCTGACCTGATCATCAGCCTTGAAGCGCTTGAGACCATCATCATCAATACCCCGGTCATCGACCGCTATGTCTTCATCACCAGCGACAGTGACTTCACCGTCATCATGGAAGCACTGCGCAAGTATGGGAAGGAAGTCTATCTGGTGACCAAGGAGATGGTCAGTGACAAGCCCATCTTCAACAACTGCTGTGATGAGATCCTCATCATTGAGTCCTTCATGACCAAGCCAAAGGTTGAGGAAGTGAAGGAAACTGCAGGCCCCAAAGCCAAACGTGAGGAAAAACCTGACCCCTCCCATACCCGAAAAATGGATAGGATGGTAGAAGATCTCATGAAAAAGGTGGTTGAGTCGTTCGATCCCGATACATGGCAGCTTGTCAGTTATGTCGGGGTGAAGTTCCACCAGATGGACAAGAGCCGCATGATCGAGCGCAGCAGTTACCGAAGCCTGGGGAATCTCCTTTCGAAGTTGGAAACAGAGAAGTTCATCGAACGCAAACTCAATGACAAGGGACACCCGGAAATCCGGAAAATCCAATAGACACATCACAGCAAGGGGTTCGTATGTCCGCAACATCAGCTGAGCACCAGATTCAGAGAATACTTGTGGTTCTGGCCTTGATCGCTTTGGCCTTTGCGTTTCACTTTGACTCGTTCCTCCAGATGGATGAGCTGCTCAATGAGCCGGTGACAGAGTGGGAAGGCCCGTGGACCATCGCCGAGGATGGGAAGATCATTACCAAGGAAGCAAAGCTTCCCTATACCATCGACGGCCCCTACCTAGGCAAGACGTTCACCGTCTCCATGCGCCTGCCAAAGGCTTTTCCGAACCATCACACGGCAATTGCCGTGGATACAAGCATGTGCAGCCTGCTTGCCAAAGTGGATGATGAGCTCATCTACTCCTTCACCGGACCACAAAATGGTTGGAAGCGTCCTGTATATGGAGGTGCAACCACCCACTTCATCCGTCTCGATGACCGCTATGAGGGAAAGGAGCTATCCCTCATCTTCTCCTACAGCTCAAACAATGCGTTCGCCGGTCATATCAGGCCAGTGCTTGCAGGAAGCAAAGCATCCTTGCTGCTTACCAAATTCCATGAATGGCCCTCCTTCTTCTTCGGCTTCTCATTGCTGCTTCTGGGAACCTTGGTCTTTGTGTTCTCCTTCGCCATACAAACCCAGGAGGAACGCAAGAGCTTTTACTATTTCGGGTTGGTGTTGCTCCTGCTCGGCTGCTGGGTCTTCAGCCAGACCCCGAGCAAATTCCTCTTTTTCCGCAATCCCGCCCAGTTGATCAATCTCAGCTTTATTGCCCTGTACCTGCTTCCCAACTTTCTGGTCAATTACGTTGTCCACTCCTATCCTGTCCATCGGAGGCTTCGCCACTTCCGTAGGGCCAGTCTGCTGTTTATGCTTGCCTACATTGCAGGTACCATATTGCAGGCATTGGGCATCGCCCAATACACGGACTATTTGTTGGGCAGCGGTCTGGCACTGGCCTTGTTCCTGATCAGTCTCTTCGGCTGCCTCCTGTATGAGTACATCAAGGGAAATTCCAGACTCAGCTCTTTCCTGCTGGCCATGGGCTTCCTGCTCTTCTCCATCCTTGCCGAAGTGGTTCTGCTTGCCATGAATATCAGTCTCGAGAGCGCAGTCATCCTCCACTCCGGCATGGCCTTGGCAGCTGTGGTACTCTTTTGGCACAGCGTGACCTTGGTGCGCCAGAAAACCGAGGGGCTGCTCAAGGAACAGATGCTGCTGGAGATGGCCTACACCGATGCACTGACCGCCGTCGGCAACCGGGCATCGTATGAACGGGAATTGGAGCGCATTGCCCAGACCTCCCATCTGGAACCGTTGGGGGTGCTGATGATGGACATCAACGATCTGAAACTCATCAACGACCGGGAAGGACATAAAGCAGGAGACCTGATCCTCAAGGACTTCTCCGAACGGCTTGTCCGCCTGTTGCCGCATCAGGCAAAGACCTTTCGCTACGGAGGCGATGAATTCCTTTCCATCATCCCTTCTGTTACGGAAACAGGGATCCAGAATCTTGCAGATACCGTGCTGACCTACTTCTCCACCTCATCAAAAGTCACCTATCAGGTGGCGGTGGGATCTGCCATCTACATCCCAAAGAAAAAGGAGAAGTTTGCCAGCATCGTCAGTAGGGCTGATGATGCCATGTATCGATGCAAAGCTGAGATGAAGTGCAAGAAAGCCTGAACCTTGACCAGAAGCGAGGAATTCGCCACGCTGGGATCAGGAGATTTTCATGAAACGATTGCTACTCATTACGCTTTTCTGCTTCAGCTTCAGCATGCTCTGGGCACAAACCAATCTCAATGGCTCAACCGGGTATCTGGTGGTGAGCAGTGCCGAAATCACCAAAAGCACCAATTCACCGGCAGTGACCACCGCCTACTCTGCAACCTTCAGCAAGGAGAAAGTGGCACATATTCCCTCTGTCTTGCTCTCGTTCAAGGATACGTTTGAAACCAGCCTTGCCGTGGACATTGCACAAGACACCGACCTGTTGGTCAATGCCAAGTGGAGGTTCGCCCAAAAGGGGACGACAAGCTTTGCCGTAGGACTGTTGGGCCAGATAAGTTCCGTTTCGCTTGGCAACCAGGCTGCATTGCAGATTTATGCGGCCTCAACCTTCGAAAGCTCAATCATGGACAGGCCTTCCAAAACAACAATCCTGCTCGGATACTCCGTGCAGAAGGAGATGAACAGCAACATCAACTTTGCCCTGGCCTTCCAGACCCCTTTCTTTGCCGAAACCTTCCATGACAAGGTGGTGTTCCTGCTGGACTTCGGAAACGTAAGCTACAGTGCCACCCCGTCATTCTCCGATGCCGATGATCGGGGCTTGGTGAATGTGGGGTTGCGCCTGATTCCGTTTGAACTGGTGAAATCGGTGCATCTGGGGCTGGAATTGCGCGCTCTGGATCTCTTCGACCATGAGGGAAGAGCCTTGAGCCTGGGGGCAGCCATCTCCTTCCAACCCAACTGACCTACTCGATCTCCACCACCTTGATCATATTGGTCTTGCCGGAGCTTCCTACCGGAACCCCTGCGGTAATGACCACAGTCTCCCCTTGCTTGACCAGACCATGTTCCTGCAGGTACTCGGGAGCATATGCGAGGAGCTGATCAACAGATTCCTGGGGATCGATCAGGATCGGGGTGACACCCCAGGAGAGGGCAAGATACCGCACCACACCCACCAGAGGGGAGAAAGCGATGATCGGGACAGAGGGACGGAATTTTGCTATGAGTCGCGCAGTCGATCCCGACTGGGTGAAACAGGCAATGTAGGAAGCCTGGATGGAGAGGGCCAGCTCGCGGGTAGCCATGCCCACCGCTTCTGTCTTGGTCTGCTTGCGCTCAGGATCGAGGGTGCTGATCTGATTGAAGACCTGGCGACGGAAAGCCGTGCTGCGTTCGGCAAGGCTCGCGATTCGTGCCATGGTAGTGACAGCCTGCAGGGGATACTCCCCGGCAGCGGTCTCTCCGCTGAGCATGACCGCACTGGTCCCATCGAGCACCGCGTTGGCGACATCGTTGGTTTCCGCCCTGGTAGGACGGGGGTTGTGCATCATCGATTCGAGCATCTGGGTAGCCGTGATGACCGGCAGCCCTGCATCAATGCAGGAACGGATGATGGCCTTCTGGATCAAGGGAACTTCCTCGGCAGGAACCTCGACACCCAAATCGCCGCGTGCGATCATGATGGCACTCGACTCGGCCATGATGGATGCAAGATTCACCACAGCCTCAGGCTTCTCAATCTTGCTGATGATGGGTATCGTCGAGCCGAAGGTGGCAAGCATGTATGCCTTCAGGGCTTTCACATCCTCAGCACTCCGTACGAAAGAGAGCGCTACGTAATCGAGTTGATTGGAGAATGCAAAGGCAAGGTCTGCCTCATCCTTCTTGGTGAATGAGTTGAGATACCGCAGGGGAACCGAGGGAAGGTTAACCCCCTTGCGTGCAATAAGCGTCCCCTCCTCCAGCATCCTGCAATGGATGTCCTGACCTTCGACTCGCTCGACCACCAACGAGACCAGCCCATCATTGATCAGAATCCTTGAGCCGGGAAGAATCTCCTCATGCAAGTAGGGGTAATCGATGCTCACCCGGTTGCGGGTCCCCAGGCAGGGCTCGGTGGTAACCACCAGGGTCTCCCCTTTGGCAAGGGTGTAGGAAGCTTCCTTCAGCTGCCCAAGACGGATCTTTGGGCCCTGCAAATCCATCAGGATGGCGACATCAATGCCCAACTCCCTGCTTGCCTGGCGAACCAGATCATGACGCAGTTGTTGCTCCTCATGACTTCCGTGGCTGAAGTTGAGACGAATGACCCGGCACCCCGCTTCAAGGATGGCCTTGATCATCGGATACGTGCAACTCGCCGGCCCGAGTGTGGCCACAATCTTCGTATAGTTCATACCATGCCCCCTAGGCCAATCATCATGGATGCAACGCATTTTGTAAAGCGTACACACCAAGCCCAATTCCAATCACTCACCCGAAAAGGTGAGACAGAATGCTCTGATGGGGCGATTGCGCTTCTGAGACCACGCACTACAGTGAGGGTATGGGATACAAAAGGAAAAGCGATGCGGTCATTATTGCCGTATGTGCAGTGGTCTCTGTTCTGGGCCTCTTGGGAATCGGTAGGCTGAAGGTTGACTCATCCACTGATGTATTCATCCCAACCAAGGCTCCAGTGGTGGAGACGAACAACAGGATTGAGGCAACATTCGGGTCTCTCGATACCTTGGTCGTAGGCTTGTACGATGAAACGGGTATCCTCAGTGAGGAGAACCTCGCCATCATACGCTCCCTGACAGACAGCATTGCTTCTCTTGAAGGGGTGAAACAGGTCAACTCGATCACCAACCTCAAGCATATGGAGAGTGCAGAGGATGGGGTGGACGTCGTCGATCTTGCCATGGGCAGTCGTAAGGACATGGATGAACGCATCGACAGCTGGCCAAGCTTCTATGAGGGCATCTTCCTCAGCGAAGACAGGACGAGTGCGTCCGTCCTCATCCAAACACAGACCGACTACAACGCGTCCGCCCTGCTTGCCTCTCTCAGGCAGATGTTCGATCCCTTGCGGGGAAGCTTGGAGATTTCCCTCTTGGGGTTGCCGGTGGTCAACGAGCAGATCAAGCTCAGCCTCCTTTCCGACATGGCCATACTCGGTCCGGTAGTAGGTCTCTTCATCATGTTCGTACTTTTCCTCTTTCTCAGGAGCATCAAGGCAACCTTGCTCTGCCTGGTGCCGTTGCTCTTCAGCAGTTCACTGATGCTGGGCATCATGAGCCTGACAGGCATCACGTTCACTATGGCCACCATGTTGGTACCGGTGTTGCTGCTGATTGTCGGCAGTGCCTATACCATCCACATCTTCAGCCATTTTTTTGAGGAGTATGAAGCGTGGGGGGTGGAGGAAGCACTCTCCAGGGTTGTCAGGAAGAACACCTACCCGATCCTCTCGGCTGCGGCCACAACAGCCTTTGGCTTCCTTGCCCAGATCACCAGCCCCCTGCTTCCATTCAGAACCTTCGGGCTGCTCAGCTTCATCGGGGTGGTTGTCTGTGCCTTGGGTTCCCTGATTCTCCTGCCTGCCCTGATCCGTATGATCTACCAACAGCCGGTACGCCGCAGCGCGCACAAGAGAGTAGGCAAAGGTGTATGGCTTCGAGCGGAGATTTCCCTTGCAAACCGCTATGGCAAGGCTACCCTGTTCATCTCACTTTTCTTGGCAGCCATCATCCTGCCACTCTCCTACAGCAAGCTGGAGGAAGGGACAAACGTCCTCGCGTTCTTTTCCAAGTCCTCTGACTTGGTACAGGACACCCAATCATACAACGAGCGGATGCAGGGCATCTTCTCCCTCTCAGTCATGATCAAGCCAAACGAGCCTGCGCTCCATCCAAGAACCCTTGAAACCATCGAAAAGGCAACAGAACGCTTGGAAGAAGAACCGTTTGTAGGCTCGGTCCAATCCATCCTTCCCTTCGTAAAACGGATGAACCAGTTGCTCGGCCCGGGGGATGCGATGACGACTCCCCAGAGGGAAGCAAACGAGCCGGTCTTTGATTTTTTCTCCGAACTGTCGCCAGAAACGGTGAACGAGCAGCCGTACGAGTCTTCAGCCGGACAGGCCGGAGGACAAGGACGTTACGAAATTCCCCTTGATCCAACAGACTATGGTCTCGAAACCGAGGACCAGCTTGCATCCCTCATCGCCCAATATCTGCTGCTCTACAGCGCTTCCCTTGACGCATTCATCGATGACCCACTCGAACCCGAGCATCTGCTGATCACCGTGTTGCTCAAAAACGCTGATACGCAGACGCTGAGACATCTGACAAAGCTGATCCCCACCCTCTTTCCCCCAACCTGGACGGTTGAGATTGGAGGAGGGGAAGCGGTAAGCCTTGCCCTCACCGATCTTGTGACCAAGAGTCAGGTCATCTCCCTCTTCAGCTCGTTGGTTGCTGTCTGGCTCTTGGTTCTGCTTACGTTCAGATCGGCCAAGCTTGCCACTCTCAGCATGATACCCTGCATCTTTGCCTTGGCGGCGGTGTTCGCTGCCATGGCAATCTTTTCCATCAAGCTGGATATCATCACCAGCCTGCTGGCTGCCCTCTGCATCGGGGTGGGAATCGACTATGCCATCCACCTGATCTCCGCCTTCCAGCGCAATGACCAGGACTTTGCAGCCATCATGCAAACAACCGGCAAGGCGATTCTTGCCAATGCGGCCTCGGTTGCCTTGGGATTCTCCGGCTTGCTCTTCAGCCGCTTCATCCCCATAGCCAATATGGGACTGCTCTTTTCCATCGGCATGATCAGCGCAGCACTCAGTGCCTTGCTGCTGCTCGGTGCCATCAAAGTGCACTACAGCTCACTCATCACCAGGAGGAAACCATGAAACGACTATCCACCATCCTTATGTTGCTCACCTTGGCATCCAGCTTGCTCTGGGCCGATCTGACGGCTGCCCAAATCATGGCCAAGGTCATGGATGTACAGAGCTCCACCTCCTCCGCCCTCGACCTGAGGCTCACCCTCATTGAGCCGGACGGCCAGTTGCGCGAACGCAGGATCCAGACCTTGAGCCAGACCAAGGATGGCCTGACCTCGACCCTGACGGTGTTCCTCTCCCCGGAAAATGTGCGCAATACGCGCTTTCTCTCCGTTGAGCGGGAGGACGGCAAAAATGAGATGTGGATCTACCTTCCCGCCTTGAAGCGGAGCAGACGGATCGGAACCTCAGAAGAAGGGGGCTCCTTCATGGGAAGCGACTTCTCGTATGCGGATATGGCTTCCACAACGTATGACGACAACCAGGCCCAGCATCTCATGCTGGAGGAGGATGCGACACAGTATGTCATCCAATCTGTCCCCTATGAGAAAACGACCTATGGCAAGACGGTATCCCACGTGGACAAGACAACCTTCCTTCCCCTGCAGGTGAAGTTCTTTGATTTGGACGGAACGACACTGGTGAAGACTTTGGTCACCGACCAAACCGCTGTGGCCAACGGGAAACCCATTGCCAAGGTCCTTACGATGACCACGGAAAGCAGCGGACATGCAACCCGACTGGAGATGGTGCAGACTCGCTTCGATATTCCGCTGAACAGCGCGTACTTCACCCTGAAATTCTTGGAAACCGGGAGGCTCTGATGAAACGCATACTCATAACACTTCTGCTTGTCCTTATGCTGCTGCCTCTGTACAGTTTCGATTTCTTTGCCGAGCAGGCCAGCCGAACCCTCTCGTTCGAGCTCGAATCAGGATTCGGCCTCTATCTGGACAAGCAGTTCCAGCAACAGACAGACCTCTCCTTCATCGGGGAGTACAACGAGGAGCGCTACCGGGCACTGGCCTCCCTCTCCTACGACTCGGCAAGCAATAGTCTGGAATCGGTCGAACTGTCCCTTTCCCTGTTCTTCGGTCAGCATTCCCTCAAGGCGGGAGTGTTCACCCATCCCTGGGGGAGTGCCTCGGTAAGCCATGTCGTTGACGTTCTGCAAGGCAGGGATCTCAGACGGGGGTTGGTAGATGACTTGGAGAAGATGAAAAGGCCGACCTTTCTGGTCCTCTTCACCACGTATGGGGATGCCGGCTCGCTCGAGCTGGTGGCAAAACCGGGGTTTACCCCCTCGTATCTTCCCACCGAGGGGCGGTACAGCCTTGTCCCAACGGCCTTCTCAACTGCTTCCTTTACGGAGATGGATACCCATGCACTCTCAGCATACGAGGTGGGCAGCCGCTATCGCATCTCAAAGGGTAAGCTGGATGCAGGACTGCTCTATTTCAATGGGCACTATCCTGACCCGGGATTTTCGATCACAAGCTTGGCCCCACTCTCCATAAACCTGCTCTACACCCGCTACCAGCTTTTCGGTCTGGAATCCAGTCTCTTTTTTGAGCCCTTCACGTTGGCCTTTGAAGGAGGCTTCTTTCTCAGTGAAGACAGCAAGGGAACTGACAGCGCTCTCTTCAACAACAAGATGGCCTACCTTGCAGAGCTCTCCTATACACACCCTACCACTTCGGCTTTCCTCGCCCTTGCCTATCAAGGAAGGTATGTGTTCGACTTCAGCACAAATTCTTCTGATATCGATTTTCTCGCCTCCTACGATGGCAAGGCGTATGAGAATACCCTCATCTTCGTGGTGGAACAGCCTCTGCTGCAGCAGACGCTGACAATCCGAGGGGCTTTGACTTATCAGATGGAGAGTGAAGGATACGCACTTCTGCTTGGGCTCTCCTATGCTCTGCAGGACAATCTCCAGGTGTTTGGGAAAGCAACCTTCTACGGCGCATTGGGTGACAAGAGCAGCTTGTACAAGAGTTGGGACGAAAATGATGGCTGTACGGTAGGCATGCAAGCTTGGTTCTAGCAGCAAGTGTATGGTAGGATTGGCAGGGAGGGACTCTATGCTGATCCTATCCGACTTCCTGCTCTTCCTCACCACAGCCTTGGTGGTTTCCATCACCTGTCTGTGCATCCTCTTGCGGGTCCGGATGAACGATGCTTACACTGGTTCCTTCCTGACCGTTCTCACCCCGCTGAGCCTGCAGGTCTGTCTGACCTTGTTGGCCACCTACCTGGGCAGGGTGCTGGATGAACCGACGCTCCAATCTAAATCGTATGAGGTGTTCGCCCTGGGAGCCACACTGCTCTCCATCCTTTTGACCACCTTGCTTTTGCTA
Organism: uncultured Sphaerochaeta sp.; assembly: GCF_963667405.1. NCBI lineage: Bacteria > Pseudomonadati > Spirochaetota > Spirochaetia > Spirochaetales > Sphaerochaetaceae > Sphaerochaeta > uncultured Sphaerochaeta sp. Next base: position 31,472 of record NZ_OY763408.1, on the reverse strand, counting down.
TTGCTCAGCAGATACCTGATCAGGCTGATCAAGGCGAGCGACGAACAGAAACATCTGGGCAATCGCATCCTCTCCCTCCTGATCCTTCTCTTTTTCCTACTCAGTTTGTGGATTGTCTTTGCAAAAAGTGGTGGCGATTGGGTCAAAGCCCTCGATGATACCATCCGCTACCACTTTTTCAGTGCAAGCATGTTTCTGGTCATCCATGGAATCCTGGGTTGCATCTATGCAAAACGCGCAACAACCTGGGAGGAAGAGCGGCTGTTGAAGGGTATCTGCTACACCTTTCTGCCGTTGTTCTTTCTCTTTCCCTTGGATCTGTTGTTCTTCAGGAAGGTTGCGTTCAAGCTTGTCTATCTGAGCTTTGCCGTACTTTCGGTCTATCTCTACTACTTCATCAGCCGACGGTATTTCCTTACCTATGAGAAGGCAGGAAAACTTACCGTCGCAAAGGCAAAGCAACTGGGAATCTCAGACCGCGAGCGGGAGATCATCACCCTCCTGGTGGAAGGGCTGAGCAATCAGGAGATTGCGAAAAAACTCTTCATCTCCCCCAATACCGTGAAGACCCATATCAAGAACATCTATGCCAAACTGGGCGTCAACAACCGTCTTCAGCTTTTCTCCCTGATCAACAACTAGGAGTTGCACTGCTTGCAAGTCCCGGTCAGGAAAAAGGTGTGGTCGGTGATGGTGAACCCCCATTTCTGTTCCCAGGAACGCATTTGCTCGTCGTAGCCACAGCTTCCAAGGTCAATGAAGCAGTGGCACTTCTCACAGTGAAACCAGTGGTGGTGGGTACCGGTTTCCGTTCCCCGATAGCTGTAATACCGCTCAGTCCCATGCTCTGTACAGTGAAGAATGAAGGATTGGGCCATCCCCATCTCCTCGAGGTAGTGCAGATTCCGGTAGACCGTTGCCTGGTCGTAAGCAAGCGAAGGTTCTTTGGCAAGCATCATTGCCGTCACCGGCTGGGTGCTGACCTTAAGCGCCTCCAAAATGGCTTTTCGTGCCTTGGTCATGTGCTCCTCCTCATCCTGATAAGATGTCCAGCGGATCTACCGAGGAAAAAGGCTCCTGCAATAACCACGACCATTGCTCCTACGGGAAGATCGAGCATCCAGCCTGCGGCAAGCCCGGCGAACGAGAAAAGGAGGGCAAACAGCGTGGAGCCAATCATCAGGGAGACCAGATTCCGGGCCCCAAAACCTGCTGTCCCTGCCGGAAGGGTGAGCATGGCGATGACCATGACAATACCTACAAAGGTCTGCAGCAGCACTACTGCCACGGCAGTAATGGCAAGAATCACCAAGAAGACCAAACGCGTGGGGATACCCCGGACCTGGCTGAACTCCTCATCGAAGCTTGTTGCCTCTATCTGGGGATAAAAGTACCAGGCAAGCAGGATGACGATGATGTCGAGGACCAGAAGCAATACAAGATCCTGGGTGGAGATCAGCAGGATATTGCCGAACAGATAACTGGAGGGGTCGGTGTAGCCCGGCGTCTTGGCCATGAAGAGCACCCCGATGCTCATCCCTATCGCCCAGATGGCCTGGATGACTGTATCCTCACGCTGCTTTGACTTCAATGAGACTGTGCCGATGATCAAGGCGGAGAGCAGGGCAAAGACAATGGCTCCTACCATGGGACTGAGGTTGGGAACCTTGCCTGTGGCGGAGAGATAGAGCGAGATCCCGATACCGCCAAGCACTGCATGGCTGATGGCTCCGGCAAGGCCGGCGATCCGTTTGACGGTGACCACCGACCCCAGGACACCGAAGAGGACCGAAGAAAGCACCCCTGCGAAGAACGCATTGCGTACGAATGGGAAGTCTGGACTGAACAGGGCCTTGAAAAAACTGAGCAGTTCACTCATTGTCAGCCTCCCTGGGATACTGGCACTGGTCTGCAGGGATCTCAATGTCGTGCAGGACCCGCTTGCTGCCATCCCCTTCCACATCCTGCAGCATATGCTGGACCACGGTGCGTCCTACCTTGCCCTCCTTGTGGGCATCAATGCAGAAGACCCGGTCGGTGAGGGAAGAGACCATGCGCATGTCGTGCGTTACGATGAGAATGGTGGTGTTTCCTTTGAGTTTCCCAAGGGTGGCATAGAGACGCACCTCACTCTCCTTGTCCATGTTTGCCACCGGTTCGTCCAGGATGAGGAGACCCGGCTTGGAGGCAAGGGCACGGGCAACCAACACACGCCTGCGCTGCCCCCCACTCAAATCACTGTAGGGACGTTCGGCAAGAGCGGCAAGCTCAACCTGACCCAGCGCTTCAAGAGCCATCTCCTTGAGCCTTTCCTTGGGTTGCCTGCCACGCGCTTCCACCATTCCCATTTTCACCACCTCCAGGACCGAAATGGGGAAGCTGGGATCGTAGGACGCATGCTGAGGCACGTACCCGATCTGGACACGGGCTTTGCTGGGATTCTGCCCCAAGAGCTCGATGGTCCCTGATTTGGGTTGCTCAAGGCCAAGGATGAGCTTCAAAAGCGTGGTCTTGCCTGAACCATTGGGGCCTACAAGGGCGATGAACTCACCCTCGTGGACGTGAAAACTCACATCTTCCAGTACCGTCAGATGCGGATAGGAAAACGAGACCTCATGGAAATGGAGAACAATAGGAACGCTCATCGCTGCTGCCCCTCACTGACGTTCGCCAACGTCTCTCCCATCAGGCGGATATTCTCCAGCCAATCGTAGGCAAGCGGATCGAGGGCGAGAACCTCGGCTCCTATGGCCTGTGCCACGGTCTGGGCGCTGGCTGCAGGGAATTGTTTCTGCACGAAGATTGCCTGGGCGTTCTCTGCCTTGGCTTTAGCGATCAGGAGGGAGAGATCGCGTGCAGTAGGTTCCTTCCCTCCGGTCTCAACTGCTTCCTGCATCAGGCCGAACGAGTCGAGGAAGTAGCCGAAGGAGGGATGATACACGAAGACGGTGCTCCCGGAGAGCGGAGCAAGTTTTTTCTGCATATCGGCAAAGAGTGCATCGATTTCAGAAAGCAGGGTCGCGGTGTTTGCTTCTATCATCTGATGATGCTCCTCGTCGAGCACGGCCAAGAGCGCCTTTTGGGTATTGGTTGCCAGGACCTTGGCCTGGGACCAGCCAAGCCAGGTATGCCGGTCGATATTCAAATCATGCTCATCGTGCTCCTCATGAGCCGCTTCCTCTTCATGGTCATGCGCTTCCAGCGTGCGCAAGGTCATCCCTTGCGTTCCGTCGACTACGAGCAGATTGGGATACAGCGCCTGGATCTTGTCCTCGAGGGCATGCTCGAAGTCGGTTCCGCTGAGAATCCATACATCCGCCTTTGCCAAGCGAGCCATTTGTGAGGGGGATGGTTCGTAGGAGTGGGGATTCTGCCCCTCCCCCACCAAGGTGAGTGCATCCACCAGGGACGGGGCGATCCTATCCACAAAATAGGCCTGGGGAAGAATGCTCACGGCCACAACGGGCAAGGTGTCATCGGGTGCTTGCTCACGAGTCCCCGTTGAGAACACAAGGGCGGGAACAAGAAGCAACATATACAAAAGAGTGGGAAAATGCTTGTTCATGGTACCTCCTGGTACGCATTCCAAGATACTGAAGTTGGTACAAATTTGCAAGTCATTCGCAAATTTTTTACCACTCCCTGTACATCACGCTTTGAATATGGTTCAATGCAGCCATGCAGTATGCACACAACGAGAACAAGCCTGTGATTGGTGAGGGATGCTGGATTGCCCCATCCGCCGACCTCATCGGAAGCGTGACACTCAAAGAGGGCTCCTCAGTCTGGTTTCATGCGACCCTCAGGGCCGATGTGGGCTCGATTGAGATCGGAAAGCAGACCAACATCCAGGACAATGCCGTGTTGCACGTGACCCGGGACCGAAATCTGGTGGTGGGCGATCGTTGTACGGTTGGGCATAGCGCGATATTGCACGCCTGTACCATCGCCGATGAGTGTCTCATCGGGATGGGAGCCATTGTACTGGATGGCAGTTCAATCGGCGAGCAGTCCTTGGTAGGTGCAGGGTCGGTGGTCTCTCCGAACAAGAGCTTCCCTCCCCGCTCCCTGCTGATGGGTGTTCCCGCCAAGCTGGTGCGCACCCTCTCTGATGAGGAGTACGAGAAGATCAGAGAGAACACCGAGGAGTACGCTCACTATGCACAGGATCTGGCAGACGGAAGCCAAGCGATCGGCTAGTCTTCATTAGCCTTCTCAAATCGTTTGATGGCTTCGTTGGTTCCGCCAACCACCAGCACATCGTTCTCCAGCAGCATCAGCTCCGGTACAATCTCGCTGATGGCCTTTCCCTCTCGTATCACTACGATGATGTTCAGATGGAATCGCTTGCGTACATTCAATTCGCCAACTGTCTGTTTTGCAAACACAGAGGTGAGATTGATATTGGCAATGGAAAAATCCTCACACAGCTCAAGGAAGTCCAAGGTACCGGTCGACACCAAAGAGCGTGCAAGACGGGCACCCATCTCCACTTCAGGAAACACAGCCTCCGCCCCGATGCGTTCGAGCACCTTGCCATGGTTGGGACTGGTCGCCTTGGCGATGACTCGGGGGATGCCCAGCTCCAAGAGGCTCATGGTCACCAGGATGTTTGACTCGATATCCTTTCCGATGCAGACAATTGCCGTATGACAGTGGGAGATGCCCGATTCATTGAGCACATCAGCCGTGATGGCCTTCACCGGATAGATGTTCTCGATCTGGTCCTTCACTGCATCCAGCTTCTCAGCCTCAATCTCCAGGACGATGACCTGCTTCCCTGCTGCGGTGAGTTCCAAAGCAAGGGACAGTCCGAATCTTCCCAAGCCGATGATGCCGTATGCATCCGGATCGAATTCCTTTTTCATGGTATGTGCCTCCACTAGCCGATGAACACCTGTTCCTCGACATGACTGAGATGAGATGGTTTTGCTTTCAGGCTGGTGGCGATGGTGATCGGGCCAACCCTTCCGGCAAACATGATGATCATGATGACCCCTTTGGACAGGGATGCAAGTTCCGTGGTGATTCCGGTGGAGAGTCCAACGGTGGCGAATGCCGACACCGTCTCAAAGAGAATGGAGATGAAGCTGAAACGCTCTCCCTCAATCAGCAAGAGGAGGAAACTTCCTCCGCTTACCAGAAACGAGGAAAGAAGCAACACCTGAAATGCTTTGAGGATACTCTCATTGCCTACCTTGCGCTTGAATGCCGCCGGCTCACGACGAAACATGAGTGAGCTGAGACTCAAGAACAGGGTGAACGTCGTGGTGGTCTTGATACCACCACCGGTTGAACCTGGCGAGGCACCGATGAACATCAAAGCCATCATGAACAGCAACCCCGCTTGGCTGAACGAGCCGATATCCACGGTATTGAACCCTGCCGTACGTGCAGTGGCACTCTGGAAAAAAGAGGCAAGCAGATCCAGCCGTTCCTCCAAGGCAAAAAAGATGGTGCCGCCTGCAAGCAGGATCAGATTCATGGAAAGTACAATCCTGGTATGCATGCTCAGCTTGTTCCACCTCCGGTTGCGAAACACATCGGCAAGCACAAAAAAGCCGCTTCCACCCAAGATGATCAGCATAGCGGTGGTAAGGTTCATTCCCAAGGAGTGACGATAACCGGTAAGGCTTTTGTACTCCCCCATCAGGTCAAAGCCTGCGTTGTTGAATGCGCTGATGGTGTTGAACAAGGCGTGGCCGAACGCAGCGGAGGGTGCATAGGTGTTCCGGAAAATGAAATATTCAATGAAGGTCCCCAATGCCTGGAATGCGAACCCGGCAATGGCAACCGCCCGGACAACCCTCAGCGTTCCCTGCATGGAGGTAAGGTTGTACGCCTCCTTGATCAGGGTACGCTTTCCGATGCCGATGTTCATGCCCAGCAACAAGCTGAAGGAGATGACAATGGAGGCAAATCCCAAACCGCCGAGCAGTATCAGAAACGCTATGACGGTACGACCGAACAAGGAAAAGGTAAGAGCCACATCTACGGTAACCAACCCGGTTACACAGACAGCGCTGGTGGAGATGAAGAGGGCGTCGATATAGGAGAGGGAAATGTTCTGGTTCCGGGCAATCGGGAGCATCAGCAAGAGAGAGCCGATGAGGATGATGGCAAGAAAGCCAATCAACAGGACATGGTTGGGTTGCAAGGACTGCTTGCGCTTCGGTTTCATGATGGAGTGCATTCTACACCGTCAATTCATGGGAAACAACTCCCCCCCTCTTCAGACCTTGTCGATACGAAATCTTACTAGTATACTTTGCATATCACGGTACACTCATAAGGAGAAATTCCCATGCTGGCACAACCAATTGCTGACCTGATCAATGCACAAGTGAACAAGGAGTTCTACTCTGCCTATCTCTATCTGGATATGGCAACCTTCTATGCAGAAAAAGGCCTTCTTGGGTATGAGAACTGGTTCAAGGTCCAGGCTCAGGAGGAGATGAGTCATGCCATGCTCTTCCGCCAGTACCTGCTGAACAATGGCCATGGCGTTACCCTCTCTGCCATTGCCGACCCCACCATGAAGTATGAGGACTTCAAGCAGCCGCTTGTCGAAGCGCTCAAGCACGAAGAGTATGTGACAGCCTCCATCAATACCATCTACGAGGAAGCTTCCAAGGCGAAGGACTATCGTACCCTGGAGTTCCTCAACTGGTTCATCAAGGAACAGGGTGAGGAGGAGATGAACGCACAGGAGAACATCCAGAAGTTTGAAGTCTTCGGCTCGGACAACCGAGGGCTCTTCATGCTCAACCAAGAGTTGGCAAGCAGGGTCTTCAACCCACCCTCACTGGTCATCTAGGATTTGTATCACCGGCTTTGCCTGAAGCAAGGCCGGTTTGTGTTTCCTACACCAAAGGAGTCACCATGCAGGTAAAACCGATCAGGAGAATCACAGGAGGCGCTGTCCAGTACGATGGGGCAGGCGTGAAATTGGTACGGGTCATCGGCTACCATGATGTGAAGGAGTTCGATCCCTTTCTCATGCTCGATGCGTTTGATGCCACCGATCCGAAGGATTACGTCAAAGGCTTTCCCTGGCATCCGCACCGGGGCATCGAGACGGTCACCTATCTCATTGAAGGGGAGATCGAGCATGGGGACAGCATGGGCAACAGCGGTACCATTGACGACGGTTGCTGCCAATGGATGACCGGTGGCAGCGGCATCATCCACCAGGAGATGCCCAAACCAAGCAATCTGATGTTGGGTACACAGCTGTGGATCAACCTGCCGCAGAAGGACAAGATGACCGTTCCCGCCTACCGCGACATCCGCTCCCCCCAAATACCGGTGGTAACAGGTGAAGGAAAGGAAGTGAGGGTTATCAGTGGTTCGTATGAAGGAGTCGATGGTCCTGAGCAGGGGGACTATGTCCGTACCCTCTACCTTGATGTGAAGCTGGAGATGGGGACTGAGTTCACCCTCACCCTCGATCCTGGGCACACCCTGTTCATTTACCTGGTCCGGGGCTCAGTGCACACCGATGGGCAGGAAGTGCCCTACCACCGCGCAATTCTCTTCGGTGAGGGTGACACGTTGTCACTGAAGGCGGGGAACGAGGGGGCAAGAATCTTCCTCTACAGTGCCAAACCGCTTGGCGAGCCCATCGCCTGGGCCGGTCCCATCGTCATGAATACCCGCGAAGAACTGGCACTTGCCCAGCGAGAGCTGCAAAACGGAACGTTCATCAAGCACAAGTAACAGTGACATTGGCTCGCAAAGCGGCTGCTTCCCCCCGGAGGCAGCCGTTTTGTTGTTGGACAGAAGAAAGCTTGTGTTGACATTGTACTAATACACCAGTACAATAGTACAAGAAGAGAGGTTTTGTCGGTGAAACTGAAAGAGGAACCGAAATTGGATTTCAGCCTGGATGCAAAGAGCGGGGTCCCTTTCTACAAGCAGATCATCCTGCAGGTGGAGATGGCCATTGCTGACGGGAGACTGGAGAAAGGGGCTCAGCTGCCTACCGTACGCAGCCTTGCCGTCGATCTGAGCATCAACCCCAACACGGTGGCACGCGCGTATGCAGAGATGGAAATCCGCAACATTGTAGTCACCCAGCAGGGATCCGGAACGTTCATCAGCGACAAGAAAATCAGCATCGATGCCATCGAGCGTGAACGCATTCTCTCCCAATTAAGCAAGGAGTTCCTTACCAAGGCTGCCAGCTATGGATTCAGTTTCGAGGAAATCCTGCAAACCATCAGTGACCTTGGATCTGAACAACAGAAAAAAGAGGATATATCATGAACCTGTACCAAAAGAAAATTGAACGCATCAAGAACCTGAAAGGGTTCACCCTCAAGAAGGACTTCGCCTTCGGGTCGATCTCCTTTTTGGTGTTGGCTATCTTTCTCGGTGCCGGATCGGTACTCCAACTCGCAATCTTCCCCTTCCTTGGGATAGAGGCAGTTGTGGCGGTAAGCACCGCAGTCTTCCTCTGCGCGTTGGTCATTGCCATCTTCCCGCTGTGGGTCACCATGACCAGCCTCCTGCTGATGCTGTGGGTCGGGGTGGTTGGGGGATTGTCCGTGTATCTCTACCCCATCACCATCTTCGCCACCTTGGGGCTTCTCTTCTCTTCCTCTTTCCAGCTTGTTTACCACTGGGACAAGGTGATCATCCTCAGGCTGGGCAAGTTCCACAAAGTGCAGGGACCTGGACTGTTCCTGCTCATCCCCCTGGTAGACCGAATAGCCGAGTTTCTCGATATGCGTATCAGGGCAACCGACTTCAGCGCAGAGAAAACCCTGACCAAGGACACCGTACCGGTGCATGTCGATGCACTCTGCTTCTGGATGATCTGGGATGCCAAGAAAGCCATCCTTGAGGTGGAAGATTACACCGAGGCGGTCATCCTTTCGGCACAGACAGCACTTCGTGACTCCATCGGAAAACACCCGCTCTCGAGCCTGCTCAGCAAGCGTGAGGAGTTGGGCCGTGAGATCCAGCAGGCCTTGGATGCAAAGACCAACCCCTGGGGAGTGTCCATCCTTTCGGTGGAAATCACCGACATCATCATCCCCAAGGAGCTTGAGGACTCGTTGAGCAAGCAGGCACAGGCAGAACGGGAGAAGGAGTCGCGAATCATCCTTGGGGCGGCCGAGGTCGAGATCGCAAAGAAATTCCGTGAGGCTTCAGCCGAGTACGCCAAGGACTCCATCGCTCTCCAACTCAGGTCAATGAACATGATCTACGAGGGTATCAGGCAGAACAACTCCATGATGCTGATGCCCGCATCCATCCTGGACCATATGGACTTTGGTGCTGTACTTGGCAGTGCAGCCTTACAGAAACAACAAGAAACCGAGCAAGCAGACAAGCAAAAGGAACAAGTATGATCAAGGTAGATAAGGTATCGCGCAACTACAAAAGCGGGGAGAGTGTCGTCAAGGCCCTCAAACAGGTCTCATTGGAAGTGGGCAAGGGAGAATTTCTCTCCATTGCAGGTCCCTCAGGCTCGGGCAAGACAACGTTGCTCAATCTCATCGGATGCATCGATGCCATCGATGAGGGAGAGATCTTCATCAATGACATTCCGATCAGCGGGATGGGCAAAACAGAGAAGACCACCTTCCGGAGAAACAACCTTGGCTTCATTTTCCAGACCTACAATCTGATCCCGGTGCTCTCCGCCTACGAGAATGTCTCTTTCGTCCTCTCCCTTCTGGATGTGAACAAGAGCGAAATCGAGAGGCGGACCATGGAGGTGCTCAAGGAAGTAGGGCTGGCAGGCATGGAACACAGACGACCGGCAAAACTCAGCGGTGGCCAGCAACAGCGGATTGCCATCGCACGGGCATTGGTCAAACAGCCCCAGATCATCCTTGCCGATGAGCCTACGGCAAACCTCGACTCCAAGACCGGGGAAGAGATTCTCAAACTCATGAAACGGATGAACGAGAAGTATGGAACCACGTTCATCTTCTCCACCCACGACCAGATGGTCATGGATTATGCCACACGTCTGGTACAACTTCATGATGGCACCATTGTCAGTGATGAAAGGAGAGCCTGATGAAATTCATCTTGGAACTTGCGGCCAAGAACCTGCTGCGATACAAGCGGAGAACCCTCATCACCTCCATAGCCATAGCTATGGGGCTGATGATGTACATCTTCGTGGACTCCCTGCTCATGGGAGCAAATCTGGAGTCCATGCGCAACCTGCAGTGGTACGAAACCGCATCGCTGCGCATCCATAAGGCCTCCTATTGGGAAGAAAGAATGTTCCTTCCGGTGGAGTCCTCCATCGAAGATCCCGAAGCAGTGCTGGACCTGCTTGCCCAAAAGGGCATCACCGCAACCGAGCGAACGGTATTTGCTGCCGACATGATCCTCTACCAGGAAGATTTCGGGGAGGACGGGAATATGACGGTCCAGGTGACCGCCATCAACCCCGAGACGGATTTTTCCGTCTACCGATTCAAGGATACCCTGCTTGAGGGACGCTTCCTGCAAAAGGGCGAGATGGACGGCGTGGTCCTCGGAAGTTGGTTCGCTGAGGATATCGGGGCAAAGGTAGGCTACTGGGTCACCTTCGTCACCCGCGGAAAGGGAGGCTTCTATGAGGCTTTCGATATGCAGATCGTCGGCATCGTCAACTGTCCCAATCCGAATGTGAATCGCACCCTGGTCATGATGGACAAGGATGCGGCGGATCTCTATCTCGCCATGGAAGGAGCGGTGACGAGCATCGACATCCTGCTTCCTCAGAAGAGCGACCTGGACTCTGTCAGCAAAACCTTGCAGGCTGACCTTGCCTCCATCGACCCACAGCTGCGCGTCTTTACGTGGGAAGACCTAGCCCGTGACTATCTTGCCTTGCTTGAGGCTAAGCAAGGAGGAACGGGATTGATCCTTTTCCTGGTCTTCATCATCGCAGCAGTGGGTGTTTCCAACACCATGCTGATGGCAATGTTTGAGCGGATGCGCGAGATCGGGATGATGCGCGCCCTGGGTATGAAAGATCGGGACATCCTCTTCTCCTTCCTCTTTGAGGCAGGGGGGATCGGCCTGGTCGGATCGTTGGTCGGCATCCTGCTCGGAGTCCTCGCCAATCTCTATCTGGTCAATGTCGGATTCGATTTTGGTTTTGTGTTCCGGGATATGGATATCGGGTTCAGGGTCCAGAATGTCATGCGCGGCGCATGGAGCATTGCAACCATCGCCAAGGCTTTCTTCAGTGGGATCGGCCTGTCCATGCTGGTGGCGATTTTCCCCATCAGGCGTGCACTGAAACTCGACATCCCCACCTGTCTGCATCACCAATAGGAGGAAATGCAATGACGATCAAACTTCCTGCCGTTGCGTTTCGCAACATATTCCGCAATTTCCGTCGCTCGATGCTCAGCGCCATCGCCATCGCAGTCTCTGCCATGGCCATCATGGCCCTTCTGGCCCTGCTGGAGGCAATGGAGAGTGACATGGCAACCAATCTCGTCAGCTATTACACCGGCGAGGTGAGAGTTCGCCATGAGTCCTTTGAGCAGTATGAGCGGTACAACCCCTTGCATCTGAGTCTTGAAGCGGATGCGGTCCTGCCCTTGGTTGCAGACCAGGAGGGAGTGCGTGCTCTAACGGCACGAATCAACTTCCCTGCCAACCTCTATCTGAACGGCAACAACAATGCTGCGATGGGTGTCGGGGTGGACTTCGCCACCGAAGCTGCCTTCATCGACTTCCCGTCGCTGGTGACGGAGGGAAGGCTCCCCACCGAGGGCAACAATGAGATGCTCATCGGATCCTTGCTTGCCCGTGATCTCCACCTGAACCTGGGGGACAAGGTGACGGTGCTCACATCCACGGCCTTGCGCGGGTCGAATGCCATGACCTTCCAGATTGTAGGCATTGCCTCCTTCCCCGTGGGAGGGCTCAGCGCAAAGGTGCTCTATGTTCCGCTTGACAGAGCCCAATACCTCTTGAGGATGGAGGGACAGGTCCAGGAGATACTCCTGTTGACCGAGGACGGATACAAGGAGCGGGATGTAGCATCTTCGGTGAAGGAACTGCTCCAAACCGAGCTCTCGCTGGGGACCGAAACCAAAGCATGGAAGGATCTGAATACGATGTACTCCTTCCTTACCATCGCCAAGGTAATCTACTACGTCATGGGAGCGATCTTCTTCGTGCTTGGCAGCACAGTGATCATCAATACGACGATGATGGTCATCTATGAACGGATGCGGGAGATCGGGACACTCGGAGCATTGGGCATGCAAGGCAAGGAGCTTACCAGGCTCTTCTTGCTCGAAGGCAGTTTCATCAGCATCATAGGATCCACCCTTGGAACCATTGCCGGCCTGATCATCGTCTTCATTCTCAGCAAGGTGGGGCTGAACTTCACCGAAGCAATGAGTGGGGTGGACATGGAGATATCCTCCATCCTGTACCCACAGGTCAACTTTTTCATCGCCCTCTTTGTTTGGGTGTATGCAATCATCATTGCATCCCTTTCCACCCTCATTCCTTCCCGACGTGCTTCAAAAATCCAAATAGTGGAGGCTCTGCGCTATGTCTAAACCTGTCGTCAAACTCCTTTTGACCCTGCTGCTTCTTTGCACCATCCCTTCGTTCCTGTTCGCCCTCACCGGCGAGGATGTCATCCGCAGGATGGATGAGATGGCCACCTTTGACACCTCGGTCTCCACTGGCTCCATCAAGACCACCGATCGGTTCGGAACCAAGATCAGCACCTTCAAGGCATGGGCACGAGGAACCAGCGACTCCCTGATCGAATTCACCAGTACCGCTGAGCGGGGGCAGAAGATCCTGAGGACCCAGTCGAGTCTCTATCTCTTCTATCCCGATGCAGAGGAGCTGATCCGATTGCAGGGGGCGGCCCTCAGGCAGTCGGTGCTGGGAAGCGATCTCTCCTATGAGGATATGACCGAGGAGAAGAATACGCTGGACAGCTATACGGTGGTCCTGGAAGGCAGTGAGACCGTCAATGGCCATGACTGTCATGTGCTGACGCTCACCGCAAAGAAGCGTACCATAGCCTACCCGGTGCAGAAAATCTGGGTGGACAAGCAGACCTACCTGGTGTGGAAGGCTGAGTACTCCACAGCCCAGAAGCGGCTCCTGAAGGTGATGGAAGTCCTTTCCACCGTCGAGACTGAAGGAAGGACACTCCCCTCCGAGACGAAAATCGAGGACAAGATGAAGCGTGACAGTGCTACCTGGATGACCTTGGACAGCCTGGAGGTAAATGTTCCTCTTGCTGCCAATCTCTTCTCCCTGGAGAATCTGACATGGTAGGGAAACGAACACTCCTCTTGCTTCTGGTACTCGCTTTCCTGCTGACTCCGCTTCTTGCGGCCGTAGTCCCTGTGGTGGATATGTCGCTTTTGGGAGGCCTCTCCTACAAGCCCTCTACAGAGACGGTTCACCAGGGAATGGGCATGGACCTGAAGATCTCCCTTCCCTCCCCGAGCTCGGGCAATGTCCGCGGGGAGGTCGTGCTCAAGGCATCGTATCCTGATACCACTCCAACCTTGGAAGAGGTCATCCACAAGGCGTACCTGCGTGCACGCTTCCCCTCCTTCCGCTTGACTGCAGGGAAAACCCGGCTCAGCTGGGGCGACGGTATGCTCTTCAATGCAGCAGATGTACTCTACGGCAGCTCCTCTACGTCAGTAAGCCTGACGCAGACCACCCTTAGGGACAAGACCGATTGGATGGCAGCACTGAACTATCCGCTGGGTTTCTTCAGCTTTGTTGAGGCTATACTCATCCCCAACACTTCCGGCAGGATTGAGGATGCAGGCTTTGGCTTCCGTTTCTATACGAATGTAGGGGAGACAAAGGTGGAGGCAGGATACGCTACCATCGATTCGGGAGCACGAGCGCACAAACCCTATGTGAGCCTGCAGGGAAACATCGGAGCCGATTGGTATCTCAGCTCTTCGGTCGAGCTTGACCATGCATTCTCAGCCGATGCTTCCTCTTTCCTGATCAGCGGAGGCTTGTTCCACTCTCTCTACTTCTCCGGTGACCGCACCCTGGCACTGCGTCTGGAATTTCTCAGCCGCCCCTTGGAGAGCTGGGCGTTCAAAGGTCAGGAGGATGCAACCTGCACCCTCCTGCTCTACCCTGAGCTTGTCTATACCCCAACAAGCAGCCTCTCCTTCAGTCTGAGGACCATCCTCAGCCCACTCGACCTGTCGATGAACACAACAGTGGGTGCTGTCTGGTCGGTCTTTGAGGGATTCAGTCTGGTAGGATACCTCTCGGCTCCCTTCGGACAGAGCTCGGATCTGTTCAACTGGGAGGGAGACCAGGTGATTGCTCTTGGCATAGGGGCTTCCTGGATCTACTAGCGAAGAATCTCCCCTTCGGAGGAGATGGTCACCACGGCAAGGGGTATGATCTTCCCGCTGGCGGTGATGGCTCGCTTGACCGCATGGTCGAGGCCTCCGCAGCAAGGGACCTCCATCCGAGCCACCGTGACGCTTCGGATGTCATGGCTGGCAAAAATTGCCGACAGTTTCTCCGCATAGTCGCCTTCATCGAGCTTGGGACAGCCGATGAGGGTGACCCGGTTGCGGATGAAGGTATTGTGGAAATCCCCATAGGCATATGCTGCACAGTCGGCGGCAATGAGCAGGTCGCAATTGTTGAAGAAAGCGGCATTGGGGGAAGCCAGCTTGATCTGCACAGGCCATTGGCGAAGCTGGCTTGCCATCTTCTGGGGGCTTTGGATCTCTTCTTTCCGGGTCTCCTGCTTCATTACCTTGATCTGGCTGCCGGGACAGCTGAAGACAGGCTTCTGCTCACCCATCAGCTTCTCCACCTCTTCGTGGTTGAAGGCAGGCGCCTCACGCTCCTCGAAGGTGATTGCACCGGTGGGGCAGACCGGCAGGCAGTTGCCAAGCCCATCGCAGTAATCCTCACGCAGCAGCACAGCCTTGCCGTTGACCAGGCCGATGGCCCCTTCCTGGCAGGCGCTCACGCACAAACCGCAACCGTTGCACTTCTCTTCATCTATGGTAATCATCTGTCTGATCATATCTGTCCTCCATTGTCTTGCATCGCAAGCTATGGTACCATGGCCTCCAAAGAATATATGTTGTTTTTACAACAGATAAGGAATATCTATGGATGTCGTTCCCCTCTTGATGCAATCGGTCCTTTTCGCTCAGATTCAGGCTGAGGATATTCCCAGCCTGCTCACTTGTCTGAAGGCAAGAAAAGTAGAGTTTCCCAAGGACTATACGATCATTGATGAGCGGGAGTATACCGACGAACTGGGAATCGTGCTCAGCGGTTCGGTAAACATCGTGCGCCATGACTTCTGGGGCAATAGGACCGTGGTCTCCAATCTGGGGGTTGCTGACAGCTTTGCCGAAACGCTTGCCTGCACCCAACAAATGAGCGAAGTGTCGGTCATCACCTGCGAGCCTTCCTCAATTCTCTTCTTGGATGTGCATCAGGTGATAAGCTCCTGTTCCAAAGCGTGCAGCTTCCATCACGCACTCATCGAGAATATGGTACACCTGCTCTCCTACAAGAATCTGGAACTCATGAAGAAGATGAACCACATCACCAAACGGAGCACACGGGAGAAGCTGCTCTCCTACCTCTCCAGTGAAGCACAGAAACGAGGGAGCAGGAGTTTCTCCATCCCGTTCGACCGTCAACAGCTGGCAGACTATCTGTGTGTGGAACGCAGCGCCATGTCCAGCGAATTGAGCAAGATGCGCAGGGAAGGCCTTTTGGAGTACCAGAAGAATTCCTTCACCCTGATTCAGGAGGATTGAATGAGAAAAGCATATATCGTGACCATACTTGCCAGCCTGTTGCTGCTGGCATCCTGCACCACTGCAAAAAGAGCTCAGAGCATCCCTTTGGAAGTGGCAGGAAAGCCGGTGAGCGAGATGGTGAGCATCTCAATCGGTGAAGAGGATTTGCTCGAGGCAGGGTACTCCTACGGGCAGTGGGTGTTGCTGGAAATCGAGGGCGTCGTGCTCAAGGCCCAGATTGCCTCTGCCCCCGTAGCACGCATTTCGACACTGGTTCCCCACGAGAACACCTCCACCCTCTATGCACCCTTGGCGATCAAGGAGGGTGGAACGGGTATCATAGCTCCCTATCGGGAGCCTTCAGGACCCTCTTCCTCGGTACATTTCTCAGGAAGCTTTGTCTTTACCCTTTGAGCTGTACCGGCTCACTGAGGATATCAAAGGTATCGCAGATGTTCTCCAGGAAGAAGATCCTGATGCTCTGCAAGTCCATATCCCCATCATAGAGCCCCAGGTCTTCACGTTCCAAGGCAGTATAGAGATACGCCCTGAGCTCTGAGAAGTAGCCCTTGGTCTGGTACTCATCCTGCAACTCCCTGAGCGAGCATCCGAGCTTGTAGGAGAGGGAGCGAAGATCCTCCTGCTCAAGGCTGACGGCAAGGATGGTCTTGCCTTTGCGCTGGACCACCACCGAGTAGGGAATGCGTACCAGATCCTCCCCGCTTTTGCAGGCAGGGTCTTTCAAGAGTGTGCAGACAAGGTCACCACACTTCCATATTTCATCGGTAAGAATACCGTCACGCTCATCAGGAAAAGAGTGCCAGATGAGGGGGTCGATCACTGGTTGGGTCAAGGAATCTAACACCATAGGAGCCTCCATCACCAGAGTAGCCTTTGTTTGCAGTGCTAGGCAAGCGGTTTTCCTCTTGACCTATGCTTGGCAGGCTCGTATCGTAACGGTATGAGTAACAATCCGGTATTTCTGGCGTTCCTTGCCACCATGGGCACCTGGGCAATGACTGCTTTGGGCGCAGCGCTTGTGTTCTTTTTCAAGACAATCAAAGCCCACGTCATGAACAGCATGCTTGGCTTTGCCAGCGGAGTCATGATAGCAGCCTCTTTCTGGTCCCTGCTTGCCCCTGCCATAGAGATAGCGGAGGGAGGGAAGGTCCCCGCCTACCTCGTTGCGTCAATCGGATTTCTGCTTGGCGGAGGGTTTCTCTGGCTCAGCGACCACCTCCTCCCCCATGCACACATCGGCTCAAAGCAAGGCGATGAGGAGGGGTTGCCAACACATCTCAGGCGATCCATCCTTCTGGTGCTTTCGATCACGTTGCACAACTTCCCCGAAGGGTTGGCAGTGGGAGTGGCCATCGGCTCTGCAGCAATCATCGGCGGAGACAGCATGATGGGTGCTTTGGTGGTTGCCATAGGTATCGGACTGCAGAATCTTCCCGAGGGAGCAGCAGTCTCCATTCCGCTTCGCAGGGAAAATCTGAGCCGGCGCAAGGCCTTCTTCTACGGCCAGGCTTCCGGCATTGTGGAACCCCTGGGGGGAGTGCTTGGCGCCCTTTTGGTCACCCAGATGCAACCCATTCTTCCCTATGCCCTTTCCTTCGCGGCAGGGGCCATGATCTATGTGGTGGTTGAGGAGCTGATACCTGAGTCCCAGGCAGAAAAAGGTGACCACAAGGGCATCCACTATGCAACGTTCGGGACTATGCTCGGCTTTGTGACCATGATGGTTCTGGATGTGGCCTTGGGCTAGATCCGTTGCAGCAGATTCTCGATGGTAAGGTTTCCCAGAGACGCAATACCGTGGTCCTGCACCTGCTGGGCCACTGCTTCCCCTGCCGTATCGTGCTCCACTTCATCGATGTTCGCGAGACCGTACAGACCCATCACCAGCTCCTGCATTCTCAGACTTTCCAAGGGTTGCTTGGGGATGAAGCTGGTCCTGCTGCTGTTTGTGGATGTGATGAAATCCAACTGTGTCAGCAGATCGAGAAAGCCTTGCAGGCGATTGAACGGGATGGCAAGCCTGTCCAGCATCTCCTTGGTGGAAGTGGCACCCCGTCCTTCGCGGAAGTTGCTGCCGATGAGCATCATGATGTTGGTTCCTTCCGAGAGCTGCAGAGATGGGCTTTGGGGCAAGCCTCGGAAACTTGTTGCATCGGGGCGGAACTGATGGACATAGGCTAGCTCAACACTGAAAAAGACCGTGGCCCAGAACACATAGCAGAAAAAGAGAAACAGGAAGACCGCAGCAAACGAACCGTAAATGACGGAAAAGTTGGTTGCCAGATTGGTAAGCAACGTCGTGAATTTGCTGAAGATGGTAATGACCAGCACCCCGGAAAGACTGCCGAGGAACGCGGCATTGAACCGAACCTTGGTATTGGGGACAAAGTATATGAGCAAGAAAAGGACCAGTGCAACAATGAGTGCCGGTGCGATGGACTGCAGTGCCGAAGACCAGCGCCCCATGCTTACCCCGAGCAAGTCCAGATACCACGTGGTGAGCACAGACTGTACGCTGACATAGGCAGCCAGAAGCAAGCTTGCCACAATGAGGAAGGTGATGTAGCCGGCAAACCGTCTCACAGGATTTCTCGACCGTGAGGAACGATAGATGTGGTTGATCACCGTCCAGACCTTGTTGATCAACAACACCATGGTAACCAGGAACGAGATGAGGCCCACCACGCCGAGGCTGGTTGCATTGCGGGTATAGCGTGTGAGCAACGTCATCAACTCACCCCCAGCCTGTACCCCGGCAAGCTCAGTGAGCCACTCAGAAAGAAATGCTATCAAGGGCTCAAGAACTCCCAAGGCATTGAAGAAGGTAAAGATGAACGTAAGGGCAGGAACTATGGCAAGCAGGGTTGAATAGACAAGACCCGAGGCAGAGTTGAGGATGTTGTCCTTCATCGCCTGCCGGAAAACCGTAGCATAGAAAAGGCCCAGTCGTTTGAGGTTTTGCTGTATCACAGACCTGAAAGCCATCCCTAGATCCTTTGGCTCATCCAGGAGTACAGGTACTCCTTTGTGGAAAGCCTGTTGGTCTCCTGCAGCAGCTCATGGCGTGCCTCGGGAACCAAGTGGAGGGTGATATCACTGATATTGCTCTCCCGATAGAGTTCGTAGACCTTTCGGACGCCCTTGCCGTAGCCACCTACGGGATCCTTCTCCCCACTTATGACCAAAAGGGAGAGATCGGCAGGGAGTTTCCTTGCACGAGCGCGGTCATTTGCCATTTCCACCCCATCCAGCAGATCATCGAAAAATTTGGAAGTACAGACAAAACCGCACAGAGGATCGTCGATATACCGGGCAACCTGCTCTTTGTCACGGCTCAGCCAGTCGAAAGGCGTCTGTGGCCTCGTAATCTTTTTGTTGTAGGACCCGAAACTCATCTTGTCCAACAGTGTATCGGGGTGTTTGGACCCATACTTGGAAACATGATTCTTTGCCAGCATCTTTCCGACTTTTCCCAAAAGGCCTTGGCTTGGGCCGGTACCCATGATCACCACACCGTCGAAGAGATCTGAGTGTTGCACCATGAGCGTCCGGGCAAGAAATGAGCCCATACTGTGACCAAGAAGAAAGAGAGGTTTCCTGGGAAATTCGGAGAGGATGACATTGGTCAGCTCATATGCATCATCGACCACCCGCTGCCAGCCTTCGCGTTCGGCAAACCATCCAAGGGTATCGGAGCTGCGAACGGCAGTTTCTCCATGTCCACGATGATCGGGTGCATACACTGCAATCCCCTTGGCGTTGAGATAGGTTGCAAAGCGTTCATAGCGAAGACTATGTTCTGCCATACCATGCAAAATGAGAAGTACCGCCTCAACCTGGGAGTCAGAAGGGATCCAGACGCGGTACCACACTGATTTCCCATCACTGCATTCCAGCTCTCTGATGGATGACATAGGCCTCCCCCCGTATTGTATATTTTTATATAATTCTCGTATCATAATAGCAACAATGTGCGCACATCACAAGAAGCATGCTTCCATCAAATGGAAAAATGTGGAGGAGATTCTCAGCCGTGACTCCAACCTACCTGATTACCAGTGACATTCATGGCTCTTTGCGGGTTCTCGAACGCCTGCTTGAAAAGGCACGGAGGTTCAACGCAGAGGCCATCCTGATTGCAGGAGATCTCTGTCCATCGGACAACCCGCTTTTCTCGGCACTCCTGCATCAGGAGATCCCTATGCATCTGGTACGGGGAAACTGTGACAGTTCCTACGAATTCTCCAACGCATCCCTGAACCTGCCTCCCTTGGTGTGGAGAGCTCCATGGAAAGGGAGAGGACTGGTTATGACGCATGGGGACCGATACCCCTCCCCCTACGGACTTGACCTCAGGAAAGGGGATATTTTCCTCTATGGGCATACGCATGTACCAAAAGTACAGCTGGATGCAGACGGCATCCTGTTGCTCAACCCTGGCTCTCCAACCTATCCCAGAACCAGTCTGGGACCCAGTTATGCCATCTTGGACGGTGAAGGAGTTTCGGTACGAGCCTTTGACGACGACCGCTTCTTGCCATCCCTCCAATACGATTTCTTCGAAGAAAGCGACCAATAGGCATCGAGCAGACGGGCTAGGGGGACCACTTGGGCAGCACGGAAATTGCTCTTTCCGTTCACCAGCAGTTGGTCCGGGAGCTCTCCGTACGGTCCGGTCTTCCCACGAAGGCGATAGGTGATCTCACGCTGCTTTTTCAGGCATGTCCGTGCATAGCTCATCATCCACGAACTGTCAATCTCATATCCCTCAGATAAGGACGCCAGTTCGGAAAGCTGGGAGAGAAGTCTCTTTTCGCGCTTGAAGTGCGGGAAGTGCAACAAAGGATGTGCAAAGTGCGATACCGATGCCCAATGGCAGAACCCCACCCCTTCCATTGCGATGCCAAGGGTCTGCGCACTGAGTGCCCAGGAGGCGAGCCTCCGCTCATTGCCACGCCTGTAGCGATTGCCCCACAAGAGCTCGCCCACTACCAGTGTCTCATCCCCGATGGCAGCAAGCGTAGCCTGCACCGGAAGGGCTCGGTAGTCGTAAGGCTGCAAGGGAAGGTTCTGCACCATATAGGCGTGCTCAAAACCCCCATAGAGGGAAACCAATTCCCCAAGACTCTTGCCCAGTTGCTCACCAGTACCTCGGCCGAAAGCCATGGCATCGATCAAGCGCAAGTAGACCATTGCCGAAGAACGCTGCATATCGGGCAGGAAGCCCAATAGCCCATCCTGACGGCATTTTCGCGCCCATGCAAGCACAGAACCGACACTCACCGGGTCGAGGCCGTTCTCAAGGCAGCGGGTCACCAGTTGTTGTACGCTCCTGCTGTCAAACAGCTCCAGATTCGAACCAAGAGCCATTCCACTTTCCAGATCAAGAGCGTTTCTCTCGGTACAGGCAGGACAGGCTGGCACTTTGGCATCCATCTGCTGTTCACATGAACGAGGACAGAGCCCCCAGAGACGACCATCGATGCGCGTAGAGTATGTATCGATGGCAGCCCACCCATGATGATTGGCCTTTTGCAGCAACGCGATGGAACCTTGCTCAGCAATGGTTCTCCCAATTTTCGTGCTGTTCATTTCCTTGAGCAGGGAGGTGGAAAGCTTTCCCATACGCTCGGAATCATAGCTGTCCCGACCCTGCAAGTGGGGGTGAAGGGTGAAGTATTTGATGTTCTTCATCCCGAACACCAACCCCACCCCGCCACGGGTGATGTTCTGACCGTTTGCATAGAGGGAAGCATGGCTTACCAAGTGCTCCCCTGCAGGTCCTATTGCAACCACATGTGCGGCATTCGAGCGCTTTGCCACTTCTGTGGTGAGCTGGTCGTGCAACTCCTCTGAGCTGGAAAACCCAACCTTTCCCTCTGAGATGGAGAAGGAGGAAAGCCGTCTGGCCCGACCGGTGATGACCAAAGCGCTATAGCCGCAATCCACAATTGCCTGGGCGAGGGAGGAGGCTGCGCTGGTGATGGAAAGAGCTCCGGTGACCGGACTTTTGGTGACCACGGTAAAGGATGTGCAACAGCTTAGGGGCGTGTCGACCCCGGCCCCCGGTGCAAAAACCACCGGATTGCCTCTTTCATAACTCTTCTGATCCAATTCGTCGAATTGGGCAAATCGTTCCCACAGGGTGAGGGCAAGCAGACGCCCGCCGAGCAAGGCTTTCGCCTCATCTTCTTCCAGGGGAATCTGAGAATACGTCTCAGAGCCAATATCTATATGCAGTATCGAACGATGGCGATAGGGATACGCCAATGCACGCTTCTTTTTCATATACAAAAGGTAGCTACCTCCAGACACGCTGTCAATCTTTCGTTGGAAAGCATCAGTATAGCACATTCGGCTGGAAAACGCTTTGCTCTTGTTCACTCATTGTTGCTCTAGTATGATTGGTGTATGAAACAGATCATCGTAACCATCAACGAACAACAACTCTCCCTGGATATAGGATCGACGGTCGAGGATGTCTTTTTTGCAACCGGAATGTCCAATACCTGCCGAAATCCCATCTATGAGGACAATCCGTACATTGGCGCTTTGGTGAACCATGAACTGCACTCCTGCAGCCGCTCCTTGGTTGCCGACTGTACGCTTCAGCCGGTCCGCTTGTTCTCCGATATGGGTAAGCGTATGTACCGCCACTCAATCTGCTACCTGCTGTGTGCTGCCGTATCGATGCTCTATCCGCAGAGGAGGTTGGTCATCGGCCACTCCCTCGGCGATGGCTACTACTTCAGCTTCGATGATGACCTTACGCTCAACAGAACGGACATCGAGGCGATCGAAACCACTATGCGAAGTCTTGTGGAACAAAACCAGAACATCCAGGAAGTCACCCTGCCTTACCAAGCGGCGCTCTCCTACTTCGAACAAAACCATTTCGACCAGACGGCCGCCCTGCTCTCTACGCGCAACGATCCGAAGGTGAACCTCTATCGCCTGCAAGGGTACCTGGACATCTCCTATGAGCCGCTTCTCTCCAGAACCGGATTGATGAAGGTCTGGGAGCTCAAACCGTACCAGGATCGTGGCATGCTGCTGCGCTATCCTCGTTCGCACAACATCAAGAGTCTCGATCCCTTTGTCGACAATCCGTTGCTCTTCTCCATCTTCAAGGAGTACAAGGCCTGGGGAAGCATCCTCAATATCCAGAGTCTGGGCCAACTGAACAAGATGGGGAACCAGAATACGGTGGAATCCTTCATCCGTCTTGCCGAGGCCCTTCAGCAGAAGAAAATCGCGAGCATCGCCGACCAGATCAACCTGCACAGCAGTGTCAAGGCCGTGTTGGTGGCAGGCCCTTCCTCCTCGGGCAAGACCACCTTTGCACACAAGCTGGGCATACAGCTGCAGGTGCTGGGCAAGAAGACGATCAAGATCTCACTGGACAACTACTATTTGCCCCCAAGCCAAGCCCCGAAGGATGAGTTCAACAAGCCCGACCTGGAAGCTCTCCAGGCTCTTGACGTTCCCAAGTTCCAGGAAGACCTCTCGCATCTCTTTGCCGGTGAGCCTGTCCAACTCCCGCGCTTTGATTTCAAGAGTGCAACCCGTACCTATGAAAACGTTCCGGTACAGCTGGACAAACGCACAATCCTCATCATCGAGGGTATCCATGGGATGAATCCCGAGCTGACCGCATCCTTGGACAAGGACCTGCTCTTCAGGGTCTACATCTCTGCCCTCACCCAGTTGAATCTGGATGACCACAACCGCATCAGTACCACGGACAACCGTATCATCCGACGCATGATCAGGGACAACCGAACCCGTGGCACAAATGCAGAGACAACCCTGAACATGTGGCCTTCGGTCCAGAGAGGGGAAGACCGCTACATTTTCCCCTTCCAGAACAATGCAAATGTAATGATCAACAGTGCCCTCGACTATGAGCTGGGTGTGTTGACCACCTATGCGCAACCCTTGCTGAAGATGGTGAAGCCTGCAGCAGGGCCTGCGTACGAGACTGCCCGGAGACTCTTGCGATTCCTCGAGCATGTGAACCCCATTCCCGATACCCTCGTTCCCCATGACTCCCTGCTCAGGGAGTTCATTGGGGGCAGTGAGTTCGACGTCATCTAGGCGAAGGAGATACCTGTATGGAACTCTACGAAGAGAAACGAATCAAACCGGAGCAACTGAAGAAGCGATTGGGCAAACCCATCACCCTCTATGAACGCTCGGAGACAAGCCTTGGGGAGTGCACGCTCGCCTTGGTCAGGGCAGGCAGGGAGAAATACCTGGTAGCCACCGGAAGTGGTCCGGTTTTTGATGAACTGGAGGGAACGACCGAAGGCTCATGCAAGATCTGTCCAACCAACCATGCGAACCGATTGGTGCTCAATTCCTATCTTCCCTACACAAAACCCCAATCAAATGCAAACAAGCGGACATCAATCGGGTTGGGAGACAGACTTGGGGAAGCTACTTGCGGCCATATCCGTGCTTTGCAGGGAACCTCGGTGTTTCCCATCTTTGCCCAACAGAGTATTCGTGAGCTTACGCTGACAGGAAGGACGTTCGAGGATGTCATCGACAAGGCTGCCTATGCAGTCTTCCAAGAAGGATATACCGGCGGCTATGGTGCTGACGGAGACCATCTGAAGAAGGAAGCAGACATCGAGAAAGCCCTGGAAGCGGGAGTCACCATGATCACCCTTGACAGCTCTGATGTGATCGACAACACCGTCTTCACCCTGGGCACCCATGAGGTGGAAGCCAGATATGAGCAGATGGATGCAACACTTTGCAAGAGCTATGAGGATAGGTATCGTGACCAGGTCTTCACTGTTTCGGACCAGAGCTACACCCTTGATGCGGAGCATCTGAAGCGCGACATCCTCATTTATCACCGTGCATTGGATTTCATCCAAGCCATCTATGAGAAATACATTGCAGGGTCAGCGGTGAGCCTCGATTTCGAAGTCTCCATCGATGAGACCGACACCCCCACCGACGCAAAGAGTCATCTGTTCATTGCGCTGGAACTGAAACGACGCAAGGTGGTTGTTTCCACGCTCGCTCCCCGTTTCATCGGGGAGTTCCAGAAGGGTATCGATTATCGCGGGGACCTTGCACTGTTTGAGCAGGACCTGCTTGCACATACTGCCATTGCAAAACAGTTCGGATATCGCCTCAGTGTTCACTCCGGCAGTGACAAGTTCAGCATCTTCCCGATTCTGCAGAAGACGATCAAGGGAAGCTTTCACATCAAGACAGCCGGCACAAACTGGCTGGAGGCGATGCGCCTCGTCGCCCTGAAAGATCCGGATCTCTACAGAAGGATGCACCGCCATGCACTCAACCGGTTTGCAGATGCTCGTGCGTTCTACCATGTAACAACGGATATCTCAGCGATCGAGGCACTGGATGCAACCCAGGATGCAGAGCTCGTGCACTACCTTGAGGATGACAATGCCAGACAGTTGCTGCACATCACCTATGGGTTTCTTCTGGAGGATACGGATGCCACCGGTAGAAAACTCTTCAAGGATGAGTTTTTCTCCTTGTTGGCCATCGAGGAACAGCTCTATGCCGACCTGCTTGCCAAGCATATCGGAAAGCATCTGCACTTACTTGGATTTGCATCCTGATAGGAGAGGCGGCCGAATGGCCGCCTCTGCTTTTTGGTATCAGACGTTGTAGATGTGCTTGTACTCGTCGAAGAGGTCGCTGACCTCCTGCTTGCACTTCCCGCAGACCGTCCCGTATTCGGTCAGTTCCTGCAGTTGGTCCAGCGTTTTGGCCTGACCGGTTTTCACCAGGTCCTCGATCTGCACGTCAGTCACGCTCTTGCACTCACAGATTACCTTTGCCACATGTTTCTTGAAGGGATTCTCCCTGCCTTGTTTCTCAAGATAGTCATCAATGGCGGCCCGAAGAGCCTTGTCTCCGAGCACAGAGCAGTGGAACTTGTGTTCCGGAAGCCCACCGAGAGCTTCGGTGATCATGGCAGGAGTGAGGTTGTACGCTTCCTTGAGGCTTAGGCCGATGGCCATCTCACTCATCATGGAAGTGCTTGCGATGGCAGAAGCACAGCCATAGGTGAGCCACCTCAAGTCTGCAATCTTATCGTCTTCGACCTTGATCATGATCTGCATCTGGTCGCCACAGGCAAGGGAGCCGACTTCTCCGACTCCATCAGCCTGAAAATCCTCTTCTTCTTTCCAGGTATTCCTGGGATTCATGAAATGGTCTTTCACTACAGGGGTGTAGACCCACTGGCTCATAAAATTTGTCATCGTGTTGACATCTCCCTTAAACGCTTGATGATCGGGGGCAGTTTCTCCAATACATAGGCAACATCGTCGGCGGTATTGTATCTACCGAAGCTGAAGCGAATGGAGCCGTGCGCCAGCTCAATATCCACCCCGGAGGCGAGAAGCACATAACTGGGTTCAAGCGAACCACTTGCACAGGCACTTCCGGTGGAAACCATGATTCCTTCCATATCGAGGTACAGCAGGATTGATTCGCCTTCAGCATGGGGGAAGGAGACATCCAGTGTGCCCGGCAGACAGTGCTGCTGGTTGCCGTTCACCACAACATTGGGGATGCTTTCCTCAATGCCCTTGCGCAGCATCTCTCTCAGAGACCAAAGCCTGTCATGTTCTTCCTGCAAATCCGCCTTGGCAAGTCTTGCGGCAACCCCGATTCCCACAATGGAAGCGGTATTGTACGTACCGGCTCGTCGGCCTCCCTCCTGGTGTCCACCATGTACAAGGGGGCTGAACGGAGCCTTGGTCTTCACCGCCAGTACGCCGATTCCTTTCGGTCCATAGAACTTATGCCCCGAAAGGCTGAGATAGTCGACATCCATCTCCCGCATCGAAACCTCAATCTTTCCGATTGCCTGGGTGGCATCGGTGTGGACGAGGGCTCCGACTGCATGGGAAAGTTGTGCAATCTCCCTGATGGGCTGGATCGTTCCGATCTCATTGTTTCCGGTCATGACCGAAACCAGAGCGACATCTTCCCCGAGCAAGGTCTTGAATGCCTCCAGATCGATCATTCCCGTCCCGTCCACAGGACACTCGTCGATCTTGTAGCCCCGGCTCTTGAGATACTTGACCGTCTCAATGATGGAAGGGTGCTCGATCGTGGTGGTGATCATGCGATCCCGTTTCGAGCCCAGATCAATACGTTCCCTGATCGTGGAGAAGACAGTATTGTTTGCTTCGCTCGCCCCGCTGGTGAAAATCACCTCTTTGGGTGAGCAGTCGATCAGATCGGCTATCGCCAATCTGCTCTCTTCAATGGCCTGGGCGGAGGCACGGCCAAGGCCATGCATGCTGGAAGCGTTTCCGTACAGGATATGTGCTTCATGGACCGCTTCGATGACATCTTCATGCATCACGGTGGTCGCATTGTTATCCAAATAAATTATGTGC
Source organism: uncultured Sphaerochaeta sp. (assembly GCF_963667405.1). Classification (NCBI taxonomy): domain Bacteria; kingdom Pseudomonadati; phylum Spirochaetota; class Spirochaetia; order Spirochaetales; family Sphaerochaetaceae; genus Sphaerochaeta; species uncultured Sphaerochaeta sp. The sequence goes on along the minus strand of NZ_OY763408.1, from coordinate 4,285 downwards.
TGTTCCATAGATACACCTCATAGACAACATAGTTATACGAGGCCCCAAAGGTCAAGCCACGTACCGATTATGCCTGGAATGCTTTGTACAGGTGGTCGTCTGAGTCTTCTTGGGGACAGTTCTTGCTATGAATGAATTGGAGGATGCGTCGCTTGGCAAACCGTATGTGATGGCTTCTTGCCCAGGTAACATACCCACAGCTATCGGGGAGATAGGAAGCGAACATCGCCCTGAGGTAAGTCATTTTCTTGCAGCGCTGACAACGAGTGAAGCGCTGGGTATATACTGTGCATTGCTTGGTTTTTGGATCGAAAAATTCACACCAGGAATCGAGGTCTATCACCAGCTTCTTGCCGTAGACAGCCTTCTCATGGCAACAGAGACCACACTTGGTGCATTTCGATTCCCAGCACTTACCCACGGGATGCCTCCTGGCTCAGTTTTTCCAACTGGGCTTGCACGGAGGCGTGGACGGGAGGCAGGATGGAGAGTGCGGTGACGCTGACGAATCCGTCGCGGACAGCCTGGAAGTCGGTGTCCTGTGTGTTGCATCGCTGCACAGGAGAGACACCGCCTTTGAGGGCAAGGACAACCGAGGTTCCGAAACGGACCGAGGAGGTATCGTAGAATCGCGTCTGCTCCTCACGCTTCGTCTCCACCGCATCATGATAGTCCAAATAACTCAATTGTGCACTTTTCCAGTGCCCATTCCCGTCACCGGGGACATTGATGTTGATGATACACTCGCTGCTCGTCAATGGATAGAATTCGTCCAGATGCTCGATGACAAAGGCTGCGCTGCGTTCGAACGGAAAGGTCCCGTCACTGCTACGGGTACAGCTCACTGCCATGGAACGCAAGCCGGTCAAGGCTGCTTCTCGTGCTGCCCCCACCGTACCAGAGTAAAGGATGTCGGTGGAGATGTTGTACCCATGGTTTATGCCGCTGATGACCAGATCCGGCTGGGTGCGGAAAATCTTGCCCTTGGATGCGTAGAGAATGCAATCTGCGGGAGTGCCGTTGCAATGGTAACGGTTCTTGCCGTACTCGGTGATGGTGATCTCCCCGCGCAGCGTCATGGAGTGGCTGCTGGCACTTCGTTCGGAGCTGGGGGCACAGATCCAGATTGCATGACCTGCACGCACCAACGCTTCGGAGAGCGTTCTCAGCCCCTCGCTTTGGTACCCATCATCATTGGTCAGCAGTATGTTCATCTGTGCTCAGGAAACACAACCCTTGCTGCTTCGCTTCCCTCATAGGTATACCAGCGGGGATGGAAGCCAAAGATGTGTTCATAATCCTCCAGACGGCTAATATAACTTGGAAGCGCCTGTTTACTCAAGAGGACCATGATATTGCCGCTGAACCCGTTGGAGATCTGGACCGATCCCAGGCACCCGTTGAGCTCGGATGCACGTTTTGTAAGCCAGTCAACCTCAGGACAGGTAACCTCCAAGAGGTCCCTGAGCCCTGCTTGCACGCGGTTCATCAATTTTCCGTAGAGCAGAGCATCCTTGGCATTCAGCAGGGACGCAGCATCATTGGCCAGGTGGGATTCCATCAGCACATATTCGCAGATATGACGAGCTTCCTCGTCTAGAGGCACCACCCTGGCAGTCAGTTCATTCTCAGGGAAATCCCGCAGGAAACCACCACTCTTCAGCTCCTTGAGCTTAGTGAAAGCACGCTCTATGGCTCTTCGCTTGCTGTTGATTTCTTCCCGCATTGCATTCGGGCTGATCTTGCTGTCCACAACAATGGCCACATGCTCTTCGTTGGCATCGGTAAACGGGAAACCCAATTCCTTGTAGGTGACATGTTGCAAATCGAAGAAAAGCACCTTGCCCTTCTGTGCATTGAGCATTGTCAGCAAGTCACTGATCTTGCACCGCTCGTTGTTGAAGGTGGTGCATGCCTGATAGGATATCCTGATCAGGCTGGTAAGACTCAGGTTCAGACCAAGCAAGGCATCCAGGGCGAGACAGGTGCCAAGGCTGCACGCAGTACTGACCATCTGGTTGTCAGCATACAAGAGATTTCCTTCTACGGTGATGTTCAGGCCGGTGAACGACACGCCTTCGTTGGCCAGTATGGCAACAACACCTTTTATGTAATTGCCCCAGCGGTCTTCCTTGCGAAACTTGATATTGCCAAGAGAAAAGCGCTTTCGGTCGTTCAGGGTGGCATTGGTGAGCCGGACCAATTGGTCATCACGGTACGACACAGCAACATAGAGAACAGAGGAGTCGGATCCAACCAAGGACCATCCCCTGCATGCGTCTGCATAACTGCCTAGCAAAGTGCAGGTTCCCGGCACCTGTGCTATGACCAGCGGAGTTTCGCCATACTCCTTGCTATGTTGTTTGATAACGTTATCCATTCCCCAACCTAATTTTTATGGGTCAATTTTAGGATACTTGTCGGCATAATGCAACAAAAAACCTATTTTTGTAGAGTCCGGCAATGACGCATCTTCCCACATAATCGAAAGATGCACGGCAGAAGGTCCCAAAACCTTAAAAAAAACCACCATCACTGGTGGTTTTCATAGGCTCATTATTTTTCCAAACCGTACCGCTTCTTGAAGCGCTCGATACGACCAGCGGTATCGACCATCTTCTGGGTTCCGGTGAAGAAGGGGTGACAAGCAGAGCAAATATCGAGCTCGAGGCTCTTTGCAGTGGTCTTGGTCTTGATCACGTTGCCACAAGAGCAACGGACTTCAGTCAGTTCATAGCGGGGGTGTATTCCGTCTTTCATTTCAGTTCCTCCAGGAATATGTATTCTGCTGGCTGTACGCAGCAGAAAAACTTCTGTACTTCACTTGGTCCTAATATGCCGCAGAACCCGAAGGAATCCCGGTATTGATCGAACGCAAGAACGCCTCATTATCCTTTGTCTTCCGTATTTTGTCAATGAGGAACGGAGTCATCTCCTGATCGTCCATATCATTGACCGCATTACGGGTAAGCCAGATCCGAGCTGCCTCATCAGGGGGCAGCAACAGGTCTTCACGACGTGTTCCGCTCTTCTTGATGTTGATTGCAGGCCACAAGCGTTTGTCTGCAAGTCTTCTATCCAGAATGATTTCGTTGTTGCCGGTGCCCTTGAACTCTTCGAAAATAACCTCATCCATTCTCGATCCGGTCTCGATCAAACCGGTTGCGATGATGGTAAGGCTTCCTCCGAACTCAATGTTTCGGGCGGCACCAAAGAAGCGTTTGGGCTTGTGCAGTGCATTGGAGTCGACGCCACCGCTGAGGATCTTTCCGCTGGCGGGGACGGTCTGGTTGTAAGCACGGGCAAGACGGGTGATGGAGTCAAGGAGGATGACGACATCCTTCTTGTGCTCCACCAGGCGCTTGGCCTTCTCGATGACCATCTCGGCTACCTGTACGTGTCGGCTCGCCTGCTCATCAAAGGTGGAAGCGATTACCTCGCCTTTGACGTGGCGGCGCATGTCCGTCACTTCCTCGGGGCGTTCATCGACCAGCAGTACCATCAACACCACCTCAGGGTGGTTGGTGCTGATCGAATTGGCGATTTTCTGCAAAAGCACCGTCTTACCGGTACGGGGAGGGGCAACAATCAGCGAACGCTGGCCTTTCCCGATCGGACAGAACATGTCGATGATACGTGCAGACATATCTTCCTCAAGCGTTTCCAGACGAAGCCGCTGGTCGGGAAAGAGGGGGGTAAGGCTGTCAAACGGCACCCGCATCTTTGCCACGATGGGCTCATCACCATTCACCTTGAGGATCTTGAGGATGGCAAAGAAGCGTTCATTCTCCCTTGGTGTCCTGATCTGTCCGTACACGACATCGCCGGTCTTCAGGTAGAGACTCTTGATCTGGGCGGGGGATACATACACATCCTCCAAGCCCGAAAGGTAACTATTGAACGGAGAACGCAGGAATCCAAATCCGTCAGGAAGGATTTCCAGCGTCCCGGTTCCCACGATGACCCCACCGGCTGTGGTGTGGATCCGCAAGATTTCGGCCACAATTTCCTGCTTGCGCAGATCAAGGATGGTGTCGGCTTGCATGCCACGCTCAATGCCAACTTTCCTCAGTTCATCAATGGAAAGATTGGTATAGTGCTCAAGCAGGAGAACAGGTGCTTCAGGATGCTCCTCGATATTCAGGTCAAGGGAGGACTCATCCATCTGGTTCTGACGCATGGGGCGATTGGAACCAAAACTCTGACTTTTCTGGAAGGAGTTCTTGGCGTGGCCACGACTCTGCTGGTTGCGATTGTTTCGGTTGTTGAATTGAGGATTGCTCTT